>CAWFII010000026.1:0-89009 GCA_963815825.1 uncultured Actinomycetota bacterium | reverse complement strand
AGTCTGCTGACTCGGGTGCAGGACACGGCCACGGGCACGGTCACTGATCCTTCCGGTGCCCCGGTGAGAGCCGGGTAGCCAGCATGCAGCCACTTCCTCCGCGCGCAGGCGCGGGGGAGGTGGCTGCTCTCGTTCGGGGCAGACGGCTCGCCTCAGAGAAGCGGGACGAACCGGTAGCTCCCGTGCTCACTGGTCCCCACCTCGGTCCCGCTACGGATGACCAGCGTCATCGTCCCCCGGACCGGCACCACCAGGCGTCCGCCGTCCCCGAGCTGGTCGACGAGCTCGGGCGGCAGGACGGTGGCGTCCGCCGAGACCAGGATCCGGTCGTACGGCGCACCGGCCGGCACGCCCAGCACGCCCGCCGTGGCCGGCTGGATGCTCGCCCACCCGCAGCCGGTGCGCGCCAGGTTGGCCGCTCCCCAGGCGGCGAGCTCCGGGACGAGCTCCACACCGACCACCGTGCCCGCGGGGCCGGTGAGCTCGGCCAGCAGTGCCGTGGTCCAGCCGGAGCCGGAGCCCACGTCGAGGACTCGTTGACCGGCACCCACCTGCAGCAGGCGCAGCATCGCCTCGACGGTCCGGGGCTGGGAGTTGGTCTGCCCGTGCCCGATCGTGAGCGGGCCGTCGAAGCCGGCGCGAAAGCGGGCTCGCCGGGGCAGGTACCCCGCCCGAGGCACCGCCTCGAGGGCGGCCCGCACCGCGTCCATGTGTCCAGCCTCCCACCCCCGTAGCCTGAGCGACATGGCTGCGGGCGTGGAGGGCACGACACGGCCCCTGGTGCTCCGGCAGGCCGGTGCGGTGCTGGTCCCGGTCGCCGTCTGGGTGTTCTGCGTCGTGGCGGTCGCCGACGCGGTGGTCGAGGGAAGCGCCGGCTACGCGCTGCGGGTCGTCGTGCTGATGTCCTGCATCGCGTTCGCGGTGTGGATGGTGCTCTCCAGCCCCTGTCTGGTGGTCCTTCGGGACGGCCTTCGCGTCGTCAACCCGCTCCGGGTGCACTGGGTCCCGTTCGCCGCGCTCGAGACCGTCCGCGTGCGTGGCCTGACCACCGTCAGCGCACGGCACAGCTCCGGTCGGGTCGTCTCGATCACGTCCTGGAACGGGCCGGGGCTGCCGCGCCGCTCCGGGGCGGAGACCGCGCCGGTCACTGCCACCATCGAGCGCTTCCGAGCAGCCTGGGAACGCACGGACAGCGAGGATCCACCCGTGCTCGCGGTCACGACGTGGCGGTGGGGACCGGCCCTCGCCCTGCTGGGCCTGCTCGCCGCGAATGTCACGATCTGGTCGCTCTAGAAGATTGCGTCGCCCGGTGAGTGCTATCCACCGATCTGGTTGCTAGCGTGCAACCGTCCGTCCCGACCCCCGCGTGTGGGCAGAGAGAAAACAGAGGCTCCCTAGGTGGTTCTCTCGGTGTGTCACCCGGCGTCTCGCCCGGTGGTTCGTCCGGTGGCTCGTCCGGTGGCTCGTCCGGTGGCGCGATGATCGTCTACAGCCTCCGTCGGTTTCTCAACTACCTGATCCTCACGGTGCTGGCGACCGTCGTCGGCTACATCCTCGCCAGCCTGGTGCTGAACCCGGCCGCCCGCTACTACGGGCGCAACCCTCGCCCCAGCGACGCCGACATCGAGGCCTCGTTGCGTCGGCTCGGCGTCGATCCCGCCACACCGCTGCTGGAACGCACCTGGCACTGGCTCTCGAACATCTTCCTGCACGGTTCGTTCGGCCTCGAGAACAACCTCGACTCCGTCGGTCACGACATGCTGGTCCGTTCCGGTGTCAGCCTGCAGCTGCTGATCATCGGGTCCCTCCTCGGGGCCGTCCTCGGTGTCGCCTTCGGGGTCTGGGGAGCCGTACGCCAGTACAAGGCGAGCGACCTGGTCGTCACCTACACCTCCTACCTCGTGCTCGCCACCCCGGTCTTCGTCCTCGGCGTGGTGCTGATGATCCTGGCCACGCGGTTCAACGACTGGATCGGGAGGCAGCTCATCGTGTTCACGGGGCAGTACACCCCTGGCATCGACGGCACCTGGAACGTCCTGGTGGACCGGTTCAGCCATCTGCTGCTGCCGACGATCGCGCTGACCGCTCTGGGAGCGGCGTCCTACTCCCGCTACCAGCGCAACGCGATGCTCGACGTCCTCAGCGCCGACTACATCCGGACTGCCAGGTCGAAGGGCCGCACCCGCAACTCGGCGATGCTGCGGCACGGCGTCCGGGTCGCGCTGATCCCGATGTCGACCTACTTCGCCTACAGCTTCGGCACCCTCGTCGCGGGATCGACGTTGCTCGAGCTGGTCTTCAGCTGGCACGGCATGGGCGAGCTGGCGTTGACCTCGATCACCCAGAACGACGTCAACGCGACGGCCGGCTCGGTGTTCTACCTCTCGATCCTGATCCTGATCTCGTCGACGGCCGCCGAGCTGCTCTACGCCGCGCTCGACCCGAGGGTGAGGATCTGATGGCCGTCACGGACCCCGTCGGCAGGGTCGAGGTCGACCTGACCGCCGACCTGAGCGCTCCGGCCAAGGGACGTCGCAACGCCAGTCGATCACGGCTGATCTGGCTGCGGCTGCGCTCGACTCCTCGCTTCTGGGTCGGTGCCGTGGTGGTCGGGCTGATGATCCTCTGGGCGATCGTCGGTCTCTGGATCACGCAGTGGTCACCGACCGACCAGGACCTGATCAACTCCAGCACGGGCCCGACCTCGCTGCACTGGTTCGGCACCGACGACATCGGTCAGGACATCTACGCGGAGACCGTGTCGGGGCTGCGCAAGTCCTTGGTCATCGGCCTGATCGCCGGACCGGCCGGCACGCTGATCGCGGCCTTCGTCGGGGCGTTCGCCGGATACCTCGGAGGCAAGACGGACGCCGTGCTCAGCTGGATGATCAACTTCCTGCTGGTGCTGCCGGCCTTCTTCATCCTGGTGCTCCTCAGCCCCGTCTTCAAGAGCCTCTCCTTCGTCGTGCTCACCGCATTCATCGCGCTGGTCAGCTGGATGGTGATGGCGCAGGTGATCCGCTCCCAGACCAAGTCGCTGCGTGATCGTGAGTTCGTCAAGGCGGCCCGGTTCATGGGCGTCGGCACCGGCACGATCATCCGCAGGCACATCATCCCGAACGTCGCCTCGCTGCTGATCATCGACGCCACGCTGGGTGTGGTCGCTGCCATCAACACCGAGACGACCCTGTCGTACTTCGGTTTCGGCATCCTGCGGCCGGAGGTGTCCCTGGGCGTGCTGCTCGCTGACGGGACCCCGTCGGCCACGACGCGCCCGTGGATGTTCCTCTTCCCTGCGCTGGTGCTGGTCACGCTGCTCCTCGCGGTCAGCCTGGTCGGCGACGCGCTGCGCGACGCGGTCGACCCGACGTCGGGGAACACCAATGACTGAGGCCCCGCTGCTCGAGGTGCGCGACCTCTCCGTGAGCTTCCCGCAGGCCTCCGGCACGGTGCGCGCCGTGCGCGGGATCAGCTACACGGTGGAGAAGGGCGAGTTCTTCGGGATCGTCGGTGAGTCGGGCTCCGGCAAGTCGGTCTCCTCGATGGCCGTCATGGGCCTGCTCCCTCGCAGCGCCGTGGTCACCGGCGAGGTGCTGCTGCGCGGCGAGCCGCTGCTCTCGATGGACGACCGGGAGCTGTCCCGACTCCGGGGCAAGGAGATCGCGATGATCTTCCAGGATCCGCTCTCGGCGCTCACCCCCGTCTACACGGTCGGCAACCAGATCGCCGAGGGCCTGATGCTGCACGACAGGGCGCTCAGCGGGCAGGCCGCGTCGGTGCGTGCGGTCGAGCTGCTTCGCGTGGTCGGGATCCCGGCACCGGAGCGTCGGGTCAACTCCTTCCCGCACGAGTTCTCCGGCGGGATGCGCCAGCGGGTGATGATCGCCATCGCGATCGCCAACGACCCGAGCCTGATCATCGCCGACGAGCCGACGACCGCCCTCGACGTGACCATCCAGGCGCAGATCCTCGACGTGCTGCAGAGGGCCAAGGAGATCACCGGGGCCGCCGTGGTGCTGATCACCCACGACCTGGGCGTCGTCGCCGGCAACGCCGACCGCATCGGCGTGATGTACGCCGGACGCCTCGTCGAGACCGGGACCGTCGACGACGTGTTCAGCCGTCCGGAGATGCCCTACACCATCGGGCTGCTGAGGTCCGTGCCCAACCTGGTCACCGCGGGCCGGACGAGGCTGGTCCCTCTCGAGGGGCGGCCGCCCTCGCTGTCCGACCTGCCTCCCGGCTGTCCGTTCGAGCCGCGCTGCCCGATCGCCGTACCGGCCTGCGCGACGGCCGAGCCGCCGCTGATCGAGCTCGGCGGCGGTCACGCGGCGGCCTGCATCCGCGCTCCCGAGATCGAGTCCGGCGAGCTGCCCTCCTCCGAGGTGTTCCCCCGTCCCGAGCCGGTCCAGGTGCCCGCGACCGACGGGGAGGACCGGGAGTCGATCCTGAGCATCAAGGGTCTGGTCCGTCACTTCCCGCTCACCACGGGGGCGATCTTCAAGAAGCAGATCGGCACCGTGAAGGCGGTGGACGGCGTCGACCTCGAGATCCGCAGCGGTGAGGTCCTCGGACTGGTGGGCGAGTCGGGCTGCGGGAAGTCGACGACGATCCTCGAGGTCCTGGAGATGGCCAGCCCGCAGGCCGGCACCATCACCCTGGCCGGGCGGGACGTCCGCGAGCTCTCGCGGTCTGACCGGCTGAGCATGCGCAAGGACGTGCAGATCGTCTTCCAGGACCCGATGGCAGCACTCGACCCCCGCCTCACGATCGAGGACATCATCGGTGAGCCGCTGACCGTCCACGACGTCTCCAAGTCGGAGCGACACCACCGGGTGGCCGAGCTCCTCGACCTGGTCGGACTCGATGCCGTCGATGGGATCGCGCTACCCGCACGAGTTCTCCGGCGGGCAGCGCCAGCGCGTCGGGATCGCTCGCGCACTGGCGACCAACCCCAAGCTGCTCGTGCTCGACGAGCCGGTCTCCGCCCTCGACGTCTCGATCCAGGCGGGCATCATGAACCTGCTCGAGGACCTCCGGTCGATGCTCGGGCTCTCCTACCTGTTCGTGGCCCACGACCTCGCGGTGGTGCGTCAGATCGCCGACACCGTAGCGGTGATGTACCTCGGCCGCATCGTCGAGTCCGGCGACGTCGCCGAGGTGTTCGCGCGCCCGCACCACCCCTACACCCAGGCCCTGATGTCGGCGGTGCCGATCCCGGACCCCGAGGCCGAGCGGTCGCGCACCCGCATTCTTCTCGACGGCGACCTGCCGAGCCCGACCGACGAGATCAGCGGCTGCAACTTCCACGGACGTTGCCCGCTGTACAAGATCCTCGACGCGCCGCGCCAGCAGCGATGCCTGACCGAGGACCCGCAGCTGCGGGTGATCGACACGACGTCGGCAGCCTGCCACCACGTCGAGCAGAACACGCTGCAAGCGCTGTAGCCGGAGCACCACCAACAGGAGGAACAGATGAACCGTCGGAAATCGCTCGCTCTCGTGGCCGTTGCCGCTACGACCGCGCTCACGCTCAGTGCGTGCGGTGGTGGCAGCTCGGGCGGCGGCACGTCCGGCAGCAGCTCCAAGGACACCGGAGCCGTGCTGCCGAACACTGCCTGGGCCAAGGCTTCCTACGACGAGGTGAAGCAGGGCGGGACGCTCGTCCAGGCGGTCGGCCAGCTGCCCATCAACTGGAACGGCAACCAGACCAACGGTCCGCTGGCCGACGGGACCACCATCCAGACACCCGTGCTGCTGGGCGGCGGGATCTTCGAGCCGGACGGCACCTGGAAGCCCGACCCCAACACGGTGGAGTCGGCGACGGTGGCCAGCAAGGACCCGCTGAAGATCGACGTCAAGCTCAACCCCAAGGCGGTGTGGAGCGACGGCAAGCCGATCACCTACCAGGACTTCGTCGACACCTGGAAGGCGCTGAACGGCAAGGACAAGCGCTTCGAGATCGCGGCCGACAACGGCTTCAAGGACATCGCCAGCGTCGAGAAGGGCGCCGACGAGTACGAGTACACGATCACCTGGGCCAAGGTGAACGCCGACTGGCCCAACTACATGTACCCGGCCGGGCCGTCCTCCATGATGTCGGACCCGAAGGCGTTCAACACCGGCTTCACCAAGAAGATGTTCCCCAGCAACGGGCCCTACGTGGTCAGCAACATCGACAACAACGCGGGCGTCGTCACCGAGACGCCTAACCCGCGGTGGTGGGGGCGCAAGCCCAAGCTCGACAAGCTGATCTTCCGCGTGGTCAACCAGGACGGGCTGGGCCAGGCGTTCGCCAACAAGGAGATCAACGTCCTGGACACCGGGGCCAACGCCGACGCCCTGGCCCAGGCGCAGAAGCGCCCGGACGCCGAGATCCAGAAGTCGGGCGGGCTCACCTGGACGCACCTCACCATGAACGCGTCCAAGGGGCCGCTGAGCGACGTGCACGTACGCCGGGCCATCGGCGAGGCGATCGACCGCAAGACCATGGCGACGGTCATCCAGAAGCAGCTGGACGTGGAGCCGTCGGTCCAGGGCAGCGTCATCTACGTCCCCGGCCAGGCCGGCTACAAGGACATCGCGGACGAGGAGATCCCCTACGACCTGAAGAAGTCGGCCGCGGAGCTCAAGGAAGCGGGCTACACCAAGGGCTCGGACGGGATGTACGAGAAGGACGGGAAGCCGCTGCAGCTCAGCATCACCGTGCCTGCCGACGTGCCGACCAACGCCCAGCGGGCCCAGCTCGTCCAGGGCTTCCTGAAGAAGGCGGGCATCGCCGTCAAGCTGCAGGTCGTCCCGGTGGCCAAGTACTTCGACGACTACGTCGCCGTCGGCAAGCTGAACTTCGAGATGACGTCGTTCAGCTGGGTCGGGACCCCCTTCCCGGTCTCGACGACCCAGTCGCTGTTCGACCCCGCTGACGCGGGGCAGAACTACACCGGCGTCACCGACCCCAAGCTCTCCGGGCTGTGGGACCAGGCCAACGCCGAGCTGGACCCGGCCAAGCAGCAGGTGATCGCGAACGAGATCGACAAGACGATCTTCAGCTACGTCCCGATCGTTCCCATCGCGACGACGCCGACGATCTGGGCCGTGGAGAAGGGCATCGTCAACATCGGCGCCTCGCAGTTCGAGGCCCCCGACTACACCCAGGTCGGCTTCAAGAAGTAGCTCAGACGCACGGCAGGACAGCAGCCCTGTCGGGACCGCCTCGCACCCTCGGGTGCGGGGCGGTCCTGCAATTCCCGGCACGTGTTGACCTGCCCGCAACACCGACGCGACGGTCCGGCAACACACCGACGTCACAGTGACAGCATGTTCTTCCGCGTGCGGGCCTCACTGACCGAGCGTCCCGGAGCCCTGGCGCTCCTGGCGTCGCGCTGCGGCGACGCCGGGCTGAACATCCTCGGCCTGCAGATCTTCCCCGACCTCGGACGGGTCACCGACGAGCTGGTGATCAGTGTGCCCGAGGACTGGACCGCCGGAGCGGTCGCCGAACTCGTGAGTGGTGCAGGCGGGGACGAGGTGAGCGTCGAACCCTGCACCACTCACGACCTGATCGACCAGCCGGTCCGGTGGCTGGGCGCGGCCCTGGACCTCGTCGCCGACCCCGCATCGCTGCCGAGCCTGCTCGAGACGCTGCTCGGCCCGCACCCGGAGAAGTGGACCGCGACCGAGCACTCGCGCGCCGCCGCGCTCGGCTCGCTGGCCGAGGCGATGGTGCAGCCGCCCGTGGTGCCGGGGTCCTCCCGGCCCGGGACGCCGGTCGAGTACGACGCGACCACCGACGGGCTGGTCGCACGCATCGGCGGGAGCGTGGTGGGGGTCGCTGCCTTCGCTCCGGCGGAGCCGGACGAGGTGCGGATCGAGGTCGCTCCCGCCTGGCGCCGCGTCGGCATCGGCACCGAGCTGCTCACCAGGGCGGCCTCCCACGCCGCCGCGACCGGCGTCCACGAGATCACCCTGCTCGCGCCGGCCGAGGACGAGGGCTTCGTGACCATGGTGTGCGGCGTCGGCCTGCGGGCCAGGATCAAGGTGAGTGACGGGGTGCTCCGGGCCAGGATCGTGGTCACCGGCGTACGCCGCTCAGCGGTGGACAACCCGGTCCCACGCGAAGATCGGGTCACTCCGGCCGGTTAGACTCAGGGACCGTTCGCACCACACCGGAAGGTCCCCGGATCTGATGACGTCAGACGTCCCCTCCGAAGTCCCGAGCAAGTTCGCGCCGCTGGGGCTGACCTACGACGACGTGCTGCTGCTTCCGGGCGAGACCGACGTCATCCCGAGCGAGGTGGACACCAGCACCCGGTTGACGCGCGGGATCACCCTGCGCACACCGCTGATCTCCAGCGCGATGGACACCGTCACCGAGTCGCGGATGGCGATCGCGATGGCCCGCCAGGGCGGCATCGGCATCCTGCACCGCAACCTGTCCATCGAGGACCAGGCCTACCAGGTGGACCTGGTCAAGCGGACCCAGACCGGCATGATCTCCAACCCTGTGGTGATCGGCCCGGACAAGACGCTGGAGGAGCTCGACCAGATCTGCGGTGAGTACCGCGTCTCGGGGCTACCGGTCGTCGACACGGACAACCGGCTGCTCGGCATCATCACCAACCGCGACCTGCGCTTCACCCCGGTCGCGGAGTGGGCCTCGACGAAGGTCGACGAGGTGATGACCCCGATGCCCCTGATCACGGCGCCCGTGGGCATCAGCCGCGACGACGCGACGGCTCTGCTTCGCCAGCACAAGCGCGAGCGGCTGCCGATCGTCGACGACCAGGGGCGCCTCGCCGGGCTGATCACCGTCAAGGACTTCGTGAAGTCCGAGCAGTTCCCGAACGCCTCGAACGATGCCGACGGACGCCTGCTGGTCGGTGCGGCCGTGGGCTACTTCGGCGAGGCCTGGCAGCGCGCCACCACGCTCGTCGAGGCGGGCGTCGACGTGCTCGTCGTGGACACCGCCCACGGGCACGCCCGGCTGCTGCTCGACATGATCCGCAGGCTCAAGAGCGACCCTGCGACCGCACACGTCCAGGTGGTGGGTGGCAACGTCGCCACCCGTGCGGGCGCCCAGGCGCTCATCGACGCAGGTGTGGACGCGGTCAAGGTGGGCGTCGGACCGGGGTCGATCTGCACGACCCGCGTGGTCGCCGGTGTCGGCGTACCCCAGGTCACCGCTGTCTACGAGTCCTCGCTCGCCTGCGGGCCGGCCGACGTGCCGCTCATCGCCGACGGGGGTCTTCAGTACTCCGGCGACATCGCCAAGGCGCTGGTCGCCGGCGCGGAGTCGGTGATGTTCGGATCCCTGCTCGCCGGCTGCGAGGAGAGCCCGGGCGAGCTGGTCTTCGTCAACGGCAAGCAGTACAAGTCCTACCGCGGGATGGGCTCGCTCGCTGCGATGTCGAGCCGCGGGAAGAAGTCCTACTCCAAGGACCGCTACTTCCAGGCCGACGTCACCAGCGACGACAAGATCGTCCCCGAGGGCATCGAGGGCCAGGTCGCCTACCGCGGGCCGCTCGCTGCGGTCGCCCACCAGCTGCTCGGCGGGCTGCACCAGTCGATGTTCTACGTGGGTGCCCGCTCCGTCTCCGAGCTCCGCGAGAAGGGCCGCTTCGTGCGGATCACCTCGGCGGGACTCAAGGAGAGCCACCCGCACGACATCCAGATCACCTCCGAGGCACCCAACTACTCCTGGCGCTGAGCGACCCGCTCCCGCGTCCGGGAGTGCCCGAACCACGCCGTTGCGGCGTCGCGCCGCAGGAGCAGCACGATCAGCAGCCAGCCGGGGATCAAGACCACCAGCAGCGCCTGGAGGTCGCTGGAGGTCGGCGACACCACGAACGCCAGGGCCAGGACGGCCCCGGTCGTCAGCACCACCCACCGGCGACGTCGACCTCGCCACGTCCACCGTGCGGCCTGTCCGAGCGCGACAGCTGTGACGAGCGCGACCAGCAACGGTGTCGGATCCTGCGGTTCCCTCGACCCGCAGCAGCTCGACACCAGGGTGAGGCCGAGGCCGGCGAGCACGATGACCACAGCCGACACGGCCAGCGCCACGGCGAGCAGGGTCAGCGAGACGGGACGGGGGAACGGGCCTGCGGTCATGTGACCAGCATGTCCGGGCGGCCCGGTGTGCACATCCGCTGCGGTACTCAGGTCGGGCGCTGGCACACTGACGGCGTGAGCCGATCGATCCGGGTGCGGGACTACGCCGACGCCGACTGGGCAGCCTTCGAGCCGATCCTGCGCGAGGTGGTCGAGGAGGGCACCACCTACGCCCTGGATCCCGCGATCGACGACTCCGCCGCCAGGGCCTTCTGGGGTGCGGCCGCACACCGGGCCGTAGCGACGGACCCCGACGGAGCGCTGCTCGGTGGCGCCAAGATGGGACCGAACCGTCCGGCCCAGGGTGCGCACGTCGGCACGGCTTCCTTTCTGGTCGCGGGTGCCGCGCGGGGACAAGGGGTGGGCCGCGCCCTGGGGGAGTACGCCGTCCAGTGGCATCGCGCCCACGGCTTCCGGGCGATCCAGTTCAACGCCGTGGTCTCCACCAACACCGGTGCCATCGCCCTGTGGCGCTCGCTCGGCTTCGAGATCGTCGGCACGGTGCCCGATGCGTTCCGGCTGCCCGACGCGTCGTACGCCGACCTGCACGTGATGCACCTCGCGCTGGACCGGACATGAACGTCGCGGAGATCCGGCGCTACCCGGTCAAGTCCATGGGTGGGGAGTCGGTGCCGTGGGTCGAGGTCGACGAGCGAGGGTTGGTCGGTGACCGCTGGTACGCCGTCACCGACGGCGACGGGAGGCTCGCCTCCGGCAAGAGCTCACGTCGGTTCTCCAGGCGCGACGAGGTCTTCGGCTACCGGGCCGAGACCGTGGGGGACCGGGTGCAGGTGAACGGTCCCTCGGGCTCGTGGAACGTGGGCGACCGTGATCTGGACCGTGCCCTCAGCCACCACGTCGGCACCGAGGTGCGCGTCCTGGCGGAGACCCAGGTGCAGCACCAGGACGCCGGCCAGGTCTCGCTCGTGGGCACGGCGTCCCTGCAGTGGTGTCGTGAGCATCTCGGGGTCGACGGCGACCGCCGCCGCCTCCGGCCGAACATCGTCGTGAGCACCACCGAGCCTTTCGTGGAAGAGGGCTGGGGCGGCCTGGCCGTGCTGCTCGGCGGTGTGGTCCTCGACGTGGTCGAACCCATCCAGCGCTGCCGGATGGTCGACATCGCCCAGGAAGGCCTCGACGAGCAGCCGGGCTGGCTCAAGGCATTGGGGCGGGAGCGCGACCTGTGTCTCGGGATGTATGCCGACGTCCGGGTCCCGGGTCGCGTGGGACTCGGTGACCCGGTGCAGGTCGTGGGCGTGGAAGGATGAGCCGGTGACTGAGATCGAGATCGGGCGCGCCAAGCGCGGGCGCCGGGCCTATGCGTTCGACGACATCGCGATCGTGCCGAGCCGTCGTACCCGCGACCCGGAAGAGGTGTCCACTGCGTGGCAGATCGACGCCTACCGCTTCGAGCTGCCGATCGTCGCGGCTCCGATGGACTCGGTGATGTCGCCGGCCACGGCGATCGCGCTCGGGCAGCACGGCGGGCTGGGGGTGCTCAACCTCGAGGGTCTCTGGACGCGCTACGACGACCCGACCGAGCTGCTCGAGGAGGTCGCCCAGCTCACCGGTCCTGACGCGGTCCACCGGATGCAGGAGATGTACACCCAGCCGATCAGGCCCGAGCTCATCACCGAGCGACTGCGGCAGGTCCGGGACGCGGGGGTGACCGTGGCAGGCAGCCTGAGCCCGCAGCGGACCAAGGAGTTCGCCAAGACCGTGGTCGACGCGGGCGTGGACATGTTCGTCATCCGCGGCACCACCGTCAGCGCCGAGCACGTGAGCGCCCAGGCCGAGCCTCTGAACCTCAAGGAGTTCATCTACGAGCTCGACGTGCCCGTGATCGTGGGTGGCTGCGCGACCTACCAGGCGGCGTTGCACCTGATGCGCACCGGCGCGGCCGGTGTCCTCGTCGGGTTCGGCGGGGGAGCGGCGCACACCACCCGGACGGTGCTCGGCATCGCCGTGCCGATGGCGAGTGCCGTCGCCGACGTGGCGGCCGCTCGTCGTGACTACCTCGACGAGTCGGGCGGTCGTTACGTGCACGTCATCGCCGACGGCTCCATCGGGCGCAGCGGCGACATCGCCAAGGCGATCGCCTGCGGCGCCGACGCGGTGATGGTCGGTTCGCCCCTCGCCCGTGCCACGGACGCTCCCGGGAAGGGATTCCACTGGGGCACCGAGGCGCACCACCCGGACCTGCCGCGGGGGCAGCGGGTCGAGTTCGAGCCGGTCGGCACCCTGCAGGAGATCCTGTTCGGTCCGTCGCGGGTGGCCGACGGCACCATGAACCTGGTGGGTGCGCTGCGCCGCGCGATGGCGACGACCGGCTACACCGAGCTCAAGGAGTTCCAGCGCATCGAGGTCGTCGTCTCCTAGTCGTGCAGGTTTGGCACGATCTGGGCGGGGAAATGGGGAGGCACTGTCCCAACCCCGGCGCTGAAACGAGACCACCATGGCAGGAACGACTGCGGAGCGGGACGAGGCCACCCAGGAACGCGACAGCGAGCTGAAACGCTCGATCACCGGACGGCTGCTCTACTTCTACGTCCTCGGTGACGTGCTGGGGTCGGGCATCTACGTGCTCATCGGGCTCGTCGCAGGTGCCGTCGGCGGGGCGTTCTGGATCGCCTTCGCGGTGGGCGTCACCCTCGCCACGATCACCGGGCTGGCGTACGCCGAGCTGGTCACGAAGTACCCCCAGGCAGCCGGAGCGGCGCTCTACGTGAACAAGGCCTTCGGAAACAGGGCCCTGACGTTCCTCGTCACCGTCACCTTCCTCTCGGCCAGCTTCGCCGCAGCAGGGTCCCTGGCCACCGGGTTCTCGGCGTACTTCGCAGAGCTGTGGACGCTGCCGCCGGGCCTGCTGATCAGCCTGGTCTTCATCTTCGCGCTGGCGATCGTGAACTACATCGGCATCACCGAGTCGGTGGTGGTGAACATGCTGATGACCTTCGTCGAGGTGGCGGGCCTGATCATCGTGATGGTCATCGGCGTCGTCTACGTCGCCCAGGGCAAGGCCGACTTCAGCACCCTCGGCGACTTCCACTCCGACGGCAGCCCGATCTTCGCGATCGTCGCGGGCGTGGCGCTGGCCTTCTTCGCCATGACCGGCTTCGAGAACGCGGCCAACGTCGCCGAGGAGACGAAGAACCCGTCGAAGAGCTTCCCGCGTGCACTCGTCGGCGGCATGATCACCGCCGGTGTGATCTACGTGCTGGTGGCCATGACGGCCGCGCTGACGGTGCCGATCAAGACCCTCGCCGGCTCCGACGCCGCGCTGCTCGAGGTGGTCAAGGCGGGGATCCTGCCGATCCCGGTGACGGTGATGGCCACGCTGTTCGCCGTGATCGCCATGGTCGCGATCACGAACACCACGCTGGTCGCCGTCGTGACACAGTCCCGCATCCTCTACGGCATGGCGCGCGAGGACGTCGTGCCCGGCGTCTTCGCCCGCATCCACGCCACGCGGCGCAGTCCCTGGGTCGCACTGGTCTTCGCCGCGCTGGTGGTCTCCGGACTGCTGGTCCTCGGGGCGGTCCTGAACCGGGCCGGCCTCGGCGTCGACGTCGTGGCCCGGCTCGCGATCGTGACCGTGGTGCTGACGCTGGTCATCTATGTCCTGGTGATCGTGTCGGCGCTCAGGCTCGGTGGCCAGGACGAGCACGAGGAGTCCTTCCGCGCCCCGCGTGCGCTGCTCTGGACCGGGATCCTCGGCAACCTCATGCTGCTCGTCTACGTCGTGGTCGACGATCCGTTCGCCCTCGTGTGGTGCGCCGGACTGCTGGGCGTTGGCGGCGCGCTCTACGCCTCGGAGCACTTCTTCGGCAGCAAGGAACCCAGCGCGGCCCGCTCCGCACGCAGCGGCTGACGATGTCGGCCGGGCAGGGGCTGCGAGACTGTGCGCATGCCCCTGACTGCTGACCTCGGCCCGGGTTCTCGAGCCCAGGCACTGCACGCGATGGCGGACGGAGAGCTCGACGTCCTCGTCGTCGGGGCAGGGGTGGTGGGGGCGGGCACGGCTCTGGATGCCGTGTCACGTGGCCTCTCCACCGCAGTCGTCGAGCAGCGCGACTTCGCCAGCGGCACCTCCTCGAGGTCCTCCAAGCTGGTCCACGGCGGTCTGCGCTACCTGGAGATGTTCGACTTCGCGCTGGTCAAGGAGGCCCTGGAGGAGCGGGGGCTGCTGCTCACCCGGCTCGCGCCGCACCTGGTGCGGCCGGTGCCGTTCCTCTACCCGCTGCACCACACCTGGGAACGGCCCTACGTCGGGGCCGGGGTGGCGCTCTACGACGCGATGGCGATGGCGGGCAAGTACGAGATGGGTGTGCCCAAGCACAAGCACCTCTTCCGCAAGCAGCTCGCCCGGATGGCGCCCGACCTGCTCACCGAGGACCTCACGGGCGCGATCCGCTACTACGACTGCCAGGTCGACGACGCCCGGCTGGTGATGAACATCGCCCGCACGGCCGCGGCGTACGGCGCCCACGTCGCGTCTCGGACCAAGGTGACCGGCTTCCTGCGGGACGGTGACCGGGTGGTCGGTGCACGCGTCCAGGACCTGGAGAACGACCGCGAGATCGAGGTGCGCGCCAAGGTCGTGGTGAACGCCGCGGGCGTGTGGACCAACGAGGTCCAGGAGATGCTGGGGGGTCGCGGCGCCCTCGACGTCGAGGCCAGCAAGGGCGTCCACCTCGTGGTGCCGCGTGACCGGATCCGGAGCGAGGCCGGCTTCATCACCAAGACGGAGAAGTCGGTCCTGTTCGTGATCCCGTGGGGTCGGCACTGGATCATCGGCACCACGGACACTCCCTGGGACCTCGACCTCGCGCACCCTGCGGCGTCCCGGGCCGACATCGACTACGTGCTCGGGCACGTCAACAAGCTGCTGCGCACGCCGTTGGACCACACCGACGTCCAGGGCGTGTACGCCGGCCTGCGACCGCTGCTCAGAGGAGCGACCGAGCCGACCTCGAAGATCTCGCGCGAGCACACGGTCGCCGTGCCCGTGCCGGGTCTGGTGATGATCGCGGGGGGCAAGCTCACCACCTACCGGGTGATGGCCCGCGACGCGGTGGACGCGGCCGCCGAGTCCCTCGACGCCGGGGTCGGCGTCGGGGTCGGGGTCGGGGTCGGGGTCGGGGTCGGGGTCGGGGAGAGCATCACCGACCGGGTGCCGCTCCTCGGTGCCACCGGTTTCGAGGCGCGCACCAACCAGCGAGTCGCGCTGGCGAGGTCCAGCGGGCTCGACATCGCCCGCATCGACCACCTGCTCGGTCGCTTCGGAGGACTGATCGACGAGGTCCTGGCCCTGGTGGCCGCGCGTCCCGAGCTCGGCGAGCCCCTGGCGGGCTCGGAGGTGTACCTCGCCGCCGAGGTCGTCTACGCGGTCACCCACGAGGGCGCCCGGCACCTCGACGACGTCCTCGCCCGGCGTACGCGCATCTCCGTGGAGTCCTTCGACCGCGGCACCGCGTCGGCCCGCCCGGCCGCCGAGCTGATGGCCTCCGTCCTCGACTGGGACGCGGACCGGCTCGAGGACGAGGTCGACCACTACCTGCGCCGGGTCGAGGCGGAACGGCAGAGCCAGGAGAAGCTCACCGACCAGGAGGCCGACGAGGCACGCGTGCAGGCCCCTGAGGGGCCCTGGGCGGTCTGATCGGCTTCGGCGCCGGCCGGTGGGCGCGCTATGGGCATGCGAATGTCGCGGGTGAGGTCGGTGTGGCGTTCTTCCGCCACTCCAGCGACATTCGCATGTTCGGCGCAGGGGAGGTGGGGGTGATGTACGGCGCTGAGCGTGTCGTGCGGCTGGGCCTTCGAGTGGCCGGCGGTGGGCGCGCTGTGGGCATGCGAATGTCGCGGGTGGGGTCGGTGTGGCGTTCTTCTGCCACTCCAGCGACATTCGCATGTTTGGGAGCCCTGTTCGGGAGCCATGTTCGGGAGCCCTGTTCGGGGAGTGCTGCATCCTTCGCGGCCCCGCGGACGCCGCCGGCTGAACCCGCAGGACGATGAGTTCGCTGGCCGTGCCGGTGCCGTGAGCGGCCGAGTGCGAGCACCTCGGGTGAACTCGTCGTTCTCCGGCACAGGTACGGGGTCGGGCGTCGCCTCCGCCAGCCCCGTAGGCTCGGACCTGTTCCACCACCCCCTGTCAACGCGGCCGGGGGGCCGTTGTGCGTGCTCGCACCAGCAAGGAGCTGAACCAGTTGTCCCTCGCCGGCCTGGCTGATCTCGTCCTGAGCGAGCCCGCGCTCGCGGAGTCGATGTCGGACGCGAAGTCGGGCGCGACCACGCTCGACCTGACCGGTCCGGCGGCGCTGCGTCCGTTCGTGGTCAAGGGTCTCGTCGACGCCGGTCGCACCGTGCTGGTCGTCGCCGCCACCGTGCGCGAGGCGGAGGACCTGACCGAGGAGCTGCAGGACCTGATCGACCCGGCGAGCGTGGCGTTCTACCCGGCCTGGGAGACGCTGCCGCACGAGCGCCTCAGCCCGCGCAGCGACACCGTCGGCCGGCGCCTCGCGGTGCTGCGGCGGATCAAGCATCCCGGCCGCGATGCCAACAACGGCCCGTTGAAGGTCATCGTGGCTCCCGTGCGCTCGGTGCTCCAGCCCCAGGTCAAGGGGCTCGCCGACCTCGAGCCGGTCGAGCTCGCGCCCGGTCAGGAGGTCGAGCTCGACGACGTCGTCCGCCGGCTCGGCGGAGCGGCCTACACCCGTGTCGACCTGGTCGAGAAGCGCGGTGAATTCGCGGTCCGTGGTGGGATCGTCGACGTGTTCCCGCCGACCGAGGAGCACCCGGTCCGCGTCGAGTTCTTCGGTGACGAGATCGACGAGATCCGTGCCTTCGCCGTGGCCGACCAGCGCACCCTCGAACCGGTCGGGCGGCTGTGGGCCCCGCCGTGCCGCGAGCTGCTGCTGACCGAGGAGGTACGCCGACGCGCGGCCGAGCTCTCGCAACGGTTCCCCCAGCTGGCCGAGCTGACCGACAAGCTCGCCCAGGGCATCGCGGCCGAGGGCATGGAGTCGCTCTCGCCCGTGCTGGTCGACGAGATGGAGATGCTCGTCGAGCTGCTGCCTGCCGAGAGCCACGTGCTGGTGCTCGACCCCGAGCGGGTGCGCACCCGCGCCCACGACCTCGTCGCCACCAGCGAGGAGTTCCTGGGTGCCAGCTGGGCCGCTGCCGCGTCGGGGGGAACGGCACCGATCGACCTGGGGGCCGCCTCCCTGCGCAGCATCGGCGAGGTGCGCAGCCAGGTGCTCGAGCAGGACCAGGGCTGGTGGGGGATCAGCCCGTTCGGGATCGAGACCGACGAGGCGCTCGACGCCGTCGACCCCGGTTCGCCGGAGGGTCGTGCCGTCGGCGCGCAGCCGGCGGAGGCCTATCGGGGTGACGTGGAGGCGGTGGTCAGCGACATCCGTGGGCACCTGGCCGCCGGCAAGGTGGTCGTGACCATCCATCAGGGGCACGGCCCGGCCCAGCGCATGGTCGAGGTGCTCGGCGAGCACGACGTCGCTGCCCGGCTGGTCGAGGACCCCACGCCGTCCGGGGAGGGTCTGGTCCTGGTCACCCAGGGCTGCCTGGCCCACGGGCTGAGCCTGGACATGCCGGGCCTGGTGATCCTCACCGGCGAGGACATCGCCGGCCAGAAGGCGACGACCCGTGACATGCGCAAGATGCCCGCCCGGCGCAAGAAGCAGATCGACCCGCTCGAGCTGAAGGCGGGCGACTTCGTCGTCCACGAGCAGCACGGCGTCGGTCGCTTCGTCGAGATGCGGCAACGTGAGGTCCAAGGGGCGGTCCGCGAGTACCTCGTCCTGGAGTACGGCGCGTCCAAGCGCGGCCATCCGCCGGACCGGCTCTTCGTCCCGGCGGACGCCCTGGACCAGGTGACCCGCTACGTCGGCGGCGAGCAGCCCAGCCTCGACCGCCTCGGTGGTGGCGACTGGGCCAAGCGCAAGGGTCGGGCCCGCAAGGCGGTGCGCCAGATCGCGGCGGAGCTGATCAAGCTCTACGCCGCGCGACAGGCCACCCAGGGACACGCCTTCGGCCCCGACACCCCTTGGCAGACCGAGCTCGAGGACGCGTTCCCCTTCCACGAGACCCCCGACCAGCTGAGCACGGTCGAGGAGGTCAAGGCGGACATGCGTCGGGTCGTCCCCATGGACCGGCTGGTGTGCGGCGACGTGGGCTACGGCAAGACCGAGATCGCCGTCCGTGCGGCCTTCAAGGCGGTGCAGGACGGCAAGCAGGTCTCGCTGCTCGTGCCCACCACGCTGCTGGTGACCCAGCACTTCGCCACCTTCGCCGAGCGGATGAGCGGCTTCCCGATCACCCTGAAGGCCCTGAGCCGGTTCCAGACCGACAAGGAGGCCCGCGAGGTCATCGAGGGTCTGGGGGACGGCAGCGTCGACATCGTGATCGGCACGCACCGGCTGCTCAACCCCGACATCAGGTTCAAGGACCTCGGGCTGATCATCGTTGACGAGGAGCAGCGCTTCGGAGTCGAGCACAAGGAGCAGATGAAGCGGCTGCGCACCAGCGTGGACGTGCTCTCCATGTCCGCGACGCCGATCCCGCGCACGCTGGAGATGGCGATCACCGGCATCCGTGAGATGTCGACCATCGCGACCCCGCCCGAGGAACGACACCCGGTGCTCACCTACGTGGGCGCCTACGAGGACCGCCAGGTGACCGCCGCCGTGCGTCGCGAGCTGTTGCGCGACGGCCAGGTCTTCTACATCCACAACCGGGTGCAGTCGATCGAGAAGGCGGCCGCGAAGATCAAGGCGCTCGTCCCCGAGGCCCGGGTGGCCACGGCCCACGGCCAGATGGGTGAGCACCAGCTCGAGCGGGTGATGCTCGACTTCTGGGAGAAGCGCTTCGACGTGCTCGTGTGCACCACGATCGTGGAGTCCGGTCTCGACGTGTCCAACGCCAACACCATGATCATCGAGCGGGCCGACACCCTCGGCCTCTCCCAGCTGCACCAGCTCCGGGGGCGGGTGGGCCGCAGCCGGGAGCGGGCCTACGCCTACTTCCTCTACCCCCAGGACAAGCCGCTCACCGAGACCGCGCACGAGCGGCTGGCCACCCTGGCCCAGCACTCCGACCTCGGCGGCGGCATGGCGATCGCCATGAAGGACCTCGAGATCCGTGGCGCCGGCAACCTGCTCGGCGGCGAGCAGTCGGGACACATCGCCGACGTCGGGTTCGACCTCTACGTGCGGCTGGTGGGCGAGGCCGTCTCGGAGTTCCGCCAGGACGGGTCCCAGCCCGAGCAGACGGTGGAGGTCAAGATCGAGCTCCCGATCGACGCACACCTGCCCCACGACTACATCCAGAGCGAGCGGCTGCGCCTCGAGATCTACAAGCGGATGGCCGAGGTGCGCTCCGACGAGGACGTGCGGCTGCTGCGTGAGGAGCTGCTCGACCGCTACGGCACGCCGCCGGACCCGGTGACCAGGCTGCTGTCGGTCGCCAGCTTCCGCGCCCGGGCCAGGCTTGCGGGCATCTCCGAGGTGACCGCGCAGGGCAAGTACGTCCGGTTCCACCCCGTCGAGCTGCCTGAGTCGCGCGTCGTACGCCTCAACCGGCTGCACCCGAAAAGCCTCTACAAGGCACCCGTGCGTACGATGCTGGTGCCGCGACCGCAGCCGGCGGGCTTCGGCGCCCAGGCGCCTCGGGACGAGGAGCTGCTCGACTGGGCTCGGCAGGTGATCGACAGCGTGATCGAGCCCGGGGACGGGTCCAAGCGTGAGGAGACCAGAACGTGAAGCTCCGAGGTGGGACCCGTACAGGTGCGCTCGCGACCGCAGTCCTGACGCTTCTCCTGGTGAGCGGGTGCAGCGGACTGACGCCGGGCACGGCCGCGACGGTCAACGGCACGCGCATCACCAACGACGAGGTGGACGACCTCGCCGCCGCCCAGTGCGCCGCGGCAGAGCGCGCCGCGAAGTCCGGGAACTCGACCACGATGGCGATCGCACGCGTCAAGCAGCAGTCCCTCGGCCTGCTGATGGACACCCAGCTGACGCTGCAGTACGCCGACAAGGAGGGCATCACGCCCGACAAGTCGCTCTCCAAGGGGTTCTACGGCCAGCTCGAGCCAGGCATCACCCCCCTGAGCGGCAAGCCGCGCACGGTGCTCACCGACGTGTTCCAGGACTGGGCGAAGGGCCGCGCGGTGCTGGTCCAGGTGGGCAGCAAAGCCACCGGCGAGGCGCCGAGCTTCGCCAACCTCGACCAGCTGACCAACGCCGGTCTCCAGGCCCGCGACGCCTGGCTGAAGAAGGCCGACCTCGAGGTGGACCCGCGCTACGGGCCCACCAAGGAGGGTTTCCCCGGGGGGAGCGAGGGCTCGGTCTCGCGGGCCAGCTCCGACTTCGCCAAGAGCGCCACCGCGGTCAAGTCCGACCCCCAGTTCGTCACCTCGCTGCCGGCGAGTCAGAAGTGCGGCTGACGCCGTGCCGGACTCACTGGAGACAGCCGAGTCCCCCACGGGTGCTGCCTCAGCGCTGACCGAGCTCGTCGAGATCATGGGCCGTCTCCGGGCGGAGTGCGGCTGGAAGGCCGCACAGACGCACCGGACGCTGGCCAAGCACCTCCTCGAGGAGACCCACGAGGCGATCGAGGCCATCGAGGCGCTCGACGCCGGGGGGAGTCCCGACCACCTCCGTGAGGAGCTCGGGGACGTCCTGCTGCAGGTCTACCTGCACGCCGCCATCGCCGCCGAGGCGGGCGAGTTCGACATGGAGGACGTCGCCAGGGAGCTGAAGGAGAAGATGCTGCGGCGCAACCCTCACGTCTTCGGCGACGTGGTGGAGTCGGACCCCGCCCGGATCAACGAGACCTGGGAGTCGGTCAAGGCCGCGGAGAAGCAGCGCACCGGGCTGCTCGAGGGCATTCCGCTCGCGCTGCCGGCCCTGAGCCGTGCCACCAAGGTGCTCGACCGGCTCGAGCGGGCCGGTCTGCTGCCGACCGACGCCGACCAGCCTGGCGGGGACGACCTGGGCGACCGGCTGCTCGCCCTCGCGGCCGAGGCCCGGCGAGCGGGCATCGACCCGGAGCAGGCCCTGCGCGACGCGGTACGTCGGATCAGCGGTTGACCTCGGTCCGGGGCTCCGCGGGGAGGCTGCTCGGAGCCGCCGTCCTCGTGCTGGTCAGCGGCTGCACCGTCGCTCAGGACGACGAGATGGTGCCGCCGACCCGGACCGTCACGGCATCGCCGTCCCCTGCGACTCCCGAGATCCCGTCAACGGTGCCCGTCGGGCGGGGTCGCGTCGAGGTGACGGACGCGGTCTGGGCCGAGGGCCGGAGCCTGCACGTCGGCACCAGGGAGGTGGACCTCGCGCCGCTGAGCATCGACTCGCTGGTCGTGGTCCCGGGCGGGGTGTACTTCCTCGACGGCGGACGGCTGTGGTTCACCGACCTGGTCAGGGCGCGCGACACCGGGCTCACCGGCGTCACCCGGCTCTGGACGACGCGCACCGGCGACGCCATCGGGGTCGAGGTGGGTGGGGCCGCTCCGACGGTGGCCGGCTTCGACGCCGGCACCGGCTCGTCGCTGCCACCGAGCCGGGTGGTTCCGGCGACCCTCGCGGACCGCCTCGGCCAGGCGGTCCAGGTCGTGCTGCGCCCCGAACGCAGCGACGTGACCGCGCCGCCGCCTGATCAGGCCCCACCGGGGCGAGTGGGTCCGGGGGGCTTCGGCATCGTCGGTGGGGCCGGGGAGCCCCTGGTGGCCTTCGACTCAGGGACCCGGCAACGCATCCCGCTCACGGGCGTGCGCGGCAACGGCTTCGAGCTGGTCCGCTGGACCACCGGGAACTCCTTCTACGGCCTCGCGCGCCAGGACGGGCGAGCGACGGAGGTGCTGTCCTGCCGGCTGCGCGTCCGTGCCTGCACCAGTCTCGGCACGCTCTCCCCGGGGGCAGCGCCCGTCTTCGAGAGCGGCACCTGACCCACGCGGGTGCTACCGGGGTTCGTCCCGGCGCCCGGTTAGGGTGAACAGGTCCGCAGGCACGCCGTACCCGTCACACCCAGGAGCACCGTCTTGGCTTCCATCGACACCGTCATCGCCCGGGAGATCCTGGACTCCCGGGGCAACCCGACCATCGAGGTCGAGGTGCTCCTCGACGACGACGCACTCGGTCGGGCGGCCGTCCCCTCGGGTGCCTCGACCGGCGCCTTCGAGGCCGTGGAGCTGCGCGACGGCGGTCCGCGCTACGGCGGCAAAGGCACCGAGAAGGCCGTCAACGCGGTGCAGGACCAGATCGAGCCGGAGATCATCGGGCTCGACGCCAGCGACCAGCGCCTCGTCGACCAGGCGATGATCGACCTCGACGGCACGCCCAACAAGGCCAACCTGGGCGCGAACGCGATCCTGGGCGTCTCCCTCGCGGTGGCGCGAGCCGCCTCGGTGAGCGCCGGGCTGCCGCTGTTCCGCTACGTCGGCGGCCCCAACGCACACCTGCTGCCGGTGCCGATGATGAACATCCTCAACGGGGGTGCGCACGCCGACACCAACGTCGACATCCAGGAGTTCATGATCGCGCCGATCGGCGCAGCGTCCTTCCGGGAGGCCCTGCAGCAGGGCGCCGAGGTCTACCACGCGCTCAAGAGCGTGCTCAAGAAGAAGGGCCTCGCCACCGGAGTGGGCGACGAGGGTGGGTTCGCCCCCGAGCTCTCCAGCAACCGTGCGGCGCTCGACCTGATCGCCGAGGCGGTCGGGAAGGCGGGCTTCACGCTCGGCACGGACTTCGGGCTGGCCCTCGACGTGGCGGCGAGCGAGTTCTGCGAGAAGGGCAAGTACTCCTTCGAGGGCAAGAAGCGCAGCTCCGCGCAGATGGTCGACTACTACGCCGACCTGGTCTCGGCCTACCCCATCGTCTCGATCGAGGACCCCCTCGACGAGGACGACTGGGACGGGTGGAAGGCGATGACCGACCGGCTCGGCGAGCAGATCCAGATCGTCGGCGACGACCTGTTCGTCACCAACGTGGAGCGTCTCGCCCGCGGCATCGCCGAGGGGCAGGCGAACTCCCTGCTGGTCAAGGTCAACCAGATCGGGTCGCTGACCGAGACCCTCGACTCGGTCGAGATGGCACACCGCAACGGCTTCCGCTGCATGATGAGCCACCGCTCGGGCGAGACGGAGGACACCACCATCGCCGACCTCGCCGTGGCGACGAACTGCGGCCAGATCAAGACCGGCGCCCCGGCCCGGTCCGAGCGTGTCGCGAAGTACAACCAGCTGCTGCGCATCGAGGAGGAGCTCGACGACGCGGCACGCTATGCCGGGCGTGGCGCCTTCCCGAGATACCAGGGCTGACCCGGACAGGTTGTCGGAGATGGCCACGCGTCGTACGCCGAACGGGCCCCGCAAGGGGGCCCGGCCGACTCGCCAACCCCGCAACATCCGTCCCGGCTCACGGGGCAGCGATCGCGCACGGGCGACGGCGCCGGCGCCGCGGCCCAGGTTCACCAACCGGATGGCGATCGTGGTCCTGGTCCTGGCCGTCCTGGTGATCTCCTACGCGTCCTCGATGCGCGCCTACCTGCAGCAGCGCACCCACATGAACGATCTCCGTGCCCGGATCGCCGGCTCCGAACGCGAGATCGCGGCGTTGGAGCGGGAGAAGCGGCGCTGGCAGGACGACGCCTATGTCGAGACCCAGGCCCGCGAGCGCTTCGGCTGGGTGCTGCCCGGCGAGACGAGCTACCAGGTCATCGACCGCGACGGGAAGCCGCTGGACCGGGGGGACACCCTGACCGACCCGGCGGCGGTGGCCCAGCCCGTGCCCGACCCCTGGTGGGGCAAGGTCTACGGCACCCTCGAGGCGGCAGACCACCCGAAGAAGGCCCTGACGCCGGCCACGAGCATCACTCCGCCGCCGACGCCATCACCGACCAAGCCGTGAATCCGGGCATCGACGCCCGTGACACCGCCGTGGTGCACGCCCAGCTCGGCCGACCGCCGCGCTCGATCCACGCGGTGGGCCACCGATGCCCGTGCGGCAACCCCGACGTGGTCGCGACCGAGCCGCGGCTGGACGACGGCACCCCGTTCCCGACCACGTTCTACCTGACCTGTCCGCGGGCCGCGTCGATGATCGGCACCCTGGAGGCCTCCGGGATGATGCGCGAGATGAGTGAGCGGCTGGGTCACGACGAGGAGCTCGCGGCGGCGTACCAGGGAGCCCACGAGGCCTACCTGGCCGCCCGCGAAGAGATCGGGACCGTCCCCGAGATCGAGGGCGTCTCCGCCGGGGGGATGCCGGACCGGATCAAGTGCCTGCACGTCCTGGCGGGCCAGTCACTGGCCCAGGGCCGCGGAGTGAACCCACTCGGTGACGAGGTGGTCGACGCCTTGGGGGAGTGGTGGCAGCCTGGCCCGTGCGTGTCGTTGCCCGAGGGCGGCGAGGAGAGCCGATGACCCGGGTGGCGGCCTTCGACTGCGGCACCAACAGCCTGCGGCTGCTCGTGGCAGAGATCGACCTCGACGCGGGTACGTCCGTGGACCTGGTCCGCGAGATGCGGGTGGTCCGGCTCGGCCAGGGGGTCGATCGCACCGGCAGGATCGCCGACGCGTCGTTGCGGCGCGTGTACGGCGCGATCGACGACTACATGGAGATCGTGCGTCGCCACGACGTGTCGGTCATCAGGTTCTGCGCCACCTCAGCCGCCCGGGATGCCGAGAACGCCGGGGAGTTCCTCTCCGGCGTCCAGGACCGCACCGGCGCCGAGGCAGAGGTCCTCGACGGCGACCAGGAGGCGCGGCTGAGCTTCGCGGGGGCGACCCGCTCGTTGCCGCCGCTCCCCGAGCCGCTGCTCGTCCTCGACATCGGTGGAGGCTCCACCGAGCTCATCCTGGGGGCCGGCGACGGCACCGTGACCGCCGCCCGGTCTCTCGACATCGGCTCGGTGCGGCTCAACGAGCGTCACCTCGCCGGTGACCCTCCGTCCGAGGACGAGATCGCCGCCGCGGTCGCGGACATCGATGCGGCGCTGGACGCCTCCGACGTCGACCCGGCCGACGCAGGAGCGGTGATCGGTGTCGCCGGGACCGTGACCACCCTGGCTGCCGGGGTGCTCGACCTGGGTGCCTACGACGCCGAGGTGATCCACCACAGCGTGCTGCGGCCCGACGCCGTGCAGGGAGTGGTCACCAGCCTGCTGCACATGCTGATCGAGCAGCGCAAGGCACTGCCCTACATGCACCCCGGTCGCGCCGACGTCATCGGCGCGGGCGGGCTCATCCTGGATCGCATCCTGCGACGTACGACGGTCGGCTCGATGCTGGTCTCGGAGCACGACATCCTCGACGGCATCGCCTGGTCGGCGGTGGCGCCGGCACCACCGGCAGACGGAAAGAGCTGAGATGTTCGCGAACCGCAGGGACCAGACCGACGAGACCCCCGCCGCGGCGGGTGGCGACGAGACACCGGCCCGACGGTCAGTGCTCTTCGTCGCACGCCGGACTGTGCGCGAGTTCGGCGACGACGGGGGGACCGACCTGGCGGCGGCCTTGACCTACTACTCGGTGCTGGCGCTGTTCCCCGGACTGATCGCGCTGCTCTCGCTGGTCGGCGTCGTCGGCCAGGCGCAGCAGTCGGTCACGGTGATCCTCGAGGTCCTGGCGCCGCTGGTCTCCGCCGGCACGATCGACACGATCCGGGGCCCGCTCACCGACCTGGCCTCGTCCCAGGGGGCCGGAGTCGGACTGGTCGTCGGTCTGCTCGGCGCCCTGTGGTCGGCCTCGGGCTACGTCGGTGCGTTCAGCCGGGCGATGAACAAGATCTACGAGGTCGAGGAGGGCCGGCCGTTCTGGCGGATGCGCCCGATGCAGATACTCGTCACCGTCACCACCGTCGTGCTCAGTGCCGCCGCCCTCGTGATCCTGGTCGTGTCCGGCCCAGTGGCCGAGTCGGTCGGTCGGGCCATCGGGGTAGGCAGCAACCTCGTCACGGTCTGGGACTACGCGAAGTGGCCGGTGCTCGCGCTGGTCGTGATGGTCGTCGTGGCCCTGCTCTACCACGCCACGCCCAACATCGACTTCGCGAAGTTCCGGGTGATCTCGGTCGGCGCCTTCGTGGCGATCCTGGTCTGGCTCGTGGCGAGCATCGGGTTCGCGTTCTACGTCGCCAACTTCTCCTCCTACAACAAGACCTACGGGTCGGTGGCCGGTGTCGTGGTGGCGCTGCTGTGGCTGTGGATCACCAACGTCGCGCTGCTGTTCGGTGCCGAGCTGGACGCCGAGCTCGAGCGCGGACGGGAGCTGCAGCTCGGGCTCGCGGCGGAGGAGGCGCTCCAGCTCCCGGTGCGCGACGCCCGAGGGATCGACAAGTCGGCTGCGCGGCGTGCCGCGGACGTTGCGAGGATGAGGCGGCTGCGTGTGGCCTCGGCGGGTTCTGGTGATCCGGCAGACCGCCCGTTCGGACGGCAGTGAGGCGGCTGTGAGCGGCGCGTTCCCGAGCCCGGTCCCGCCCGGCACCGGCTGGCCGGAGGACCCGGTCGCCCCCGGCGACCCGCTGCCGCCCGTCGCCCGGTCGGCGGCGGGCGTGGGCCGCCTGACGGCGCGGGCGACGCTGCCGCAGCTCGATGCCCGCGTCTCGGTCTGCGCGGCCTGCCCCCGGCTGGTCTCCTGGCGCGAGCAGGTGGCCCGCGAGAAGCGGGCGTCGTACGCCGGCGAGAGCTACTGGGGCCGACCCATCGCCGGCTGGGGCGACCCTGCCCCTGCGATCCTCATCGTCGGCCTCGCTCCCGCGGCTCACGGCGGCAACCGCACCGGCCGGGTCTTCACCGGCGACCGTTCGGGCGACTGGCTGTTCGCCTCGCTGCACCGTGTGGGTCTCGCGAACCAGCCCACCTCGGAGCACGCGGGGGACGGCCTCGAGCTGACCGGTGCCCGGCTCGTCGCGGCGGTGCGGTGCGCTCCGCCGCAGAACAAGCCGACCACCGAGGAGCGGGACACCTGCGCCCCGTGGTTCCAGCGCGAGCTGCGCCTGGTGCTCCCCGGCCTGCGCGCGATCGTGTGCCTGGGCGGCATCGGCTGGGACGCCGCGCTGCGAGCCCTCGGCTCGGCGGGCGTCGTGGTTCCTCGCCCCCGGCCGAAGTTCGGGCACGGGGTCGAGGTCGAGCTGTCCGGCCCCGGACCACTGACCCTGCTCGGCTGCTACCACCCCTCGCAGCAGAACACCTTCACCGGTCGGCTCACCGAGCCGATGATCGACGCGGTGCTCGCCCGTGCGGTCGAGCTCGGCGACCTATGATCGGCCCGGCCCCGGTATCCCAACGGCAGAGGAAGCGGTCTTAAACACCGCACAGTGTGGGTTCGACCCCCACCCGGGGCACGATCTCGCCCGGGTCAGCGCCAGGTGTGGGAGAGCCACCCGGCGGACGCGAAGTCGGCGGTGCGCCAGCTCCGTGCCGACCAGTTGGCGTCCCGCCAGGAGCGCGCTGTCCAGGACCCGTCGCGCCACGACCGTGCCGACCAGTCGGAGTCACGCCACGACCGTGCCGACCATGTGCCTGACGTCCAGGTGGCATCGGCCCACGAGCGACCGTTCCAGGAGCTGCCGCTCCAGGTCGTCCCGCGCCAGCTTCCGCCCGCCCAGGCCTTCCCGGCCGAGGAGAGCTTGGCCCAGGCCGCGCCGTCCCAGCGGTTGCCGAAGATGTCGATCTCACCGGAGAGGTCCGAGATCCCGTCGTTGACGTGCGAGGAACCCCGGGCGGCCTCCAGCGAGCCCGTGCCCTTGCTGAAGAACGATGCAGGTTGGTTGCTGGTGTTGACGTCCTTGACCTGGGCGCTTCGCACGTCCGTGAGCCCGTTGCCGCGGTACTGGTTGGTGGCCGAGTCGAACGGACGAGCTGTGGCCATCAGCTGGCGCTTCACCTGGTCCGGCTTCATGGCCGGGTAGCGCTGCAGCAGCAGGGCGACCTCGCCGCTCACCACCGCGGCCGCTTGCGAGGTCCCCGAAGCCTTGGCGAACCGCGCTCCGACGCGAGCGCTGCTGTTGCGCTGGTCGGCGTAGCCGTTGGGCACCTTGAGACCGAGCACCGAGACGCCCGGGGCGACGACGTCCACGTGCCGCTGGTTGGTGCCGCGCGTGCCCCAGCCGGGTACGACGTCGTCGACCGGGTTGAGGGTCCCCTTGGTGTCAGAGGCTCCCACCGCGAGGACGTAGCCGCTTCGCGCGGGGTCGGCCAGGTTGAGGTTGGTCGACCCGTCGTTGCCGCCGGCGACCACGACGACGATGCCGGCCACCCAAGCCCGCTCGACGGCGTAGACCAGCGGGTCGACGGCGGTGTCCTGCAACGAGTCGGTGCCGTAGGAGAGGTTGATCACCCGGATGTTCTGCCCCGCGTCGTTGCGGTGGGCGACCACCCAGTCGATCGCGGCGATGACCTGGCTGACGTCCACGGCCCCGTCGCTGGCGCCGACCTTCACGCTGACGAGGTTGGCGTCGGGGGCGATCCCGTTGAAGTTGTCGGTGCCCGCGTAGGAGGCCGCGGTGCCCGCGCTGTCCCGTCCGGCGATGATCGAGGCGAGGTGGGTGCCGTGACCGAAGGCGTCCTGGTGAGCCAGCTCCGGGTCCTGGCTGTCGAAGGAGAGATCTGGCCCGTCCCAGACGTTGCCGGTGTCGAGACCGGGCACCCGGGTGACACCGGTGTCGATGAGTGCCACGCCCACGCCCTTGCCCGTGTCGCCGGCGCGGTAGGACGCGTGCGCGCCGACGGCCTCGGCGATCTGCCACAGGGAGCCCTTGGCGGCGACTGCGTCGTAGCCCAGGCTGGCAGGAGCGGCATGTGCTGCTCCGGACAGACCGGTGGTGGTGCCCAGCACCACGGCCACCGCCGAGCCCAACGCCATCCCGCGGCGCCAGCGTCTGGCATCTGCTATCACTTATGTCCCCTTGAACGTATTGCGAAGGTAGCTGAGCCGAAGGGGTGAGGCTCGCGAGTCTTTGCGGTACCGCAACCCGGTCTAGTCCTAGTTCCACCCGTATGTGACATTTCATACGTATATAGGTAGTTACGCGGGTAAATAGACAGGTACAGCCGCACTACTCTGGCCCGAAAACTAACGTTATGTCCTAATCTAGGGACAGGCCGCGGGCTGTCGATCAGCCCTGCCAGCACGGCCTCGTCTCACACCGATGACGACTCAGCTGCCAGTGACCACGATGGGGGGCCCGATGCGGCGCCTCCCACTGCCCAGAGCGGCGCTGAAGCTCCTGCTCCTGCTCGCGGGGGTAGCGGCGGCCAGCCTGCTCGCGGGGGTGGCGCACGCGTACTGGACCAGCTCCGGGACGGGCAGCGGCTCCGGTGGGACCGGGAGCTTCGACCCACCCACGTCGGTGAGCGCGACGGCACCCGCCGACAGTGCGAGCGTCGCGGTGAGCTGGAGCGCCACCCTCGGCCCGAACGGCGCTGCTGTCACGGGGTACTACGTGCAGCGCTACGACGGGGGGACCCCGAGCGCTGCTTGCTCCAGCTCGCCCACCACGCTTCTGAGCGCCCCGACCACGGCCTGCGACGACGTCGGCGTACCGAACGGCACCTACACCTACGCCGTCACGGCAGTCGTCGGCTCCTGGACCGCCCGCAGCGAACCGAGCGTGGCCACCAGCGTCGACGTCATCACCTTCCAGGTCACTGCGCCCAGCACGACGACCGCTGGCTTCGCGTTGACCGTGAGCCTCACCGCCCGGGACGGCTCCGGAGCCCAGGTCAGCGACTACGCCGGCACCGTCCACTTCACGAGCACCGATCCGGGGTCCCCGGTCCTGCCCCCGGACTACACCTTCTCGCCGACCGACAACGGCACCATGACCTTCACGAACGGCGTGGAGCTGCGCACCGGGCCCAGCCAGAGCATCACGGTGCGCGAGGACCTCCGCCCCGCGAGGACCGGCACCGCGAACGTCACGGTCACACCGGCTTCCAGCGCGCAGGTGGGCTTCACGGTCCAGCCGGGAGGTGGCACCGGCGGTGTCGCGTGGTCGACCCAGCCCAAGGTCGCGATCCAGGACGCGTACGGCAACACCGTCTCCACCGGCGGCAGCGTGACGCTGTCCATCGCGAGCGGCACCAGCGGTGCAGTGCTCACCTGCACGAACAACCCGCGCACGGTGACGGCCGGCGTGGCCACGTTCGCCGGGTGCAAGATCGACAAGACCGGCAGCTACACCCTGACCGCCACCTCGGCGAGCCTGGCCACCGACACCAGCAGCAGCTTCGCCGTGGACGTGGGGACGGCCACCAAGCTGGGGTATGCCGTCCAGCCGTCCGCTGTGGTGGCGGGAGCGGTGCTCAGCCCCCCGGTCACGGTGGCCGTTCAGGATGCAGGTGGCAACACGGTCACCTCCAGCAGTGCGACGATCGACCTCGCGTTCGGGGCCAACCCCGGTGGCGCCACTTTGGACGGCACGATCTCGGTCGACGTCGTGGACGGCGAGGCGACCTTCGAGGACCTCTCGACCACCAAGTCGGCGAACGGCTACACCCTCAGCGCCACCTCGGCGGGGCTGAGCACCGCGACCAGCACCACCTTCAACGTCACTGCCGGCGTGGCCACGCAGGTTGGCTTCACCGTCCAACCCCCGGGGGGGCCGGGGGGCGTGGTCTGGACGCCGCAGCCCAAGGTGGCCATCCAGGATGTCTACGGCAACACCGTTACCGGCACCGCGAGCGTGACGCTCTCCGTCGCAACCGGCACCAGCGGAGCCGTGCTCACCTGTACGACGAACCCGAGGTCGGTCACCAGCGGGGTCGCCAACTTCGCCGGCTGCAAGATCGACAAGTCGGGCACCTACACGCTGTTGGCCACCTCGGGCAGCCTGGCCACCGATGTCAGCGAGAGCTTCACCGTGGACGTGGGAACCGCCACCAAGCTGGGATACAGGGTCCAGCCCACGACCGTCGTGGCGGGTGCGGTGATCAGCCCGGCGGTCACGGTCGCGGTGCAGGACGCCGGCGGGAACACGGTCACCTCCAGCGCCGCGACGGTCAACCTCGGGTTCGGGGCCAACCCCGGTGGTGCCGCCTTGGGCGGGACGCTCTCGGTGGACGTCGTGGACGGGGAGGCCACCTTCGACGACCTCTCGATCACCAAGTCAGCCAACAGCTACAGCCTGAGCGCCACCTCGGCCGGGTTGACCACCGCGACCAGCAGCCTGTTCAACGTCACCACCAGCGGGGCTGTTCAGGTGGGCTTCACGGCCCAGCCCGGCGGGGGCACCGGAGGCGTGGTCTGGACGACGCAGCCGAAGGTGGCCATCCAGGACGCCTACGGCAACACCGTCTCGAGCACCGCGAACGTGACCCTGTCGGTCGCGAGCGGGACCGGCGGCGCTGTGCTGGCCTGCACGGCCAACCCCAAGGCCGCGGTAGCGGGCCTCGCCACCTTCGCCGCGTGCAAGATCGACAAGGCAGGCAGCTACACGCTCACGGCGAGCTCCGGCACCCTGGCGACCGACACCAGCGGGACCTTCACCGTGGCGGTCGGCGGGGCGACGAAGCTGGTCTACACGGTCCAGCCCTCGTCGGTGGTGGCCGGGGCGGCGATCAGCCCGGCGGTCACGGTCGCGGTGCAGGACGCCGGCGGCAACACGGTCGCCTCCAGTGCGGCGGTGGTGAACCTGGCGATCGGCACGAACCCGGGCGCTGGCACTCTGAGCGGGACGCTCTCGCGGGTGGTGGTCGGTGGCGAGGCGGTCTTCGACGACGTCTGGATCAACAAGGTCGGGACCGGATACACCCTGTCCTCGACCTCGACCGGGCTCACCGCCGCGACCAGCAGCACCTTCAACGTCGTGGTCGGTGCCGCCGCGCAGGTGGGCTTCACCACGCAACCTGGTGGTGGCACCGGAGGCGTGGCCTGGGGCGTCCAGCCCAAGGTGGCCATCCAGGATGCCTACAGCAACACCGTGACGAGCAGCACCGCGAGCGTGACCCTGTCGGTCGCGAGCGGGACCGCTGGTGCGATCTTGACCTGCACCACCAACCCGGTGACCGCGGTCGCAGGCGTCGCGACGTTCGCGGGCTGCAAGATCGACAAGTCCGGTTCCTACACGCTGACGGCCACCTCGGCGACCCTGGCCACCGACACCAGCACCGGTTTCACCATCGCGGTCGGCGTTGCCGCGAAGCTGGGGTACTCGGCGCAGCCCTCGGCAGTGGTCGCCGGGGTGGCAATCAGCCCGGCAGTGGCGGTGGCGGTGCAGGACGCCGGCGGCAACACGGTGACCACGAGCAGCGTGACGGTGACGACGGCGATCGGCACCAACCCCGGTGGCGGCACCCTGTCCGGGACCCTGTCGGTGGCCGCGAGCAGCGGGGTGGCGACGTTCTCGAACCTCTCGATCAACAAGACCGCCACCGGCTACACCCTCAACACCACCTCGACCGGCCTGACCGCCTCGATCAGCAGCACCTTCAACGTGACCCCCGGCGCCGCCTCGAAGCTCGCAGTCACCGTCCAGCCCACGAACGTGGTCGCCGGTGCGTCGATCACCCCGACGGTGACGGTGGCCGTCCAGGACGCCAACAGCAACACCGTGACCACCAGCAGCGCCACCGTGACGATGGCGATCGGCACCAACCCCGGTGGCGGCACGCTCTCCGGCACCACGTCGGTGGCGGCGAGCAGCGGGGTAGCCACTTTCTCGACCCTCTCGATCAACAGGACCGGCACCGGCTACACCCTGGGCGCCACCTCGGCCGGGTTGACCTCCGCGACCAGCAGCACCTTCAACGTCACCGTCGGCGTGGCTGCCCAGGTGGCCTTCACCGTCGAGCCCGGCGGGGGCACCGGAGGCGTGGTCTGGACGACGCAGCCGAGGGTGGCCGTCCAGGACGCGAACGGAAACACGGTCTCCAGCACCGCGAGCGTGACCCTCTCGATCGCGAGCGGGACCTCGGGCGCCGTGCTGGCCTGCACGACGAACCCGCTGGCCGCAGTGGCGGGCGTCGCCACGTTCGCCGGCTGCAAGATCGACAAGTCCGGTTCCTACACGCTGACTGCCGCCTCCGGAGTCCTCACGGCCGACACCAGCGCGGCCTTCACGGTTGCCGTCGGTGCGGCGACCAAGCTGGTCTACACGGTCCAGCCCTCGTCGGTGGTGGCCGGTGCGGCGATCAGCCCGGCGGTCACGGTCGCGGTGCAGGACGCGGGTAGCAACACGGTGACAACGAGTGCGGCGGTGGTGAACCTGGCGATCGGGACCAACCCGGCCGCTGGCACTCTGAGCGGGACGCTCTCGCGGGTGGTGATCGGTGGCGAGGCGGTCTTCGACGACGTCTGGATCAACAGGAACGGCAACGGCTATACGCTCAGCGCCACCTCGACCGGCCTGACCACCTCGGTCAGCACCACCTTCAACGTCGTCGTCGGTGGCGCCGCGCAGGTGGGCTTCACCACCCAACCGGGTGGCGGCACCGCAACCATCGCCTGGACGACGCAGCCGAAGGCGGCGATCCAGGACTCGCAGGGCAACACCATCACCTCCAGCACCGCGAGCGTCACGCTGTCGATCGCGACGGGAACCGGTGGTGCGCTGCTGACCTGCACGACGAACCCGGTGGCGGCGGTGGCCGGGGTCGCGACGTTCGCGGGCTGCAAGATCGACAAGTCGGGCTCCTACACGCTGAGTGCGGCGTCGACCGGGCTGACGTCCGGCACGAGCGCGAGCTTGAACATCGCGGTGGGGACGGCGACCAAGCTCGGCTACTCAGTGCAGCCCTCGACGGTGGTGGCGGGTGCGGTGATCAGCCCGTCGGTCGCGGTCCTGGTGCAGGACGCGGGCGGCAACACGGTGACCACGAGCAGCGCCAACGTGACCATCGCGATCCTCACCAACCCCGGTGTCGGCACCCTGACGGGCACGCTGACGGTGGCTGCGAGCAGCGGCGTGGCGACGTTCTCGAACCTCTCGATCAACAAGACCGGCACCGGCTACACCCTCAACACCACCTCGACCGGCCTGACCGCCTCGATCAGCACCACCTTCAACGTGACCCCCGGTGCCGCCTCCAAGCTTGGGTTCACGACCCAGCCCACGAACGTGGTCGCCGGTGCCTCGATCAGCCCGTCGGTGACGGTGGCGGTGCAGGACGCCAACAGCAACACGGTGACCACCAGCAGCGCCACCGTGACGATGGCGATCGGCACCAACCCCGGCGGCGGCACGCTCTCCGGGACCCTGTCGGTGGTGGCGAGCAGCGGCGTGGCGACCTTCTCGAACCTCTGGATCGACAAGACCGGCACCGGCTACACCCTGGCCGCCACCTCGACGGGTCTCACCGGCGCCACCAGCGGCACCTTCAACGTCACCGTCGGCGCGGCTGCCCAGGTGGCCTTCACCGTCGAGCCCAGCGGGGGCACCGGAGGCGTGGTCTGGACGACGCAGCCGAAGGTGGCCGTCCAGGACGCCTACGGCAATGCGACCACCAGCACCGCGAGCGTGACCCTGTCGATCGCGAGCGGGACCGGCGGCGCAGTCCTGGCCTGCACGACGAACCCGCTGGCCGCAGTGGCGGGCGTCGCCACCTTCGCCGGCTGCAAGATCGATAAGTCCGGTTCCTACACGCTGACTGCCGCCTCCGGAGTCCTCACGGCCGACACCAGCGCGGCCTTCACGATCGCCGTCGGTCCGGCGACCAAGCTCGGCTATTCGGTGCAGCCCTCGACGGTGGTCGCGGGTGTCGTGATCAGCCCATCTGTCGCGGTCGCGGTGCAGGACGCAGGCGGCAACACGGTGACCACGAGCGGCGTGACGGTGACAGTGGCCATCCTGGCCAACCCCGGCACCGGCACTCTCAGCGGAACGCTGTCGGGGGCCGCAAGCAGCGGGGTGGCGACGTTCTCTAACCTCTCGATCAACAAGACCGGCACCGGCTACACCCTCAATGCCACCTCGACCGGCCTGACCGCCGCGGTCAGCACCACCTTCAACGTGGCTCCGGGAACCGCCTCCAAGCTTGGGTTCACGACGCAGCCCGCGGCGGTCGTGGCCGGCGTGTCCATCAGCCCGGCAGTGGCGGTGGCGGTGCAGGACACCAACGGCAACACGGTGACCAGCAGCAGCGCCACGGTGACCGTGGCGATCGGCACCAACCCAGGAAGCGGCACGCTCTCTGGCGCCACGTCAGTAGCCGCCAGCAGCGGGGTGGCGACGTTCTCGAACCTCTCGATCAACAAGACCGGCACCGGGTACACCCTGACGGCTGCCTCGGCCAGTCTCACCGGCGCCACCAGCAGCACGTTCAACGTCACCGCTGCCGTAGCCGCACAGCTGGCGTTCAGCGTGCAGCCCGGCGGCGGCACGGGCGGTACGGCGTGGACGACCCAGCCGAAGGTGCTGGTCCAGGATGCCTTCGGCAACACCACCACCAGCACCACCAGCGTGACACTGGGCCTCGCGAGCGGGACCGCGGGTGCGATCCTGACCTGCACGACCAACCCGGTGGCTGCGGTGGCGGGGACCGCGACGTTCGCGGGCTGCCGGATCGACAAGACCGGCAGCTACACCCTCAGTGCCGCTGCCACGGGCCTGACCGGCGCCACCAGCAACAGCCTCACTGTCACTGTCGGAGCCGCGGCCAAGCTCGCCTTCTCGGTCCAGCCCAGCGATGGCACCGCGGGAGCTGTCTGGACCTCGCAGCCCCAGGTGCTGGTCCAGGACGCCGGCGGCAACACCGTGACCACCAGCTCCCTCAGCATCACGCTGGCCATCACGGCGGGCACCGGGACCACCGGGGCACTGCTGACGTGCACCACGAACCCGCTGGCGGCGACCTCGGGCATCGCGACGTTCAGCGGGTGCAAGATCAACCTCGCGGGCACCGGCTACACGCTCAGGGCCAGCACCGGCGCCCTGACCATCGCGACCAGCAACCCCTTCAACATCACCTGAGCCTGTCCCGAGGCCGCAGGGCCACCGGGGGGCGACGGCGGAACCTGACCCGCCGCTGGTGCGAGGTCAGCCCGAGCCGCGCGTACGGGATCCGGGGGGGCCGGTGTCCTCACTCCTGCAGGGTGCCGCTGGCGTCGTAGGCGAGCATCAGTGTGGCTCGCTTGCAGCCATCCTGGTTCGCGGAGCGGTCGAGGATGCCGACGTGGGGCAGAGCGGTCCGGGGAACGCCGAGGCCCAGCATGGTCGAGGTCGAATTCGCGGGCACGGTGACCACCTGGTCCTGAGGAGCCTGGACCAGGACGAAGTCGGCACGCGTGCACGGGTGGGCGCGGCTGGCTCGGGGAGCATCGAGGCGCTCCAGGCTGATCGTGACCCGGGTGACCGACAGCGGACTCTCGTGCGGGTTGGTGATCTCCAGGTCCACCGGCACCAGCACCCCTGGCGTGAGTGCGTCGACGGGCTGCTCGCCGATCTCGAACGCCGCGACGGAAACGCCACGGGCGATGGCACGCCCCGTCAGCGGGTCGACCCCGCTGTCGCCGGAGAGGCCGCGGTGAGTGCCTGCGAGCACGACGGCGACGGTGCCCACCACCGCGAGCGGGTACCCGACCGCGTGCCGAACGCGCATCCGGTCCCACCTCCTGCAGCTGGTGTTCACTGTCCCAGGGGGCGCGCTCTCACGCACCCTCCCACTGGGAGGACGATCAGCTGATCGTGTAGGCGAGGTTGACCGTGGCGCCCTTGCAGCCGTCCTGGTTCTGGACCGCGCTGTTGTTGAACTTGATCGTGGCGCCCGTCCAGGCCCCTTGCGCGGTGCCGGCGGGCACCTGCGCGCCGACGGTCATCACCGCGCCTGCCAGCGTGTAGTCGGCTGCCGTGCACGCCCCCGTGGGGGCGCCGGTCGCCTTGACCACGCTGGCGATGCTCGCCGTGACGGAGGTGACGTAGACCGGCCCGCTGTTCGGGTTGTCGAAGTTGCCGCTCAGCGCCTGGGCGCTGTCGCCGGGGGCCATCGCTGTGACCGTGGTGGTCTGGTTGGCGGTGATGGCGACGGTGGTGCCCGTGGACGCGGAGCCGGTGCCGGAGCCGCCGGCACTCCAGTACGCGTACGCGATGCCCGTGCCACCGAGCACCACGACGGCGCCGGTGACGATCGCGAGCTTCTTGCTCTTGACTCTGGGCATCTGCTTGCTCCTGGTCGAGGTGGTACGTCGGGGCCGGGAGGGACTCGTCGGCCGGCTGTCGTGCTGTTTCATCTACTTTAAGGCGAAAAGACCGTTTCAACCTATTAGCACCACAAACCGCCCATGTCGGACTAGACCAGTAGCAGACCTGTCGACGGGAACACAGGCCCCCGTCCGAACGTTTGACCAGTGACATCCCGATACAGTCGTGTTGGACACGCGAACGCCTGAGTGGGCAGTTCGCATAGGCATCCAAGGAGGACGCCATGCAGAGCAAGAACCCGATCTTCACCCGCGCCGAGGGCTTCAACGGGCGCGCCGACACCAACAGCCGAGGGTCCTACCCCGGCGGCGCGAGCCAGTACGCCGGGTATGGCGACCCCTCGCAGTGGGGGACCGGCACTCCCGGAGCGGTGACCCAGGTCGACCAGGGCCGGATGACCATCGACTCGGTCGTGCAGAAGACCGGCATCTCCCTGGGTGTGGTCGTCCTGGTCGCGGCGATCACCTGGGTGATGACCCCGGAGGTCACCAGCGCCACCGCGCTGAGCGGGCTCTACACCCTCGCCCTCGTCGGCGGCCTCGGCGGTTTCGTCCTCGCGATGGTGAACTCCTTCAAGAAGGTGGTCAGCCCGGCGCTCGTGATCGCCTACGCGGCGCTCGAGGGCGTCTTCGTCGGCGCCTTCAGCAAGGTCCTCGAGGCGCAGTTCGCCTCACCGGACACCGGCCGAGGCGGTCTGGTCATCGGTGCCGTGGTCGGAACGATGGCTGCCGTCGCAGGAACCCTGGCGGCCTACAAGTTCTTCAACATCCAGGTCGGTGCCAAGTTCCGCATGTGGGTGGTCGGTGCGATGTTCGGCTTCGTCGCCGTCAGCATGCTCGACTTCGTGCTCGCGATCTTCGGCTCGAGCTTCGGCTTCAACGGGTTCGGTCCGATGGGCATGATCTCGAGCGTCATCGGCCTCGGGCTGGGTGTGCTGATGCTGATCCTCGACTTCGACTTCATCGAGCGCGGCATCGCTGCCGGGCTCCCGGAGCGCGAGTCGTGGCGCGCGGCGTTCGGCCTCACCGTCACGATCGTGTGGATCTACATCGAGCTGCTCCGCCTGCTCGCCATCATGCGCGGCGACTGACCGCAGCAGAACAGCCCTAGGACGCCTCGGTCGACTCCTCGACCGGGGCGTCCTGCTCTCCGGAGACCGGGTCCGGCGTCTCGGCCCTGCCGGTGGGCGGCAGCCGGCGACGCATCAGGGTGACCCAGCGGCCTCCGACCCCGCGCTTCGCACCGCCGACCTCGGTGCCGTCGATCTCTGTCCCGGGGTTCTGGCTCGCCTTGACCGCGGCGTAGCCGATCGGCAGCACGGCCTCGCCTCGGCCCGCGCGTGGAGTCTCCTCCTCGGCCTCGCCCATCCCGAGTGCCGCGAGAACCGAGGGCACGAGCAGCCTGGCCAGTGACTCGTAGCCGGCCGCAGAGGGGTGGAAACGGTCGGGACCGAAGAGCAGTCCCGGCGCGGCAGCGAACTCAGGACCCAGGATCGAGCCGAGGGACAGCGTGCGCCCACCGGCCTCGACGACGGCGATGGTCTGCTGGGCGGCCAGGCGGCGCGACCAAACCCGGGCGACCTGGCGCAGGGGAACGGGCAGCGGTGACACGGTTCCGAGGTCCGGGCAGGTCCCGACCACCACGGCCACGTCGGCCCCGCGCAGCCGGCGCACCGCCTCGGAGAGGTACGCCACCGAGGCCGAGGGCAGCACGGCGTGGGTGACGTCGTTGGCCCCGATCAGGATGACCGCCACGTCCGGGTCCGTGAGCAGGGCCGAGGTGACCTGGCCGGCCAGGTGGCTGGACTCGGCGCCGACCATCGTGAACTCGCGCAGGTGCACCCGGCGGTCGGCGCTCTCGGCGACCCCCGAACCCAGCCAGGCTCCGGGAGTCTGCTCGACGCTGCCCACGCCGTAGCCGGCGGCGCTCGAGTCGCCCAGGAGCGCGATCTTGACGGCCGGGCCGGGACGGCCGCGGCCGTACCACCCCGTGGCGTCCGGGACCCGTCCGTCGAGGTGCCCGATGGTCCGGCGGGCGAGGTTGGCCTCCGCGCGCAACAGGCCGTAGAACGTTGCGCCCGCGACCGAGAGGCCGCCGCCCCCGAGGGCCGCAGCAGCAGCGATCCTGCGCGCCGCTGCTGGTCTGCTCACCCCAAGATCCTACGGAGTGGGCACACTCAGTTCTGCAGGTGCATGCGGGTGATCACGATCGGGTGGTCGCTGATCTTGGCCGCCTGGGTGGAGGTGTCTCGCTGGAAGTAGGAGAAGCGCGCCTGTCCGGCGGCGAAGATCCAGTCGATCGAGCTCTGCTTGGGGTAGGCGCACGACGTGGCCGGGACGCTGTTCGGCGAGATCGAGAGCTTGTCCGCCGTGAGCGGGCAGAACGCCGCCTGGCGGTCGTTGAAGTCGCCCGTGATGATCACCGGGCGTCCGGTGGCCCGCAGCTCGACGATCTTCGCGCGTTCGATGGCGATCGCCTTGGCGCGCCATCCTGCCGCGTTCCCCTTGGTGTTCGCGGGGTTGTGCACGTTGAGGAAGTACGCCGTACGTCCGCTCGACTTCTGCCTGAGCAGCACCACGGGCACGTGCCGGATGTTGCCCCCGAAGTAGGGGATGTCGTAGGTGTCTCCGGAGACGAACTCCATCGTCGACTTGCGCCACAGGATGGCGTTCTCGGTGTCGCGACGGTTGCCCTCGGGGTCCCAGTAGTAGGCGCCGAAGGTGTTCTCGAACCCCTTGCTCTTGAAGTAGTCGTACTGCACCTCCTGGAACTCCTGGGTGCCGATGACGTCGAGGTTGCGGAAGTTGAACAGGCCCACGGCGCGCGTCAGTCGCGAGGGGTAGGAGGAGTACCGCGAACCGGAGGTGGTGTGGCTGGCGCCGAGCATGTTGAACGAGGCCAGGTTGATCCCGGCGGTGTTGAAGAGTCCCGAGACCGGCGGTGGCTTGCCCACCATCGCGTTCAGCCATCCGGAGGCATCCACCGGCCCGCGCGATCCCGCGATCGAGAACTGCAGGGCGCACGCCTTCGACCGGGGCTGGGGGCCGACGTTGCCGAGGGCCTGGCCGGACTGGATGATCTGGCCGTTGGTGACCAGGACCCGGCTCAGGTAGGCGTAGCGGGTGACGATGCCGGGGTTGCCGCTGCTGAGGGTCACCATGTACTTCCCGCGCCCAGCTGGGACTGGACGAGACCCAGGCAACGCCGGGGTGGCTCGCCCAGACGGCGGAGCCGCAGGTCGTCTTGATGTCCGTGGCGCGGTGCCTGCTGCTGTAGGTGCGCAGGTCCTTGACCCAGCGCCCACCGGTGACGGGGTAGAAGACGTCGGGTGCGCTGACCTTGCGGAACTTCGGGTCCTGGGTCCGTGCGGCCTGGCCCGGACCGGTGAGCAGCACTGGTGCGAGGACCACCCCGAGCGAGAGGAGGCCGACGACGGCCCGAACAAAGGTCTTCGGACGTTGCGCAGTCATTCCGGCGTGTCTCCCTCGACAAATGGAACCCGTGGTGTAGAGAACTTGGGAAGTATGCACCATTTTTTGGGTCCCGTGGGGCGGATGTGAATATTCAGCGTTCCAGAGGCGGCCTGCGGCGGCGGCGAGCGCGAGCCCGGAACGCCGGTAGGTTGGCGGCATGAAGTACGCGAACTCGCTTCTCGAGCTGGTCGGCAACACCCCGTTGGTCAAGCTGGACCGCACGGTCGGCACGGCGTCGGCGCTGGTCCTGGCCAAGGTGGAGTACCTCAATCCGGGCGGGTCGGTGAAGGACCGCATCGCGGTGCGGATGATCGACGCCGCCGAGAAGAGCGGCGAGCTCCAGCCGGGCGGAACGATCGTGGAGCCCACCTCGGGCAACACCGGTGTCGGGCTGGCCCTGGTGGCCCAGCAACGCGGCTACCACTGCATCTTCGTGTGTCCGGACAAGGTCAGCGAGGACAAGCGCAACGTCCTCAAGGCCTACGGCGCCGAGGTGGTCGTCTGCCCGACGGCCGTGGCACCCGAGCACCCGGACAGCTACTACAGCACCTCGGACCGGCTCATGCGCGAGACCGTCGGGGCCTGGAAGCCGAACCAGTACGCCAACATCAACAACCCGTTGTCGCACTACGAGACGACCGGCCCGGAGATCTGGGAGCAGACCGACGGCCGGATCACCCACTTCGTCACGGGCATGGGCACCGGGGGGACGATCAGCGGCGTCGGTCGCTACCTGAAGGAGCGCAACCCCGACGTACAGATCGTCGGCGCCGACCCGGCCGGCTCGGTGTACTCCGGCGGCAGCGGTCGCCCCTACCTCGTCGAGGGCGTGGGGGAGGACTTCTGGCCCGAGAGCTACGACCGCGACATCGCCGACCGGATCATCGAGGTCTCCGACGGGGACTCGTTCTCGATGACCCGTCGGCTGGCTCGTGAGGAGGGCCTGCTCGTGGGTGGCTCCTCGGGCATGGCCGCGTTCGCGGCGGTCCAGCTCGCCCACGAGCTCGAGGCGCAGCCGGACCACGGGGCTGACGCCGTGATCGTGGTGCTGCTTCCCGACAGCGGCCGCGGCTACCTGACCAAGGTGTTCGACGACGAGTGGCTCGGACGCTTCGGCTTCAGCACGGGCGCGTCCAGCGGGATGACGATCGGGGAGGTGCTGCACTCCAAGAAGGGCGACCTCCCGGCCCTGGTGCACACCCACCCCAACGAGACGATCGCCGATGCCGTGCACATCCTGCAGGAGTACGGCGTCTCGCAGATGCCCGTCGTGCTGGCCGAACCGCCGGTGATGGCGGCGGAGGTGGCAGGCTCGGTCTCCGAGCGGAAGCTCCTCGACGCGCTCTACACGGGCCAGGCACGCCTCGCGGACCCGGTGGAGCTGCACATGGACTCCCCACTGCCCACGGTGGGTGCGGGCATCGGGGTCGCCGAGGCGGTGGCTGCTCTCCGGGAGGCCGACGCGCTGCTCGTGCAGGAGGACGGACGTCCGGTGGGCGTGCTCACGCGACAGGACCTGCTGAACTTCGTGGGGCGCGAGTGAGCGTCCGCGGCACAGTCCGAAAATCAGTCCGAAATGCCCGATTCGATTGTCTGGGAATTGTCTCGCAATCGGGCCTGTCACTGGCCTAGGGTGGAGGCTGCACCCCGGCCTGTGGTACCCGTCCGCAACCGGAATGCAGCGGTTCCGAGGCGAAATGGGATGCTCGCGTCAGCGGGTCCCTCCACTTCCATCAGTCACGGACACCAGGTGGTGAGGCGACTCCTGCGGGGGTGGCCTCACCACTCCCCCCGAGCACGGCGTCGCTCAGCGAACCCGTCGCGCTGAGTCAGGGGACGGAGGTGGACCTGCCGGGTCGAAGATCCGTGCCAGGCACTCCACGCCGTCCACGAGTCGCGGCCCAGGTCGCGCGAACGACGCGTTGGCGTCCACGGCCCAGACCGGTACCCCGACCGGCAGCACCCCCGAGCTCACGACGGCGTCGGCCAGCTCCGCCGCCCCCGCCAGGTCGTAGCCGCACGGCGCGCACACGACCACGTCCGGATCCTGCGCCAGGGCCTGCTCCCAGGACACGCGCACCGACTTCTCGCCGACCGCACCGATCGTGGGCGCGCCTCCGGCGGCGATGATCATCTCCGGGACCCAGTGACCTGGTGCGAACGGAGGCTCCGTCCACTCGAGCAGGAGCACCCGTGGTGCACGGTGGGGCGGACGGGTGGCGACCTCGGCAGCCACGGCGTCGAGCCGCGACCGGAGCCGCGTCACGAGTCGCTCGGCCTCGGCGAGGCGGCCCGTGGCCGCACCGAGCGTGAGGACCGAGGTCAGGACCTCAGCCAGGGTGTGGGGGTCGATCGTGAGCACCTCGGCGGTGCAGCCGAGGTGGGCGAGCGCGTCGTCGACGACCGAGACGTCGACGGCGCAGACTGCGCAGAGGTCCTGGGTGACCACGAGATCGGCGTCGAGACCGGCCAGGGCGCCCTCGTCGAGGTGGTAGAGGTCCTCGCCCGCCCGGATCGCTGCCGTGACGAAGGCGTCGATCGCCGCCGCATCCGAGCCCCTCGGGCAGCGCGCTGGTCGAGACGATCCGCCGGTCGCGGGCCTGCGCCGGGTAGTCGCACTCGAAGGTCACCCCGACCACGTCGTCGCCGGCGCCGATGGCGAACAGGATCTCCGTGGTCGACGGCAGGAGTGAGACGATGTCCATGCACTGATCGTGCCAAAAGCCAACAGGATGGGTAAGGCACCGCCCATGTCCGTCACCTCCTACCTCACGATCGCGAGCGACGGCGTCGCGGAGATCGAGAGGAGCCGCTCACGCTTCCGGTGCACCCTCGCCCGGGTCGGCGACGAGGAGGCCGCGCGCTCGGTGGTGGAGCAGGTCCGCAAGCAGAGCTGGGACGCCCGGCACCACTGCACGGCGTTCGTCCTCGGACCCGACGGCGCGCTCGAGCAGTCCAACGACGGCGGTGAGCCACCCGGGACCGCCGGTGCGCCGATGCTGGAGGTGCTGCGCGGGCGCGAGCTCACCGACGTCGTGGCCGTGGTCTCACGGTGGTTCGGCGGCAAGCTCCTGGGGACCGGCGGCCTCGCGCGCGCCTACGCCGGCGCCACCCGTGCGGCGCTCGAGGAGGTCGGCGTCGTGGAACGCGTGCTGCAGGACCTGTGCGAGGTCGAGGTGGACATCGCCGCGGTGGGCCAGCTCGAGCATGCGCTGCGGTCGCGAGGGGCGCGCGTGCTCGGCGTGGAGTACACCGGCGAGGCGTCGTTGCAGTTCGCGATCCCCCCGCAGGCCCGTGCGGTCGCGGAGGAGATCGTGGCGGAGCTGACCTCGGGAGCGGCCCGCCTCAGCGTCATCGGGCAGCGCTGGGTCGACGCCGGATCGGCAGCCTGAGCGACGCCGTCGCGCGGCGGACGACGTCGGGGTCGAGCTTGAGGACCTCGCGGTCCCAGGTCAGCAGGCCGTTCAGCTCGTCCTCCACGTCGCTGAGCTGGGTGTAGGCGGTCGCACCGAGTCCCCGGGCCACCAGCGGGCGCAGGTGCTCGTGCAGGGCGACGAACAGGGTCTCCAGCTCGGCCGTGTCCTCGGCGTGCCGGTAGCCGAACTCCCGCTCGCTCCAGTCGTGTCCCTCGACGCGGAGGCTGTGGCCGCCGTACTCGGTGAGGGCGACGACACGACGGTCCCGCCGACCTCGCGGCATCCGGAAGGGCCGTAGGTAGCTGTGGAAGCTGCGGATCTCGCCACCACCCTGGTCGATCCAGCCGCTCACGTGGTTCACCTGGCGCGTCGGGTCGAGCCGGGCCACCTCGCCGGCCACCTCGTTGGCGTCGAACTGCCCCCAGCCCTCGTTGAACGGTGTCCACACCGCCAGCGAGACGACGTTGCGCAGCAGCTCGACGGTCCGGCGGACCTCCTCGCGGAACTCCGCACGGCCCTCGACGTCGTGGCGCCGGAACAGCGCGTGCCGCCGGTCGCTGAACCGCACGGGCCGGGTCGCCGGCAACGCGGTGACGAGGTGCCGGTAGCGACCGCCGCCGTTGACCATGTCCTGCCACACCAGCATGCCGAGTCGGTCGCAGTGGGCGTACCAGCGAAGGGGCTCGATCTTGACGTGCTTGCGCAGCATGGTGAACCCGAGCGACCTCATCGTCTCGATGTCGTGCACCATCGCTGCGTCGCTCGGGGGCGTGAGCAGGCCGTCGGGCCAGTAGCCCTGGTCGAGCACGCCGACGTGGACCACCGGCTGCCCGTTGAGCAGCAGCCGCGGAAGCCCCGAGTGGTCCCGACCCACGCCGAAGGAGCGCAACCCGAACCAGGAGGTCACCCGGTCCTCACCGAGTGCCACCTCGACGTCATAGAGGTGCGGGTCGGCCGGCGTCCAGGGACGGATCTCCGAGAGGTGGATCAGGGTCGGCTCGCCGACCGGGACCGTTGCCCTGCCGACGGGAGCCGAACCGGTCGAGACCGAGACCGTGGCCGCGCCCTGCGAGGAGCTCTGCACGGTCACCTCGACCGCACCGTCGGCCAGGCGCGGCACCAGCACGAGACCGGCGACGTACGCCGCGGGCACGGGCTCGAGCCAGACGGTCTGCCAGATGCCGGACTGGGCGGTGTACCAGATCGTGCCGCGGTCGAGGCGCTGCTTGCCGCGGGCGTGCACGCCGGTCTCGGAGAGGTCGCGGACCCGGACCTCGAGCAGGTTGGCGGACCACCGGCTCCGGCTCCGGCTCCGGTGGTGGTGTGGTGGAGCGCGTCGGTGACGTCGAGGGTGAAGGGCAGGTAGCCGCCGATGTGCGTGCCCACCTCGGTGCCGTTGACCCAGACGGTGCACGACTGGTCGACGGCGCCGAAGTGCAGCAGCACCCGGTGCGTGGGCGTGACCACGGGCGTGGCGAACTCCCGGCGGTACCAGAGCCACTCGTCGGGCTGCAGCTGCCGGCCGACCCCGGACAGGAGTGCCTCGGGGGAGAACGGCACCACGATGGGGCCGTCGTAGGACGTGGGTCGATCGGGGGTCGCGGTGAACGCGTGCTCCCAGACCCCGTTGAGGTTGACCCAGCCCTCCCGGAACAGCTGCGGCCGCGGGTGCTCCGGGAGGGGACGGTCAGGATCGAGCGTGCGACCCCATCGGGTCAGCACGGCAACGGCTACTCGGTCTTCTCGACGTCCGCGCGCAGCGCGAGCATGATCTTCGCGATCTGCTTGGCGTCGTACCCCGGAGTGGTCGGCACGAGCTCGCCCATGGTGTCCGTCGTCGCCCACGCGCACACGGCGACCTTCTCGCCGGACGACTGGTAGGCGCAGACCGCCTTGCCACCGCCGTCACCGGCAGCGATGTTGCTGACCTTGAAGCCGTTGGCGGTGGCCTGCTTCTCGAACGAGCTCACGAAGGCCGCGGGGCTCTGCGGCTTGCTGAGCTTCGCTCCCAGGAACACCAGGGAACCCACCGGCCCGCGCTTGGCGTCATCTTGCTGGTAGACGCCGGACTTGACGTAGACGACGTTCTTGGCCTGCGTCTTGAACTGCTGCTCCGCCGTGGTGAGCTGCTGCTTGAGCTGGCCCTCCTTGGTGGTGTCCCGCTTCATGCCGGCGGCAGTCTTGGTGATGGAGATGGAGTGCGTGTCCTCGCCCTTGTTGACGACGAGGACGACCGCGACGACCGCGGCGATCGCCAGGACGACGAGACCGGCGATGATCGCGACGATCAGGCCCGTTCGCGACTTCTTCTCCGGCGGCGGCGGGGGCATCTCGTCGACAGCCGTGCTGGTGGGCGGGGGAGGAGGCGGAGTCGCGTCGTGCTCTGCGCCGGTGCCGACGCCCTCCGTGGGGGTGGGTGTGGGCTCGCCGGAAGTCGGCGTCTGGTCACTCATGGCCACCAGTGTGCCTACTGCGCAAGGCATCTCAAACTCAGCGAGACCGGTCGTGACCCGGCTCACGTCCGGCAGCCACGTTCCGGCCCGAACCCGGGTCGGAGGTCAGCACGGCACCCAGCCCGGAACCCAGCCGGCCATCGGTCGGGAGCTCAGCGGGGTACGGGGACTCCGGTCGCCGAGTGGCAGCGGTAGCCGAACGGGTTCTTCAGCAGGTACTGCTGGTGGTGGTCCTCGGCGTAGTAGTAGGGCTGCTCGGGCTTGATCTCGGTGGTGATCTGCCCGTAGCCCCGCCTGTCCAGCTCGCCCTGGTAGCGCTCGGTGACCAGGGTCGCGACCTGCTCCTGCTCCGGGGTCGTGACGTAGATGGCCGAGCGGTACTGGGTGCCGGTGTCGTTGCCCTGGCGCATCCCCTGGGTCGGGTCGTGCACCTCGTAGAAGGTGGCGACCAGGTCCGCGTAGGAGACCTTGGCGGGGTCGTAGACCACGCGCACGGCCTCGGTGTGACCGGTGCGGCCGCTGCAGACCTCCTCGTAGCTCGGGTTCGGGGTGGCCCCGCCGGCATAGCCGACGGAGGTCGACCAGACGCCGGGCACCTGCCAGAAGATCTCCTCGGCTCCCCAGAAGCAGCCCAGGCCGAACAGTGCGACCTCGTAGCCCTCGGGGATGTCGTCGGTCACCAACGGGGCCTCCAGCGCGCGGTGTCGTTCCGAGAGCTGGAACGGTCGCTCGGGCCGGCCGGGCAGGGCCTCGTCAGCGGTGGGGATGGTGGACTTGCTGCGCAGGAACATTGCGTCGCCTCTCGTGGGGTGCACCCGGCTCAACAGCGAAGGTGCGCGTGTCCTTCCCGGACCGGACAAGTCTTGCTCGCCGATGACCCGCACACCAGCGCTCCTGGCGCAGGTCCCGGCGTCGGGACCGGTCCGAGTAGCCTCGTCCGGGTGACCCAAGAGCACCGAGAGAAGTCCGGCTTCGAGACCCGCGCCATCCACGCAGGCTACGAACCCGATCCGATGACAGGCGCGGTCATCCCACCGATCTACGCCACCTCGACCTACAAGCAGGACGGGGTCGGAGGGATGCGCGGCGGCTACGAGTACAGCCGGTCCGGCAATCCCACCCGCGCTGCGCTGGAGGGCAACATCGCCTCGCTCGAGGAGGGCGAGCGTGGGTTCGCCTTCGCGTCGGGCCTCGCTGCCGAGGACACCCTGCTGCGCACCATCTGCAACCCGGGCGACCACGTGGTCATCCCGGACGACGCCTACGGGGGCACCTTCCGCCTCATCGACAAGGTCGCCACGCGATGGGGCCTCGAGCACAGCCCGGCGCCGGTCAGTGACCTCGACGCCGTCGCGGCCGCGATCGTCCCGGGACGCACGAAGGCGGTGTGGGTCGAGACGCCGACCAACCCGCTGCTCAACATCGCCGACATCGAGGCACTGGCCGCGGTCGCCCACGAGGCCGGGGCCCTGCTGGTCGTGGACAACACCTTCGCCTCGCCGTACCTGCAGCAGCCGCTGGTGCTCGGCGCGGACGTCGTGCTGCACTCCACCACCAAGTACTGCGGCGGACACTCCGACGTTGTCGGGGGCGCGCTCGTGGTGCGCGACCTCGAGCTCGCCGAGTGGATCGCGTTCCACCACAACTCGATGGGCGCGGTCGCCGGGCCGTTCGACTCCTGGCTGGTCCTGCGCGGCCTGAAGACGCTCGGCGTCCGGATGGAGCGGCACTGCGACAACGCCGAGAAGGTGGTGGAGTTCCTCGCCGGGCACGCGGCGGTGACCCAGGTCTTCTACCCGGGCCTCGAGGACCACCCCGGGCACGCCGTCGCGAGCCGCCAGATGAGGCGGTACGGCGGGATCGTCTCCTTCCGGGTCGCCGGCGGGGAGGAACGCGCCGTCGACGTGTGCGGTCGGGCCGAGGTCTTCACCCTGGGAGAGTCGCTCGGCGGCGTGGAGTCGCTCATCGAGCACCCGGGTCGGATGACCCACGCCAGCGTCGCGGGGACCGACCTGGAGGTGCCACCCGACCTGGTGCGGCTCAGCGTCGGCATCGAGACGGCCGACGATCTGCTGGCCGACCTCGACCGGGCCCTGGCCGGTGGCTGAGCCGGTCGATCCCGTCCTCTGCGTCGACTTCGGCTCCACCTTCACCAAGGCTGCGCTGGTCGACGGTTCCACCGGTGAGCTGCTCGGCTCCACCAGCCACCGCACCACGATCCCCGACGGCTCGGGTGCGGGCGACGTGCTGGACGGTCTCGACGCCTGCCGCGCCGAGCTGACCCGGCTCCGACCGGACATCGACCTCGAGCGCGCCGAGGTGCTGGCCTGCTCCTCGGCCGGCGGGGGGCTGCGGATCGCCGTCGTCGGCAACGAGGAGCTCGTCACCGCCGAGGCGGGTCGGCGGGTGGCCCTGTCCAGCGGCGGCAAGGTGGTGCTGGTCTGCTCAGGTGGGCTCGACCCTGCGACGTACGACGCGCTGAGAGCGTCCCGGCCGGACGTGCTCCTGCTCGTAGGGGGCACCGACGGGGGCAACTCGGAGGTGCTGCTGGCTGACGCGGAGCTCCTGGCACGAGCCGGGTGGTCCGGACCTGTCGTGGTCGCCGGTGACATCGAGGCCCGACCCGCGGTCGAGGCGTTCTTCGCGGCCTCGCGCACGCCGTGCGTCCTGACCGACAACGTGGTCCCCCGCATCGGGGTGCTGCGCCCGGAGCCCGCCCGACGCGCGATCCGCGAGATGTTCCTCGCCCACGTCATCGGTGGCAAGCACCTGAGCCGGCGCGCGGACTTCACCGCGATGGTGCGCGGCGCGACCCCGGACCTGGTGCTCACCGGAGTCGAGGTGCTGGCGGACTCGGTCGGGGGCAACGGTGTCGTCGTGGTCGACGTGGGCGGCGCCACCACCGATGTCCACTCCGTGGTCCGGCTCGACCCGGAGGACGCCGGCCTCTCGCGGGAGGTGGTCGCCACCACGCCGGTCACCAGGACGGTGGAGGGTGACCTCGGCATGCGTTGGAGCGCACTGACCACCTGGTCGGCCGGGCAGGAGGCCGACCTCGTCGGCGCGGACCTCCACCAGGCCGCCGTACGACGAACCCACGATCCGGCGTTCCTGCCGAGCACCAGCTCGGAGCGGGACGAGGACCTCCAGATCGCCGCGGCGGCCGCCACGCTCGCACTCCGTCGCCACGTCGGACGGTCCCGGGTGGTCGTCGGCCCGGACGGGAGGGTGGTCGAGCGCACCGGCAAGGACCTGCGCGAGGTCGACCTCCTCGTCGGGTCCGGTGGCGTGCTGCGCCACGCCGGGGCCGAGGCGGCAGACCGCGTGCTGACGCCACTCCTCGGGGTCTCGCCTCATGGCTGGCAGCAACCCGAGCACCCGAGGGTCGTGGTCGACCGTGCCTACGTGCTCGCAGCCGTCGGTCTGCTGGCGGCGAGCCGACCGGCTGGCGCTGCGGTGCTGGCCCGTAGCCTGTCGACGTGCGACGAAACCCTCGAGATCTGATCGGCCAGTACCGGACGCGTTCACGCAGGGCGGCGAGCGACCGGCAGGCCGAGAGCGAGAGCCTCGAGCTCCGCGAACGGATCGCCGCACAGTGGGCCGAGCTGCGTGCCTCACGCCGCGCGCTGGAGGCCCAGCCCCAGATCATCGGCGGTCCCTCGAACTTCAACCGCGCCCAGGTTCCCTACGGGGTCGACCTGGCCGCGGCATGGTCGTGGCGGTTCCTGGTCATCGCCCTCTCCGGCCTGGTCGTGCTGTGGCTGCTCAACTTCTTCCTCGTGGTCGTGCTGCCACTGGTGATCGCGCTGCTGGCGGCCGCACTGGTGACCCCCGTGATCGGCTGGCTGGGACGGATCGGTGTCCCGCGCAAGGCGGCGGCCCTGCTCATCGTGATCTTCGGCGTGGGCTTCATCGCCCTGCTGGTGACCTTCGTGAGCAACCAGGTCGCCTCCGGCGTGGGCGACCTCGGCAAGCAGGTCACCGACGGGATCGACCAGATCCGGACGTGGCTGCGCACCAGTCCGCTGAACATCACCGACTCCCAGATCAGCGCGACCCTCGACAAGGCGCAGGCCTCGCTCACCTCGATGGGCAGCGACGCCGTGGGCCGGGTCACCGAGGTGGGGACCGCCGTCGGCCATGTCGTCGCCGGCATCTTCATCGTGCTGTTCTCGACCTACTTCTTCCTGGCCGACGGGCCGAAGATCTGGGCCTGGCTGGTGCGGTTGTTCCCTCGTGCCGGTCGGCTGCGGGCCGACTCGTCGGGCCGGGTGGCCTGGGAGTCGCTGACCCAGTTCGTCCGGGCAACCGTCCTGGTCGCTGCCACCGACGCGATCGGCATCATGGTCGGTGCGGCCGTCCTCGGGGTGCCCTTCGTGGGTGCGATCGGTGTGCTGGTGTTCCTCGGCGCCTTCGTGCCGATGATCGGCGCGTTCGTCTCGGGGTCGGTCGCCGTCCTGGTCGCCCTCGTCGCCCAGGGCCCGTTCACGGCTCTGCTGATGTTCGGCGTGGTCGTGGTGGTGCAGCAGATCGAGGCGCACATCCTGCAGCCGTTCCTGATGGGCAGGTTCGTCTCGGTGCACCCGCTCGGGGTGATCGTCGCCATCGCGCTGGGCGTGATCGTGGCCGGCATCCCGGGTGCGCTCATCGCGGTGCCCCTGGCGGCGTCCCTCAACGCCGTGGTGCAGCACCTCGCCACCTATGCCGAGGTCGGTGAGGATCCGGAGGGGGCCTCCGAGCGAGATCCCGACACCCTCCCGGCCGACACCTCGGGCGAGGACGTCGCCGACACCCACGACGCCGCCTCGCCTGCCCGGCCCGGCGGCGATGACCCGGCGCCCTGAGCGCGACGGTCGCCCGCAGCCCTAGGGTGTGCACATGACCGTCTCGCTCGCTGACATCGAGGCCGTCGCGGACCTGGTCGCCGACGTCGCCATCACCACTCCCATGGAGGAGTCGCGCTGGCTCCAGGCGCTGGTGGACGGGCCGGTGCTGCTCAAGTGCGAGAACCTCCAGCGCACCGGCTCCTTCAAGATCCGCGGCGCCTACGTACGCCTGTCCCGCCTCAGCGAGGCGGAACGAGCGCGCGGGGTCGTCGCCGCGTCGGCGGGCAACCACGCCCAGGGCGTCGCCCTGGCGGCGAACATCCTCGGCATCAAGGCGACCGTGTTCATGCCCGAAGGGGCCCCCATTCCCAAGGTCAACGCCACCGTGGGCTACGGGGCCGACGTCCGCTTCCACGGCGAGTACCTCACCCAGGCCCTGGTCGCGGCCCAGGCGTTCTCCGACGAGACCGGCGCCGTGTTCATCCACCCCTTCGACCACACCGACATCGTCGCCGGCCAGGGGACGATGGGCCTGGAGATCCTCGCGCAGGCGCCCGAGGCCGCCACCGTCCTGGTGCCGACCGGTGGCGGGGGGCTGATCGCCGGTGTCGCGATCGCCATCAAGTCCCTGCGTCCCGACGTGCGCGTCATCGGTGTCCAGGCGGAGGAGGCCGCGGCCTACCCGGAGTCGTTGCGCCGGGGTGTGCCGGTCGCCCTCGAGCAGATGACGACGATGGCGGACGGCATCGCGGTGGCCAGGCCCGGCGACGTGCCCTTCGCCGCCATCGCGAAGTACGTCGACGAGGTCGTCACCGTCTCGGAGGACTCCCTCTCCCGAGCCCTGGTGATGCTCCTCGAACGGGCCAAGATGGTGGTGGAGCCCTCCGGGGCCGCTGCCGTCGCAGCCGTGCTCGACCGGCCGAAGGCATTCGGGACCCCGGTCGTGGCCGTGCTCTCCGGTGGGAACGTCGACCCGCTCCTGCTGGGCAAGCTGATCCGGCACGGCCTGGCGTCAGGGGGCCGGTTCATGACCTTGCAGGTGCACATCCCGGACCGTCCCGGAGGACTGGCGCGGCTGCTCGCGGAGCTCGCCGACGCCGGCGCGAACGTCCTCGAGGTCGCGCACGACCGGACCACGACCTCGCTCCGCATCGGCGAGGTCGAGGTGCGACTACAGCTCGAGACCCGGGGAGTGACGCACGCCGACGGGGTGCTCACCCGCCTCCGCGATCACGGCTACCACGTGATCGAGTAGCTCAGCCCGTGTAGGGGACCGCTTCGAGGATCTCGGCCTTCTGCTCGCGGCCGTTCGGCAAGGTGTAGGTCACCGTCTCGCCGCGACGGGCTCCCTGGATCGCCTGCCCGAGGGGGGACTGGGGCGAGTAGACCTTGATGTCGCCTCCGGCCATCTCCCGGGCGCCGAAGAGGAACTCCTCGGTCAGGTCCGCGCCGAGCAGCTTGACGGTCACCCTCATGCCGGGCTCGACGACGCCGTCGTCGGGAGGGGTCTCTCCGACCTCCGCGCGCTCGAGCATGTCGACGAGCTGCTGGATCCGGCCGTCGATCTTGCCCAGCTCCTCGCGGGCGGCGTGGTATCCGCCGTTCTCCTTGAGGTCGCCCTCGTCGCGCGCGTCGCTGACCTTCTTGACGACGTCAGCGCGACCGGGCCCGCGGAGCTGGGCCAGCTCGGCCTGCAGCTCGTCGAACTTCGCCTGGGTCAGCCAGACGACATCGCCGTGGGTCGGCTCGGTCATGGGGGTACTCCTGAGAATCGTTTGTCCACTAGGGCAAGTAGACGATGCTAGCAACGAGACGCTTCAGACCAGAATCGTCTGGTCAACCCGCCGTCACCTCGGACGGCGCTGGCCAGGTGCGGTGCAGCCGACCAGCTCGACGGAGGTCGCCTCTCGCTCGGTCCGCACGGTCACCGAGCGCAGCGTGGAGCCGCTCGCGCCCGCGACCTTGAAGTTCAGCTCGCCCACGACGGAGTGGTCCTTGCCGAAGGCGCGGACCAGGCAGTTCGCTGACACCTCGGGGGACTCGGGCCTGACCACCACCGTGGCCCGGGTGGTGTGGCTGTCGACGACCTCGAAGGACCGCAACGAGGACTGCACGGCCGGGTTGCCCTGGAACCACGCCGCCCAGGCGAGCCAGACCAGGGCGAGAACGCCGACCAGGCCGGAGACGACCACGATCGTGCGCCGTCGGCCCGGGGTCGCGGACCCGTAGCGGTCGCCCACGGCATCGGTGCTCAGGTGGCTCACGAGCCCGATTCTCGCATCCCTAGGATGGGCGACATGCTGCGCCTGATGCATGTGCACGCCCACCCGGACGACGAGTCCAGCAAGGGCGCTGCCTCCACTGCCAAGTACGTCGCCGAAGGTGTGGACGTGCACGTCGTCACCTGCACCGGAGGCGAGCGCGGATCGATCCTGAACCCGAAGATGGACCGCCCCGACGTGCTGGCCAACATCAGCGAGATCCGACGGGCCGAGATGGAGGCCGCTCGCGAGATCCTCGGCGTACGCCAGGACTGGCTCGGCTTCGTGGACTCGGGGTGGCCGGAGGGGGACCCCAAGCCACCCTTGCCCGAGGGCTGCTTCGGTCTGGTCGACCCGTTGGTCGCCGCCGAGGCGCTGGTGCGGCTGATCAGGAGCTTCCGGCCGCACGTGCTCACGACGTACGACGAGAACGGTGGCTACCCGCACCCGGACCACATCATGTGCCACAACGTCTCCATGGCTGCCCTCGAGGCGGCCGCCGATCCTGACCGGTTCCCCGGGGCGGGGGAGCCCTGGCAGGTGCTGAAGGTGTACTACCAGCACGGCTTCAACCGACCGAGGATGGTCGCCCTGCACGAGGCGATGCTGGCGGAGGGCATCGAGTCGCCGTTCACCGAGCGGATGGAGCAGTGGAAGCCGGACCCGGCCCACGACGCCCGGATCACCACCCGGGTCCCCTGCGGGGACTACTTCGAGGTGCGGGACCGCGCCCTGATCGCCCACGCGACCCAGATCGACCCCGACGGGTTCTTCTTCAAGGCTCCCCTGGACCTGCAGAAGCGGGTCTGGCCCACCGAGGAGTTCGAGCTGGTCTCCTCGCAGGTGCCTACGGAGCTGCCCGAGGACGACCTGTTCGCCGGCATCCGCGGTCGCGCCGATCTGGACACCTGAGAGACTGGGGACATGAACCCGCTGATCCTGCTCGTGCCGCTGCTTGCGGCCGGGGCCGACAAGGTCCCCGCGCCCGACGACGTGAAAGCCGGCTGGGGAGCCTTCGCCCTGTTCATCGCCCTGGGGATCGCTGTGGCGTTCCTCGGCTGGAGCATGGCCCGGCACCTGCGCAAGGCGAGGGACAACGCCGAGCTCGGTGCCTTCGACCCCAGCGACGAGCCGCGTCGCCGGATCTCCTGAGGATCAGCTGATCCGACGCACCAGCACGAGGGCGTCCCACGCCGTGCCCTCGGAGCCGTGCTCGTCCTTGGCGGCCACGACCCGGGAGACCCGCTCGGCGCGGACGACCTCGAGGTCGGCGCCGGACAGGTCGGCGAGCACGTCGTCGGCGGTGTAGAGCACCGAAGGGTCCTGTGGTCCGCCCGTGCCCTCGGTGAGATTGCTGGAGTCGTGGGCCACCACGAACAGCGTCCCGCCCGGAGCGAGCGCGTCGAAGGAGCGCCGGACCGCGGTACTGCGCTCGGCCGCCGGGATCTGCAGGTAGGCGAGGACAACCAGGTCGAGGTCGGCCGGCAGCGGGGTCGAGAGGGCATCGCCGACCTGCCAGTCGACCCGGTCGCTGACCTGGCGCCCCTTGTCGATGGCCACGGGTGAGAAGTCCATCGCGGTGACCTGCCAGCCGCGCTCGGCCAGCCAGCGCGCGTTGCGGCCCTCGCCGCACGCGAGGTCCAGGGCCCGGCCGGGTGGGAGATCGGTGAGCTCCTCCTCGACGAACTGGTTGGGTCCCGCCGACCAGACGAGGTCGGTGGCGGCGTACCGGTCGTCCCAGGCGTTGGAGTCCATGACGCTCACGTTATGCGGCGTCGCACGGCGACGTCGAGCGCGATCCTCACGCCTCGCGTGGCTCCTGCTCGGCGATCTGGCGGCGTACGTCGTCCATGTCCAGGTCGCGGACGGCGGCGATCAGCTGGTCGAGGGCGGGCGGGGGCAGCGCACCGGGCTGGGCGAAGACGAGAATGCCCTCGCGGAAGACCATCAGCGTGGGGATCGAGGTGACCTGGGCCGACGCGGAGAGCGCATGCTCCTCCTCGGTGTTGACCGACCCGAAGGCGAGGTCCGGGTTGGCCTCGGACGCCGCCTCGTAGGTCGGTGCGAACTGTCGGCACGGACCGCACCAGCTCGCCCAGAAGTCGACGAAGAGCACGTCGTTCTCGGCGATGCTCGACTCGAAGTTCTCACCCGTCAGCTCAATGGTTGCCATGGCTCCACCGTACGTGGGACCAGCTCGGACTTCGAGCTCACCTCTCCTCGTGGCTGTCCGGGTCACCGCCGAAGAGCCGGCCGTCGGGGTCGGCCAGTGCAGTGATGCCGGCGACCTCCTCGGCGGTGAGCTCGAAGCCGAGGACGTCGAGGTTCTGCCGCTGCCGCTCGGGACTGCTGGACTTCGGGATGGGCAGCGACCCCAGCTGCACGTGCCACCGGAGGATCACCTGCCCGGCCGTGACTCCGAGCCGCTCGGCCGGGCCGGCGACCGACTGCTCCTCCAGCGGCGCCCGGCGCTTGCCCATCGGGCTCCAGGCCTCGGTGCGGATCCCGAGCCGTTCGTGCACCCGACGCATCTCCTCCTGCGGGAACCGCGGGTGCAGCTCGACCTGGTTGACGGCCGGCGTGACCCCCGTGGCCCCGATGATGCGGTGCAGGTGCGCCTCGGTGAAGTTGGAGACCCCGATCGACCTCACCAGGCCCTGCTCGCGCAGGTGGACGAGCGCAGCCCAGGCCTCGACGTACCGGTCGACGCTCGGGTTGGGCCAGTGGATGAGGTGCAGGTCGAGGTAGTCGAGGCCGAGCCGCTCCAGGGAGCCGTGCGCGGAAGCGATGGCGTCGTCGTAGGCGTGGTCGCGCCCGGCCAGCTTGCTGGTGACCTGCACCTGGTCCCGGGGCAGTCCCGAACGCCGCAGGGCCTCGCCCACCTCGGTCTCGTTCTCGTAGTTGACGGCCGTGTCGAGGAGCCGGTAGCCGGCCTCCAGCGCCCCCAGCATCGCCCTGACGCCGTCAGGACCCTTGAGCGGGTAGGTGCCGAACCCGATCGCGGGCAGGGTGTTGCCGTCGTTGAGGGTGTACGTCGGAAGGTCAGGTGCCGCCATGCGCGTCACCCTGCCAGATCCCGGTCCAGACGATCCCGTCCGGTCGGAATCAGCGGGTGCGGGTCGGTGCTGGGCGGGCCGGTGCTAGGCAGGCCGGTGCTAGGCAGGCCGGGCGACGCTGACACGGTCCGAGGGTTCACGCGTCGTCGGCACGGCGAGCCGGTGTGGTCCGCCGACGGTGGGAACGCGGATGGTCACCAACGCGCCCCCCTCCTCCGACGTGCCCGCGACGACACGCCCTCCGCGTCCTCGGGCGGCTTCCCAGACCAGGGCCAGTCCCAGTCCGGTCTGCGCCTTCGGATCCTCAGCGGTGTAGGACCCCGAGTCGTTCGCGGCGTCGAACTCGTCGCGGTTGACGGCCTCGAGCATCATCGGGTGCAGCCCCGGCCCCGAGTCCGCGACCCCGATGACGACGTCGCTGCCGTCCACGTGACCCAGGATCCGCACCGTGTCACCGACGTCGGTGTAGCGGACGGCGTTCTCCACCAGGGTGTCGAGACAGGCTCGCATCCGGTCGGAGGAGCAGACGTGCCTGATCAGGTCGCAGGTGACCACCCAGTTGCGGTCGGCGAGCACGCTCCACCTGTCGGCGACCTCACGCAGCAGGGCGGGGAGGTCGTGGTTCTCCATCTCGTCGTGGTCGTGCATCCGGATGGTCCGGATCAACCGGTCGCCTGCGAGCACGAGGCGCCCGAGCTCGTCCCGGATCACCTCGAGGTCGTTGCGCCGCACCGCGTCGGTCTCGATCGCGAGCAGCATCTCGGCGTACCCGATGGCGATCGTGGCCGGGGTGCGCATCTCGTGCGACGTCATCCGGCTGAGGCGTTCGCGCTTGACCGCCTGCTGTCGCTCCTTCTCCGCCATGGCGGAGAGGGTGGAGTAGGCGAGGTGCCGCTTGCGCACGTTCCACACCACCAGCAGGGCCAAGCCGGCCATCAGCGGGATCTCGGCCGTCTCCTGCCAGCCGAGCACGCCGGTGGCCGCCCGTACGACCAGCGCACCCCCGGTGACCGCGGTGTAGACGACGGTCGCGGCGAGCGTCTGCGCCCACGGCCACGGCTCGACGGCATAGGCGATGCACAGGCCGATCCAGGCGAGGTGGTAGGGAACGGTCTCCTCGCCGGGAACGAGCCACATCATGGTCGCGCAGCCGGCGGCGAGCACGAGCCAGGGGACGAACAGCCGCTGGCGCAGCGCGGTGTCCGCAACGAGCGCAGAGATCGCGATGCTCATCGCTCTCACGCCCCGTAGAAGCAGTAGCCGGCACCGCGCACGGTCTCGATCGGTGGGTCGTCGAGCTTGCTGCGCAGGCGCCGCATGCACACCTCGACCACGTTGGTCCCGGGATCGAGGCTCAGCCCCCAGACGTCGTGGAGCAGCTCGTCCCGGCGGCAGACGTCACCACGTCGCCGCATCAGGTGGGCGAGCAGGCCGAACTCGCGCTCGGTGAGCACGACGTCGAACGACGCCCCCTGGGCACGACGACGGTCCAGGTCGAGCTTGATGCCTCCGGCCGAGAGGAACCGGTCGCCCCCAGTCGAGCCTCGGGACTGCGGCGCCTTCGCGAGGTGACGGCGGACCCGGGCCAGGAGCTCGGCCGAGTGGAACGGCTTCTGGACGTAGTCGACGGCACCTCGGTCCAGTGCCTGCACCCGGGCACCCACCTCGTTGACGGCCGAGAGCATGATGACCGGAGGCGACGGCTCTCCCTGCGTGTTCAGCGCGGCCAGCTCGGCGAGGACCTGGAGGCCGTTCGAGCGGGGCATCACCATGTCCAGCAGGATCAGGTCGACCTCGTGCTCCTGCAGGCATTCCAGGGCGGCCAGTCCGTTGTTCGCGGACAGGACCGAGTGGCCCTCCGCGACGAACGTGCGCGTCAGGATGCTGACGACACGAGGTTCGTCGTCGACTACTAGCAGCGTGCTCATAAATCCCCCCGGGCGACGCCTGCCGCACATGCACGGCTCGGACTCGAAGGTCACCGTTGTCTGGAGCAACCGAATCAGAAGGTAGCCCTCGCATCGGGGGCCGTCACCCAGTCAGTGCCGTCGGACTAGTCCGCATGTGGGTCCCAGGCGTGGAACGCGTCCCGGATGACCGTCAGATGACAGGCGCCGAACGGGCACGTGACTGAGGGGTGGTCGATCCGGTCACAGCCTCCGTGACAGGCCCCTGACCGACGGCTGACGTCTCTGTCGCTTTCGGCCGCGCGGAGCACCACCGCGTCCACCAGGACGAGCTGGACCTCGAGGGAGGTCGGCCCCCCGGCCGGGGTCGCCCCGACGGTGTTCGTCGGGCGGTGTCGTACAGCTCGCGGAGCGTGCCCGTGCACGGGTGCTCGGGCGCGGCCGGCGTCCAGGATGACGGCCAGGTGACAGGTCATGAACACCCCCATGACCGATTCCCGACCAGCCGCTCACCGCTTTGGTGACACGCCGCTTACCGACGGCTGACTTCTCTGCCACGTTCGCCCGAGGCTCCTCATCGGACCCCCACTGTGTCGCTGGGGCTGCACACCGACCCCACCCTGTCGTACCCGCAGAGGAGCAGAGCCGTGGCCTTGAACCGTGGGACCCAAAGAACCCGTCACTGCCTGGTGGCCTTCGCCGTGCTGGTCAGCATGGTGCCGCTGGCAGCTCTGACCGCGATGGTCGGGCCGGTCAGCACGGCGGCTGCAGCCTCCACTGGCGCCATCACCTTGAAGGTGCAGAGCGCCCGGAGCGTGGGCAGCGCGCCGGGCCTGACGCACAAGGGTGACGAGGTGAAGGCCTACAAGTGGATCGTCAACGCCGACGACACCGGCGACCCCGGGACAGCGGCCGCTCCCGGCACGCAGAACTGCCTGCCGGCCACGGCCGGCCCGGGAAGCAGCAGCGATCCCGACTTCGCTGACACGTGCCAGTGGCCGTCCGTGCGCAACACCTCGGGGTTCGCGCCGATCATGGCGCAGGGCGACGAGACCGACCTCAACCAGACCACGGCGCTGGACAACCTGCCCAACGGCAAGTACCTGATCTCGGTGACGGCCGACGGCTTCAAGATCGACGGCCAGCACTTCACCGTCTCCGGCGGGACCCAGAAGGTCACCGTCGAGATGAACCCCACCCCGCTGCCACTGACGACCCTGCGGATCCAGGTCTTCAACGACAACATCCCGGTGGACTCGACCTACGAGATCGGCGCCGAGCAGCCCCTGAAGGGCTTCACCGCGCACCTGTCCGACGTCTTCGGCTCGGTGAGCGTCGACTACTACGGAAACGCCCTGTGCACGCACTACATGCACAAGCGGGCCAACGGGACGCTGACCGGCAACGAGAGCAACGGGCTGCCGATCGCGTTCACCAACGGCAAGCCCGTCATCAACACCAGCCTGGCGCCTGACTGCACCAGTGGCGGCGACGGCCAGATCATGATCCCGAACATGGGACCGGACCGGTACGCCGCTACGGTCGGTCCGCCGGCCAACCAGGAGAGCCTGTGGGTGCAGACCACGACGCTCGAGGGCGGCCGCGACTGGGACATCTGGGCCCAGGAGGGCGAGACCGGCTACGACAACGAAGTCACCAAGGGCGCCGAGCTGGTGCCGATGGTCGACTTCGGGTTCGTCAAGGTCAAGGACATCAAGGCGCCGCCGAAGGGCTCCCCCGTCGGTGAGGTCACAGGCGTCGTGATCGCCGGCCTGCCCTACATCGGCGGCTCGCCGAACGGCGCCGTCGACGGGGTCCAGTTCCCGCTGACCAAGAACGGCGGACCGATCAGCAAGCCCTGGGTGGCTCTCTCCGACCTCGGGGGCGGCGACGCCGCTACCTACGTGGGCCGCGGCAACGCCGACGGCAGCTTCGACATCAAGAACGTCCCTCCCGGCAGCTACCAGCTCAGCCTGTGGGACGACGACATCGACTACATCCTGTACAGCTTCAACGTCGAGGTGACCAAGGGTGAGGTGACCGACGTCGGGAACCAGGCGATCACCGGCTGGTTCACCCACATCCACGGCCACGTCTTCGTCGACTCCAACGGGAACGGTCGTCGCGACCCGGGGGAGAACTCCGTCCCGCAGTTCCCGCTCACGGTCCGCGAGCGCGACAACTCCACGATGGACCAGGCGGTGAACTCCACCGCGACCGACGTCAACGGTGCCTACGACATCCGGGAGGCCTACCCGCTGGGCAAGTGGCTGGTGCTGGAGGCTTTCGACACCAGGTACCAGACCACCGGCATCACCTACAAGGGCGAGAACGAGAACGACTGGACGACCAAGCTCGGCGGGCTCGTCGACCTGAACTTCCTGCCGATCATCGGGCTCGGCGGTGAGGTCGACTGGGGTGTCAAGCCCTACGACAACGGCAGCAACGGCGGGATCGCTGGCACCGTCAGCTACGACACCACCCGCAACGAGCTGGACCCGGCCGACGCCGCGTCCGAGAGCTACCAGCCGGGCATCCCCAACGTGGACGTGCACCTGTATGCCTCGGTCCCCTGCAAGGTGACCGACCCGGACGCTGTCAAGAACCAGTGCCGGCAGGGCAAGGAGATCGTCCCGCTCCAGGTGCCCGACCCGAACGACGCGACCAAGCTGGTCGACAACACGGCCAAGGACCGGGGTGCGTTCGTCACGGGCCAGGAGCTCGCGGACAAGTACACCTCCGAAGAGTGGGCGCCACCGCGCGGCTGCACGGCCTACGACTTCCGGGGCGACCCGCTCACCGACCAACGGGCCCTGCCCGAGTTCGGTTCCGCTGCCGACCGGATGTGTGTCGAGGCGCCGATGATGGGCGTCGCGATCGGGCCGAGCGACAGCACGCCCGGCAACGCCGGGTCCACCGTCAACGGCAACTACGCGTTCTCGACGACCAACGTCAACCAGTACCCGCCGACCGACACGAAGCACAACCCGGGCGGTCTGCAGGTCGGCGACCCGCTGCCGGCGGGGGAGACCCAGGACCTGCGGGCCGGCGACTACATCGTGGCCGTGGACATCCCCAAGGACCCTGTCGACAACAAGCCGATGTACAAGGCGACGTCCGAGGCCGACGTGAACGTCTTCGACGGTGACGGCTACCTGCCGCAGGAGAACATCAGCACGATCACGCCCGCGGTGCAGAACGACCCGCCCGGCCCGCCTTCTGCAAACCCAGAGCCTCCGACCCAGCCGCCGTCGCAGCAGGCAGGCATCATCTCGCCCTGCGCCGGTGAGCTGAGCAAGGTCAAGGTCACCGACCAGGCTTTCCTGGACGGGGGTGGCAGCCCGTTCGAGGGCCAGGACCGTCCCTCGTGCGCTGCCAAGCTGGTCACGGTCCGGACGGGCCAGACGACGGCTCCGAACTTCAACCTCTTCACCGACGTCCCGATCCCGGCCCACTTCTGGGGGCTGACCCTCAACGACCTCGGCCTGACCTACGACAAGCGCTCGGTCAACTACGGCGAGGCACAGGGCATCCCGTTCGTGCCGGTGGGTCTCTACGACTACGCGGGGCGTCTGACGGACACGGTGCACACCGACTTCAACGGGCTCTACGAGGGGCTCGAGCCGTCCACGGACACGTTCAACTGCCCGGTGCCGGCAGGCCCGTGCCCGAACATGTACCGCTTCGTGGGCAACGACCCGGGACAACCTGGTCACCTCAACAGCGACTACAACCCGGCGTTCCGCACCATCGCGGCCACCTTCCAGGGCTGGCCCGGTCTCTACACCGTGACCGACGAGGCCCCCACCCAGGTGGCCAACACGGTCACCACTCCGGACACCACCAATGCTGACCCGGCTCAGTGCGACCTGGGCGCGGACTTCCCGCAGCTGTTCAAGGTGGACCGCCCGTACGTTCGGCAGAACAACGCCGGTGACAACCGGCAGGTCACGGTGACCGGTCGGTGGTTCGGCTCCGCCAAGGGTGACGTCAAGCTCACGTCGACGACCCCCGGCACCCCGACGGTGACGAAGATCGACGCCGCCAGTGTGACCACGTGGACGGACGAGAAGATCGTCTTCACGGTTCCGAACAGCACCGCGGTACGCGGCGTGCAGGCGCTGTCCCTCACCAAGCCGGGTGGAGGAATGACCAGCCTCAACGCCCTCACGCTCACCGTGATCGACGCCACCCAGGGCACCGGAGGCACGGCGTCCGCGCGCACTCCGGGCACGAGCGCAGCGAACCCCAAGCTGCTCGAGGTCGGTCCCAACAAGCAGTACGCCACCATCCAGGCAGCTGTGGACCGCGCACAGCCCGACAGCAACAAGGACGCGGCGCGGTTCTGGACCGTCGTGGTCTGGCCGGCCACGGGCACCTCGGCCAACCCGCGGGGCGAGTACAACGAGAACGTCATCGTCCACCACCGTCTGCGCCTCCAGGGTGTGGGGCCCGGCGGCTTCGCAGCCGACGGCGGCTACGTCGCCGGCTCGTTGATCGACGGTCTCGGCTTCAGTCCGGACAACGACCAGGGTGCCAACTGGATCACGTTGCTCAGCTCGCTGACCTACTCCGGCGACCAGCAGGTTCCGGACGCGGCCGTGGTCACGTTCCTCGACGACCCGCGCGGCACGTCCGGCGGCTACGACCCGGCCTTGGACGGGTTCACCATCACCGGCGGAGCGCAGTCCGACTTCGCGGGCAACATCAACGCGACCAACGGGATGGTGAACACCCCGTACCTCGCCACGGGTGCGCTCGTCACCCAGGGCGGCGGCATCTACGTCCACAGCAACGTGCGCAATTTGCACGTGACCGACAACGTCATCCGCGGCAACGGTGGCTCCTATGGCGGTGGCATCCGGATCGGGACGCCCTACCTGAACAGCAACAACAGCGCTCCCGTGATCTCCAACAACCAGATCCGGGACAACGGCGGCACCAACCTCGCCGGCGGCGTCGGGATCTTCGCCGGGAGCAACGGCTACCAGGTCACGAACAACGCGATCTGTGGCAACCACTCGGCCGAGTACGGCGGCGGGATCACCGCCTTCGGGTTCCAGGGCAACACCTCGACCGCGACCGCCAATGCCATCAGCCACAACCGGATCTGGTTCAACGGGTCCTACGACGAGGGCGGCGGCGTGATGGTCGCCGGCGAGCTGCCGGCCAAGCCCACCGACCTCTCGCCCGGCACCGGCCCAGCGACGATCGACCACAACGTGATCGCCGCCAACATCGCCAACGACGACGGCGGCGGGATCCGGCTCCTCCAGGCGACCGGAAAGAACTCCTCGAAGGGCAACCCGGGCACGATCACGATCAGCGACAACAACGTGGTCAACAACATCTCGGCCCACGAGGGCGGCGGCATCGCCCTGGATGACGCAGTGTTCGTCAACGTCGTCGGCAACACCGTGGCCCGCAACCTGACCACGGCCACGGCGGTGACCAGCGACGGCACCCGTGCTCCCGCGGGCCTGTCCACGGCCACCAACAGTGATCCGTTGCAGACGAGGCTGAAGAACACCTCGCTGTTCCCCAACTCACAGGTGCTCGCCGGCACCACCTTCAGCAAGCCGACGCTGCTCGACAACGTCTTCCACGACAACCGGGCCGGGACCTACGTCAACGGTGAGCTGTCCGGTATCGGGGCGCTGGCCAACGGCTTCGACGGCGGCATCGACAACTGGGACATGGGCAACGTCGACAACCCGGCTGCACTGCTCACCAACAAGAGCTCCGTGCTGCAGACGACGACCGGGACCGACAGCACCCCGACGGCGTGCGCGCCGGCTTCGACGCTCACGTGCATCACCGACGCACCAGGGCTGAAGAACCCCTACTCGGTCACGGTCGACGTGCTCGCCTCGCGGACCTACCCGGCCTTCCGGGAAGCAGCAGTGGTCGCGAACATCCTGCCGCCGAACCTGATGGGCGACTACCACCTCACCGGCACCTCGTCCGCGGCGTACGGGAGGGGAGTGGCGTCCACCTTGGTGACCTGGGGCACCGGCAACAACCGCTGGGAGTACACGGTGACCGCCCCGGCGGACGACATCGACGGCCAGGTGCGACCGTCCGGGTCGAGCAAGAGGTACGACGCCGGCTCGGACCAGCTGCCATGAGACCGGCGGCCGCAGGGGGACACCCCCCACCCCCTGCGGCCGTCCTAGTAGTCACCACCCGGCAGTTTCCACAGACGCGACACAGAGAGACCGGAGAACCACGATGACCAATCACTTCGCACCCCGACCGTTGACGCGGAGGGGATTCCTGACCGGTACGGCCGGCGTGGCCGGAGCGACCGTGGTCGGAGCCCGGTTGCACGGCTCGCCGCCCGTCACGGCCGACTCGCTGCTGCCGTCCGCCGCTGTCGCCCCCCCCAAGAAGGCCGTGCACCTGGTCGGCACGGACGGGTGGGTCTCGATGCCGTCCGGCTCGCGGCAGGACCTGCCGTTCTACCCCGACCCGCTGGCCCCCTCGCCGTTCGACACCTACATCTTCGGGTTCCGTGACGTCACGAGCTTCACGAAGGACGCCGCCCAGGTCGCCGCACAGCGCGGCAAGGCCCAGATCAGCGCGCCGATGATGGCCTTCGACGAGGAGGACGACATCACGATCACGCTGTCGAACCTCGGCCTGCTGGTGCGACCCGACCTCTTCGACGGGCACACCCTGCACTGGCACGGCTTCGTGAACGCGATCCCTCTCTTCGACGGAGTGCCCGAGCTCTCGCTGGCCGTTCCGGTCGGCCGCGACTTCTCCTACTTCTTCCGGCCCCACGACGCCGGGACCTACATGTACCACTGCCACTTCGAGGACGTGGAGCACGTGCAGATGGGCATGACCGGCATGGTCTTCATCCGGCCGAAGCAGAACAAGGGCGTAGCCGCAGGCACGAAGGACCCGTGGGGAGGGACCGTGTCCGCGGCCCTCCCGGCGGGGAAGTACGCCTACAACGACTTCGACGGGTCGACGAAGTACGACCGGGAGTTCGCCTACATGATCACCGAGCTCTGGTCCGCCGCCCACTACCGCGACGCCCACATCCAGGTCAGTGACTGGACCGACTTCGACCCGAGCTTCTACCTCCTCAACGGCCGCGGCTACCCCGACACCCTGGCAGCCAACGGAAACCCGCTGCTCACGACCGCAGGCAAGCTGCAGTACCAGCCGATCAGCTCGCTGGTGAAGTGCAACGCGGGCGAGAGGGTGCTGCTGCGGCTCTCCAACCTCGGCTACCGCAACCACGCCATGACGGTGGACAACATCGACCTCACCGTGGTGGCGAAGGACGCCAGCCTGCTGCGCGGCCGCGACGGCACCAAGAACTACATCACCACGAACACGGTCGACGTCGGTCCCGGCGAGAGCCGCGACGTGATCTTCACCGCCCCCGGCCCCGGGACCTACCTGCTCTACGACCGCAACTACTCCTACCTGAGCAACGGCGGCGGCACCCAGTACGGCGGAATGATGACCGAGATCCGGGTCTCACCTGCCGGCACGCTGCCGTCCCAGTCCGCCGCGAACCTCTGAGGACGAGAGAGACTCCGATGAAACTCTTCGCTGCATTCAGCCACCGCCGCACCTCGCTCGCCCTGATGGCAGGGGTGCTCGTCCTCGGTCTCCTGACCGCCTCCTCGCGAGCCTCGGCCAGCACCTCGGAGGGCCTGGAGTGCGCGACCGACGCGCACAACAAGTTCTCCCTCACCGCGCGGGACGGCTACGTGAGCACCCCCGACGGCAACTCGATCTACATGTGGGGCTACGGCCTCTCCTCGGGCAAGTTCCAGCTGCCGGGGCCGACGCTGTGCGTCACCTCCGGGGAGACGGTCACGGTGGTGCTGCACAACACACTTCCCGAGGACACCTCGATCGTGTTCCCCGGCCAGAAGGGCGTGCGGGCGGACGGCAACCCGGCCCAGCCGCAGCTCACCAGCACCGGCACGATGACCTCGATGGTGCAGCCGGCGGAGGCCACCAACGGCTCGGTGACCTACACCTTCCAGGCCGGCAGCGCGGGCACGTACCTCTACGAGTCCGGCACCGACACGAACAAGCAGAAGCAGATGGGCCTCTACGGCGCCCTGGTGGTGCGACCGGCAGGCCACCCGGCTCAGGTCAACGACCGCTCGGACTCCGTTTTCAGCGACACCCACGAGTACGTCTTCCTGCTCTCCGAGGTCGATCCCGACCTGCACCTCGCCGTGGAGCGAGGTGATCCCGTCGACTGGACGAGCTACCGAGCGCGCTACTACATGATCAACGGCCGCAGCATGCCGGACACCCTGGCCCCCAACCATGCGTCCTGGCTGCCGAACCAGCCCTACGGCGCCCTGGTGCACATTCGGCCCTACGACGCGCAGAACAATCCCGAGCCCGCGGTGATCCGCTACCTGAACGCCGGGACCGTGAGCTACCCGTTCCACCCGCACGGCAGCGACGAACGGGTCGTCAACGTCGACGGGCACACCCTGGCTGGTCCGAGCGGCCAGGACGGGTCCTACCTCAAGTACGACATCGACGTGCAGCCCGGCCAGTCGGTCGACGCGCTGATGGACTGGCGCGACGTGGAGAAGTGGAACGCGTCCACCAACCCGATCCCGACCACGCTCCCGGCGATCCAGGACCAGATGCTGGTCGGCACCGACACCTGGTTCAGCGAGAGCCCCTACCTCGGGGTGAAGAACGCGATCCCGACGTACATGACCAGCAACAACCAGTGCGGTGAGTACTACCACGTGGCTCACAGCCACGCGCTGGAGCAGGCCACCAACTACGGTGCGACGTTCGGGGGGATGATGACGGTCTTCCGCATCGACCCGCCGGCCGGCTGCCCGGCGAACTAGAGGTCGGTAGCGATGAAATCCTCGACAACAGCCCACTCCACCCGTCGCCCACTGTCCGCACGCGCGCTGGCCGCAGTCGGTGCGGCGGCCCTTACGGTCGCGTTCGCGCCCACGGCGGCCGCGTCGGCGAGCGTCGTCGTGACGGCACCCACCTCGGTCCTGGCGGCCCCACACGCGGCGCTCGCGCCCGCCCCCCAGGCGGCAGCCGTCGGCAAGCTCGCACCCACCGGCTGCTCGGGCGGGGGAGGCGCGGTGAGCTGCGACCTGTACGCCAAGACGGGGACCACCACGCTCCCCGGCACCGACGTGCCCATCTGGGGCTTCTCCAGCACCGCGGACGCAGTCGCCACCGCTCCCGGCCCGGTGCTGGTCGTCGACCAGGGCGACACGGTGAAGATCACGCTGCACAACAGCCTGCAGCAGAACGTGTCGCTGGCCCTGCCCGGTCAGCCTGCCGACCAGGTCAGCAGCGGGCTCAACGACCGGACCGGCGTGCCGACCGGTGGCACCGCGACGTACACCTTCAAGGCGGGCCGCGCCGGCACCTTCCTCTACGAGGCCGGCCACACCGCCGACGGGTCACGCCAGGTCGCGATGGGCCTGGCCGGCGCGCTGGTCGTGCGGTCCGCCGACGGCACCGTTGCCGGCCAGTCCTACGACGACGAGTCCGTGATGGTGCTCAGCGAGATCGACCCGGCGTTGAACGCAGACCCGGACACCTTCGACATGCGCAACTTCCACCCGGGGTGGCGGCTGATCAACGGACGTCCCTTCCCCTCGACCCCGGCCGTCCCCACCGACCAGGGGCACAAGGTGCTGCTCCGCTACGTCAACGTCGGGTCCATGACCCACCCGATGAGCCTGCTCGGCGCCGACCAGCTGCAGCTGACCGATGACGGGCACGCTCTGGGCCAGCCGCGACGAGAGACGGTGGCCGCCATCGACGCCGGAGCGACCGCCGACTCCCTGGTGCAGATGCCGAGCGGGCCCGAGACCAAGGTCACCCTCTTCGAGGAGGGCTCGCACCTCGACAACGTCGGGCAGACCGAGCAGGACCCCACGAAGGTCGCTCCGGGAGGCATGATGACCTTCCTCGACACCAACGCACCCCCCGTGTCCAGTGACATCGTCGGACCCGCGGTCTCGCACGCGAAGGTCAGTCCCGCTGTGTCCGACGGGCTCTCGGACGTGACCATCTCAGCCGACCTGAGCGACGCGAAGTCGGGCAGCTCGAAGATCTCGGCGGCGGAGTTCGTCGTCGACGACGACGGCGAGACCGCGATCGCGGCGGGCCAGGGGACCTCCATGTCCGGCACCTTCGATGCTCCCACGGCGCAGGTCACCGGGACGCTGCCTGCGCACCCGTCGGGCACTGCCACCTGCGCCGACACGCCCGTTCCGGTCGTGCTCGAGTGCCTGCCTGCGGGCAAGCACGTCATCTACGTGCGCGGAATGGATGCCGCGAAGAACTGGGGCGTGGTGTCCTCGGTGGTCCTGAACCTGCCCAAGACCGGGCCGGCGACGACCAACGGCTCCGCGAGCCCCTCACCCGCCAACGGCACGAAGGCGGTGTCCATCTCCGCCACCGGAGACGACAGCGCCGCCGAGGGCAAGATCGACCGCGCCGAGTACTTCCTCGACACCGTCGGGGCCGACGGAACCGGCACCGACCTGCCGATCAACCGCACCGCGACCGTGGTGAGCGAGGACGGCCAGCTGCCGGCGGCGCCGCCGAGCGGGCAGACCTGCACGGCGTACCCCGCGTCGGTGTCGTGCCTGACCGAGGGCACCCACCACCTCTTCGTGCACAGCCACGACGACCTGGGGGCGACCGGGCTGTGGGGTCCGCCGCTGGACATCGCGTTCACCGTGGACAAGACCGGACCCACCGTCCTGGCTGCGGCCGTCGGACCCAACCCGACCAACGGTCTGATCAGTGCCCCGAGCAACCCCGGCTACCTCTACGTCTCGGCGCAGATCTCCGACCAGAGCACGGGCGGAGCGTTGCAGAGCAACCTGGTGGGGGCCGAGGGCTTCTTCTCCCCGACCGGTGCGCCGGCCGACGGCACCGGGTTCGGTCTCACTGCCGTCGACGGGAAGTACGACAGCCCGACCGAGGCGGCGTACGGCCTGATCCCGATCACCCAGGCCAAGGCCAAGCCCGACGGGACCTACATCGTCTACGTCCACGGCAAGGATGCGGCCGGCAACTGGGGGGACCGACTGGCGGTGAACCTGGTCGTCGACAAGACGGCCCCTGCCCTGGGCTCGCCGGTCACCGCGTCGCCCAACCCGACCAACGGTGCGGCTGTGCTGACGCTGTCGGCCCCGCTGACCAAGGACGTCAACCTGGCTACGGCGGAGTTCTGGACCGGCACCGCCGATCCGGGCGTCGGCAAGGCCACGCGTGTCTCGGTGAGCACGGTCAACGGTCAGGCCGTCGCGACCATCCCGCTCGCCGGGGTGACGCCCGGATCGCCGCAGTTCAACCTGCGGGTCCAGGACCCGGCGGGCAACTGGAGCAACGCGGTGAGCACGACCGTGACGGTGAGCCGGCCGAACGCCATCTTCTCCGACAACTTCGACAGCGGGAACCTGAACAGCTGGTCTACCAGGACGAGCACCGGCTCCGGCACGACGTCGGTGACCACGGCGGGTGGCAGTCCGGCACTCACGGTCACTGCCCCCGGCACCCACTACGTCACCGACAACACCCCGGTGGGCGAGACGGGCTACCACGCCAGCTTCAGCCTGACGCCGGGGACGCTGAGCAGCACCGGCACCACGGTGTTCGACGCCCGGGCCGGCAACAACGGCGGTGGCGCCCTGGTCCTCTCCGTCGCCTTCCGCAAGAGCGGTGGCGGAAACCAGGTGCGGCTGAGCATGGGGAATGCGAACGGGGCCTGGGTGAACCTGCCGGCAGGCTCGCCGACGGTCCGGGTCGACTGGTCGTCCGGGCCGGGCAACGGGCCCGTGGCCAGCCGCGGAACGACGAAGCTGTCGTTGAACGGCACCACCGCCTCCACCCTCACCGGGAACAGCAGCAACCTCCGCGTCGAGTCGGCCCGCCTGGGTCTGCTCGCCACCGGGGCAACGGGAACGGCGTACGTCGACGACTTCATCTCGACGCGCAACACCCTGCCCTGACCGCGGGCCGCGGAGCCGTTCCCCCCGACGGCTCCGCGGCTCTGCGGCTCCCCGGCCAACCGCGGCCACAGCCAGCATCCGACGGCCCAGACCAGGCCCAGACCAGCACCGACCCAGCACCGACCCAGCACCGACCCAGCACTGACCGAGCACCGACCCAGCACTGACCGAGCACCGACCACACGTACGACCGAACCGACGACCAGGCACAGACAGGTGGGGACCATGAGCATCACGACCGAAACGACGCAGACGACCGGAACGACCGGACGTGGGCCGGAGACGACCGACCCCAGCACCCGCAGGACCCGCCACCGCGGACTGATCAACGTGACGCTGGCGTTGGTCATCGTCATCGTGGCCGGCTACCTGGTCCTGGGTCGGCTGACGACCTCCGCGAGCGGTGGCTCCGAGGTCCCCCGGAGCGCGGCGATGGAGAAGCTGGCCGGTGTCCGGTTCTCCCGGGTGGTCGTGGTGGGTGACGGAGGGCTGGTGACCGTCTTCTACATGGTGCTCGACCCGGAGAAGGCCACCCAGTTCCAGGCCGACCGGGACCACCCGCCGAAGGTGTCCAGCGAGGACCGCGCCGGGGGGACCCAGCGGGCCTCGATCATGCGCGCCGGTCACCAGATGCGCGCGGGTCAGACCTACTACCTGGTCTACGAGAACACCGGCGGTGCGATTCGCTCGCACGAGCAGGTGTCTCTGCGCTACGGCGGTGTGACGCTCGCCCACGTGCCGGTGCTGTGATGGCGCGCCGCGGCCTGCGCGCCCTGGGTGTGCTGCTGCCCCTGGTCTGGATCCTCGTCGGTGGCGGGACCGCACCCGCCGAGGCGCACGCCTACCTGGAGTCCAGCAACCCGGTCGACGGTGCGGACCTCGCCTCAGCGCCTGCCGAGCTGCGACTCAGCTTCAGTGAGCACGTCGTGGGCGAGGCGACCCGGATCACGGTGGTCGACAGCTCCGGCCGGTCCGTGCACCTCACCGGGGTCCGGCTCCTCACCCGTGACGCCGCCGACACGGAGACCCCCTCGACGGTCGTGGCCTCCTGGCCGCGTCTCGCGCAGGGGGCCTACCGGGTCTCGTGGGAGACGCTCTCCAGCGACGACCTGCACCGGACGGCCGGCGTCCTCGTCTTCGGGATCGGGCAGCACGTGAGGGCCACAGCGCAGTCGGAGCCGATGCCCCGCGTCGACGAGATCACCCTGCGGGCAGGTCTGCTGCTGGCCCTGGCCCTGGCGATGGGCGGTGCGCTGGCCGAGCGGGTGCTCCGCCGGGCCCGCGCGCGCTCCCCGATCGCGCGGCGGCTCGCTCTGGTCGGGGGAGGGGCGACCCTGGTCCTCTCCGCACTTCTCCTCGGCAGCCAGCTCGCCCACGCAGGAACATCCGTCTCGTCGGTCCTCCTGGGCGGGTACGGCGTGCGGTGGGCCCTCCGAACGGTCGCACTCGTCGTCCTGTTCGTCGGTCTGAGAGCGCCCGTGGCCCCCCGCCGGGCGGCTCTGCTGCTCGTCGGCGCTGCGGCGACCTGCCTGGCCACCGCCTCCCTGGGCCATGCCGGCGCAGGCGCCTTCCGGCCGACCCGGCTGCTGGCTGACGCCGCCCACCTCGCCGCCACGCTCACCTGGGCAGGAGCGGTGATCTGCCTGGCCGTCGGCCTGCTCGTGCACCGCTCGCCGGGAGAGGGGCCGGCCCTGCGACGCGCGCTGCACGCCTTCGCCGTCCCCGCCGCGGCCTGCCTCTCCGTAGCGGCGGTCACCGGCCTCTACCTGAGCAGCACCGTCGTCGGATCGGTGGACGCCGCCCTCCTCACCTTCTACGGGCGCACGCTGCTGGGCAAGCTGCTGGTCGTGGGAGCCGCCGCAGGACTCGGTCTGGTCAACCACCTGCGGCTCCGGCACGACCCCGTCGATCGCCTTCCCCGCCACACGGTCCCCACCGAGGCGGCAGCGATCGTCGGGGTCGTGCTGCTGACCGCCGTACTGATCAGCGGACAGCCGGCGACCGAGCCTGGCCTCGTGCGCCCCACCCACGCAGCCGACGCCGGACCGGTCAACCGTCAGGTCGAGGACCTGCAGATCGCGGCCGGGCTGCGCCCCAACCGGGTCGGGCGCAGCGTGGTCGTCGTCGACGTGTTCGACACACGCCGCCCTTCGCCCGCTCCGATCACGGGGGTGGAGGTGAGTGTCGGTGCTGCTCCTGCGGTGGTCACGACCTCGATCGGCGACGGCCACTGGTCCTCGCCGGTCGCCGTCACCAGCCCGGGCCGCACCGCGCTGCTGGTGACCGTGCACCGGGAGCACCTGCCCGACGTGACCGGCCGGTTCGGATGGACCGTGGACCCGGGCGTCGTACCCAGGCCGGTGCTGGTCTCGCAGGCCCCGCTAGGACCCTGGTTGAGGGGGGCGGCGGTGCTCGGTGTGCTGCTGCTCCTCCTCGGCTGGTCGGTGGCCGGTGTCCGGGCCGTCCGGGCTCTCCGGGCGCGGCGCCGGGTCCAGCCAGAGCTCCTCCTCGAGGCTCCGCCCCGGACTCCTGAGCTGCAGCACCACTGACGGTCGCTCGCCGGTGGCGTCGGCGAGGCCACCCCAGCGCGCCTCGAGGTCGTGGCGCCTCGACGTCTCGGCTCCCGATCGCTGGGTGCGCGGGTGGGTCGGTGCCTCGGTGCCTCGGTGCCTCGGTGCCTCGGCGGGTCGGGTGCCTCGGTGCCTCGGCGGGTCGGGTGTCGGGTGGGGTCCTCGCCGAACATGCGAATGTCGCGCGTGGGGCTGGTGAAGCGGTCTGTGGTCACTGCTGTGACATTCGCATGTTCGGGGGAGGAGGCGGCGGCCTCGGACCCGACCAGCATGTCGTACGCCGACTCGAGGGGCCGGCCGCGGCAGCCGGGGCGCGGCGACGACGGACGGTCCGGGGACGGTCAGGGGGCCGTGGTCGGGTCGACCGCGAGGGTCGGGTCGCCCTGAGCGCCGACCGGAAGGCACTGCGTCGTGCCGTCCGTGGGGACCGGGGAGGGCGCCAGTGCCGGATCGAGCGGGGCGGCGGGGTCCGGCGCCGGGACAGCGCACGAGGGCGTGGGCTGTGGCGGCTGCGCGGGGACCGGCGTCGGGGTCGGCGCCGGGTCGGGAGACGGCAGCGGGCCAGGGTCAGGAGAGGGCGCGGGACCAGGTGTCGGGCCAGGCGCGGGGCCGGGCGCGGGGCCGGGAGCGGGGTCCGGAGCCGACGACGAGCCCGGCGACGGACCCGGCGCCGGCAGCGGCGACATGCCCGGGGTCGGCTGCGGGCCGGGAGGCGACGCGGTCAGGGAGGAGCCGGGCATCGACGGCGCCGCACCCGACGGCGCCGCACCCGACGGGGCCGCACCCGGCGTGGCCGCGGAGCCGGGGAGCGGAGCGGGTGCCGGCCCGAGCGTCTGCGGGCTCATCGACGCGGTGATCGGGCCCATGGCCGCGATCAGGTCGCCGGCCGGCACCGGCGACAGCGGCGTCGCCTGGAGCACGGCCAACAGGTCGACCGCCTGGTCGCTGCGATCGAAGGCGGCCATCCAGTCCAGCACCAGCTGCAGGTATCCCGGAGCATGGTTGTAGGACAGGATCGCGTCCTGCAGATTCCGCGAGACGGAGAGGTCGCGACCCTCCCCGCACAGGTAGACCATCGCGGCACCGGCTGCGTCGTACACGTCCTGGGGATCGCGGGTCCCGTCGCCGTCCATGTCCACGCCGGCGGCTCGCCAGACCTCGGGGATCAGCTGCATCGGCCCGACGGCGTGGTCCCAGGTCGCGTCGTGGTCCAGCTGGCCGGCATCGGTGTCGTGCACGGTGACGACATGGTGCTTGCCGTCCAGCGCTGGTCCGATGACCGCCGGGGACACCCGGTTGTGGCTGTCGATCTGTCGTCCGACCAGGCTCCCGGACTCGACCTGACCGATCGCCGCGAGCAGGTTGAACGGCACGTGGCAGCTGGGCGGGGCACTGCTCACCGCCAGGGAGTAGGCACTCTGCAGCTCCGGGCGCAGCGAGACCCCGGTCGTCGGCGACACGGCCGCCGAGGCAGGAGGGGCCCCGTGGCTGTTGGCGGTCAGCCCGTAGGCCACGTGGACTGGTTCGTGCTCACCGAGGAGTGCCGGCGAGACCGAGGGGGTCCGTTCGCCGGTGACGGTCACCGCCACGGCGCCGTCCCGTGGAGGGGGGTCGGCTGCGGTCAGGGCGGCAGTGAGCGCGGTGAGCGCGGTGAGCGTGCACACGGCCACCCGGGGCTTGGACCACATGGGTCAAGGCTTGCGGGACCGTGTCCGCGAACCCAGGAATGTGACAGGGATGTCATGAGGGTGTCATCGCGCGCCCGGGGGCACGCGGCGACGACTCGACGCCCTCTCAGAGGCAGTCGGGATCGAGGTCCAGGGTGGTGCGGTCGAGCGACTCGAGCAGGTCGAGCTTCGGGCCGATCGTCGGCAGCTCGAAGCGGAAGAAGTAGCGTGCGGCGGCGCGTTTGCCTTCGTAGAACGCTCCCTCGGCGCTCCCCGCCGCCAACAGCTGCTCCAGCCAGAGCCAGGCCACGACGAGGTGGCCGGCGGCCTCGAGATAGAGGGTGGCGTTGGCCAGCGCCTGCTCGGGGTCGCCCTGCTGCCACAGCCGCGAGGTCACACGGAGCAGGTCGTCGAGCCGCGCCTCCAGCTCGGCGGCGTACGTCGCCGCGTCCGCGCCAACGCCGGCACCAGCGTCAGTGGCACGGGCGATCGTGGCCCTGATCCGTTCCGCCAGCAGCTGCAGGCCGCGACCGTCGTCCAGGACGACCTTGCGCCCGAGGAGGTCGAGCGCCTGGATGCCGTGCGTGCCCTCGTGGATCGGGTTGAGCCGGTTGTCGCGGTAGAGCTGCTCGACGGCGTGGTCCCGGGTGTAGCCGTAGCCACCGTGCACCTGGATCGCGAGGTCGTTCGCGGCCAGGCACCACTGGGACGGCCACGACTTCGCGATGGGAGTGAGCATCCCGAGCAGGATGTCGGCCGAGGCGCGCTCCTCGGGCGTCTCCGCGGTCGCCACGTCGTCGACGAGCCGACCGCAGTAGAGCACCAGCGCCAGGGCGCCCTCGACGTAGGACTTCTGCGCCAGCAGCATCCGGCGTACGTCGGGATGGTCGACGAGCCGCACCGGGGGCGACGCCGGGTCCTTGTCCGTCAGGGACCGACCCTGGGTGCGCTCCTCGGCGTAGTGCAGCGCGTGCAGGTAGCCGGTGTAGCCGAGGGCCATCGCGCCCGCGCCGACACTGACCCGTGCCTCGTTCATCATGTGGAACATCGCCGGGAGGCCCGCGCCCTCGGTGCCGACGAGGAAGGCCACGGCGCCGGCCCGTCCTCCCGGTGTGAACGCCCCCTCGCCGAAGTTCAGCAGGGTGTTCGTGGTGCCGCGGTAGCCCATCTTGTGGTTCAGGCCGACCAGGACGACGTCGTTGCGCTCGCCGAGGGAGCCGTCGTCGGCCACCAGGTGCTTCGGCACGATGAACAGCGAGATGCCCTTGGTGCCGGCAGGTGCGTCCGGGGTGCGTGCGAGCACCAGGTGGACGATGTTCTCGCCGAGCTCGTGGTCTCCGCCACTGATCCACATCTTGGTGCCGGTGAGCCGGTAGCTGCCGTCCTCCTGCTGCTCGGCGTGGGTGGTGATGTCCCCGAGCGAGGAGCCGGCCTGGGGCTCCGAGAGTGCCATGGTCCCGTACCAGCGTCCCTCGACGACGGGGACGGCGTAGGTGCGCACCTGCTCCGGCGTACCGTGCGCGACCAGGAGGCTGGCGTTGCCCTCCGCGAGGAACGGGTAGGCGAAGACGCCGACGCACGCAGCCTGGAACCAGGTCGAGCAGGCGGAGTGGACGACGAACGGCAGCTGCATGCCACCGAGCGCGGTGTCGAACACGCTGGTCGGCAACCCGGAGCCGGTGTAGGCCGCCAGCGCCTGCTCCACCTCGACCGGGAGGACCACCTTGCCGGCCTCGTCGATGCGCGGCTCCTCGGTGTCGACGAGGCGGTTCAGCGGAGCGAACACCTCGGTGGCCAGCCGCTCGGAGAGGTCGAGGAGCGCGTCGAAGGTCTCCCGGTCGTGCTCGGCGTACCTGCTCCGGGACGGCAGCGCCTCGGTGTCCAGCCACTCGTAGAGCAGGAAGTCCAGGTCCCTGCGGGACATGATCGTCGACCGGCTCATGGCGGCACTCCTCCGTCCGGGTCGTCCGCGCACGACCGCGGACCAACTCTCACACACGGGCGTCGGTGCGCTGCGGACCAGTGGGTACGGTCCCTGGAGACCCGGATACCGACCCCGGATACCGACCGAGGGAGACCGCATGCCGAACCGCCTGGCCGACGCCACGTCGCCCTATCTCCTCCAGCACAAGGACAACCCCGTCGACTGGTGGGAGTGGAGCCCGGAGGCGTTCGCGGAAGCCCGCGAGCGCAACGTGCCGGTGCTGCTGAGCGTGGGGTACGCCGCCTGCCACTGGTGCCACGTGATGGCCCACGAGTCCTTCGAGGACGAGACCACCGCGGCGTTCCTCAACGAGCACTACGTGAGCATCAAGGTGGACCGGGAGGAGCGTCCTGACGTCGACGCCGTCTACATGCAGGCGACCGTCGCGCTCACCGGCCAGGGCGGTTGGCCGATGACCTGCGTTCTCGACCACGAGGGCAGCCCGTTCTTCGCCGGCACCTACTTCCCGGACCGCCCGCGGCACGGACAGCCGAGCTTCCCGCAGCTGCTCGAGGCGATCGACGACGCCTGGAGGAACAGGTCCGGGGAGGTGGTTCAGGCCGCGACGCGGATCCGTGACGCCCTGGCCCGGTCGGTGGAGCTCTCCGGTGGGCTGGCGTTCGACCGCGCTGCTGTCGACGCCGCGGTCGAGCAGCTCGAGCGCGACTTCGACGCGCAGTACGGCGGGTTCGGCAACGCACCGAAGTTCCCGCCCTCGATGCTGCTGGAGTTCCTGCTCCGGCACGGCTCGGAGCGAGCCGTCGAGATGGCTGGGAGGACCCTGGTGGCGATGGCGGCCGGGGGCATCCACGACCAGCTCGCGGGCGGGTTCGCGCGCTACGGCGTGGACCGACGCTGGGTGGTGCCGCACTTCGAGAAGATGCTCTACGACAACGCCCAGCTGCTCTCGGTGTACTCCCACTGGGCCGTCCGTCACGACGACGCGGACGCAGCCGGGGTCGCCCGCGGCATCGCCGACTTCCTGGTCAGCGAGCTCGGCACGGCCGAGGGCGCCTTCGCCTCTGCGCTGGACGCGGACTCCGAAGGGGAGGAGGGCACCTTCTACGTCTGGACGCCGGCGCAGCTCGCCGAGGTCCTGGGCCCCGAGGACGGAGCATGGGCGGCCGACCTGCTCACCGTCACCGAGCAGGGCACCTTCGAGAACGGCGCCTCCACGCTGCAGATGCGCGCGCAGCCGGACGACCGAGCGAGGTGGGAGTCGTGCCGGCACCGGCTGCTGGCGGCGCGCGCCGAGCGGGTGCGGCCGGACCGTGACGACAAGGTGGTGGCCGCCTGGAACGGGCTGGCGATCAGTGGTCTCGTGGACGCCGGGACGCTGCTCGGCGTCGCGGAGTACGTCGACGCAGCGGTCCGGTGCGGCGAGTTCCTGGCCGGCTCCCACCTCGAGGCGGGCCGGTTGCTGCGGGTCTCACGCGACGGCGTCGCCGGGTCCCACGCCGGCGTGCTGGAGGACTACGGCTGCGTCGCCACCGGTTTCCTGGCCCTGGCCGGTGCGACCGGGGACGGGGTCTGGGTCGACCGCGCGGGGGTCCTGCTCGACACGGTGCTCACCCGCTTCGCCGCCGGTGACGGCGGCTTCCACGACACCGCCGACGACGCCGAGACGCTGCTGGTCCGCCCGCGCGACCCCGCCGACAACGCCAGTCCCAGCGGGCACTCCGCCGTGGTGCACGCGCTGCTCGCCTATGCGGCGCTGACCGGATCGGGAGAGCACCGGGAGGCGGCGGAGAGCGCCCTGCGGGTCTCGCGACGCATCGCGGATTCGTCCCCGCGCTTCGCCGGCTGGTCGCTCGCGGCGGCCCAGACGGCGCTCGAGGGTCCCGTCGAGGTGGCCGTCGTGGGTCCTCGCGGCCAGGACCGGGACCTGCTCGAGGGCGCCGCGCGCAGGCACGCCCCGGGAGGTGCGGTCGTGGTGGCCGCCGAGCCGGGCAGCAGCTCGATCCCGCTGACGGCCGAGCGCGATCTCGTCGACGGCAGACCGGCGGCGTACGTGTGCCGCGACCTGGTCTGCCAGCGCCCGGTGACCACCGTCGAGGACCTCGTCGAGGCGCTCGGACCGGGTGGGCCTACCTGAGCTGGTAGGTCGCGATGCTCGCCGCGATGTAGTGGCACACGAACGCGGCGATCGTGAAACTGTGGAACACCTCGTGGAAGCCGAACCACGCCGGGAACGGGTCGGGGCGCTTGAGGGCGTAGACCAGGCCGCCGAGGGTGTACAGGCCACCGCCGACCGCGATCAGCGTGATCACGGCCGTGCCGGCCGAGGAGAAGTCCTTGGCGTAGAAGATCGCGACCCAGCCCAGGGCGAAGTAGATCGGCGTGTAGATCCAGCGCGGGGCGTCGATCCAGAAGATCCGGAACGCCACGCCCATGGCCGCGCCGCTCCACACGATCACCAGCAGCCACACGCGCGCGCTGCCGTCGAGCAGGATGAGCGTGAACGGCGTGTAGGAGCCGGCGATGAGCAGGTAGATGTTCGAGTGGTCGAACCTGCGCAGGAACGCCCACGTCCGCTCCGACCAGTTGCCCCGGTGGTAGATCGCCGAGACGGTGAACAGCAGCAGCGCCGTGAACGCGAAGATCGCCGACCCCACGCGCGTGGTCAGGGTGGGGGAGAGAGCCACCAGCACGACGCCCGCGGCGAGGGCCAGAGGAGCGGTGCTGGCGTGCAGCCAGCCCCGCAGCTTCGGCTTGACCTCGTCCTTGGCGTAGCGGACTCGCTTGCGCACGTGGTCCACGGCCTCGTGCGCGTTCTCGGTCACGCGCTCGGGCAACGTGGGGTCGTGTTTCACAGGCATACGCTACTTCGGGCTGCCACACCCGGGATGCCCAGGACTCCCGGATCGGGAGGCCGCGCGGCGTACAGTCGCACGCGTGGCGGACTGGAAGCGTGGACTGCGCCGGGTGCTCTACCCGGCGTACGAAGCCAGGGTCGTCCGTCGCCTCCCCACCGAGCGCCTCCCCAAGCACGTCGGCGTGATGCTCGACGGCAACAGGCGCTGGGCGAAGGCGGTCGGCGCCGACACGGCGCAGGGCCACCGCGCGGGTGCGGCCAACATCGAGCCGCTGCTCGGGTGGTGCGAGGAGATCGGCGTCGAGGTGGTCACCTTGTGGCTGCTCTCCACCGACAACCTCAACCGGCCGGCCAGCGAGCTCGAGCCGCTGCTCGGCATCATCGGCGACGCCGTCGAGACCCTCGCGAAGCAGCACCGGTGGCGGCTGCACCCGGTGGGATCACTGGACCTGCTGCCGGCCAGGATCGCCGAGCGGCTCAAGGAGGCCGCCGAGGCCACCAGCGACGTCGACGACGGGTTGCTCGTCAACATCGCCGTGGGGTACGGCGGTCGACGTGAGATCGCGGACGCCGTACGCGCACTGCTGCACGAGCACGCCGGCATGGGAACCACCCTGGAGGAGCTCGCCGAGGTGATCGACGTCGAGCACATCGCGCAGCACCTCTACACCAAGGGTCAGCCCGATCCCGACCTCGTGATCCGCACCAGCGGGGAGCAGCGTCTGGGCGGGTTCCTGCTCTGGCAGAGCGCGCAGAGCGAGTTCTACTTCTGCGAGGCCTACTGGCCCGACTTCCGGAGGGTGGACTTCCTCCGCGCCGTGCGTGCCTACGCCGAGCGCGAGCGCCGCTTCGGGGCCTGAGGCCACTCACCCGGGTTCGGGCGTGTTGCTCCCGGAAGTGGGGTTCGGAGACATACTTTCAGGTATCGGTCTGCGGGGAAGCAGTCCGTACCAGGAGGGCGAAGTTCGTGAGAGATCACGGCCACTGCACCATCGGAGGTCAGCACTCAGGCCTCCGCCGTCAGTCCCGGTCCGAGCACACCTGCTAGCGGACCGGGGTGCAGGAGTGCGCGCACCGGTCACAAGGGGAACCCAGTGGCACCAGCGAAGCGCGCATCTGCCCAGGTACGCCGTACCTACGTCGTCGACACCTCGGTCCTGCTGGCCGACCCGGGGGCGCTGAAGCGGTTCGAGGAGCACGAGGTGGTGCTGCCCGTCGTGGTGATCACCGAGCTGGAGGGCAAGCGCAACCATCCCGAGCTCGGCTACTTCGCCCGCTCCGCCCTCCGGATGCTCGACGAGCTGCGCGTCGAGAGCGGACGGCTCGACGAGCCGGTCCCCGTCGGTGACCTCGGCGGCACGATCAGGGTCGAGCTCAACCACACCGACCCGGACTCGCTGCCCTCCGGCTTCCGCCTCGGGGACAACGACACCCGCATCCTCGCGGTGGCCCGCAACCTGGCCAACGAGGGCAACCGCGTCACGCTCATCTCCAAGGACCTTCCGCTGCGCATCAAGGCCTCGGCCGTCGGTCTCGACGCGGCCGAGTACCGCGGCGAGCAGATCCACGAGTCCGACGCGGGCTGGACGGGCATGACCGAGATGGACGTCACCGGCGCCCAGCTCGACGAGCTGTACGCCGACCAGGTGATCGACCTCGACGACGCGCGTGAGCTCCCCTGCCACACGGGGCTCGTGCTGATGTCCGACCGGGGAAGTGCCCTCGGGCGGGTCAAGGCCGACAAGCGGGTCCACCTCGTCCGCGGGGACCGGGAGGCCTTCGGGATCCACGGCCGTTCGGCCGAGCAGCGGATCGCGCTGGACCTGCTGCTCGACCCCGAGATCGGCATCGTCTCCCTCGGTGGGCGTGCGGGCACCGGCAAGTCGGCGCTCGCCCTGTGCGCCGGCCTCGAGACGGTGCTGGAGCGTCGTACCCACAAGAAGGTGGTCGTCTTCCGGCCGCTGTTCGCCGTGGGGGGCCAGGAGCTCGGCTATCTGCCGGGCAGCGAGTCGGAGAAGATGTCGCCGTGGGGTCAGGCGGTCTTCGACACGCTCGGCGCGATCACCACCCCCGACGTCGTCGACGAGGTCCTGGACCGGGGCATGCTGGAGGTCCTCCCGCTCACCCACATCCGCGGGCGGTCTCTGCACGACGCCTTCGTGATCGTCGACGAGGCGCAGTCGCTGGAGCGCAACGTGCTGCTCACGGTGCTCTCGCGGATCGGGGCCAACTCCAAGGTGGTGCTCACCCACGACGTCGCCCAGCGAGACAACCTGAGGGTGGGCCGCCACGACGGCGTGGTGGCCGTGGTGGACCGGCTCAAGGGCCACCCGCTGTTCGCGCACGTCACGTTGACCCGGTCCGAGCGGTCGCCCATCGCGGCGCTGGTCACGGAGATGCTCGAGCACATGACGATGTGACCCATGTCACGGTCCTCGCGGGTTTGACGGAGACCGTGAACGAGGTCACGCGGGTTACCGGGCGGTTCAACTTGCACCCGCCCGGGCCCATAGGACAGGGTGGAATCTCTTCCTCGGTACGCTCCGCGCTTCCCCCCAGCACGTTGAGCGTGAAATGACGTCCATGTCGTCAACGCTAGGGATCACCTTGTCTGAGAAGCACGCTGCCAAGCATCGTTGCGCGCCCACGACCTCGCTTCACCGCCGCCTCGGCGGTCGCCTCCGCGGCATCGCCGCCCTCTCGGCGGTCGCCGTGGTCGGAACCGGCCTCGCCGTCTCCACGGGGGTGCTGGCCCAGGGGTCACCGATCGACGGCGCCGCCGCAGCGCTGTCCTCCTCCTCCTCCTCCTCCTCCCCGACCGGCGGACTCACCGAGTCCGAGCTGGCCGACCGCGTGGAGCGGGCGTCGCGGTCCACCGGGGACCGGCGCCCGGTGGCCGACCAGACGAAGGCCCGCACGTTGTCCAACGCCTCGGGCCATGCCGTCACGAAGACCGAGGACCTCAGCACCGCTGACCCCAAGGCCCTCGCGCGCGCCCTGATGCCGCAGTTCGGGATGTCCTCCTCGCAGTTCGGCTGCCTGGACAACATCTGGTCGCAGGAGTCGGGATGGAACGTCCACGCCGACAACCCCAGCTCGTCGGCCTACGGCATCCCGCAGGCGCTGCCGGGCTCGAAGATGGCCTCGGCCGGACCCAACTGGGAGAGCAACGCCGAGACCCAGATCCGCTGGGGCCTGGGCTACATCAAGGCCCGTTACGGCTCGGCCTGTGCCGCCTGGTCCTACAAGCAGGGTGCCGGCTGGTACTGAGCGACCAGCCAGCCCCGACCGACTACTCCGAGCGGGTCATCGTGCGCACGTCGAGCGCCTCGTCCAGCTGCTTCTCGGTGAGCTCGCCGCGCTCGACGTACCCCATCTCGAGCACCTGCTCGCGGATCGTCCGACCCTCCTTGAGCGCGGCCTTGGCGACCTTCGAGGCCTCCTCGTAGCCGATGTAGGCGTTCAGCGGCGTCACGACCGAGGGGGACGACTCCGCGTAGCCCAGGCAGCGCTCCTCGTCGGCCTCGATGCCGTCGATGCACCGGTGTGCCAGCAACGGCCCGACCTGCGCCAGCAGCCGGATCGACTCCAGCAGGTTGCGCGCCATCACCGGCATCATCACGTTGAGCTCGAAGCTGCCACTGGCTCCGCCGACCGCCACGGTGGCGTCGTTGCCGATCACCTGCGCGCACACCATCAACGTCGCCTCGGGCAGGACGGGATTGACCTTGCCGGGCATGATGCTGGAGCCCGGCTGCAGGTCGGGCAGGTGGATCTCGGCGAGCCCGGTGGTCGGCCCGGAGGACATCCAGCGCAGGTCGTTGCAGATCTTGGTCAGCCCGACGGCGATCGTGCGCAGCTGCCCCGAGAGCTCGACGAGCGCGTCCTGGCCGCCCTGGGCCTCGAAGTGGTTGCGAGCCTCGGTGAACGGCAGACCGGTCTCCTCCGCCAGGTCGGCGATCACCCGCGCGGCGAAGCCGTCGGGGGTGTTGATGCCGGTCCCGACCGCCGTCCCGCCGAGCGGCAGCTCGGCGACCCGAGGGAGCGTGGACTCGAGGCGCTCGATGCCCATGCGGATGATCGCGGCGTAGCCGCCGAACTCCTGGCCGAGCATGACGGGGGTCGCGTCCATCAGGTGCGTCCGGCCGGACTTCACGACGTGCTCGAACTCCGCCGCCTTGGCCTCGAGCGACCCGGCCAGCACCTCGAGCGCGGGGACCAGGTCGGCCCTGGTCGCCTCGACCGCGGCGACGTGGATGGAGGTCGGGAACGTGTCGTTGCTCGACTGGCTGGCGTTGACGTGGTCGTTGGGGTGGCAGTCCACGCCTGCTCGGGAGGCCAGGGAGGCGAGCACCTCGTTCATGTTCATGTTGGAGCTGGTGCCCGACCCGGTCTGGAAGACGTCGATCGGGAAGGCGTCGTGGTGAGCGCCGCCGATGATCTCGTCGGCGCCTGCGGCGATGGCCTCCGCCTGTTCCTCGGTGAGGATGCCGAGATCGGCGTTGATCCTCGCCGCGGACTTCTTCACCCGGGCCATCGCCACGATGTGCGCCGGCTCGAGCGTGGTCCCGCTGATCGGGAAGTTCTCCACCGCGCGCTGCGTCTGTGCCCGCCACAGCGCGTCCCGTGGCACCTCGATGTCGCCCATGCTGTCGTGCTCGGTCCGGGTCTGGCTGTTCTCGGAGCTCATGCCCGTGACGTTACCGGGGTCGCGCCACCGGCGGCTTGGACATCGTTCTGCCGCGCGGCAAGGTGGGGGAGTGCGCGCACTCACCACGATCCCGAACCGGGCCGACACCCTCGCCGTGACCGAGGTCCCCGATCCTGAACCCGCTCCGGACGAGCTGCTGGTGGACGGGGTGGCCATCGGGGTGTGTGGCACCGACAAGGAGATCGTCGGCGGCGACTACGGCTGGGCTCCCAGCGGAAGGGAGCGGCTGGTCCTCGGTCACGAGTCGCTCGGCAGGGTCCGGACGGCTCCCGCGGACAGCGGCTTCGCCGAGGGCGACCTCGTCGTGGGCGTCGTACGCCGACCCGACCCGGTGCCGTGCGGGGCGTGCGCGCGCGGGGAGTTCGACATGTGCCGCAACGGTCGCTACACCGAGCGCGGGATCAAGGAGATCGACGGCTACAGCAGCGAGCAGTGGACCGTCGAGACCGACTACGCGGTGAGGCTCGACCCGCGGCTCGAGCAGGTCGGCATGTTGATGGAGCCGACCACCGTGGTGGCGAAGGCGTGGGAGCAGGTCGAGCGCGTGGGCGGCCGGGCCTGGTTCGACCCGGCCAGCGTGCTGATCACCGGCGCCGGACCGATCGGGCTGCTCGCGGCCCTGCTCGGCCGTCAGCGTGGACTCGACGTGCACGTCCTCGACCGGGTCACCGACGGCCCGAAGCCCGGACTGGTGGCCGACCTGGGCGCGACGTACCACCACGACGACATCGACGTGGTGACCGCGAAGATCGAGCCCGACGTGGTGATCGAGGCGACCGGGGTGGGTGAGCTCGTGGTCGGCGCCATGCGCGGCACCGACTCCTACGGGATCGTCTGCCTGACCGGGGTCTCCAGCGGTGGGCACCCTCTGCGGATCGACGCGGGCTCGCTCAACCGGGAGCTGGTGCTGCAGAACGACGCCCTGCTCGGTTCGGTGAACGCCAACCTTCGGCACTACCGGCAGGCGGCCGAGGCACTGGCGGCCGCCGACCTGTCCTGGTTGGACCGGCTGGTCAGCCGACGGGTGCCGCTGGCCCGCTTCGAGGAGGCGTTCGCCGCACAGGACGACGACGTGAAGGTCGTGATCACGCTGGACTGACTCGTCGACGGGCCGGGCGGGTGGCGATCAGGACCGCATTGGCTTCGACGCTACCCGGCTCGGGCCAGGTAGAGCAGGTACTGCTCCGGCCGCTCCTGGAGGAGCACGTCGTAGCGGTGCTCGGCGCAGTTGCCGAACACCTGCTCCAGCACCCGCACCAGGCCGGGCGCGGGGTCGGCCGACCAGATCACCACGGCGCCGCCCGGGTTCAGGATCCTCCTGGTGCGCTCCATGAACTCCTGCTCGTAGATCGGCTCGTTGGTCGCGTGGACCAGCTGCCCGGGGCCGTTGTCCACGTCGAGCAGCACCAGGTCGTAGGTCGAGGTCGCCTCCGCGATGGCCATCGAGATGTCCGCCGTGACCACGCGTACCCTCTTGTCCGCCAGCAGAGCCGGGCCGTGGGGGATCGTCGCGTCCCGCATCCAGCCGACGAGGGCCTCCTCGATCTCGACCACCTGGACCTCCTCGACCCGTGGGTCGGCCAGCACCTGCTGGACGGTGAACCCCAGGCCGAGCCCGCCCACCACGACGCGCCGCGGCTCGTCGACGAGCTCGAGCGCAGCGGTCGCGAGCTCCATCTCGGAGCCGGTCTCCCGGGTGTCCATCACGAACACTCCGTTCACCCGGAGCTCCAGGGTGTCGGCGCCGCGCTCCTCGGACCGGCGGCGAAGCACGACCTCGCCGCGGTCGGACTCGGCGCGGGCCACCTCGACGTACTCGCTCACCACGTTCTCCCCCGAGCTTTCCTTGCTTCGTGCGGTGGATGGTCGACGACCCACGACGTGGATGACGCTAGGCCACCGCCGAGGGGAGAGCCAGCACCGGGGCGGCAGCTGCGGAGGTGTCAGGGGCCGGTGGGTACCGTCGATGAGACCGCGACCGTCGTCGGGACGGACCGATCAGGACAGGAACCACACCATGCCCGGAGCCCAGGACGAGGGACAGGTCTCGGAGGTCAGCGCGCTGGAGGGTGCCGGCGAGCCGATCATGCCCGACCAGGCCGTCGCCGGCGCCCCGGACGCCGAGAGCGGCGAGGTGCAGGAGGGCAAGACCGGCCCGAACGCGCGCACCGGGAGCGAGGAGTCCGACGACTCCGCGGACCCGACGGCCGACCAGGCCACCGACCACGCCTGAGTCCCCGGGGCACTCACTCCTCGCGCGAGCGCACCCGGATCCCGCTGATCGGCACCGTGACGGCGCCGGAGGGGTCGGTGAAGAAGTCGTTGCCCTTGTCGTCGACCACGATGAACGCCGGAAAGTCCTCGACCTCGATCTTCCAGACCGCCTCCATGCCGAGCTCGGCGTACTCCAGCACGTCCACAGCCTTGATGCAGTCCTGCGCGAGCCGCGCTGCCGGGCCGCCGATCGAGCCGAGGTAGAACCCGCCGTGCGCGTGGCAGGCCTCGGTCACGACCTTGGAGCGGTTTCCCTTGGCCAGCATCACCTTCGACCCACCGGCGGCCTGGAACTGCTCGACGTAGGAGTCCATCCGTCCGGCCGTGGTGGGACCGAACGACCCGCTGGCGTAGCCCTCGGGGGTCTTCGCCGGACCGGCGTAGTAGACCGCGTGGTCGCGGAGGTACTGCGGCAACTCCTCGCCGGCGTCGAGCCGCTCCTTGATCTTGGCGTGCGCGATGTCGCGGGCCACCACCAGAGGACCGGTCAGGGAGAGCCGCGTCTTCACCGGGTGCCTGCTCAGCTCGGCCAGGATGTCGTCCATCGGGCGGTTCAGGTCGATCCGCACGACGTCGCTCTCGTCGACGTGTGAGTCCGTCGGCTCGGGCAGGTACTTCGCGGGGTCGATCTCGAGCTGCTCGAGGAAGACGCCCTCGGCGGTGATCTTGCCCAGTGCCTGTCGGTCGGCCGAGCAGGAGACCGCGATCGCCACCGGGCAGCTGGCGCCGTGCCGGGGGAGTCGCACCACGCGGACGTCGTGGCAGAAGTACTTGCCGCCGAACTGCGCCCCGATCCCGAACGACTGGGTCAGCTCGAAGACCTTCTGCTCGAGCTCGAGGTCCCGGAAGCCGTGCGCGCTCATCGATCCTTCGGTGGGCAGGTTGTCGAGGTAGTGCGCGCTGGCGTACTTCGCGGTCTTCAGTGCGAACTCGGCACTGGTCCCGCCGATCACGATCGCGAGGTGGTACGGCGGGCATGCCGCCGTCCCGAGCGAACGGATCTTCTCGTCGAGGAACTGCAGCATCCGGTCCGGGTTCAGGACGGCCTTGGTCTCCTGGAACAGGAACGACTTGTTCGCCGAGCCGCCGCCCTTGGCCATGAACAGGAACTTGTACTCCGGCCTCCCGTCCTTGTCCGGCGTCGAGTAGAGCTCGATCTGCGCCGGCAGGTTGGTGCCGGTGTTCTTCTCCTCCCAGGTCGTCAGCGGCGCCAGCTGGGAGTAGCGCAGGTTCAGCAACGTGTAGGCGTCGTACACGCCGCGGCTGATCGCCTCGCCGTCGTCCGCACCGGTCAGCACACCCTCGGACTTCTTGCCCATCACGATGGCGGTGCCGGTGTCCTGGCACATCGGCAGCACGCCGCCGGCGGAGATGTTGACGTTCTTGAGCAGGTCCAGCGCCACGAAGCGGTCGTTGCCGGACGACTCGGGGTCGTCGATGATCCGGCGCAGCTGCGCGAGGTGCGCGGGGCGCAGGTAGTGCGCAATGTCGTGCATCGCCTCGGCGGTCAGCTGCTGGATCGCCTCGGGAGCCACGCGCAGGAACGTCCGCCCGTCCGCGGTGAAGGTGGAGACACCCTCGGTGGTGATCAGCCGGTAGGGCGTCTCGTCGGCTCCGGTGGGCAGCAGGTCGGAGTATCTGAACTCGGGATCGGTGGACACGAGCACCGATTATCCCTTTGGCTGCGTGCCGAGCTCACGGCGGGCGAGCCAGCCGGGCAGCACGAGAGGACTCCAGGACAGCCGGGCGCCGTACGGCCGACTCATGACGCTCAGTCGGCGGGTGCCGTGCTGCCGCGCATCACCAGCTGAGTGGGGAGCACGACCTCGCGGCGGCCCTCGTCGCCACGCAGCTGCCGCAGGAGCTGCTCGGCCGCCTCGGCCGCGAGCGCCTGGACCGGTTGCCGGACCGTGGAGAGGTCGACGACGTGGGAGAGCTCGTGATCGTCGAAGCCGATCAGGCTGACCGGGTGTGGCGGCTGCATCTTGGCCTCGCGCAGCGCGACGATGGCGCCGAACGCCATCTCGTCGTACTCGGTGAAGACGGCGTTCGGGAGCTCGGACCGGTCCAGGAGCTGGCGCATTGCCTGGATGCCGCCCTCGACCCCCCACAGCCCGGTCACGACGTGGTGGTGGTCGAGCCGGGTCAGGCCAAGAGCACGGTTGAACCCGGTGCGCCGCAGGGGAGCGCTGCTGAACGCGGTGTCACTGTCCTCCAACGAGGAGATCATCGCGATGTCCTCGTGGCCGAGGTCCCGGAGGTGACGGACGGCGAAGCCGGGCATCCGGTAGCTCGTCGTTGGTGCGCACCACGAATAAGTCCTGGTGGGGCAGCCCCACGACCA
>CAWFII010000025.1:0-164340 GCA_963815825.1 uncultured Actinomycetota bacterium | reverse complement strand
TCCACAACGGACCCTGGACCATCCACCGGACCGGACCCGCGACGTTCGAGCTCCACCCACCACCCGGCACCCGCCGACGGCACCGCCCCGACCCGAGCCGCCCGACAACGCACCACCAGATCGCTCACCACCCGACGGCTGACCGTGGAGCCGCCGCGCCCCCGGGACGCGCCGTGGGAGTTCAGCCCCAGTGGTGTGTCAACGGTCGATGTCCTCGGGCAGTCGCAGGACCGGCACCCCTCCCAGCCTGCGATGGAAGCGCACGTGCGCGCCGTACGCGTCCAGCGCCTGCCACAGCGCTCGGTGCGCCGCCCACGGGAGCGGCTCGTCCCCGTGCCGCCATGTGTCCCCGAAGCCGATCCAGACGGGCGTCCAGTCCGAGGCAGCGGTCCACTCGTCGCGGTGTGCCAGGAGCAGCCTGCGACGCACCTGGAACGCCATCCGGGGACCATCGGCGCAGATCGGGGCGGTCCGCACGGGCCACACCCTCAGGTCCTGCCCCATCAACGCGAGCTCGAGGTCGCCGAGGACGCGCGGATCGACCAGCACGGTCGCCACGTTCTCGTGCGGGTCGCGTCTCACTCGGGAACGCTACCCCGTCGTCCGACGCGGCGTCAGTCGAAACGTCCGCCCGACCACGACCACGCCCCGCCGTCACGTGGGCGCTAGATGCGTTCCTCGGCCGCTCCCCCGCCCAGGCGTTGCGCCGCCCACACCGGGAGGATCGAGATCAGCACCAGCACCACGGCCACGACGTTGACGACCGGAGCCTGGTTGGGTCGGAAGAGGTTGTTGAAGATCCAGATCGGCAGCGTCGGGGTGCCCGGCCCAGCGGTGAACGTGGTCACGACGATCTCGTCGAAGCTCAGCCCGAAGGCCAGCACTGCGCCGGCGATCAGCGACGACCGCAGCAGCGGGAAGGTGACCCGTCGCATGGTCTCGAACGGGCGCGCCCCGAGGTCCGCGGAGGCGGCCTCCAGCGACGCTCCGATGCGCCGCAGCCGCGCGCTGACGTTGTTGAAGACCACCACGATGCAGAAGGTCGCGTGGCCGACGATGATCGTGAACAGACCCGGACTGATGCCGAACACCGGTTGCAGCACGTTCTGGATCATCGACTGCAGAGCCACACCCGTGACGATGCCGGGCAACGCGATCGGGAGGATGACCAGCAGGTTGATCGTCCGCTTGCCGAAGAACTCGAACCGGGTCAGTGCGAGAGCCAGCAGCGCGCCCAGCACGAGCGCGAGGGCGGTCGCCCCGAGTCCCGCCTTCACCGACGTCCAGAGCGCCTGCCGCGGGCCTTCGGCCTGGAAGGCGGCCGACCACCACTGGGTGGTGAACGACGGCGGGGGCCAGCCGAACGTGCGGTCGGCGTTGAACGAGTTGAGGGCAACGATCGCCAGCGGCACGTAGACGAACGCAAGCACCACCACGGCGAGGACCCACAGCCCCACCTTGCCTCCGATGCCGACCTTCACCGGGCGCCTCCTCGCGTGCTCACAGGTTGTCCAGTGCTCCGGTACGCCCGGCCAGTGCCAGGTAGATCACCATGATCACGACCGAGGCCGTCCCCAGTGCGGCGGCGAACGGCAGGTCCAGCACGATGTTCTGCCGCACCGCGGTCCCGAGGACCTGCAGCTTCCCGCCGACGATCTGGACCGCGATGTAGTCGCCCAGGCTCAGTGAGAACGTGAAGATCGACCCGGCGACGATGGCGGGCGTCAGGGACGGCAGGACGACGCGGCGGAACGTCGTGCCGGCTGAGGCCCCCAGGTCCGCCGACGCTTCCAGGTGGGCTTCGGGCAACCGCTCGAAACCCGAGTACACCGGCAGGATCATGTACGGCAGCCACAGGTAGGTCAGGGTCAGAACGACCGCCGTCATCCCGTAGCCGGGCGAGCTGCCGAAGACGGAGTCCAGCACCCCTTGCGGTTGGAGCATCGCCCGCCAGGCATAGGCCTTGACCAGGTACGACGCCCACAGCGGCACGAGGACCGCTGCCACCAGGATCCCCCGCAGCCGTCGCGGTGCCACTCGCGAGATGAAGAACGCGAACGGCACCGCGATGACCAGGCACAAGACCGTGACGAGCGCCGCGATGAGCAACGTGCGGCCGATGATGCGGGCGTACGTCGAGGTGAACAGCTGGCTGAAGTTCTCCGTCGTGAAGCTCACCACGACCTTGTTGGTGAAGGAGTCCGTGGTGAGGAACGCCGTCGCGAAGATCGCCGCCAGGGCCCCGAGGTAGGCGACCACCAGCCAGGTCATCGGCGCCGCCAGCAGGGCGTAGGGCGTCCTGCGCTGTCGCATCACTTCTCCGCTCGGTACCGTCTCGCTAGCCGCGGATCTCCGACCACTTCTTGGTCCACTCCGCGTAGTCGGTGCACTTGACGTCCGTGCGGCCGTCGAGGCAGGCGGTGATCGGGGTGTTCCAGTAGTGCACCTTGGAGAAGTACTCCTCGTCCTCCGCGTGGTAGGTCTTGCAGTGGTTCGGGTCGGACGTCTCCGCGCAGGCCAGTCGGTTGCCCGGCGCCTCGCCGAAGTACTCCGCGATCGCGGCGTTGGTCTTCGGGGAGACCAGGTGGTCGATCAGCTTGTAGCCGCAGGTCTTGTGCTTGCTCTTGGCTCCGACCATCCAGGTGTCGGACCAGCCGGTCGAGCCCTCCTTCGGCAGCACCGCCGCGACCGGGGCCTTCTCGCTCTCCGCCAGGTTCGCGATCACCTGCCAGGTGGTGCCGACCACGATCGAGCCGTTCTTGAATGCCTGCACCTCCTTGAGGTAGTCAGACCAGTACTCGCCCACGTTCGCGCCCTGCTTCTTCAACAGGTCGACGGCGGCGGTGAGCTGCTTCTCGTCGAGGGCGTAGGGGTCCTTGATCTTCAGGTCGGGCTGGGTCGCCATCAGGTAGACCGCGGCGTCGGCGATGTAGATCGGGGAGTCGTACGCCGTGACCTTGCCGGCGTAGTTGGAGGCGTCGTCGAACACGGCTGACCACGAGTCCGGTGCCGGCGTGACCTGGTCGGTGCGGTACATCAGCAGGTTGGCACCGCGACCGTGCGGGACGCCGTACATCTGACCGTCGACCGAGTTCCACTTCTGGTCCTTGAGGCTGTCGAAGATGTCCTTGTAGTTGGTGATCAGGTCGGTGTTCATCGGCTCGACGTCGCCGCCCGCGATCATCCGCAAGGTCGCGTCACCCGAGGCGGAGACGACGTCGTACTGGCCGGTCCGCATGAGCTGCACCGCTTCGTCCGACGTGCCGAACGTCTTCACGGTGACCTGGCAGCCCGAGCTCTTCTCGAAGTCGGAGATCCAGTCGACCTTCGGGTCGTTGGTGCCGTCCTCCACGTAGCCCGGCCACGCGAGCACGCTCACCTCACCCTCAGCGGTGCCGAGCTTGTCGAGCGGCTTGAGGTCCGGCACGGCGAAGCCGCCCGGACCCTTCTTGGCCGAACCGCTGTCCGACCCGCAGCCCGTCAGGGCGAGGGTGGCGCAGATCAGGGCAGCGCCGAGCTTGGTGGTCGTCCTCACGAGGATCTCCTCTGTTCGGTGGGTGGGTTGGCTGTCGTGCTGGCGTCGGTGCCGCGATCGTGCACCTCGATGAGGTGTTCGGGGCGCCACCACAGGTGCACCGGATCGCCCCGGCGGAGATCCTCGTGGCTCGTGCTGGGACCGTTCCCGGCCAACGCGATCAGCCGCCCCCCGGTGTCCAGGTCGACCATGAAGCGGGTCACCGGTCCCGCATAGACCACCTCGCTGACCGTCCCGGAGGACGACGACGTGCCGGCCGGCTGCGACCCCCCGGGCCGCGCGACGGTGAGCTTCTCGGGTCGGATGCCGAAGGTCCCGGCACGGCCGGTGACAGCCTCCGCATCCTGGCCCCGCAGCAGGTTGGAGGTGCCCACGAACCCGGCGACGAAAGCGTTGGCGGGCTGCTCGTAGATCTCCCGAGCACTGCCGACCTGTTCGATGCGGCCTTCGTTGAACACCGCGATCCGGTCGCTGAGGGTGAGCGCCTCGTCCTGGTCGTGGGTGACGAACAGGAAGGTGATTCCCACCTCGCGCTGGATCTCCTTGAGCTCGACCTGCATCTCCTCACGCAGCTTGAGGTCCAGCGCACCGAGGGGCTCGTCGAGCAGGAGCACGCTCGGCCGGTTGACCAGGGCACGCGCCAGCGCCACCCGCTGACGCTGGCCGCCGGAGAGCTGGGTGGGACGCCGCCTCGCGAACGCGCCCAGCCGGACCTGCTCGAGCGCCTCGTGCGCGCGGTTGCGTCGCTCGGACTTCTCGACCTTCTTCACGAGCAGCCCGTACTCGACGTTCTGCTGCACGGTCATGTGCGGAAACAGGGCGTAGTCCTGGAAGACGGTGTTCACGTCCCGGTCGTAGGGAGGTGTGGCCGTCACGTCACGTCCGGACAGCTCGATCGAGCCCGCGGTCGGTTGCTCGAATCCTGCGATCATCCGCAGCACGGTCGTCTTCCCGGAGCCTGAGGGTCCGAGCATGGAGAAGAACTCCCCCGCTGCGATGCTCAGGTCGGCACCCTCGACCGCGACGACCGGAGGACGCCCGCCGAACTCCTTGCGCAGACCGGTGAGCCGGATGGCAGGCGCATCCGAACCCGGCCGAGGGTCGGTGCCGGGTGCCGGGGACATGGGCCTCCTTGGTCGCTGACCACTTCGTTCGGTCTGGCGTCAAAACCTATGGCCCCATATGTTTTGACGGCAAGTCCCGTGCTCAGATCGTTGCCAGGAAGTGGACCACACGGTCTGGGACACAGGTAGGCCCGGGCACGAGGAGGTCGGATGGCCGAGGACCCGCTGGCGCTCGGCACCTACGCCGCGCTCTTCGCGCCGCTGGAGACCGCCGGACGCGCAGAGGCGATCACTCGTCGGTTCACCGACGCGATCAGCCTGGGCGTGCTGCCGGACGGGCTGACGCTGCCCTCGGAGACCGAGCTCGCGGACCGCCTCGGGGTGGCGACGGTCACCGTGCGGGAGGCACTCGGCTCACTGCGTTCGGCGCGCCTGATCCGCACCACCCGAGGACGACGTGGGGGCTCCTTCGTCTGTGCACCGCGCGACGGAGGCCGGTCGGCGATGCTGGACAGACTGCGTGGGCTCGGACAGGGCGAGCTGCGCGACCTCGGCGACCACTACGCCGCCATCGGCGGCACCTGTGCTGCGCTCGCCGCCACTCGAGCCGACACCTCCGACGTCGCCCGCCTCGAGGCACTGGCACCGGCCGTCCAGGAGAGCGGGGTGGCCAGTGACTGGCTGCGGGCCGAGAGCGCCTTCCATCTCACGCTCGCCGTCGCCGCACGGTCGGCAAGGCTCTCGCACGAGGAGATCGTGCTGCAGGCCGAGATCGGTCCCGTGCTGTGGATGGCGCACGCCGACGCGGGCGTCCGCGGTGACGCTGCCGCGGCACACGTGAGGCTGGTGCGGGCTGTGGCGCGGGGAGACGGTGAGGCGGCCCGTGCAGGACTCGAAGGCCACGTCCACCACCTGGTGCGAGCCCTTCGGCCGCTCCACCACGAAGCGCGGCGGTCCGGGCGAGGCTAGCCGAAGATCTCGGTGGGCCGGCCGTTGTAGAGCCGCAGGTTGGCCATCGGGATCTCGCCGTCCGGGCCGGCGTTGAAGTAGGAGATCACCGTCACCGACGCGGGGGCGAGCTCCATCCGGTAGACCGCCTCCAGCGGTGCGCCGAGCGCGTCGGAGACCAGCGTCTTGATGGGCGTCACGTGGCTGACGGCGACCACAGTCCTCCCGGCGAAGGACGAGACGATCCGGTCGCGCCCCTCGAGGACCCGCTTCTCCACCTCCCGGAAGCTCTCGCCACCGTGCGGAGCCGACTCGAGGTCACCGAGCCAGGAGGCGATCTCGTCCGGATACCTCTCGTGCACCTCGGTGAAGCTCATCCCGTCCCAGGTGCCGAACTCCATCTCGGCGATGGCCGGCTCCTCCTCGATCTCGAGGCCGAGGAGCTCCGCCAGGATCTCTGCGGTCTCCCTCGTACGCCGCACCGGTGAGCTGACCAGGGCGTCGAAGGTCCCTGCCAGCGGGGCCAGCCACTCCCCGGTGGCACGCACCTGCTCCCGGCCCTCGTCGTTCAGCGGTGGATTGGCGCTGGCCAGCCCGCCGGAGAAGAGCTTGCCGATCGTGTGGTCGGTGACCCCGTGGCGGACGAGGACGATCGTCGTCGGCCTGGACCGAGGACCCCACCCCCGGCTCTCACCCCGGCGTTCACCGTGGCTATCACCATCGCTGCCACCCTCGGCAGCAGCGGTGGGCGGGGCGCTCTCCGGCCGGTCCAGGGCGAGGTTGACCAGGCGGTCGGCGTGGGCGTTCTCGGCCCGCGGGATCCACGTGTACGTCGTCCCGGCCGGGGCGAGGGCCTTCGCCTGCTCGAAGAGTGGCCTCATCGAGGCGTGCTTGACCTTCCACCGGCCGGACATCTGCTCGACGACGAGCTTGGAGTCCATCCGCACCTCGACCGTCGCGCCCGGGGCGTCCCGTGCGGCGAGCTCCAGCCCGGCGATCAGGCCGCGGTACTCCGCGACGTTGTTGGTGGCCAGGCCGATCGCCTCAGCGGCCTCGGCGATCACCGCGCCACTCGCAGCATCCTTGAGGACGGCGCCGTAGGCGGAGGGCCCGGGGTTGCCACGGGACCCGCCGTCGACCTCGACGACGACGGCCCGTCGGGCACCGTCGGGTCGCTGCGCACTCACAGACCGGACTCCCCGGTCCGCACCAGGATCCGGTCGCACTCCTCGCACCGCACCACCGCGTCGGTCGGCAGCTTGGCGATGATGCCGAGGTCGGAGGCGTTCAACGTCAACCGACATCCCTCGCACTCGCGCCGCCGCAGCGCGGCCGCACCCACGCCACCCTTCTGTGCGCGCAGCTTCTCGTAGAGGGCGAGCAGGTCCTCGGGCATGCCGGACGCCGTCGTGACCCGTTCGGCGCGCGCGTCCTCGAGGTCTCTGTGCAGGTCGCCCGCCTTCGCCTCCAGCGCCTCGCGGAGCGTGGCCGCCTCGGCCTCGATGGCCGTCAGCTCCGCGGACCTCTCGCCCAGTGCGTGCTGGGCGTTCTCGAGGCGTTCCATCACCTCCAGCTCGGTGTCCTCGAGCGAGCTGATCCGGCGGTGCAGCGACTCCAGCTCACCGAGCATCCGCTCGAGTGCCTTGGGGTCCTTGATCTGCCCGGCGTCGATCATCCCCTGGTCGCGCGCCCGGCGGGTCTTGACCTGCTCCACGTCCGCGTCGGCGCGCTTCTGCTCGCGGGTGTGGTCGTCGACCTCGATGCGCAGGTCACGGACCTGGTTGGCCACCGTGGTGCGACGCTCCTCGAGCTCGCGGAGCGCGGCCGCCTCCGGGATCGACGTCAGCCGATGGGTCAGGTGGTCGATCCGGGAGTCGAGCTCCTGGACGTCGAGCAGCCTGAGCTGGACGAACGGGTCGGCTTTCAGAGGATTCTCCTGATGTAGTTGTGGGGCTCAGACCCGGAAGGTCCACGGGTCGGTGTTCGTCTCGCTGACGACGACCTCCACCGTATCCCCCCAAGCGTCGCGCAACCGCCGCTGCAGGACCGGCAGCCAGGTGGACTCCGCCGCCCAGTGCGCAACGTCGATGAGAGCAGGGGTGCCGTGCTCACGCAGCTCGGAGGCCGGGTGGTGGCGCAGGTCGGAGGTGAGGTACACGTCGACGCCGGCAGCACGGGCGGCACCCAGCAGGAAGTCGCCGGCGCCTCCGCACAGACCGACGGACCGGACGACGAGGTCGGGATCGCCCGCGACCCGGACCCCGTGCGCGGTCCGGCTGAGCTTCTCCGAGACGTGCTCCGCGAGCTCGGCCAGCGTCACGGGTGACGTGAGCCGACCGACCCGCCCCGATCCTCGGCGCGGGTCGTCCACGGCCGCGAGCTCGACCACGTCGTAGGCCGGCTCCTCGTAGGGATGGGCGGCCAGCATCGCTGCCACGGCAGCGGGCCTTCGCTCGCGGGCACACACGGTCTCGATGCGCACCTCCGCGACCTCCTCCGCTCGCCCCACGGTGCCGATGACGGGGCTGGCCCCCGCGAGAGGTCGGAACCGTCCCTCGCCCCGGGAGGTGAACGTGCACGAGTCGTAGTTGCCGATCGAGCCGGCACCCGCGCCGGCGAGCGCGGTGCGGATCTGCTCGGCGGCGGCCTCGGGCACGAACACGACGATCTTGTCCAGCGGCGGGCCGGCATCGGCCTGCAGTGGCCGGAGGTCCTCCAGGCCCAGCGCCAGGGCCAACGACTCCGAGACACCGCCGGTGGGCGAGTCGGCGTTGGTGTGGGCCGTGAACAACCCGCAGCCGGCGCCGAGCAGCCGATGCACGACACGACCCTTGGGGTTCGTGGCGGCCACGCCGTGCACCGGCGTGAGCAGCAACGGGTGGTGGGTGAGGAGCAGCTGGAAGTTCCCGGCGACCGCCTCGTCGGCGACGGCCGTCACCGGGTCGACGGCCAGCAGGATCCGGCGTACGTCGGTGTCGGGATCGCCGCACACCAGCCCGACCGCGTCCCAGCTGTCCGCGTGCTGAGGGGGAAACCACTCGTCGAGCAGGGAGGTGACGTCACCCAGGGTCGGCATGGGCCGAGGTTACCGACGACCACGGCTTGCACTCCACCGCCGTGGCTGCGGGTCAGTTGACCTGCCGCTCCCGACCCTCCCAGTACTCCTGGCGCAGCTTGAACTTCTGCAGCTTGCCGGTGGCGGTGCGAGCGAGCTCTTCGCGGAACTCCACCGACGACGGCGCCTTGTAGCGCGCGACCTTGCCCTTGCAGTAGTCGATCAGCTCCTGCTCGGTGAGCTCGGAGTCCTCTGTCCTGACCACCAGCGCCTTGATCGTCTCGCCCCACTTGTCGTCGGGTACGCCGATCACCGCGACCTCCGCGACGTCGGGGTGGGAGAAGATGACGTCCTCGACCTCGATCGAGGAGACGTTCTCCCCGCCGGTGATGATCACGTCCTTCTTGCGGTCCTGGATCGTGAGGTAGCCGTCGTCCCCGATCACGCCGCCGTCACCGGTGTGGAACCAACCGTCCCGGAGCGATGCCTCGGTCTCCTCGGGTTGCTCCCAGTAACCCTCGAGCACGACGTTGGAGCGGGCGAGCACCTCTCCGTCGTCGGAGATCTTCAGCGTGACGCCGACCGCAGGCTGACCGGCGCGGACGAGGTTGGCGGCGCGCTCCTCGGCCGGGAGGTCGTCCCACTCGGCGCGGGTCCGGTTCACGGTGAGCAGCGGCGAGGTCTCGGTGAGGCCGTAGATCTGGATGAACTCCCAGCCGAGCTCCTCCTCGACCCTGGCCACGGTCTTCGTGGGAGGTGGTGCACCGGCGACGATGATCCGTACCTTGTCGCGACCTGGGATCTCGCTCCCGGTCTCCTCCTTCCAGCTCTCGGCTGCCTCGAGGACCGACGCCACGACGGCCGGCGCGGCGCACATCACGGTGACGCCGTGCTTCTGCACCCTGCGGAGGATCTCGGCGCCGTCGATCTTGCGGATCACCACCTGCTCGACCCCCATCCCGGTCATCGCGAACGGCATTCCCCAGCCGTTGGCGTGGAACATCGGCAGGGTGTGCAGGTAGACGTCGCGATCGGTGACCCCGGTGTGCATCGCGAAGGTGACGGCGTTGGTCCAGATGTTGCGGTGCGTGATCTGCACGCCCTTGGGTCGGGCGGTGGTCCCGGAGGTGTAGTTGATCGTCGCGGTGGCGTTCTCCTCGCGCTCCCAGGGCTGGGGCTCGGTGTTCTCGAGGTACATGTTCTCGTCGTCGCCGATCACGAACCTGTGCTCGCACTGCACGCCCTCGAGTGTGTCCGCGAGCTCCGGGTCCACGTAGAGCACGCGTGCGCCGGAGTGCTCGACGATGTACTTCACCTCGTCGACGGAGAGACGGAAGTTGATCGGCACCAGGACCCGGCCGTAGCCGGTCACGCCGAAGAAGGCCGTGAACAGCCGAGCGCTGTTGTGCGAGACGTAGGCCACCCGGTCCCCGAACCCGATGCCGAGCTCGTCCAGCTTCGCCGCCTGGGCCGCGGCGAGCTCGCTCACCCGTGCGTAGCTGACCTCGCCCAGCGACGCCGCGGGCTGGTCGGGCTCGTCGACGATCCCGGTGCGCTCGGCATACACAGCCTGCGCTCGGTCGAGGAAGTCGGACGCGCTGAACGGAACGATCACGGCGGGGGCCTCTCTTCACGGAAGGGACCTGCCCAACATAGCGAGCAGCACCCGTCCCGGCGAGACTCGTTCATATCCGGATATGGGACCTATGGCCGTAGTGACAGGCACCGCACCGAGGCAGAATCGACAGGTGGACCGAGAACCGGAGCGATCTCCGGCGACTGCCGCGCGCAGCGCCCAGGACCGGCGTCTGCGCCTGTTCTTCGACCGTGTGCCCGCGCTGGCCTCGTGCTGGGACCGCGGGCTGCGCCTCATCGTCGCGAACGAGGCCTACCGGACCTGGTTCGGGCTGGACCCCGACGAGATCGAGGGTCTGCACATGAAGGAGGTGCTCAGCCCGGAGGACTACGCGCAGGTGCTCCCGTTCGTCGAGCTGGCCCTCGCGGGCGAGGAGCAGGAGTTCCTGCGCACGGTGGTGGACCTGCATGGGAGGACCCGGCACGCGCAGGTGTCCTACGTGCCGGACGTCGTCGACGGGGACGTCCAGGGCCTGTTCGTGCTCATCATCGACATCACCCCGCGCATCGAGGCCCAACAGCTGCTGGAGGAGGCCCAGGAGCTGGCCGATCTCGGCAGCTGGACCCTCGACCCTGCCACGCTGGAGATCACCTGGTCCCGGCAGATGCACCAGATCGTCGGAACAGACCCGGACTCGTTCACCCCGACCTATGAGGAGCTCGCCGAGCTGGTGCACCCCGAGGACCGCGACCGAGTGGTCGGCATCGCGGAGCGGGCGATGACGGCCGGCGACGGCTACGACACCGACTACCGCGTGGTCCGTCCGAACGGCGAGGTCCGCGAGCTGCACACCCGCGTACGGTGCGAGCGAGCGCCGAACGGGTCGGTGATCCGGCTGCACGGGATCATGCAGGACCTCACGGAGACGAACCGGATGGCTCGTCAGATGGTCGAGGTCAACGAGCGGCTGCACCGGGTCAACGAGCTGAACGCCGACGTGCTCGGGATGGTCGGCCACGACGTACGGCAGCCGGTCGGCCTCATCGCGGGTCATCTGGAGCTGCTGCTCGACTCGTGGGCCGAGAGCAGCGATGAGCTCCGCCTGCACCGCCTCACGGTCGCTGAGGCAGCCGCGTCCCGCCTGACCACCCTGATCGACGACATCCTGACCATGGCCAACCTCGACAACGGCAGCATCACCCAGCGGGAGTCCCCCACGCTCGTGGTGGACGCCGTGCGGGAGGCCCTGACGGTCGTGCACGGTGGCGACGTGGTCGAGGTCGCGATCCACGGAACACCGGTCGCGCTCGCTGACCCGTTCCACCTGCGCCAGATCGTCACCAACCTGGTCAGCAACGCGATCCGCTACGGCGTCGCACCGGTCGTCGTGAGCACCGGCGAGCGCGCCGGCCGGATCTGGCTCGAGGTCACGGACCACGGCGAGGGAGTACCGGACGAGTTCGTACCGCGCCTGTTCGAGCGGTTCACCCGGGCCGGGACGGGGGTGGCCACCCGTACGCCGGGGACGGGGTTCGGTCTCTACATCGTGAGCCGCCTCGCGGAGGTCAACGGCGGCTCGGTCGACTACCGGGCCAACGTGCCCACCGGGGCCACATTCACCGTGGATCTCCCGGTCGGGCGACTCTGACCCGTCCCGGCGTGGGCGCAGAGGGGATCGAACCCCCGACCACCTCGTTGTAAGCGAGGTGCTCTACCGCTGAGCTATACGCCCTCGGACGGCACGCCCGGAGACCCGGCACGCAGTCACGCGCGCACAGACTACGGGAGCGCTCGCGCACCGCCCACTCCGTCCGGACCAGCGCCAGCGGTCGGGTCGTGGACCTCGACGCTCGCCACATCACCCGGGCATGAAAAAGTCGCGCCGCTGGCGTCTCGGGTCACCAGCGGCGCGACATGTACAAGATTGCCTCATCTTGGGCCCGCTTCCAAGGCCATCGCGAAAAATGGCTCATTGGAACTAGACGGAGGTAGCGACTTCGGCCAGCCGGGCAGCGTGCTCGTCGAGGTCGCGAGCCTCGCCAGACGCGTTGTGCACCATCCAGCCCACCCGTCCCTCCTTGTCCACGATGAACGACGAGCGTCTCGGTCCCCCGGAGATGTCGTTGAACACGCCGTAGGCCTTCGTCGTCGCTCCGTGCGGCCAGAAGTCGCTGAGCAGCGGGAAGAAGATGCCGTCACGATCGGCCACCGCACGCTGGGTGTAGAGCGGGTCACAGCTCACGGCGATCAAGGTCGTGTCGTCGGTCTCGAAGTCGCCGAGCCGGTCACGCAGGCCGTTGAGCTCGCCCGTGCAGACCCCGCTGAACGCGAACGGGTAGAAGACCAGCAGCGCGGCCTTGCCGCGGGCGTACGTCGAGAGCGTGATCTGCTGACCGTGCTGGTCCCGCAAGGTGAAGTCGGGAGCCGGGTCGCCGATCGCCAGAGTCATGCCGCCATGGTGCCAGCAGCGGGAGACGAACCGGACATCAGTCCTCCCCCTCCCCCGGCCCGGCGTTGCCGTCCGCGTCGTAGTCCTTGAGGTCCTTCTTGAGCACCTTGCCCGTGGCGTTGCGCGGGAGCTCGTCGAGGAAAACGATCTCCCGGGGGACCTTGTAGCGGGCGAGGTGGTCCTTCACGTGTGCCTTCAGGGTGTCCTCGTCGACGTCACCGTTGGTGACCACGAAGGCGCGCAACCGCTGTCCGTAGTCGTCGTCGTCGACCCCGACAGCAGCTACGTCCTCCACGTCCTGGTGCCGGGCGAGGCAGTCCTCGACCTCCTTGGGGAAGACGTTCTCACCACCGGAGACGATCATCTCGTCGTCACGCCCCTCGACGAAGAGCCGTCCCTGGTCGTCGAGCCGACCGACGTCGCCGCTGGACATCAGGCCGTCGATCATCGACTTCCCCTCGCCCTCGTCACCGGTGTAGCCACCGAAGAGCATGGTGTTGCCGACGAAGATGCGGCCCGACTCGCCGACCTCTACCTCGTTGTCCTTCTCGTCGTAGATCCTGATCACGGTGTTGTACGGCGCCCTGCCGGCCGTCCCGGGGGCCTCGCGCATGTCCTCGGGCCGGGCGATCGTGGCCCAGGCGACCTCGGTCGAGCCGTAGGTGTTGTAGAGGTTGTCGCCGAAGGTGTCCATCCACTCCGTGGCGAGGTCACCGGGCAGGGCCGAGCCCGAGGCGGCGACGACGCGGAGCCGCGAGTAGTCGCCGGAGCGCTCGTCCTCGGAGAGCTTCAGGATGCGCTGCATCATCACCGGGATCACGATCAGGGCGTCGACGTCGTACTTCTCGATGGTCTCGAGGCAGTCGGCCGGGTCGAACTTGCGCCGCAGCACCAGCGTCGAGCCGAGCAGCATGGCCAGGTTCAGGTGCGCCCAGCCCCACGTGTGGAACAGCGGCGCCACGATGTAGGTCCGCCCGCCCGACCTGAACGGCATCTTCGAGAGCAGCGCCACGGCTCCGTCCAGTCCGGACTCACCGCGCGGAGCACCCTTCGGCGTGCCGGTCGTGCCGGAGGTGAGGATCACCGGCCGGGTGGTGTGCTCCGGGACGGGATGCCGTGCGCTCGAGCCCCTCTCGATCAGGTCCTCGACGCGCGGGACGTCGTCGGTCTCCGAAGCACCGTCGTCGCCGTCGTGCCATGCGAGCACGCGTGCCGCCTTGATGCCGGACTTGTCGATCAGCTCGGTGAACTCGGCGTCGTAGATGATCGCGGCGGGCTTCTCGCGCTCGCAGACCTCACCGAGCTGGGGCGCGGAGAAGGCCGTGTTGAGGTAGAGGATGTCTGCCCCGAGCTTCGACAGCGCCGTCGAGGCGTCCACGAAGTAACGGTGGTTGCGGCACAGCAGTGCGACGCTGTCCCCCTCGCAGACACCGATCTCGCCGAGGGCGTGGCCGAGCCGGGTGGACCGCTCGTCGATCTCCGCCCAGGTCAGCTCGCCGAGCTCGTCGATCAGCCCGACGGCGTCCGGGGACCGGATCGCCAGGGCGTGCATCCCGCCCGCGAACCCTATGCCCCAGTCCAGGATGGTCTTGCCGATGCCCGCCAGCGTCACGGGGCCGTAGGGCCGGATCACTCCCGACGCTGCCATCACCTTCACCATCCGGACGTGGCGCAGGGCTTGTTGCTGCAGCTGCTGGAACATCGGGTGGAGGCCTCCTGTGCGGCGGGATGGTTCAGCTCTTGGGAGCGACGAGGCGGGTGCCCGTCCACTCCTTGCCCACTGCAACGGTCGTCGTCGTGGAAAGTCCCGCAATCGGCGCGGCTTCGGCCACATCAGCTGCGTCCACGGCTCCGGGCCGGCCCACCTTCGGCGTGAGCAGCCAGATCGCACCACCGCGGACGAGGTCGGTCAGGGAGTCGACCAAGGCGTCCACGAGGTCACCGTCGTCGTCGCGCCACCAGAGGAGCACGACATCCACGACGTCGCCGTAGTCCCCGTCGACCAGGTCGGCGTCGATGCCTTCCTCGATCGCGGCTCGCACCGCGTCGTCGACGTCCTCGTCCCAGCCGAGCTCCTGCACCACGACGCCGGGCTTCAACCCCAGACGCTCCCCCAGCTGGACGTCCGCGCGGTCTGCGCTCGGGCTCACCTGTTTGCCTCCACTCACTTGTTCTTCCCAGTCGTTGCCCAGGGTCGAATGACCGCTGGGTGCGTGTAGTCCACTAGACGGTGAAGGTACGCGCAACCCGTCCCGACCTGCGGGACCCGGGACCTCGCGGCGCGATCGGGCTCACCGGGGCATTTCGCCACCAGGGTCCGGACCGCCTGCGCCCACGTACTCATGGGTAGATTTCGTCTGCCCCGCGAAAGTGACACGATGATCTGGTGAGCGACACCGAAGACAACACCAAGAAGCCTACGGCCGGCCGGCGCGCGTCCGTGATCCACGAGGGTCTCCCGACGCAGCTTCCCGACATCGACCCCGAAGAGACCCAGGACTGGCTGGAATCCTTCGATTCCCTGGTCGGCGATCGCGGCCGCGACCGCGCACGCTACGTCATGCTCCGCCTCCTCGAGCGCGCGCGCGAACAGGCGGTCGGAGTGCCTGCCCTGCGCAGCACCGACTACATCAACACCATCCCTCCCGAGCGGGAGCCGTGGTTCCCCGGCGACGAGGACGTCGAGCGCCGCATCCGCGCCTTCATCCGGTGGAACGCGGCCGTGATGGTCTCCGACGCCAACCGACCCGGCCTCGAGGTCGGAGGACACATCGCGACGTACCAGTCGGCTGCCAGCCTCTACGAGGTCGGCTTCAACCACTTCTTCCGCGGCAAGGACTTCGAGGGCGGCGGTGACCAGATCTACATCCAGGGCCACGCCTCGCCGGGCATCTACGCCCGTGCCTACCTCGAGGGCAGGCTCACCGAGGACCAGCTGCTGCGTTTCCGCCAGGAGGTGCAGCACGGCGTCGGGAAGGGACTCCCGTCCTACCCGCACCCCCGGCTGATGCCGGAGTTCTGGGAGTTCCCCACGGTCTCGATGGGGCTCACCGGCATCAACTCGATCTACCAGGCGCGGTTCAACCGCTACCTGCAGAACCGTGGGATCAAGGACACCTCGCAGCAGCGTGTCTGGGCGTTCCTCGGGGACGGCGAGATGGCCGAGCCGGAGTCGCTGGGCGCCATCGGCGTCGCTGCGCGCGAGGAGCTCGACAACCTCACCTGGATCATCAACTGCAACCTCCAGCAGCTGGACGGACCCGTCCGCGGCAACGGCAAGATCATCCAGGAGCTGGAGTCGCAGTTCCGTGGGGCCGGCTGGAACGTCGTCAAGGTCATCTGGGGACGTGAGTGGGACGCACTGCTCGCCCAGGACGTCGACGGCGTGCTCGTCAACCAGATGAACGCCACCCCCGATGGCGCCTTCCAGACCTACTCGGTCGAGGACGGCGCCTACAACCGCGAGCACTTCTTCGGGCCGGACCCGCGGCTGCGCAAGATGGTCGAGCACATGAGCGACCGCCAGATCGAGAAGCTGCCGCGTGGTGGCCACGACTACCGCAAGGTCTACGCCGCCTTCGACGCCGCCACCAAGCACGTCGGCCAGCCGACGGTCATCCTGGCGCACACGGTCAAGGGATGGACGATCGAGTCGCTCGAGGGCCGCAACGCCACCCACCAGATGAAGAAGCTCAAGAGCGACGACCTCAAGAAGTTCCGCGACCGGCTCTACCTCCCGATGAGCGACAAGGACATCGACGAGGCCTACGAGGCCACCGGCACGGCGCCGTTCTTCCACCCGGGCAAGGACTCGCCCGAGATGGAATACATGATGGAGCGCCGCAAGCAGCTCGGTGGCTCGCTGCCCAAGCGCGTGGTGCGGGCCAAGCCGTTGCAGGTCCCCGATGACGGGCTCTACGACGACCTCAAGCAGGGATCGGGCAAGGCGAAGATCGCCACCACCATGGCGGTCGTGCGGCTGCTCCGCGACTGGATGAAGGACCCGAACATCGGCCATCGGCTGGTGCCGATCGCTCCGGACGAGTACCGCACGTTCGGGATGGACTCGATGTTCCCGAGCGCCAAGGTCTACAACCCGTTCGGCCAGACCTACGAGTCGGTCGACCGCAAGCTGCTGCTCAAGTGGCGCGAGGACGTGAAGGGCCAGCTCCTCCACGAGGGCATCTCCGAAGCAGGGGCGATGGCCTCCGCGACCGCGGCCGGATCGTCGTACTCCACGCACGGCGAGGTGATGATCCCGTTCTACATCTTCTACTCGATGTTCGGCTTCCAGCGCACCGGCGACTCCATCTGGGCGATGGCCGACCAGCTCGCGCGCGGCTTCTTGATCGGCGCCACTGCCGGGCGGACGACGCTGACCGGCGAGGGCCTGCAGCACGCCGACGGACACTCGCCGCTGCTCGCGGCGACCAACCCGGCTGTCGTGCACTACGACCCGGCGTTCGCCCACGAGGTCGCGCACATCATGCAGGACGGCCTACGCCGGATGTACACCGTGACCGACGAGCACCCTGCCGGGGAGAACGTCATCTACTACGTCACCGTCTACAACGAGCCCATGGTGATGCCCAAGGAGCCCGACGGCCTCGATGTCGAGGGCCTGCTCAAGGGCATCTACCACTACGCCGGCGCCCCCGAGATCGCGGGCAACGGCGACGCCCCTCGCGTCCAGCTGATGGCCTCCGGCGTCGGGTTCCCCTGGATCCAGAAGGCGCAGCACCTGCTCGCCGAGGACTGGGGGGTCGCGGCCGACCTGTGGTCGGTCACCTCGTGGAACGAGCTTGCCCGCGAGGCGGTCGACACGGAGCAGTGGACGCTGAACCACCCGACGGAGGAGGCGAAGGTCCCCTACATCACCAGCAAGCTCGCCGACGCCGCGGGGCCTGCCGTGGCGGTCAGCGACTACATGCGGGCGGTACCCCTGCAGATCGCCCACTGGATGCCGACCGACTACCACGTCCTCGGCACCGACGGGTTCGGGTTCGCCGACACCCGTCCGGCGGCACGGCGCTTCTTCCAGGTCGACGCCGAGAGCGTCGTGGTCACCGCACTGCGCGCACTCGCGGAGCGGGGCGAGGTCAAGCCCGAGGTCGTGGCCGAGGCCTTCGAGAAGTACCGGATCGACGACCCGACCGCCGTGGCCGACGTCAAGCAGGAGGGCGGCGACGCCTGACGCCGTGACTCACCACCCTTCGGCCCGGGAGCGATCCTGGTGGTCGGGGCTGGTGGTCGGGGCTGGTGGTCGGGGGCTGGCGGTGTGCGTGACCAGCCGGGCTCAGGCGCCGCGCTTCGGGAGCTGAGCGACCGGGGGCAGGGGCGCCTCCCCCGCCTGGGCTCTGTTGCTCGGCTCCGCGGGACCGTTGCGCAGCAGCTGGCGCCAGCGCCCCCGGTGGTACGCCGCGGGCTGGGTCGCCCTGATGAAGTCCTGCACGATCTTGGCGAAGCGGTCGGGATGGTCCTTGTGCGGGAAGTGGCCGCTGTTCGGCAGCACCTCGACGACCGCACCGGGCGCGATCCGGGCCGCGTTGTCGGCGTGCTTGCTCGGGATGACGAGGTCGTCGCTGCCCCAGACGACCAGCATGGGCATCGCCTGGGTGAGGTAGGCCCGGTCGACCATCGTGACGATCTGCCCCCTCATGTCGACCACGGCACGCACGACGTGCCGGATCGCGGCGCGGGCCCGCGGGTCCTTGAACGACTCGTAGATCTCCGCCACCTCGCCGAGGTCGCGCGCCGCAGGGAGCCCGGTGCGCGACAAGGCTCGGAGGCCCGCCTTGCCGACGTGACGCACGCCCGGCAGCGTGGCCACTCCCATGGCCTGGTGGAATCCGGGCAGCGTGATCAGGCGGATGAACGGCGTCACCTCGGCGCCGAGGCCACCGGGGGCGACCAGGATCATCCGCTCGGTGCGCTCGGGGAACTGGTAGGCGAACTGCATCGCGATCCCGCCACCGAAGCTGTGCCCGATCACGGTGACCTTGTCGATGTTCAGCACGGTGAGCAGGTCGCGCATCCCGTTGGCGTATCCGCCCAGGGAGTAGTCGGCGCGTGGCTTGGCGCTCGCGCCGTGCCCGAGCAGGTCGGGCGCGATCACCGTGAAGTGCCGGGCCAGCTCGTGGATGGCCGGCGACCAGGTGGTGTGGTCGCAGCCCAGGCCGTGCAGGAGCAGGAGCGCCGGCCCCTGGCCCATCTTCACGAAGGCGCGCTCGTGTCCGTGGATCGTGATCCGCTGGAGCTCGCTGCCGGACGCCTGTTCCACGCGCACTCCTGGAGGTCTGGTGGGCACAACAGGACCGAAGTCAACCAGAATTCATTTCAATCCGGACCACCCCGCACCGCAATGTGACCAAACTGGTTGCGGTTCGGACGTCTGCGCGGGCTGGTGTGGCGACTGGGGAGCCTGAGGCGCGCGCTCGAGGCGGGTCCCGACCTGGACCTGTGTTCTGACTAGAGTCTCGGACATGCCTGCTCGCACCGACGGGGTCGCCGTGGACTCCTCCGACATCCTGGGACGGCTGGCCGAGATCGTCCGGCTCGTCACCGGGCGCCGGGCGTCCGAGGTCACGCCGACCCAGCGGTTCGTGGACGACCTGCTGATCGACTCCCTGTCGATGGTGGAGATCCTCGAGGGCGCGGCCCAGCACTTCGGCGTACGCATCGAGGACGAGGCAGCCAAGGACTTCGTGCGGGTCGGGGACCTCGTCGACTACCTCAGCGTGCGCGTCAGCCGTCCCTGACGTCGGTCCGAGGCATCCGCCAGGCTCAGACGACCTGGTGCAGCCAGCGCACGGCGACGCCGTCCCCGGCGTACCGGAAGGTCTCGAGCTCGTCGTCCCATGGCTTGCCCAACAGCTTGTCGACCTCGAGCTCGAGGGTGGTCTCCCCCAGCGACGCCTTGACCACGGCGGCCTTGAGCCGGTCCTCGGGGATCATGATGTCGCCGTGCAGGCCGGTGACGGCGTGGAAGACGCCCAGGGCGGGCGTGGCGCAGAACCGGGCCCCCTCCGTGCTCGACGTGGGCTCCTCGCTGACCTCGAAGCGGAGGTGGTTCCAGCCACGCAGCGCCGAGGTGATCGCCGCGCCGGTTCCCGGGTCGCCGACCCAGGAGTACTCGGTGCGGTAGGTCCCGGCCTGGGCAGGTTGAGGAGTCCACTCCATCTTCGGAGCGATGCCGAGCACGCCACCTACGGCCCACTCCACGTGTGGGCACAACGCGGACGGGGCCGAGTGGATGTAGACAACTCCACGCACAGCGGTTCGAGTCACGACGGACCTCCTCTTGCTTCGGCGTCGAGATACGCCTTCCCCAGCGGTCTCGAATGGTGAAGCAAGCAGCAGTCGCAGTGACGTGGTGAGCGTGTGAACTTGTGAGCCCATTGTGACCGATGGGAGGCCGAGTTGCCAGCCAATCGCACTTCTGGGCCGTTCGGCGTGTCGCTTATGTCCGCGATGACGGAGATGTGGAGCCTGACCCGACTCCACTCAGGCGATGCGGGGCATCCGGACGGCCGCCAGGTCGACCACGTTGTGCGGGTCGCTCGCGGCGCCGACGAGCTGCGGGTCGGACCTCAGCGCTCCTCCGGCCACCACGGTGGCGAGCAGGACCGTCACGTTGTCGGTCCCGCCCGCAGCGAGGGCTGCATCGACGAGGCTCCTCGCGGCCGCGAGGTCGGAGCTGCCGACCAACAACCGCTGGATGCGCACCTCGGGCACGAGGTCGGTGAGCCCGTCGCTGGACAGCAGCACCCGGTCGCCCTCGAGGAGCCGGAGGGGGGTGACGTCGCCGACCTCCTCGGGTGAGCCGTTGACGCTGCGGGTCAGGACGTGACGCCAGGGGTGGTGGGCCACCTCGTCCTCGCAAAGACTCCCCTCGTCCACCAGTCGCTGCACCCACGTGTGGTCGGTGGTCACGCGGGTGAGCCGGTCGTCGCGGAGGACGTAGCCACGCGAGTCGCCCACGTGGGCGAGGGCGAAGCGCTGTCCGTCGCTGACCAGGGCGGTGAGCGTGGTCGCCATCCCCGTGCGTGCCGGGTCCTTCCGCACACCGGCTCTGACCTGCTCCTGGGCCATCCGCACGGCACCGCGCAGCCGGTCGACAGGATCCGGCGGCGCACCGCCCAGGGCCAGCTCCGAGACGACGTACGCCGCAGTCGCCGAGGCGACCTCGCCCGCCGCAGCACCCCCGACTCCGTCGGCGACGAGCATGCAGAGTGGACCGAGGTAGCCGGAGTCCTCGTTGTCGGCGCGCACCAGCCCGCCGTGGCTGATCGCTGCACCGGAGAACCTCAGCACGGGCTCCACCCCTCTCACCTCTTCCAACGTCCGCGGACCCTGCGGCGGTTCCCGATGCGGACGCCCGGAGCCAGACCCCCCACAATGGGCGCATGGAATGGCTGCTGCTCGGGATCTCCGCGGGCCTCGTGCTCACCTGCGGCGTCTTCGGGGCGGCGGAGTACTCCTTCGTGGCGATCGACCGGTCCGCGGTCGAGAAGGCCGCCGGTGAGGGCGACCACCAGGCGCAGGGAGTCCGCCAGGCGCTGCGCAGCCTGTCCACCCAGCTCTCGGGGGCCCAGGTGGGGGTCACGCTGACGAACCTGGTGATCGGGGTCCTGGCCGAGCCGGCGATCGCGAAGCTGCTCCAGACGCCGTTGTCGGCGATCGGCGTCACCGGCGGAGCACTGACGACGATCTCGGTCGCGCTGGGACTCACGCTCGCCACGATCGCGACGATGCTCTTCGGAGAGCTCGTGCCCAAGAAGCTGGGCATCGCCATCCCGTTCCCCGTCGCGCGCCGTACCCAGGCCTTCATCCGCGGGTTCACCGCTGTGATGACCTACCCCATCAAGGTGCTCAACGGCTCGGCGAACGCCATCGTCCGGGCGCTCGGCGTGGAGCCCCAGGAGGAGCTCCGCTCGGCCCGCTCCTCCGACGAGCTCGCCTCGCTCGCCGGCCGCTCGGCCAGCGAGGGGACCCTCGACTCCGAGACCGCCCATCTCGTCCAGCGCTCGATCGCCTTCGGTCCTCGCACCGCGGGCGAGATCATGACACCGCGTGTGCAGATGGCCTGCGTCGACGCGACCGACCCGGTCAGCGAGGTCATCGAGCTGTCGAGCTCGACGGGCTTCTCCAAGTTCCCGGTGATCAAGGGCACCTCGGACAACGTCGTCGGCTCGGTGCACGTCAAGCAGGCGGTCGCGGTCCCCCGTTCCGAGCGCGCGCACACCCTGGTCCGCGAGGTGATGGTGGAGGCCACGGTCGTCCCGGAGTCCCTCCGCCTCGACCCGCTGCTCTCGCTGCTCCGTGGTGAGGGGTTCCAGATGGCGATCGTCTCCGACGAGTACGGCGGCACGGCTGGTGTCGTCACGCTCGAGGACGTGGTGGAGGAGATCGTCGGCGACATCTCCGACGAGCACGACCGCTACGGCTCACGACTGAGGCAACGACCCGACGGCTCGTGGATCCTCTCGGGACTGCTGCGACCCGACGAGGTCGCCGACGCCACGGGACTCAAGTTGCCCGAGGACGACGCCTACGACACCGTCGCCGGACTGCTGGTCCGGGAGCTCGGCAGGATCCCGGTCCGCGGCGACAGGGTCCTCGTCCCGCTGCCACTCGTCATCCCCGAGGACGACGACGAGGAGCCGGTCCAGGAGCACGCACTGATGCGCGTCGAGCGGATGGACGGCCTCCGGGTCGACCGGATCTCGATCAAGCGACTCGTGCCTCAAGCCGGCGACCGATCCGACGAACAACCCGACGACCGATCCGGCCACCCCGCCCCCGACGGGTCAGGCGCCGAGAGGCGCACCGTCGACCCAGCAGGCGACCGCCGCCCCGCTGAGCGCAGCCGGGGCCGCAACCACCGACGAGGTGGTTCCGCATGAGCACCCAGGCAGCACTGTGGCTCGGACTGTTCCTCCTGCTCGGCAACGCCTTCTTCGTGGGCGCGGAGTTCGCGCTCGTCTCGGCCCGGCGTACCAAGGTGGAGCCGAAGGCCGCTGCCGGTTCGCGCGTCGCCCGGACCACCCTGCGGGCGATGGAGGGCCTCTCGCAGATGATCGCCGCGGCCCAGTTCGGGATCACCGTCTGCTCGCTCGGCCTGGGGGCCGTGGCAGAACCCGCACTCGCCCACCTGATCGAGCCCGCGGCCCACGCCGTGAACCTCCCGGACGCCTGGCTGCACCCCGTGGCGTTCACGATCGCGATGACGTGCGTGGTCTACCTGCACGTCGTGCTCGGCGAGATGGTCCCGAAGAACCTGGCTCTGGCGGGTCCCGAACGCGCGGCGATGGTGCTCGGCCCCCCGATGGTGGCGATCGTGACCGTGCTCAAGCCGATCGTCTACGCCCTCGACGCCACCGCGAACTTCATCGTGCGTCGCCTCGGGGTCGAGCCGCGCAACGACGTGATCTCCACCTTCACCCTGGAGGAGGTCGAGGCGATGGTCGACGAGTCCCACGACGAGGGCATGCTCGACCAGGGTGAGTACGAGCGGCTTGCGGGCGCTCTGGGGTTCACCTCGCGCACCGTGGCGGACGTGTTCTTGCCGCTGGGACAGATCGAGACCGTCGAACGGGGTGCGCGAGCCTCCGACGTCGAGCTCGTCTGCGCGGAGACCGGCTACTCCCGCTTCCCGGTCGTCGGCGAGGACCACGACCTGGTCGGCTACCTGCACATCAAGGACGTGCTGCAGTCCGATCCGCACGGTCGAGCGCGGATGGTCGAGGACACGTGGATCCGTCCCTTCGCCGCCGTCCGCGCCTCCGACACCCTGGTCACCGCGCTGCAGACCCTTCAGGTCAAGGGCGCGCACATGGCGCGGGTCCTCGACGACGAGGGGAAGCTCGTGGGTGTGGCCACCCTCGAGGACGTCATCGAGGAGCTCGTCGGCGAGATCCGCGACGCAGCCCACGCCGACGGACGCTGAGTCCACGACACGAGTACGGCCCGCCCGGCCGGGAGACCAGCGCCGTGGTCAGGAGAGCCTCCCGGCCGGGAGGTGCCATATCTAACGCTACATACCGATATCGCCCGTTTCATACGATTCGAAAGAAACAATGCGTTTTATGGGGATTTCAGGCTGGTAGTTGCTTCGCCGACCCCACCGCTGCACAGACGGCCTCCACGTGATCGCGAGCACCGGCGACGAACAGGTACTCGACGTTGCGCAGCCGCTTGACCTCGCCCACCTTCTCGCCGGTCGGTCCGTGGATGCCGATCTGCGCACCGACGTACCGCTTGGAGTCGAAGGCCAGCACCTCGACGACCTCGTGCCCCGCCCCCCGCAGCGCGGTGGTCATCTCGGCCGGGGTGATCCAGGACTCGTCGTTGTAGGAGACCACCAGCAGGTCGGCCCGGGCGCGGCCGATCAGGTCCGCCAGAGCACCGGGCATCGTGGGCTTGCGGTTGAACACGCTGCGGGTGTGGTCCTCCCGAGCATCGATGCGCTTGCAGGCGATCCCGTAGTGCTCGGGCTCGTCCCAGCGCACCAGCGTCTCCCAGACGTGGTAGTTCGTGAAGTACCGGTGCTGGTTGTACGGCGGGTCCAGGTACATCAGGCCCACCGGCTCGAGGGCGTCGACGGTCTCCATGGCATCGCCACGGACCGTGTGCCCGAGCCCAGGAACAAGGATCGGGACCTGCAGCTCGAGGTCTCGTCCCGAACGCGGCGACCACTGCTTGAGGTAGGCCATCTGCAGCCCGGTGGTCGAGTCGACGCGGTCGGCGGCGATCAGCAGGGCCGTCAGCAGGATCGCCCGGACGTGCCCGCTGGGATGGTCCCGGTCGATCGCCGCGCGGATCGCATCGATCCTGGCGCCGTTGCGAGGCTGGAAGTAGCGCGACTCCTCGCAGAAGGTGCGGGTGACGTAGCCGGGCTCGCCCGGCAGGCTGTTCAGTCGGTCCACCTCGTCGCGCAGGGCGTCGGTGTCGACCACCGCGGAATCGGTCGCGATGTAGCAGTCACTGAGGACCTCGCTGTAGGAAGCCACGTCCGTGGCAGTGACCTCGATCCCCCTCCGCTTGAACTCCTGGGCCACCCGCGTCGTGCCGGTGAACAGGTCCACGGCGGTGGTCACTTCCGCCGCCGCCGCGATCGCCCCCAGGACGGGCACCAGGACCCGCTTGGAGCCGATGTACTTGATCACAACCGTGATCGTAGGGCGCGGATCGGGTTGCTCTGGTGACGGACGGGCGCTGGGTGGCCTGTAGATTGGGGGTGACCGGTCGTGATGCAGCCTTCACCTCGGAGCCCTTTTCAGGACGGTCGAGAGGTGGACATGGCCACGTCAAGACGAGCAACGACCCGCACCGATGCAGAGCCGCAGGCTCAGGCCGCTCCCCGCGCTCCGCGCCTGCCCCTGCGGCTGCGCCTGGTCGAGCAGCCGAAGAGCCAGCCGCTCGACGGTGGGTGGTGGCCCCAGAGCCGCGACCTGACGACCGAGCTCGGCGATCTCGTGGACAACTTCCCGGCCGAGCTCGGCCGGATCGTGCGTGTGATCTACTCAGCGCCCGACTGGGACGACGCGCCCCGACGGGTGCCCACCAAGCGCGGTTACGTCAAGGCCGGCTTCGACCCCAGCGACGACACCCACGTGGTCGTCCTGATGACCTCCGAGCGCACCGAGCTGTGCCTGCTGGTGGTGCCGTCCGAGATGTCGCGTGGCCAGGGCCAGGAGGCTTTGCGAGCCTCGGTCACCCCCGGTTACGCCAGCTCGCCCACCACGCTGCTCGCCGCGGTCCGCGAGCTCCCCGAGGACGAGATCACGAGCTCGAGCGACGCGACCGAAGCCTGGTGGGGATCAGACACGGCCCCGTCCTACCGCCGGGCGACCTGAGGGTTCCGCCGCCCTCCGTCGTGGCGCGTGCGCTACCGGGGTCGACCAGTGCACCATGGTCACCGACGAGCGCTCGGCTCGGCTGAGGAGGGACCATGCGCAACCTGATCGGCATCGTCGTCGTGGTGTGGCTCGCGGTCGGAGTCTTCGCGGCCTACCAGCGCGGATACTTCGGCAGCACCACTGACGTCGGCTGCAAGACGGTGGGTGACACCGCCCTCACCGTGGCCTTCGGGCCGCTGAACTACTTCGGCAAGAATCCCAAGATCACCTGCACGTTCCCAGCACCCTCGAAGTGAGCCGCGGCCGGCGCGTGGCCCTCACATCTCGCCGGCAGGCTGCCTCGCCAGCTCCACGAGGTCCGCGATCGAGTCGATGACACGCGTCGGCCGGTAGGGGAAGGTGTCGACCTGGTCCGACCGGGTGGAGCCCGTCGTGACCAGCACCGTACGGATGCCTGCCTCGAGACCACTGATGATGTCGGTGTCCATGCGGTCGCCGATCATCACCGTGGTCTCCGAGTGGGCCTCGAGCCGGTTCAGGGCGCTGCGCATCATCAACGGGTTGGGCTTGCCGACGAAGTAGGGCTTGCGGCCGGTCGCCGTGCTGATCAGAGCAGCCACCGATCCGGTCGCGGGCAGCAGCCCGTTGATGCTCGGGCCGCTCACGTCGGGATTGGTAGCGATGAACCGTGCTCCTGCCTCGATCAGCCGGATCGCCCGCGTGATCGCCTCGAAGGAGTAGGTCCTCGTCTCCCCCAGCACCACGTAGTCCGGGTCGTGGTCGGTCATCACGTAGCCGATGTCGTGCAGGGCGTTGGTCAGGCCCGCCTCGCCGACGACGTACGCGCTGCCTCCGGGTCGCTGGTCTGACAAGAAGTCGGCGGTGGCCAGCGCGGAGGTCCAGATCGCTTCCTCGGGCACGTCGATCCCGCTGCGCAGCAGCCGAGCGCGCAGGTCCCGGGGCGTGAAGATCGAGTTGTTCGTGAGCACCAGGAACTGCTTGCCGGACTCCTTGAGCGCCTCGATGAACTCCGCGCCACCCGCGATCGGCTCCTCTTCATGAACGAGGACGCCGTCCATGTCCGTGAGCCAGGTCTCGATGGGTCGCACGTTCTCCATGGTGCATGTTCCCACGCGGGCGCCACTTCGGATCCCGAGCGGCAACGGTCGATGCCACCCACAGATCACAGTGTTGTCATTTGTCGCAGACACACGGCGTGGCGTCTTGACTGACGATCGATTTCGTCACTCAGATCTCTTTTTGCCACTACACTCCCATCTCGTGAACACGTCTGGGCGTTTTGCCGCATTCGCGCTCAGCCTCCTCCTCGCCGGTGGTCTGGGCGTCACCGTGGGCGCCCTCCCGGCGCAGGCCACGGTGACCACGCTGTGCACCGGCTACGCCGGCTGCGCCAAGCTGGGGATGTCCGACAACGGCTACGGCGCGGCCAGCAGGACGATGTACTGGCGGATGTACGCCGGGCACAACTGCACGAACTACATCGCCTACCGGATGGTGCGCGCCGGGCTGGCGAACTCGCGCCCCTGGTCGGGCAGCGGCAACGCCACCAACTGGGGATCGGCGATGAGCAGCATCACCAACAGCACCCCGACTGTGGGATCGGTGGCCTGGTGGCGAGCCGGCGTCCGCCCTGCCGGATCGGCCGGCCACGTCGCCTACGTCGAACGGGTGGTCTCCGCCGACGAGATCATCGTCTCCCAGGACAGCTGGCACGGCGATTTCTCGTGGACCCGGGTCACCCGTGCGAGCAGCGGCTGGCCCAGCGGGTTCGTGCACTTCCGCGACGCGACCCAGACGAGCACGGGCCTGCCCACCGTCACCGGCACCAGTCGGGTCGGCTCGACACTGACCGCGTCCCCGGGCGTGTGGAGCCCAGCCGCTCCCGTGGTGTCCTACCAGTGGATGCAGAACGGCGTGGCCATCGCCGGTGCCACGACCAGCAGCCTGCCGTTGGCGCTCGCCCAGCAGGGCAAGCAGATCACGGTCGTGGTCACCGCCAAGCGCCTCGGCTACGCCACGGCGATCTCGGTCTCGACCCCGACGGCCGCGGTCCAGCCGGGGTCGCTGACACCGGTGGCCGAGCCCGCCGTCACGGGCGAGCCGCGCGTCGACCAGACCCTCTCAGCGACCACCGGCACCTGGAACCCGACGCCGGACACGCTGCAGTACCAGTGGTCGGCTGACGGCGTCCCCCTCAAGGGCGCAACCGGTCCGACCCTGACGACGGACCCGACGCTGGTAGGCAAGGCGATCACGGTCACCGTCAACGCCGTCAAGACCGGCTACTCCCCCGTGGCCAGGACCTCAGCGCCGACGGCGCCGGTGGCACCCGGGACGATGGAGCTGGCAGCACGGCCCGCGGCGCTCGGCACCGCCTCACCAGGGCAGACGCTCACGGTGGCGCTGCCCAGCCCTCCCCCCAACTCCACCGTCGCGGTGCAGTGGCTGCGGGCGGGACAGCCGGTCCCGGGCGCGACCAACCCCCGCTACCAGCTCAGCGCGGCGGACCTGGGCTCGCCGCTGCTGGCCCAGGTGACCGTCTCGCGGCCGGGCTACGCGGCGATCACGGCGCGCACTCCCGCACGGGTCGTCCGGGTCACCCCGATCTTGCAGGTCACGACCAGCGCCGGCCGAGGCAGGCTCGACGTCCACGCGGTGGTCACCGCACCCGGCGTACGTACGGTGCCGGGCACGATCCAGATCCGGTCCCGCGGAAAGCTGCTGCGCGAGGTGACCCTTGCCAACGGGAGCGCCCGGACGAGCCTGACCGGGCTTGCACACCGCAAGCGCACCTTCCGGATCCTCTACCCGACCACAGCGGCGGTCACGGGCACCATGGTCAAGCGCACGATCAGGATTGGCTGACGCCGCCACCGGTGATACTCGCCGCATGAGCTCCATGGATTTCGACTTCGTGGGTCCGGTGATCGAGTGGCGCGGCCCGGCACCGTTCTACTTCGTGCGGATCCCGGAGGAGGAGAGCGCGGACATCAAGTTCGCCGCCAAAGGGATCGAGTACTGGGGCCAGGTCCCGGTCCTGGTGCGGATCGCGGACGTCGAGTTCACGACCGCACTGTTCCCCAAGGACGGCCGCTACCTCCTGCCGTTGAAGGACGCCGTCCGCAAGGCCGCTGGGATCGAGCTCGACGAGATGCCGGCGGACGAGATGCTGGCGGTGGCGCTGAGCGTCGGACGCCCCTAGGCGAGAGCGCTGGACAGGCACCTCAGGCGGCCGCCTCCGGTCCACGGATCGCGCTCGTAGGCCGGCATCGGCGGACCCCCCTCCCCCTCCGTGCGTCGGAACCCCGCTGCCTCGTAGAGGCGTTGGGCGAGCCGGTCGCCCGCGCTGGTGACCACGAAGGCGGGGTCCGCACCTCGGGTGCGCGGACAGCTGCTTCGGTGCCCGCACCCCCGGTGACCGTCTCGACCGTGCCGACCAGCCTGCCGCGGATGCTCGAAGCTTCTCGTGGAGGCTGAGTCGATGCGCAGCCGGGATCTAGGATCACGGCCATGGAGGTCGTGGACTGGCTCCTCGCCGGTGACCCGGCGATCCGGTGGCAGGTGCTGCGCGACCTGACCGAGGCACCTCCGGACCAGGTCGCTGCCGAGCGCGCCCGCGTCGAGACCGAGGGATGGGGAGCGCGCCTGCTGGCCGAACGCGACGCGGACGGCCAGTGGGAAGGTGGCGCCTACGTCCCGAAGCGCATCGCCGACCAGTGGAGAGCCGGCGTCGAACCGGACTTCGCCGACGGTCAGCCGTGGACGTCCACGCTGCCCACGCTGATGCTGCTGGTCGACCTGGGTCTGGATCCGACCGGCAGGTCCGCCCGCGAGACCACAGCTCTGGTCTCCGCGAACTGCCGGTGGGAGCACGACGGCCAGGCGTTCTTCGACGGCGAGGTCGAGGCGTGCATCAACGGCCGCACGCTCTCGATCGGCAGCTACTTCGGTGCCGAGGTCGACGGTCTGCTCGGGCGTCTGCTGCAGGACCAGCTCGATGACGGTGGCTGGAACTGCTGGACCGAGCACGGCGCGACGGTGTCCTCGTTCGACTCGACGATCTGCGTCCTCGAGGGCCTTCTCCACTACGAGCACTCCGGCGGCACGGTGGCGGTGGCCGACTCCCGCCAGCGTGCGGAGGAGTACCTGCTGGAGCGACACCTGTTCCGACGAAGGAGCACAGGCGAGGTGCCGGTCGAGCGGTGGCTGCAGCTCTCGTGGCCGCCGCGCTGGCACTACGACATCCTGCGAGCCCTCGACCACTTCCGCCGCGCCGGTGGGGCTCCGGACCCGCGGCTGGCGGAGGCCGTGGAGATCGTCCGGGAGAAGCGCCGGGCCGATGGCAGGTGGCTGCTCGAGAACACCCACGCGGGCGCGACCCAGCTCCGGTTCGAGGACGGCGACGGCCGTCCGAGCCGATGGAACACCCTGCGGGCGCTGCGCGTGCTGCGCTGGTACGACGGGCCGTCGTCCCAGCCTGAGCGGTGAGCTCGGTTCTGCAGACTGTCGCGGGTGGTGTGGTCGAGCCGGTCAGCTCTGGAGCACGATCCCGAGGAGCACGAGCCCACCGATCACCAGCAGCGTGATCGCGGCACCGGGCAGGGCGCCACCACGGAAGCCGCGGATCCGGATGCTCCCGTAAACCACCCAGCCGACACCGCCGAGGAGGGTCGCGAGCAGCAACCACGGAAACGTGCTCTCGGCGCTCCAGCTCTCAGGCCCCACCATGGTGCCGACGGTGGCCAGCACTCCGGCCGCCATCAGCGGGACGACGAGCAAGCCCAGGCCCGAGAGCCAGCCGAGCACCCGGGCGTCGCGCTCCTCTGGAGGAAGGACCGCGCGGCCGTCGGAGAGAGGCTTCGTCATGCCCCGAGCCTCGTCGGTGGCGGTCCACGGTGCCAGGGTCTGACCTCCCCGAGTCACGGGCCCTTGGGCCTGCTCAGGCCTTGGCGTAGGAGCCGGCGCTCTTGAACTCGTAGCAGACGACTGCCTCGTCTCCCTCCACCCAGGCCTCGTGCCCGGGCGCGATCCGGTAGGCCTCCCCCGGTGAGATCGTCATCTCGGTCCCGTCGTCGTGGCGGACCGTCAGGATGGGGACTCCATGAAGCCGACGTGGTCGGTCTGGCACGACTCGGTGCCGACGACGGGCTTGATGCACTCGGACCACCGCCACCCTGCCTGGAAGGTGAACCGGCCGACCTCGGCGTCCCCGATGCGCACCACGTCCACGCGGGTCCTGTCCGGGGTCCGGGTCTCGTCCGGGTGGTCGAAGCGGTGGTGCCGAACCTCTCTGGAACAGCGCACGTCATGAAGGTCCGGCTTCTCGGCGGGAAACGCAAGGAGGCCACCCGCCCGGTCGAGCAGGACCTTTGGCACTGCCGCGGTGAGACGTCTCATGCTTGTGTGGACGCGGACGTCGAGCTGGACCGAGCAGCTCCGTCCACATCTCGGCTCTTCCTGCTCCCACTCACCGATCCTCCGACCACCCACATGCTCGACAATCCCAGGGAGCCGCATGCTGTCCACCCGGTCCGCCCACGTCGTCAAGGCCACGCTGCCCGTGATCGGTGCCGCCATCGGCGACATCACACCGGTCTTCTACCAGCGGATGTTCGCTGCGCACCCCGAGCTCGAACGCGACCTGTTCAACCGAGGCAACCAGGCTCAGGGAGACCAGCAGAGCGCCCTCGCGGGTGCGATCGCTGCTTATGCCACTCTCCTGGTGGCCGAGGACGGACGCGACCCCGTCGAGGTGCTGGCCCGCATCGCACACAAGCACGCCTCGCTCGGTATCACCGAGGACCAGTACCCGATCGTCCACGAGCACCTGTTCGCGGCCATCGTGGAGGTCCTGGGCGATGAGGTCACGTCCGAGGTCGCCTCAGCGTGGGACGAGGTCTACTGGCACATGGCCCAGGCCCTGGTCACGATCGAGAGGGGGCTGTACGCCGGGACCGGCGTGGCGTACGGAGACGTGTGGCGCACCCTGGTCCTGCGCCGGCGCCTCCAGGAGTCGCCCGACACGGTGTCCTTCGTGCTCGGCACCCCCGACGGCAGCCCGCTTCCAGCTGCGAGTCCGGGCCAGTACGTGTCGGTTCAGGTGACGCTGCCCGACGGGGCCAAGCAGATCCGCCAGTACAGCCTCACCCACGCCCCGGAGGCCAGCGAGTGGGCGATCTCGGTGAAGGCGGTCCCGGCGGTCCGCAGCGACGATGGCGCGATCGTGCCGGCCGGTGAGGTGTCGAACTTCCTGCACGAGAGTCTTTTCGAGGGTGACGCGATCAGGGTGTCGGCTCCGTTCGGGGAGCTGGTCCTCCAGGACTCTGCGGCCCCCTTGGTGCTGATCTCCGCGGGTATCGGCATCACCCCGATGATCGGCATCCTCCACTACCTGGCCGGCACCGGTTCTCAGCGAGAGGTGCTGGTGCTGCACGCCGACCGTTCACCGGCCCGGCACGCCCACCGCCAGGAGCTGAAGAAGCTGGTGGGGGCGTTGCCCGCTGCGACTCTCCACCGCTGGTACGAGGACCTCGGCGTGCGGCCCACCCGCGACGTCCTGCGTGCCGGCCGGGTGGACCTCGGAACCGTGGAGATGCCGGTGGGCGCGAAGATCTACCTGTGCGGCCCGCTGCCGTTCATGGAATCCGTGCGTCGGAGCCTGGTCCAGCAGCACATTCCCGAGGCAGACATCCACTACGAGGTCTTCGGGCCGGACAAGTGGCTGGCCTCGGCGTAGGCCAGATGGGGACGAGCGAGCCGGGACACCGCATGGACGCCGGTCGAGCTCGGTGGGGCACCGTACGCCGCGCTCCGCCACCTTCGCCTGCACCCCGTACGCTCACCAGATGGGACAACGGATCGGCACGGTCGGCGACGGCGACAGCTGGCAACGGCGGTCGCCATGAACACCAAGCTGGTCGCTCTGGTCCTCGTCGTGGCGCTCGTCGCCGCGGGTATCAGCAGTGCCCTCGCGGTCCTGCTCAGCAGATGAGAGACGGCTCGGCGACGTCCACGCATACCGTCTCCCGGGTCAGCCCGGCCGAGCCCGTCAGCGCAGGGAGATGGTCGCCAGCCCTACCCCAGTGAGGTGGGCCGCGAAGGCCAGGACAGTCAGCGAGTGGAACACCTCGTGGAACCCGAACCACGTGGGCCACGGGTCGGGCTTCTGGATCCCATAGACCAGTCCGCCGAGCGTGTACAGCGCGGCCCCTGCCGCGAGCATGAGGAGAGTGGCGGCGCCGATGCCCGGGCGGAGCTCGGCGGCGCCGCGCACGAGGTCGGGGATGAACGGGAGCGCCGCAGCCCCGAGGGCGATGTAGACCGGCGTGTGCAGCCACCGGGGAGCATTGATCCAGCAGACGCGGAACAGCACCCCGAGGAACGCCCCGGACCACACGATCCAGAGCAGGACGGCCTGTGGCTCGCCCTCGAGCAGAATCAGGCTGTAGGCGGTGTAGGAGCCCGCGATCAGCAAGAAGATGTTGGCGTGGTCGAGGCGACGCAGCAGGACCCCGGTCCGGGGCGACCAGGCGCCGCGGTGGTACGCAGCCGAGACCGTGAACAACGCGAGCGCCGAGCCGATGAAGACACTGGAGCCCACCCGCGTGGAAGCCGTGGGAGACAGGGCGACGAGGACGGCCCCCGCGGCGATCGTCAGTGGGATCGTTCCCAGGTGCAGCCAGCCCCTGAGGCGCGGCTTGACGTCGGCGAGCGCACCCCGGATCTGTACGGTCGCGCCGACGCTCATCTCCGGCACCGCGAGCTCACCGTCGCGACGACGGAGACCTCGCCATCGTCGTGTCGCGTGGTGCGTGGTTCGGCCGCGTGGGCGGTGGCGTCGCCCGGGCTCGCCGCCTCCGTGCGGTCGTCTGGCGAGTGGGATGCGATGAGGTGCTCCGGTCCGGGGGTCCAGGTTGAGGGCGGCTACCGGGGTCCAGGGCAGACCACCAGTGTGCCACGCACCACCTGTCCCGTCCGGGTGGCAGCAGCCGGACCGGTGAGCGTGACGGGCCGTTCTCGGGCCTCGGGTGGAGCCAGCGGGGTGAACCGGGGCCGTCGCGGGTACGGAGGGCCATGCGCATCTTCTTCACCGGCGGCAGCGGCAAGGCCGGCAGGCACGTCGCGCCGTACCTCGCCGAGCTGGGCCACCACGTCACCAACGCCGACCTCGTGCCGCTGAACCACCCAGCGGTCGCAGACCTCCGGGTGGACCTCACCGACGCCGGTGAGACCTACTCGGCGCTTGCCGGCCTGGCGACCTTCGACGAGCTGGACCTGCCCGGGAAGCCCACCTACGACGCCGTCGTCCACTTCGCCGCGGTCCCGCGGATCCTGCTCACCTCGGACGCAGCGACCTATGCGGCCAACGTCCTCAGCACCTACAACGTGCTCGAGGCCGCGACCCGGCTGGGAGTGCGCAAGGTCGTGTTCGCCTCGTCGGAGACGACCTACGGGATCTGCTTCGCCCAGGGCGAGCGGCGCCCGCTCTACGTGCCGGTCGACGAGGACCACCCGACGGTCCCCGAGGACGCCTACGCGATGTCGAAGGTCGCCAACGAGGTGACGGCGCGCTCCTTCCACGCCCGCACCGGGGCGGACGTCTACGGCCTCCGGATCAACAACGTCATCGAGCCGCACGAGTACGCCGAGATGTTCCCGGCCTTCCTGCTCGACCCGGCCCTGCGACGTCGCAACCTGTTCGCCTACATCGACGCCCGCGACCTGGGGCAGCTGGTGCAGCGCTGTCTCGAGGCCGACGGCCTGGGCTACGAGGTCTTCAACGTCGCCAACGCCGACATGTCGGTGGCTGCGACGACGCAGGAGATCCAGGAGCGGTTCTACGACGGGGTCGAGGTGCGACGCGAGATGCGGCGCGATGAGACGTTCTTCGCCATCGACAAGGCGCGCAACCTCCTGGGGTACTCCCCGCAACACTCCTGGCGCGATGTCCTGCCCGACCCCGGGGCCACGCAGGCCTGAGCACGCACCACGGCCGACCCGCGCTCGCCACGCCGGTCGACCTGCAGGGCTCATCTCCTCCGCGGCCCTGGCGACCTCGGCGATGCTGGCCTACGTTGGCACCAGGGACTCGTCGACCACTTCGGCGACCACTTCGGAGGTACAACATGACAGCCAGGCCCGACGTCACCTTCCATGCCTCACCCCGTCTGGCGATGGAGGCGCCTGTCGAGACGCTCGCCTACACGCTGATGCTGAGCCCCGACGGCTCCGCACCCGACGGGCTGGCCGTGGTCGACGTCGACCCCGGCTCCGCGTCGTTCGGCAAGATCGTCCACCAGCTGCTGATGCCGAACACCGGTGACGAGTTCCACCACTTCGGCTGGAACGCGTGCTCCTCGGCGCTGTCACCGTTGACGGGGCACGCCTTCCTCGAGCGCCGCTACCTGATCATCCCGGGCATCCGGTCCTCGCGGATCTACATCGTCGACATCAAGGGCGGACCGACCGCGGCCAAGCTGCACAAGGTCATCGAGCCCGAGGAGATCTTCACGAAGACCGGCTACTCGAGGCCGCACACGATCCACTGCGGCCCTGAGGGGATCTACGTCTCGACGCTCGGCGGCGGCGGTGCGGACGGCACCGACGGCCCTCCCGGCATCTTCATCATGGACTGCGAGACCTTCGAGGTGCTCGGCCGCTGGGAGATCGACCGTGGTGTCCAGGACAAGCACTACGACTTCTGGTGGAACCTTCCGCGCGACTACATGGTCTCCTCCGAGTGGGGACTGCCGCCGCAGTTCGAGGGCGGCATCGTTCCCGAGGACCTGCTGAGCAACAAGTACGGCCACAGCCTCCACTTCTGGGACCTGCGCGGCCGGCGCAACGTGCAGACCATCGACCTCGGGGAGAACCACCAGATGGCTCTCGAGGTGCGGCCGGCACACGACCCCTCACGGGAGTACGGCTTCTGCGGCGTCGTCGTCGACACCACCAACCTCGAAGGGTCGATCTGGACCTGGTGGCGCGAGGACGGTGAGTTCCACGTGAAGAAGACCGCCACGATCCCCGCCGAGCCCGCGGCCGCCGATGACCTGCCGCCGCTGCTCAAGGGGTTCGAGGCGGTGCCGCCGTTGGTCACCGACATCGACCTGTCGCTGGACGACCGGTTCCTCTACGTCTCGTGCTGGGGCACCGGGGAGATGCGACAGTACGACGTCAGCGACCCGATGAACCCCACGCTCGCCGGCTCGGTCCACATCGGCGGGATCACCCGCAAGACGGCGCACCCCAGCGGGGCGGAGTACCTGGGTGGCCCTCAGATGGTGGAGATCAGCCGCGACGGCAAGCGGGTCTACTGGACCAACTCGCTCTACTCCACCTGGGACGACCAGTTCTATCCCGACGGGGTGCCCGCCGCCATGGTGAAGGCGGACGTGGGAAGCGAGGGTGGGCTGACCCTGGACGCGGACTTCTGGGTGGAGTTCCCCGACGGGTACCGGGCCCACCAGATCCGCCTGGAGGGCGGAGACTGCTCGACCGACAGCTTCTGCTATCCCTCAGCCTGAGCACGCTCTTCCACTGTGGACATGGGCGAGGCGTCCAGCGCCGCGCTCTGGTGGGCGGTAGCGCTCTCCGGGATCTATCACGGGTTGAACCCCGGCATGGGCTGGCCGCTGGCAGTCGCCGCCGCGCTGATGGAGCGCCGGCGCTCGGCGCTGGCCAGTGCCCTGGCGATGCTGGCGCTCGGCCACTTCCTGGCGATGGCTGTGGTGCTGCTGCCGTTCTCCGTGTTCGGCGCGCTCGTCGCGTGGGAGAAGCCGATCCGGTTGGTTGCGGCGGGCGTTGCCGTGACCTTCGGCGGATATCTGCTGGTCTCGCGCAAGCACCATCCGAAGTACCTCGCTCGGGTGGCTCCGCACCGGCTCGTGTGGTGGTCCTTCCTCGCCGCGACCGCGCACGGCGCCGGACTGATGCTGCTGCCGATCTTCTTGTCGATGCAGCACCCTGACATGCAGGGCGAGCACGCTGCCCTGAGTCAGCTCGTGGCTGATCACACCGCGCCGGCGTTGCTGGTCGCGGCCGCGCACACGCTGGCGATGGTGTCCGCCGGCGCACTGCTGGCGGTGCTGGCCTACCGCTGGCTCGGCTTGCGGGCCGTGTCGCGGACCTGGTTCAACCTGGACACGGTGTGGGCGCTGAGCCTCATGCTGGTGGGGCTGCTGAGTGCGGCGGCGGCGCTGTGGTGGTGAGCCTGCGTCGCTCCCACCAGGTGTCGAACTGCGCCGGCGCCATGGGGTGCGCCCAGTGGAATCCCTGCCCCTTGTCGCAACGCTGGAGACGGAGCGCTGCCAGGGCTCGTTCGTCCTCGACCCCCTCGGCCACCATCTTCAGCCCGAGGCTGTGCGCGAGGGCAACCGCGGCCGAGACGAGGGCAGCCGAGCGGGGGTCCTCGGACATGGCGAGGACGAACGACTTGTCGAGCTTGAGCTCGTCGATCGGCAGGTCACGTAGGTAGGCCAGCGAGCTGTAGCCGGTGCCGAAGTCGTCGATGGCGATCCTGATCCCTGCGCGACGGAGCTGGGTCAAGATCTCCTTGGCCCCTTCACGGTCGGCCATCAGGAACTCCTCGGTGATCTCCAGCTGCAGGACCCGCGAGGGGAGCCCGCGTGCCGCGAGCAGCAGCAGGACCTCGCTGGGCAGGGCGCCGTGGGCGAGCGAGCTGGCGGAGATGTTGACCGCCACGACCAGGTCGCGTCCCGCCGCGCGCCAGGTGGCGGCCTGGTCGAGAGCCTTGCCGAGCACCACCTGCGTCAGCCGGTTCATCAGCCCTGCGTCCTCGACCACGTCGAGGAACTCATCAGGTTGGAGCAGCCCGCGGGTCGGGTGGTTCCAACGCACCAGCGCCTCGACGCTGTCCACGTCGCCGGTGACGAGGGTGACCTTGGGCTGGTAGTGCACCGTCAGCTGATCGGACTCCAGGGCGACCCGCAGCTCGTTCTGGGTACGCAGCCGGCGCGCGCCGCTGAGGTCGTCGGACTGGGTGTAGAGGTGGTGCCCGGAGCGGGTCGCCTTGGCCCGGTACATGGCGATGTCGGCCCGACGCATCAACACGTCGAGGTCGTCACCGTGCTCGGGATGCATCGCGATCCCGGTGCTGACGTCGGTGTGCACCGCGAGTCCCTCGAGGGTGAAAGCCTCGGAGAGCACAGCACGCAGCTTCAGCGCCAGCGACTCGGCGCCCGCGGCGTCCGTGTCCAGCAACAGGATCGCGAACTCGTCGCCGCCGAGGCGCGCGAGCAGGTCCCCGTCGCGCAGATCCGCGGACAGGCGCTCACCCACCTGGATCAGCAGGCGGTCCCCGACGTGATGACCCAGGCTGTCGTTGACCACCTTGAACTTGTCGAGGTCGAGCAGCAGCAACGCGCTGGTCCGGCCCGGGACGCTGGCGAGGCGCCCCGGCACCTCGGCGTACAGCGCCCGCCGGTTGGGAAGGCCGGTCAGGTCGTCGGTGGTGGCCTGCCGGCGGAGGTCGGCCATCCGGACGAGCTGGCGGAACGCGTGCTGAGTGCGCACGACAGCCGCGAGCAGTGCGGTCCCGGCCAGCGCCACGGCCAGCGCCGGCAGGTCGGTACGGGTGCCGAGCACGAGCACCCCGAGGCTCAGCGCGGTCGCCACCCCGCTGACCGCCAGCGCACCGCCGGCCTCATGGTGCCCCGAGGTCGTCGCGGTCGGCTCCCGCCGCCCGACCCGACGGATCCAGACGGCGACCAGCGCCAGCCCGATGACCCACCCTGCGTCCAGCGGCGTGCCGACCTCGTAGGTGTCGCTCGCGACGCGCAAGGCGTAGACAACGTCAGAGACGGCGAAGACGAGGAGCCCGACCACGAGGATGCGACTGTCACTGGCGGCCGCACGTCCTCGCAGCACGACTGCCCCAGCGATGGCAGAGACGAGAAAGAGGTCCGAGAGCGGGTAGGCGAGCGCCACTACGGTCGCCAGCGAGGACGTCTCGGTGAGGGAGGACTCGAGCACCGGAGCCAGCACGATCGAGAGGATCGAGGCCGCCGCCATCGATCCCACCATGCTGTCCAGCCACAGGGAGGCCGGCAGGCCGATGAGGTCGCGACGACTCGTGACTGCCAGGGCGGCCAGCAGCAGCGGCGCGAAGCCGAGGTAGCCCACGTCGGCCCACGAGGGGAACGGGAGAGGCCCCGTGATGTGGGAGGCGAGCACGTAGTAGGTGTTGCCCAGGGCGTACGCGACGGTGCCCGTCGCCGCGAGACCTATCTCCAGGCGACGACCGCGCCCGTGGCGCAGCGTGGCCACGCAGACTGCCGCAGGGATCCACATCGCCAGCGTGCCGAGCACCCCGTCGACCAGCCAGGAGAAGCCCTCGCCGTGGAGCAGGAGTCCGAGCACGAAGGCCCCTACGACACCCCACATCCCCGCCACCCACGCGGCCGAGAGTGTTGCGCGTCGCGTGGCGCCACGGCGACCCTGGATCGGCCGCGTTCCCCTCCCCGGACGGGGCGGGTGGGCGCCGTGGTGGGCGGAGAGACGCATGACACGAGTACATCAGGTTTGTGTCCTAATTATACCTGTTTGAGGGCATCGGCTGCGGGGCCCACGACGGGCGTCCTACCATGCCCACCTCATCGCAGTAGGTTGCCCAGGACCCGCAGACTGCGGGGACGCCGCTGGGGACGAAGGAGATGGCCAGTGCTCGAGTCAGCGCTGCTCGACGTGCGAGTCCTCCCCTGGCGTCCGCGAGCGCGGGTGATGAAGCCAGGAACGCTTCGCGAGGTCGATCCACTCACGATCGGGGACGACCTCGAAGGCCTGGTCTTCGGCCTCGCTCTCTGGTTGGTGATCATCATCGCGGCCCCGCTCATCGTGCTGGTGCTCGCAGCCGGACTGCTGTCGGTCGAGCTGCCGGTGGTCCTCACGATCGGCCTGGGCCTGCTGGTGGTCCGATTCACCGGACTCCTGCCGTGGACTGTCGTCATCATCGACCAGATCCGCGGTGACGAGCGTCGTGAGAGCTATCGCAACCTGTGGCGTGCCGCACGACGCATCCGCGACATCAACCACGACCGACGCATCAACGTGCGCTGGGCATGGGTCTGATCCCTCGGCAGCAGCGGTCTCGAGTCAGCAGCAGGCGAGAACCGCACGTGCTCAGGAGATCAAGCGGGCCTCCGGCGCCTACGGCACGCGTCACGATGTGACGTGGGAAGTCACGCCTGAGGGGTGTCAGCACCAACCCCAGGAGGACACCATGCCCAGTGCAAGCAAGATGACGACCCCCGCGGCCGTCGACCTTCCTCAGATCGAGGGCCGGTACGCCGAGCTCGGCGGCTACACCGTCGCCTTCGAGACCTTCCCGCAGGATGTCGACCCCGGGCCGTTCTTCGCCGGCCTACCGGACGACCGTTGCCAGTGTCCGCACTGGGGCGTCGTGCAGTCCGGACAGGTCACGTTCCGGTGGGCCGACCACGAGGAGACCTACGGTGCCGGCGACGCCTACTACGCAGCGCCCGGCCACCTGCCGCTGGTCGCCGCCGGCACCAGCGTCGTCGAGTTCAGTCCGACCGACGCACTCGGCGAGACGATGGCGGTCGTCGAGCGCAACCTCGCCGCAGTGGGAGCAGGCGCGCGATGACGACCTCGACGATGCCTTCGACGGCCATCATTCAGACCAGCGTCGAGAGGTTCGTCGAGTTCCTCGAGACCGGGGGCATTCCCGAGGGCCTGCTCGCGCCGAGCGTCTTCGGCGACCTGACCTTCCCGCGGTGGCGCATCCAGACCGAGGGTGCGGTCGACCTCATCGCCGGCCGTCGGCGGCTGCACCCCCAGCCCGGGCGCGTCCGGCTGGAGCGGGTCACCCCCACCGAGACCGGCTACCTGGTCAAGCTCGAGGAGCGTTGGGAGGACGGCGGCCAGCAGTGGTACTGCCGGGAAGGCTTCGTCCTCGACCTCGACGAGAACGGTGCGATCTCCGACTTCACGCTCTACTGCACCGGCGACTGGGACGAGGACCGTCAGCGCGAGCACAGGAACGCGGTGATCCTGTCGCGCCCCTAGTGCCACCATGGAGCCTGTGGGATCCACCGCGGGAGACCTCCCGGACCCGGCACTTCAGGCCCTGCGCCTGGCCGAGACGTATGTCTTCGGCACCGAGCCCGGCAGGATCCCCGCGGTCCTGCACGAGGCCTTCGAGGCCTCCAGCGACGACCGCGTCCGCGCCCGGCTGGGCGCCACCCTCGCACGATGCTGGGTCTACGCCGGGGCCCACAGTCGCGCGGTCCCGTTCGCTGAGGCCGCCGTGGCGCACGCGACCGCGACCGGTGACGGCGCGCTCCTCGCGGACGCGCTCGATGCTGCGCTCGGCACGCACTGGGGACCTGACGAGCTGTCGGCCCGCACGGAGCTGGCGCGGCAGCTCGACGACGTCACCGCCCACCTCACCGAGGTGGACGCGCGCACCCAGGCGCATCTGTGGCTGCTCACCGTCGCCCTGGAGCTGCTCGACCTTCCGGCGATGAACCGCCAGATGCGCGCGCTGGAGGTGCTCGGCGAGGAGTCGTCGCGAGCGATGTTCTTCGCGGCGTCACGCCGGCTCACCCTCGACCTGATGCGGGGAAGGACGGACTCCGCCGCGGAGCTGGTCGCGGTGGCGGGGCGGGCGTCGGAGACGGCCGGGCTGGCCGATGGCTGGCTGGTCGTGTCCAGCATGCGCGCGTACGCCGCGGTCCACGGCGGTGACCGGGCCACGGCCGCGGAGCTGGCGCAGCTCGCCGAGGACTTCGCCATCGCCGAAGGGGTTCGCGAGCTCTACGCGGAGGCGTCCTGGATCTGGCTCGGCGCAGGTGCGATCGAGCGCGCCAGCGCCCTGGCGGCGACGTTCGACGCCGGTGTGCTGGCCGCGCTGCCGCACGACTTCAGCTATCTGCCGACGCTCCAGCTCGTCCTGGACGTGGCCCTCCACGCCGCGGACACCGACCTCGTCGCCCGGGTCGAACCCCTGCTCGCCCCCTACGCCGGCCGGCCGGTCGTCACCTCAGGCGGGGTGATGTTCCACGGGGTCACCGACGACACGCTCTCCCGGGCCGCGGACTTCCGCGGCGAGCACGAGGAGGCAGCCCGGCTGCGCGCGGACGCGCTGGCGACGTACACGCGGATCGGCGCGACCTGGTGGCGTCAGCGCCTCGAAGAATGGGCCTCGCGGCTGCCCGCCGCCCCCAGCAACCGCCAACCGACCGCCAACCCGATGACCCTGCGTCCTGGCGCCCCTGGCACCTGGCTGGTCGGCCACGCCGGGAGGACGACACCGGTGCCGGCGCGCAAGGGCATGGCCCATCTGCACCGTCTGATCTCCCGGCCAGGCATCGGCATCGACGCGCTGACGCTCGCCGGCGGTGCCGTGGTCGAGAGGGACCTCGGACCCCGGGCCGACACAACCGCACTGGTCGCCTACCGCCGCCGCCTGCGACAGCTCGACGACGCACTCGACACCGCCGACGTGAACGGCGACGCCACCGGTGCGAAGACCCTGCTCGCCGAGCGCAGCGCGCTGCTGGCCGAGGTCTCGGCAGCCACCGGACTCGGCGGCCGGGCACGCCACGTCGGAGGAAGCGCTGAACGCGCCCGGGTGTCCGTGCGCAAGGCGATCGTGACTGCCATCGACACCATCACGACAGCCGATCCCATCGTCGGACGCCACCTGGCGACCCACGTCAAGACCGGCTTCACATGCACCTACGAGCCGGACGCCGACCAGCCGACGACCTGGCAGCTCTGAGGTCCCACGGCGACCTGGGACACGCAGGTCGGATCAGGTCCGAGCGGTTGGTCGGCACCACCGCCTCGACGGTTCGGCAGGTCGGTCGGGTGGGTGATCCGCTGGCAGGAGCAGGAGCGCGCGGCGGGGGTGTCTCAGTCAGGCCCCAGATCCACCGCCCGGAACAGACCCCGAGATTCGGCAACCAGCTCTGGATCCTCGCGAACCAAGGTGCGCCTGGGGCGCCGCTGAGCTCGACACTCCTGAGCGAGACTCCGTTCGCCTGCTCGCCGAAGACCAAGTCGTGGCCCTGGAAGCTGCCCCCCACGAGCTGCCCAGACGTCACGTGATCGTGTGACACACTCCCGCGAGCCATTTCCCGTAGGAGTAGGTGCGCGCGCAGACCTTGCCATACTTCGGGATGGTTCCCGCTCCCCTCGACCGTCCGCCGCTCACGCTGGTGCAGCCGTAGTGCGTGGGACCGACGTCGTGCCAGAACTGCGTGCCGTTCTTGTCGTAGCCGTACCAGTCGATGCGCCAGTTGCACAGCGACCCGGTGCGCCATACCGCGTTCATCGAGCTGATGGAGCCGAAGACCTGGAAGCCCATGTAGCCCGAGGGCACGCCGAGGTAGGGGATGCTGCCCCAGCCGGAGTAGCCCTCGGCGTACGCGTTGGCGGGGCCGGCGGCCCCGAAGGCTAGGCCCAGGCTGAGCAAGACCGCGGTCAGGAGTCGGGCCAGGGCCCTGGGTCGGTGCCGAAGCGGTCGGACGAGGCTGCGATCAGGCGTCATGTGGCTCTCCACTCGTCGGTGCCCGTCCATGGCGGGGTCGGCGAGACGCTAAGCGCAGGGGCGCGTCCCGGTCAAGTGTCCGCGGCGCTTGACCTCGGCCCGCAACACGTTCGATCCACGAGCCGGCCCCGGGGACGACGAGCTCGTGACGCACCGAGACGGTGGTCTCGGCCGCCGAGGGCACCCCCGACTGCGCCCGCCCGGTCCGGCTGGTCGGGCGGCGGAAGCACTGGATGTGGGGTTCCTAGACTGCAGCGGTGCCAGCGGTGAGTGACGAGGGAGCGCGGAGATCGTTTCGCCGCGGCCTGAGGTTGGGTGTCCCCTTCGCTGTGGTCGGCTTTCTGCTCAGCCTCTCCTTCGGAGTCCTCGCCCGTCAGGCAGGATTCAGCATCGCCCAGGCCATGGTCACCTCCGTGGTCGTCTTCGCCGGTTCGGCGCAATTCGCCATGCTGTCCGTGATCACCGTCGGAGGCGGCATTTCTGCCGCACTGACTGCGGCGAGCTTGATGAACGCGCGGTTCCTGGCCATGGGCGTCGCGCTGGCACCATCGCTGCCAGGTGGCCGGTTGATGCGGGCTGCCCAGGGGCAGACTGTTGTCGACGCCTCGTGGGCGCTCGCCAATCGCGGCGACGGCACCTTCGACCGGTGGCTGCTCTTCGGTACGACGCTCCCGCAGTACCTCACCTGGGCGCTCGGCTCGGTCGTGGGCTCGCTCTTCGGGAACACCCTCGGCGACACGCACCGGCTCGGTCTCGACGCGATCTACCCCGTGTTCTTCCTTTCGCTCCTGATCGCGGAGCTCCGGGATCCGACATCCCGCTGGGCGGCGGTGGGCGGTGGGCTCCTCGCTCTCGCCCTGGTGCCGATCAGTCCCCCGGGCATCCCCATCCTGGCCGCGAGCACCGTGGCGCTCATCGGTGTGGCGCGGAGGTCGACGTGACGCTGACCTACACCCAGGTCTGGGTCCTCATCGCGGGCGCCGCCGCGCTGACCATGCTGATCAAGGCATTCGGCCCAGTCCTCCTCGGAGCCCGCGAGCTGCCGCCATGGTTCACCCGCGTGATCGTGCTGATGGCACCGACTCTTCTGTGCGCACTGGTCGTGACCTCAGTGTTCGCCAGTGGGCGCTCATGGTCGGTGGGTGCCCACACCGTCGGCGTTGCCGTGGCCGCGTTGATGCTCTGGCGACGCCACTCGCTGGTGCTGTGCGTCGTCGTGGCGGTCCTCGTCACCGCAGGGCTGCGGGCGATCTGAGGCGTCAGCGCCGGCCGAGGTCCGGCCCTACCTGGGTGAGAACCGTGAGCGGGGGCGGCCCGCCAGGTGCTCTCGTGCAGCCGGGCGCTCCGGAGCCGAGATTGTCGGACCGGGTCGCGGCACAAGCGGACGTGGGCGCATGCAGGGCGAAGGGCGAGCTACGCGCTCCGGTCTCCGCGGGGGCGGACAAGTTGTTCTACGACCTCGCGTCGGTATTGCCCCGTGTGGGGGTGCATGAGGAGTCCTTCGACGACGAAGACGCCGATTCGGTTCATCGCGGCCAGGTCAGCTTCTGCGACACCGACTCCGCGGAACCCTTCGGTCATCAGCGAGTCCATGAGGTCGTGGAAGTTCGTGTGCCAGGTCTCGATCAGGGGTGAGGTCGAGGCTCTGGCGTGGACGACCGTGACGAGCCGGTTGTACTGCTCGAGCTGCTCGACTGCCCACAGCACCTGGTCGACCCAGGGCTCACCGGCGTGGATCGCCGCTGCCGTCAGCGACTCGTTGAGGATGTGGTCGAGCACGCCGACGAGGAGCGCGTCCTTGTCTGCGAAGTACCAGTAGATCGTGTTCGTCGTGACTCCGGCGCTTGTTGCGACCTTGGCCATGGAGGTGTGGTCGTAGCCAGCCTCGGTGAACAGTCCGGCGGCCGCGGCGATGATCTCGCCGCGCTTCTCCTCACGGTCCTGGGGGCGGCGGTTTCGAGGCATGGGTCACCTTATCTTGACTACTGGTCAAGATCAGGTGAACGTTTCTTGCACGCCACTCAAGAGCCACCACCCCAGGAGGACCAGTGCCCGATCCGACTCAGCTCCCGTTCACCACCTCGGAACAGACGTTCCGTTCCGAGGGAACGACTTGCGCGGCGCGGGTCTATCGTCCCGCCGCAAATCCCTCGGCCACGGACGACCGGCGGCCGGTCGTCGTGATGGGTCACGGTTTCGGCGGTGTCCGGGCGCTGAGGCTCTATGCCTATGCCGAGAGCTTTGTCGCTGCCGGCTACCTGGTCGTGGTCTTCGACTACCGCGGGTTCGGTGAGAGCGACGGCAGTCCCCGGCAGCTGCTCGACGTGGGCATGCAGCTACAGGACTGGCGGTCCGCACTGAGTTTCGCACGCACCCAGCCGGGCGCCGACTCGGAGCGGATCATCGCGTGGGGCACCTCATTCGGCGGTGGGCACGTCATCACCCTCGCGGGGCACGGCGAGAGGGTCGCCGCGATCATCGCGCAGGTCCCGCACGTCAGCGGTCCCGCTGCAGTGCGGGCGACGGGCCTCGTCCCAGCTCTGCGTCTCCTGCGACCGGCGCTGCTCGACCAGGCCGCGGCGTTGCTCCGACGACCTCCGGTCTACGTCGACGCCGTGGGTGAGCCCGGTATGACCGCAGTCATGACCAGCCCCGACGCCGCGCCGGGCCTCGCACGTCAGATCGCTGCATCAGGCCGCGCCAGGGATGACTACCCCGCCCACGTCGCCGCCCGGATCACTCTCAAGATCGGCCTCTACTCCCCGGCCAGACACGCGGATCGAGTGAACTGCCCGGCCCTGGTGCAGATCGCTGCCCACGACGCCGTCACCCCACGGCGAGTCGCCGAACGAGCCGCCGCCAGAATGCCGCAGTCAACTGTCCACGTCTACGACTGCGGGCACTTCGACCCCTACGTGGAACCACACTTCGACCAGGTCGTGTCCGACCAACTGGAATTCCTACGTGCCCAGGTCCCGGTGAAAGGCTGAGATCTTCGCGGCCGGGCAAGAAGTCCACTCCTCGGCGCGAGCGGACGTTGGGCGTGGCCGACACACGGCTAAGACGTGTTTCGCGAGCGCGCTGATCGCGGTACAGGAAGGCGTTGAGCGGGCAATTGGGTTTGCGCTGTACGCGTGCCCTCGGGCCGGCTCCACGGAGGACGAGTCGGCACGATGCAGGAGGGGACGGCTGACACGCCCGGCGGTGAGCGTGACCGAATCCTGAATCTCCATTCCGCATCCCAACCTTCGGGGTCACTCAGAGCGTCTAGTAGGTGGAGGATCGGTGCGTGAGCGACCTACTACCCAGCAGGCAGGGGCGTCATGGCAGGGCGACACCAGAGGGATGCCGAGGCGTTCACGGAATTCGTGACCGCTCGTTCTGCCTCCCTGTTCCGCACTGCGTATCTCGTGGTCGGCGACCACCAACTGGCTCAAGACCTGCTGCAGGAGTCACTGGTGAAGACCTATGTCGCATGGCCCCGGATCTCGGACGTCGCAAAGGCGGAGGCCTACGCCCGGAGAACGGTCGTGAACACGGCGATCTCCTGGCGGCGCCGTCGCTCGTTCCACGAGCGGCCGGTCGATGTGGTCCCTGAGGTCGAGGCACCTGACAAGGTCGAGGCGCTGGCGATTCACGCTGTGCTCCTGGCCCAGTTGCAGTGCCTGCCGGCCAGACAGCGTGCGGCCATCGTGCTGCGTTTTTACGAGGACCTCTCAGAACAAGACACGGCAGATCTCTTGGGGTGCTCGGTGGGGACGGTCAAGAGCCAGGTCTCGACTGGTCTCCGACGGCTCCGGGACCGGCTCGGCACTGACTTGGTCCTCCTTCCTCACGACGACCGGGCGGTGACCCTGTGAACCGAACGCTTCACGACCTGCTGGACGAGTGTGCCAATGATGTCGACACCCCTCACGTGGACGTGGACGTCCTGGTTGCGCGCGGGGAGCTGCGTCTGCGTCGTCGTCGGCTCGCGGCCGTGGTTGGCACAGTGGTGGCGGTGGTACTCGCCATGGTTATCCCGACTCTCGTCCTCGACCCCGGCACCGAGGACGCGCGGCCGGCCAACAGCCCTCGACCCAGCAACACACCCACCAGCGGGGTAGCCCCTGTATACGACCCGCCGGCCTTTCCCGCTCAGGTCGGGCGCTACCACCTTGTCTCCTCTCAGCTCGGCAAGCCTGGTCAGACCTCCATCACTCTGACCGTCCAGAAGCCATCGGGCAGGTTCACGATCCTGCCGGCGTGCAGCGGGCCGAGGGGCGAGTTGGACACCAAGCTTGTCGTCAACGGCACATCGGCAGGGGGCATCACATGCTTGCCAGACCAACTCCCCGAATACGTGGGCTGGCCCATTCAGGATCTGACGGGCAACGGTGTCGACTTGACGGCGAAGACCCTGGCGATCAGCTTGACCCTCGTGCGCGGTCGCTTCGACCAGGTGCCGACCAACGATCCGGGCGCGGTGCTTGGTCTGGCCGTCTACCAACGAGATCACCACCAATAGCGGCCGAGGTGATTTCGTGGACCAAGCCGACTGCCGACCTCCTGGCACAGATCCATCTGCTCAAGCTGGAGGAAGCGCCGACCGGGTGACGAGGTTGGAAGGCAACAGGCTCCGCGTGAGGCGGCGCAGTGCGTGCCCTAGTGGGTGGAACGACGCACGTCCGCTCATCAGGCAGATCCGGTCACCGGCACACGCCGACAGGCGGCGGTGTGACGCTGGCCAGCCGAGCGATCTGTGAAGGAGCAGGCCCGTGCCGTCCACACCGAGTGGCGTGAGTGTGGTGACGGCGACGCGCGGCCCGGAGGAGGGCTGTTCCACGCCCGGGCCCTGGATGGTGAGAGTCTCGGCGGCAGACTGACGTCGGCGTACCCTGCCGATGTGAAGTCCGTGCCCACGATGCCTACGGTCCGTGTCGCCGCAGTCCAGGCGATGCCGGTGGTGCTCGACCTGGAAGCCAGTCTCGACAAGGCGCTCGGCCTCCTTGCAGATGCGGCCGGGCAGGGCGCCCAGCTGGTCGTGTTCCCCGAGACGTTCCTCTCGCTCTACCCGTCGTACGCCTGGGCTCACCTGACGGGCGGCGACGGCAACGCGCTGTGGGAGCGGCTGTGGGCCAGCTCGGTCGAGGTCCCCGGTCCCGTCGTCGACCGAATCGCCGCGGCGTGCCGGGAGCACGACGTCGTCTGCGCCATGGGCGTCAACGAGCGCGAGCTCGAGCGCCCCGGCAGCCTCTACAACACGCTGTTGTTGGTCGGCCCGGACGGCTTGCTCAGCAAGCACCGCAAGCTCATGCCGACCCACCACGAGAGGCTGTTCCACGGGCTAGGCGCGGGCGACGACCTCCAGGTCACCGAGACACATCTGGGTCGGATCGGCGGGCTGATCTGTTGGGAGAACCGGATGCCGCTGGCCCGCTGGGCCGTCTACCAGGGCGGCCCCCAGATCTGGCTCGCTCCGACAGCGGACGACTCCGACGGATGGCAGGCCACGATCAGGCACATCGCCATCGAGTCCGGCGCCTTCGTTGTGTCAGTGCCCCAGTTCATCCAGCGCGCTGCATTCGGCGACGACTTCCCCTGGCCGCTCCCGGACACTGAAGTCTTCGGCCGGGGTGGGGCGGCCATCGTCGCCCCCGGGTCGGGCGAGGTCATCGCGGGGCCGATGTACGACGCCGAGGGCATCATCGTCGCCGACTGCGACCTCCGGCAGACGCTCCACGCCAAGCGCTGGTTCGACGCGGCGGGCCACTACAGCCGCGCCGACGTACTGTGGCCAAAGTCGTCGCGCTGACGACGCCCGACCATCAACAAGCGGCGTGGCGGCGGCCTGCATGCATGGCAGACCTCTGTTTCTACTTTCTGCAATGGGCGCCTTGGCGGCGGCAAGACGCTGGCCGCCTTCGGGGCGAAGTGACGCGCCTCGGCCGGGGCACGGGTCGCGGTATGGGAGTGGGCCTTCGAAGGTGCAAGATGTTCGTCTGAAGGCGCGCTTCAGTCTTCGGAAATGTTGCTCAGCCCTTCGAGAACCCGCCCGCGAAGGCGCTCGTACTGCTCGCGGTGGTTCCGGGGAGCGTCCGGCGGCCGAGCGATCACCTTGCCGCAAACGACCTCCTCCTCTGGCCGGAACTGGTCCCCCGTGAGGTCCACCTCCGAGCCGTCGGGCAGCAGGTTCCAGTAGTGGTGGCCAACCTTGGCCCCTTCCACATGGACCTCGGCGATGACCAAGTCGCCACCGAGAATGTCCTGCACGACCAGCGCGGTCATACCGCATTGGTCACGAGAAGGATTCTCGGGAGTCCACTCCTCACTCATGTCGGGATAGCACGTGTCGGCACCCCAGGCCGCGAGGAAGTGTTCGCGAAGTTCATCGGCGGTGACTTGCACATGCGGATCGTGACATGTAGCACCGACATCTCGCGGAGCGAGTGCGGACATCGGCATGTTCGGTGCGTCCGACAGGCGGCGAAGTGACGCAGGGACGGGGGCACTCCAGATTGCGAGAGGTCCGGTGGAGCCGGCAACGTTGCGATCGTCTTCCGCCGGCCGCGACTCCGCGTCAAGCCAGGTTGAGCCCTCTCTTCGCTTGTTCACTCATCGGCGAGGAGCGCATAGATGCGTCCGTCGATCCAGCCGAGATCCCGATGCAGTGCATCTCGACGTCCGCGCGTTTCCAGCCGCATCCCGATCCTCTCCATCACACGCCAGGAGGGCCGGTTCGCCTCGAACGTTGTGGCCACCACTCGCCGCACCCCTAGCTGGTTGAAGCAGAGCGTCAGTAACGCGCGTCCTGCCTCCGCCGCCAACCCCTGGCCCTGGTGCTCAGGTGCGATCAGCCAGCCCAGCTCGGCATCAGTCGCGGCCGCGTCGTGGCTCACCTCCTTCTGGGCGGCGCCGTCGTGGACGTGGGCCAACAGCTCGCCGATGATCTGCCCGCCCATCTCGACAGTGAGGACGTGTGGCGCGATTGCCGGGTCGCGGAACCGCTCCCGCCACCCTTCGAGGTCGACCGGCACCGAATGCGCCCACATCGCCACCTCAGGTCGAGTGCGAAGTGCGAAGAGCGCCTCGGCGTCCTCGACGCGACAGGGCCTGATCAAGAGCCGCTCGGTCATCAAGGGCCAGTCCAGATCGGTGAGCTTCGTCGGCACAGGGCGGATCTTGCCAGAGTCTGCAGCGCACCGCCTTCAAGCGGCCCAGGCGCTGGTTGAGGCGACCACCACCACGAAAAGGCTGTTGGGGAGCGACCAGACACACACCTGCGATCGTCGGCAGGGCCGGAAACTCCATGTGCCCGAAAGGCGGCGAAAGGACGCGGGTGTCAGCCGCGCAGCTCGGCCAGCTTGGGTGCCTGCGCGGCGCGAAAGGCACCAACTCCCAGCCCTTGAGGTCGAAGTGTCGCGGAGTTGCTTCGCGGCCTGCGTCAGGATCGACGCCGTCAGGTGCTCCCGCCGCGTCACGGGTGACCCGACGGCCGGGCGTCGGCGCCTTGGCCTGCCCGTCCGGGGTGACCCGCCTTCTGCGGGTGGAGCGTCTCGCCGCGCGCCAGCATCTCCACCATCGCGGTGATCTTGCAGGCCCGGCTCTCAGCGCGCTTCATGCTCTCGACGCGATGGATCAGCGCGAACCGGTTGGCGCTCGTGAGCACGTCGTACATCGCCTGCGCGTCCGGATCCGCCGCGATCGCCGCGGCCAGGTCGTCGGGCGCCTGCCGGGTAGCCGGACCGGCGTATGCCGCGTCCCACCGCCCGTCGGTGCGCGCGGCCTCGACCACGGTGCGCCCGGCCTCGGTCATCCGGCCCTGCTCCTCGAGCGTCGCTACAAGCGCGACGTTTCGCTGGGACCAGCTGCCCTTGGGTCGGCGCGGGGTGATGCGCACGGTGTAGCTGTCCTCGTCGCGCTTGCCGGCCTGGCCGTCGATCCAGCCGAAGCAGAGCAGCTCCTCGACCGCGCTCGCCCACGTGACCTCGGTGACCGAGCCGCCCTTCTTGGTCAGCACCAGTCGCACACCGGGCGACGTCGCGTGATGCTCTTCGAGCCACGCTCGCAGCGCGACCGGATCGGGTACGAGCAGCTCGGGCAGCAGGGTCGCCATGGGTCAGACGCTAGTCGCGGCCGCCGACACCTGCGTCGCTCCCGCGACACCGGGAGGATGTGTCTATCTGCATGCACAGACGCGGTGGTGTGACGCGACTGGTCGCGGGCGTCAGCAGCCGAAGTTTCCTCCAACACGCCAAGCGGTCTGGCTTCATGGGAGGCCGGGATCTGGGTGGGCACTGACGAACTGCTGCGCGACGGTGTCGTGGATGAGTCCTTGGTCAAGCAGCCACTCGACGGCCCGGCGCTGGCCTCTAACATCGCGCAGGGCATGCCACGGCGAGATCAGTTCGGGGTGGTGTTCTGGACCTGGTTTTTGGATCGTCTGAACGGTCCCCGCCCCTGCAGAGACTGGGTCAGGCGTCGGCCGGCCGCGCTGTCGCTGATGCCGGCAGCAAAGTCGGCCATGTCCTGAAACCACACGTGGGACGGGAGAGGGTCGATGGGGATGACATCGAGTTCGTCGATCTCGACGGGGTTCTCCCCATCGATGCCCGTGTCGCTGGTCCAGAAAGCCACCTGGCCTGTTCGCGGGTCGAGCAGCCATCGGTGTTCGTAGTCGGTCTGATCCGCAAGTGCGTTGGCGATCTCCTCAACGTCGATTCCGTCCAGGTCGAGCATCTAATCCCATCTACTCAGGGTAGAACCGGAGCCCGACGTCAAGGAAGAAGCGTGTGAGCGGCGTCGCGGCTGTCGGCTACCTCGCGGTAGGAGGTGCCGCACGGATCGCGGCATAGGAGTTCAAGCGGCCCCCGACCTTGGCCCCTTTTCCCTTCCCCAACCTCCCCCGCCGCCGCACACTGGTCTCATGAACATCCTCGCCGCCGTGCTGGCCCGCCTCGGCCACCGGTCCTCCGCCGCTCCCGAAGCCGCGCCCGCTACGCGCTCCTCCGCCGACCTCAACCGTCAGTGGCACAAGGACCGGGCCAAGGCCCGTGGAGGCGACCACCCCTGGAGCGCGGGCCAGCAGGAACAGGGTCAGCCCGGTCGATCGTGGGGCGGCATCGGTGGTGACGGCGGCGTGGGGCAGTAGAGCGAGACGGAGCAAGGACGGGAGGCGGCTCAGGTCCGCGAGCGGGAGTGTGGGTTCCGAACTGCGGGCGCATTCCCTCATAAGATCCGGTCGATTTGACCTGTCCTGAACGCGGCGGAATGACACCTGGTGGGGTCGAGCCGTCATGGAGCACGTCAGCAAAAGAACGTGCCACAACGGGCACGAAGTTCGAGGCTAGTCGAATGGGCGGCACGGCCGCCCTCGAGCTTCCTCGTACCCGAGACTCGTTGCCCTCTTCCCGGTAGCGCCATCCGTTGTTTCGACCGGGACCAGTTGCTGTCTCAGGTTCTCGAAATCTCCGCTCGTCAGGAAGCCGATGGGCCAGCAAGTATTAGCGTCAACCCTCGCGCCCTGCATGGATCTCACGTCGGAGATTCGGGACCGGATAAAGTGCGTGACACGTAGGTCGGCCCCACTGAGATCAGCCCCCGCAAATTCGGTTCCCGTCAGATCGGCTGCTACAAAGCTGGCATCACGCAGGTTAGCGCCATGGAAGTCGCTGCCGCGCAACTTCGCGTCCCGAAACTGAATACCTTCGGCTTCTGCGTCGCGAAAATCAGCGTCTCGGAGTTCCTTACCGCTAAAGTTCAGTGGCTCGGGATCATGCAGGTCATGGCCCTTGACTACCAACCCAGCCATCTGAAAGCTGGTGTTGACGTTCGCTCGCCAGGTGGATTCCTCGTTTGCATGAGCAAATGCCGCCTGCAGGTAGAGCGACATCACCGCCAATGTTGCACCAGTGACAAGTGCACCCCCGATACCCGACAGGATACCGCTCTTGGCCGGGAACGATTCGGCGGTTCTCCAAGCCCGGAATAAAACGAGGAAACCCAATAGAACGAAGACGCCCGCGAGCGACAGCACGACTCGGCTGTCCTGTAGGAACTCCGCCAGCGTGTTCATCTGCGCCCCGTCCTCCGGAATCAGTGGTACACCTTGTGCCGATACTGTCGCGGTCTGGGTCGAAGACACAACGACGCGAGTTGCTTATTCTTTGTCTACCTGGAGACTTGGGCCCCTGAGATGCACTCGAGGCACGGGATATCACTGGACCTTTGGGCCATGCAGCACAGCGCCGCCGATCTGACGACGTACACGACTCGCGGTGTTGAGAAGCACCTCAGATGCGCGCAGTCGCGGCCCGTCCGGCCTGTCCGTCCTCTGGCTAGGCCCGGATCCGGCCTCCTTCGGGGAGCCGCCGATCTCCCGTCCCACGTCGTCGATGCACGCGCGACCAGAACGCCACTCCTCCAGTCCGTACGCTTGACCAGGTGACCACGAGTCCCGCTACGACCGTCTTCCAGCACCGGTTCGCCACCGAGCTCGGTGAGTTGGCCCTGCCCTGGCAAGCGGCCGAGGCCCCGGCCCCCCTTCTGCTGCTGCTCAACCACGAGCTCGCGCTCGAGCTCGGGCTCGACCCCCAGACGCTGGACACCCCCGACGGTCTTCGTCTGCTCACCGGCACCCTGATACCGCCCGGCGCCACCCCGGTCGCGCAGGCGTACGCCGGCCACCAGTTCGGCGGCTACTCGCCCCGACTCGGCGACGGTCGGGCGCTGCTGCTCGGCGAGCTCACCGACCGCGAGGGTCGGCTCCGCGACCTGCACCTGAAGGGCTCGGGCCACACACCCTTCTCTCGCGGCGGCGACGGCCTGGCCCCAGTCGGCCCGATGCTGCGTGAGTACGTCATCGGCGAGGCCATGCACGCCCTCGGCGTACCAACTACGCGCGCGCTCGCGGTGGTCGCCACCGGCCAGCAGGTGCGCCGCGAGACCGTCTTCCCCGGTGCCGTGCTCGCCCGCGTGGCGAACAGCCACCTGCGCGTCGGCACCTTCCAGTACGCCGCTTCCACAGGCGACCTCGGCCTCCTGCGCCGGCTGGCTGACTTCGCCATCGAGCGTCACCATCCGGCCGCAGCATCGGCCGAGCATCGCTACCGCTCGCTCTTCGATGCCGTCGTCGTGGCGCAAGCTGATCTCGTCGCGCGTTGGATGCTCATCGGGTTCATTCACGGCGTCATGAACACCGACAACATGACAATCTCCGGCCAGAGCATCGACTACGGTCCGTGCGCCTTCATGGAGTCATTCGACCCTGCCACGGTCTTCAGCTCCATCGACACCGGCGGGCGCTACGCCTACGGCAATCAACCCGTCGCCGCTGAGTGGAACCTCGCCCGCTTCGCCGAGACCCTCCTCCCGCTGCTGGCTGACGACCAGGACGACGCCGTTGCGCTCGCCGTCGAGTCACTGGGACGCTTCACGACGACCTACTCCGACATCTGGTCGGCCGGTCTCCGCGCCAAGCTCGGACTGTCCTCAACAGCCGACGGCGCCGATGAGTTGGGAGAGGAGCTTCTCCAGCTCCTGCGCGCCGACCAGGTCGACTGGACAAGCGGCTTCCGTGCGCTCGGCTCCGCCGCCCGTGGCTCCGCCGAGCCATTGCGTGGGCTCTTCCTCAACCTGGCCGGCATCGACGACTGGCTCGACCGCTGGCGCCTCCTCTCCCCAGACGCCAGCCTGATCGAGCGCACCAACCCGCTCTACATCCCGCGCAATCACATCGTCGAAGAGGCCCTCGATGCCGCCACCGCCGGCGACCTCGCCCCGATGCAGCAGCTGATCGAAGTGTTGCATCAGCCCTACACCGAGCGCCCAGGCCTGGAGCGTTACGTCGCACCGGCACCGGAGGACTTCGGCCGCTACATCACCTTCTGCGGCACCTGAGCGACCAGGGACCTTCCGGGCTCCTCCAGCGGACCACATCCCCCTGCAAGCTTTTTCCTCCGCGCGCCGCCTCGACATCTCGGCAGGTGAGTCCGTTCCAGCCCACGGCGATTAGCGGGGGAATGCAGCACTTCTGGCGAGGCGCGGGCGCCGCGGTCCGGCTTGCACGTGGACTCCGACGAATTGCTCCGCTATTTCGAAGAGCGCGTCTCGAACAGCCGGCGCACGACGCGCTCGATCAGTGCGTAGTCGACTTGGGGGTACGGCAACTTGAGCGTGCCTTTCGCTCCGGCGTACGGCGCGAGGTCGGCGTCCAAATCAGAGTCGCCTGCCGGTGGCACGGGATAGAGCGAGACGTGCTGCTTCCACGCCGCCACGTGGACGAGGGAAACGCCTTCGACCTGCCAGGTCGGCATGTCGTAGCGCATGACGCGATCTGCGCCGGGCGCCACGAACTTCACCCGCCGTTCGATCTCCTCCACCACTTCCCTCTGTTCAGCGGGAAGCGATGCGAAGTAGTCGTCGACCGACGCGAACCTCGGCATGAGGGCAGTATGACTCGACGACGCCGGCGACGTGAATCATGCCTATGCAAATCAAGCAACTCCTCAGTGGATCCGACCGCGCGCAATGGCGGCGGAGTGACGCGGGGCTCAGGGCCCGCACACGACGTGGTCCCGGCAACGGGGTTCCGCACTGCGTTCCTGTGCGCCGGTCTGACCGGCTGGAGACCGGGTGGCCTTGTCGGGTCGGACCGTCTGGTTCACCGACTTGGTCTTGTCGTTCGACTGGTCGGCACCGCAAGCCGCGAGGGCGACGGACATGACGACGGCGGCGAATGTTCCGGTGGTGGTCTTCATGGCGGGTTCTCCTTCCGGGCTCCCGTTGAGAAGCCGCTCCTGCCTGGCTGCACCAGGCGTTTGGCTCGACGTTAGGAGCGCCCGCACCACCGCGGAATGTGGATATGTACACATGGCTGCGAAGTGCCGAACGGCGTAGCCTCATGGCGAGGTCCTAATGCCAGGGATGACGCTGACCCACAGAGAACTGGCGGCGCTACGCGCGGTCGCCGATCCCAGGCATGCCGCTGAACCCGGGCCGGCGCTGCCCTGGTCGCTGCTCGCGGAAGTCCAGGCTCTGGTCGGCGCGGACCAGGTTGAGTTCGAGCAGACTCATCCCGAGCGCCACTGGCTCGGCTTCATGCAGTCCGTCGAAGGACGCGCCTTCGTCCCCGAGGAGCCGAACGATCCCCACTACTGGTCCCTGTGGTGGCGTTCGACCGCCGTCCATGCCCGGCTCGGTGACGCGGTCAGTACCACGATGCGCTCGGACTTCGAGTCCGACCTCGGCTGGCGCAATCACCCCCTCTACATCGACTACATGAAGGACCAAGGCCTCTTTCACGAACTCGGGTTCAACCTGCCCGACCCTGACGGGCGATCCCTCCGGTTGCACTGCTGGCGCTCACCTGGGCGTGACTTCGCCGAACGGGACCGCTTCTTGCTCTCCCTGCTCAGACCTCACGTGGTCGTCGCTTACCGTGCCGCCGAACGACTGCGGCATCCGATGCTGCTGACCGCGCGGCAGCTGGAGCTCCTCGCGTACGTCGGTCGAGGCCTGACCAACCGACAGGTAGCGCGCGCCCTGGGGCTGACCGAGGGAACGGTGCGTCGACACTTGGAGAACATCTACGACCGCCTCGGCGTCAACAGCCGCACTGAGGCCGTGGCGCGCCTAGCCGCGGCCCGAAGCGCGGACTAAACCCACCTACGTTCAGCCCGCGCCGTAGTCCGAGGGCCACCTGTGCAGCACCTTTCGCCAGCCGGCGAGGGAATTGGCTCCAAACTGCCGACACAACCCTCCGGGCCCTGCGGCGGCCCGACCACCCTCGGCGTGACTGGACATCTAATCGCGCCTATAGCGGCGCAAAGACGCAGGCGTACTTGGCGTGTTGCCTGCCGAAAGGACGGGGGTTCGGTTCGTCACTCGATCGGCTCGACCCAGCGAGATCGCCATTCTGGGGGGTCCGAGTGTGGCCCGTAGTAGCGCGTGTCTCGAAGAATCAGTCCGTCCTGATCTAGCTCGAGGATTAGGACGACATTCCACACGTCACCGCCGTAATCGTTGACACCCTCGATCACCCAGGTCTGGCCGGAACCACTGACCCTGCGGAGCCGGACCTGGGGTGGGGTCGGGAAAGCCTCCTGCATGGCACGCATTGCGTCGCGCCCGCGGATGCGTTCGTTCGACTGCGGCATCTCCATCACATAGTTGGGGTGCCGGAGAAGGTACTCCTGCCCGGCCGACAGTCCGCCGCCATCGGCGAGGCCGAGCATCTCCTCGACGCCCTCACGCATCGCCGTAGCGTCATCGTGAGCAATAGCCCGGCGGAAAAGCGCCCGTACCCCGATGTCGTCCATATTTCTCCCCATGGGTGAGGTCGGCCCTGCGGCCAGTCCTGGCACGCAGCCCCCAGTCCACTCGCGCCTGGCGGATCGCGCAACATCCCGGTCCGAGGAGTCGAGCCACTAACGAGGTCGTGTGGCGCAGCCTGCTTCCAGACGGGCAAAGGCGGTGGAATGCCGCACCTCAGACTGATCTTCCGAGTCATGAGCTCATCGGCGGCAATCGCACGCCTTTTAACAAGTTGGGGTGGCTACCGTTGTAGGTGAAGGCGCAGTGCATGGGTAATGAGCAAGTCGCCTGACACGCCGATCCCCAGGTCTTGACTCTTCCTCGTTCCCAGGCAGAGACTCACGCTCGTTGCGGGAACTGGGTGTCCCCTTAGAGGAGCGATTATGGCCGTGCACACGAAGACTCAGCCAACTACCACGATGAGGCCGCGGCGGAGGGAAGTGGCTCGAGCCGTCGTGCTGGTGATGGCGGCCCCGATACTTGCACTTGGGGTCGGCGTCACGCCGGCGCAGGCCGATTCCTCCGGCACGTGGTCCACGTTCGGCAAGTCCGGTGTGCACGCTCAAGGCACTTGGGCGACGAAGTTCTCGCGCCTCTACATCAGCGGCTATGTGCGAGACACTGCCTGCGACGGCCACGGGGTGAAGATCGTCCTGAGATTCACCGTCGCTGACCCTGCGCCCTTCTACCGGCTGTACCGGCAAGAGGAGGTGCGGAACACCGCAGGAGGCTGCGGGACGCAGACGAGCTTCTCGTTCAATACTGGACAAGGCGGCAAGATCCGAGTTGGGGGCTCGGAGTGCATCATCAATGGGGGCGTCGGAAACGTCGACAGCTGTGCGGGCAATATGATCTTCGAAGGCTCAGTCACGCAGTAGTTCCTACGTGCGCCACGGACCTCCCCGTGGTTGTCGCAGTCACACCAAGACCGCTGGGCAGGACTAGGCCGCGGGGGTGTCCTGTCCTGAATTCCCAGCGTGCAGTTGCCCGACCGTGACCGGCCGAAGGACCACCCGTATTAGGCCGGGTCTACAGACGGACTTCGTCGCCTCGGCATCGGGGCGGTCGATCCGCCGAGGGCGTTGATGGGGTCAAAAGTGCCTTGACACAGAGGGAGTCAGATCCGGGCGTACCGCAAGCCGGATCCCTCAGCGGGAACGCGTGCTCGTCGCGCGGCGTGCGGAAGGCAGCGGATCACGGTAGACCCGCCCGGTGACTCTCCCGGGTCCGGGACCAATACGGGTGCGTCCTTCTGGGTGGTGTGACCGTGTGCTCGGGATGCTCAGCCACCCCATCGCGGTGGCCCTTCCCGGCCATCTCAGGGGGTAACACGATGCGTGCCGGCCGCCTGCCTCGCAACCCGGCGACAGGAGTGCGACTCCCCCGCGTCGCCAAGGGCGAGCCGGTGTTCCTGGCCCACGCCCAGGTCGAGCAGCTGGCGCTGGCGTGTCCCGACTACGAGCTGTGCGTGCGGGTGCTCGCCTACACCGGGATGCGCTTGGGTGGGGCGACAGCGGTCCGGTGCGGCGGCTCGACCCGATGAAGCGGCGGATCGAGGTGGTGCACACTGCGGTCGAGCTGAACGGCCTGATGACCTATGGGACGCCGAAGACGCACCAGCGTCGTTCGGTGCCGGTCCCCCGCTGCCAGGTCGACGCGCTCGCCGAGCACGTGGCCGGCAGGCGGCCCGACGACCTGGTGTTCAGCACGCCCCGCGGCGAGGTGATCCGCAACCACAACTTCCGCAGCCGGGTGTTCGTGCCGGCCGCGGCGTTTGATCGGGGTGCCGGGCCCGTCCCCGGGCGACCTGCGGCACCCCGCATCGAGCCTGGCGGTGCAGGCGGGCGCGAACGTCAAGGCGGTGCAGCGGATGCTCGGGCACGCCTCGGCGGCGATGACCCTGGACGTCTACGCGGGGCTGTTCAACGACGACCTGGACGCCGTCGCGGACCGCCTGGACGCCGCCGCGGCTGCGGCTCGTGCGGACTATTTGCGGACTAAAGCCGATTCCGAGGCCGTGCTGCCCTTCGATGTCGGAGGGCAACATGCGTCCTGACCTGCGGTTCTGCTTGGTAGGGAGGGTGGGGCTCGAACCCACGACCCAAGGATTATGAGTCCTTTGCTCTAACCGACTGAGCTACCTCCCCGCAGCGGCAGAGCCTACCGACTGCCCGGCCCTGCGGTCGGGCCACGCGCCCGTTGCCGGACAACTCCGTGGTGCAGGGGTCAGGCGGGCACGGACGGAGTCAGGAGTCGCGGTGCTTGTGCCGTGGCTTCTTCTCGAAGGAGCGGCTGGGCCCACCGCTGTCCTTGAACCGCTTCGGGGGGCCAGACCGCGGTGCCGGGCCCTTGTCCAGCTGCAGGTCGATCAGGATGCCGGAGATGCGGGTCTCGGCCAGCTTGCCCAGCGTCTCCGCGGAGAGCACGGGCGGGAGCTCGACCAGGGAGAAGTTCGGCTTGATGTCGATCCGTCCGAAGTCGGAGCGCTTGAGCCCGCCCTCGTTGGCGAGGGCACCCACGATCTGGCGCGGCTCGACGCGGTGGCGCTTGCCGACTGCGATCCGCCAGCGCACGAGGCCCGAGGCCGGCTCGCGGCGCTCGCGCCGCTCGTGCGCGGGAGGCTCCGGGGAGTCCTCGATGAACAGCGGCTCGCCGTCCTGGGCGAGTACGGCGATCGCGGCAGCGATGTCGTGCGCCGGGACGTCGTGCTCCTGCTCGTAGGACTGCACCAGCTCGCGGAAGACGGCCAGCTGCGGGTCCGCGAGCGCCTTGCCGATCGACTCCGTGAACTTCTGCACCCGGAAGGCGTTCACGTCCTCCACGGTGGGCAGGTTCATCTGCGTCAGCGTCGTGCGGTTGGCCTTCTCGATCGCACGCAGCAGGTAGTTCTCGCGCGGGGTGACGAACGAGATCGCCTCACCGCTGCGGCCGGCCCGGCCGGTGCGACCGATGCGGTGCACGTAGGACTCGGTGTCGGTGGGGATGTCGTGGTTGATCACGTGGCTGATCCGGTCCACGTCGAGGCCCCGCGCCGCGACGTCGGTGGCCACGAGGATGTCCAGCTTTCCCTTGCGCAGCTGGTCGATCGTGCGTTCGCGCTGCACCTGGGCGACGTCACCGTTGATCGCTGCGGCGGAGAAACCGCGCGCGCGCAGGCGCTCGGCGAGGTCCTCGGTGGCGTGCTTGGTGCGCACGAAGATGATCATGCCGTCGAAGTTCTCCACCTCAAGGATGCGGGTCAGCGCGTCCAGCTTCTGCGGGTGGGCCACCTTGAGGTAGCGCTGCGTGACGTTCGAGGCCGTCCCTGACGAGGACTTGACGCTGATCTCGGTGGCGCCGGGCGCGTACTTCTTGATGATCCGCCGGATCTGCGGCGGGATCGTCGCGCTGAACAGCGCCAGCTGCTTGTTCTCGGGGGTTCCGGCGAGGATGGTCTCGACGTCCTCGGCGAAGCCCATGTTGAGCATCTCGTCGGCCTCGTCGAGGACGACGAACCGCAGCTGGCTCAGGTCGAGCGTCCCCTTCTCGAGGTGGTCCATGACCCGGCCCGGCGTGCCCACGACCACGTGGACGCCCCGGCGCAGAGCACTGAGCTGGACGCCGTACCCCTGGCCGCCGTAGACCGGGAGCACGTGCAGGCCCTTGAGGTGCGCGGCGTAGCGCCCGAACGCCTCGGAGACCTGCAGGGCCAGCTCGCGGGTGGGTGCGAGCACCAGCACCTGCGGCAGCGTCTGGGACATGTCGATGCGCGAGAGGATCGGCAGCGCGAACGCCGCGGTCTTGCCGGTGCCGGTCTGGGCGAGCCCGACGACGTGCTGACCTGCCAGCAGCGGCGGGATCGCCTCGGCCTGGATCGGCGAGGGAGTCTCGTAGCCGACGTCGCGCAGGACCCTTTCCACCTTCGGATCAAGGCCCAGCTCGTCGAAGCGGGGGGTGGTCGCACTGCTCTCACTCACCGGCCAAGAGTAGTGCCCGACCCGGCTGCCGCCTATTTCGCGCGGTGTGAGCCGCATCGCCGCGTGAGCTCGTGGCGCCAGGCACCCGGCGTCCGGACGGTCCTCTGGCGGGCTGCAAGGCGCGGGCGTAGTTTCGGGCCATGGAGTCACCGGAGAAGTGGGAACCGTTGGACGAGACCTGGCAGCGTGCCCTGTGCATCGTGGCCCATCCCGACGACCTGGAGTTCGGCAGCGCCGCTGCCGTCGCGAGGTGGACCCGCCAGGGCAAGTGGGTGGGTTACACCATGGTCACCAGCGGGGAGGCCGGGATCGACGGCCTGCCACCGGACGAGTCCCGTGCCGTGCGCGAGGCAGAGCAGATCGAGTCGGCCCGCATCGTCGGCGTGGACGTCGTGGACTTCCTGCACCAGCCCGACGGGATCCTCGAGTACGGCGTGCCGATGCGCCGACTCCTCGCCGCCGAGGTGCGCAGGCACCGCCCGGACATCGTGATCACCGGAAACTTCCGTGACACCTTCGGCGGGCGCAACCTCAACCAGGCCGACCACATCGCTGTCGGAAAGGCGACCCTCGACGCGGTCCGAGACGCCGGCAACCGATGGGTCTTCCCGGAGCAGATCGAGGACGGGCTCGAGCCGTGGGGCGGCGTGAAGGCGGTCTGGGCGGCCGGGTCACCGCAGGCAGCGCACGCGGTGGACACCACGGAGACCTTCGACGCCGGCGTCGAGTCGCTGCGCGCCCACGCGGCCTACATCGACGGCCTCGGCTGGGAGGACTGGGACCCGCACGAGTTCCTCGAGGGCATGGCCCGCTCGGTGGGCCAGAGGCTGGGCGTCACGTTCGCCGCCCCCTTCGAGGTCTTTCCGATGGGCTGGGGCGAATAGCTCGTCCCGGTCTCCTGGGTCGTCCGGGAAGGACCGCGAGGAGAACCCACCGGGGTGGACTGCGGCACACGTCACACACCGGTTCTGGAGTGCCACGGCGGCAGGGGGGCACTAGAGGTCATGAGCAATGACAGAGCAGAGCAGGCCCGCGAAGGGCTGTTGGACAATCTCGCGGGCAAGGCCAAGGAAGTAGCCGGCGCCGTGACCGGCAAGGACGCGCTGGTGGAGGAAGGACAGCTCCAGCAGGCCGAGGCCGCCAGCCGCAAGGACGCGATCGCCCAGGAGGCCGTCGCCGAGGCCAGACGGGACCAGACCGCACAGGAGCTGCGCGAGGCCGACCGCGAGGCCTCCGAGGAGAAGGCCGCTGCGCGCACCCGGGCCGCACGCGAGGAGACCGCCCTGGAGCACCAGCGCGAGTCCGCGCACGCCGCTGCTGCCCGCGAGGCCGAACGACAGGAGGCTGCCGACAGAGAGAGCGCAGAGCGGCAGGCGGAGCACCTCGCCGAGTCGCGGCTGCGTGAGGCCGAATCGATGAGCTCCCAAGCATCTGCCACGGAGCAGCAGGCCCTCGACGAGCAGAACCGCCTCGAGCGCGAGGCAGCCGTCGCCGACGAACAGGCCGCTCTCCTGCGCGCCGAGACCGAGAAGTGAGACCCACCATGATCCGCACCCTGATCTCTCTCCCCTACGAGCTGGCTCGTCTCCCCTTCGTCCTGGTCGAGAACCAGCTGGCCGACCGCTTGGCAGAGACCTCCACCGCGCGAACAGCCCTGGACCGGGCCATCGGCTCGGCCGACAGACTCGCCGGCACACTCCTGAGCAACCAGGGCATCGCCGCCCGCGGGACCGATCGCCTGCAGCGCTCCGAGAAGCTGCAGACCGCGGCCGAGCTGGAGCAGGAGGCCGCCACCCGACGCGAGCAGGCGCACCAGACGGCGGTCGCCGGGCGCCGCCAGGCCACCCAGAAGCGCAAGGCGGCCCAAGAAGCCGCCGCTTCGGGCCTCGCCGAGGCCGATGCTGCCGAGGCGCGCGCGAAGGCAGCGGCCAGGAAGCGGGCCGCGACGTCGGCGGCCACCAAGAAGGCGAACGCCGACGAGCGCACGGCCAAGCGGGCCACCGAGGTCGAGGCGCGCAAGACCCGTGCCCAGGCCACGGCCGACGCGAAGCAGGGTGCCGTCCGGCGTGAGGCGAAGCGCGACCTCGCTGAGGTAGGCCAGACCAAGCAGTCCGCCGCGCAGGCCCGCGCCGACGCGGCGCAGCTCAGCGAGCTCGCCGAGGTCAAGAAGCAGGAGCGCAAGCAGAGTTGAGCACCCACCGGCGCCGGCAAGGGGTCACGGACGTCCCGGTCCGTTGCAGCGAGGGCGCGGTCCCGTCATGACGCGTGCTCGAGGCGGACTGGGCCGCCGCGTCCTGGCCGGTGCCGGTGTGCGTTCCCGTGCCCGCGAACGTCCCGACCTGGCCGGGCTGGCCAGACCGACCGGCCCCCCGTCCACCCGCTCGGCGCTGGCCGAGCTCACGTCCGGTCTCGCTGCGGGCCGCGTCGTCGGGGCCGCGCCCCGGTTGCTCGGCGCTCCCCGTGGGGATGGGCACACCGTGGTGGACATCCCCGGCTGGAGAGCACCTGAGCTCTCCGGCGCGCCGCTGAGGACCTACCTGCGCAGACTGGGCTACGACGCGCGCGGCTGGGGCTTCGGCACCAACACCGGCGACCCGCGTCGCGATGTCGAGCGGCTGACCCGGCACGTCCTCGAGCTGGCCGACGAGGCGGGATCGCCCTGCTCCCTGGTGGGTTGGAGCCTGGGAGGAGTGATCGCGCGGGAGGTCGCCCGCAGAGAGCCCCAGGCCGTACGACGAGTGATCACCTATGGCACCCCGGTGGTCGGGGGTGCTCGGTTCACCGCAGTCTCGCGGGCCTACCGGGCCTCCAGCGCAGCTGCCGATGCCATCTCCAGGCGTCTCGACCTCGAGTCGCCCATTCGCGTCCCGGTGACCGCCGTCTTCACCCGCAACGACGGCATCGTCGCCTGGCAGGCGTGCATCGACCGGCACTCCCCCCGGGTCGAGCACGTGGAAGTCTTCTCGACCCACATCGGCATGGGGCTGGACCCCGACGTGTGGGAGACCGTCGCCCGGCGGCTGGCCCGGGGCCACGCCACCGCGCCGTACACATGAGCTGCGGCTCCTCCGTCCACGAAAGAAGCGGATCAGACCGATGTTTCTGTTCTTCAGCAACCGCATGGGGTGCTTCGGCTCGCTCGTGCTCTCGCTTGCGGTCACCGCGGTCCTGGTGATCCTGCTCAACCGCTGACGCCAGCTGGGCTCGCCGTGGCCCTGGCCCCACCGGGGTGGGCCGGAGTCACGTCAGCGGCTCACCAGAGCGAAGGTCGCCAGCGCGTGCACCAAGGTGCTGCCGTCCTGCGTCACGTCGGCCTCGCACATCGTCAGGCTCTCCCCCCGTTTGCTGACCGTGGCCTCCACGAGGAGCCTCCCGGGCTTGCCCGGACGCAGGTAGGTGACGGTCAGCTGGCTGGTGGCCGGCGCCTCCGAGTCGACCGTGCTCCTCACGGCGGCCCCCATCGTGGTGTCGACGAGGGTCGCGAGCATCCCCCCGTGCACGGCACCAGCAGCGTTCAGGTGTCGTTCGCCCACGTCGACCTCGAGTCGAGCGGAGCCGTCCGCTGCCTCCGGCGCCCGGGCGCCGACGAGTGTGATGAATCCGTGGTCGCTCTCTGTCATGGACCACCGGTACCCCGTAGCCAGGTTCAGACCCGCGCTGCGCGCACCGGGAGCGGCGACAGGGTGTCTGTGAGCCCTCCTCGGCGTGCGCCGGCCACAGGGCCGGAGACGAAGAATCCCGCCTGACGCGCTGGCGCACGTCAGACGGGATCTTGTCGCTCCCCCGGTTGGACTCGAACCAACAACCCTCCGATTAACAGTCGAATGCTCTGCCAATTGAGCTACAGGGGATCGGCCCGCAAACCCTAGCAAGACAGCGGGGATTTGCTGAATCGGGTCTCGCGCGGCTCCTCAGGAACCGTCACCGACCTCGGCCTGGGCGTCGGCGAGCGCAGCGTCGGCGGCTGTGGCCACCTCCGGGTCGGCAGGGTCGAGACCGGCGTCGTAGGAGTGCATCCAGCTCACCGGACCGCCGACGGGGCTGCGCCGGCCGATCACGGTGACGCCCAGCCTGCCGCGCACCGTGACCCGTCGCTGCAGGACGATGCTCGCGGTGACCCGCTCGCGGACGAGCTGGAGGAGGAGGGCCGGGTCCTCGAGGTCGAAGTCGTACGCCGGCCGGTGCTGGCCCCACGACCCGATCTCGGTGACCCGGAGACGGGATGCCTCCTGGTCCCAGGAGGCGTCCTCGACCCGTTCCCACGGGACCCGTCGGGCCTGCCCGGGCTCGTCCGGCGTCCCGGGCTCGACGACGGTGAGCAAGCGACGACTGCCGAGCAGCCACGAGCCGTCCGCCGCGGCGGCGTGCGCGAGCACCTTCTCCCCACGCGGGAGACCCGCGCGCTGCACCACCTCGGTGGGCGGGCCCGCACCTCGCCCGAAGAGCTTCACTGGCTCTCGAGGGCGCGCTCGCGCAGGCTGCGCCGGTGCTGCTCGAGAGCGACGAGCTCGCCGAACATGCGGTTGTACTCCGTCGCGTGCTCGACGGGGTTGGTGCGCTGCAGACGCGACTTGAGGTCGGCGATCCGGCGCATGGCGGTCAGCTCGCGCAACCGGTGGACGTGCTGGCCCACGTAGGCGTCCCCGGGCTCCTTCGCGGAGAGCAACGGCTCGACGGCGAGGGCACTGATCAGCGACTGCAGCCGCTCGTCGGTCTGCGCGTCGCGGAGGGTCGAGGCCCACTGGGCATCGGCCGCCGTCGGTCCCCCGGCTGCCTGGATCCCGGCCCACAGAGCCCGGTAGGCGCCGTGCGTGAAGTCCTCTGCGTCGACGTCGCGAGCCGTGGCTCCCACGGCTGCGGGGTACTGGACGACGAGCTTGAGCGTCTCCCGCTCGAGCATCAGCCGAGGGTCGCGCGGGTCGGGCAGCTCCGCCGCGGGCGCCGCCGCACCGCGGCCCGGTGGGGCCGCCGGAGCGACCCGCTGGGCCGCGCGCCGGACCTCGCGCTGGACGTCCATCGGCTCGACGCCGATCATCCCGGCGAGCTCACGGGAGAACGCGTCCACCTTCGACCGGTCGCGGATGGCGGTGACCAGCTTGGCCGCCTCGCGCATGGCGTCGACGCGACCATCGGCACGGTCCAGGTCGTAGCGCTTGACGACGTTGGCGAGCACGAACCGGTAGAGCGGCACCCGGCGGGCGACGAGCTCGCGCACCCCGGCGTCGCCCTGCTCCAGGCGCAGGTCGCACGGGTCGAGCCCGGTCGGCTCCACCGCGACGTAGGTCTGGCCCGCGAAGATCTGGTCACCCTCGAACGCTCGCAGGGCGGCCTTCTGACCGGCCTCGTCGCCGTCGAAGGTGAAGATCACCTCGCCACGGAACTCGTCGTGGTCGTGGAGCAGCCGTCGGATGACCCGTGCGTGGTCGTCGCCGAAGGCGGTGCCACAGGTCGCCACGGCGGTCTTCACTCCCGCCAGGTGGCAGGCCATGACGTCGGTGTAGCCCTCGACGATCACGGCCTGGCTGCCTCTGGCGATCTCGCGGCGAGCCAGATCGATCCCGTAGAGGACCTGGCTCTTGTGGTAGATCGGCGTCTCGGGTGTGTTGAGGTACTTGGCCTCGATGCGGTCGTCGTCGAGGATGCGCCGGGCACCGAATCCGATCGTGTCGCCGCTGCTGTCGCGGATCGGCCACATCAGACGCCCTCGGAAGCGGTCGTAGAGCCCGCGCCCCTCCCCGACCAGGCCGCTGGTGACCAGCTCCTCGTCGGTGAAGCCCTTCTGGCGCAGGTGCTTGAGCAGGTCCTCCCCTCCCCGTGGGGAGAAGCCCACGCCGAAGAGCGTCGCCGCGTCGACGTCGAACCCGCGGGAGTCGAGGAACTGACGTGCCGCGAGCGCGTCGGGGGTGGCCAGCTGCTCGGCGTACCACTCCCCTGCGTGCTTGTGCGCCTCGATGAGTCGGGGGCGCTGCGGCCCGGTGCGCGGACGCGGGGCGCCACCCTCCTCGTAGCGGAGCTGTACGCCGACCTTCTCGGCAAGCCGCTCGACGGTCTCGGTGAAGCCGAGTCCGTCCATCTCCATCAGGAACTTGATCACGTCACCGCCGGCCTGACAGCCGAAGCAGTGGTAGAAGCCGCGCGAGGGCGTCACGTGGAACGATGCCGACTTCTCGTCGTGGAAGGGGCACAGACCCTTCATGGAGCCGCCGCCGGCGTTGCGCAGCGTGACGTAGGAGGAGACGACGTCGTCGATGCGCGCCTTCTCGCGGACCTCCGCGATGTCCTCTTCCCTGATCCGACCCGCCACGTCGCGGAGTCTACGGCGGGAACGGTTCCAGCTGATCTCGGCGTCCACAGGTTTGAACGAGTCCAGATCGGCTACCTGGAGGACATGACCGATCCGCAGGTGAGCGACGCCCTTCCCGGGGCGGGTCCGCGCGCTCTTGGCGGCTTCGGCAGACTGGTGAGCACCACGGTCCCAGCCCTGGCGCCGGTCGAGGACGCAGCGCCGTGGCAGCTCGCGAGGGCCGTGACCGGCGTCAAGGACGACATCGTGACCGAGAAGGGGCAGCGCGCATGAGCACACCCGAGGACATTCGGGCCGACATCGAACGGCAGCGCGAGCAGCTCGCCCGGACCGTCGACGAGCTCGGCCACAGGCTCGACGTGACCGCCCGGACCAAGGCGAAGGTCGCGGAGGTCAAGCACCGCAGCACCACCCGGGACGGAAAGCCGAGGCCCGAGCTCCTCGGCGCTGCCGCGGCGCTCCTGCTGGGGGTGGTCTTCGTCGTCGTCCGGCGACACAGACGATGACGGCCTCGGAGACCGGGCGAATCCCGGATCTGACCGAGGCCGCATCCACCGCGAGGCAGGACCCCTCGACCTCGGTGTCCGAGCCCGAGTCGGAGGCGACGACGATGCGGGACGTTCCCGAGGAGGCTCACGAGCAGAAGCCCAACGATCCCACCGACCTGAGCCCACGCTCGTGGCGCTACGTCCTGCGCAAGACCCTGCACGAGTTCGGCGAGGACCAGTGCACCGACCTGGCGGCGGCCCTGACCTACTACGCCGTGCTCGCGGTCTTCCCCGCCATGCTGGCCCTGATCTCCCTGCTCGGAGTCGTCGGTCAGGCGCAGAGCTCGATCGACAAGGTGATCGAGATCCTCCGTCCGCTGGTCTCCACGCAGGTGCTCGACTCGATCACGATCGCCCTGGAGCAGGTGTCGAGCTCGAGCTCGGCCGGCATCGCCCTGGTGATCAGCATCGCGACTGCGCTCTTCTCGGCCTCGGGCTACGTCGGGGCCTTCGCTCGTGCGATGAACCGGGTCTACGAGATCGAGGAGGGACGGCCGTTCTGGAAGCTGCGTCCGACGATGCTGCTGCTGACCCTGGTCGCCGTGCTGCTGGCCGCCTCGGCCCTGCTCATCCTGATCGTCTCCGGCCCGGTGGCGCAGTCGATCGGCAGCGTGATCGGACTCGGCGACACGGCACTGCTCGTGTGGTCGATCGCGAAGTGGCCGGTCCTGGCGCTGATCGTCCTGCTGGTCGTCGGGCTGCTCTACTACACCACCCCCAACATCCAGCAACCGAAGTTCCGCTGGATCTCCGTCGGCGCGGCCGCGGCGATCCTGGTGTGGGTGCTCGCCTCGGTGGGCTTCGCCTTCTACGTCGCCAACTTCGGGAGCTACAACAAGACCTACGGGTCGGTGGCAGGGGTCGTGGTCACCCTGCTGTTCCTGTGGATCACCAACCTCGCCCTGCTCTTCGGCGCCGAGCTGGACGCCGAGCTCGAGCGTGGGCGTGAGCTGGAGGCCGGGATCGCGGCCGAGGAGGAGATCCAGCTGCCCCCTCGGGACACCCGCAACATCAAGAAGTCCCGGCACAAGCGCGGGAAGCTCATCGCCATCGGGCGGAAGATCCGCCGCGAGGCGGCTGTCGCACCAGATCGGGAGCACAGCTCCCGCAAGGAGGAAGCATGAAGAAGCTGTTGGTACTCGTCGCCGGAGGCATCGGTTACGTGCTCGGCACCAAGGCCGGACGTCAGCGCTACGAGCAGATGCGCAGCACGTTCATCAAGGTCAAGGACGACCCGCGCGTGCAGGAGAAGACGCAGCAGGCCGCCGACCTCGCCAAGGAGAAGGCCCCGGTCGTCAAGGAGAAGGTCACCGACGCGGCCGGCACCGCCGCTGCCAAGGTCAGGTCGAAGACCTCGAACGACCCGGCGGACCAGCTCAACCCGGAGAGCACCGTCTTCCAGGAGAACTCCGGCCCCCAGGGCACCCTGCCCTGACCTCGCGGCTCGGTCACGCGGGACCGGTCAGTACTCGCCGGTCATCACGTTCGCGAGTGGCTCCCCCGCTGCAAAGCGGCGGAGCTGCTCACGGACCAGCCGGTGCGCCCGTGGCTCCATCGCGCTGCTGTTGCCGCCCACGTGCGGCACGAGGAGCAGGTTGGGAGCGTGCCACAGCGGGTGGTCCGCGGGCAGCGGCTCGGGTTCGACGACGTCCAGAGCCGCGTGGATCCGACGGCTCTCCAGCTCGGCGAGCAGTGCCTCGGTGTCGACGACCGGACCACGGGCGACGTTGACGAGCAGGGCACCGTCCTTCATCCGGGCGAGCATCTCCGCGTCGAACAGGCTCGCCGTCTCCCCGGTGCCCGGCACGATCAGCACCACCACGTCGGCGTACGGCAGCAGCGCCGGCAGGTCGCCGATCGCGTGCACACCGTCCCGGGCAGTGCGCGCGACCCGCACGACCTCCGCCTCGAACGGCAGCACCCGCTGCTCGATCGCCTCCCCGATCTGGCCGTAGCCCACGATCAGCACCTGCTTGTCGGCCAGCGACTCGCGGATGTCCGGGCGCCACTCGGCGCGCGACTGCGCGTGCACGAAGTGCGGGATCCCGCGCAGGCTCGCCAGGATCAGGGTCAGCGTCAGCTCCGCGGTGGAGGTGTCGTGGATGCCGCGCCCGTTGCACAGCTGCACGTGCGCGGGCACGAAGCGGCGGATGTGCTCGACCCCCGCGGTCATGGTCTGCACCACGGCGAGCCGTGGCAGCCGGCTGAGCGTCTCCCCGTCACCGTCTCGGAAGCGGTACGGCAGCACGTAGAACTCGACCTCGTCGGCCGTGTCAGGCAGGTCCTCGGGACGCACGTGCTCGTAGCGCAGCGAGTCCGGGAGGCTGCCGAGGACCTCGGGCTCGAACGGCAGCCACACCAAGGGAGCAGTCATGGATCCCGACCCTAGTCCCGCACCTCAGCCACACAGCTCGCGGTGCCTGATGACTGCCGACCCGTCGGTGAGGCTGGCGATCTGGTCGATCACCACGCGGGTGCGCGCCGCGTCGTCGCCGGCCTGCTCGAAGTCATCGCGCAGTGCCGGGTCGAGCGCGTCGCTCCCCCGTTCCCACATGGCCGCGAACAGCTCGGCGAGCAGTGTGCGCTGACGCTCCAGCAGGTCGACCCGGTCGAGGGCACGCATCACGTAGTGGGCGGCGATCCCCTTCAGGACCGCGATCTCCTGCATCGTCGCGGCGGGCACGACGACGTCCGCCTCGTAGCGCACCAGCGGCCGCTCGCCGTGCTCGAGCTGGGTCGCTCGCTGGACGCTTCCGCAGAAGACGCCGATCAGGTCGCTGGTGAGGTTCTTCAGCGAGGCAAGACCGCGGCGGCTCCCGTCGTACGGCGCCCCCGGCCAGGAGTCCAGGGCTCGGACCCGGCCCAGCGCCTCGTCGAGCACCTCGTCGGAGGCCTGCGGGAGGTACCAGTCGCGTACCGTCTGCCAGGTCGCCGCGCGCTCGTCGCTTCGGTCCAGCAGCGAGAGGTCGATGCGGCCGCCGACGACACCGTCCTCCAGGTCGTGCACGGAGTAGGCGACGTCGTCGGCGAAGTCCATCACCTGCGCCTCGACGCACCGACGAGGTCCGTCGATGCCTCGGCGCAACCAGGCGAACACGGGGCTGTCGTCGGCGTAGACACCGAACTTGCCGCTGCCGGTCCCGCCCGGACCGTCCAGCGGGGTCCGGGGCCAGGGGTACTTCGTGCAGGCGTCGAGCGTCGCGCGAGTGAGGTTGAGTCCCACTGAGCGCCCGTGCTCGTCTGCCGTCTTGGCCTCCAGTCGGGTGAGGATGCGCAGGGTCTGGGCGTTGCCCTCGAAACCACCGCACTCGAGCGCCAGGGCGTCCAGCGCCACCTCTCCGTTGTGGCCGAACGGGGGATGTCCCATGTCGTGGGCGAGCGCCGCCGTCTCGGCGAGGTCCGGGTGGCAGCCGAGGGGGTGCGCCAGGTCGCGGGCGATCTGCGCGACCTCGAGGCTGTGGGTCAGCCGGTTGCGCGCGAAGTCGTCGACCTGGGGGCCGAGCACCTGCGTCTTCGCTGCCAGCCTGCGCAGCGAGACGGAGTGGACCACGCGGGCACGGTCCCGCTCGAACGGAGTTCGCTCCGGCGCCTCGACCCGCTTGGCGGGTTCGTCGACGAGGCGCTCGCGGGAGGCGTCGTCGTAGAGCTCGTCCCAGGTCACGCCCCGACGCTACTGCCCCGCACCAGGCTCCCCCACCGCGACGATCCCGGACTCGTAGGCCAGGACCAGTGCAGGGTGCCGGATCGGCGAGGCGAGATGACTCGTCAGAAGCCCAGCTTGCGGAGCTGACGGGGGTCGCGCTGCCACTCCTTGGCGATCTTGACGTGCAGGTCGAGGTAGACCGGGGTGTCGAGCATCGCCTCGATCTGCTTGCGGGCCTCGGTGCCCACGGCACGCAGCCGCGCTCCCTTGTGGCCGATCACGATGCCCTTCTGCGAGTCGCGCTCGACGAAGAGACTGGCGTGGATGAGCAGCAGCGGCTTGTCGGCCGGCCGGTCCTCCTTGAGGGCCATCTCCTCGACCAGAACGGCGATCGAGTGCGGCAGCTCGTCGTGGACACCCTCGAGGGCGGCCTCGCGGATCAGCTCCGCGACGATCACCTCCTCGGGTGAGTCGCTGAGCTCGCCGTCCGGGTAGAGCGGCGGGCCGTCGGGCAGCAGCCCGATGAGCAGCTCTTCGAGGAGTCCAACCTGGTCGCCGGCCACGGCCGAGACCGGGACGATCTCGGCCCAGTCGGTGCCGGTCTCCTGGCCCAGGGCCTGGATGTCCAGCAGGTGCTGGCCGATCTGGTCAGGGGTGGCGAGGTCGGTCTTCGTGGCGATCGCGACCTTCGTCGTCTTCACCTTGGTGAGCTCGTTGACGATGAACCGGTCCCCGGGCCCGATCTTCTCGTTGGCCGGGAAGCACACGCCGACCACGTCGACCTCGGACCACGTGCTGGTGACGAGGTCGTTGAGGCGCTCGCCGAGGAGCGTGCGTGGGCGGTGCAGTCCCGGGGTGTCGACCAGGATCAGCTGGGCGTCGGGGCGGTGCACGATCCCGCGGACCACCGTCCGGGTCGTCTGGGGCTTGGAGCTGGTGATCACCACCTTCGTGCCGACCAGTGCGTTCGTCAACGTGGACTTGCCAGCGTTGGGGCGCCCCACGAAGCAGACGAACCCGGACCGGTGCGGCACGGCCTCCGGCACGCTCATGTGCGGTCGCCGGCGGCGTCGTAGTCGGCCCAGATCTGCTCGTCCGTCAGGCCCTGCGCCTTGCCGCGGGCGTAGATCGGGGCCGGATCCACCGCTCGCGCCTGCCGGGCGCGGCTGCCGCTCCAGTAGCCCATCACGTCGTAGTGCCGGTTGTCCCAGCCGAGGTCGTGGCGCACGTGCCGTCTGATGTCGCGCATCTGCGCCGACTCCCCTGCCATCCAGAAGTACCCGGGGCCGTCTGGCCAGCCGAGGTCACGCACGATCGGGGCGAGGTTGCTCGTCCCGGACGGCGCGTCGTGCCAGGTGATCGGCGCGGCGAAGTAGTCGTGCACGGCTCCGTCGGGCACCTCGGCGTGGATCTGCACCGGCAGGGCGTCGAGACTCTCCGCGATGCGGGCCATCGCCGGCAGCGCGGTGAGGTCACCGGCCAGCACCACCCAGGCCGCGTCGGCCGGGAGCTCGAAGGACCCTTTCGGTGCGGAGAGGCTCACCGTCGCACCCACGCAGTCGGTGCGGACCCATTCGGTCACCAGCCCGTGCTCGTGGATCACCACGTCCAGCGTGAGCCGACCGTCGTGGACCGACCGCACCGTGTAGTAGCGCGTCTGGAACTGGCCGGGCACCGTCAACGCCACCCACTCGTCGGGAACCCCGGTCGTCTCGAACCCCGCGGGCGCCTCGAGCACGAGCCGCACCAGGTGCTCGCCGAGGACCGTGCGCTCGAGCACGCGCGCCTCGAAGGGGGTCCGGGAGGTCATTCCCCGAGGCTATCGGAGGTGCGTGGTGCCTCAGTACATGCGCCGCAGGACCAGGCGACCCTTGCGGGCCACGCCGAGGGTGGCGACGTACAGCCTCCGCTGCGCGCATCCCAGCGAGGGACTCGCGCAGGAGGGGTTGCTCGGAGCGAAGCTGTCCACCCGCCAGGCGTGGTAGGCCAGACGCAGCTGGCCGGCCAGGTCCACGAAGGGCGTGGCACCCCCCGGCCCGGCCAGGACGGATCCGGTGACCAGCAGCCGGGGGCTGCGGCGGCACGGCCCCACGACGGTCTTGCAGATCGCGTAGCCGGTCGCGTAGCGCGTCGTGTCGTAGGCGTTGGCTGAGTAGAACAGGTAGATCCGCCTGTGGAAGCGGATCATCGCCGGGTTCTCGACGACCGCTCCCTCCCACGTCTTCCTCGGACTCAGGAGCACCCGGCCGCGGCTGCCGGCCGCGAAGCCCGTGGCGCTCGCGTTCATCGCCCGGACGACGACCAGAGTCGGGCTGCCCGCCATCTTGTAGAGCAGCCAGACCACACCGCGGTCGGCGAAGAGCTGCGGGTCGATCACGTTCCCCTGACCACAGACCAGCGGCGCGGACGTGGAGTCGACGTAGGGCCCCATCGGTGACCGGCTGCGCGCCAGCGAGAGGCAGCGCCGCCCGTCGAGTGCTCTCGGCACCGAGTACGCCGCGACGAAGGTGCCGTCGGAGAGGCGCAGCACCGACGGTGCCCAGCTCCGGACCCACGCCCGTCCATCGAGTGTGTGCTCGAGCTTCGCCCAGCTGGCCGGCGTCGCGAGGGCGTCGCTGACCTCGGGTCGGTCCGCGTCGGACGCAGGTCGCGCGGTCCAGGTCCGCAGGTCGGTCGAGCTCGAGATCGGCAGGCTCACAGAGCTCTGGGTCGTCGAGGCGGCGTAGAACCGACCCCCCACCCGCCACACCGTCGGGTCGGGGAAGCCGCCGTGGTAGGCGGCTCCCGGCGTGAACGGGTCGGTGCCCACGCGCGCCGCGGGTCGACCCACCGCGGTGGACGTCATCGGCGCGAGCACGCCGAGCAGCAGGCCGGCCACCGCGAGAGCGCGAGCACCACGGCTACCAGCCACGAGAGGTCACCACCAGCGCTCCCGAGCCGTCCGGGCTCGCCGCGAGGGTCGCGACGTGCAGCCGACGCTGTGGACAGCCCAGCGGGCTCTGCAGGCAGGCGGTGCCCTTCGGGTAGCCGGTGTTGCCGTAGTCCCACGCGGCGTACGCCAGGCGCAACCGCCGGGCCGCGTCCACGAACGGCATCGCACCACCGGGACCCGAGACGAGGCCACCTGTCGCGAGCAGCGGTGTCGACGCCGCCCGCGTGCACGGACCGATGGGAGTGGTGCAGGTCGCGTAGCCGGTCGCGTAGGTCGAGTTGGCGTACGAGGCGGCCGAGTAGAACAGGTAATACCGCCCGGCGTACGCGATCATGGCGGGGTTCTCGATCAGCCGGCCCTCCCAGGGCTCCTGGGTGGTCAGCAGCTTCGAGCTCGGGCCGACGAAGCTGGTCCCGGTGCTCGAGAGCCGCGTGCTCCACAGCTGGCTCGGATAGACGGGTGTCTGCTCGCTCTTCCAGATCAGGTAGTGCGCGCCGTCAGGAGCGGTGAAGAAGTGTGGGTCGATCGCCCCGCGCGTGGACGGGCACAGCCACGGTCTGCGGGTCCTGTCCACGAAGCCGCCCCAGGGGTGGCGCGAGGTCGAGAACGAGATGCACATGCGGTGGTCCTTGGCCCGCGTACGCGTGGCGTAGGCGTGCACGAAACGGTTCCCGAACCTCGCCACCGTCGGCGCCCACGTCGTCGCGACAGTCCGGTTGCCGACCCGGCGCAGTGCCGCCCACCTCGCCGGCCTGGTGAGCCCCTCACCGACGACGCGCCAGTGGAGGAGGTCCGTGGACACGATCACCGGGAGGTTCAACCCGGCAACCGTCGTGGAGTACGCGTAGTACTTCGAGCCCCACCTCAGCACCGAGGGGTCGGGGAAGTCGCCGCGGTAGTACTGCCCCGTGGCGAAGCGGTCGCTGCCGACCGGGCTCGGCCGGGCGGCGCGCGTCGAGTCGTTCGCTGCACGTGCCGGGCTCGCGAGGCCACCGCCGAGCAGTGCCACGGCCAACAGAGCGCCGAGCAGCAGACGTGCTCTCGACGTGGACACAGCATGACTCCCGGACGGTGGACTGGCTTGGCGAAACTATCTCCCGCCAAGCCCCCGTGCGTCCCGGTAACGAGCAAAACCCCTCAGCGGACCCAGTCAGGTCGCAACGGGAAGTGCGCGTTCCCGTCGGTGTCGGTCTTCGTGGCCAGCACCTGGTGCAGCTGGATCTCGTTGCGTTCGAAGCCCATCCTGGAGCCAGCCATGTAGAGACCCCACACGCGAGCGGTGCCCTCACCGACCTCGGCGACACAGGCGTCCCAGTTGCGTTCGAGGTTCTCGCCCCAGCCGGCCAGCGTCATCGCGTAGTGCAGCCGCAGGTTCTCCTCGTGCTGCACCTCGAGGCCGGCGTCCTGCGCCTGGGTGATGATCGTGCCCGAGCCGGTCAGCTCACCGTCCGGGAAGACGTAGCGGTCGATGAACGCGCCGGTCTGGGTCGACCTGTTGTCGGGACGGGTGATGCAGTGGTTGAGCAGCCTTCCGCCCGGCACCAGCTTCTCGCGCAGGAACCGGAAGTACGCCGGGTAGTTCTCCACCCCGATGTGCTCGGTCAGGCCGATGGAGCTCACGGCGTCGAAGGCGGTCTCCGTGACCTCGCGGTAGTCGAGGTGGCGCACCTCGACGAGGTGGTCGAGGCCCTCGTCCTTGTTCTTCCGCTGCGCCCACTCGGCCTGCTCGCGCGAGAGCGTGACACCGAGACCGCGGACGCCGTACTCCCGGGCAGCGTGGCGAACCATGCCGCCCCAGCCGCAGCCGACGTCGAGCAACCGCTGACCGGGCTGGAGGGCGAGCTTGCGCGCCACCAGGTCGTACTTGGCGTGCTGCGCCTCCTCGAGGGTCTCCTCACCGGTCGGGAACAGCGCGCAGGTGTAGGTCATCGAGGGCCCGAGCACCAGCTCGTAGAACCGGTTGGACACGTCGTAGTGGTGCTGGATCACCCGGCCGTCGCGCCCGGGTGAGTGCCGGAAGCCCTCGACCAGGCGGCGCCAGCGCGGCAGGTGCTCCTGCGGCGGAGGGGGTGGCGGGAGCATCTGGCTCAGCCCGACCGAACGCAGCAGGTTGAGCGCCTCGGCCGGCGACGGCCGGCGGAACCGCATGGCTCGCAGGAGCAGCACCATCCCCTCGTAGGGGTTGCCGGGGTGCACGCCGACCACGTCGAGGTCACCGGACACGTAGGCCCGCGCCATGCCGAGGTCACCGGGGGCGGTCACCATGTAGGCGAGGCCGCGCTCGTTCTTCAGGTTGAGGCCGACAGCGGCGTCCTCCGGACCGTAGCTGCTGCCGTCGTAGGCGGTGAACCGGATCGGCGCCGGTCCGGCGAGCAGGGTCTCGAAGATCTCCGCCAGGGTGAGCCGGCCGCTGGACAGCGTGGAGGTCTGGTCCTTCATCTGGGTCATCGTCGTCGCACCGCCTTGTCGTAGAGGCTGGTCAGCCTGTCATCAGGGTCGTACCGCTTCTTCACGGCCGCCAGGTTGGCACCGTCGTAGAGCCGGTCGAAGGTCGCGGGGTCGTAGAAGGACTCCGAGTACAGCGACTTGTGTCCGTCGAGCTCGGCGACCTTCTCCTCGACAGCGCGGTTGAGCGGGCTGTTCGGCGCGTCGTCACCGACCGGGACCGCCCCCCAGAAGCCGACGTTGACGTAGGTCCGCCCGGGCTTGAGCGGGTAGGTCGGCCACACCGTCGCGTCGCGCAGCCGCAGCGGGCACAGCCACACCGGGCGCATCCCCACCGTCTGGTCGAACCAGTCGAGGAAGTCGCCCAGGTGCTCGACCGGCACCTCGACGTCCTGCACCACCCGCTCGCGTCGCGGTCGCCCGGCACGTCGGTCGAGGCGATCCATGACGCCGAACCGCTGGTCGAGCCCGACGAGCCGGTGGTAGGTGTCCGAGCGACGGAGCCGGCGCGGCCACACACGCCGTACGAGCGGGTGCTGCGCGCCGAAGGCCTGCGAGCACCAGAACCAGTCGGAGTCCCAGCGCCAGAGGTAGTCGTAGGTGGTCAGCAGGTCGGTGTCGCGCTCCTGGATCGAGCGCCAGTAGACCTGCTGGCCGGCGTAGTCGCTGGTCGTGCTCGACGCGTCTGCGTCGGTCCACGTGGCCAGGGTCAGGTAGTACTCGCCCGGCGCGAAGGCGGTGCCGTCCAGGCCGTCGACGCGCTCGCCCGCCCACTCCCCGGTCCTGGTGATGGTGCTCACGGCGCTCTCGAGCTCCGCGGTGTCCGCGAAGCGCACGTGTCGCAGCGCGACGTGGGTGCGGACCGGCTCGAGCTGGATGCGCAGGCGGGTCGCGTAGCCCAGCGACCCGTAGGAGTTGGGGAAGGTCGTGAACAGGTCCGCGTGCTCGTTGTCGGGCGTCGCGGTCACCACCTCACCGGCGCCGGTGAAGATGTCCATCTCCAGGACCGACTCGTGCGGCAGCCCGTTGCGGAACGACGTCGACTCGATGCCGAGCCCGGTCACGGCTCCACCGAGGGTGATGGTGCGCAGCTGGGGCACCACGAACGGGATCAGCCCGAACGGCAGCGTGGCGTCGACCAGCGTCTCGTAGGTGCACATGCCTTGCACGTCCGCGGTGCGTGCGGCCCGGTCGATGCTGATCACCCCACCGAGACCGGAGACATCGAGCCCCGTGGCAGGAACCGCCTCGCGCGGACGGAAGAGGTTGGAGGTGCGTTTCGACAGGCGGACCGGCGCCTCCGAGGGGATTGCGCCGTAGGACTCCTGGAGGCGGCGCACGGCCGCCCCGTGCTGTTCGGTGTGGTCCTGTGTCGTCCCGGTCATCTCGGTGTCACCTCCAGTCCGGTTGCGTAACGCAACCATCCTTTCAGATGCTGCACGCAGATCCTGTCAGGGTCGGTGGGCAGAAATCACGTCTGGCGCGTGTCCTCGACCACTCCCGTGGGAGTACCTCGGTGGACCGGTACCCCGGCCCCCGCGAACTGACGCACTATGTCCAGGTCGTCCGGTTCGATCTCGTCGGTGGACAAGACCACCACCGCCTCCGCACCTTTCGCACCGCTGGAGAGGGCCATCGAGACGGCGACACCCACCGCCGAGACCTGCAGGGACGGCAGGTCCACCGTGGCCGCGGCGTAGGTGCGACCGTCGAGGTCACGCAGGGCGGCACCCTCGGCCGCACCGGTGCGGGCACGGGTGGCCTTCGCGAGCACGACGAGCTTGTGGTCCTCGGGGGCGAGCTCGGTCACGGTCCCACTCTAGTCAGCCGACGACGGACCCTGCTGCGCGGTCCTCAGCGGTCGGTCAGTGCTGCGCGCGCGGGGAGCGCGAGCTGCTGCCGGACCGCTCCGGCTCGCCGTTCTTCGGGTCGGGCCATGCCTCGGGCCGGACCACGGGCGTGATCAGCACGGTGCCGACCCGGTTGCGTCGTCCCTTCGCCCCCTCGGCCGTGAACACCAGCCCGGCCACCTCGACCGAGGAGCCCGGGATCGGCACCTTGCCGAGGTACTTCGCCATCAGGCCACCGACCGAGTCGACCTCGTCGTCCTCGATCGAGACGCCGAGGATCTCGTCGAGGTCATCGACGGGGAAGCGCGCCGGGACCCGGCGCGCACCGTCCTCGAGCTCCTCGACGGACTCCTCCTCGGCATCGAACTCGTCGGTGATCTCTCCGACGATCTCCTCGAGGATGTCCTCGATGGTGACGATGCCCGCGGTCCCGCCGTACTCGTCCACGACGACGGCGATGTGCCGACGCTCGGCCTGCATCTCACGCAGGAGGTCGTCGACCGGCTTGGAGTCGGGCACGTGGAAGACCGGCCGCATCATCGACTCCACCTGCTCCGTGGTCTGCGCAGCCTGACGGTCGAAGACCCGCTTGCTGATGTCCTTGATGTAGGCGAACCCGACGATGTCGTCGCGGTCCTCCCCCACCACCGGGATCCGGGAGAACCCGCTGCGCAGGAACAGGGACATGGCCTGCCGCAGGGTCTTGGTGCGCTCGATGTAGACGACGTCGGTCCGCGGGACCATCACCTCGCGCGTGAAGGTGTCGCCGAGCTCGAAGACCGAGTGGATCATCTTGCTCTCACCGGACTCGATCAGGCTGGACGCCTCAGCCAGGTCCACCATCTCCCGGAGCTCGGCCTCGGAGGAGAACGGTCCCTCCGAGAAGCCCTTGCCCGGGGTCAGCGCGTTGCCGATCAGGATCAGCAGGTGCGGGAGCGGGCCCAGGACGCGCCCGACCGCGAGCACCAGCCCGGCGGCGGCCAACGAGATCGCCTCGCTGCGCTGCCGTCCGACGGTGCGCGGGCCGACCCCGACGATCACGAACAGCACCAGGAACATCAGCCCGATCGCGGCCAGCACCGAGGTCCAGCGATCAGGTCCGAGCAGGTCGAGCACGATCGCGGTGCCCAGCACCACCGACGAGGTCTCCGTCATCAGTCGCAGGACCAGGAGGGCGTTCAGGTGATGGGCTGCGTCGTCGAGCAGCCGCAGCAGCCCGATCGCCCCGGGCCGCTGCTCCTGGGCGAGCTCGAGGGCGCGGGCGCGGGAGAAGGACGAGAGAGCGGCCTCCACGCTGGTGAGGGCGGCGGCGAGCACCACGAGCAGCACGACGAGCAGGATCAGCATCGCGAGACCTCGCTGGGTCGCGAGCCCTCGGGGCGGCGGCGCGCGCTCAGGTGGCCAGGTCTGAGTCCCCTCATCTCGGAGTCACGACTCGTCGTCGTGCGGATGGTCTGCCTGGTGGCTGACCCACTCCGCGAGCAGCTGCGCCTGGAGCCCGAACATCCTCTCGTGCTCCTCAGGCTCGGCGTGGTCGAAGCCGAGGAGGTGCAGGATGCCGTGCACGGTGAGCATGTCGAGCTCGGCCGCAGCGGCGTGTCCGGCGACCTTCGCCTGCTCGGCCGCCACGGCAGGGCACAGCACGAGGTCGCCGAGGACGCCCTCCTCAGGCTCCTCGTTGACCATGCCGGGGCGGAGCTCGTCCATCGGGAAGGCGAGGACGTCGGTGGGGCCCTCCTTGTCCATCCACTTGGCGTTGAGCTCGGCGATGGTCTCCTCGTCGACGGCGGTCACGCACAGCTCGGCGAGGGGGTGCACCCGCATCCGGTCGAGCGTGAACCGGGCGAGCCTCAGCGTCCGCAGCTCGTCGAGGGGTACGCCGGACTCGTTCAGCACCTCGATGCTCATCGGCGCTCTCGCTCGTGCGTGGCCTCGCGGCGGGCGTCGTGCGCGTCGTAGGCCTCCACGATCTTGCCGACGAGTCGATGGCGGACCACGTCGTGGGCGGTGAGGCGGTTGAAGCTGAGGTCCTCGAGGCCGTCGAGGATCTCCTCGACCACGCGCAGGCCGCTGTGCACGCCGGAGGGCAGGTCGACCTGGGTGACGTCGCCGGTGACCACGATCTTCGAACCGAACCCGAGCCGGGTCAGGAACATCTTCATCTGCTCGGGCGAGGTGTTCTGCGCCTCGTCGAGGATGATGAACGCGTCGTTGAGCGAGCGCCCGCGCATGTAGGCCAGCGGAGCGACCTCGATGGTCCCGGAGGCGAGGAGCTTGGGCACGGTCTCGGGGTCCAGCATGTCGTGCAGGGCGTCGTACAGCGGCCGCAGATAGGGATCGATCTTCTCGCTCAGCGTCCCGGGCAGGAAGCCCAACCGCTCGCCGGCCTCGACCGCCGGCCGGGTGAGGATGATCCGGTTGACCTTCTTCGCCTGCAGCGCCTGGACCGCCTTGGCCATCGCGAGGTAGGTCTTGCCGGTGCCGGCCGGCCCGATGCCGAACACGATCGTGTGCTTGTCGATGGCATCGACGTAGCGCTTCTGGTTCAGCGTCTTGGGTCGGATGGTGCGGCCGCGGTTGGACAGGATGTTCAGCGACAGCACGTCGGCCGGCCGCTCCACGGTCTCGGCGCGCAGCATCGTGATGACCCGTTCGACGGTCTCCGAGGTCACTCCCTGGCCGGTTCTGATGATCGTCACCAGCTCGTCGAGCATGCGCTCCGCGAGCGCTATCTCGGCGGGCTCGCCGCGCAGCGTGATCTGGTTGCCGCGCACGTGCAGGCCGGCGGCGAACGCCTTCTCCATGGTGTTCAGGTGCTCGTCCCCCGGACCGAGCAGGGAGACCATGTTGATGCTGTTGGGCACCACGACGACGTGCTGGGCCTGGGCGCGGGCGTCCGCATTGCTGGTTTCGCTCATGTTGCGGCCAATGCTACGGGAGGCTCGACCTGCACGCCCGCCCCCCGGAGACCCGCGTCAGGGGCGGGTGACCAGCAAGATGGCCAGGCACATCTCGTCGGCGGTGCCCTCGCCCCACAGGACGTACTTGTCCGGGATGCCCTCGAAGGCCGGAAGCCGGTCACGCAGGGCCTGGCTGTGCCGGCAGGTCACCTTGATCGTGTCCAACGGCTCCAGCACCGCCGGCTTGATCGCCCGACTCCCCTGGTTGTCGAAGTCCCACGCACGTATGTCGAGCAGGGTCCTGTGGTCGGGCTTGCCCGGGTTGACCTCGATCTTGATCGACTTGCCCAGCAGGTGCATGTGGCCGGCGACCCCGCGCACCGTCTCGGGCGCCATGATCGTCCGCGTGCAGGACTGGACGGGTCCCTGCTTGACCGGGCCGCAGAGGTAGTGCAGCAGGTCTGCGGTCGCGCCCGGGCCGGTGCCGAAGCGCTTCTTGAGGTCCACCAGGGCCGCTGCGCGGTCGCAGAGCTCCCCGTCGCTGTGCTCCGGACGGCAGGGCAGCTCGACCGGGCCCGGGAGCAGCCGGGTCTCGAGAGCCTTGACCTTCTCGGAGACCGGAGTGACCCGGAGCTCGGCTGCGCTGCGGTCCGGTTCGGTGCCCACGAGCAGGTTGTAGTGCACTTGCATGACCACGCGGGACCCGCGGTCGAGCCGCTCGCCGAAGCCGGCGCTGTAGACCTGCTCGCTGCCTCCCGGGGCCCACGCGCCCAGCCACGGTGCGTCGTCGATCTCCAGGCCACCGCCCAGCCCCGAGTTGCCGAAGCAGGTCCATCCCTCCCCCGGGGTGGCAGCGTCCTTGCTCTCGGCCTCCGCGACCTTCTCCGGCGGGACGCGGAACAAGATGACGTGGTGGACCACGTCCGGGTTGCCGGGAAGCACGTTGAATCCGGTGATGTACTCGTCGGTCGACAGGCCGGGGTCGAGCAGGAAACAGCGGTAGTCGTCGGTGCCCACCCCGGTCGGGGCCGAGGGGGTGTAGGGCTCGGGCATCCGCACGGTGACCCGGCGCTCGCCCTTGCGAAGGGGCTTGCGCCGCACGTCCGCCGATGCGGCATGGCCCCCCGCGGTGCCCTCACCCGTGCTGCCAGCTGCCGGAACGTCACCGGTCGTGGCGCTCGGGGACGCGCCGGAGGTGCTTGCTCCGGTCGTTTCCGACGGCTGCGAGGACGAGCCGCAGGCGGTGAGCACCAGCGCCAGCGCGCACCCGGTCGCGAGCCAGGCGAACCGGCTCCGAGCGATCGGTCGCTGGCGCACGGTCCTCACCCCGGGGGCCAGGTCATGCTGCGGCCACCCAGGACGTGCATGTGAGCGTGGAAGACCGTCTGGTGGGCCGCGCGGCCGGTGTTCAGCACCAGCCGGTAGCCCTCACCCAGCCCCTCGCTGTCCGCGATCTCGCGAGCTGCCGTGAACAGGTCCGTGGCCGTGGCGGGCTCGGCTGCGGCCAGGGAGGCCGCATCCGGGTAGTGGCTGCGAGGGATGACCAGCACGTGCGTGGGCGCCTGCGGCTCCAGGTCCCTGAACGCGACCGTCGTCGGGGTCTGGTGGACGACGTCCGCGTCGATCTCACCGGAGACGATCTTGCAGAACGGGCAGTCCTCCGCTGCGGGGGCATCACTCATGGCTCCAGCATGCCTGATTGGTTCCTCCGGCGTGTAAACCGATGAGGGGACCCCCGCGTCCCACTAACGTGACCAGCATCGAGTTCCTAGCCAACACCGGCTCACCGGGGGTGCGCATCTACGACGACGCGGGTGCCGACACGTTGGAGAAGCTCTACGACGAGCACTACGTGCGTCTCGTGCGGCTCTCGGTGCTGCTGCTGGGCGACGTCGGCAGGGCCGAGGAGGTCGTGCAGGACTCCTTCGTCGCGGTCCACCAGCGACTCGACCGCCTCGGCGACGCCGATCTCCCGGCCTACCTGCGCCAGACGGTGGTCAACCGGTCGCGCTCGGTGCTGCGCCACCTCACCGTGGTGCAGCGGCACGCCTCCGAGGTGCCGAGGTCACAGCCGGGCGCGGACCACGAGGTCCTGCTCGGCGTACGTCGTCAGGCCGTGATCGCGGCGCTGGGAAAGCTCCCCCGTCGGCAGCGCGAGGTGCTGGCGCTGCGCTACTACCTCGACCTGTCCGAGCGGGAGATCGCCGAGACGCTGCGGATCAGCCCCGGCGCAGTGAAGAGCCATGCCTCGCGTGGGGCGACCGCCCTGCGTCACCGTCTGTCCGAGCTCATCGAGGAGACCCCATGAACACGCCGCCGAACGACGACTCCGAGCTTCGTCGCCTGCTGGACGACGCGGTCTCCGACGTCCACCCCGGTGAGGGGATGGACCGCATCCGTGACCGCACCCAGCACCGGGTCGCGCGTCCGTCGTCAGCCGCGCGGTGGATCCCCGTCACGGTCGCCGCCGCGCTCGCCACGGTCCTGGTGATCGCGGGCGCGGCGTGGCTGGGCAGGACCCAGTCGCCCCCGGCCGCCGGGCCGGGAACGTCCGACGGCGCCACGTCCGGCGAACCGGCCAGCCAACCGGCTCGTGCGGTCGACGTCACGGTCTACTACGTGGGCGACACGGCAGCAGGTCCCCGGCTCTTCTCGGAGCAGCACACCGTCCCGAACGCGACCGGCTCGGACCTGCAGGCTGCGATCACCGAGGCGGTCACCAGCCCGCCGAGAGACGCCGACTACGAGAACCTCTTCCTGGGCCTCGGCGTGGACGCGACCGCCACGACGGACGGGAACGCGACCACGATCGACCTGGCTGCGCCGTTGTCGGCTCCCCCGGGCATGAAGCCCGCGCTGGCGCAGATGGCGCTCCAGGCGCTGGCGTGGACCGCGGACTCGGTGAGCTCCGGGGCCGGACCGGTCACCTTCACCGTCGCGGGAGCCCCCGCCGACCAGGTGCTCGGCGTCGACACCACGACAGCAGTCCAGCGCGCGAGCGCCGACTCGGCACTCGCGACGGTCTCGATCAGCTCACCGTCCGAGGGTGCCGTGGTGGGGACCACCTTCACGGTGAAGGGCCAGGCCGCCACGTTCGAGGCCAACGTCGTCTGGGAGCTCGAGGCTGCGGGGAAGGTCGTCCAGCAGGGGTTCACCACGGCCGGGGAGTGCTGCACGCTGTCGCCCTACGAGTTCACCGTGACCGCGGAGCCAGGTGAGTACACCCTCGTCGTGCACGACACCGACATGTCCGACGGAGAAGGAGTCGGGACCAGCCAGGACACCAAGCAGATCACCGTGCAGTAGCCGCGGCGGCGTCCTCAGTGCCTCACCGGGCTTGTCCACGAGCGGACGCGGCAGTGCACGCCTGTGCGGTCGCGTGCCGACTGGTTCTCAGGCCCAGCGTCCGGACCGGGAGAGCAGCGCGGCCACCGCAGCGACCCCTGCGGTGGAGGTGCGCAGCACGGATTCGCCCATGCGTACGACGTGCGCCCCGCCGAGCGCCGCCAGCTCCTCGTCGCTGATCCCGCCCTCGGGCCCGACGACCACGAGCACCGAGCTCATCCCGTCCAGGCTCAGGGCGGAGAGGGGCGCGGTCGCCGCCTCGTGCAGCACGACGGCCACGTCGGCCTGCTCGACGAGCGCGACGACCTCTGCCGTCGTCGCCATCGGGGTCACCTCGGGCAGCCACGAACGCCGTGACTGCTTGCCGGCCTCCCGCGCGGTGGCGCGCCACTTCGCGAGCGACTTCTCGGCCCGTTCCCCCCGCCACACGCCCACGGAGCGGGCGGCCGCCCACGGCACGATGCGGTCCACGCCGATCTCGGTGAGCACCTCGACGGCGAGCTCGGCGCGGTCACCCTTGGGAATGGCCTGGACGACGCTCACGTAAGGCACCGGGGCAGGATCCACCCGAGTCGAGGACACGCTCGCACGCAGCGACGTCTTCGACGTCTCGGTCACCGAGCACGTGGCGGAGGTGCCCCGACCGTCGACGAGCACCACCTGCTCCCCTACGCGGATCCGCCGCACCACCACGGCGTGCCTCGCCTCGTCGCCCTCCAGCTCGACCACGTCCCCGGGGGCGACCCCGGTCACGTCGGCCAGGAAGACGGGCAGGCTCACCGCTCGTTCACCGGGGACCCACCCGGGGCCAACCGGGGGCTCATCGGGGGTTGAAGGCGTTCTTGAGCCGGCCGAACACCGACTTCTGCGGCGAGCTGATCCTGCCGTCGGGCTGCTCCTCGTGCCGCAACCGAGCGAGCTCGCGGAGCAGCTCCTGCTGCTGCTCGTCGAGGCGCCCGGGGGTCTCGACGTCCACCGTGACGACGACGTCGCCCCGGACCTGGGAACGCAGGTGGGGCACGCCGCGCCCGCGCAGCGTCGTCTCCGTGCCCGACTGCGTGCCGGGGTGGATCTCGAGGTCGACCCAGAGCTCGACGTCCGAGTCCTCGGCGGCGATGTCGGCCTCGAGCAGTGGCATCTGGATCACGGTCCCGAGCGCGGCTGCTGTCATCGGCACGGTCACGTGGCAGCGCAGGTCGGTGCCGTCGCGGGTGAAGACGGGGTGCGTCGCGACGTGGATCTCGACGTACAGGTCTCCCGCCGGGCCGCCGCCGGGACCCACCTCGCCCTCGTGGGCGAGCTGGACGCGGGTGCCGGAGTCGACCCCCGGTGGGATCTTCACCGTGATCGAGCGCCGTGACCGGACCCGCCCGTCACCGCTGCACTCGCGGCACGGCTCGGGGATGATCTCGCCGAACCCGCGGCAGGCAGCACACGGTCGCACGGTGCGGATCTCGCCGAGGAAGGAGCGCTGCACCTGCTGGACCTCTCCCCTTCCGTGACACGTCTCGCAGGTGACCGGGGACGATCCTGCGGCGGCCCCGCTCCCCTGGCAGAGCGTGCAGAGGACGGCCGTGTCGACCTTGAGGTCACGGGTGACGCCGAACGCCGCCTCGGCCAGCTCCACCTCGAGGCGCACCAGCGCGTCCTGGCCCCGCCGCGTCCGTGGACGGGGGCCCCGGCCCTGGGCGCCACCGGCCTGCCCACCGAAGAAAGCGTCCATGATGTCGGTGAACGAGAAGCCCGCTCCCTGTCCGCCGGCTCCGGCACCGGCCCTGCCGAAGGGGTCACCGCCGAGGTCGTACATCCGGCGCTTCTCGGGGTCCGAGAGGACCTCGTAGGCGGCGGAGACCTCCTTGAACCGCTCCTGGGTGGCGGGGTCGGGGTTGACGTCGGGGTGCAGCTGACGTGCTAGTCGGCGGTAGGCCTTCTTGATCTCGTCGGCCTCGGCGTCCTGGGAGACGCCGAGGATCGCGTAGGGGTCCTGGCTCACGTTGCGCCCTTCGGCTCTGCGGTCTGGGTGGTCTGCTGGGTGGTCTGCTGGGTGGTCTGCTGGGTGGTCGTCACGGGTGGGGAGTCGTGCTGGTGCAGGTCGGCGCGCTCACGCCTGGTCGAGGATCGTGGAGACGTAGCGGGCGACAGCACGCACGGCGGCCATCGAGCCCGGATAGTCCATCCTGGTGGGGCCCACGATGCCAAGCGAGCCCACCGTCTCCTCACCCGGGCCGTAGCCGGTGGCCACCACCGAGGTCGTGGCCAGCGCCGTGAACGGGCCCTCGTGCCCGATGCGCACGGTGACCGAGCCGGACGAGCTCGCCTCGCCGAGCAGCTTCAGGAGTACGACGTGCTCCTCGAGCGCCTCGAGCATCGGCTTGATCGACTGGTCGAACCCGTCGCCGAACCTGGCCAGGTTGGCGGTGCCGCCGACCACCACCCGCTCGTCGTGGCGCTCGTTGGACATGGCCTCGACCAGCGCAGCCGCGATGAGTGCGACCTGGGTGCGGTCCTCGGGACCGACCTGCTCGGCCAGTGATCCCAGCGCGGCGGCCGCCTCGGTGATCCGCTCACCGACCGAGGCCCGCAGGATCCGGGAACGGAGCTCGGCCAGCGACTCGCCGTCGATCTCGACGGGAAGCTCGAGCACACGTTGCTCGACGCGCCCGGTGGAGAGGATGAGCACGACCAGCATCCGCGACGGTGAGAGCGCGACCAGCTCGACGTGGCGCACCGTCGACCGCGCGAGCGTCGGGTACTGGACGATCGCGACCTGCTGCGTGAGCTGCGCCAGCACCCGGACCGACCGCTGGATCACGTCGTCGAGGTCGTGCGCGCCCTCGAGGAAGGTCGAGATCGCGCGCCGCTCGGCGGCGCTCATCGGCTTGATCTGGGTCAGCCGGTCGACGAAGAACCGGTAGCCCTTGTCGGTCGGGATCCGGCCGGCGCTGGTGTGCGGCTGGGCGATCAGCCCCTCCTCCTCGAGCGCGGCCATGTCGTTGCGAACGGTCGCGGGCGAGACCCCGAGCCGGTGCCGCTCGACGAGCGCCTTGCTGCCGACGGGCTCGCGGGTGGACACGTAGTCCTCCACGATCGCGCGCAGCACCGCGAGTCGGCGGTCCTCCTGCATCTCGCCTCCCGCGGTGATCGGGTGCCATCCGGCCTGTTGGCACTCCCCTGTCCCGAGTGCCAACAATACTAGGGACCGGGAAGGGTCGCGCCCCCCACCGTCGGCCGCTGCTGGACCTCGACCGTCACCACGGGGGTCATCGTGTGCGCCTCGAAACTCACCAGGCTCTCCCGGATCCGCGCGACTCCTTCCGTGAACGCCGACGACGCACGCCAGACGTCCACGGCGCCCCGCGACTCCCACGGCCCCGTGCTCACGAACATGCTGGGGTCCTCCTCGTCGCGCAACAGCACCGCTGTCGCACTCGGGAACTCGATCTTGGTCCGCTCTGCCATCTCCCGCCATGCGGCGACGAACTCCGACTCTTCGCCGGGACGGACCCGCCAGATCCCCAGTGTGTGTACCTGCATCACTGCACCTCTTTCCTGAATTCCCCCACCTCAGATTCTGCGCCTCCGCGGCCAGGAGCGGGAGCCGCCTTCGAGAGGAGCAACGGGATCCGGAGGAGCCGGTCGGAGGGGACCTCCCTAGGGTGGGCCCGTGCAGGGATTCGGCGAGGTCGCGGACCGGGTGTGGGTAGCGCGCTACGAGTGGTGCGACGTCAACGTCACGGTCATCGAGGGTGCGGCCGGACTGCTGGTGGTCGACACCCACGGCTCGTCAGCCGCGGCCCGAGAGGTGATCTCCGACCTCCGCCGACTGTCGGCGCGCGCGGTCGTCGGCCTGGTCAACACCCATGCCCACTTCGACCACACCTTCGGCAACGCCGCCTTCCTCGAGGAGTACGGGCCCGTGCCGATCACCGCGCACGAGGTCGCCGCCGAGTCGACCGCCCGGGACGGCCTCGAGGTCAAGCAGCACGCAGCCCAGGACGAGGGCGAGCATGCGGCTGACATCGCCCGGACCCCGCTGCTCCCCGCGGACCACACCTTCTCCTCGGTCACGGCCATCGACCTCGGCGACCGCAGCATCGAGCTGGTCCATCCGGGCCGCGGCCACACCGGTGGCGACATCGTCGTACGCATCGAGGACGCCGACGTGCTGCTCGCCGGTGACCTGGTGGAGGAGTCGGGCACGCCGGTCTACGGCGACGACTGCTTCCCGATGGAGTGGCCGAGCTCCCTGGACCTGGTGCTGCAGCTCGTGGGGCCCGGCACCCTCGTCGTCCCGGGTCACGGCAGCCCGGTCGACCGCGACTTCGTCCAGGAGCAGCGCTCCTCCATCGGTGTGGTCGCCGAGACGATCCGCGACCTGGCCGGCCGCGGCGTACCGCTCGAGCAGGCGCTGGACACGACCCAGTGGCCCTACCCCGCGGAGCGCCTCGGTGTCGCCGTACGCCGTGCCTACGAGCAGCTCCCACGCTCGGCGAAACGCCTGCCGCTGCTCTGACTCAGCCCTGGCGGGTCACGCGGCGTGGATCGGCGGTGCGGCCCGTGGGCCTGTCGACGTGATGGTGCCGCGGTGGCTCAGCCGCAGCTGCGACGCGCGGACGGACCAGCTGACCGGTGCCGGGACCAGCGCGGCCGGATCCAGAAGAGCCACACCGCGAGAGCCAGCAGCACCACGGGCAGGTGGCTGACCACGGTGATGACGACCAGCACGCCGAGCAGGAGCAGCAACGGGAACGGGACCCGGCCCGCTCGCCAGCCGAGCCACGCGGGCCTCGCGTCGCGTTGGCCGAACGGGCGACTCGCCGCGCGGACGTCGTGGCGCCCGACGGGGAGGTCGGCGAACAGCGGGGCGAGGTCGCCCTGGGTCCTCGCCGCCCACGCCGCGTCGCTGCGCTCGTCGAACTCCTGCTTGCTGATGCGCCCCTGGGCGTACTGCTCAGCGAGCTGGTCCACCGCTGACTCGCGTTCGGCGTCACCGATCCGCAGGGAGCTCATGAGTCCTCCTCGCCCTCGGAGTCCTCGGGCCCCTCGGCGAGCAGGCCGTAGAGCCGGCGCCGCGTGTCACCGAGGATGTCGATCGCCTTCTCCCGCTGGTCCGGTGACCCGGTCGTGGCGACCTGGACGATCGCACCGACCATCTGGCCGATCACCTGCTTGAAGTCGACCGCCTGGTCGTCGTCCTCCTGCTCGGCGAACGGCGCCCAGACTGCTGCCATCTCCTCGGCGTGCTCGGCCACGTAGGCCGTGCCCGCGTCGGTCAGCTGGACCGCCTTGCGTCCGCTGGGCGCGTCCTCGACGAGCCCCTCGTCCTCGAGCTGGGCGATGGTCGGGTAGACCGACCCGGGGCTCGGCTTCCACACCCCGTCGGTGCGCTCGGCGATCTGCTGGATCACCTGGTAGCCGTTCACCGGCTCCTGCGAGGTGTGCAGGACGTCGAGGATGGCCGAGCGCACGTCGCCCCGGCGTACCCGTGAGCGTCGCTGTCCGCCGCCGCGAGGCCCTCCCACGAACTCCGGACCGAACATCTGCGCGACCCACGGGGGCGGACCCCCCATCGGGCCGCCCCAGGGACCGCCCCACGATCCTCGGCCGCCGTGGCGTCCGTACTCGCGTCCCCCGCGTTGCCGGCGGGTCGGTTCGAACTCTGGTGTCCACCTGCTGTGTCCCATGTCGAGACCTCCTTTCGTCTGCTTGCCGGGGCCGCTCGCATCCGCGGCCACCGACACAGTCTCGATACGTTGACGATATATCGCGACCGTTCTGGAGGCAAGAGGCGGCCGAGCCTGGCCGGCTTGGTCGGCGGGTGGGCGCTGCGGCCTCCGGGTGCTGTCGGCACCGGGCGCGCATGCGAATGTCGCGCGTGGGGCTGGAGGGGTGCTCACCCGACGCTGGGGCCACATTCGCATGTCGGGGGACCCGCGCCTGGCGCGCCACCCGCTCTCCCGCCTCGAGGTTGCCTAGCGTTGGTCAGGTGCCTCTTCCCCCGAACGACCGCTACGGCTCCGACGTCCTCGCCACCGACTGGCGCATCCCCAAGAACGGGCGGGCCGTCGAGATCGATGCGGATCTCGGCCTCGTCGTGGAGGAGGTCACGACCGACTGGTGCGGCGAGATCGTCAAGGTCGAGCGCGACCTCGGCACCGTGACCCTCGAGGACCGTCGCGACAAGCGTCGTACCTTCCCCCTGGGCCCGGGATTTCTGCTGGAGGGTCTGCCCGTGGTGCTCGTAGCCCCCACCCGCAAGGGACCGGTCGCTCCGACTCGTACGGCGTCCGGCTCGATCGCCGTCCGAGGGGTGAAGGCGCGGGTCGCTCGAGCGAGTCGGATCTTCGTGGAGGGCCGTCACGACGCCGAGCTCGTCGAGAAGGTCTGGGGTGACGACCTGCGCATCGAGGGCGTCGTCGTGGAGTACCTCGAGGGCATCGACGACCTCGGCGAGAAGCTGCGCGACTTCGGACCGGGACCCCAGCGCCGGGTCGGCGTACTGGTCGACCACCTCGTGCCGGGGTCGAAGGAGAGCAGGATCGCCGCTGCCGTGCGGAAGTCACCTGTGGGCAAGCACGTGTTGATCGTCGGCCACCCGTTCATCGACATCTGGGCCGCGGTGAAGCCCGAGCGGCTCGGCAAGTCGGCGTGGCCGCAGATCCCCCGCAACGTGGAGTGGAAGCACGGCGTGTGCCAGAGCTTCGGGTGGCCACACCGCGACCAGGCCGACATCGCTCGGGCCTGGAAGCACATCCTCGGCGGCGTACGCGGCTTCCAGGACCTCGATCCGACCCTGCTCGGCCGCGTCGAGGAGCTCATCGACTTCGTCACCACCGACGGCGCCTGAGCCGGCCCCGCGGACCAATCGGGTGGGGTGGTGCACCGATCCCGGTGGTTATCGGGTGATGCATCGCCCCACAACCACCGGTTTCCCCGGCCGACCGGGGAAACCAGCGCCCCGCATCACTCGACGAGGTCCCGCACCACCGCATCGGCGAGCAGCCGCCCCTGGGGGGTGAGCACGAGCCGGTCGTCGGCACGGACGACGAGGCCGCGGGTGACCAGGCGATCAACGCGGTCGGGGGCGACCAGGGCCAGCGGCAGGCCCGCACGCAGCCGCACCTCCAGCAGCACCCGCTCCATCAGCCGGTCTGCGTCGTCGAGCGTCTCCTCGTCCAGCGCCGGCGACTCCCCGGCGGCGATCCTCGTCGCGTAGGCGCTGGGGTGCTTGAGGTTCCACCATCGCCGCCCGTCCACGTGGGAGTGCGCGCCCGGGCCGACGCCCCACCAGTTCGCGCTGGTCCAGTAGAGCTCGTTGTGCCGACAGCGGGCGCGGTCGTCCCTCGCCCAGTTGGAGACCTCGTACCAGCCCAGCCCGGCCGCGGCGAGGGCGTCGTCGGCCAGCACGTACTTCTCCGCCAGGTCGTCCTCGTCCGGCATCGGGATCGCTCCCGTGCGCACCTGCCGAGCCAGTCGGGTGCCGTCCTCCACGATCAGGGAGTACGCCGAGACGTGGTCCGGCTCGCAGCGGAGCGCAGCGCTGAGCGAGGTCTCCCAGTCGGCGATCGACTCCCCCGGTGTCCCGTAGATCAGGTCGAGGCTGACCTGCTCGAAGCCTGCCTCGCGCGCCCACCTGACCGCGCGCGCGACATTGGCAGGGTCGTGCGTCCGCTCCAGCACGCGCAGCACGTGCGGCACGGCCGACTGCATTCCGAAGGAGATCCGGTTGAAGCCGCCCTCGCGCAGCGCGGCCAGCGTCTGCGGGGTCACGCTGTCGGGGTTGGCCTCCGTGGTGACCTCGACGTCGTCGGCGAGCCCGAAGGTGGCCCCGATCGCCCCGAGGATCCGGATCAGGTCAGCAGCGGGCAGCAGCGTCGGAGTGCCGCCCCCGAAGAAGACCGTAGAGGCCCTCGGGCGGTCGGGGCCGAGCACCGTCGCGGCGTACTCCACCTCGCCGACGGCGTGCCCGGCGTACGCCGCCTGCGACCCCCCACCGCCCAGCTCGGTCGCGGTGTAGGTGTTGAAGTCGCAGTAGCCGCACCGGACCGCACAGAACGGCACGTGCACGTAGATCCCGAAGCGGTCGTCACTGGCAGCGGTCGGCACTACGCCAGTCTCACACCGCCCGGTGTGGGAACGTGTCTCGGTGTACCTCCCTCACTTCAACCAGATGGACGGCTCCGAGGTGCCTGCCTTCCTCGACGCCGTCGGCTCGGCGGAGCTGGTCACCACCGGCTCTGACGGCTATCCGCTGGCCACGTTGCTGCCGCTGGTCCGCGACGGGGACCGGCTGGTCCTGCACATGGCGCGCGCCAACGCGCACTGGCGGGCGATCGAGCCCGGAACCCCGGCGCTCGCCGTGGTCACGGGTCCCCAGGCCTACGTCTCGCCCGCGTGGTACGCCGCCAAGGCAGAGCACGGGCGGGTGGTGCCGACGTGGAACTACTCCGCGGTGCACCTGACCGGTCGGGCGACCGTGCACGACGACCCGGAGTGGGTGCGCGACGCGGTCACCCGGCTGACCGAGCACCACGAGCAGGCGCGGCCCGACCCCTGGTCGGTGACCGACGCCCCCGCGGCGTACCTCGAGAAGCAGCTGCGCGCGATCGTCGGGATCGAGCTCCTCGTCGAGCGGGTCGAGGCCAAGGCCAAGCTCAGCCAGAACCGTTCGCCCGAGGACCAGGCAGGAGTGCTGGACGGCCTCGACCGCGAGGGCGGCGCCCGGGAGCACGCTGTCGCCGAGGCCATGCGCGGCTCGCACTGACGGGCGGCGCGCTGGGTCCCGCGCTCGTTGCGGTCACTGCGGACCGAAGGGCATAGTCGGGGCCAGCCAGTGCTCACCTAGGCCATCGGGAGGCCATCGTGGATCCGATCGACCCGGTGCACAGCACCGCCGTCCTGCTGCTCATCGCCGCGGCTGCCGTCGCGATCCTGCTGTTCCTGATCATGGCCGTCAGGCTGCACGCCTTCATCGCGCTCGTGCTCGTGAGCCTGGTCACCGCCGTCGCCGCGGGGATCCCGATGGCCGACGTACCGACGGCGCTGATGTCCGGCTTCGGCAGCACCCTCGCATCGGTCGCCCTCCTGGTTGCGTTCGGCGTGATGCTCGGGCGACTGCTCGAGGTGACCGGCGGAGCTCAGGTGCTGGCCGACACCCTGGTCGGCCGGTTCGGTGAGAAGCGGGCGCCCCTCGCCCTCGGTGTCGCCGCGTTGATCTTCGGGTTCCCGATCTTCTTCGACGCGGGCCTGGTCGTGTTCTTGCCGATCATCCTCACGGTGGCCCGCCGCTTCGGCGGCTCGGTGCTCTACTACGCGCTGCCCGCGGCCGGCGCGTTCGCCGCCATGCACGCCCTCGTGCCACCGCACCCGGGACCGGTCGCCGCCGGGACCGTCCTCGGGGGTGACATCGGGATCATCCTGCTGGTGAACCTCCCGATCGCCCTCGTCTCCTGGTACGTCGGGGTCTACCTCGTCTCGCGCTTCCTCGGCGCCCGGATCGACGTCCCGCTTCCCGATCTCCTCTTCGGCGAGGTCAACGGCGGCACCGAGGTCAACCCCACCACGGCGGGCACCGGCGGCACCGCAGGCACCGGTTCGTCCGACGCCGTGGGCCCTCAGGGCACTCAGGGCACTCAGGGCACTCAGGGCACTACGGCCACTACTACCGTCGCGCCGCCGAGCTTCGCCACCGTGATCAGCCTGCTCGCGATCCCGCTGGTGCTGATCGGCTTCAACACGGTGCTGACCACGCTCGTGACCGGCGGCACCATCGGCGAGGGCAACGGGCTGGTCGACCTGCTGATCCTGATCGGCAACACGCCGGTCGCGCTGCTGATCACGGTGCTGGCCGCGATCGCAGTGCTGGGCACCCGCGACCGGAGCCTCTCGGAGACCACGACGCTGCTGGACAAGGCGCTCGGACCGATCTGCTCGATCATCCTGATCACCGGCGCCGGCGGGATGTTCGGGGGCGTCCTCCGCGCCAGCGGGATCGGCGGCGCGCTCACGTCGTCGCTGTCCGACCTCGGGCTGCCGCTGCTCCTGCAGGCGTTCCTGATCGCGACTGCTCTGCGCGTGGCCCAGGGGTCGGCGACGGTGGCGCTGACCACTGCCGCAGGTCTGGTTGCCAGCCAGGCGGGCGGCCTGAGCGACGTACGCATCGCCCTGGTCGTCGTGGCCATCGCGGCCGGGGCCACCGTCCTCTCCCACGTCAACGACTCGGGCTTCTGGCTGGTCAGCCGGTTCTTCGGGATGGATGAGAAGACCACGCTGAAGACCTGGACCGTCATGGAGACCACCCTGGGTGTGACCGCGTTCGTCGTCGCCGCGCTGCTGTGGCCGCTGACCGGAGCCTTGTGAGCGACGCGCTGCAGATCGTCGTGATGGGGGTCTCCGGCACCGGCAAGACCCTCATCGGGCAGACCGTCGCCGAGCGCCTGGGATGCCCGTTCCTCGAGGGCGACTCGTTCCATCCCGAGGCCAACATCGCGAAGATGTCGGCGGGTGTGCCGCTCGATGACGACGACCGACGGCCCTGGCTCGAGAAGCTGGCCAGCCTCCTCGCGACCAACCGCGCGACCGGCAGCGGCTCGGTGCTCGCCTGCTCGGCTCTCAAGCGCAGCTACCGCGACATCTTGCGCGGAGATGCGCCCATCTGGGACACGTTCTTCCTGCACCTGGACCTTCGCTTCGACGTGCTCCGCGCGCGGATGGAGCAGCGCGAGCACTTCATGCCGGCGTCGTTGCTGCAGTCGCAGTTCGACACTCTCGAGCGCCTCGCGCCCGACGAGGCCGGGCAGGTGCTCGACAACGACGTACCCGTCCCCGAGGTGGTCGATGCCGCCCTCGAGGCGGTGCGCCGGCACCAAGCCTGCTGACGCCGCCTCAGACCTCGGAGCACGCCGCCGGTCGGGGCGACGCGGCCAGACGAGCCGCGCGGTCGGACCGTAGGCTCGGGCTGCCAGACCCTCCAGACTCCCAGGCCGAGGAGGCCCCGTGTCCCGCACCGCCACCCGACTCCGGACGATCCTGCCCACCTCGGGTCGTGGTGCCCTCGGAGCCACCCTCGCCGGCGGCATGCTGACCGGTCTCGCGTCGGCTCCCGAGCGCGTGAGCCGGCTGTTCCGGCGACGATTCCCGACAGTGGCCGTGACCGGGATGACCGGCGCCGGCAAGACCCAGCTCGCGGACCGGCTCTCGCGGCGCAGCTCCGGTGACGGCGTGGCCGAGGTGGGCTCGGCAGTGATGGAGCGCCGTACCCGTCGCTCCCATCGGTTGCACGGCTTCCGCTTCCTCGTGGTGCCGGGCGACAACGCGGCGACGCGTCTGGGTGCGCTCGACGAGGTCTTCCACGACGAACCGGTCGACGGAGTGATCCACGTGGTCGCCAACGGCCACGCCACCCCGCGGCGAACGGCCGGGACCACCGGCACCGCGACCGCCACCCGCGAGCAGCAGCTGGCCGCGGAGCTCGAGGACTGGGCGATCACCGCGCACCGGATCGCCTCGATGGCCGTACGCCGCGACAAGCCGGTCTGGCTCGTCATCGCGGTGACCAAGGCCGACCTCTACACCGACGAGCTGGACGAGGTCGTGCACTACTACTCACCGGGCAGTGGCTCACCGTTCGGCGACAAGATCGACGAGCTGCGGGCGCTGGCCGGTGGGGCGAAGCTCTCGGTCGACGTTCTCCCGGTCTCCAGCCAGGGCGGCGATCGCAGGTCGGCGCTCTCAGCCAAGACAGCCAGCGCCATGGTCGATGCGCTCGCCACCAGGCTGGCCCAGCTCAGCGGTCACGTCTGAGCCGCACGCCTGCTGCGCCCGGAGGACGACGAGCTCGCGCCGCGGGGGTCTTCCCCAGGCGGGTCTACTGCGCTCGTGGAGCCGAACTAGTCGTCCGCCGGGCGTCGGTGGCGACCACCGGCACCTCGGTGGCCCACCGAGCTCGCCGCTCCTCGTCGGACTGCTCCCACCAGGGCGTGCCCCGCTCGCCGAGGGCGACCTTGGCTGCGTGCACCCCGGCGCGCGCCGCGCTCTCCTCGTCGGTGCCTTGGGTGCGGCGGACCTCGCGGCGCCAGGCCATCAGCACGTGGGTGAGCTCCGTGCGTCGCCCCTCGGGGATCGCGGGGTCGCAGGCGCGCCAACGGCGCCCCTTGATCACGAGGTACCGACCATCCGGCGTCATCTCGGGCGGCTCACTCACCTGCTCAGCCTAGGAGGGTGCCCCAGGGCCCGCCCTCGCGGCCGCGTTCGGACGCCCAGGGTTCAGAGGCCCAGGGGGCGTCCCGGTGAAACGTGCTGTGCCCGGCCCCAGCGGCTGCCGGGACCGGGCACGAGCCGTGCAGGGGTGCCGCTCAGGCGTAGAGCTTCTCGATCAGCGCGGTGAAGTTGTTCTCCACGACGTTGCGCTTGACCTTCATCGAGGGGGTGAGCTCACCTGACTCCACCGAGAGGTCGTGGTCGAGCAGCTCGAACTTCTTGATGGTCTCCCAGCGGTTCAGCTGCGCGTTCAGCTGGTCGACGTAGCCCTGGACCATGTCGCGGGTCTTGGCTTGGGAGACGATCTCGGCGTAGGACTTCCCGCCGAGCCCGCTCTCCTTGGCCCAGTCGGCAATGGCGTCCGGGTCGAGCGTCACCAGGGCGACGCAGTAGTTGCGCTGGTCGCCGAAGACCATGAACTGGCTGGCGTAGGGGCACACCGCCTTGAACTTGGCCTCGATCGCGGGCGGGGCGATGTACTTGCCACCGGAGGTCTTGAAGAGCTCCTTGATGCGACCGGTGATGGTCAGGAACCCGTCCGAGTCCAGGGCGCCCTTGTCGCCGGTGTGCAGCCACCCGTCCTCGGTCAGCGTCGTGGCCGTCTCGTCCGGAAGGTTGTGGTAGCCGTCCATGACACCAGGGCCGGCGATCTGGATCTCGTCACCCTCACCGAGTCGCACCCGGCTGCCGGGGAAGACCGGCCCCACGCTGCCGAACTTGTAGTGCTCGGGGTGGTTCACGAAGGAGCCTGCCGAGGACTCGGTCAGGCCGTAGCCCTCGAGGATCAGGATGCCGGCTGCATGGAACCACTCGGCGATGTCGCGGTTGAGAGCTGCGGCACCGGAGATGAAGAACCGCACGCGGCCGCCGAAACGGTCGCGGATCTTGGAGAACACCAGCTTGTCGAACACCGCGTGCTGGGCCTTCAACGGCAGCGGCACCGACTTGCCCTCGCGCTTGAGCGCGTCGACCTTGCGACCGACCTCGAACGCCCTCAGGAAGATCTTCTCCTTGGCGCCTCCCTCGGCGGCCTGCATCGTCACGATGCGGGCGTGGGCCTTCTCGAAGATGCGCGGAGCGGCGCCCATGAACGTGGGCTGCACGATGGCGAGGTTCTCGATGATCTTGTCGACCCGGCCGTCGACCGCCGTGGCAAAGCCGCACGCGAGCTGGGTGGAGAGCAGGACCTTGCCGAAGGAGTGCGCCATCGGCAGCCACAGGAACTGCAGGTCGGTCTCATCGAGGATCTGCTGGGCCTGGATGGCCGCACCCTCGTAGGTCCATGAGGAGTGGCGCAGTCGTACGCCCTTGGGCCGTCCCGTCGTACCGGAGGTGTAGATCAGCGTCGCGAGCTGATCGGGCGCGATCACGTCGATCGCTGCCGTGACCGCCTCGGGATTCTCCGCGAGGTGCTTGTCTCCCAGCGCACTGAGGTCGTCCAGGGTGATCACCCAGTCGCCGTCCCCGGCGCCGTCGAAGACCACGACCTTCTCGAGGTGCGGGAGCTCGGACCTGTGCGCCCTCAGCTTGGCCACCTGCGAGTCGTCCTCGGCGAAGACCACGTGGCACTCGGAGTCGGAGACGATGTAGGCGACGTCCTCCTCCATCGTCGAGGGGTAGACCGTCGTGGTGGCGCCTCCCGCGCACATGATGGCCAGGTCGGCCAGGATCCACTCGACCCGGGTGCCGGAGGCGATGCCGACCCGCTCCTCGGAGCCGATGCCCAGAGCCAGCAGGCCTCCGGCCAGCTTCTCGACCTTGTCGCCGGTCTCCTTCCACGTCAGCGACTGCCACGGCTGACCGTCCCCGGTGGGATAGCGGTACGCCTCCCCGTCGGGGCTGGAGTGGACTCGCTCCCGGAACTGGGCGGCGACGTTCGGCGCTCGGTTCTCGATGAAAGAGGTGTCGGTGGTGACGGGCGACATGCGGGCTCCTGGGTGGGCCGGGGCCGGTCCGGAAGAGGGACCTGGTGACAAGTGACTCCTACGTAACTTAGTTCACTTGGCTCCTCGGGGCACCTTCCCCCGCGGCGCGCACTGCCCCGAGACCACGCATAGCGGGGCGAACCGAACGCGGGTCACCTCACCCGTCGAAGGACTCGACCTTGCGCCGCGCCACCGTGGCCAGGTTGTCGATCTTGCGCAGGTCGGGGAGCAGCGATCGCTCCCGGGTGAGCGCGCGGAACATCGTCGAGACCGTCACTCCGTGTCCCGGCTGGTGCACGACCGCGAGGTCGTCGCCGGCCCGGATCTCGCCCGCCTGGATCACCCGGAGATAGGGACCGGGCCTCCCCACCTCTGCGAACCGCCTCACCCAGGCACGGTCGTCGAAGCCGTTCAGGCGCTGCCAGTTCTTGAAGTCGTTGCAGGGGATGCGGACCATCGCCACCTCCAGGGTGACCGACCCGACTCGCCACCGCTCCCCCACCTCCGACTCGTTGACGTCGATGCCACGAGTGGTGAGGTTCTCGGCGAACTGCCCGTTGCGGATCTCCTGCCCCAGCTCGGCCTCCCACCAGTCGAGGTCCTCCCGGGCGAAGGCGTAGACCGCCTGGTCGAGACCCCCGTGGTACTTGACGTCGGAGACCTGGTCGCCGGCCAGACCGAGGCGGCCGACCTGGACGACGCCTGGGACCGGCTGCTTGTCGATGGAGGTGCGCCCGATGCCCGCCCAGGGCGCGTCCCGGGGCATACCGACGTTCACGGAGATCACCTGCGCCATCCCCGGATCCTCTCAGCCCGCCGGGCCTAGTCCTGCACGGCCTTGGCGACCGCGATGCACATCGTCAGGTAGCTCTCGGTCGCCTCTCGACCTCCCGTGTCGGTGTCCGCCGCCAGCCGGCAGGACGCGTTGGTCATCATGCGTACGACGACCCAGTCACGTGCCCTGCGCTCGTCGAGCCCGGCTCGGTCGACCAGGGTGTGGAAGCGCCGACGGATCCCGTCGCGGACACTCAGCCCGGTGGAGGCCGGTGCCAGCTCCGCGAAGCGGTTCCACAGCATCGGCGCCGGTTCGTAGTGCGGGTCGCCACTGACCGGCTTGGGGTCGATCGCCAACCAGGGCGAGCGATCGGCCGCCATCACGTTCTCATAGTGCAGGTCACCGTGGATCATCGTCCCGGTGCTGTCGGGGTCGGTGAGGAAGTCTCGGGCGACCGAGATCGCCTGCTCCACGAGACGCCTCGGTAGTGGAGCGTTGCGTGCCAGGTCGCCCAACTCCTCGGCCCAGCGCTCGACGTAGGAGGTGAGCGGCCGCAGCCGGGGCGGGGCAGGCACGTGCAGGAGGGAGTAGAGCCCCGCCACGACCTCGCAGGCCGCGAGGTCGTCCACCGCGTCGAGCCGCTCCTGACTCAGCCGCTCGAGCAGCAGCGCCGACCGGTGGGGGTCGGCACGCAGGAGCTTGACCGCACCCCTGCCACCCCAGTGCTGAAGAGCCAGGTGCTCGTGCTCGTTCTCCTTGCCGGGGAAGCTGATCTTCAGCACGGCCGGACGACCGGAGGCAGAGCGCACGGGCACGACCAGTGCCACGAAGCCGTGCATTCTCTGGCCGTCGGGACTCAGCTCCCACTCCTCGAGGAGACTCGCCAGCAATGCCGGGAGTGCCCCGACCCAGGTCGCCCAGTCCGGACCGCGACGCGCCATCCCGAGCACCCCGTCCGGTAGGCGCAGTGGGGTCACGCCCCCGATGATGGCACCTCGCTGTGCAGCACCGACTACGCTTCGCTTGTCCGGCGCAACCATCTGCTCCGACGTTGCGACGCAGAAGGACGGCATCGATGGCAGTCACCACGACAGGGCCCGGCAACGGCCAGAAGCCGGGCTCGACGCTCAGTGCGGAGGAGAGCGGCGAGTACACCCACGCCCAGGTCCTCACGATCCTCTCCGGCCTGCTGCTGGGGATGTTCCTGGCGGCTCTCGACCAGTCGATCGTCGCCACGTCGATCAGGACGATCGCCGACGACCTGCACGGGCTGTCGGTCCAGGCGTGGGTGACGACGGCATACCTGATCACCTCCACGATCACGACACCCATCTACGGCAAGCTGGGCGACCTCTACGGTCGCAAGAAGCTCTTCCTGTTCGCGATCTCGCTGTTCATCTTCGGCTCCGCAGCCTGCTCCTTCGCCTCCTCGATGCACATGCTGGCGGCCCTGCGGGCGGTCCAGGGCCTCGGTGCGGGCGGGCTGTTCTCGCTCGTGCTCGCGATCATCGGCGACATCGTGTCGCCGCGGGAGCGCGCCAAGTACACCGGCTACTTCATGGCTGTCTTCGCCACCTCCAGCGTCCTGGGACCGGTCGCCGGCGGCCTCTTCGCCGGCCAGGACTCGATCCTGGGGATCACCGGTTGGCGCTGGGTGTTCCTGGTGAACGTGCCCATCGGCGTCGCCGCGCTGTTCGTGGTCACCCGCAACCTGCACCTGCACCACCACCGCCGCGAGGCGCGGGTGGACTGGGGCGGTGCCGCCGCGCTGGTGATCGCGCTGGTGCCGCTGCTCACCGTCGCCGAGCAGGGCCGCACCTGGGGTTGGGGCTCGGGCCGCTCGGTGCTGGCCTACGTGATCGGGGCGGTCGGCACGCTCGCGTTCGTCCTCGTTGAGCGGCGGATGGGCGACAACGCGCTGATCCCGCTGCGGATCTTCCGCATCAGGACCGTCGCCGTCGTCGTGGGCGCCAGCGTCATCGTCGGAGCCGCGATGTTCGGGGCGATCACGGTGCTGCCCCAGTACATGCAGATCGTGCACGGCGTCTCCCCCACGGTCGCGGGCCTGATGATGCTGCCGATGGTCGTCGGGATGATGAGCGCCGGCATCGCGGTGGGCCAGTTCACCTCGCGGACCGGCAGGATCCGGCCGTTCCCGATCTTCGGCTCGGCACTCGCCGGGGTCTCGATGATCGCCTTGTCGTTCGTCGGCGCCGACACCAACCTCATCTGGGTGATGGTCGCGATGACGTTCCTGGGTCTGGGACTCGGACAGTGCATGCAGCCGCTGACGATCATCGTGCAGAACGCCGTACCGCCGAGCGAGATCGGGGTCGCGACGAGCTCGGCCACCTTCTTCCGGCAGCTGGGCGGCACCATCGGCGTCGCGTTCTTCCTCTCGCTGCTGTTCAGCACCCTGGGGGACAACATCAAGGGTGCGTTCGCGAGTGCGGGTCCAGGCATCCGGGAGGCAGCACGGGCGGGCCAGATCCCGCACACACCGGTCAACGACCAGGTGTTGGCCGGCCTGGCCAACCCGGGTCGGGGCGGCGGCGTGTTCGCGTCGGTGCAGGACGACTCGTCGATCATCAACCAGATGGCCACGGTGGTCGCGCACCCCTTCAAGGTCGGCTTCGCCGACTCGATGAGCCTGGTGCTCCTCTGCGGCGGGTTGGCCATGCTCGTCGCCTTCCTGGTGATGCTCCTGATGCCGCCGATCGAGCTGCGGACCACCTCAGCGAGCGCCGCCGCACGCGCCGAGCGAGCGGCCGCCGAGGCAGGCCCGCAGCTCCAGACCGGCGAGCAGTCCCCGGTCCGCGAGCAGTCCACGACCGATGTGCAGCCCGGGTCCGCCGCGACCCCGGCCAGGACTGTCACCGACACCTGAGCATCGGCCCGGCCCCAGAACGCGGGTGTCGGCGGTTCCGGCTACGTTGCGGTCATGGTCTCGATGACGTGGGACGAGCTGGGCGCGGCGGCGCTGGGGCGGCAATTCCCGTCCGTGGAGGGCCGCGACCCCGCGGCGGTGGTCACCACCGTGCGCCTGGTGGGACCGATCCAGTCACAGACCGCGCGGTCGACGTTCCTGGGGCTGGCTGCTCGCCTGCCCGGGGTGAGCCACCGCGCGGTCACCGAGGCCTTCGAAGGTCACGAGATCGTCCGGGGCAGCGTGATCCGCGGCACCGTGCACACCTGCGCCGCAGCCCACCACGCCGTGCTGGACGCGGCCACGAGGCTGGGACAGCGCGGCCTGTGGCGACGCTCGCTCGGTCTCGACGACGCCGACCTGGCTCCCCTGTGGGCCAGCATCGAGGAGTTCGCCCACGACGAGTGGCGCACGCCGGACGAGCTCGCCAGCCACCTCCACAGCTGGCTGGAGGCTCGCGGGCACACAGGGTCGACCGGTGGAGGGACGCCGACCCGCTACCTGGCCTTCGGCCACGGCGGCCTGGTCCGGCGCCCGCGCTCAGGCGGATGGGAGGGGCAGGGTGCCGCCGAGTACCGCGCTGCGTCGGGGTTGCTCCCACCACCGGCGGTCACCTCGGACGACGCCGCGAACGACACCTCGACCGAGGACCTCGTCCGGCTGCACCTCGCGGCGCACGGCCCCGCGTCCCGGCACGACCTCGCGTGGTGGGCCGGACTGGGGCTGACCCGGGTCGACCAGGTGCTCGATCGCCTGGACCTGGCCGCGGTTCCCGGGCCGGACGGCCGCGACTACGTCGACCTTCCGGCGATGCCGAGACGGTGCGATCTGCCCGGCGTACGCCTGCTCCCGGAGTTCGACGCCCTGCTGTGCGCCTATCACCCGGCGGCACGGGCGAGGTTCGTCGCTCCGACCCACCAGGACGTGCTCTGGAACAGCAAGAACGGGCTTGTCCTGCCGCCCTTGCTCGTGGACGGGCGGATCACCGGGCACTGGCGCTCGGTCGGCTCGGCGCGGAGACGGCCCCTGGAGGTGGCCTGGTTCGCCGGGACCCGCCGGCCGCGGAAGTCCGAGCTCGACGAGCCCGTGGCCGCGGTGGAGGCCGCGCTGGGCATCACGGTCACCTCCGTGACGATGAGCCGGCACACCGGGTGAGTGCTACTTCTTGGGCTTGTCCCCGGCAGGGCCGCTCGTGGAGAGCGCCGCGATGAAGGCCTCCTGGGGGACCTCGACCCGGCCCACCATCTTCATCCGCTTCTTGCCTTCCTTCTGCTTCTCGAGGAGCTTGCGCTTGCGGGTGATGTCACCGCCGTAGCACTTCGCCAGCACGTCCTTGCGGATCGCACGGATCGTCTCCCGGGCGATCACGCGAGCCCCGATCGCCGCCTGGATCGGCACCTCGAACTGCTGCCGCGGGATCAGCTCGCGCAGCTTGCCGGCGAGCATCACGCCGTATCCGTAGGCCGCGTCGCGGTGCACGATCGCGCTGAACGCATCCACGGTCTCGCCCTGCAGCAGGATGTCGACCTTGACGAGGTCTGCCGCCTGCTGACCGGTGGGTTCGTAGTCGAGGGAGGCGTAGCCCTTGGTCCTCGACTTCAGCTGGTCGAAGAAGTCGAAGACGATCTCGCCCATGGGCAGCGTGTAGCGCATCTCGACGCGGTCCTCGGAGATGTAGTCCATCCCCTGCAGCTGGCCGCGCTTGGACTGGCAGAGCTCCATGATGACGCCGATGAAGTCGCTGGGGCTGAGGATCGTGGCCTTGACGACGGGCTCGCGCACCTCCGCGATCTTGCCGGCGTTGGGATACTCGCTCGGGTTCGTGACCTCCTGCTCGGTCCCGTCCTCCATCAGCACGCTGTAGACCACGTTGGGCGCGGTGCTGATCAGATCGAGGTTGAACTCGCGCTCGAGCCGCTCACGGACGATCTCCATGTGCAGCAGGCCGAGGAACCCGCAGCGGAAACCGAACCCGAGGGCACCGGACGTCTCGGGCTCGTAGGCGAGGGCCGCATCGTTGAGCTGGAGGCGCTCGAGCGCGTCACGCAGCGTCGGGTAGTCGTCCCCGTCGATCGGGTACAGGCCCGAGTAGACCATCGGGTTGGGGTGCTTGTAGCCGCCCAGGGGGGTCGAGGCTCCGTGGTGCTGGCTGGTGACGGTGTCGCCGACCCGGGACTGCCGCACGTCCTTCACCCCGGTGATCAGGTAGCCGACCTCACCGACGCCGAGATCGCCCGCCTTCACCGGCTCAGGGCTGATCACGCCGACCTCGAGCATCTCGTGGACGACACCGTTGGACATCATCTTGATCCGGTCGCGGTGGGAGAGCTTGCCGTCGAAGACGCGCACGTAGGTGACCACGCCGCGATAGGTGTCGTAGACGGAGTCGAAGATGAGGGCACGCGGCGGAGCGTCCGGGTCGCCCTGGGGTGCCGGTGTCTGGGCGACGATCTCGTTGAGCAGGTGCTCGACGCCCATGCCGGTCTTGGCCGACACGTGCAGCACGTCCGAGGGGTCGCAGCCGATGATGCCGGCCAGCTCCGCGGCGTACTTCTCGGGCTGGGCCGACGGCAGGTCGATCTTGTTGAGCACCGGGATGACGTGCAGGTCCGCACCCAGGGCGAGGTAGAGGTTGGCCAGGGTCTGCGCCTCGATCCCCTGTGCGGCATCGACCAGCAGCACGGCCGCCTCACAGGCCTCGAGGGAACGGGACACCTCGTAGGTGAAGTCGACGTGCCCCGGGGTGTCGATCATGTTCAGGACGTAGGTGCCCGGCTCCGCCGCTGCCTCGTTGTCCTCGGCCACGGTCCAGGGCATCCGCACGGCCTGGCTCTTGATCGTGATTCCGCGCTCGCGTTCGATGTCCATCCGGTCGAGGTACTGCGCACGCGCGGCGCGCTCGTCCACGACGCCGGTCAGCTGCAGCATCCGGTCGGCCAGCGTCGACTTGCCGTGGTCGATGTGGGCGATGATGCAGAAGTTGCGGATGATCGCGGGGTCGGTCAGACCCGGGGTGGGCGCGGCGACTTCGGGGGGCACGGAGGGCACGGACGACTCTCGTTGGCGAGCAGGGGACGTCCTCATTCTCCCATATGGGCGGCACGCTGCCCGCCGTAGCGGTCACGAGCGCGGAGGGCGGTGAGAGGGCCGCCGGAGGGGCGCACTGCCCGCCGTCAGTCGTCCGGTGGCGGGCGCCCGGGTCGCAGGGCTCGGCGGGTGCCGGGTGGTGGCTGGAACTCGAAGGTCGCGGGTCCGTTGGGGTGGATGGTCCAGGGGCCGTTGTGGATGAGTCGGTGGTGGTGGCCGCAGAGCAGGATCAGGTTGTCCAGGGACGTGCTCCCACCGTCGGCCCAGTGCCGGAGGTGGTGGGCGTGGCAGGTCACCGGTGGGCGTCGGCAGTGCGGGAACCGGCAGTGCGCATCACGGGCTATGAGGGCCTTCCAGATCGCTGCGGTCACCAGTCGTTGGGTGCGGCCGACGTCGAGGACCTCCGAGGCGGTGCCCAGGACGGCGGGGATCAGGTGGGCGTCGCAGCAGATCCGGCGGATCGCGGAGGCGGACACCTCGCCACCGGTCTCGGTGGTGCCGAACCCAGCCATCCTGCGGAGGTCGCCGTAGTCCATGGTCAGGGTCAGCCGCGGGACGGCGCCGTGCGTCTCGGGCAGCAGCTGCGCGCTCTGCAACCTGCGGCACCCCTCGACGAGGGCGTCGAGGAGGCGCGCGCCGTGGTCGCGGGGGTCGCGGCCGTCATGGCCACACCCAGGGACCACACACGCGGGCGGTTCACACACCGGTCCGGCTGCCGGTTGGGGCGCGGCGAGGGGGATCAGGGTCGCCTTGACCAGCTCCGCGTCCTCAGACGAGCAGCGGCCCTTGATCCAGGCACCGCCTGCCTGGTCGTCGGTGATGCTCAGGTAGCGATCACGGTGGGCGGCGCGTTCGAGACGGTCCAGCTCGCGCTCAGCGCGGCGTTCCTCACCGTGCGGGTCGACCACGCTGATCAGGTGCCGGCCGAGCTTCTTCAGCTCGGTCGCATCCAGTGCCTTGGCCTCACCGAGGAGGAACCGCACGCCGCGCTCCCGGAGGTCGCGCTCACCGGGCAACGTGTCGACGGCGCGTTCGATGACGTGGGCCTTCGCGGTCGCGGGTCCGGCGCCCTTGTGCCCACCGGCCACCGCGGTGACGAAGTCCTGCGTCGAGGCCCACCCCGCCGGCCTCACCGCACCGGTGGCGTCGAGCTCCCGGACGACCTCGAGCTCGACCGCGTCCAGGGTCGACTTCAGTGCCTCGATCTCAGCGACCGCGTCCATCAGCTCATCACGACCACGGACGGCCCACAGCGTCTGCGTCAGGCCACGGACCTCACCACGAACCCGGTCCAGCAACGCGACCACACCGGACCCGTGCGGGTCCTGGTTTGCCTGGTCGGGGTGGGTGGTCATGAGTGAATTCAAGCACCGACCACCGACAACCCGAGGGGCGAGAATCCCCTGCTGTGGAAGGGAATTCGAAAGAGTTTCAGGACCTCGGACGCCTCGTCGACCACAGCCGACCCGAGCCGTTCCAGCCCACCTGAGAGGCGGGAACCGCAACCACGACGGTCGAGTGAAGCAGCCGCGGGTGAGAGACAGCGGCGCCGGGGCACACCAGCCCAACCCAGCACTACGGACACCACGCTGGTCGAGCTCCTTCAGCGAGACGCCACCCCGCGCAGATCACTCAGCGCTGTCGACGAACTCCTTGCTCTTGGCGATGGCGAAGCCCCACCCCTGCTTCAGCGTCGGTGACGGCGGGATGGCTACCTCGTCGGGGTTCGTGACCACGTCGAGGAGCACGGGTCCCTCGTGCGCCAGGGCCTCCTTGACGGCCGTCTCGACGTCATCTGGACGTTCGACACGGATGCCGCGCATGCCTATCGCCTCGGCCACCTTGGAGAAGTCGGGGTTGTGCAGGACCGTGCCGAACTCCGGCAGGCCGACCTGCTCCATCTCCAGCTTGACCATGCCGAGCCGGCCGTTGTCGAAGACCACGAGCTTGACCGGCAGGTCGTAGGTCACGGCCGTGATCAGGTCACCCATCAGCATGGAGAGCCCGCCGTCACCGCAGAACGCCACGACCTGCCGGTGCCGGTCCAGAGCGCTGGCACCGAGAGCCATCGGCATCGCGTTCGCCATCGAGCCGAGGTTGAAAGACCCGAGCAGGCGCCGCCGGCCGGTCATCCGCACGAACCGCGAGAGCCACACCGTGGCCATGCCCGTGTCGGTGGTGAAGATCGCGTCCTGAGCAGCGTGGCGGTCGAGCACGGCGGCGAGCAGCTCGGGTCGGATCCTGGAGTCGGGGTTGTCGACCTTCCGACGCAGCAGGCCCTTGGGCTTGCGGTCGTAACCGGGGTCGGTGAACTGCGCCTGCCGCTCACACCACGCGGCATAGCTGTGCAGCGCCTCGTCCAGGTGGGTGCGGTCGTCCTTCTGGACCAGCAGCGGCAACATGGCCTGCAGGCCGAGAGCAGCATCGCCGACCAGGGCCAGGTCGACGGGCGTACGCCGCCCGATGTGCGAGCCGCGCACGTCGAGCTGGATGACGGTCTTCCCGGTGGGCAGGAACTCCCTGTAGGGGAAGTCGGTGCCGACCAGGAACAGCACGTCGCAGTCCGAGAACGCCTTGGCAGTGGCATGGTTGCCGATCAGCCCGGACTGCCCGACCTCGTAGGGGTTCTCGCGCTCGAGGCCCTCCTTGGCCTTCAGGGTGAGCACCATCGGGGCGGCCAGCCGCTCTGCCAGCTCCAGCACCTCCGTGCGTGCCTCGCGCGCACCTTGTCCGACCAGCAGCGTGACCTTGCCCGCCTCGTTGAGCAACGACGCGGCCTGCTGAACCATCGTCGGCGCAGGCATCGAGCGCGCGTGCGAGTCCACGAAGCGCGGCACTGCCGTGTCCTTGGGCAGGTCGAGGCCCCCGACGTCGCCAGGCAGCGTGAGCACAGCCACCCCCGACTTCTGGATCGCTGCGTTGCCTGCCTGCTCGATGAGCAGGGGCAGCTGATCGACACTCGTGACGGTCCGGTTGAACACGGCCACGTCGGCGAACAACGCGTCGTTGTCCACCTCCTGGAAGAACTCGCTGCCGATCTCCTCGCGCGGGACCTGTCCGCAGATCGCCAGCACGGGCGCGTGGGACTTCCGGGCGTCGTACAGGCCGTTGAGCAGGTGGATGGCACCGGGACCGACGGTTCCCATGCATACGGCCAGCTTCCCGGTCAGCTGGGCCTGAGCGCTGGCGGCGAAGGCCCCCGCCTCCTCGTGGCGTACGCCGATCCACTCGATCCTGTCCTCGCGACGGATCGCGTCGGTCACCGGGTTCAGGGCATCGCCGACGACGCCCCACACGGTGCTCACGCCATAGTCCGCCAGGGACTCGATCAGCAGCTCTGCAACGGTGGGCATGATCCTCCTCAGGGAACGAAACGATCGGGGTCGGCCAGTACCCAGTCGTCGGCCCAGCGACCCTCGGGCGGCCCGTCGAGCAGCTCGCCCGGGGCCAGGTGGTGGAACATCTCGGCGTAGCTGAGCACCTCGTCGTGGTTCACGCGTCGGCGCAGCATGTGCGGCTCCAGGGACTGCGGGCCGTGGACACCCATCGACCCCATCACCTGCATCGCCTGCTGCACGCAGTGCTGCTGGTAGTGGAAGACGCGATCGGTCTTGTCCGGCACGTCGAGGGCCCGCATGCGCTTCGGGTCCTGGGTCGCGACCCCCACCGGGCAGGTGTTCGTGTGGCACAGCTGCGCCTGGATGCACCCGACTGCCATCATCATGGAGCGCGCCGAGTTGGTGTAGTCGGCCCCCTGGATCAGCCGCTTGACGATGTCGATCCCGCTGGAGACCTTGGCACTGGCACCGACCTTCACCTGGTCGCGCAGCCCGACCCCCCGCAGCGCGTTGTGCACGAAGAGGAGCCCTTCGGTCAGCGGCGTCCCGACGTGGTCCTCGTACTCGAGCGGGGCAGCGCCGGTGCCGCCCTCGCCGCCGTCGACGATGACGAAGTCCGGTGTCACGCCCTCGGCCACCATCGCCTTGCAGATCGCGAGGAAGTCGACCTTGGACCCTACGCAGAGCTTGAAGCCCGCGGGCTTGCCGCCCGACAGCTCGCGCATCCGGGCCACGAACAGGACGAGCTCGCGCGGAGTGCTGAAGACCTGGTGCGCGGGCGGCGAGACACACTTCTGGCCCTGGGGGACACCGCGGGCCTCGGCGATCTCGGCGGTGACCTTGGCTCCGGGCAGGACCCCTCCTATCCCGGGCTTGGCCCCTTGGCTGAGCTTGAGGGAGACCATCTTGACCTGCTCGTCCTCGGCAGTGTCCCGGAACTTGCCAGGGTCGAAGCCGCCGTCCTCGGTGCGGGCACCGAAGTAGCCGCTGCCGATCTCCCAGACCAGGTCACCCCCGTTGCGGTGGTACTTGCTCAGACCTCCTTCACCGGTGTCGTGAGCGAATCCACCCTTGGCAGCACCCTTGTTCAGCGCCTCGATCGCGTTGGCGCTGAGCGCGCCGAAGCTCATCGCGGAGACGTTCATCAGTGCCATGTCGTAGGGCTTGGAACAGTCCTTTCCCCCGATGCGCACCCGGGGTGGTTCGGGTGCAGGGTCGACCGGCCTCGTCGAGTGCACGAGGTACTCGTAGCCCGGTTCGTCGACGTCCCGCTCGGTGCCGAACGGCTGTTCGGACTTCACGTCCTTCGCCCGCTGGTAGATGGAGGTGCGCGTGTCCCGGTCGTAGGGACGTCCGTCCCAGTTGCGCTCGATGAAGTACTGCTGCAGCTCGGGCCGGATGTCCTCCATCAGGAAACGGAGGTGACCCAGCACCGGATAGTTGCGCAGGATCGAGTGCTTCTTCTGGACCACGTCGTGCACGCCCACGACGAGAAGCGCCACCAGCAGGAGGGCCAGCACCCACCACCCGGGACCGCCGATCACGGCGGCCAGGACGGTCATAGCACCGAGGACGACGAGGGACCCGAGCACGAAGAATCGCAGCACGTCTCCGGTTCTACCACCTAGGTGCTCGCAGTCGGGCGCCTACGCTGTCCCCCGTGCCAGTCGCCCTCATCGCCGGAGCCTCCGGACTCGTCGGGGGCCACGTGCTCCGGCTGCTGCTCGCGGACCCGCACTGGGAGCACGTCCTCAGCGTCGGTCGACGTGAGCTCGACGTCCGCCACGCCAAGCTGGAGCAGCGGATCGTCCAGCTCGCGCAGATCGACGAGCTCGACCCGGGCGAGGAGCTCGTCCCCGTCGGCGACGTGTTCTGCACGTTGGGAACGACGATCAAACGTGCGGGCAGCCAGGAGGCCTTCCGTGCCGTCGACCACGACGCTGTCGTCGCCCTGGCCCGCACCGCGCGGCGCGCGGGAGCGTCGAGCTTCCTGCACGTGAGCTCGACGGGGGCATCCACGGGGTCGCGGATCTTCTACAACCGGGTCAAGGGCGAGACCGAGCGGGACGCGGCTGCCGTCGGCATCCCCACGACGGTGGCCTTCCGGCCCTCGATCCTCGACGGCGATCGGGACGAGTCACGTCCGGGCGAGCAGGCGGGCCTGGCCGTGATGAGGGTGCTCGGTCCGGTCCTGGGCAGGTTCCGCCCAACCCGCGCCGAGGACGTGGCGGCTGCGATGGTCGCCGAGGCCGCACGTCGCGAGCCTGGGATCCGCCACGTCGGTGCCGGGGACATCGCGAGGTCGGCCCACCGGTGACGGCCCGGGGTGAGTCCTCGACGATTTGGGCGCTGCTGCCGCCCGCTGATATCGTCTCCCTTCGTGTCTGGACCCCTGTCCTGGCACCACAAACCTGATACCGATTCACAGACGAGGCGAGCCTGAAGTGGCGAACATCAAGTCCCAGATCAAGCGCAACCGGCAGAGCCTTGCGGCCCACGAGCGCAACAAGTCGGTCAAGTCCGCACTGAAGACGGCCGTTCGCAAGTTCCGCGAGGCTGCTGCGGCCGGCAACGCCGACGAGGCGAAGGCCGCCGCGCTCGACGCGGCCAAGCGGCTCGACAAGGCCGCGTCCAAGGGCGTCATCCACAAGAACCAGGCTGCGAACCGCAAGTCCGCCATCAACAAGCAGGCCTCCTCGCTCTGAGGCTCCGCCCGGGCTGAACCAGCCCGCGCACAGGCGTCGCACCCCAACGGGGGCGGCGCCTTCTTGCTTGTCCCCCGGGCGAGGCGGCTAGTGGCTGGGGCGGGCCCTGACGATGTCGAGCACCATCTTCTCCAGGGCGTAGGCCGGGTCGCTCGCGTGGCCCTTGATGTCGGCATCGGCCCGCGCCACGACCCGTATCGCGGAACCGACCGTCTCGTGGTCCCAGCCGTGCGACTGGCGACGCAGCGTGTCCAGCTTCCAGGCCGGGACGCCGACCTCGCGCATCAGGTCGTTGTTCCGCATCCCGCGCGGCGCGGTCATGAACCTGGCAAGGCTGCGCAGGCCTCCCGCCATGGCACTGGTCACCAGCACGGGCGGCGTGCCCCGGTCCAGCGCCCAGCGCAGCTCCTCGAGCGCCTTGGCCGCGTGCCCGTAGATCGTGTGGTCGGCGACCGCGAACGACTTCGCCTCCGCGCGGCCACCGAAGTACTTCTTGACCATCTCGACCGTGATCGGCTGGCCCTCGAAGTCGTCAGCCAGCTGGCTGGCCGCGGCCGAGAGGGACCGGAGGTCCTGTCCGACCGCCTGGATCAGGAAGTCCGCCGCATCGGGGTCGATGCGCACCTGGCGGGCCCGCAACAGGTTGACCACGAACCCGGGGAACTCGCGTGCGGTCAACGGCACGGACTTGATCTCGCTGACCGTGGTCAGCTTGCGCAGCTTGGCCAGCAGGCCGCTCCCCCTCGGGCCACCACTGTGCGCGAGCACCAGCGCGACGTCCTCCGCGGGGGACGCTGCGTAGTCGAGCAGGCCCGGTGCGGACTCCTCGGGCAGCTCCTCGAGACGTCGTACGACGACGCACCGCGTGGTGGAGAACAGCGAGGGTGCGGCCAGCTCACCGAGGGTGGCCATGGTCAACGACGCGGCTGACGTCTCCGACGACTCCGCCTCCGCGTCATGTCGACGCACCGCCGCGCGCACGTGGGCGATCGCACGCTCGCCCAGGAACTCCTCGGGCCCGGTCACCAGGGTGATCCGGCCGAGCACGTCCTGCGGCTGCGGGTTGGCCATGACCGCACCTTCTCACGCGGTCCCGACATCGGCTCACACGGTCAGCACGCCCGCGATCATGGTGTGGCACGCCCCGCCTATCCAGATCCGTCCGGCGGCGTCAGTGCTCACCCGCACCCGACCGTTCCGCCCCATCACGGTCCCCTGACGCACGACGTAGTCCGCCGGCAGGTGACCGGCCCGCGTCAGCCAGACGGCGAAGCCCGCGTTGAGGCTGCCGGTCACGGGGTCCTCGGGAACGGCGAACTCGGGACAGAAGGCCCGCACCTCGTAGTCAGCGCCGATGCTCTCCCGCTCAGGCTCCCCGTGCGGTCCGAGCACCCCCACCTCGAGGCCTCTCATCGCGCCGAAGTCCGGTCGCAGATCGAGGACGTCAGCAGCACTCTCCAGCTCCAGACCCAGCCACCCCGGACCGTTGTCGATCCAGCTGGAGCGCACCACCCGGTCGGGATGCACCCCGAGAGCGGAGATCGCACGGGCCAACGCCTCCTCCTCGACGGCTCCGTCCCGCAGCAGGTCCGGTGCCCGGAAGGCGAGTGAGCTCTCCTGCTGCAGGATCTCGACCAGACCGAGGCCACACTGCTGCACGAGCCGTCCGGGGCTTGCTGGGACCCCGCCTGCTCCCAGCCAGGCGTGGGCGCTGCCCAGGGTGGGGTGACCCGCGAAGGGCAGCTCGCTCGTGGGGGTGAAGATCCGGAGCCGGTAGTCCGCGGACGCCTCGGTCGGCGGCAGCAGGAAGGTGGTCTCCGAGAGGTTGGTCCACCGGGCGAGGCGAGCCATCTCCTCGTCGCTGAGGCCGTCGGCGTCGTGCACCACGGCGACCGGGTTGCCCGACAGGGGCGCGACGCCGAAGACGTCGACCTGGGAGAAGGAGTGTCTGGTCACGTCCCCAGCCTGACGCATCGCGAGAGAGGACTAGGTCGCGGCAGGCTGGGTACTGCTTGCGGAGTCCGAGCACAGACCACGAGGGGAGGAACCGATGCAGCCCGAGCAGATCGGCGGCCGGTACCGGACCCTGTCGGCCATCGGCCAGGGTGGGATGGGCACCGTCTGGCTGTGCCACGACGACGTCCTGAACCGCGAGGTCGCCGTGAAGCAGGTCGGCATGCTGCCCGGCGAGTCGGTGACCGACTCCGCGCGTGCGCTCCGGGAGGCGCGCAGCTCGGCCGCGCTGAGCCACCGCAACGTGGTCACGGTCTTCGACTTCGTCGAGGAGGCCGGGTGCATCTGGCTGATCATGGAGCACGTCCCTGGGCGGTCGTTGTCCGAGATCATCAAGACCGACGGACCGGTCGACCCCTCCGTCGCCGCCGAGATCGGCGCGCAGGTCGCCGACGGCCTGGCGGCGGCCCACGCCGCCGGCACCATGCATCGTGACGTCAAGCCCGGCAACGTGCTGATCCGCGAGGACGGCGTCGCCAAGATCAGCGACTTCGGCATCGCGCGGACCCACGGCGACCCTGCCCTGACCCAGTCGGGCCTGCTCAGCGGCACCCCCAGCTACTTCTCCCCCGAGCTCGCGCGGGGTGGCGAACCCGGACCCGCCACCGACGTCTGGGCTCTCGGAGCGACGTTGTACGCCGCCGTCGAGGGCCACTCGCCGTACCAGCAGCAGAGCAACCCCATCGCCGTGCTGCACGAGATCGTCTCCGGCCCCCCGCGGGCCCCACGACGGGCCTCCTTCCTCGAGCCCGCCATCTTGCGGATGATGGATCGCGACCCCGCCTCGCGCTGGTCGATGGCCGACGCGGCGCACGCCCTGCGTCAGCTCGCCGACACGCATCGACCCGAGGCCACGCTGCAGAGCACCGTGCCAACGCCGGTGCTCGCGGCGGCCCCCACGTCCACCGGCACGACCCGGCCGCAGCCGGCCCAGGCTCCCACCCGTCCCGAGGGCGCGCCGGCCGCAGGACCAGCAGCCGCGTCGGCCTCCGCCGGCGACCCCGGTCCCAGCAGCCCCAGCAGCCCCAGCCCCAGCCCCAACAGCAACGTCTCCTCGCGGCGGGTGCGTCGACCCGCCTCGAGCCGGACCGGACCCGGCGTCCTCGCCGTGCTCGCGGTCGTGGTGGTGCTCGCCGTGGCCGGCGTCGCCTACCTCGCCACCCGACAGGGCAACGACCCACAGGCCGGCTCGGGATCCGGAGGCACGAGCTCGACGTCGCAGAAGAAGGACTCCTCCGGCGGGAGGTCCGGCTCGTCGAGTGCCGCCGACAAGGAGGCGTTCGTGCGGGCCTACTACGCCGCCGCGCCCGGTGGCACGGACAAGGCCTGGGAGATGCTCGGTCCGGGTGAGCAGAAGCAGGGACGTGCCTCCTACGACCGGTTCTGGTCGGGCATCACCTCGGTCGAGGTGAAGAGCGCCCAGGCCAGCGAGGACAGCAACACCGTGGAGGTGACGCTGGCCTACCGCACGAAGGACGGCCGGGTCAGCACCGAGCGCAAGCGCGAAGGTCTCATCACCGCCGACGGCGGCTACCTGCTGGAGTCCGACGTCCCCGCGCGCTGACCGGCGCGCACCACACCCAGCCTCCCGTCCTGCACCGTCACCGCGACGTCCCCGTCGAGATCTGTGCGAGCGACGCGCATGCGGGCGCCGCGCAGCAGGGCGAGCAGTGACGGTGCCGGGTGGCCGTAGTCGTTGTGAGCGCCCACCGAGATCACGGCCAGGCTCGCCCCCGTCCCGCGCACCAGGTCCGCGTCCTGGCTCGCGCTCCCGTGGTGGGCCACCTTCAGGACGTCGGCACGGACTCCCCCGGTGAGGCGCTCGAGGACGCCCTGCGAGCTCTGCTCCTCGTCCCCCATCAGCAGGATCCGCACGCCCCGCGTCTCCACCAGCAGCACGAGGCTCGCGTCGTTGGGCGGGGACTGCGAGTCGGCCGAGGGAGGCTGCGAGGGAGCGAGGAGCTGCCAGCGCAGCGGGCCCAGCCGCCTGGCCTCGCCGAACGCCGCGGGCAGCACCGGCACCCCCGCCTGCGCAGCGACGCCGGCAACCAGGCTGACCCCCGCCGGCGGGTCGGCGACCGTGGTCACCTCGATGCCGCCCACCGCCCTGCCGCGCAGGGCGCCCTCGAGCCCGTCGACGTGGTCGGCGTGGAAGTGGGTGAGCACCACCAGCGGCACCCTGCGCACTCCGAGCCGGCTCAGGCAGCGGTCGATGGTGCGAGGGTCCGGGCCGGCATCGACGACGAGCGCGGTGCCGGGACCGGCATTCAGCACCAGGCCGTCGCCCTGGCCGACGTCACAGGCCACCATCACCCAGCCTCGGGGCGGCCACCCCGGGGTGGGCAGGGGGACCAGCAGCGCGCAGACCATCACGGTGCCCAGGCCCAGCGTCGTCGTCCGGCGCGCGAGCAGTGCTCCGAGGAAGAGCGACACCAGGGCACACAGGACCGTCAGCGTGGCCACACCCACCGGTCCGGCCGACCAGCCCACAGCGGCCACCGGCAGGTCGGAGCCTCGGACCGCGACGGCGATGATCCACTGCGCCCCCCAGGCCGCGGGAGCGGCGACCAGACGTCCCAGCGGCGCGGAGACCAGGCCGACGACGCCGCCGAGCAGGCCCAGCACCGTCGCCGGACCGACGGCAGGAGCAGCCAGCAGGTTCGCGAGGACGGCCACGACGCTGACCTGACCGGAGATGGCAGCTACCAGCGGCGTGCACGCGATCTGGGCGGCGAGCGGGACCGAGATCGCCTCCGCCATCCAGCGCGGCAGCCAGCGGGCCAGCCGGTCTCGCCACCCCGGCGCCAGCCAGAGGATGCCGGCGGTGGCCAGCGCGGACAAGGCGAAGCCCATCGAGACCGCCAGCCAAGGATCGAGCAGGAGCAGCAGCAGCACCGCCGCGCCGAGCACCCGGGTGCCCCGCCTGCGTCCGTGGTGTCCCATCCCGACCAGGCCGATGGAGCCCATGGCGGCGGCGCGTACGACGCTCGGCTCGGCGCGCGCCAGCAGCACGAAACCCACCACACCGAGGATGCCGACCGCCATGAGGCCACGCGCGCGCACCCCGGCCCACCGGGCGAGCAGGAGCAGCGCTCCGACCACCAACGTCAGGTTGGTGCCGGAGACCGCAAGGAGATGGGTCAGCCCCGTCGTGCGGAACGCGGCCACCAAGTCCTCGGGCAGTCCGCCGTCGTCGCCGTCGACCAGAGCGGGCACCAGCGCACGTGGACCGGCTGGCCGGCCCGAGACTGCGTCCCGGATCGAGCCGCGCAGCCCCTCGGCAGCACGCAGCAACAGCCCGGGCGTGCTGAGCACCCGGGGTGGACCGCGGGTGCTCAGCACGGCGGCCAGCTCGCGCGAGCTCGACTGGCGTAGTCGTCCGGAGGCAGCCAGCCGGGTCCCGGGACCCACCCGGCGCCAGCCGGGATCGGCGAGCACGAGCACCGGCGCCCTGGCCCGGATGCGGACGCCCCGTCCGGTGACGGCCTCGGTGCGCGCTCGGAACAGCACGTAGCCCCCGAACCGACCATGCTCGAGGACCGGGTCGGAGGTGACCACGAGGCGCACCTGCACGGTCGCCTGCTCCCGGGCGAGTGCCTCGACCCCGTTGTCGCGCACCGCGTGCAGGCGCAGCATCGCTGACGCCGCGACACCGGCGCCCGCGACCAGCCACGCGCAGCCGCTCAGCACGCGGAGACCCCGTCGGTGCCGCTGCAGGGTGCCCGCACCTGCGAGGGCGAGGACCGCGACGACGACCCAGGTGGGCGCGAGCAGGGCGAGCAGGGCCGCGGCCCACGCGACCACGCCGAGCACGGGTGCCCGCAGGTCCAGCCGTGTCCGCGGCGCCTCTGTCACAACGTGACGTGCGGGGCGAGGTCGGCGAGGGTCTTCGCACCGATGCCGTCGACCTCCAGGAGCTCGTCGACCGAGGAGAAGGCGCCATGTGCCTCGCGCCACGCCAAGATCTTCTGGGCCGTGACCGGCCCGACACCGGGAAGCGTGTCCAGCTGCTCGGCGGTCGCGGTGTTGAGGTTGACCAACGCCCCCGTCGCATCCGGGGCAGCGGTGCTCGCGCTCGCAGCGAGTCCGCCGGGGATGGCGCGCCGTCCGACGAGGATCTGCTCCCCGTCGACCAGGACCCTCGCCAGGTTGAGCCCGGACAGGTCGACGTGTCCGCGAGCACCACCCGCGCTCCGCAGTGCGTCGACCACGCGGGACCCTGCCGGCAGCGTGGCCACACCGGGGTGGCGCACCTTGCCGGCGACGTCCACCGTGACGGTCGTCGCGACCCGGGCAGCGGTCGGGACCGCCGCACCGGGGACCACGCCCGCACTGCCGGTGGGGATCAGCGGGGACGCCGAGGCGGAGGCGAGCCCCGGTCGGCGTGGCACGGCCTCGGCGTCCCCGCCCGCACGCAGCACCACGTACGCCGCAACCGCCACCGCCAGCGCGACCAGCGCGACGACCAGCAGCACCGGACCGGGGTCGAGCCCGATCCTCCCCCGCAACGTCTCGGGCAGCTGGTCACCGATCCAACCGCCCAGGCGGCCCACCGCGCCCGGGCCCGCAGGTCGGAGGTGCCGCCCGGCAGGCACCACGACAGATGCCTCCGGAAGGGGCTGCCGGCTCGACCTCTCGCCGGGCGGCGGGCTGGTGGCCGAGGAGCCGACCTCGTCTGGTCGCAGCTCCTCCACGCGTCTCAGTCCGGCCTGGTCCAGCTCTCGGCCCAGCAGCTCGAGCCGACGACGTGCCGCCGCTGCGACGTCCTCCTGTGACTGCCTGCGCATGCCGCGAGGCTAGGCAGCGGCAGCGGGTGCCGGAAGCACGAGATCGAGGCTTGTGGACAACCCCCTCGAGACGACCGGATGTGCGCGCTCAGGTGCGTCGCGAGACCACGACGGCGACCATGCCGGGACCGACGTGCGCGCCCAGCACCGCGCCGATCTCCCCCACCGCGACCGCACGTCCGTCGAGCTGTGCGCCGAGCTGCTCGGTCAACCTCTCGGCGAGCTGCCCGGCCCGGTCGGGACTCGCGAGGTGCGAGACCGCCACGTCCACCTGGGCGCCCTCGGCCGCCTCGACGGCGAGCTCCTCGAGCCGGGAGAGTGCCTTGGCCGCGGTGCGGACCTTCTCGAAGGGCCCCACCCGGCCGTCCTCGACGCGCAGGATCGGCTTCACGGCGAGGGCTGAGCCGAGGATCGCTGCCGCGGCCCCCATCCGGCCTCCCCGACGCAGGTACTCCAGCGTGTCGACGTAGAACAACGACGTGGTCGCGGCTGCCCGTTCACGAGCGGCGGTCGCGGCGGTGTCGGCGTCCGCACCCTCGGCGAGGGCGTCGGCGGCGGCCAGCACGGCGTACCCCGTGCCCATCCCGACCTGCCTCGAGTCCACCACCGTGACCGGCACCGGCGCCCTGCGCGCAGCGAGCTGGGCTGACTCGTAGGTGCCGCTGAGCTCGGCGGAGATGTGCACCGACACGATGGCCTCGGCGCCCTCGGCGGCCAGCCGCTCGTAGGTCTCCAGGATGGCCTCCGGGTTGGGGCGGGAGGTGCTCACCGGCGTCCACTCCTTCAGCGCGTCGGCCAGCATCTCGGGCGTGACCGATCCCTCACCGCCGCCCTCGTCGTACGACGTGGCACCGATCACGACCTGCAAGGGCACCACGGTGATCCGTCGTTCGGTGGCGGTCCCCATCGAGAGCGAGGCGGTCGAGTCGGTGACCAGCGCTACGGACATGGCCGACACGCTATCGCCGGGGCCGGTCGGATCATCGGCCGCTCCGAGCCCGCGCGAGTCCTTCCCCGCCGGGCGGCTACGGTCGAGGGACCAGTCCCGAACACGGAGGAGCACCGATGCGCATCGTCATCGCCGGGGGTCACGGACAGATCGCCCGACAGTTCGCCAAGCTGGTCGCGGCCAACGGGCACCAGCCGGTCGGCATGATCCGCAAGCCGGAGCAGGTGCCCGACCTCGAGAAGGACGGCATCGAACCTGCGATGATCGACCTCGAGGACACCGACGTCGCGGAGATGACGGAGATCGTGCGAGGCGCGGATGTCGTCGTCTTCGCCGCAGGCGGGGGCGCAGACGGCAACGCGGAGCGCAAGGAGACCGTCGACAAGGGTGCCGCGATCATGCTGGCCGATGCCGCCGAGAGCGCGGGTGTACGCCGCTACCTGCTGCTCTCCTCGATGGGCACGGAGACCGCCGACCCCGCGTCCGACGACGTGATGCAGGTCTACCTCCGCGCCAAGCAGGAGGCCGACGATGCCGTGCGTGCCCGCGACCTCGACTGGACGATCGTCAAGCCCGGCCGCCTCACCGACGACGTGCCCAGCGGGCGGGTGCAGGTCGCCGACGTCGAGCGCGGCGCCGTGACGAGGGGTGACGTCGCGCACGTGCTGGCCGAGGTGCTCGAGTCCGACAACACCATCGGGAAGACCTTCGACGTGGTCGCCGGAGACCAGGTGATCAAGGAGGCCGTCGCCTCGCTGTGACCGGCGCCGTCACCTGGGCCGGCCGAGGTCAGCCGACGACGATGTTGACCAGCTTCGGCGCACGCACGATGACCTTGCGCACCTGCTTGCCCTCCAGCGACCGCCGGACGCCTTCGTCCGTCATGGCGGCCGCCTCGAGATCGGCCTCGGTGATGTCCGGTGAGACCTCCAGCCGGGCGCGGAGCTTGCCCTGCACCTGCACGACCGCGGTCACCGAGTCCTCGACCAGCAGAGCCTGCTCGACCTCCGGCCAGCCGGCGCGTGCCACCGTGGGCTGGTGACCCAGCCGGGCCCACATCTCCTCCGCGGTGTACGGCGCGACCAGCGAGAGCAGGATGGCGACGGTCTCGGTCGCCTCTCTGACCGCAGGGTCCTCGGGGCCGGGCCCGGAGTCGATCGCCTTGCGGGTCGCGTTCACCAGCTCCATCACCCGGGCGACCATCACGTTGAACCGGTGCGACTCGATCAGCTGGGAGGCGTCGCGAACGGTGCGGTGCGTGAGCTGGCGCAGCGCGAGGTCGCCGTCCCCGGGCTCGGCGCCCGGGGCGGAGGCCACGTCGCCGGAGAGCCGCCAGGCGCGCTGCAGGAAGCGCAACGAGCCGGCCGGCGACAGGTCGGCCCAGTCGATGTCGTCCTCGGGCGGGCCGGCGAAGACCATGGTGAGCCGGACGGCGTCCACGCCGTACTCGCGGATCATCTCGCCCAGGTTGACGCCGTTGCCGAGCGACTTGCTCATGGCCCTGCCCTCGTTGATCACCTGTCCCTGGTTCATCAGGGCGGTGAAGGGCTCGACGAAGTCGATCATGCCCATGTCGTGCAGCACCTTGGTGAAGAACCGGCTGTAGAGCAGGTGCAGGATCGCGTGCTCGACGCCGCCGACGTACTGGGCCGCGGGCATCCAGGTGCGCACGGCCTCCTCGTCGAAGGGACCGGCGGTGTACTGCGGGGAGCAGAAGCGCAGGAAGTACCACGACGAGTCGACGAAGGTGTCCATCGTGTCGCTGTCCCGCTTCGCCGGGCCGCCGCATCTCGGGCAGTCCACGTTGACCCAGTCCTCGGCCGCGGCGAGCGGCGAGACGCCCTTGGGCTTCAGGTCGGAGCCCCGCAGGTCGGGCAGCTGCACCGGCAGCCGGTCGAGGGGTACGTCGACCTCGCCGCACGTCTCGCAGTGGATGATCGGGATCGGCGCGCCCCAGTAGCGCTGGCGGCTCAGCAGCCAGTCGCGCAGCCGGAAGATGACGGTGCCCGTCCCGGTGCCTCTCGCCTCCAACGTCTTGATGATCGCGGCGACGCCGGCCTCCTTGTCGGCCAAGCCGTCGAGGTGCCCGGAGTTGACGTAGACGCCGTCTCCTGTCGTCGCGACGAAGGTCTCCTCGGGGTTGTCCTCGCCGGTGTCGACGACGCGGCGTACCGGGAGGTCGAAGGCGCGGGCGAAGTCCAGGTCACGCTGGTCGTGCGCGGGCACGGCCATGATCGCGCCGGTGCCGTAGTCCGCCAGTACGTAGTCCGAGGCCCACACGGGCATCTGCTCGCCGTTGACCGGGTTGATCGCGTGGATGCCGAGGTCGACGCCGCTCTTGGGACGATCGGTGGCGAGACGGTCGATGTCCGAGGCCTTCCGGACTTCGACCAGGTAGTCCTCCAGCGCCTGTCGCTGCTCCGGCGCCACGATCTCGGCCGTCATCTTGGCGTCGGCGGCGACGACCATGAAGGTGGAGCCGAACAGGGTGTCGGGCCTGGTCGTGAAGACGGTGAGCGTGCGCCGACCGCCGTCGGCGAGCTCGAGCTCGAAGTCGACATGAGCACCCTCGGACCGACCGATCCAGTTGCGCTGCATGGCCAGCACCTTCGACGGCCAGGTGTCCTCGAGCGCAGCCATGTCGTCCAGCAGCCGTTGGGCGTACTCGGTGACCTTGAAGTACCACTGGGTCAGCTCGCGCTTGGTGACCTCGGCCCCGCAGCGGTCGCACATGCCTCCGACGACCTGCTCGTTGGCCAGCACGGTCTGGTCGTTGGGGCACCAGTTCACCGGGGAGGACTTGCGGTAGGCGAGCCCGCGTTCGCGGAACTTCAGGAACAGCCACTGGGTCCAGCGGTAGTACTCCGGGTCGGAGGTGTTCAGCCGGCGCGACCAGTCGAAGGAGACGGCGTAGCGCTTGAAGGAGTCGGCCTGGGTCTCGATGTTGGCGTAGGTGTAGAGCGCCGGGTTCTCGTCGTTGCGGATCGCGGCGTTCTCGGCGGGCAGGCCGAAGGAGTCCCAGCCGATCGGGTTCATCACCTCGTAGCCGCGCTGCCACCAGTAGCGCGCGATCACGTCGTGGAGTGCGGTCACCTCGGCGTGACCCATGTGCAGGTCGCCGCTCGGGTAGGGGAACATCGTCAGCGCGTAGCGCTTCTCGCGGGGGCTCTCGTCGTCGGCCCGGAACGGGTCCAGCTCCTCCCAGACGGGGAGCCACTTGGCCTCCGTGGCGCGCACGTCGTACCCCTCGGGGGTGCCGTCCCCGGGGACCTGGCCCTGTTCCTGCTCGTTCATCTCAGCCGCAACTTCCTGGTCTCGTCCTGCGCCGGGGCCCTGCCGGTGCCGATGGCCCGGTCTCTCCGGGCACAAAAAGGCCCCCCGCAGGCGAGGGGCCAGCCGCGTCGTCGCAACGGCGCGGCTAGGAAACAAGCAGGACCCGTGTCACCCGCACATCGTAGCCCGCTGGAGCGGGGTCTCCTGTCGGAGCGGGACGTACCTTTGCGGAATGGTCCCTGGCATGCGCTGGCTGAGTGTCGCCGGTGCCGCGCTGCTGCTCGGCTCCGCCCCGCTCGTGCCTCGGGTGCTCCCCGTCCACCCCACCGACACCAGCGCCACGGCGCTCGTGGTCCGCATCCAGCAGTCCGAGCGGATCGGATGGTCCGGGGAGGTGCGCGCGCTGGGTTCGCTGAAGGTGCCGCTGACCGGTTCGACCTTCGGAGGCGTGGCGCGGGTCCTCGGTGAGAGGACCGATCTGCGTGTCTGGTGGCGGGACGCGGAGAGCTGGAGGCTCGACCGGATCCGCGCGACGGGAGAGTCCGACCTCATCCGCGACGGTGGCACGATGATGCGCTGGAACTACGAGGACAACCGGGTCAGGTTCACGCCGTACTCCCCCGTGAGGCTTCCTGACGACGTCGACGTCGTGCCCTCCTCGCTCGCCGTCCGGCTGCTCTCGGGTGCCCGGCCCAGCGAGCTCTCCCGGCTCGCGGCCCGACGCATCGCCGGCCGCAACGCCTCCGGTGTCCGGCTGCTCCCCGACGACGCACGCTCGACGATCTCCCGTGTCGACGTCTGGGCCGACGACACCTCCGGGTTGCCCCTCCGGGTCGACGTGTACGGCACGCCGGCGGGCGGGAGTCCCATCGTCAGCACCCAGGTGACCGCTGTGCACCTGGGCGCGCCGACCAAGGAGAGAGTGGGTTTCGACCCCTCCCCGTCGCTCCGCGTCTCTCGTGGCGTCGCGCTGGACGAGGCCGCCGGCTCCAACGCATTCGCGCCGTTCCTCCCCCCGAGCACGCTCGACGGCCTCCCCCGACGCGGCCGGCCCGAGACCTTCGGAGCCGTGGGTGTCTACGGCCGCGGGCCGACCGCGGTGCTCGCCGTACCGCTGCGAGGGTCGACGACCGAGGCGCTGAAGCGGCAGCTGCTGCGCAGCCAGGACGCGCGCGAGGAGGGTCGCACCGTCGCCATGCAGGTCGGACCCCTCTCCCTGCTGCTGGTGGACGGACGAGAGGCGAACTTCCTGCTCGCCGGCACCGTCACCCCCGAGACGCTGACCCGGAGCGCCCTCGACCTGGTGCAGCACGTGCGGCGGACGCGATGATCCGCACCCACGGGCTGACCAAGGTCTACGGCGGTCTCCGCGCGGTCGACGCCATCGACCTCGACGTGCGTGAGGGGGACGTCTACGGCTTCCTCGGAGCCAACGGCTCCGGCAAGACGACCACCGTGCGGATGCTGCTCGGCCTGGTGCTCGCGACCGCCGGGGAGGCGGAGGTGCTGGGGCGACCGATGCCCCGCGAGGCGCTGAGCGTCCTGCCCCGGGTCGGCGCGCTGGTGGAGGGACCAGGGGCCTACCCGCACCTGTCCGGGCACGCCAACCTGGCGATGTTCGACGCGGCCTCGGGCCCGAAGGTGCGGCACGCCCAGCGCAAGGCGCGCATCCACGACGTGCTCGATCAGGTGGGGCTCGACCCCTCCGACCAACGCCCGACCAAGGCCTACTCGCTGGGCATGCGGCAGCGTCTCGGCCTCGCCGCCGCCCTGATGCGTCGCCCTCCGCTGCTCGTGCTCGACGAGCCCACCAACGGTCTGGACCCCCAGGGCATCCGAGACATCCGGGAGCTGCTTCTCGAGCTCAACCGCGGCGGCACGACGATCTTCCTCTCCAGCCACCTCCTCGCCGAGATCGAGCAGATGTCGACGCGGGTCGGCGTGCTCGACCGCGGCCGGCTGGTGCTGCAGGAGGACATGTCCGCGCTCACGAGATCCACCGGGCTGGTGCAGGTGCGCACGCCCGACGTGGGTGCGGCCGTCGCCCTCCTCGACGGCCGGGTGGAGCACCGGGACACCGACCACCTGCTGGTCCGCTCCGACGACGCGTCCACGCTGAACCACCAGCTCGTCGCTGCGGGGGTCCGGGTGATGGAGATCGCACCACTGCGCCGGGGGCTCGAGGAGATCGTCCTGGAGGCGACCAGCAGCTCGACCGACGGCGCGGGCGGGGCCCGCCCATGATCCGCGTGGAGCTGGTCAAGATGCTCCGCCGCCCGCTGACCTGGGTGACGATCGGGGCACTGAACGCCCTGCCCACGCTCGTCGCCGTGCTGCTGGCACTCACCGACCTCGGGCCGCGGCCGGGCACCGGGCCGCCGTTCCTCTCGGCGGTCCTCGCCGACGGGTCGCTGTTCCCCCTCGCCGCACTGGGAATCGTGCTGCCCCTGTTCCTCCCCGTCGCCGTGGCCGTGGTGGGCGGCGACGCGATCGCGGGCGAGGTCCAGTCGGACACCTTGCGCTACCTGCTGGTGCGACCGGTCTCCCGCGGTCGGCTGCTGGTCGCCAAGCTGGTGAGCGTGGTCGTCTTCGTGGTGCTCGCGGTCCTGGTGGTGGCCTCGGTGGCCTACGTCGAGGGCAAGCTCTTGCTCGGCCGGGCGACGGGCGGGGTCGTCAGCGTCTCCGGCTCGACGCTCACCCAGACGCAGATGGCCGAGCGCACGGCGATGGCCTTCGTCTACGTCGTGCTCGCGATGCTCGGCGTCGCGGCCATCGCGCTGCTGCTGAGCACCGTCACTGATTCGGCCGTCGCCGCTGCGCTCGGGACGATCGGCTTCCTGGTCGCCTCCACCGTGCTGCTCGGTCTCGACGCGGCCGACTCGATCAAGCCCTATCTCGTCACTCGCTACTGGCTGGCGTTCGTGGACCTGTTCCGGGATCCGATCCGGTGGCGCGACATCGTGAGCGGGATCTTCTCCCAGCTCGCCTACCTGGTCGTTTTCGCCGGAGCAGCGTGGGCGAACTTCGCCACGAGGGACGTCAACAGGTGACGTCGCGCGGTGCCTGCGGTGCGGCGCCGCCCAGCGCGCTGCGCACGGTGGCTCGTACGACGGGGTCGCCGGGCAACCCGCCGTGCGAGGTGGTCGAACCGGGACACACCTGCTGCACCTCGATGTTCAACGCGCCTTCGAGCCTGGCCGACGACGGTGGGGTGACCACCTGGTCGGCGGCGGTCCGGACACTGACCCAGAGCGGACCGTCCGGAGTCTCGTCACCGGCATTGAGACGACGGAGCAGCTCACTCCCGGTGGCCAGCTGCTCGCAGGCCACGGGACACCCCCCGGCCACCTCCTCGGCGAGCAGGGCCACGTCGGTGCCGTGGTGCGGCGAGCCGAGCGTCAGCACGCGTCGTACGACCGAGGCGCCGCCCTCGTCGCGCACGTAGAGCCTCGCCACCACTCCCCCGGCGGAGTAGCCGACGACGTCGACCGACGAGACGCCGGCGCTCTCCATGGTCGACCGGACCAGCGCAGCGAGGCCCCTCGCCTGCACGCGCAGGTCACCCGTGCCGCGCTGCGTCGGCACGAAGACGACGCTCTGGCGACCGGCACGCTCCAGCTCCGCGACCAGCGGTGCCAGGGCAGTCGTGCTGGCGCCGTAGCCAGGCACCACGATCACCGGGCCGGGGCGGGACTGCTCGGCGATGCCACTCCCGGCCAGCGCGTGCACGGTGAGATACCCGATACCGGCCACGAGCGCGACTGCGAGAACCCCGGTCGCCACGACCACGAGACGACGTCGAGCAGGAGCCAGTCCCCTCAGCGGTGACGGCATCAGTGAGGTGCCCTCACGGCTGGCTCGGTGCGCCCGCGACCCGGCTCACCCCGTGGCCGCCGGCTCCTCCGGCACCACGATCGGGCGAAGCCTGGCCCAGAGCATGAACAGGCCCGCGACCACGATCATCCCGATCCCCGCGTAGAGGTTGATGTTCATCCCGTCCGCCTTGCTCTTCTGCTCCTCGGAGGTGAAGAAGGCCACGACGACCAGGATCAGCCCGTAGCTGCCGATCAGGGCCGCGATGATGAACCGGATGTCGAAGAGCCCGGCGCGGTGCGTCTTCCCGCCGGAGTCGTCGGTGTGCTCAGCCATGTGGTTCTCCCTACCAGAAGATGACGTTGAGGGCGACGACGAGGACCAGCCCGACACCAGCCAGCTTGTTCGGCTGCTGGTACCACGCGAGCACTCCCTCGTCCGCGTCGTGGAAGTCCTCCTTCGGGGTGAGGGAGTAGACCAGCCCCCGCAGCTCGGACTCGGGCTTGGGGGTCGTCACCTGGCTGACCCCGACACTGACCAGGACGTCGACGACGAACGCCGCACCGGCCGCGACGAAGCTGGCGCCCTGCCCCTCGAGGCCCGGGATCACGCCGATCGACAGGCCGCCCAGCGCGTCCTTGCTGAGCACGCCGACCAGGATCGCCGCGCCCGTCCCGCTGACCAGGCCGATCCAGCCCGCCGCGGGGGTCATCCGCTTCCAGAACATTCCCAGGATGAACGTGGCGAACAGCGGCGCGTTGAAGAACCCGAACAGCGTCTGCAGGTAGTCCATGATGTTGGAGTAGCTGGCCGCGAACAGTGCGGTGCCGATGGCGATCACGGTCGCCGCCACGGTCGCAAGACGCCCGATCCGGGTGTAGTAGCTGTCGTCCTCGTCCTTCTTCACGTAGGTCTGCCACAGGTCGTAGGAGAAGACCGTGTTGAAGGCCGAGATGTTGGCCGCCATGCCGGCCATGAACGAGGCCAGCAGTCCGGCGATGGCGATGCCGAGCATGCCGTTGGGCAGCAGGTCCCGCATCAGGTAGAGGATCGAGTTGTTGTAGTCGGGCTTGGCGCCCTGGGCCGGTGAGGCCAGCTCGGTGACGAGCACACCGGCGATCATGCCGGGCAGGATCACGATGAACGGGATGAACATCTTCGGAAAGGCGCCGATGATCGGCGCACGCTGCGCCGCCGAGATCGAGCTGGACGCCATGGCTCGCTGCACCTCGACGAAGTTGGTGGTCCAGTAGCCGAAGGACAGCACGAAGCCGAGACCGAAGACGAGCCCGATCACCGAGAGCAGGGGGCTGTCGATCCCGGTCAGGTTGGTGCCCGGCCAGGAGTTGAGCCGTGCCGAGGCGTCCCCGAGCTGGTTGACCCGGTCCTTGAGGCCGCCGTACCCCCCGACCTTGTAGAGGCCGACGATGGTGAGCGGGAGCAGCGCCGCGACGATCACGAAGAACTGCAGCACCTCGTTGTAGATGGCTGCGGACAGACCTCCGAGAGCCGTGTAGGTCAGCACCACAGCGGCCGCGAGCAGGAGCGCGACCCACAGCGGCCAGCCGAGGAGCACCTCGACGATCTTGGCCAGCAGGTAGAGGTTGATGCCGGCGATGAGGAGCTGGGCCAGCGCGAAGCTGATCGCGTTGACCAGGTGGGCTTCCCGGCCGAAGCGCCGGTTCATGAACTCCGGCACCGACCGCACCTTGGAGCCGTAGTAGAACGGCATCATCACCACGCCGAGGAACAGCATGGCCGGGACGGCGCCGATCCAGAAGTAGTGCACGGTCGGGATGCCGAAGGCAGCTCCGTTGGCTGACATGCCGATGATCTCGACGGCACCGAGGTTGGCCGAGATGAACGCCAGACCGGTGACCCAGGCGGGCAGCGACCGGCCCGAGAGGAAGAAGTCGATGCTGCTCGAGACCGAGCGCCGCGCCATGATGCCGATCCCGAGGACGAAGGCGAAGTAGAGCGCGACGAGGAGGTAGTCGACCCAGTTCGCGTCCAGCCTCAGCTGCGTGTCAGCTGCCAGTACCATCGAGCCTCCCGGGATTCGGATCGCATCGGACCGAGACGCACGTTACTCCCCGAGGCCGCACTCACCCGCGAAGATTCGCGCGAAACCCTGGAGGTCCTGCTCATGTCATGGTTGGTGACCGGAGGTGCCGGCTACATCGGCGCACACGTGGTCCGCGCGTTCCGCGAAGTCGGACTGGCTGCGGTCGTCGTCGACGACCTGTCGAGTGGGCACCGCGAGTTCGTGACGTCCGAGGTCCCCTTCGTGGAGGGCAGCATCCTCGACACCGACCTGCTCGCGCGCACCATGGAGGAGCACGCGGTCGAGGGCGTCGTGCACCTCGCCGGGTTCAAGTACGCCGGCGTCTCGGTCGACCGCCCGCTGCACACCTACGAGCAGAACGTGACCGGCACCGTGCACCTGCTCGAGGCCATGCAGCGCACGGGAGTCGAGTCGATGGTGTTCTCCTCGAGCGCTGCCACGTTCGGGACCCCCGACACCGACCTGGTCACCGAGGAGACCCCGACCCTGCCGGAGTCGCCGTACGGCGAGACCAAGCTGATCGGCGAGTGGCTGATCAGGGACCAGGCCCGCGCCACCGGGTTGCGGCACACGTCGTTGCGCTACTTCAACGTCGTGGGATCGGGCAGCCACGACCTCTACGACACCAGCCCGCACAACCTGTTCCCGATCGTCTTCGAGATGCTGCTCGCCGGCCGCACCCCGCGGATCAACGGCGACGACTACGCCACCCCCGACGGCACCTGCGTGCGCGACTACGTCCACGTGGCCGACCTCGCGAAGGCGCACGTGGAGGCGGCCCGACACCTGGCGGCCGCCGAGACGCTCGAGCCCGTCTACAACCTCGGCAGCGGCACCGGCTCCTCGGTGCGCGAGATCATGGACACGATCCGCACGGTCACCGGCATCGACTTCACCCCGGAGATCGGCCCCCGCCGCGCCGGCGATCCCGATCGCATCGTGGCCACGGGCGAGCTGGCCGGCCGCGACCTGGACTGGGCCAACCGACACACGCTGGAGGACATGGCGCGCTCCGCCTGGCAGGCGCGGACCAGCCAGGCACGGTGACCTCTGACGGACAGCAGGTCGGGCTCCATGGCTCCCCTGCCATGATCGGCCCATGACGACCATCCACGATCTGTTCTCCCTCGACGGCAAGGTCGCCGTCGTCACCGGCGCCTCCTCCGGGCTCGGGGTCGCGTTCGCCCAGGGCTTCGCGGAGGCCGGTGCCGACCTCGCCCTCGGAGCGCGCCGGGTCGACCGACTGGCCGAGACCGCAGGGCTGGTCGAGGCGGCCGGCCGCACCGCGATCAGCGTCGAGACCGACGTGGCCTCACCGGATGCGTGCACCGCCCTGGTGGCGGCCGCGATGGACGAGTTCGGCCGGGTCGACGTGCTCATCAACAACGCCGGCATCGGCACCGCCGTGCCGGCCACCCGCGAGACGCCTGAGCAGTTCCGCCAGGTCATCGACGTGAACCTCAACGGCTGCTACTGGATGGCCCAGGCGTGCGGGCGGGTGATGCAGCCCGGCTCCTCCATCATCAACATCTCCTCGGTCCTCGGCATCACCACCGCGGGACTCCCCCAGGCGGCGTACGCCGCGTCCAAGGCCGGCCTGATCGGGCTCACCCGCGACCTCGCGCAGCAGTGGACCGGGCGCAAGGGGATCCGGGTCAACGCGATCGCGCCCGGCTTCTTCACCTCGGAGATGACCGACTCCTACCCGGAGGGATATCTCGAGAGCCAGGGGCCGCGCATCCCCGTCGGCCGCAAGGGCGACCCCCGTGAGCTGGCTGCCACAGCGGTCTTCCTGGCCTCCGACGCCGCGGGCTACATCACCGGCCAGACCCTTGCCGTCGACGGCGGCATGACGATCACCTGACCAGACTCCCGGCGTGACGCTGCGCCTTGGGATCGGAGGCGAGGGGCTGACCCAGCGGACGGCCCTCCCGGTCGCTCCCGGTCAGCGCGGGGCGAACCTTCCTCGTCGGGCTTCCTCCGCGAGGTCTGCGATGCGGGCAACAGGCACTGGTCCGACCGGATGTCGTTCCTTGTGCACGACTCGATGCCGTCCTGCACACGTCGCCTCCGTCCCGACCGGCGCAGGACTGACCTGCCGCTCGTGCCCGACGGCGGCTCCAGCTCGGTCTTCAGACGGCCTCGAGGACGAAGAACAGGAAGCACAGGAAGGACCGGCCCTCGAAGTCAGGTGGCAGCAGCTCCCGAGGAGTGTCCGGCGCGGGGGGCGGTTCGCTGATGGTGCCGATCCGGAAACCAGCGGCGGCGAACGCATCTGTCATGGCGTGCAGTGGCCGGTGCCAGAAGGTCAGGACCGCGCTCTGTCCGTCGAAGGTGAAGTCCTCGGAGTACTTCGTCAGCGCGAAGTAGTCGGCCTTGGGATACACGATCGGGTAAGCGCCAGGGTGGTTCACCGAGAGCATCATGCGTCCTCGTGGCTTCAGCACCCGTCGCAGCTCCGTGAGAGGACCGGCCCAGTCCTCCAGGTAGTGCAGGACGAGGGACGCGACGACGTCGTCGAACGCGGCGTCGGTGAACGGCAGGGGCTCGGCGAGGTCCGCCACGTGCACGTCGGCGTCCTCACCCAGCCTCTGGCGGGCCAGGTCGACCATGGCGGCACTGGCGTCGAAGCCGGTGACAGCAGCACCCTTGGCGCGCAACGCTGCCGTCAGCGGCCCGGAACCGCATCCCGCGTCGAGGATCCGACGACCCGAGACGTCACCAGCGAGGCGGAGCATCGTGGGTCGCTCGTAGTAGGCGTTGAAGAGGCTGGACTCGTTCTCCGCCGAGTAGGCGTCCGCGAAGCTGTCATAGTCACTGGCTGTCAATCGTGATCCGTTCTCGAGACAGGCACCAGATGCATGCTTAGCCCGTCGACCAGTGCACGGGAACCCGACACGCCAGGTCCCGAGCGAGACAACGCCAGTCGCTAGCATCCTCAGGTGCCTGTTGATCAGACCCAGCTGTTCGCACTCGGCTCGGAGCGCGAGGCCCTTGCCCTTAATCTCGACGCGCAGCGCGAGGGACTGATGCGCAAGATCGAGGGGCTCGATGACGCGACGGCGCGGCAGGCGCCGACCGCGAGCTCGTTGTCGCTGCTCGGGCTGGTGAAACACGCCGTCACGTGGGAGCGGCGCTGGTTCCAGGGCATCGCAGCCGGCCGCGAGCTCCCCGACGGATGGCCCGAGGTGCTGCCCGAGCCCCGGGACGCCGACATGGTCGTCGAGGAGTGCGACACCGTGGAGCGCTGGGTCGCGGCGTACCGGGAGCAGATCGAGCAGTCTCAGGCTGTGACGGCATCGATGGATCTGGACAGTCCGTGCGCGCGGCAGGACATCATCGCGTGCAACCTCCGGTACGTCATGTTCCACATGATCCAGGAGACCGCGCGCCATGCCGGCCACGCGGACATCATCCGGGAGACCCTCGACGGCTCGACGGGGATCTGAGCCGCCCCGCGAGCCGCCCGACCCTCGGTTGGCCTGTGGCCGACCCCACCATGCTGACCGCACTCCTCTGCCGCGATCCTCGCCCTGCTGCCGATGTGCCGCGTCGAGCTCGCTCGTTTCAGTACCGTGCTGGGCGTGGCCCATCTCCTGCACCTCAACGGCCCACCAGGAATCGGCAAGTCCACGATCGCCAGGCGGTACGCCGACGATCATCCCGGAGTACTGATCTGCGACATCGACGTGCTGCGGACGATGATCGGTGGGTGGTCAGCCGACTTCCTCGCGGCCGGGGCGCTCATCCGTCCCGCCGCTCTGGGCATGATCGAGGCCTACCTGGCCAGCGGCCAGGACGTCGTGCTCCCTCAGCTGTTGATCGATCCTGCCGAGATCTCGCTGTTCGAGGCGTGCGCTGCTCGGACCGGGGCGCAGTTCATCGAGCGACTCCTGATGGACGATCGTGAGCGGTCGGTGGCGCGGTTCAACAGCCGCGGGGCGACCGACCCCGACGACCCGTGGCACGACCAGGTCCGGGCCATCGTCGCCGCCCAGGGTGGCGACGCCGCGCTTCGCGAACGGCACTCGGCACTGCAGGCGTTGTCGGACCGACGGCCCGGCCTGAGGCTCATCTCGAGTGCCGTGGGAGACGTCGAGACCACCTACGCGCGACTGGTCGCCTCGCTCGCCTGAGCAGCCGTTCCACCCGTGCCGCGCCGCTCGGCGGGAAACCGGGCTGCTTTTCGAGTGACAACCTGTTGGACTGGCAGGGTGAACAAGCTGCAGGTCAGACCAGTCGATACGGCGGACACACAAGCCCTGCTCTTGTGGAACTCAGTGTTACGCGAAGGCTTCAACGCGGGACGTGTAGCGGCCTGGTGGCGCGCGCCCGAGGCGGCCGTGGCGCAGTTTCGGTCGCCGAAGCCCGGGCGAACGACGGTGTCGCTGCTGGCGACGGTCGGAGACCGGCCCGTCGGTGCGGCAGAAGCTTCGGTCGATCACGGGAACCCTGCCGAGGTCGAGATCTCGGTCCTCCCGGATCATCGACGTCGCGGAGTCGCCACCGCTCTGGCCAACGCCCTGCACGAGGCGCTCCGCAACCAGTCAGACACAGTCCAGGCAGAGGCATACTCGGAGTCGGGTGTGGCGTTCGCTCGGAGGATGGGGTTGTCCATCGGGAACCGAGAGTCACGTCAGCTGCTCGACCTCCCGGTCGTCGTGCTGGGCGGTGTTGACCACGCACATGGACACCGACGTGCCGTTGGGCGAGCTGACCCGCTCTGCCAAGCACACAGATGTGGCGACGATCCGCCGAACTGAACAGCGAATGGCCGATCAGGGTTGGGTGCTCGTGCGGTCCTTGGCGAGAGTCGGGGGCCGGAGCGTTGGCTACACGGAGATCTTTGTCTCACGACACGACCCGGAGATCGTCGTTCAGGACGACACCCTGGTGGACCGCGACCATCGCGGGCGCGGAATCGGCCGGGCGCTCAAGATCGCGAACCTGCAGCAGGTGCACCGAGTGCCGGAGTCGGCGAGCTCACGCTGGATTCAGACCTACACCGCAGTCGCCAATGCGCCCATGCTCGCCCTCAACCATTCGCTTGGGTTCCGCGAAGTCGACGTCCTCACCGTCCTCGAAGGAACGCTTGAGTAGGACGCACATCTGCCGCGTGACTTGTCCTCGAAGATGGACGGTCCTGCCGCTGATCGTGCGGTGGCGAGCGCGGCGAAGGGCTGACGCGACGGGCGGCCTTCCTCGTCTCGGCGGCTGGCGTGAACCGCCCCGGAGTGGCCGGGGTGCGGGGCGCTCAGGGTCTTCGCTGGGGCCGGGTGGGGTGGCGTGGAGTGCTGTGGGCGTCGTAGTGGTGGCCGGTGGGCGCGGTCCAGGTGTAGCTGCTGTTGTCGAGGGGTTTGTAGTCCCACGCGGTGTGGGTCTTGATCCGGTGGTGGGTGCGGCACAGCGGCGCGAGATTCGAAGGGCGGGTCTGGCCGGGTGGTCCGCCCTGGTCCGTCGGGGCGTAGGGGGTGATGTGGTCGAGGTCGCAGCTCCGGGAGTCTCGCCGGCAGCCGGGGAACACGCAGTGCGCGTTCCGCAACAGGACGTGTTCGCGCAGCGTGGGAGGTGGGTCGTGCTGGTCGACGGCGGGTGTGGCGTTCAGGTCGAGGACGGGTCGGAGGGCGACCTTGCCGCCGGTCTCGGTGAGGCGGGTGAGCCAGTCGGTGAGCAGCTTGGTGGTGACCGCACCGAGGTTCTCGATGGTGGCTGCGCCGGTGCCACCGGCGAGGTCGGCCTCGAGGTCTCCTGGGGTCAGGTGCACGAACAGGTTCGCGACCCCGCCGTGACCGGGCGTGGGTGCGGCACCTTCGCGGCCCGACATCAGGTCCAGGGCGTGCTGGGGGTCGGCGAGGATCCCGACCGCCCGTGCGCGGCGGACGTCGAGGGTGTCGGTGTCGCCCAGGGCGCGGAGGTCGGTGGCGATCCGGGTCACGGACCGGTCGAAGAGGTCGGCGTCGGGGGTGTCCAGGATCATCGTGACCTCGGTGGTCGCCGGAGTCACACCGGGTCGCGACCACACCCCGCGCCGGGCCAGGGCGGCCTGCTCGTCGGCGATCGCTCGGTCGGGGTCGAACCAGAGCCGGGCCTCCTGGACCAGCCTGGCGGCCTGGACGGATCCGATCTTCTCGGGGGTGGCGGCGATCAGCCGGTCCGCGAACAGCGCCGCCTCGGGGCAGAGGTCGCGGGTCTCCCGCGCGATCGCCCGGGCGCGCCACGCCGGGACCCGCAGGTCGAGCACGAGGTCCCAGAGCCGCGGGAGGCGGTGGGCGAGCTCCAGGGCGTCGGCGATCAGGGCGCGGGCGGCGTCCAGGCTGATCTCGAGCGCGGCACCGAGGTCGGCCGGGGCGAACTCCGCCACCCACGGCGCACCCTCACCGGCCAGCGGGCACAGGCCCTCGCCGTGGAGGTCGACCTCACCCCAGTGCGCCGGGGTCTCCCCGGCCGGGCACGGGTGCAGCCACGCCCACTCCAACGCCCACGAGAGCTCCGCCGCACCCGCAGCCACGCACGCCCGCCGGGCCGCACGGGCATGCTCGACCACCTCGACCGGGGAGTGCCCGAGAGTGGTGATCGACGTGATGGCCATGGACCCATTCTAGAACTCTGCACCGACACAATCGACAGTGTGTTCGACATCTGTGGACAACCTCTGCGGACCTCCCAGGTGGCCCGCCGAGCTGCCATGGTGCTCACGCCGCGGGCCGGACGAGCCGCCTTCCAGCAGGCGATCGGCGAGGTGAGCAGCGGCTCAGGACCCAGCCCAGACGAGCAGGGCCAGCAGCGCAATCGTCGGGAAAAGCGCCTGCACGGTCGCAGCCCTCACCTTGCGCCGATCGGAGGTCACCAGCACCAACGCTGCCGCGACCATCGATGCTGGGCCGGCGATCAGGAGGGCGACGGCCGCCTCCCGCTGCGAACCGACGAGCACCAGGCCGACGACAGTGACCACGGCGAGGAAGAGGTTGTAGAAGCCCTGGTTGTAGGCCAGCGGCTGGGTGATGGAGGCGGTCTCCTGCGTCGTACCGAACACCTTCCTCGTCGTCGGGTGCTCCCACCGCAGCGACTCGAGCACGAAGATGTAGACGTGCACGAGTGCGGCGAGCGCAGCGAAGACACCAGCGACGAGCAGCATCCACCGAGGCTACGCGTGGGCAACCATCGATTTGCGACACTGGAGCCATGAGCCCGCAGCAGAACCTCCGGATCCCCACGTCCGCGCTGACCCTCGACTATCCGATGTCGCTCGGCGTCTACGAGCGCTACGAGCAGGCACAGAAGGCAGTCGACTTCCTCTCGGACAACGAGTTCCCCGTGCAGAACTGCCTGATCGTCGGCACGGACCTCAAGCAGGTCGAGCGGGTCACCGGTCGCCTGACGACCGGCAAGGTCGCAGCCGGGGGGCTGCTCTCGGGAGTGTGGATGGGCCTGTTCGTCGGGCTGATCGTCTCGCTCTTCGGCACCGGCGCCACCGTGTCCATCATCGTGTCCACCATGCTCTTCGGCGCCGTCTTCGGGCTCGTCTGGGCGCTGGCCGGCTACGCCGCGACCAGGGGCCGGCGGGACTTCACCTCGGTGAGCCAGGTCGTTGCCACCCGTTACGAGGTGCTCGTCGAGCACAAGTTCGCCGAGCAGGGCCGCCAGGTCCTCGCCACCATGACCGAGCAGCCGCAGCGCGACCAGTTCTGATTCTGCGGCAGCCGCCGACCGCCAGCGTCAGAGCCGCTCGACGTGCCGCCGCCCCACGGGCTCAGCTGAAGAGGCTGGTCGACGCGATCGGCTCGGTCGCCCCCCACCGGTGGGCTCGACGCTCGAAAAGCTCGCGAGACCTTGGTCACGCGGCGTGCAGGCGGCGCACGGGTGGGTACAGGAGAGCGACTGAGGAGAGGGAGGTTCGACCCATGCAGCTGCCCGAGGAGCGAGGGCCGATCAGCGCGTACGTCATCGAGGCTCTTCGTCGCGAGCACGCAGAGCACCCGGCACCAGCAGTGGGCGCTCACGACGTGATCGGCGACGAGGACGTCCAGCTGGCGCTGTGGACGATCTACGAGCTGCACTATCGCGGGTTCGAGGGCGTGGCAGCCGACCGTGAGTGGGACGTCGACCTGCTGACCCTTAGGCTCGCCATCGAGAGTCGATTCGAGCAGGAGCTCCGCGACGGGACACGCGAGCTTCTCGCCGGCGTCCCCCGCGACGGCGACCTGGCCGCCCAGCTGCTCGATCTCGTCGCGGCCGACGACAACCCGTCGCCGGCGGCGTTCCTGCACCGGCGGGCGACCCGGGAGCAGGTCCTCGACTACCTGCGCGAGCGCAGCATCCAACAGCTCAAGGAGTCCGACCCGCAGTCCTTCGTGCTCCCCCGGCTCGACGGGCCCGCCAAGGTGGCCCTCGCTGAGCTGCAGTACGACGAGTACGGCGGTGGCCGAGCCGACCGGCTGCACGCCGCCCTCTATGCCGGCGCCCTCGAAGCGGCGTGGCTCGACCCGACCTACGGCGCCTACATCAACGAGGTGTCGGCGCTGAGCCTGGCTGGCGCCAACGTGATGACGATGTTCGGTCTCAACCGTCGCTGGCGCGGCGCTGCCATGGGACACCTGGCCGCCTTCGAGGCCTCGAGCTCGGTCCCCTGCCGCAAGATCGCCGCCGGTATCGAGCGCGTGGGGCTTCCGAAGGCAGTAGCGGAGTACTTCCACGAGCACGTCGAGGCCGATGCCGTGCACGAGCACGTTGCGTCACGCGACATCTGCGGCGTCATGGTGGCTGAGGATCCCTCACTGCGTCAGGACGTTCTCCTCGGCGCGGCCAGCTGCCTCTACCTCGATGCTCGCTCCGGGGCCGAGCTCCTCCGCCGGTGGGACGACGGGCTGGAGAAGCAGCCGCCGTTGAGGCCGGGTCTGGAGAAGGCGTCATGAGGAGCGAGGTCGTCGTACGCCTGTGCCCGGGTGGACCGCTCCTGGTCCGCGGCGCGGACACGATCCTCGACGAGGCCGGCACGGAGCACGAGGTGACCCGCCCCGTCGTGGCGGTCTGCGCCTGTGGCAAGTCCTCGCGCAAGCCGTGGTGCGACAGCACGCACAAGTCCATCCCCGACCGATGACCGAGCTCGCGCGCGAGACCATCGACTTCGGTGGTCTCCAGATCTCCTTCGACGACCGGGTGCTGCGTCCCCGGCCCTGGACAGCGCACCAGTCGCGCTGGGCGGCGGAGCTGCTGCCGTCGCTGCCGGACGGCGAGGTCCTCGAACTGTGCTCGGGCGCTGGTCAGATCGGCTTGCTCGCCGTCGCGGACAGTGCACGACGACTGGTCTGCGTCGACGTCAACCCGGTCGCCGCGGAGCTCACCCGGTCCAACGCACGTGCGGCGGGGCTTGAGGACCGAGTGGCCATGCGCGAGGGATACATGGACGCCGTGCTGGATCCCGACGAGCGGTTCCCGCTGGTGATCGCCGATCCCCCCTGGGTACGCCGCTCCGAGACTGCCCGCTTCCCCGAGGACCCGTTGCTCGCCATCGACGGCGGGGACGACGGCATGACCGTGGTCCGTGCCTGCCTCACGGCGATCTCGGACCACCTGGCCGACGGGGGTGTCGCCCTGCTCCAGGTCGGCCCTGGTGACCAGGTGGACGCCGTCCGTGACCTGCTGCACGGGAGTGATCTCCGCGCCGGCGAGGTGCGCACCTTCGGTGAACGAGGCGCCCTGCTTCGCATCGACCGCAGCTGATCGGCAGAGCCGCTCAGCGCGAGGCGAGCACCTCGTCGAGCAGGGCCAGGCACCGTGAAGCCGTCTGGTCCAGGACCTGCTCGGGAGACCCTTCCAGCATCAGCTCGCGCACCTCGACCTCCTCGCCGGTGGCCACCGCGATGACGACCGTGCCCGGTGGCTTCCCCTCGCTGGGGTCGGGACCCCCGACCCCGGTGCAGGAGACGGCCACGTCGGCGCGGAGCAGACGCAGCGCACCGCGTGCCATCTGCTCCGCACACGCAGCGGTCACCAGCGGCCCCTCGTCCACGCCCAGCACGTCGAACTTGACCGGGCCCTGGTAGGCGACGACCCCGCCCCCGAACCAGTCGGCTGCACTCGGCCCTGCGCCCAGCCGCGTCGCCACGGTGCCGCTGGTCAAGGACTCCGCGGTCACCACCCGCAGCTGACGTTCGGATGCCGCCGCGGCGATCCGGTCGACACGGTCGGAGTCGGAGTCGTAGTCGGAGCTGCTGTCGGGGTCGGTTGTCATGGTGCCTCCCGGAGTCTCGATGCCGGGTCCTCGATGCTGAGCCCTGGCTGCCTCAGACGTGGTTCCCCCGGACCGGACGATTCATGGCCCGGACTTCATGCGCCGGAGTTCGTGCCCCGGAGCTCGTGCTTCGCACTCACCGATGGGCGCGCTTGCGCTGGCGCAGTCGCCCGAGGTCGCTCTCGAGGCGCCGCACCTCGGCCTCGAGAGCGAGCACGCGAGAGATCCCGGCCAGGTTGAGTCCGTCGGCGAGGAGGTCTCGCACCCTGGCCAGCTGAGCGAGGTCGTCCGAGCTGTAGAGGCGGGTGCCCCCCGGCGTACGAGCGGGGTCGACGAGGCCGTGGCGTTCGTAGACCCGGAGGTTCTGCACCTGCATGGACAGCATCTCCGCGGCCACGGAGATGCCGAAGACCCCTGCACGCTGGTCGGTCATGCTCGCCTCCAAGAAAATCTGCCCGAGATCTTGAAATCTCTTGACCCGCGCACTATATAAAACCTGTAACCGCTAGTACAGATCGTCCTTCCGGCCCGGTCCGTCCCGCAGCCGGAAGGCGCCAACCAACAAGGATCAGGAGGACCACATGTTGCTGCGCAGCACCGACCCGTTCCGTGACTTCGACCGCCTGACCCAGCAGCTCCTGGGCACGACCAACCGTCCAGTGGTGATGCCGATGGACGCGTGGCGTGAGGGTGACCGCTTCGTCATCGAGTTCGACCTCCCGGGCGTGAACCCCGAGACCATCGACCTCGACGTCGAGCGCAACGTCCTGACCCTCAGCGCCGAGCGTGTCGCCCGCAACGGCGACTGGGAGATGCTGGCTTCGGAGCGCCCGCGCGGCCGCTTCAGCCGGCAGCTCGTGCTCGGCGACAACCTCGACCTCGAGCACATCGAGGCGAGCTACACCGGGGGCGTCATCCGTCTGACAGTGCCGGTGGCCGAGAAGGCGAAGCCCCGCAAGATCCAGCTGCAGACGTCGGACTCCGACTCGGAGAGGACGGCGATCGAAGCCTGACCCAGCACGGGAGAGCCACCACCGGGAGTGCCGGTGGTGGCTCTTCTCATGCCGGCTCGGCCCGCGAGAAGGAAGCGAAGTCGACCTCAGCCGCCTCGAGCGTGCCCGCCGTGCGGCCGGGGGCGGTGTGGTGCTTCCAGTAGAGGTTGGTGTGCGCGATCACCAGATCGGGCGGGGGCGCGCCGTAGGCCGAGAGGTCCTCGGTCGTGTGGGCGTCCGAGACCAGGGTCGCGTCGTAGCCCCGCGCGATCGCGCCGTGCAGGGTCGAGCGAATGCACTGGTCGGTCTGGGCGCCTGTCACCACGAGCCGACCCACCCCGCGCTCGGCGAGGACGGACTCGAGGTCGGTGTCCTCGAAGGAGTCGCCGTAGGCCTTGTGCACCAGGGGCTCGGAGTCCTGCGGCGCGAGCTCCGGCACCAGCTGCCAGTCCTCGCTGTCCTGGGCCAGCCCCTCGTCGTGGTGCTGGACCCACACGACGTCCAAGTCGGCCGAGCGCGCCTCGTCCACGAGGGCGCTGATCGTGGCCACGACGTTGTCGCGATCGTGAGCCTCTCCCACCACGCCGTTCTGCACGTCGATCACGATCAGGGCCGTGCGGGGGCGGTTCTCGAGCGTGGTCATGTCAGCTCCCGGATGCGGCGGGTCAGGTTGGGCAAGACCTTACGCTCGGTCGCTGACACGGGCCAGGTGCGACGAGTCCTGCAGGGTGCAGCCGCAACGAGGGCAGTGCGCACCGTGACACCACTCCAAGGCCTGGCCGCAGATGCACGTGCAATCCGCCGTGGCGGTCGCTGTCGAGATGACGTCGCGTGGGCTCGCTGAGACGGTCATGGTCTCCCTCCATCTCGACACGGCCTCCCTGGCCGGTGATCCTGCACGGCCTCTCACCAGAGGTGGAGGGCCGACTGTTGCCATCCTGGGTGTGGCTGCCTGTCGATTTCCTGACTGTGCGGGCGGGCGCGGCTGCTCACGGAGCGACGAGGTGATCAGGTGGGCGGCAGGAAAGCGGGGCCACTCTGAGACATGGGTGTCGACGAGGGAGCCCCGCGCAGGGATCGACAGCGCCGTGAGTGAGTCGCGTGCACACACGAGCCACCCGACACCGTGGGTGATCGCCCACCGGGCACGGTCATCGGCGTTCCTTCCCGAGAACGCGGCGTCCGGTGCTGTCGCAGCACTCGACGCAGGCTGTGACGGCATCGAGATCGACGTACGCCGCACCCGGGACGGGCGCCTGGTCCTCATGCACGACGCCACGCCTCTGCGCACGACCACCGGCGACCTGGACATCCGCCGGCGGCGAGTCGAGGCCAGCAGCCTCGCGGACCTGAGACGTCTCCGCCTGCGAGGAGCAGACCCGGACATGGGCGTGGCCACGCTGGAGGACGTACTTCCGATCGTGCTCGATCGCGGAGCGGTCGTGATCGTGGACGTGAAGGACACACGCTCGGTCCCCGGAATCTGGGACGACCTGCTCACGGTGCTGCGACGTCTTCCGCCGCGCTGGCGCGAGCAGACCATCGTCCAGTCCCGCGACGAGGACGAGCTGCGACGTCTTCGGACCGCACTGCCGTCGATCGGTTCCTCGTTGATCTGTTGGCGGACACCGAGGGTCACAGCGCGCGACCCGGCTGCCCCTGCCGTGCTGTCCCGGCCCTGGTGGGCCGCTACGCGACGCTCCCTGGCCGAGGACCACGCACACGGACAGCGAGTGCTGGTCTGGACGGTGAACGAGGCTGACCAGATGGACCGACTCCTGGACCGAGGAGTCGACGGGATCATCACCGACGAGCCGCATCTCCTCCTCGACCTGCTTGCCCGATCTGCAACCGCGTCACGTTCAGGGGCACGTCCCCGTGGAGGCGCAGTCAGCCATCGCCGGTGAGCGGCAGCGCCCGACCCGGACGTGGCGCTCCGACTACGGGTGGAAACCCTGGACGTTGGCGCCCAGCCACGTCAAGGCTTGCGGGAGCAACGCGATCCACACCGAGTCACGGTGGCCTGCGTTCTGCAGCACCACCGCATGCACCGCCATCGGCGACTTCGAGACCCGGAGGAACCGAGCACTCGAGATGTAGGAGACCGGATCCGCGTGCGAGGTCTCGATCCACAACGCCACGGGTGGCGGGTGGTGCGCCACGACGCGGGGAAGGTCATAGCGCTGACCCGCTTGGCTCTTGGCCGAGAACGGCACGTAGAACGGACCGAACTCAGGCCGGAAGTACCCACCCAGCACGATCCCCGCGCCGTACTGAGCGGGGTGCAGGACCGTTGACATCGCGGCATCGAAACCGCCCGCCGAATACCCGATCGTGGCCCAGGCGTTGCGATTCGCTGTGACTCGGAAGTGCTGGGCGACCCAGTTCGGGACGTCGCGGGTCAACCACGTCTCGACCTGCGGCTGTCCCGGCCCGCCGTTGACCCCCTCGGTGTCGATCCCCTTCGGCAGCTCGATCTGCGGCATCACCACCAGGGTCGGACGCAGTGCGTGCGCCTTGACCTGCTGGTTGATCGCCTGGCGGATGCCGAAGATCTTCACCCAGTTCAGCGGCGCGCTGGGATAACCGTGGAAGGCCTCCAGGACCGGGTAGTGCTGTGTCGAGCTCGCCGATGGCGAGTATCCACCGGGCAGCTGGACGAGGACGGTTCCGGTCAAGCCGCTCAGTGGTCCGTGCACCGTGTAGCTCAGGAGCCCGGTCGACCCCACCGCCCGGTTCAGTCCCGGCACGCGGGCTGCGACCTTGGCGGCATCACCGCGGACCGACATGTTCGCTGCCTTGCTCGCCGTGCCGCCACGGTCGAGCCCGGTCTGGACGACATGACCGCTGATGGCGCCCTGGAGATCACCCCACCCCGCGAAGAAGAGGTACGCCGCGTTCAGCTGGGTGGCGGCCGTCAGCAGGACCAGCCCGTTCACCAGGGCCAGGGCGACCACACGCCCGGCGATGTGCCAAGGGGTTCGTGCGGTCAACCGCGACCAGACGGCCACGAGCCCGAAGAAGGCGACCATCGTCAGGGCGATGATCCCGTCGAGGAAGAACGGTCCGGTGAGCGACATGGTCGACCCCCATGGTCAGGAAGGACATGGGCCGTCACTTCGCCTCATGTCTGCAACACATCAGAGCGCGACGCTCCTGCCGAAAGCCTGATCACGCGTTGCGCGGTTCCTGATGTCCGCGAGGTGCGCTCGACCGGTGCCAGCGTCTCAGAAGCGGACGCCGTCGAAGCGGCTCGCTCAGGCCGCGTGCACTCGCCCTCGTCTCGGGTGAACGGCGATCTCGCCCACCTCCTGAAGCCGCCAGACGACCACTTGGGATACCGCCCGGACCGCCCCCAGCGACGACATCTTCGTCTGACCAGCCTTCCGTTCGGTGAACGTGATCGGCACCTCGATGACCGACAGCCCCCGTCGTTCAGCGTGCCAGGTGCTCTCCACCTGGAAGCTGAAGGCGTCCGAGGTGGACGAGAGCACGTCGATGTCCCTGAGCGCCGAGGCGCGGAAGGCCTTGAAGCCGGCCGTGACGTCATGCGTACCCAGGTGCAGCGTTCGGCGCACCCAGGCGTTGCCGACCCAGGACACGACACGCCTCGGCAGGCTCCAGTCGGCCACGTGACCGCCCCAGACGTAGCGAGAGCCGATCACGACGTCCGCCTCCTCCAGCCCCTCGAGCAGGGACCCCAGCAGCTCGGGGGGATGCGAGAGATCTGCATCCATCTGGACGACTGCCTCGTAGCCGTGGTCGAGCGCCCAGGTGAAGCCCTCGCGGTAGGCCGCCCCGATCCCTTCTCTGAGGTCACGTTCGAGGAGGAACACCGCGAACCCGTAGCGCTCGTCGGCACGCACCACCTCCCCCGTCCCGTCCGGGCTGGAGTCGTCCACGACGAGAACGCAGGCGCGTGGAAGCTCGCGTGCGATCGCAGACAGGAGCGGGGCGATCGTGTCCCGCTCGTTGTAGGTCGGCAGCACGACCAGAGTCAGCACAGGTCGTCCTTCGGCGCGCTACCAGCCGCACGAACGGAGGAGTACGCCACGGCCATGGTAAGCCTGAGCGCGGCTGTCGACCTGGCGGGCATGGCCCCATCGTGGGATCGATCACCTGACGCTCACCTGATCAGCGACGGGCTCGGCCATCGAGGCCCTCCGCCCACGCCGTGCAGAACGCCGATGCGCGGGCGTGCGCTACGTCAGGTCGCCAAGCACTCTGAGCCCTCCATGTTGATGAAAGCGAACAGCGGGCCGGACCACTACACGGCGAGCGGGTCGCAGAGTAATGGCGCATCGTTCTCCGCAGTACACATGGTGCCGAGCGCGTCTCTCGCGATTGTGGCCGTGTGGCCCTCCCAGTGTCCGGGTCCTGTCTAGGCCAACCCCGACACGCACTCCTGAGGAGTGGTCAGAGAGCCCTGCTGAGAATGCGTATCTGCCTTGCCGGTGGATCGAGCAACACGAGGTCCCCAGTTCTCACTGAGGTCAAGAACGCGTCTTCGACGCCCGCCATGATCGGCAGTGATGCCGTCACCGCACCTTGGACCATGACCGGATTCACCTGTCCGAACACGAGCCCCTCTGGGCCGACACCAGCCTCGGCCATGGCGAGGAACGCCCATCCCCCAGCGACACCCCCTTGCACGCTAGGCGAAACCAGGATCCGTCCCGCCAATTCTTCGCCGTGAAGCGGATGGTCCGTGCGCGAAAATCGACCGCGGGTGCGATCGAGGTCATAGCGAGGGCTGAAGGAAAGCGAATTGACAAGAACCCCGCATCGCACGATGGGCCCAACTGCCTGCTTGGCAGAAAACAGGGTCTGCATGAAGGTCATCGGGGTTTCAACTTCCCGGACAGCGCCGCTTCAAGGCAGTCGTCGGTCCGTCTCAGCGCTGGTTCGTAGCCATGCGCGCGAATGATGTTGACGAGCTTGGCGGAGTTGGTTGCCAGTCGCGTCCAACCGAACTGCCGACGTTGAGCAGCGGGGTCCATCACATACCAGCAGGTTCCTTGCAGAACTACACCTCCGGCATCGGTGATGTGGGTGAGCAGACCAACTTCTTCCATGGCACGAACGGTCATCGCATTTGTCGTGAGCAACAAGCGAACACCGTCCGCAACCCGTCGCCCCTTCAGGGCGTCGGCGACACGCTTGAGCTCGAGAAAAGAGAGTTGCGGACCACTGAAGACCACGAGTTCGATGTCTCCGCCCCGAGCCAGATCCCGGTCAAGAACCGCGGCGATCTCCTTCTCGTTCACATGGAATGCATCGTCAACGACGCGTCCTCCGATCGCCGCCTCCGCGGTGGGCGCCTCCGGCGTGACGCCGACTACGTGGTACATCGCAATGGATCCGTAGCTGGCAAGGCTCGCACCCAGGTGCTTTAGCTGATCCGGACTCGGCCTGGCACACACCAATTCGATCACAGGGACATTCCAGTACCCACGACACCTTTCGCCCACGAGCGCTCCGAGAGCTCCCCAGTCCGCCACATCTGGGAGGCTCGCCGTCACCGTCACCCGGATGTTGCCCCGCCTCACATGCTCAAGGTGATACCCGTACGCAGGCGTTCGCCCCGTGATGGCTGCCGCGATTCCCGCAGCCCCGGACTCGTAGTTGGTCCGAGCTCCGAGCACAGCATTCGCATAGGCGACGGTGCCTGTGTCTCCCCATCCGACGTGCTCACCAAACCTGGGCTGATAGATCGACTGGTACCCGATGCACGTGTTGACTGCGGAGACACCAAGCCGTCCGAGGAGCGCCCGCACCCGCCGCTCGCCATTGACCAGGCGTTCGGACTGTCCGAGCAGCCCAGCATATTCAAAGTCCACAGATTGGGCGTTGCGTGTCGTGGGAACACGAACTGTCAGCTCAGCTTCTACCAGCCGCTCCAGGTACGCGAGACCCCCCTCTCCCAGCACCTCGAGGTCGCCCATGAAGTGGGCGTTGGTGATCGGCAAGAAGCGCTCGGCATCGAAGAACTCGCCAACCCGCACCTGCTCCGCCAGCAGCGTGCGCATCGCCTCGCCCCGTGTTCCGTCTAGGATCTTCCGCTCGCCATCGGTCAACTTCACTGTCCGATGTCCTCCTCTGGCCATAGCCAATAGCTGAAACGTGCTCGGCGGCCAAGCGTCAGCCTTCGGGAGTCGCCCACTCCGAGACGAACCACCTGACGTCGCCCGTGGCCTCGTCGTACGCCTTTCGTCGAAGCGTCCCGATGTCTGCTCCGTATATGTGGATGCCGACACACGGAATCTCGGACGCACAGGTAACTCGGTGGAGATCTCGATCCGTCGTACAACAGATGGTGACCTGGCCCGGCTTCCATGACTCTGTGTCGACGAATACAGGCGCAACGCCCTCCTCGGGTGGTTCGAACCGCTCTTCACCTTCGACTCCGGAATGGATGCCCACGACCCCCCAGGTCTGGTGATCGTGAATCGGCGTGGACTGCCCGACATTCCATACGGCGGCCGCGATCGAGAAAGCCCCATCCGGGGCGACGTAGAGGGGATACATCACGTATCGCTCAGGGTTGGCTGCCATGAACCCTGCCGGCAGGTCAAGTCCGTCTGCCAGGGCGAGTTCCAAGCTCGCCGCGACCTGCGTCGTGACCGCCTGCTCCCCCCCTCCTGCGGCGACGATGTTCTCGACGTCGTCAATCAGGGAAATCAGGGCGTCATTGAACTGCATCTGCATGGATCATTCACCTCTCGGATGGTTGGGGTTGTGGGTTCGACATGGCGTTGGGCGTGGCCAGGCGCGCTCCCGCTGGGTGCTCGCAGCCACTGCCTGATCGCTTCGCCGTGCTCGTCGAGAGTCGGCGGTGCCTGGTGCTGACGCGGCGGGGCTCCAGATAGCCGGATGGGGCATCCGGGCAGGTTCAGTTCGCCTCGGAGATCGTCGTGAATACGTATGAGGCCGCCCTGCGAAAGCACTTGGGGGTCGGTGAAGACCTTGTCCAGCGTCTTGATTTCGCCCGCTGGAATTCCGACTCGACCCAGTTCGTCCAGCCAATGCTCAAGTGGGCTCTCGGCGAACTTCATCGCTATCAGGTCGTCGAGCTCGTCCCGATTGCTGCGGCGCAACTCGTTGCTCAAGAAGCGGCGGTCGGCAGCATCAATCCCGAGGGTACTGGCGAAGCGCTCCCACAAGCGGTCGTTGCCAACGGCGATCTGGATCAACTGTCCATCCCCGCACCTATACGCTCCGTACGGCGAGACGGTCGGATGAGCGTTGCCGGTGGGCTCAGGAATCTCTCCAGCCAAGAGCCACCGCGCAGCCTGAAAGGTGTTCATCGAGACCAGACTTGTCAGGAGTGACGTCGTAACGACCTGCCCCTTGCCGGTGCGGCTTCGCTCGTGAAGCGCGGCGAGCGCCCCGATGACGCCGAACATGCCGGCGGACAAGTCCGCGACGGGAATCCCTACCTTCACCGGATCCTCGGGCGACGAGCCAGTCACGCTCATCAGGCCTGATTCGCCCTGGACAATCTGGTCGTAGCCCGCCCGTTCAGATTGGGGTCCATCGGGTCCGAAGCCTGTGATTGAGACGATGATGAGCGACTCGTTCAGCTGCTGCATGGTGGCGTGGTCGATACCAAGCCGCGATAGGACCCCCGGCCTGAAGTTCTCTACGAGGATGTCGGCGCGTCTGATCAACTCACACAGCAGCTCGAGGTCGGCAGAGACGGTGAAGTCAAGGACGATGGATTCCTTGTTGCGATTGACAGAGAGGAAATAGGTGCTGGCTTGACTTTCACCCTCTCCCAGGAACGGCGGCCCCCAAAGGCGGGTGTCGTCGCCATGATGTGGGTGCTCGACCTTGATCACTCGCGCACCCAGGTCGCCCATCGCCATGGTCGCGTAGGGTCCGGTCAGAATCCTGGACAGGTCCAGAACCGTGAGGTCGCCCATTGGCCCCCGATCTCGATTCATCGGCTCAGTTACTCGGGGACAATGACGGGCAAGGTCCTCAGACAAATCTCTCCTCCTCTTCGGTGGCTATCAACGCAAAGGCGCTCTCAGTACTGCGACTTGACGATATTGATCGCACCCTCCAACAAGGCGTCGACCAACTCCTGGCGCTTGGCTAGAATGCGCTCCGCCGGTCCTGAGAACCCCAGCCCTGCTATCACCTGACCGCTGTGATTTCGAAGCGGAACGGCCAATCCTCCGACGCCCGCTCGCCACTCGCCACGATTGATCGCATAACCCTGCGTCCTGACCGCATCAAGCTCGTCTTTGAGCTCGCCGGCCGTCGTCAGCGTCAGATCTGTGTGCGCCACCAAGTGTTGCGCCAACACGCGATCCAACTCTTCCCCGGTTTGGTCTGCCAACAGAACCTTCCCGGTGGCCACACAGTAGGCCGGAGCCCGACCCCCCAACCTCGAGTAGCTCCCAATCGGCTGCCACCCCTCAGCCTTGTCCACATAGACGACTTCACCTTCGTGGTAGACCGCAAGATGGACGGTCTCACCGAACTTCTCGGCGAGCATTCTCCCGGTCTGTCCTGCGGCTGCCCGGATGCTCTCAGGCGCCACTGCGTGCACACCGAGTTCCCAGAGACGTGGAGTCAACCTGAGCGCACCGGTGGCGGGGTCCTTCGCGACGAATCCATGAGCAGACAAGGTGTGCACCAGTCGATGGGCGGCGGATCGGTTGATTCCCATTTGCTGGCCCAGGTGAGTCAACTTGATGGGACCCTCCGCTAGGAGCGCCAAGGCCTCGAGGCCGCGCCCGAGTGTCAGCATGTAAAGCGGATGGGTCGCGTCGTCATCATGGATTGGTTCGGTCATGGCAGATCAACCTTCGCGTGTTCACTATATGAATGGGGTGTTCACCATATCGCCACCAGGTGAGCACGTGCTTTCAATCCGAGCGCGGTCTGTCGCCCGCCATACTCAGGAACGCCTGAATCCGCTCGGGTAGACCGACCACGCCTATGGATTCCGCGAGCACATCCCTGGCCTCACGATCGTCGCGCCGCCGTAGCAGGTTGACGAGCCCGCGCATGGTGTCGGGATCGATCGAAGCGACTCGGGTTGCGAGCTCGGACAACTGGACGGGAAACTGGTTTGACGGCAACACGTGGGTAAGCAAGCCACTATCAGCGGCTTGGGTTGCGGAGAGTGATTCCTGCTGGAGCAGAAGACGCAGGGCCATCCCAGAACCTACGAGCGAAATCAGTCGATCTGTCCCTAAGAGGACACCGAAATTGAGTCCCGGAAAGCGAAATGTCGCTCGGGCGGATCCGATGCGAACGTCACAGGCGGCAACGAGATCGGCCCCGGCACCAACTGCGGGTCCGTCTACGAGTGCCACCGTCAGAAAGGGCGCTTGCCGGAGACTGTCGAGCAGATCTTGAATCGCAAGAAAACGGGACTTCAAGTCGGCATGACTCGTCGAGCCAGCTCCTGACAGGTCGAATCCACTGGAGAAGCACTCTTTCCCACCGGAAAGAGCAACGAGCTGGCTCCCCTGCGAGGCTGCTGCGTCGAGCTCGGCCTGGAGCGCCGCTACCAACTCGCCCGACAATGCGTTCCGGCAGTGCGGCGCATCGAGCCTGAGCAGCATTCCCGCATCGCCGTCAAGCCTGACGATCCCGAGGAGAGCAGAGTTTCCCATGATTGACCTCCCTTCGTTGGCTCCTGTCACCGTCGCCAGAGCGACGCCGGTGAGACGGGGTTTCGCACCTAAGGACTTCTGATTCACAGCCCTAAAGTGACGGGAGGACGATGAAGGCTGCCCACGCGAGTGGGGGTGCAGCCACTACAGTGATGACGGCCCAGGAGAGTAGACGCTTGAAGAACACACGCTCCGCCATCCCCTCCTGGCTGGCCAGCAGTACGGCTCCGTTGGTCGACATGGGGCTCAGGTCGACGATCGTGGATGACACAGTCATCGCCGCGACAGCACCGAGCACCGAGACGCTGTGGTTGCTCTGGAGAAGAGGAATTAGGAACGGGATCGTCGCAACCAGGACTCCGGAAGTCGCCGCGAAGGCGGAGACGAAGGCGCCGACATAGCAGACAATGAGGAGCGCGATCAGAGGACTCGCGCCGCTCTTCACAAGGTTTCCTACATAGTCCAGCGTGCCCAAGGTCTCAAGGACGCCCACATAGGTGAGAACGCCGGCGATCAAGAGCACAACACCCCATGGCACCTTCTTGAGCACCTCTTGGGGGCCGGCGTCTGTGGCGTACATCGACAGGGGCGCTGCAATGAGAAAGGCCAGAAGCCCGACGTCCATCCCGAACACGAGTACACCCGCCACGAGCGAGCCAATTCCCAGCAGGGTGAGGGCCTGTTGCCGAGAAACTCGACCACCCGGAGCTGATGTGGCTACGCCGACATGAGTGGTGCGCTCCATTACCACTCTCCCCGTGGCCGGGACGGCCGGGGAACCGTGGGGTGAGGAGGGGGCGACAACTTGCCTGGGCCAGTCGGCCGGCCGATCTGAGGTGTCATCCCCGGGTGATGGCCGCGACCCGACATCTGACGCAGGTACGACTCCCCGCCGCCAGAGTTGCAGACCCCCTAGGGCGAGATACACGCCAGCCGCGACGACGGTGGCAAAACCCAGATTCAGCAGGAAGAGCATGCCTGGGGAAGTCGGGAGTTCACTCTTACTCAGAGCGCCGTTGACTATGACCCCGAGGGGACTGATGGGTGAGAAGCCCCCGCCATAGGAACCGAGACCAATCATGAGCGCCATCATGAGCGGGTTGATTTTGAAGCGAGAAGCGCACCTCATGGCAATAGGTGCGACACAGGCGAGGCCAGCCGCGTTAAGAGAGCCCATCGCGACGATGAGCGTCGTCAAGCCAAACATGAGCCAGGGCACCAAAGCGACTCGGCCGCGCACGAGCCCGACACCGCGCTCAACGATCCAGTCGATCGTTCCATTCGTTTGCGCAAGAGCAAATAGAAACGTGACCCCAACGAGCAGAACAAACAGCTCGCTCGGGAAGCCAGCGAGGATCTTGTCGCTGGTGACACCGAAGATCAAGCCAATTCCATACGCGGTCGCAAAAGCTAGCGCCCCGAGGTGAACGGGGAGAAATGATGCGATGAGGAACATCGCTACGAGCACCACCAAGGAGGCAATCTCAGCTGACATGGGAACTCCGATTCGTCGAATCAATACGTCGATCTGTAGGCGTAGTGCAAGGTCGGATGGTCATGGCAGTGATCTGGCTCCGGCCAAGCAGTTCAGAAGTGCAGCGCGAAACAGCGAGAAGACGTGTCGGCGGAATAACACTCATTCCTGCAGGAAGAGCTTCATAGCGAGCATTCCGTGGGAGACGGCCGCACCAGCGCACAGCGACGCCGTGACGAAGACCACCTCAGCGAGTTCTGCTTCGGTGACCCCCTCGTTCTTGGCCTTTGCTGTGTGCGTCTCGAGGCAGTATGCGCACTGCGTCGTGAGCCCCACCGCAATGGCGATGAGCTCCCGATACTTCAGCGGGATCTCACCTTCGATCGTTTGCGCCGTGTCGCTGAGGTTTCTGTATGCCGCGAACTGCTCCGGCGCGCTGTGCCGCAACTGGCGCGCGAAAACGCGGTCCCCGGGCGAGTGGTACTCGTGAGTCGGCATGGTACGAAAACCCCTTCGTGTTCACTATCTGAACAACTCGTTTAATAGGTGACACGATGGGTTACATTTCCATGCGACTCGATAGCCGTCAAGAGTGAATCTCAGAAGACCTCAGACCCAACGACCGCTGGGCAGGCCCTGAGTCGCCACCCAACGCCCGGGGCAGCACGAAAACGAGCGCATGGGCGTCGCTCATCATTTGGACGGCCATGAGCATCCCGCGGGCGGCGCACGGACCAAGCCGTTCAAGTGGGGCCCTGATCTCGGTCCGTGACCGGGCCCGATGTTGCGAGCCACGTTCATTGGGTCTTCGCACCGGCACGAGCCCGCGATCACATACGCCGGCTTTGTCCAGTGCCTCCACCAGCGCCTGGCAGATCTAACTCCGCTACGACCGCCTCGACACCCTCGGCAAGATGAGCGTTCGCCGTGCCGGCCGCATGCACCACCCCGGCGTCGGCTACGCCCACGCCCGGACACGCGTCCTGGCCATCATCGACGACACCACCGTCACCGTGATCGCACTAGAAACCGGCGAGCTTCTCTCCACCCCACCACACCGAGCCCGCAAAGAGCTACTGGCGCAACACGCAGAAAGACCCGGGCCGATGGCCCGGGCCTTCCTGACTCACATGTCGCGACTCAGGTGTCACCTATGTCTCGACTCATCACACGGTGGAGCTGAGGGGATTCGAACCCCTGACCCCTTGCATGCCATGCAAGTGCGCTACCAACTGCGCCACAGCCCCATTGCCCGTCTCCGGGCAACGCGGGGAATCTTAGCCAACGCCGGAGCGCTGGCGCTAATCGGGGTGCGGTCCCGTGGCGGTCTGGTTGTAGGAGACCAGCCGCAGCCGTCCCGCACCGGACTCGGCCAGCACCGCCCAGCCGCAGTTCTGCATCGCCTCGAAGTCGGCAGCGGTCTCGAGCGGCCAGCCGAGGACGGCCGCCATGGCGACCCGCAGGGATGCGCCGTGCGTGACGACGACCGCGGTGGCGCCCTCCGTCAGGCTCTCCAGCAGCTCCTCGAACGCGGGCAGCACTCGCGCAGCGAGGTCCTCGGGGGACTCGGCCCCGGCGACCTCGACATGGGCGTGGACGTCCCACCAGCCGTCGTGCTCGACGCCCACGCGGTCGCCGAACTCGGCCAGGGTCAGTCCGGTGCGCTCACCCAGGTCGTACTCGCGCCAGCGCGGGTCCTCGACGGCGCTCAGGCCGGTCTGCTTCTCCAGCAGCGCGGCGGTCTCGCGGGCGCGGGCCAGGTCGCTGGTGACCAGCACGGACGGGTCGTACGCCGCGACGACCTGGGCCATCACCTCAGCCTGGGAACGACCGGTGTCATCGAGGCCGATGTCGGTGTGCCCCTGCGCCCGCCCCTCGGCGTTCCACGCCGTCCGGCCGTGCCGCACCAGGACGACGCGGCGGCCCCGTCCGGTGCCTGGGTCAGCGACCACGGCCGGAGGTGACGTCTGCCGGCAGCGGGATCACCGGGCAGTCGCGCCAGAGCCGTTCGAGGGCGTAGAACTCGCGCTCCTCCGTGTGCTGGACGTGCACCACGATCTCGGCGTAGTCGATCAGCACCCAGCGTCCGTCCCGCTCACCCTCGCGGCGTACGGGCTTGGCACCGATCGCGCGGAGCCGGTCCTCGATCTCGTCGACCACGGACTTCACCTGGCGCTCGTTGCTGGCCGAGGCCAGCAGGAACGCGTCGGTGATCACGAGCTGCTCGCTCACGTCGAAGGCCAAGATGTTCTCTGCCAGCTTGTCGGACGCCGCGCGAGCGGCGGCGTGCACCAGCTCGATGGCGTGGTCGGTAGCGGTCATGGGGCCTGCACCTTCGTCGAATAGAGATCGTGCTTGCTGATGTACTGCACCACGCCGTCCGGCACGAGGTACCAGACCGGCTCGCCCTTGGCCCGGCGCTCCCGGCACTCGGTGGAGGAGATCGCGAGCGCGGGGATCTCCAGAATCGTCACCCGATCCGTGGGGATGCCGCGCAGGGTCTCCGGGCTCATCTCGTAGCCGGGTCTGGTGCAGCCGACGAAGCAGGCCAGCTCGAAGAGCTCCCGCGCGTCGCGCCAGGTGAAGATCTCGGCGAGCGCGTCCGCGCCGGTGATGAAGTACAAGTCGGCGTCGGGCATCGCCTTGGCCAGGTCGCGCAGCGTGTCGATGGTGTACGTCGGGCCACCGCGGTCGATGTCGACCCGGGAGACCGTGAACCTGGGGTTGGACGCCGTGGCCACGACCGTCATCAGGTAGCGGTGCTCAGCGGGCGAGACAACCCGGTCGGACTTCTGCCAGGGCTCCCCCGTCGGCACGAACACCACCTCGTCGAGGTCGAACCACGCCTGGACCTCGCTGGCGGCCACCAGGTGGCCGTGGTGGATCGGGTCGAAGGTGCCCCCCATCACGCCGACGCGCCGGCGAGCAGTCACCGGCCCGGAATCCGCCAGGAGCTCTTCTGGGGACTCCGCCGGGGAGGCGGCGGATGTCGTGCTCAGGAGTGCTCGCGCCCCTTGCCGAAGGCGAGCAGGGCGAACATCGCGGCCAACAAGATGACCAGGGCACCGCCGCCGATCAGGTACGGCGTGGCGCCGGGGCCCGCCTCGGTGTTCAGCGGCAGCAGGAGGAGACTCAGCATGGCGCACAGCCTAGCGGTCGCACGACGGTGGGCGCTCCCGGCACTGCGCTGGACAGTCGGGTGGGCTACGGCTCGGAGTGGTGGGGCCGGGTGTCGCCGGGTCCATGTCGCGGGGCGGGCGCACCGTTCTGCCGAGCACAGGGCACGACGGCCCCCTGCCTCGGCTGCACTTGGACGACCTCGCCACTTCGGGTCGGCAAAGTTGTCCACAGATGTCGAACACACTGTCGATTGTGTCGGTGCAGAGTTCAAGAATGGGTCCATGACCATCACGTCGATCACCACTCTCGGGCACTCCCCGGTCGAGGTGGTCGAGCATGCCCGTGCGGCCCGGCGGGCGTGCGTGGCGGCGGGTGCGGCGGAGCTCTCGTGGGCGTTGGAGTGGGCGTGGCTGCACCCGTGCCCGGCCGGGGAGACCCCGGCGCACTGGGGTGAGGTCGACCTCCACGGCGAGGGCCTGTGCCCGCTGGCCGGTGAGGGTGCGCCGTGGGTGGCGGAGTTCGCCCCGGCCGACCTCGGTGCCGCGCTCGAGATCAGCCTGGACGCCGCCCGCACCCTGATCGCCGACGCCCTGGAGCTCGCCCACCGCCTCCCGCGGCTCTGGGACCTCGTGCTCGACCTGCGGGTCCCGGCGTGGCGCGCCCGGACGATCGCGCGGGAGACCCGCGACCTCTGCCCCGAGGCGGCGCTGTTCGCGGACCGGCTGATCGCCGCCACCCCCGAGAAGATCGGATCCGTCCAAGCCGCCAAGCTGGTCCAGGAGGCCCGGCTCTGGTTCGACCCCGACCGAGCGATCGCCGACGAGCAGGCCGCCCTCGCCCGGCGCGGAGTGTGGTCGCGACCCGGTGTGACTCCGGCGACCACCGAGGTCACGATGATCCTGGACACCCCCGACGCCGACCTCTTCGACCGGTCCGTGACCCGGATCGCCACCGACCTCCGCGCCCTGGGCGACACCGACACCCTCGACGTCCGCCGCGCACGGGCGGTCGGGATCCTCGCCGACCCCCAGCACGCCCTGGACCTGATGTCGGGCCGCGAAGGCGCCGCACCCACGCCCGGTCACGGCGGGGTCGCGAACCTGTTCGTGCACCTGACCCCAGAAGACCTCGAGGCCGACCTCGCCGGTGGCACCGGCGCAGCCACCATCGAGAACCTCGGTGCGGTCACCACCAAGCTGCTCACCGACTGGCTCACCCGCCTCACCGAGACCGGCGGCAAGGTCGCCCTCCGACCCGTCCTCGACCTGAACGCCACACCCGCCGTCGACCAGCACGACCCACCTCCCACGCTGCGCGAACACGTCCTGTTGCGGAACGCGCACTGCGTGTTCCCCGGCTGCCGGCGAGACTCCCGGACCTGCGACCTCGACCACATCACCCCCTACGCCCCGACGGACCAGGGCGGACCACCCGGCCAGACCCGCCCTTCGAATCTCGCGCCCCTGTGCCGCACCCACCACCGGATCAAGACCCACACCGCGTGGGACTACAAACCCCTCGACAACAGCAGCTACACCTGGACCGCGCCCACCGGCCACCACTACGACGTCCACCCCGCCGACAGACACCCGCCCGGACGAACCCACCAGACGCAGGTCGCCGTCCCGCACCGACACCGACGAACCTGACCACCCCGAGACCCCGACCCCAGCACCGTCGGGGCCGACGGCACGCCCTGGCTCGCGCTACGCCAGATCAGTGGAAGACCAGGCCCACTCCGAGCAACAAGGCCCAGAAGAACAGGGTGCGGCCGACGAGCCCGGCGACGAAGAACACCACCACGTTCATCCTCAGCGTGCCCGCCACCATCGCCATGGCGAAGAACGGTGGGAAGCCGACCGCCGCCGAGACGAAGGTGAGCAGGCCGCTCACCACCGGCCTGCCCTCGGTGTAGCGCTGCCAGCGCTCGAAGCTGGCCCTACGCTTGGGCGTCTCCATCCGGCGCTTGAGCCAGGGAAGGTCGATGGCGCCGCGGGAGATGTAGTACCAGACCAGCTTCCCGAGGTTCTGCCCCAGCGAGCCGACGAAGGCCAGACCCAGGGCCGAGTGGCCTCGGGAGTTGGCGTACATCACCGAGATGTAGGCCTCCATGTTGAAGATCGGGATGACCGCGGAAACGGCTCCGAAGCCGAACGTGAGCCAGAACAGCTTCACCTGGTGTGACCGTCCCCGGTGACGACGTACTTCGTCGACGTCATCTCGGGCAGACCCATCGGGCCACGAGCGTGCAGCTTCTGGGTGGAGATGCCGATCTCGGCGCCGAACCCGAACTCGCCCCCGTCGGTGAACCGGGTGGAGGCGTTCACGAGCACGGCGGCGGAGTCGACCTCGGCCACGAAGCGCTGGGCGCTGGTCTGGGAGTCCGTCACGATCGCGTCCGAGTGCGCGGACGAGTGCTCGCGGATGTGCGCGATCGCGGCGTCGAGGGACCCTACGACGGCTGCGGAGATCTCCAGGGCGAGGTACTCCCTCCCCCAGTCCTCGTCGGTGGCGGCCACCACCGCGTCGTGGGCGGCGAAAGCCTCGTCCCCGTGGATGGTGACGCCCGCACCGTGCAGCGCCTCCACGATCCTGGGCACGAACTCGGCCGCGACGTCGCGGTGGACCAGCAGGGACTCGGCTGCGTTGCACACCGAGGTGCGGTCGGTCTTGGAGTTCAGGACGATCCGCTCGGCCATGTCGAGGTCTGCGGCCGCGTCGACGTAGACGTGACAGTTGCCGACCCCTGTCTCGATGACCGGCACCGTCGACTCCTCGACCACCGAGGCGATCAGGCCGGCTCCCCCGCGCGGGATGAGTACGTCGACGAGCCCCCGAGCCCGCATCAGCTCCTTGACCGAGTCGTGCCCGTCACCAGGCACGAGCTGGACCACGTCCGGGGGCAGTCCAGCCTCCCCGGCAGCACGGCGGAGTGCCTCGACGATGGCGGCGTTGGAGCGACGGGCGCTCGACGAGCCACGCAGGAGCACCGCGTTGCCGCTCTTCAGACAGATGCCCGCGGCGTCAGCGGTGACGTTGGGCCTCGCCTCGTAGATGATCCCGACGACACCGAAGGGAACCCGCAGCTGCCGCAGCTGCAGACCGTTGGCGAGCGTCGAGCCGCGCAGCACCTCACCCACGGGATCGGGCAGCGCCGCGACGTCGCGCAGCCCCTGCGCCATCGCCTCGAGCCGCGTCCGGTCGAGCCGAAGGCGGTCCACGAGATGCTCCGGGGTGCCCGCCGCGAGCGCGGCATCGACGTCGGCAACGTTCGCCGTCAGGATCGGCTCGCGGTCCTCCAGCAGGGCCTCGGCCATGGCCTCGAGGGCGGTGTCCTTCGCCGCGCGCGTGGCCAGGGCGAGGTCAGTCGCAGCAGTGCGCGCACGGACTGCCACCTCGGTGAAGGCGGAGTGGGGCATGTCTGAAGCCTATCCAGCAGCCGCCGTCGGTCGGTCAGGCGCGTCGACCCAGCGCACCGCGCTGCTCGCGCAGATCCTTCTCGACGATCTCGAGGCCGATGACCTCCCAGTCGGGGAGGTTCGCCGACACGCGGTGCTCGTTCCAGAGCCGCATCGCCAGGGACGCCACGTCGAGCATGGACTCGCCCTCGTCCCAGAACTGGATCTCGACCGAGTCGCCCGTCGAGCTCACGGAGTCCAGGAACTGGTGCTCCTCCCCGAGCCGCTGCATGGCCGCGCGAACGATGAGAGGTTCAGCCGGAGCACCGGAGAGAGTCAACGTCACGTGCCAGTGACGGACGGACTTGTTCACGCGGCTCCCCAGGTGGCGGGCCGGGCACGGCACCCGGTGCTGCCAGTGTCCGTCAGGTGGACGGTCCGGCGAGGCGAAACCGCCAAACTCGGGGGAACTCAGAGCACGATCAGGTCGTCGCGATGCACCACTTCGCGCTCGTACGCCGCGCCGAGCTCGCGAGCGAGCTCGTGGGTGGTGCGACCGAGCAGACCGGGCAGCTCAGCGGCGTCGTAGTTCACCAGGCCCCGTGCCACCACGAGGCCACGCTCGTCCACGAGATCGACGGGATCCCCGGCGACGAAGCCTCCCGACACACCGGTGATCCCTGCCGGCAGCAGCGAGGCTCGGCGTTCGGTGAGGGCCCGGACGGCGCCGTCGTCGAGCACGACCCGACCCTTCGGCTCCGTGGCGTGGGCCAACCAGAGCAACCGACTCGGCCGACGCCGGCCGGTCGGGTGGAAGATCGTGCCGATCTGCTCCCCTGCGAGCGCCTCCCGTGCGTGCACGGTGTCGGTGAGCACGACCGGGATCCCGGCGCCGGTAGCGATCCGCGCTGCTTCGAGCTTGGTGTGCATGCCTCCGGTGCCGACTCCCGCGGTGCCCGCACGACCGACGGTGACGCCCTTCAAACCCGCCGGCTCGCTCACCTCCGGGATCAGTCGGCTCGACGCGAGGCCCGGCGGCGCGTCGTAGAGGCCGTCCACGTCAGAGAGCAGGACGAGCAGGTCGGCGTGCACGAGGTGAGCGGTGAGCGCCGCGAGCCGGTCGTTGTCACCGAACCTGATCTCGGTCGTCGCCACGGTGTCGTTCTCGTTGACGATCGGCACCACCCCGAGCTCGAGCAGCGTCTCGAAGGTGCGCTGCGCGTTGCGGTAGTGGCTGCGCCGGGTCACGTCGTCCAGGGTCAGCAGCACCTGGCCGGTCACCTGGCCGTGCCGGGCGAACTCCTCGGTGTATCGGTGCACGAGAAGTCCCTGGCCCACCGAGGCTGCCGCCTGCTGCCGGGCGAGACCGCGTGGACGCCGGACGAACGCCAGCGGTGACAGGCCCGCGGCAATGGCACCGGACGAGACCAGGACGAGGTCGGCACCCCGCTGTCGCACGCCGATCAGGCTGTCCACCAGTCCGCGGACCTTGACCGGATCGATCCCACCCTGCGCCGTTGTCAGCGACGAGGAGCCGACCTTGACCACCACTCGCGCAGCGCCTACGACGGCCTCCCGGGTCATGCGCCGGCCTCGTCCTCGCCGTCGTCCGCGCCGTCGTCCGCGTGGTCGTCCGCGTGGTCGGGTTCGCGGTCCCGGGCGCTGTCCCGGTCCATGGTGAACCGCTCGTCGAGCCGGCGTGCGACATCGGCGCGCACCTCGGTCTCACCCCGCTCGGGCATGGCCTCGTCGATGGCACGGCGGCGGCCCGCGGCCGGGCGGTCCTCGGTGAAGCGCTGGTCCTCGCCACGACGGCCCAGCATCTGTGCACCTGCGTCGATCCCGGGTTTGAAGTCGAAGACGACTGCGCTGGCCGGATCGCCGATGAGCACCGAGTCGCCCTCGACAGCACCCATCTCGACGAGCTTCTGCTCGATGCCGATCCGGTTGAGGCGGTCGGCGAGGAAGCCGACGGCCTCCTCGTTCCCGAAGTCGGTCTGGCGGATCCAGCGCTCGGGCTTCTCGCCCCGGACGCGCCAGCCTTCGCCGCCGTCGTCCAGGTGCTCCCGGGAGACGGTGAACTCGGTCCCGCCGCTGAGCGACCTGGGTCGGATCACGATCCGGGTGGTCTCCTTGACCGGCTCCTCCGCGCGGCGTTTCGCGACGATCTCGGCCATCGCGAACATCAGCGCACGCAGGCCCTCGTGACTGGAGGCGCTCACCGGGAAGACCTTCCAGCCACGCGCCTCGACGTCGTCGATCACCAGGTCGGCCATGTCGCGGCCGTCGGGGACGTCGACCTTGTTCAGGGCGACCAGGCGTGGACGATCCTCGAGGCCGCCGTACCGCTGCAGCTCCTGCTCGATCACGTCGAGGTCGCCCATCGGGTTCCGGTCGGGCTCCATCGTCGCGAGGTCGACGACGTGCACGATGGCGGCACAGCGCTCGATGTGGCGCAGGAAGTCGTGGCCGAGGCCGCGCCCTTCGCTGGCCCCTTCGATCAGCCCGGGGACGTCGGCGACCGTGAAGGTGGTGTCACCGGCCTTCACCACGCCGAGGTTGGGCACGAGCGTGGTGAACGGGTAGTCGGCGATCTTGGGCCGGGCCCGCGACAGGGCCGCGATCAGGCTGGACTTGCCGGCGCTGGGAAAGCCGACCAGACCGACGTCGGCGACGACCTTGAGCTCGAAGTTGACGACGAGGTCGTCGCCGGGCTCCCCGAGCAGGGCGAAACCCGGAGCCTTGCGCTTGGACGACGCCAGGGCGGCGTTGCCGAGCCCTCCGCGTCCGCCCTGGGCGATGACCATCTCGGTCCCTGGTCCGACCAGGTCGGCCAGCACCGCACCGGAGGCGTCGGTGACCACGGTGCCGTCGGGGACGAGGAGGACCAGGTCCTCTCCGTGCGCGCCGTTGCGGTGGCCGCCCGCGCCGTGGCCCCCGTGGGTGGCGGTGCGCTGGGCCTTGTGGTGGTAGTCGATCAGCGTGGTGACGTCCTGGTCGACCCGGAGGATCACCGAGCCTCCCGGCCCCCCGTTGCCACCGTCAGGGCCGCCGAGCGGCTTGAACTTCTCGCGATGGACCGAGGCCACCCCGTTGCCGCCGCGGCCGGCGACGATGTGCAGCGTCACGCGGTCGACGAACGTCGGCACTGCCATGAGGATCCTTTCGGTCAGGTTCGTTCGTCGTCGGCACCTCCGACGGGCGCGCGGATGGTGAAAAACCGCGAAGGGCGCCCCCGATTCCTCAGGAACGCCCTCGCCATGGATTCAGCAGCCGCTGGGGAGCGTCACTCCCCCGCCGGCTGGATGTTCACGACACGGCGACCGCGCTTGGTGCCGAACTCGACGCTGCCCGCGATCAGTGCGAACAAGGTGTCGTCGCCACCACGACCCACGCCGGAACCGGGGTGGAAGTGGGTGCCGCGCTGACGGACGATGATCTCGCCGGCGTTGACGAGCTGACCACCGTAGCGCTTCACGCCGAGGCGCTGGGAGTTCGAGTCGCGACCGTTCTTGGTCGACGCTGCACCCTTTTTGTGAGCCATGAGCTGTCCTTGAGGTGATGCTGACCGATGAGGGTCAGACGCTGATGTCGGTGACCTTGACCTGGGTGTACTTCTGGCGGTGTCCCTGGCGCTTCTTGTAGCCGGTCTTGTTCTTGAACTTCTGGATCACGATCTTCGGACCCTTGGCGGAGCCGAGGACCTCGACGGTCACCCCTGCCTTGTCCAGGCCGGTGGCGGTGACCTGGTCGCCGTCGACGACCATGAGGACGGGGAGGGTCAGCGACTCACCGACACCGGTCTCGATCTTGTCGATCTCGATGACATCGCCCACAGCAACCTTCTGCTGCTTGCTGCCAGCGCGCACAACTGCGTACACGGCGGACTCACTCTCCTCGGGTATTCAACATGGAAACAAAGATTCGGTCTGCGTCGGCGCACTCGCCACCCGCGTCCAGGACGACGAGGGGCGCGATCCGCGCAGATGGTTGGATGTGCACGAGCACACCGAGGGGCAACTTTACGGGGTGGTCGGTCGCAGGGTCAAAACGGCCCCCTGCGCCCTCACCGCTTGCGGGACCCCTTGCGCTTGACCGGGACGTGCGTCACCGAGAAGCCACTGCCCGGATCGGAGTCGTCGCCGCCGTCCTCGGACGATGACGTCGACTCACTCCCCGTGCCGCTCTCGCCCTGGTGCTCGACGCGCAGGTCCGGCTGTGACGCGGCGGTGGCGGGTTCGACCGGCACCTCGGCGGGCTCGGCCAACGGGCCGTCGGGTCGTCCGGTCCCCGATGCCGGACCGGACGACGTCTCCAGCGAGGTGGGCGGGCCCGCAGGACGCCGCGCGGTACGCCGGCGGGTCGTCGTCACCACGCGGGGCGTTTCCGGCTCGGGCGTGGGCTCGGGCGCTTCCGGCTCGGGCGTGGGCTCGAGCTGCTCCTCGGCCGCAGGTGCTGCCTCGGACGCGGGCGGTGCCTCGGACGCGGGTGCCGCCTCGGACGCGGGCGGTGCCGCCTCGTTGTCGCCCTGACCGGACTCCGAGGGGACCTCCTGCGGCTCCTGAGCCGTCGCGCTGGGGCGCCCGAACCGGAGCTGGCCGGCGTCGTCCTGCTCCTCGGCGACCGCGGCACCGTCTGCGAGGTCCGGAGCGTCGTCCTGCTTGTCCGGGCGGCGGGAGTTGGCCAGGTCTGCCGGTGACGGCTTCACCGGCGCGCTCGCGCCGTTGCCGCCGTTGGCGCTGCCGTTCCCACTGCCGTTCCCACTGCCACTGCCGTTCCCGCTGCCGCTGTCGTTGCCGCCACGGCCGCGGTTCCTGCTGCTGCGGCCCCGGCCGCGACCACGGGAGTCGTCGTCCTCGGATCTGGAGCCGGCCTCGACCGGTTGGTCGTGCAGCACCAGGCCGCGACCCTTGCAGTGCTCGCAGTCGGTGCTGAAGGCCTCGACCAGGCCCGTGCCGATGCGCTTGCGGGTCATCTGCACCAGTCCGAGCGAGGTGACCTCGGCCACCTGGTGGCGGGTCCGGTCCCGCCCGAGGCACTCCACGAGACGTCGCAGCACGAGGTCGCGGTTGGACTCGAGCACCATGTCGATGAAGTCGATGACGATGATGCCGCCGATGTCGCGCAGGCGGAGCTGCCGCACCATCTCCTCGGCGGCCTCGAGGTTGTTCTTGGTCACCGTCTCCTCGAGGTTGCCCCCCGATCCGGTGAACTTGCCGGTGTTCACGTCGACGACGGTCATCGCCTCGGTGCGGTCGATCACCAGGGAGCCACCAGAGGGCAGCCACACCTTGCGGTCCAGGCCCTTGGCGATCTGCTCGTCGACGCGATAGCTGGCGAACAGGTCCTTCGGGCCGCCGTTGGCGCCGGGCTCGAACCGCTCGAGACGGTCCTGGAGGTCCGGTGCCACGTGCGAGACGTAGTTCGAGACGAGGTCCCAGGCGTCGTCACCCTGGACGACCAGCTTGGCGAAGTCCTCGGTGAACAGGTCACGGACGACCTTGAGGGTCAGGTCCGGCTCGCCGTACAGCAGCTGGGGAGACTTGCCGCTCTTGACCTTCTCCTCGATGTCGTTCCAGCGCGCGGTCAGCCGCTCGACGTCGAGGGTCAGCTCCTCCTCGGAGGCGCCTTCGGCGGCGGTGCGCACGATGACGCCGGCGCTGTCCGGGACGATCTGCTTGAGCAGGGTCTTGAGACGGTTGCGCTCGGTGTCGGGGAGCTTGCGCGAGATGCCGGAGGTGTTCCCGTCCGGGACGTAGACCAGGAAACGACCGGGGAGACTCACCTGCCCGGTCAACCGGGCGCCCTTGTGGCCGACCGGGTCCTTGCTGACCTGCACCAGGATCGTCTGCCCCGAGGACAGCACCGACTCGATCTTGCGCTGCTGGCCGTCCTTGTGGCCGACCGCGGCCCAGTTGACCTCGCCCGCGTAGAGGACGGCGTTTCGCCCCTTGCCGATGTCGATGAAGGCAGCCTCCATCGACGGCAGCACGTTCTGCACCCGGCCGAGGTAGACGTTCCCGATCAGGGAGGTCTGCGACTCCCGTGCGACGTAGTGCTCGACGAGCACCTTGTCCTCGAGGACGCCGATCTGGGTCAGGTCGTCCTTCTGGCGGATGACCATGACGCGGTCCACCGACTCACGCCTGGCGAGGAACTCGGCCTCGCTGACGATCGGCGCCCGACGACGGCCGGCCTCGCGACCTTCCCGGCGCCGCTGCTTCTTCGCCTCGAGCCGGGTCGAGCCGCCGATGCTGGTGATCTCGTCCTCAGGGTTGCGCTGCCTGCGGGCCCGGGTGACGGTGTTGTCGGGATCGCCC
>CAWFII010000024.1:0-26201 GCA_963815825.1 uncultured Actinomycetota bacterium | reverse complement strand
CGTGGACAGCGAGCGACCGTGGGGACAGGAGGAGAAGGTCACCTTCATCTGCCCCGTTCCGGGCTACGACCGGCACTTCACGCTGCTCGACTGGTTCGGCATCGAGATGGTGACCGTGCCGATGAACGACGACGGACCCGACGTCGACGCCGTCGCCGAGCTGGCCGCGAAGGACCCCAGCATCAAGGGGATCTGGGTCGTCCCGACGTACGCCAACCCGAGCGGGTCGATCGTCTCCCAGGAGATCGCCGAGCGCCTGGCCTCCATGGAGACGGCCGCACCGGACTTCAAGATCTTCTGGGACAACGCCTACGCGCTCCACCACCTGACCGAGGACGAGACGAAGAGCGCCCACATCCTCTCCCTGTCGACGGCCGCAGGGCACCCGCACCGGCCGATCCTGTTCGCCTCCACCTCCAAGATCACCTTCGCCGGCGCAGGCGTCGCGTTCCTCGGGGGCTCGGTCGAGACCGTGCGCTGGTACGTCGGCCACCTCGGCAAGGGCGCCATCGGTCCGGACAAGCTCAACCAGCTGCGGCACGCACAGTTCTTCGGCGACCCGCAGGGTGTGCGCGAGCACATGGTCAAGCACCGCGAGATCATCGCTCCCAAGTTCGCCGAGGTGGAGCGTGTCCTCCACGAGCGCCTCAGCGGTCTGGGGGTGGCCACGTGGACCCGTCCGACCGGCGGCTACTTCGTCAGCCTCGACGTGCTCGACGGCACGGCATCGAGGGTGATCGAGCTCGCCAAGGAGGCCGGCATCGCCCTGACCCCCGCAGGCTCGGCGTTCCCGGCGAGCAACGACCCACGCAACCGCAACATCCGGTTGGCGCCGACCTTCCCCGTCCTGGACGAGGTGACCGGAGCCATGGAGGGCGTGGCCACCTGCGTGCTGCTCGCCGCCGCCGAGCAGATCAACGGCTGAGGCCCTGACCACCGACAGCCGCCACCGGCCGCTGGAGACCCTTCCCAAGGCGCACCTCCACCTCCACTTCACCGGCTCCATGCGGCACGCCACGCTGCTCGAGCTCGCTGAGCGGGACGGTCACCACCTTCCGGACGCGCTGGTCGAGGACTGGCCTCCTGAGCTCTCCGCGGCGGACGAGAAGGGGTGGTTCCGGTTCCAGCGGCTCTACGACGTGGCGCGGTCGGTGCTGCGGACCGAGGACGACGTACGCCGGCTGGTCCGTGAGGCCGCCGAGGACGACAAGCGCGACGGGTCCAGGTGGCTGGAGATCCAGGTCGACCCCAGTGGGTATGCCGCCAAGTTCGGCGGGGTGACCGCCTTCACCGAGCTCGTCCTCGACGCCGTGGCGCAGAGCAGCCGCGACGTCGGCATCGGGATGGCCGTCGTGATCGCCGCCAACCGCACCAGGCACCCCCTCGACGCCCGCACGCTGGCTCGCCTCGCCGCACAGTACGCCGGACGGGGCGTGGTGGGGTTCGGGCTCTCCAACGACGAACGACGCGGCAGCACCCGGGACTTCGCGCCGGCGTTCCGGATCGCCGGGAAGGCGGGCCTGCTGCTCACCCCCCACGGCGGCGAGCTCCTCGGCCCGGACTCCGCCCGGCTCTGCGTGGAGGAGCTGCACGCCGGACGGCTCGGCCACGGGATCCGGTCAGCGGAGGACCCCGACCTGCTCGACCTGATCGTCACGCGCGGCATCGCACTCGAGGTGTGCCCGGTCTCCAACGTGGCGCTCGGGGTCTACAGCGACCTCTCCTCGGTGCCGCTGCCCGAGCTGATGGCGGCCGGGGCCACCATCGCGCTCGGCGCCGACGACCCGCTGCTGTTCGGCTCGCGGCTGGCAGGCCAGTACGCCACGATGCGGGCCGCCCACGACCTGACCGACGCACAGCTGGCCCAGCTGGCACGTGGCTCCATCGAGGCCTCCCGAGCGTCCGAGGAAGACAAGTCGGCCTGGCTGCGCCAGATCGACGGCTGGTTGGGGACAATGGGCCGATGAACACCTACCCGGGCGAGAACCCGCAGGCTCCGGACGGCGAACCGTCGGGCGAAGAGACGACGCCCGACAGCACCGAGCCGACCCAGCCGGTGAGCTACTGGGAGCAGCACGCCGCCGAGCAGCGCCGCCAGGCCTCCAGCGCTCCCTACCCACAGGGCCAGGGCCCAGTGTTCAACCCGACCTCCGGGCAGCCGTCTCCGGGCGGCGGTGACCAGCTCTACGGTGAGCAGCCCTACGGTGGCCCTTCCTACGGGAGCCAGCCCTACGGGCAGCCGGGACTCCCGCCGCCGGGTCAGCCCCCCTACTACCCGCCTCCCGGTGTGCCCGGCCAGCCGTCCTACGGCGCCTTCGCTCCAGCGCACCCACAGTCGACGCTCGCGATGGTGCTCGGGCTCGTCGGCCTGGTCGGAGCGGTGTTCGCCTGCGGGCTGACGTTGGTGGTCTCGCCCTTCGCGTGGGCCATCGGACGGCGGTCCCTGCGAGAGATCGAGGCCTCGCAGGGCCGACTCGGGGGCGAGAGCTCGGCTCGCACGGGGATGGTCCTGGGGATCGTGGGCACCGTCCTGCTGGTCATCGCCATCTTGGCGCTGGTCGCGTTCGTGGTCCTGCTCGTCGCGAGGACGACCACGAGCGGAAGCTCGATCTAGGCAGGCGTCAGACCTCTCAGAGCCGGCAGCCGACCAGCACCGGCTCGTTGACCAGTCGGATCCCGAACCGTTGCTCCACCCCCGCCCGGAGCTCCCGCGCGAGCTCGAGCAGGTCGGCCGTGGTGGCGCCCCCACGGTTGGTGAGGGCCAGGGTGTGGCGCGAGGAGAGCCGGACCCGGTCGTTGCCGTAGCCCTTGGTGAAACCGGCACGCTCGATCAGCCAGGCGGCGCTCGTCTTGACCAGCCCGTCGGCCTGGGGCCAGCTCGGTGCTCCGTCGGGGACCGTGCCGACCGGCACCACCGGGTTGGTGAAGAACGACCCGGTGCTCCAGGTGTCGTGGTCCTCGGGGTCGAGCACCATCGCCTTGCGACCGCGCAGGTGGAGCACTGCCTCGCGTACGTCGGCGGCGGGTGCGCGCTCGCCCGTGCTGATCCCGAGGTGGTCGGCCAGCTCGGCGTACCGCACCGGCGCACCCAGGTCACCGAGCGGGAGCTGGAACGTGGTGCTCAGCACGACGAACCGGCCGGGGTCCACCTTGAACCGGCTGGTGCGGTAGCCGAAGTCGCACTCGGAGGCCGCGAAGCTCCGGAGGGCGCCGTGCAGGCGGTCCCAGGTGCGGACCCGGGCGATCGTCTGGGCGACCTCCTGGCCGTAGGCCCCGACGTTCTGGATCGGGGTCGCCCCCGTCGTCCCCGGAATGCCCGAGAGCGCCTCGATCCCGATCCAGCCCTGGGCCACTGCTGCAGCGGCCACGTCGTCCCAGGTCTCCCCCGCGCCCACCTCCACGGAGGCGCCCCCGCACTGGTCGCCCTGCACCCGGATCCCGCCGTTGCGCACGACGACGACCCGGCCACGGAAACCCTCGTCGGAGACGACCAGGTTGCTGCCACCGCCGACGAGCAGCACCGGCGTACCGGCCTCGTCCGCGCTCCGGACGGCCTCGACCAGAGTGGTCTCGTCGCGCGCCTCGACCAGCTCGTCGGCGGGACCTCCGAGGCGCAGCGTGGTCAGGTCCGCCAGCTGAGGCACACGATCGCCCGTCGGCTGGGTAGGGGGCACGGTCATGACGCTAGCGGCTCCGACGTCGCAGGAACGGGGCACAGGACGCAGAAACGGCCCCGGCAGTGCCGGGGCCGCGCCGTGCGATCGATCGGGTCAGCGGGTCTCGCGGTGATCCGTGTGCTGACGGCAGCGCGGGCAGAACTTCTTCAGCTCCATGCGGTCCGGGTCGTTGCGACGGTTCTTCTTGGTGATGTAGTTGCGTTCCTTGCAGTCCACACACGCCAAGGTGATCTTGGGGCGGACGTCGGAGCTCTTGCTGGCCACTTCCGTGCCTACTTCCTAGCTGAAGGGTGCTGCCTTGCGAAGATTTCGTAGCGGGGGCGGGACTCGAACCCGCGACACCACGATTATGAGCCGTGTGCTCTAACCACCTGAGCTACCCCGCCACTGAGAACACTCCCGAGCACCCGCACATTCCATGACGCTGTCCGGTGGCTTGGGGGAGACTTCCCAGAGCCCCTTTACGGAATCGAACCGTAGACCTTCTCCTTACCATGGAGACGCTCTGCCGTCTGAGCTAAAGGGGCAAGGCCCGGTGCTGCTCCGAGGGCCAGCGAGCAGAATACACAGCCGCGACGGGATACCTGAAATCGGTCCGACCCGGGCTCCGCCCCGGGTTGACCAGACGTGGCACGGGACCGGGATGATCGGCGGGTGAACGCACCCGGAGAGTCCTACTACGAGCCCCTCGGAGGCGGCCGGTTCCGGTCCTCGACCAGCACCTCGGGCCCGTGGAGCACCCACGCCCAGCACGGCGGGCCACCGGCAGCGCTGCTCGGCCGGGCCCTGGAGTCCGTGGACGAGGGTGCGCCCCGGGTGATCGCACGGTTCACCATGGACCTGCTCGGTCCCGTGCCCGTGGCGGAACTCACGGTCACGACCTCGGTGCTCCGGCCCGGCCGGACCGTCTCGCTGCGTCAGGCAGAGCTGGCCGACCGGACCGGCCGGGTCGTGGCGCGCGCCCAGGGATGGGCGCTGCCGGACGAAGCGGAGGTGGGTGGACCGGGCGGTCTCGGCGTACCTCTCGAGCACGGCCCGCAGGACGGGCACCACGAGGAGCCACCGCCCTCGTGGTCACGCGGCTACCTCGACTCGGTGCAGTGGCGGTGGGTCGAGGGGGCGGTCACCCGTCCCGGGCCGGCGGTCGTGTGGATGCGGCCCCTGGTGAGGCTCGTCCCCGACGAGGAGATGACTCCGCTGCAGCGCCTGCTCACCTGCGCCGACTCCGCCTCGGGCGCGTCGGCGGCGCTGGACCCTGTCGAGTGGAGCTTCATGAACACCGAGCTGACGGTGCACGTACTGCGCCCCCCGGTGGGCGAGTGGGTGTGCCTGCGCGCCGAGACGTCGCTCAGCACGGGCGCGGTGGGGCTGGCCGCTGCCGAGGTGTACGACGAGCACGGGCCCGTCGGTCGGTCGTCCCAGACGTTGCTGGTGACCCGGCGTCCCTAGTCCTGGATCCGCGCGAACGGTTGGGCCTGCTCGAGCTCGTAGGCCACCTGGAGCAGGGTGCGGTCGTTGCCCTGGGCGGCAGCGAGCTGGACGCCGATCGGCAGGCCCTTGGTGCTCCGGCCCATCGGCAACGAGATCGCAGGGTCGCCGCTGGCGTTCTGGAAGGGCGTGAAGGCCACCCACTGCAGCAGGTGCTCGAGCACGGTCTCGTAGCTCTGCGACGGGTCGAGCCAGCCCAGCTCCGGGGTGACCAGCGACAGCGTGGGCGTGAGCACGACGTCGTGGTCGGCGAAGAAGCGCGCGCTGCGTCGGTGGGTGAGGTTGAGCCGGGTGATCGCGAGCGGCAGGCGCCATGCCTGCTTCGCCGCGTGCCGGGCGAGGCCCTTGGTCAGGTTGTCGTTGCGGTCGCGATCGTAGGTGCCGTTGAACGTGCGCTTGCCCGTCCGGCTCAGGACGAGAGCGAGAGAGGCCCAGTAGAGGAGGAAGTCGTCCTCGAAACCGGCCGGCACGGGAGTCTCTGCGACCTCCACGCTGTGGCCCAGTCCCTCGAGCAGCCCGGCGGTGTGCAGAACCGCCCGGGTGGTCTCGTCGTCGGTCGTTCTGTCGCCGATGGAGTCGGTGACGAGCGCGACCCGGAGCCGCTTCCTGCCGGGACCCGTCACGTCTCCGATCGGCGGCAGCTTGAGGTTGCGGTAGACGCGCTCGGACTCGCGCAGGAATGCAGCCGTGTCGCGGACCGACCTGGTGACGACACCGTCGTGCACGATCTTCACCGGCATCTCGCGGCTCATCTTGTCGCTGGGCGTGCGTCCCCGGCTCGGCTTGAGACCCACCAGCCCGCAGCAGGCGGCGGGGATCCGGATGGATCCGCCGCCGTCGTTGGCGTGGGCCATGGGCACCGCTCCCGCGGCGACGAAGGCCGCCGAGCCGGCCGACGATGCCCCCGAGGAGCGACCGGTGTGCCACGGGTTGCGGACCGGGACGTCGTCGATGAACTCCGCGCTGGCGCTGAAGCCGTACTCGGAGAGCCTCGTCTTCCCGAGTGGCGTCATCCCGACCATGCCGAACATGCGGGCGAAGTCACCGTCGCGGGGCGCCTCGTGGGCGAGGAAGGCACGGGTGCCGTGCTGCGTCGGCAGCCCCGCGACGTCACTGTTGTCCTTGACGAAGCTCGGCTGTCCGGCGAAGAAGCCGTCGTGACGTGCGCGGCTCTCCAGGGACGCCAGGGCGAACCGGTCGGCTGCGAGGCCGTCGAGGTCCGCCTGCAGCACGCGCGCCCGCTCGATCGCCGCGTCCACCGCCTCCAGACGGGAGACCCGGCCCTCCCGGATCTCCGCGGCGAGCCCCACCGCGTCGTGGCTTCCGAGAGCATCGTCGCCGAAGGCGTGGACACGGGTCTTCGCTTCGCCGGGCTGCTCGGGGACCATGGCCCGAACCGTAACGGCCCGGCGGAGGGCTTCGGTGGTGGGGCGCTCGGCGGGAACGGCGCTCAGCGGGCGATGCCACGGCGGTGGCAGCCGACCAGGTGCGTGTCGACCAGGCCGGTGGCCTCCATCAACGCGTGCATGGTCGTGGGGCCGACGAAACCGAAGCCTCGCTTGCGCAGTGCCTTCGAGAGCGCAGTCGACTCCTCCGAGACCGTCGGGACCTCGGCCTGCGTCAGCGGCTCGGGATCGTGTGCGGGTCGGAAACCCTGGACGAGGCCCTCCAGCCCCTCGCCGGCCCGGAGGTCGATCGTGGCCAGCGCGTTGCGACGGGTCACCTGGATCTTCGCCCGGTTGCGGACGATGCCCGTGTCCGTCATCAGCCCGTCCAGGGCCTCGTCGGACATCGCCGCCACCTGGTCGACGTCGAACCCGTGGAACACCTCCCGGAACCGGTCGCGCTTGTTCAGGATCGTGGACCACGAGAGCCCCGCCTGGAACGCCTCGAGACTCAGCCTCTCGAACAGGCCACTCTCACCTCGGACAGGGACTCCCCACTCGCTGTCGTGGTAGTCGCGCATGGTCCCGGGCCGGCTCGCCCAGGGACAGCGGGCGACGCCGTCCTCGCCCACGGCGGGGCCGGTCATCCCAGGGCTCTGCGCATCGCCTCGACGTGGGCCGGTGTCGAGCCGCAGCAGGCCCCGATCAGGTCGATGCCCACGTCGCGCAGGGCGACCGCGTGGGCGGCCATGTCGGCCGGCGTCGCGTCGTACTCGAAGTGATCACCGACGACCTGCGGAAGTCCGGCGTTGGACTGGGCGACGAGCAGCAGGCCCTGGGGACGGGCGTGGACCATCTCGGCCGCGATCGCCGCCATCTCCCCCGGACCGCGCCCACAGTTGGCGCCGACGGCATCGACGCCCGCCGAGGCGAGCGCCGTGACCGCGTCGGCGGGCCGTACGCCCATCATGGTGCGCAGGTTGGTGTCGAAGCTGAGCGTGGCCAGGACGGGGAGGTCAGGCACCACCTCGCGGGCGGCGGCGACGGCTGCCTCGACCTCGGCCAGGTCGCTCATCGTCTCGATCAGCACCAGGTCGATCCCCCCCTCCCGGAGCCCGAGCAGCTGCTCGGCGAAGATCGCCTGCGCCTGGGCGTGGTCCATGGTGCCCAGCGGCGCCATCAGCTCGCCCGTGGGGCCCACGTCACCTGCGACGAGGGCGCCGTGCTCGTCGGCCACCGCACGGGCGATCCGGGCGCCGGCCTCGTTGAGCTCGTGCACCCGGTCGCCGAGGCCGTGCATGTCCAGCCTGGGACGGGTGCCACCGAAGGTGTTGGTGGTCAGGAGCCGGGCTCCCGCCTCGGCGTAGGCCTGGTGCGCGGCGCGGATCTCCTCGGGACGCTCGACGTTCCACAGCTCCCCGGAGCCACCGTCGGTGAGTCCCTGGTCCTGCAGGAGCGTGCCCATCCCCCCGTCGACCAGCACCGGTCCGGCAGCCGCGAGCGCGGCAAGGTCGTGGTGTCCTCGGTCCGTTTGTTCAGTCACTCGGCGAGCCTAGTCGGCGCCTCAGCATCGGCTGGGCTGGTGGTGGGCGGATGAGGCATGCGCCCTGAGGCATGCGAATGTCGCGCGAGTGACGCAAGAGGCGTTCAAGCGCTCCACCAGCCACATTCGCATGCCCATGTCGGCGTACAGACCCGCCACTGCCCTAGAGGCATGCGAATGTCGCAGAAGTGACGCAAGGAGCGCTCACCCGCCCCACCAGCCACATTCGCATGTCTGGCGCCCGGTTGCGCCCGGGGCGAGCGGGACCTCAGGGACCGCGCTCGACCAACCGCGCGTTGGGCAGGGGCGGGGCATGCAGGGGGGCCTGCGGATCACGCTGGGGCAGCTGGAAACGTCCGGCTCGGCCGTCGGTGATCAGCGCCTCCCACTCGGCTCGGTAGGTGACCACCTCCTCGTGCCGGCGCCCGATGAAGTTCCACCACATGACGATCTTCTCGCCGAACGGCGGACCCCCGAGGAGCAGCAAGCGCGCGTCCTGGGCAGCCCGGATCCGCAGGGACGACGAGCCCGGCGGCACGAAGCCGAGCTCGTGGGAGTCCAGGGGCGAGCCGTCGACCGTGACCGCACCGGTGTCGACCAGCACGCCGAGTTCGTACGACGGCTCGACCGGCACGGTGAGCGACGCACCTGCCTGCAACGTCAGCTCGGCCCCGAGCAACGGGCTGAAGGTCCGCACCGGGGAGGTGGAGCCGAGGAGCGAGCCGAGGAACACCCGCGCCTGCCATCCGCCCCCGGAGACCGGTTCGGGCGTGTGGTGCTCGAAGGTCGGGTCGACCTGCCGGTGGCCGTCGGGGAGGGCCACCCAGAGCTGGGCGCCGTGCAGGGTGGTGGTGCCGGCAGTCGAGTACTCGCTGTGGCTGATGCCGCGACCCGCCGTCATCAGGTTGAGCTCGCCGGGCCGCACGACGGCGTGGTGCCCCGCGGAGTCGCGGTGCTCGATCTCGCCGGTGAACAGCCAGCTCACGGTCTGGAGCCCGGTGTGCGGGTGCGGGGCCACGACCATGGCGCCGGCGCCGTCCACGTCGTCGGGTCCGTAGTGGTCCACGAAGCACCAGGCGCCGATCAGGGAGCGCTGCCGCTGCGGGAGCGTACGACGCACGCTCATCGAGCGGAGCCCGCCGAGCGGGACCTCACGCGGCGTCAGGACCTCCATGACTCCCAGCGTGCCACGACACGAAGACGCCGAGGCGGCTCGGTGTCGGATGCTGGCGAGAGCACCGACCACCGGGGCCGCCTCGGCGAGATCTGGAGGGTCAGCGAGTGCGGCGACGACTGAAGTCGGCCGCGCTGTGGTTTCCGTCCGAGGAGGTGGCGCTGGCGGCACCGGAGCCGCCGCGGCGACCACCGGGGCGTCCACCGCCCGAACGGGACTGGCCCTCGGAACGACCACCCTGGCGGCCACCCTGCGAGCGTCCGCCTCCGCTGCGACGGCCGCCTCCGCCACCACCGCCACCGTGTGACGGGGCGGGTCGGTCGTCGGGGAGTCCCCCGGCGACCAGGACCCGGTCACCCGGTGCGAGCGTGCGCAGCAGCGCGTGCTCCGGGCCGGAGACCTTGGTCGTGGTGGGGCTGATGCCTGCTGCCCGGGTCAGGGCGCGGACGTCCTTGACCTGCTGGTCGGTCATCAACGTGATGACGGTCCCGGCAGCCCCGGCGCGAGCGGTTCGACCCGAACGGTGCAGGTAGGCCTTGTGCTCGGCGGGCGGGTCGGCGTGCACCACGAGGGCGACGTCGTCGACGTGGATTCCGCGGGCGGCGATGTCGGTGGCGACCAACGTGGTCGCCTTGCCGGACTGGAACGCCTCCATGTTGCGGGTGCGTGCGTTCTGCGCCAGGTTGCCGTGGAGCTCGACGGTCGGCACGCCACGCGCGTTCAGCTGGCGGGCCAGCGCCTTGGCGCCGTGCTTGGTGCGGGTGAAGACCATCGTGCGCCCGGGGGCGCTGGTGAGGTCGACGAGCACGGCGACGCGCTGGTCACGGTGGACGTGCAGCACGTGGTGGTCCATCTTCGCGACCGGCGACTGGGCCGAGTCGGCCTCGTGGGTGGCCGGGTCGACCAGGAAGCGCTTCACGAGCACGTTGACGCCCGCGTCGAGCGTCGCGGAGAACAGCATCCGCTGGCCGGTGCGGGGAGTCTGCTCGAGCAGCCGACGTACGGCCGGCAGGAAGCCGAGGTCGGCCATGTGGTCGGCCTCGTCGAGGATGGTGACCTCGACCGCGCCGAGGTCACAGACGCCCTGCTGGATCAGGTCCTCCAGACGCCCCGGGCAGGCGATCAGGACGTCGACGCCAGAACGCAGCGCCTGGACCTGCGGGCCCTGGCCAACGCCGCCGAAGACGGTGCGGGTCTTGAAGCCGTGCACCCGCGCGAGCGGTTCGAGAGCCGCAGCGATCTGGGTGACCAGCTCGCGTGTGGGCGCCAGGATCAGCGCACGGGGGCGCTTCGGCGTCCGCCGTGACTTGGACTTGTCCAGGCGGGCGACCAGCGGGAGCAGGAACGCGAGCGTCTTGCCCGAGCCGGTGCGGCCCCGGCCCAGGACGTCCCGGCCGGCGATCGAGTCAGGCAGCGTCGCGGCCTGGATGGGAGTGGGTTCGGTGATGCCGGACTCGGCGATCACGTCGGAGAGGTCGGCGGGCACGCCGAGCTCGAGAAAGGAAGTAGACAAGGGAAAGGTTTCGCTCACTGTGTGGATGTCTCGCCACAGCCATGACGACGAGGTCGTCGAAGCAACTCAGGCGTCGTGGAGCACTGGTGCCCGAGAATCGGGTCCGGGTGCTGCAACACGCATCAGGACCGAGGCAAGACTGGACGGTCCTTGTGCTTCCACTGTAGGGCAACCCGACCGTTTGGACCGCATTTTCGGCCGCGTCGGCCCTGTGACCTCCGACTCCCCCGGGCGCCTAGCGGAACGCGTCCTGCCCGGTGAGTGCCTTGCCGATCACCAGCTGGTGGACCTCGGAGGTGCCCTCGTAGGTCAGCACCGACTCGAGGTTGTTCGCGTGCCGCATCATCGGCCACTCCAGGGTGATGCCTGCGGCCCCCAGGATGGTGCGGCACTCGCGCGCGATCTTCAACGCCTCGCGGATGTTGTTCAGCTTGCCGAAGCTCACCTGCTCCGCGGTGATCCTGCCCTGGTCCTTGAGCCGCCCCAGGTGGAGCGCCAGCAGCATCGACTTCCCCAGCTCGACCGTCATGTCCGCGAGCTTGGCCTGGGTCAGCTGGAACCCGCCGAGGGGCCTGTCGAAGATCTCTCGCTCGGCCGCGTAGCGCAACGTCGCCTCGAGGCAGTCCCGAGCCGCGCCGATGGAGCCGAAGATGATGCCGAACCGCGCCTCGGTCAGGCAGCTCAGCGGACCGCGCAGTCCGGTGACGCCGGGCAGCACCGCGTCGGCCGGGAGCCGGACCCCGTCGAGCACCAGCTCGCTCGTGACGGAGGCGCGCATCGACATCTTCCTCTTGATGTCCGGTGCGGAGAACCCCGCGGTCTCAGTGGGTACGACGAACCCACGGATGCCGTCGTCGGTCTGGGCCCAGACCACCGCGACGTCGGCGACCGACCCGTTGGTGATCCACATCTTCGACCCGTCGAGGATCCAGTCGCTCCCGTCCTTCTTCGCACGCGTGCGCATCCCGCCGGGGTTGGACCCGAAGTCCGGCTCGGTGAGACCGAAGCACCCGATCTTGTCTCCCGTCGCCATCTGCGGCAGCCACTGCTCCTTGTGTGCCTCCGACCCGTGGGCATGGATGGCGAACATGGCCAGGCTGCCCTGCACCGACACCAACGAACGGATCCCGGAGTCACCGGCCTCGACCTCGAGGCACGCCAACCCGTAGGCGGTCGTGCTCGTGCCCGCGCAGCCGTAGCCCTCGAGGTGCATGCCCAGCGCACCGATCGAGCCGAGCTCGCGGGCGAGCTCGCGCACCGGCGCGCTGCCGCTCTCGTACCACTCGGCGATGTCGGGGCGGATCCGCTCGTCGACGAAGCGTCGGACCGTCTGCTGGATCGCCCGGTCCTCCTCGTTGACCAGCGAGTCGGTGTCGAGCAGTCCCAGGGGTGATCGATCGGCCATGTCGTCAATGTAGTGGGGGTCCGCACGATCGCAGCACGGGCGGGCTCCACCTCGTCCAGGGCCTGTCAGCGGGCCAGTCGCACGAGCTCCTGAGCCACGGTCGCGGCCACCGCGGTCGCCAGCGAGTCGACGTCGTCCTCGGCCGGCTCGGGGACGACGCGGTGCACGATCCCGGCAGCGACGAGCCTCGCACTGCCGATGCCCTGCGACTCAGCCATCTCGGGCGCGTGCTGCAGGTCGCCGAACCGGATCACGCTCGCCCCCTCCGGAGGCAACGGTGCGAGCCAGGCGTTCTCGGTCGCGATCACGACCTCCGCCGGCAGCAGCGCGAGCGCACCCCCGCCGCAGCCCTGGCCGAGGATCATCGCGACCGTCGGGACGGTCATGGTCGTGAGGGTGGCGATGCACCGTGCGATCTCCCCCGCGATCGCCCCCTCCTCCGCCTCCGGCGAGAGCTCAGCGCCCGGGGTGTCGATGACGGTGACGAGCGGGAGCCCCAGCTCCTCGGCGAGCCGCATCCCCCGGCGAGCCTCCCGCAGCGCCGCCGCGCCGAGGGGCTTCGCCGGCGTCTGCCTGGTCCGGTCCTGGCCGACGAGCACGCAGGGCTGGCCGTCGAGACGAGTCAGCGTCACCAGGACGGCCGCGTCCTGCTCGCCCTCCTCCGTGCCGTTCAGCGCGAGAGTCCCGTGAGCGCCACACCTGAGCACGTCGCGCACGCCGAGCCGGTCGTCGCGCCTGGTCCGCTCGACGGCCTCCCACACCGGGAGCCCCGCACCCACCTCCCCCTCGCGCAGGCGCAGGCTCGGCGCGACCGGCGGGTCGACGAGCACGGCGAGGATCTTGTCGATCAGCGCGGGCAGGTCCTCGGTGGCCACGACCGCATCGATCACCCCCTTCTCCGCGAGGTTCTCGGCTCGCTGCACCCCCGCCGGGAAGGGGTGACCCTCGAGCGCCTCGTACACCTTCGGCCCGAGGAACCCGACCAGGGCGCCTGGTTCGGCGACCGTCACGTGTCCCAACGAGCCCCAGGAGGCGTAGACCCCGCCAGTGGTCGGGTGCCGCAGGTGCACCAGGTAGGCCAGTCCCGCCGCTCGATGGGTCATCACCGCTCGTGAGATCGAGACCATCTCGAAGAAGGCAGGCGTGCCTTCCTGCATGCGCGTGCCACCGGAGGCCGTGGTCGCGAGGAGGGGCAGCCGTTCGGCCGTGGCACGTCGTACGGCGGAGACGATCCTGCCTGCGGCCGCGGCTCCGATCGACCCTCCCAGGAAGGCGAACTCGTTGACCACCACGGCCACCGGGCGACCTCGCACCAGGCCCCGCCCGGTGAGCACCGACTCATCGGTGCCGGCCCGGTCGGCCGCCCGGCGCAGCTCCGCCTGGTAGCCCTCGGAGTGCCCGCTGATGTCGACCGGGTGATCCCACGACTCGAACGAGCCGGCGTCCAGGACGAGGTCGACCAGGCCCGCGGCGGACCAGCGCTGGGTCATCGGATCCGCCCGTGCCCGCGGATGTGCCCGCGGATGTGCCCGCGGATGTGCCCGCGGATGTGCCCGTGGAGGTGGCCGTGGAGGTGGCCGTGGATGTGGCCGTGGTCGACCGTCCGGTCGGGTGCGTCGCTCTCGGTGGCCGGCATCGAGACTCCAGGGGTGCAGAGGGTGTGGGTCGACCGTGGTCGACGCGGGTGCCCAGGCTGCCACGGACGAGGCCGTCACCGGCATCCGCCTGCGGTGTCGAAGAGCGGTTCATCCTTGCACCGGTGTGCTGGTGGGCCCGCCGGGATCGACGCCTACGACATGGATGACGTCCTCGGCACCGTCAGCCAGCGGACTCGACCACTGAGTCACCACCTGGGCACCTGCGCTCAGGGCTTGATGCCGACGTACTTGACCGAGAGGTACTCCTCGATCCCTTCGGGGCCACCTTCGCGACCGAAGCCTGAGTGCTTGACGCCGCCGAACGGCGCGGCAGGATTGGACACGATGCCCTGGTTGATGCCGACCATCCCGAACTCCAGGCCCTCGCTCACCCGGATCATCCGTCCCAGGTCGGTCGTGAACGCGTAGGCGACCAGGCCGTACTCCGTGTCGTTGGCCATCTGCACGGCCACCTCGTCCTCGGCAAAGGTGGTGATCGGCGCGACCGGCCCGAAGATCTCCTCGCGGAACAGGTCTGCGTCGGGCGAGACGTCGGTGAGCACCGTGGGCTCGAAGAAGTAGCCCGCGTCCCCGGTCGCCGAGCCGCCGGTCACCACGGACGCGCCCCGGCTGGTGGCGTCGTCCACGAGCTCGGTGACCTTGTCCCGCTGCTTGGCGTCGATGAGCGGGCCCACCGTGACGCCGTCCTCGGTCCCGCGTCCGAGCTTCTCCTCCGACATCTTCTGGGCGAAGCGGTTCGCGAACTCGTCGGCCACCGACTCGTGCACGATGAACCGGTTGGCAGCCGTGCAGGCCTCCCCCATGTTGCGCATCTTGGCCAACATGGCGCCCTCGACGGCGGCGTCCAGGTCGGCGTCCCCGAAGACCAGGAAAGGCGCGTTGCCGCCGAGCTCCATCGAGACCCGGAGCAGCTGGTCGGCCGACTGCCTGACGAGCTGCTTGCCCACCGGGGTGGAACCGGTGAAGGTCAGCTTGCGCAGCCGCGAGTCGCCGATCAGGGGCTCCATCACCTCGCTGGTCTGCGAGGTGGAGACGACGTTCAGCACGCCGTCGGGCAACCCGACCTCACGGAACAGGTCGGCCAGGGCGAGCATCGTCAACGGTGTCTGCGACGCAGGCTTGACCACCATCGTGCAGCCCGCGGCGATGGCGGGCCCGATCTTGCGGGTGCCCATGGCAAGAGGGAAGTTCCAGGGAGTGATCATCAGCACCGGACCCACCGGCTGCTTCATGGTCATCAACCGGGTGCTGCCGTCCGGCGAGCTCGACCAGCGACCGGCGATGCGGACGACCTCCTCGGAGAACCAGCGCAGGAACTCGGAGCCGTAGGTGACCTCACCCTTCGCCTGGGCCAACGGCTTGCCCATCTCCAGGGTCATCAGCAGCGCGAACTCGTCGGCGCGCTCGGTGATCAGCTCGAACGCAGATCGCAAGAGCTCCGCCCGTTCTCGCGGTGCCGTGCCGGCCCAGCCGGCCTGGGCTGCGACGGCCGCGTCGAGGGCTGCCTTGCCGTCGGCGGGCGTCGCGGAGGCCACGCTGGTGAGCGTCTTGCCCGTGGCCGGGTCCTCCACGTCGATCGTGGAGCCGTCGGAGGAGTCGCGCCACTCGCCTCCGATGAAGAGGCCGGTGGGCACCTTGTCGAGGAGTTCGTTCTCGGTCATGTGCACAACCTAGGACAGACCTGATGGGAACGACGAGGGGGCCGCGGGTCGGACCCGTGACGGCCGGCCCCGGTGGTAGGACACTGGACCGGGGACCACGGAACGGAGCGGGCAGATGACCGAGATCGACGACACCGGCGGCATCGACGTCGCCGTGCCACCCAGCGGCACCGGGTGCGCCGACTGTGACGCCGCCACACCCCCGGGGTGGTGGGTGCACCTGCGTCGCTGCGCGGCGTGCGGGCAGGTGGGTTGCTGCGACACCTCACCCGGACAGCACGCCACCGCCCATGCCGCGGCCACCGGCCACTTCGTGATGCAGAGCTTCGAGCCGGGCGAGGACTGGTTCTGGGACTACGAGACCGGGCAGGCGTTCGACGGGCCCACCCTGGCCGCTCCGGACTCCCGGCCCGAGACCCAGCCGTCACCGGGTCCGCAGGGCCGGGTGCCTCCCGACTGGTTGCAGCACGTCCACAGCTGAGTTCGGCGCGGTCAGGGCGCCGGCAGCACCGCACGCAGCGCTGCACCGGTCAGGTCGAGGCCCGCCTCGAGCTCGTCGAGGAGCACACCGAGGTCCTCGCTCGCGGCGGCGTCGGCGTTCTCGATCCTCTGGCAGAGGGCAACCACCACGTCGGCGCCGACGTTCGCAGCCGCGCCGGTGAACCGGTGGGCCACCTCACGCAGGTCGTCGGTCTCGCCGGCCTCGAGGGCACGGCGCATCGCCGCGAGGGTGTCGGAGCCTTCCTCGAGGAACGCACGGCTCACGCCGGGCAGCAACCCCCAGCCGTCGGCCGGCCCGACGCCGCGCAGCACCTGCAGACGCCGATGATCCAGGATCTCCTCGCCATTGCCGGGTCCGAGCGGGTCCGAGAGCGGCCGGGGGTCAGGGCCGGCCGGGCCACGGGCGGTCACGCTGCGGGCTGCGGCCTCGGGTCGTGCCCAGGTGCGGAGTGCGTCCGCCACGGCCTGGGAGGACACCGGCTTGGAGACGTAGCCGTCCATGCCGACGGCCAGGCACTTCACGCGGTCCTCCGACATCGCACCAGCAGTCATGGCGATGATCGGGAGCCGATCGCCGGCCGTCTCACGACGACGGATCTCCTCGGTCGCGGTGAAGCCGTCCATCATCGGCATGTGGCAGTCCATCAGCACCGCCGCGTACCTGTGGCGCATGATCGCCTCGAGGGCCAGGGCACCGTTGTCGACGATGTCCACCTGGTAGCCGAGCTGGCTGACCACGCCCCTGGCGACCATCTGGTTCACGATGTTGTCCTCGACCACCAGTACGCGGCCCAGGCTGTTCGGCACGGGGCTCGGCGTGGTTGCCCGCCCCCGGACCTCCTGCGCGAGGTCAGGGGCCATCAGCCGCATCAACGTGTCGAAGAGCTCCGAGCTGCGCACGGGCTTGCTCAGCCATTCGCGCACACCGGAGCGTTCCAGCTCCGACCGGTCGAGCCTGTAGGTGGAGGACAGCACGATCAGTGCGGTGCCGGCGAGCGCCTCGTCGGCCGAGATCTGGCCCGCCAGCTCGATCCCGTCGAGGTCGGGCATGTACAGGTCCAGGACTGCGATGGCGTACGGCGCCCCGGAGGCGGCGGCTTCCCGCATCAGCGAGACGGCGGACCGGGGATCACCCGTGACGTCAGGCCGCATCCCCCAGGCCTCGAGCTGTTGCTGCACGAAGAGTCGGTTGGTGGCGTTGTCGTCGACGACGAGGACGCGTAGGCCGTCCAGCGCGACCTGGCTGGGCCGGGCTTCACCGACGGCCGGGTCGGTGAGCACGGGCAGCGGCACGTCGACCCAGAACGTGCTGCCGGCACCTTCCTCGCTCTCCACCTCGATCCTTCCGCCCATGGCCTCGGCCAGCCGACGCGAGATCGCCAGCCCGAGGCCGGTGCCGCCGAAGCGGCGAGTCGTCGACGCGTCCGCCTGCGTGAACGAGTCGAAGAGCCGGTCCTGGACCGAGGCGGGGATGCCGATGCCGGTGTCGGTCACCTGGAACCGCAGCAGCACGCCCTCGTGGTCCTCGCGCAGCGCCTCCACGGTGATCACGACCTCGCCCGACTCGGTGAACTTCACTGCGTTGGAGGCGAGGTTGAGCAGGATCTGCCGGAGCCTCCCCTCGTCGCCGACCAGCCTCGTCGGCACGCCGGGCAGGCAGTAGGCGATCAGCTCCAGCTCCTTGTCCGACGCGGTCAGGGCCAGCAGCCCCGCGACCCGCTCGACCAGCTGGCGGACGTCGAACTCGTTCGGCTCCAGGTCGACCATGCCTGCTTCGAGCTTGGAGAAGTCCAGGATGTCGTCGATCACGGTGAGCAACGCCTCACCCGCCTGCTGCACACCGGCGGCGTACTGCCGTTGCACGGGGTCCAGGGAGCTTTCCAGCAGCAGGGCGGTCAGGCCGATCACGCCGTTCATCGGGGTGCGGATCTCGTGACTCATGGTCGCCAGGAACTCCGACTTCAGCTGCAAGGCCTCGAGCGCCTGGCCGCGGGCCCGTTTAAGCTCGACCGTGCGCGACCGGACACGCTCCTCGAGCTCGGAGCGGTTCGCAGCGAGCTCTTCGGCCAGCATGTTGATCCCCACCACCACCGCGTCGAGGTCCTCGTCATGGCCCGACCGCGCTCCTCGTGCTTCGAGGTCGCCCGCGGCCAGCCGCGTGAGCAGGTCGATGACCGGGTCGATCCTCGACCCGGTGCCGGGGTCCGGCTCAGACTCCCGGTCCGACGTCAACGTGAGCTCATTCCTGGGACTGCAGCCACGCAACCGCGTCGGCGTCGTCGGTGAACATCTTCACGGGGATCTCGCCTCGCTTGAGGCCGAGGAAGAAGTTGGCGATCATGCGCGTCGAGGCCGAACCTGCGAGCAGTGCCACGGCTCGGAAACCCGGGCTCCTGTCCATGAAGAACTCGCGAGCCGGACGGTCGATGGACTGCACGAGTCGCAGGTCCACCAGCGACAGCACCTTTCCCCGGCCCAGCGCCTTGATCTCGGCGTCGACCGCCCTGGCCTCCGCGAGCCCACACACCGCTCCCGGCAGCCAGTCGGTGCGGACCACGCGCGCCTCGTGGTCGTAGTAGACCCGGTAGTTGCGCTGGTCCTGCTCCATCACGACTCCTCGCCGAACCCGGCCCGGCTGCAGGGTGCCCGAACACGATATGCCCGCGATGCTCGCGCGGCACGTCTCGACCGGCCGTGGTTCAGCCCAGGGCGCTCGGGTCCTCCGGGACGTCCACGGCATGCTGCCGTAGCGCTTCGAGCGGAACGATGCGCAGCACTGCCTCGTTGGTCGACGCCAGCACCACCGGTGCTGCGACACCGTCGTCGTGCGCGCGGGCCCAGTTGGCGGCCGTGACGCACCACCGGTCGCCCGGGACGAGGCCGGGGAAGCTGAAGTGCGGCATCGGAGAGGTGAGGTCGTTGCCGATGCTGCGCTGGTGCTCGAGGAATTCCGCGGTGACGACGGCACAGATCGTGTGGCTGCCACGGTCCTCGGGACCGGTGGCGCAGCACCCGTCGCGGTAGAAGCCGGTGAGCGGGTCCGTGCCGCACGGTTGGAGCTCGTCACCCAGGACGTTGCGCTCTGTCATCGACCCAGCATGGCAGCAGCCCGGTCCCCGCGATGGTGCCCGCCTCTCCTGGGCTGCCCGCGCTCTCCGGACAGCCTGGGCGCCGCCTAGATGATGAAGGTCTCGGTCCGGGACAGGCCGTGGACGAAGCGCTCGACGCCGAGGCCGGACAGGTCGAGGGTCGTGGGCTGACCGAGGATCGTCTCCGCGAGGTGTTCTCCCACCGCGGGGGACTGCATGAAGCCGTGGCCGGAGAACCCCGTTGCGTAGTGCAGGCCGGGGACCGGTCCCTTCCCGATCATCGCGTTGTGGTCGGGGCTCACGTCGTAGTACCCCCACCACGACGACTCGATCGAGGCCTCGGCGATCCCCGGCAGCCGGTGGACGGCGGGTTCGCTCAGCTCCTCGAGGGTGGCCTCGCGGCCGCCGAACACCAACCCTGAGCCTTCGCTGTGGAAGTAGAAGCTGCTCGAGAAGTCGACCACCAGCGGCGAGGGCTGGGGGATGCCGAGCCCCGCGCTGCTGTAGTACACGGTGCGAGCCTCGCCGTGCACCGGGAGCTCGAAGTCGACCATCGCGGCCAGCTCCGTCGAGCCGACGCCCGCAGCGATGACCACCGTGCGTGTGCTGATCGTGCCGCTCGCGGTCCGCACTCCACTGATCCCGTCGGCGTCGGTGAGGATCTCCACCACCCGGGTGCCGACCTGGATCTTCGCACCCATCCTCCTGGCCGCACGGGCATATCCCTGCACGACGGCTTCGGGTGCGGCGTACCCCTCGAGGGGGCAGAACGTCGCCCCGAGCACGTCGTCGGTGTTCAGCTGGGGCACCATCTCGCGGACGGCCGCGACGTCGAGCACCTCGGTGGGGATGCCCAGCCCGCGCTGGGTGGCCGCGGCCCGGGAGAAGCTGGCGAGGTCGCGTTCGTTGTCCAGCACGAACAGGTAGCCCACCTGCTTGAAGTCGATCGGCACTCCCGTGAGCTCCTCGAAACGCTCGAACTCCGGGAGAGACCTGAGCGAGAGCTGGGTGTTGACGACGTCGTCGTGCTGCAGCCTGATGCCGCCGGCAGCCTTGCTGGTCGAGCCGGCGCCCAAGGTGTCGGCCTCCAGCAGGATCACGTCTCTCGAACCGAGGTGGGCGAGGTGGTAGAGCGCGCTCGTGCCCACACATCCGCCGCCGATGACCACCACGTCTGCTGTCAGCACAACGCCATCCTCCACACCCGTTCCCGTTCGCGGTCCGAGTGGTCGACATCCCGGCTCCCTGAGGTGCAACAGTTGCACATTGTACGTACTTTTTGAATAATGGCCGTATCAATGAGCGCCGCACACCCCGAGATCCCCGAGGTGGGTCGATGACCGAGGCCGCGCAGCCCGCGTCGCCAGGTCTCACCCTGCTGGAGGGCGTGCGGGTCGTCGACTTCACCCAGGCCCTCTCGGGGCCGTACTGCACGATGATGCTGGCTGACCTCGGTGCCGACGTCACCAAGATCGAGAGCCCTCAGCGAGGCGACGACGCCCGCCACTGGGGTCCGCCGTACGTCGGGGACGACGCGGCGTACTTCATGTCGGTCAACCGCAACAAGCGCAGCGCGACGTTCGACCTCAAGGACGCGGACGACCTGGCCGCAGTGCTCGGGATCGTGTCCACCGCCGACGTGGTCGTCGAGAACTGGCGCCCCGGCACCGCCGCGCGTCTGGGACTCGGCGCCGAGAGGCTACGAGGCCTCCACCCCGGTCTGGTGTTCTGCTCGATCAGCGGCTTCGGGCAGGACCAGGGGCCGCGCTCGGGGTACGACCAGATCGTGCAGGGCACCAGTGGCGTGATGGCGTTGACGGGGCCGGTCGGTGAGCCCACGAAGTGGGGCGTGCCGGTCGGCGACATCGCCGCCGGCATGTTCGCGGCGAACGCCATCACCGCCGCGCTCTACGAACGACGAAGCACCGGTGTCGGCCGGACCATCGACATCTCCATGCAGGACAGCCTCGTCTCGATGCTGACCCAGCACGCGGCGCGCTACCTGAGCACCGGAGTGCCGCCTCGGTCCGATCACAACGGGCACGCGACGATCGCCCCCTACGGCCTGTTCGCGACCGCCGACGGGTTCGTGAACATCTGTGTCGGCAACGACCTGCAGTTCCAGCGGATGTGTCAGGCCCTCGGATGCGAGGAGCTCGGCGCGGATGCGAGGTTCATGACCAACCCCCTCCGGTTGGCGAACAAGCAGGCGCTGCTGGCGGAGATCGACCGGATGCTGGCGACGATGAGCGTGGACGAGGTGGTCGTCGCCCTCGACGAGGCGGGAGTGCCCGCAGGGCGGGTCCGCGACATCGGAGAGGTCCTCGACGACGAGTCGACGGTGGCACGACAGATGCTGCTGACCTTCGAACGTGAGGACTCCGGCCCGGCGCGGGTCGTGAACACCCCGTGGAAGTTCGACGGCACGGCACCGACGGTCCGCCGACCGCCGCCGCGCCTGGGTGAGCACACCACCGAGGTTCTCGAGGAGCGCCGCCCCTGATGGACGCCGAGGAGATTCGACGCGCACGGACGTTCCTGTTCGTGCCGGGTGACCGACCGGACCGCTTCGAGAGCGCGCTGACGAGCGCAGCCGACTGCGTCGTGGTCGACCTCGAGGACGCCGTTGCCCCGGAAGCCAAGGCAGCAGCCCGCGAGAACGTGGCAGGGCTGCTGCGAGGCGGTGACTGGGGCAAGCCCGTGCTGGTCCGGATCAGCGATCCGCAGACCTCCGACGGCGAGACGGACGTCGCTGTGCTCGCTGGCATCGGGATCGGTGCCGACGCCCCCGTCGACCTCGCGGTCATGGTGGCCAAGACCGAGTCCGTGGAGACCCTCGACCTGCTTCACCACAGGCTTCCGGAGGGGACCGCGTTGCTCCCACTGGTCGAGACTGCGGCCGGGGTGCTGCAGGCGCCCGAGCTGGCGGCGGCCGCAGGCGTCGTACGCCTCGCGCTCGGGCACCTCGACCTCGCCGCGGACCTCGGCCTGGACCCCGATGACAGCGCGCGGCTCGCCCCCGCCCGGTTCGCGCTGGTCGCATCGTCGGCTGCTGCCGGGTTGCCCGCGCCGGTCGACGGAGTCAGCGACCACCTGCACGACCTGCTGAGCATCGAGGCCGACGCCCGTGAGTCGCTGGCCGCGGGCTTCACGGCCAAGCTGTGCATCCACCCGGACCAGGTCCTGACGATCCATCGCGCCTTCGCGCCGAGCCAGGCCGACCTGGAGTGGGCCGGCCTGGTGATCGCCTCGGCGCAAGGGGGCGGGGTGGGATCGGTTGCCGGTCGGATGGTGGACCGTCCCGTCCTGGTGCGGGCCCGCTCGATCCTGGCGCGCGCGGGAGCGGCGCACCCTGCACGGGAAGAGGGGTCTCAGTGAGCTCGATCGAGCTCTCCGCGACGCTGGCCGCTGCCCTGGCCAGGGCAGGCGCCGACACCGTCTTCGGGATGCCCGGTGGGGGCAACAACCTCGACTTCATCGGCGCCGCCGAAGCGGCGGGGATGCGGTTCGTGCTGGCCCACGCCGAGACTCCGGCGGCGATGATGGCCGCGGTGTACGCGGACCTGACCGGGACCCCCGCGGTGTGTCTGGTGACGCGCGGGCCTGGGGCTGCCAGTGCGGTGAACGGGGTCGCCAACGCCATGCTCGACCGTCAACAGCTCGTCCTGGTCACGGACGCCGTCGGCTCCGCGGACAAGGCGAGGATCGCGCACCAGCGCCTCGACCAGGGTGCCCTCCTCACCCCGGTGACCAAGTGGAGCGCCGTCGCCGGGGGCGGGGACGCGGTCGCCACCGTGGAGCACGCCCTGACCACGGCGATGTCACACCCTCGCGGGCCGGTGCACCTCGACTTCGACCCGACCGCAGAGTCCACCCAGGTCCCGCCGCCGGTCGACACCCAGCCCCCGCTCCACGCGGACGACCTCGACCGGGTTGCGCGGCTGCTCCAGTCGGCCCACCGGCCCGTCGTACTGGTCGGTGGCGGAGCCCGCTCCCTCGCCGGACCGGTGCGTGCGCTGCTCCAGGACACCGCCGTGCCTGCGTTGATGACCTATCGCGGCAAGGGGGTCGTCCCGGACTCCTGGCCCAACGCTGCCGGGATGCTGACGGGTGCCACCACCGAGGCGCCGTTGCTCGAGGCTGCCGACCTCATCGTGCTGATCGGGGTCGACTCGGTCGAGCTCATCCCCAGCCAGTGGCCCTACCCGGCGCCCGTGGTCAGCATCGCCTCCTGGCCCGAGACCAGTCCCTACCTGCAGGTCGAGGTCGAGCTGGTCGGTGACGTGGGCAAGCTGGTCGCCCACCTCGCCGAGCACTGGCCGACCACGACGTGGCCGCCCACCGCCGGCAACGACCATCGCGACGCCGAGCTGGCGCTGCTGCTCGATGCCGGCCCTGACCGGACCGAGGGCGTCTCGCCCCAGGACGTCGTACGCCGGACGCGGCACGCTGCGCCCCCAGGCACGATCGCCACGGTCGACGCCGGTGCGCACATGCTCCCTGCGATGTCGTTGTGGGCGGCCGAGGACGTCGAGGAGACCCTCGTCTCGAGCGGCCTGGCGACGATGGGGTTCGCGGTCCCAGCCGCCATCGGTGCCGCACTGGCCCGACCCGGCAGGCGCGTCGTGTGCTTCACCGGTGACGGCGGCCTCGGAATGAGCCTCGGTGAGCTGGAGACGATCCGTCGCCTCGACCTGCCGGTGACCCTGGTGGTCTTCAACGACTCTCGACTGAGCCTGATCGCCATCAAGGCCAAGCCGCAGGGCAACGGGGGCGACAACGCCATCGGTTACGAACGCACCGACTTCGCAGCGGTGGCGCGCGGCTACGGCTTGGCCGGTGACCGGGTCTCCTCGGTCGCGCAGCTCGACGCCGTCCTGGGCGCAGCCTTCGAACGGACCGGCCCCTCCCTCGTGGACGTGCAGGTCGATCCGCGCGGCTACCCGCAGATCCTCGCGGCCATCCGGGGCCCTCGCTCACACGTCGTGGGAACGGCGGAGGCCGGCGAGTGACCGAGGAGCCGAGCTACCAGGTGGTCGCCCGCGACCTGCGGGTCCGCCTCCTCGAGGGGGAGTTCGGCAACGGCAAGCAGCTGCCCACCGAGGCCGAGCTCGCCGAGGTCTTCGAGGTGAGCCGACAGACGGTCCGGCGCGCGTTCCAGGACCTGGTCTCGGAGGGGCTGGTGGAGCGCTCACGCGGACGCGGGACCTTCGCGAAACCGGACTCGGGAGGCTACGTCCGGCAGTTCGGCTCGATCGACGACCTGATGAATCTCTCCGCGGACACCACCATGCACGTGGTCGCACCGCTGACCTGGCGGGTGGACGTGATCGCCGCCGGGCGGCTCCAGCTCCCGAGCGACGTCGTTCACGAGGTGGGCTTCGTGCGCAGCCACGACGACGTCCGGTTCTGCTTCACCCGGGTGTTCCTGCCGCCCGAGGTGGCGTCGCTGCTCGGGCCGGTCCGTGAGCTGCACACGGCCGGCATCACCAGCACCGTCACCATCATCGGTCTGCTGGACGAGGTGCTGCCCCACCGGATCGGGCAGGCGCAGCAGAGCATCTCGGTAGGCGAGCTGGGAGAGGCCGAGGCCGAGCACCTGCTCGCCGAGCCGGGGCGCCCGAGCCTGCGGATCGACCGTTTGTACCGCGACACCGAGGACCGCGCGGTCGAGCTCGCGATCAGTCACTTCCTTCCCGAGCACTACTCCTACCGGGTGCTGCTGCGACGCAGCGGATGATCGATCCCCGCCAGCTGTGACGTTTTCGGCCTCGAGTCGTTGACCCGGTCATCGCCCCACAGCCTTTGGAGTCGGACATGCATCGTCGCGCCCTCGCGTCCGTGCTCGCTACGGTCGCCGCCGTCGCGAGCTCCCTGATCGTCACGGCGCCTGCCTCGCAGGCCACCTCGCCGTTGCGGTACGTCGCCCTCGGCGACTCCTACAGCGCGGCCTCCGGCGTGCAGCCTCCCGACCTGACGGCCCCGGTGGACTGCCAGCGCTCCGCACGCAACTACCCGCACGTCATCGCCCAGCGAACGGGGGCCCGGCTCGTGGACGTGACCTGCGGAGCCGCCGAGACCAAGGACTACTTCCGGTCGCAGTACCAGGACGTCCCGCCCCAGCTCCGCGCGCTCGGGCGGAACACGCAGCTCGTCACCATGACGATCGGCGGCAACGACAGCGGCGTCTTCATCGACAGCATCGTCAAGTGCGGCACGGCGGGGATCTCGACCGCCGGTCAGGGCAGTCCCTGCAAGGACAAGTACGGCGACTCCTTCCAGGACACGCTTCGCACCACGACCTACCCGTCGCTGGTGCGGGCGCTGCGAGCCGTCCACACGCGCGCGCCGCACGCGAGGGTCGCGATCCTGAGCTACCCGTGGATCATGCCGAAGCGTGTCGGCTGCTTCGACAAGATGCCCATCGCGCGGGGCGACGTGCCTTACCTGCGCGGCATCCAGGCCACCCTCAACAACGCCGTCCGGCGCGCTGCAGCCAGGACCGGGACGACGTACGTGAACCTCAACCGGGCATCCAACGGCCATGACGCCTGCAAGCCCCTCGGGGTGCGCTGGATCGAGCCGGTGACGCAGGGCACCAACCCGGTCATCGTCCACCCCAACGGGCTGGGCGAAGCACGGATGGCCGCAAGGACGATGAGGGTGCTGCACCTGGCTTGACGGGCTGGTTGTCCCGCGGAACCCCTCATCTGTCGCAAAACTCCGCGACGAAGTAGGATGGCGGAGCCTACGTGGGTTGTCAGAGACAGCGACGAGCCCTCATCGTTCAGTGCCGCCCAGACCCCGCGGACAGAGATACTCGTCTTGGGGAACCTGTGTCGACAGAGCAACGTCTTTCCTCCGTACTGAGCGACTTCGCCAGGACGATGGCGACCGAGTTCCCGATCCAGGGGATCCTCGACGAGCTCGTGGAGCGGATCGTGGAGATGCTTCCGATCGATGCCGCGGGCGTCACCTTGATCTCCCCGCCGAGTCATCCACACCTCATCGCCGCCTCCGACGAGTCGGCGATGCGCTTCGAGCAGCTGCAGAGCGACCTCGGCGCGGGCCCCTGCGTCGAGGCGTACGAGACCAAGGCGCCAGTCG
>CAWFII010000023.1:0-83300 GCA_963815825.1 uncultured Actinomycetota bacterium | reverse complement strand
GGGTCGGTGGGCAGCTCGTCCTCGGACAGCTCGAGGACAAGGTCGTGTCGTTCCCCCGCCCGCAGGTTGATGTGCGCGACCAGCCGGGGATCACGGCGCGCAGCATCCTCGCCACCTGTCCAGCGCAGGTGCACCGGACCGGTCCGGGCGATCCACGACGGACCGGACTTGGAGATCTCCTCCATCGGGTGCCCCCCGAACCCCGCGCTCGCCTCGAGCTCGATGCGCATCCGAACCTCGCCGCGCAGGCACTCGATGCGCCTCAGGACCACTGCTCGACGTTCGTCGCCCGGATAGGCCAACGCCTCACGACACTCCACGATCGCATCCGTGGTGACCCAGCGACTGCGCCAGATCAGCGAGCCCGGCTCGTAGTGGCCACCCCACACGAAGTCGACCCTGTCCGGGGCCACGACGTAGGTGCCGGGTCCACCGACCAGGGAGGCGAAGACCGCGTCGCTGTCCCAGCGCGGCAGGCACATCCAGGCGATGTCGCCTCGCGGCCCGACAAGGATCCCGCGCCAGCCGTCGCCCAGGACGGCGTACTCACGCAGCACGTGGGCGGTGGGCGCGGTCACAGCCTCTCGCTTCCCGGCGCGCGGCCCCGCAGTCGTGACAGGTGGCTCCCGCAGGATGACCCGGGTTCCACCGCGGGGGGCGGCGATGCGCAACGTCTGACGCCGCGCACGAGAACCTCGGGCACACCTATGCGTGTCGCGGAGCGCACATCCGACTCCGGTTCACCCAGCCGTTGACAGCACACGAGCGATGGTGGAACCGACGTGCCGCAGGCCGGTGCTCGTGTCGATCTGCGGATCGACACCTTCCTGGAAGAGCACGATGATGTCGGAGCCACCGAACTGGAAGTAGCCAAACTTGTCCCCCTTCGCGACGTGGGTCCCAGGGACCGTGGTGAGGTTGACCGACGCGACGTGCGACATCCCGACCGGGATCACCGCGACGAGGCCGATGTCCCCACCGGGGGAGCTCGAGGTGTCGAGCGTGAGCACCCCGCGCACCTGCGAGAACTCGTACCCGGACTGAGCACTGTCCTTCGACTGCAGCTCGTGGTCCTGCAGCTCCACCTCCATGTAGACCCTGCCGCTGATCACGAACGACTCCTCCACGCGTCCCGAGACCGGGACGTGATAGCGGTGGTACGCCGACGGCGGAAGCATGTAGTGCACGAAGGTCCCACCGGCGAATGCACCGGCGTACCGACTGCCCTCCATGAGCTGATGGATGTTGCCGTAGCGGTGCGTCTCCTTCACGGTGGTGGCGGGGATGTTCGAGTCCTGGTCGATCCCGAAGCTGTGCCGGAACAGGCAGTCCGCCGGAGAGGTCACGACCGTGTTGGTCCCTGGCTCCCTGACCGGCCTGAGTCCGGCGTTCAGCTCCCGGGCGAAGAACTGGTTGAACGTGAGCCACCCACTCGGCGCGTTGGGCCGTCCATCGACGAGCGACTCCTCGATGGTGTATTCCGGCGCGTTCTCGATGAACGAGTCCAGAAGTTCCTGGCTGAAGGACTCGGGCGTGTCGAGAAAGCTGCCCCACTGCCGCGCGAACTCAGTGAGCCAGTCACGGAACCTCCCGGAACACTCTGCGATCGCAGCCCTCTCCTCGCCGACCTCCTGGTCGACCAGCCAGAAGAAGTGCGCCAGTCGGTCGCTGACCTCCTTCGCGTAGCGCTCCTCTGGAGCTGAGGTCTTCCACGCCGGCGAATCTGTCTGCTGCGGTATCCACCGCACGAAGCGACGCAGGTAGTCGTAGTACTCCGGCAGGTTTCGAGGCCACTCGAGCGCGTCGAGCAGGTCCGGGTTCAGCTCGGCGTGGGCTCGCTCACGCGCCGTCCTCAGTGACTCTTCGAGCTGCTGCGCGAGACCGCTCCCCTCCCCGCTCAGGAGGTGCTCGAGGTCGCGAACGATCTTGTCGGGTTCATCCATGGGTCTCCCTCATTCAGGTCAGGTCGCTGGCAGTCGTCCGGATCCGGGTCAGAAGTCGAAGGAGTCGTCGTCGTCGCGATGGCCACCGTGAGGGTGACCACCCTGGAGTCGGTGCAGGTGCACGCGACGCGCCAGACGAATCATCGGCCTCAGCAGGAATTCGATGCTGCCCAGAAGAAACATCCAGGTGGCTGCCTCGGTCGTCGAGTCCCAGAAGAACAGCACGCTCCCAGCCACGAACCACAGTGCGATCAGCAGGTCGTTGGCGATGCTCATCGCCTCGTAACGGCGACGGACCACGAGCTCTTCATGACCGATCCTGACCTTGAACTCACTGTCAGCACCCACGTGCGCGTCTCTCCCTTCCCTACGACTCGTTCACCCGGACATCCACTTGCCTACACCGAACTATTGCGCTTACGCAATTCACTTACCCCGGATGCCCGGCCCTCATGCCTCTCAGCGCCAGGTGGACCTCGAGCGGATGCGCGAACTGCAGGGGCTCGACGTACGTCAGAGGGACCCGATCTGCTCTCGGTGACGTACGAGCTCACCCACCTGGACGCAGACCTGCGATGGATCGAGGAATCCGGAGTCCCCCTGGCCCGAAGCGAGAAGCGGGCAGGTGGTTCCGATGATCGAGGCCGGAGGCAGCGTCGCGCTCATGGGCGCTTCCGGGTCGGGCAAGTCGAGCCTGCTGCATTGCCTGGCCGGCGTACTCGTTCCGGACCAGGGTTCGGTGCTGGTCGACGGAACGGACATCTCGGGGCTCCGTGGCAGCGAGCGAAGCCGACTTCGACTGGAGCGCATGGGCGTGGTCTTGCAGTACGGCGACCTCGTGCCCGAGTTGACACTGGTCGAAGACGAAGAAGCCCAGATGTCTCAGCAACGCCGGGTGAGCAGTCAGCCAGGGTCAGCCGGGAGCGGTCCCGCAGCACGTCGCGCCTTCGTGCACCTCGCGGGTGGGCGCGGCGCGGTGTCCTCAGATGCGTTGCTGGACGGACCGTCCGTAGTGCGGTCCAGCAGACCTGTGCGGATGGCTGCGACGGCCCGCTCGGCAGCTTCCAGCGCGCCTTCGACGTGACCGGGGTAGACGGTCGCGGTCTCGGTCGCGGCCCAGTGCAGGCGCCCGTCGAGGCCCGGCTGCTGGTAGTCGGGGTGACCGAAGAGGCCGTAGTTGATGGGTGCCTGTCCAGCTGACCCGGAGTCAGCAACTCCCGGGGCAAGGCTCGTCCACTTCTCGGTGCTCCAGTTCGCGATCGTGATGTGCAGCGGGTCGGACGCTTGCGGACCGAACATCCGGGTGAGCTGATCACGCACGGCTCGGTCCGCACCGGCGTCGATGAGTGCAGCGGGGGCAAACCCGAACAGAGCGGCTGGATACCCCTCGGGGCCAGACATGTCGTGGATCTCCTGCATCGGCCCGCGTCGACTCACGGCGGCCCCCGCCAGGCCGTCACGCCGCCAGAACGGCTCGTCGTAGACCGCGACGATCTTCACCACCTGTCCCATCCACACCGGCGTCGCAGCAGCCAGCCGGCTCAGCTCGGGCGGCAGCTCGACTGGGAGCTCGATGGTGTCGACGGCGATCGCAGGGGGGACGGCGAGGACCACGTGGCGTGCCCGCCAGGTGCGGCCGCGAGCCGTGATGTCCACGGTCGCCGCCTGGCTCGGGGTGGTCGACGCTGCGACCAGCGAGATCCTCTCGACCGGATGGTCCAGGTGAAGCGTGCCGGCGGGAAGACTCGCGCCAAGAGCGTCGGTCAGCGTGGCCGCCCCGCCGGCGTAGCGGTACGACGGGGCGTCGATCATGTTGCCGGCGTACCGCTGGACGCCACTCAGATCCTCCACGATCGTGTCGCCGACCAGATGCTGGGAGAACGTGGCCACGCCGAACCGCTCGGTCAGCGCGCGAACCCTGCGCTCGCCGTCCCAGAACCAGGTGGCCCCCAGGTCGAGCGGCGTGCTGAGGATTCGACCGCCGGTGCGATGGCGGGCCTCCAGGACAGCCACGTCCATGCCCGAGCTGGTCAGGGCGTCGGCGACGGCCAGGCCGCTGATGCCAGCGCCGACGATGACGACGTCGACCGACGTCTGCTCGCGGCAAGCTCGATCGTCCGGGTGCTGCTGGTCCGAGTCCCGCGCGGGTTCGTCAGTCACCGGCGGTGCACACTCTCGGGAAGCGGTTCTTCCCGGCCTGCTGGGCGGTCAAGGTGTTCGCGACCTGGGCGAGTGGCACGGCGACCGGCCGCATCGTGTTCACGGGGACACATCGAGGCTCTCGTTCCTCCCTACGTCGTCGAATAGCTGATCGACTCGATCAGTCCGTGCCGATTCTCCACGAGAACGCGCGCGGACCCGAACTCACCGCGCACGCCCTGGCCTCAGCACGAAAGGAGCGCACGCACACCATGCTGTCGCCATCCGGGTTCCGGTGGGGTTCGGCTTGCGGACGGAAGGGACCGGAGCGTCGAGCGCGGCTCTGCCCGCGGTTGATAGTCATACGGGGCTACTAGACGATTCCCTTAGGGCCGGCGTCTGGCGAGACTCGGTCTAGGTGATCGGCGGGCAGCTCTCTATGCGGCTGCCCACTGGCGGAATTGGTGTGGCTCACTATCGGTCTGCGTCCCGCCGGTCACCGTGACCAGGCGTGGAGGCAGTCTCTGACCCAGCCGCCAGGATGCCCGCAGAGTGACTCGATTCGGTCGGCTGAGATCAACTTCGGGTGGCTGAGTTGATCATCCACCGTGAGAGCCTCAACCTCGGTGCGATCGGCCGGCAGGTCGGGCGACATCTGGTCAGTGCTGCTGCCACCCGCCGAGGACAACACCGAACAGCGCTGTCTCGCCGCCTCTTCACCGACCTCGCGTCAGGTCCAAGGGCATTCGAATCAAGGTCAGCCGACCCTCGGTGTCCGCGCGGCATCGTGATTCGTGGCGTCACCGCTTGACGGAGGTCCGCTCTGCGCGTGGTCCGGGGTGCCGAGTCGGTCGGGGTCAGAAGGACGACCGGGGCACGCCCATCCCGGGGTCGACCTGCTCCGGACCCGCGCTCGAGGGTCGGATGTCGACGTCGAAGATCGAAGTCGGGAGGTAGACCGTGGAGCAGGAGTTCGGGATGTCGACCACGCCGGACAGCCGGCCCTCGATGGGGGCTGCGCCAAGGATCATGTAGGCCTGCTCGGGGGAGTAGCCGAACTTCGTCAGGTAGTCGATCGCGTGCAGGCAGGCCCGCTGATAGGACAGGTGGGAGTCCAGGTAGCGCTGCTCGCCGTCGAGGGTCACCGACGTGCCGGAGAAGGCGAGCCACTCGGAGAACTGGGGGTCGCTCGTGCCCGGCATGAAGATGGCGTTCTCCGAGACGCCGTAGGTCTCCATACCGCCCTTGATGAGGTCGACGCGCAGGTCGATGAACCCGCCCATCTCGATGGCACCGCAGAAGGTGATCTCGCCGTCGCCCTGGGAGAAGTGGAGGTCGCCCATCGACAGATTGGCACCGTCCACGAAGACGGGGTAGAAAACCCGCGAGCCCTTCGTGAAGTTCTTGATGTCCTGGTTCCCGCCGTTCTCGCGGGGCGGGGCGGTGCGGGCTGCCTCGCCCGCCACTCGGGCGTACTCCGAGTCGGGGAGGGTGCCGAGGATGGCCGAGTCGGGTTCAGGTGGAAGCGCCAGGGGCGGCACCCTGTTCGGGTCGGTCGCGATGAGCGCGGCCTCACGGGTGTTCCACTTGGCTAGGAGGTCGGCGGAGGGCGCCGTTCCCATGAGCCCGGGGTGGACGATGCCGGTGAAAGCGACCCCGGGGACGTGGCGGGAGGTGGCGACCCCACCGGTGAAGTCCCAGATGACCTTGTAGGCGTCGGGGAACTGGTCGGTGAGGAAGCCGCCGCCGTGCTCCTTGGCGAAGATTCCTGTGTAGCCCCAGCCTTGGCCGGCGAGCGGTCCGCTGTCCTCCTGGGGGATCGGTCCCAGGTCGAGGATGTCGACGACGAGGAGGTCGCCGGGCTGGGCGCCCTCGACGGCGATCGGACCCGAGAGGACGTGCACTGTGTTCAGTGGTGCGTTCAAGATGTCGTCGGCCGAGTCATCGTTAACGATTGCTCCGTCGAACCACTCGCGGCAGTCCATCCGGAAGGTGTCGCCCGGCTTGACGTGCACGTTCGCTGGGACCTCGGGGTGCCAGCGGTTGTGGCCGAGGTACTGCTGCTCGGTGAACTTCTTGGTCGAGTCGAGCGGGAAGATGAGCTCAGGCATGCGATATCTCCTGTGTGGACAGGGCGGCGGTGGCCGCCATGGGGGATCAGGCGGTGGCGGGAGCCATCGCCGGTGACAGGGAGCCGAGGCGGGATCTGGCGAGGAGCAACCCTCCGACGTTGAGGACCAGGACCACCAGGGCCCAGGCGGCGTTGGGCAGGGCGTCCCACCAACCAGTGAGGAAGAGGAAGGCCGGGACGGCAGCGGTGAACCACCCCTCCACAGCAGCGACCACACCGGTCCAGGCCGTCAGGTCCACCCGGTCCCTACCGAGCAGCTGAAAGAAGAGCCACCAGAGGTAGGCCCACAGCAGCCAGATGACCGCGAACGCGTAGTCGCGATAGTTGACCAGGTTGACCACGGCATAGGCGACCGCAGCGATCGCGACGAAGAGTGAGAAGAAGCCCAGACCGGTCCCCTCGAAGCCCCAGATCGTGTTCATGGCGACATAGAGGTACGTGAAGCCGAAGAGGTAGAGACCGGAAGCGGCGAAGATGATGTCGGCGTCCCCGCCCGAGGAGATGATCAGGTAGGTGGGGGTGAACACCTGGAGCAACCCCACGAAGATGTTCAGCGGCGCAGCCCCGTTGCCACGCACCCAACCGAGCAGTGCCAAGCCATTGATGAAGAGGATGGCACCGACGTAGAGCAGTCCGACGTTACCCATATGTCTCCGATCTTCGGGTCAAGGTGCGGGCAGATGGGCCGTCCGAGGGTCAGCCACGGGACGGCTCCGGGTCGGGGTCATGGGGTGACCGACGGGGGAGCTGACGAGAGCTGGTTCATGGGCGGACCGTGAGGTCGCCTCGATCAGGCGGCGTGCCGCGGCATCCCCGAGCAGGAGCCCGGGTGCCGAGTACCGGCGGCGAGAGGGCCCGCCGCACAACGAGCAGAGGGTGGAGGCGGTGACCGTTGCCATAGGCATGGTGATCGTGAAAACCCCATGCTCGGCGCAGATGAATTCGTAGACCGCCATACGATGCCCTTCTTTGGCTCGTCTGTCTCAGCACGCTAACGAGACCCCCACCGGTTAGCAAGACCCGGTGGAACCGATGGACTACTCCACCGCGGCGGCTTCTGACCGTTTCGTGACCCACAACTCTGGGTACTTCTGCCGGTTCGATGAAAGGGTGTTGTCCAACCCAGTTCAGGCCCGTAAGGTGTCTGCCGATGGCTGGTGAACGCGTTCCGCCACAACCCCATCCGTCGGGACTGACCGACTTTCTGAACCATCCGCTCGTGGTGGCGGTCGTCCCGGGGCAGCCGGGGCTCGTCGGGCTTGTCGGCCTCTCGCTCGCCTGCGCGATAGACGCGCCCGCGCTCTACTTCGCCTACGTCGACACCTCGCGGTACGCAGAGGCGGAGTACGCGGACGGAACCGTGCGTCGTCTCGCGATCGATCCCGACCTCGCCGACGACACGCGGATGGAGACGGAGCAGCACCTCCCGGGGGAGATCGCGCAAGTGATGTCGGGACAAGACGTGCCGTGGGAGTTCCGCTATCTCGGTGGCCGGATCGACCGGGCCCTGAGCCATCTGGCCCGCGCAGTTGACGCGGCGGCCTTTTCGTTGTCGGGGCCTGCGTGGGTCACCACCGGCGGATCAGTGACTTCATGAATGGGTCCGTGTCGGCCAACCTCGCCCACCGACTGCACCGGCCGGTGCTGCTCGTGCCCCTCGAGGTCGTCGACTGGCAAGGCCTGGCACCGTGGGAGTGAGCGCGTGACTGCGAATGAGGGTGACCTGGGCCCGGCCGGGCTGGATCGCCCAGACCGTACGCGGCAGTTGCACCTGCAGCCAGCTCTCATCGGCATGGTGGTCACAGGAGGTACGGTCGGGACGGCGATCCGCGCGGCACTCGAGCGGGCGGTGCCATCCGACCCCGGGGGATGGCCGTGGGCGACGTTCGTGGTCAACATCACGGGCGCTTTCGTGCTCGGGGCACTCCTCGAGATGCTGATTCGCACCGGTCCCGACAGCGGTTGGCGGCGTCGAGTGCGCCTCACAGCCGGCACCGGTCTCCTCGGCGGCTACACGACGTACAGCACGTTTGCCGTGGAGATCGTCGAGGGCGCGCGCGGCAGCGCGCCCCTTCTCGGGCCACTGTACGGGCTTGTGAGCGTGGCCCTCGGGGTCGCAGCAGCCGCGGCCGGGTTCTGGCTCGCCACTGTGGTAACACCCAAACTCGGCCGCCCGTCCCCAGTGGGAGGGTCCGGGTGACCTTGGTCCTGATCGCCCTCGGCGGGGGGGCCGGGGCCGGTGCACGGTTCATCGTCGACGGGGCACTGACGCGCCGTAACCCGTTCCCGCTCCCGCTCGGTACCCTCGTCATCAACGTCGCCGGCTCCCTGCTCCTCGGCCTGCTCGTCGGGTGGCAGACCCTCGGTAGCGGGCGCGATACCGCGCACACCTTGGCAAGTGTCGCCGGGACGGGCTTCTGCGGCGGGTTCACGACGTTCAGCACGGCCCACGTCGAGTCGTTCCGGCTGTGGTTCACCGAGGGGTGGAGCCGCGGGGTCGGCTACGCCGTCCTGACTCTGGTCGGCAGCGTGGCCGGCGCAGCGCTCGGGCTGTCGTTGGGCTCGCTGCTCTGACGAGGAGCAACCAAGAGCCATGGACTGAGGTGCTCTGGCGTATTCGCCCAGTTAGCCGACGGATCACCGCTCGACGCCTCGGTCCAGATGATCTGCTGATCGCGACCCGCGACGGCACAGCGATCTCGCGGAACACCTTCCGCACCCGCATCTGGCTGCCCGACATGAATGCCTCCGGCGTCGACTTCGACGTCCGCGTCCACGACCTCCGCCACGCCCACGTCTCCTCTCAGGGGGCTCGGCGCCCGGTTCCCGGTGCTGATGTGGGCCGTCGACGACGCTCGAAGACGAGGCCACGCAGACAGATTGGCCAGGTGATCTCAATGGAGGATTGGCTTTCGTCCGACGGCTGGGCGCGGACGGCGTTCCGCAGCGTCAGGTCGTGCGAGTTCTGGGGATCGGTAGGTCGACAGTGGCGCGGGGGCTGGCCTCAGATCGGCCACCGAAGTGGGGCGTGCGGCGGGCTCGACGGTACTCACGGCGTTAGAGCCGTTGGTGCGCCAGCTCTTGGCCACAACACCGGACATGCCGGCGACGGTGATCGCAGAGGGGGTCGGCTCGACGGGGTCGATCACGCGTTCCGCGACAATGTGGGCGGCTGCGGCCTGAACACCGCCCGGTCGACCTGGTCAGGCCGGGCGGGCCAGCAACTCCGTCAGCGCCTGGTCGATGAACTCGTTATCCGCCGGGTTCTGCCCAAGGCCGGCGAAGTGCCCGTAGATGGTCGGGATGACCCGGACCTCACCGTTCGGGATGAACTGGGACGCCCACTCCTCGTCCTCCGGCGGGAAGTACAGGTCGGTCTTCGCCGGCATTGCCAGCAACGGGCAGTGGATGGAGCGCAGCGCCGCCTCGGTGTCGCCGTCAAAGCCCGGGGTCTTCCCGACGTCACCGTGCTCCCAGGTCCAGAGCATGCCCAGCAGGTCGTTGGGGTCGCGTTCGTCGAGCCAGAAGCCCTCCCAGAAACCGACGAGGAAGTCATCCAGGGAGGAGAAGCCGAGGTTGCGGTACTCCCGCTCCCAGTAGAAGGCTTGGGAGAGGCCCCAACCGGCGTAGATCCGGGCGAAGGCCCGCAGTCCCACGGTCGGCAGCGCGTCGGGGGAGTAGCGACCGCCGTTGAACACCGGGTCGGCCGTGAGCGCCGCGCGCAGGCTCTTCAGGAAGACCTGGTTGTGCTCACTGGTGACCGACGACCCGACGATGGGCGCGGCCCGCTTCACCATCTCGGGGTGGCTGACCGCCCACTGGTAGGTCTGGCCGGCGCCCATCGAGGACCCCATGACCAGTTCCACGGACTCGATTCCCCACTTCTGCGTGAGCAGCCGGTGCTGCACTTCCACCTGGTCGTAGAAGGTCACGTGCGGGAAGTTCGGCCCGTTGTAGGGCGGCGGGGTGTTGCTCGGCGATGTCGACAGGCCGTTGTTCAGCTGGTTGGGGACGACGATGAAGTACTTCTCCGGGTCCAGCGCCTTCCCCGGCCCCGTCGTCCAGTCATTGGCGTCATGCCAGGCGCTGTACCAGGTGGGGTGGACGATCACGTTGGACCGATCGGCGTTCAGCGTGCCGTACGTCTTGTAGGCGAGTTGGGCTCCGCGCAAGGTCGCGCCGCCCTGCAGGAGGACGTCCCCCAGGTCGAAGAGCTCATGGTCGGTGGGTCGTGGCATCGGTGCTCCTGAGTCTCGGGACAGGACAGGACAGGACGGGTCACGGCGGCTGCACGGCGGCGTCGTCGAGGAGTTCGACCTGGTCGCCGAGAGAGATCTCACCCGGCTGCTCCATGGTGGCGTACATGCCGAGGATGGCCGCCCCATTGTCGGGCAGGTGTGCCACCGGCGTGCTGAGGTCGGTCGCGAGCTCGCCGCGGTAGTGCACGATCGCCTTCAGCGTCCCGAAGTCGACCTCCCCGCTCTCGGGGTTCTCGTTGGTGACCACGCAGCGTGGCACAGGTCCGACCACCTGCACGATGGTCCCGCCGATCCGCAGGAGGCGGCCGGCCCAGGTGTCCTCCTCGTGTGCGTCGCAGCCGTCCACCTCGACAAGCATCCGGAATCGGCGGTGGTCCAATCGCTCCCCGTCGGGGGTCACGCGGCGCAGGTGGTCGAGCGTCGCGGTCGAGATCAGCGTGACCGGGTGTACGTCGACCGCATCCCCGGGCCTGTCGACCGCCACCAGGTGGACCTCCTGTCCCACGAAGTCGCTGAGCGCGGCCGACCATGGCCCCTCGACGAGGTGCCCGTCGACGTCGCGCCCGTAGAAGTCCGTGTGCACCGCCTCGCCGAGCTCGGTCGTCCGGCCCTCCACAGGTGGGCGGCCGGGGAACCGCAGGCGGAGGTGTGACACGTCAGGGTCGAACTCGGCCGTGAGCCGCACGAGCGCTCCGTGCTGCTTGCCGTTGAACAGCCGCCGTCGCGCGTCCACGAGGTAAAAGCGCCGGTTGTCGGGCACTCCGTTCGCGGTGACGGTCAGGGTCCGCGGATGGTGCAGGGCGGTGCCCTTGACCGGGGTGGTCGAGAGTCGGGAGACCAGCGGCATGGCCCTCGGCGCAAACTGGACGTTGGTGCTGGTTTCAACCGTAGCCGGGGTCGGACGGTCCAGCTTCGGCATCAGTGCCGGTGTCCGCCGCCGGGCAGCCGCCGTCCCGCGGGCGGACCGGTGACCACCGGCTCCCCGCTGCGCGCCCGGTCGACACGTGCACGGTCCGCACGGCCCGCGTCGCGCAGCACGCCAGTGGGAGGGCGCCCGACCCCGACGCCGTAACAGCGCTGGGCCGGCTGGTCGCACGCCGGGCACGGCGCCGCCGCGGATGCCTCGCGCATCTCGCGGTGAAGGTCGAACGGGCCGCACTCGGGGCAACGGAACTCGTACAGTGGCATGTGGTACTCCTCTCGGGATGACGCCAAGAGGTGGCGCGGTGCGGGCCGGGACCCGCCCCGCGCCACCAGGTGGAAGGTCTGCAGGTCAGTCGGCCGACAGGTCCCGGCCACCGCCGGCACCACCGGGCAGGATGTTCCGGTCGAAGATCGACAGGGGGATGCTGATCGACACGGCGCTGTTGGGGATGTCGACCACCCCGCCGATCCTCCCGTCGATCGGTGCCGCCCCGAGGAACAGGTACGCCTGCTCGAACGTCCAGTCCATGGCGGGCATGAGGAAGTTGATGGCGTTCAGGCAGGCCTGACGGTAGGCGACGGTGGCGTTCATGTAGTAGTTCCTGCCGTCCTCGACGCTGATCCCCTCGAAGGTGATGAACTCCGAGTAGTTCGGACCGACCCGGCCGGGCTTGAAGAACGGCATGGTCTGTTTGTAGCGGTTCATCCCGCCTTTGATCAGGTCGAAGTGCAGATCGATGAACCCGGGCATCTCGATGGCACCGCAAAAGGTGATCTCGCCGTCGCCCTGGGCGAAGTGCAGGTCACCGATGGAGAACTTCGCCCCGGCCACGTACACCGGCATGTAGACGCGGCTGCCCACGCCGAGGTCCTTGATGTCGACGTTGCCGCCGTGTTCCCGCGGCGGGATGGTGCGGCAGGCCTCGGCGGCAGCCCGGTCCAGGTCCGCGCCGCTGAGCGTTCCCAGGAGCGCGTCCTTGGAGAGCGGAGGGAGGGCCAGCGCCGGGACCTGTGGGGCGCCGGGCACGTCGCCCTCGTGCGCCGCGATGTCGCCTGTAACCCGGTCCGGATTCTGGTCGATCAGCGCCTGCTCCCGGCGGTTCCACTCCGTCAGTAGGTCCCGCGACGGGGCGCAACCGAAGAGCCCCGGGTGGGAGTTGCCGATGAACCGCACGCCGGGGACGTGCCGGCTGCTGGTCCAGATCCCGTCGAGGTCCCAGATCGCCTTGGACGCCTGCGGCGAGTAGTCGGTGAGGAACCCACCGCCGTTCTCCTTGGCGAAGATCCCGGTGTAGCCCCACTCCTGCTCTTGGAAGGGGCCGATGTCGACGATGTCGACGACCAGCAGATCACCGGGTTCGGCGCCCTCGATGGCGATCGGTCCGCTGAGCATGTGGCACGGGTCGATGTTCATGTCGCGGATGTCGTCGGCATCGTCGGTGTTGCGGACCTGGTCGTCGGTCCAGTCCTTGCACTCGATCCGGTACGTGCCGCCGGGGGCGACGGTGTTGGCCGGCGGGATGTCGGGGTGCCAGCGGTTGTGGCCGGGCACCGTCTGGTCGCGCATCGACACGCTCAGGTCACGGTTGATCTCGAAGATGACTTCAGGCACGGGAACTCCTTTGGTGGGTGCTGACGGGTGGCCGGATGACGGTGCTCAGGAGCTGGACCCCCCTCCGTCGTACAGCAGACCGACGCTTGCCATGTCGATCACTCCTCTCTATGCAGCCGATCGGGTCCCCCGCCGGCACCTGCGGAGGGCCCCGCCTTCAAGGGCGAGGAAGCCAGCCCCCAGTCGGGTTGCTCCAGCACGTCGGCCCGTCGCCCCGGCCTTGACTCCAGAGGCAGAGCGGAGACGACGTCAGATTGGTCGCGGCTGCGCTCGGTACGGTCCAGGCGCACCGGAGACCCGACCGAGAGGCGGGGTGCGGTCACTACCCGGGCGGCGTCCGAGCCGCAAGCTGAGAGCGAAACCGCAGCGGGAAGTTCACCCATCGCGCAGCGAGTCTCGGCGTAGCGCGGTTGGGGGCAGCGGTGTAGGTAGACGGGGGATGTCGAAAACCTCCAGGTGAACCGACGGAGGGTCTTGCGGCCCTCTGGATCCATCGCAGCGTAAACATTGATCACAGTGCCGGGCAAGTGCCCGGATCAGCGCCCGATCGTCACCGCGACCTTTCGCAGAACCCTTGTCCAGCACGGGATCCCCGCCTCCACACTGACCGACAACGGCATTGTCTACACGGCACGGTTCGCTGGCGGCCTCGGCGGACGAAACACCTTCGAGAGCGAACTCAGGCACCTGCACGTAGTCCAGAAGAACTCCCGACCAGCACACCCCACCACCTGCGGCAAGATCGAGAGATTCCAGCAGACGATGAAGCAGTGGCTCCGCAGCAGCCCCACCGGCCCTCGACCATCGCCGAGCTGCACTCCTGATCGACGCGTTCGTCAAGGAGTACAACCACCATCGTCCGCACCGTTCACGGCTACACCGGGCCACCCCGGCCACCGCCTACGACGCCCATCCCAAAGCCGCCCCTTTGGCGCCGACCGGACCAGTCACACCACGACCGCGTCCGCCACGACAAGATCAACAAGGCCGGCACCGTCACCCTGCGAGTGGCCGGCCGCCTGCGCCACATCGGTATCGGCCGAAACTACGCCGGGACCTACGTCATCCTGCTCGTCCAGGACCTCGGCGTCAGAGTCGTCAACGCCGCCACCGGAGAGCTCCTCCGCGAGCTCACCATCGACACACGCCGCGACTACCAACCCACCGGCAGACCACCCGGACCCACCACAAAAAACTAGCCCGGACCTACGAAACGTAGGTCCGGGCTATTCCGATGTCTTGAGACATCACATTGTAGCGGGGGCAGGATTTGAACCTGCGACCTCTGGGTTATGAGCCCAGCGAGCTACCGAGCTGCTCCACCCCGCGTCGGTGATCACAGGTTACGCGACGGCTCGGTGCTCCTCCAAATCGTGCCGAGCGGCGGTGGGAGACGACACCGGGCCGACTCAGTCGGGGATCCCCTTGAGCCGGCGGCCGACAGCCTGCTCCACCTCGCGGGTGGCCTGCCGTTCGGCGAGAGCGTGCCGCTTGTCCCAGGTCTTCTTGCCCTGGGCCAGGGCGATCTCGACCTTGGCCCGACCGTCCTTGAAGTACAGCGACAGCGGCACGATCGTCAGGCCGCTCTCGTTGACCCGGCGCTCGATCTTGTCGATCTGCGCGCGGTGCAGCAGCAGCTTGCGCTTGCGTCGGGCAGCGTGGTTGGTCCAGGTCGCCTGCTCGTACTGCGGGATGTGTACGCCGTGCAGCCAGATCTCGTGGCCGTCGATGTCGGCGAACCCGTCGACCAGGGACGCGCGACCGGCGCGCAGGGCCTTGACCTCGCTCCCCTGCAGGACGATGCCTGCCTCCCAGGTGTCCAGGAGGTGGTAGTCGTGGCGGGCCTTCCGGTTGCGCGCCACGACAGTCTCCGGCTGAGCCTTCTTCGCGGGCCCGTTCTTCACCATCAGGCCATTCTCGCAAGACCGACGGCCTCAGCACACCGGCCGGCAGGCGAAGAAGTTCATCGCGGTGAACGACAGGACCACCGCGTCGGCCTGGTTCAGGCACTCGACCTCGGAGTGCACCAGGCCGCGACCCGGCCTCGACCGCGAGAGCCGAGCCGAGGCGACTCGCACTCGGATGCGGAGCCGGTCGTCCGGGCGCACCGGTTGCGGCCAGCGCAGCTCGTCGAGACCGGGCGAGGCGAGGCTGGCGACGCGCGAGACGTAGTGGTCCACGTAGAGGCGCATGCACACCGCGATCGTGTGCGCCCCGCTGGCGATCAGGCCCTGGAAGGGTCCGGTCCGCGCCCAGGCGGGGTCGGTGTGGATCCGCTGCGGGTCGTACGCCGAGGCGAACGCGACGATGTCCTCCTCGCCGAGCGAGACGTGGCCGAACTCGTAGACGCTGTCAGGTCGGTAGTCCTCGAACCAACGATCCTCGACCCGCGCCGGCAGGTCGACCTCGCTGAGCAGCCGAGAGGTCTCCGTCACCTGCGCGACTCCACCGCGGAGTGCTCGGCGATCCGCTTGATCGCGGCGAGGGTCTTCGGGATGCCGTCCAGGGCGTCCCGGGTGCGGTCGGCGATCTCGGCCGGTGCGCGATCGCCGTACTTGTCCTCGAACATGGCGATGCCGTCCGGCAGGAACTCCCACGACTCGGTGAGCTCGGTGCCGCCGTCCACGGGAGCCAGGCGAAAGCCCCAGCGTACGAACCGGCCGCCGACGATCCAGGCGAACTCGGACCCACGATCGGCCACCACCACCTCGGACCTGGTCTCCCAGGTCCGGTCCGGACGCTCGTTGACGCCGGTGAACCAGGCGCCGACCTGCCCCGCCTGCTGCTCGTCGTCCCAGCGGCAGGCGACGCACACCGGGCTCCACTCGCCGGTGCGGGTCACGTCGGAGACCAGGTCGTAGAGCTCCTCGGCCGGCACCTCGACGACGACCGACTCCTGACGGGTGTGGATGCCGGAATCGCTCACGGGCTCACTCATGGGGACCACCTTCACAGACAGGGTTGCTGCACGGACAGGGACCTACTTCTTCTGGCGTCGGCTGCCGCCGTGCCAGTCCTCCTGCTGCCCGACGGCGCCGGTCTCGACACCGAGCCCGCTGAGCTGCGGTGTCTCGCGCAGACTGCGCTTGAGCTCGGCGAACCCCGGGAACCGGGCCAGCCCGACCACGTGGTCCCAGAGGTCGGCAGCGGACCCGTCCTCGGGAAGCCGACTGATCACCGGGCCGAAGAAGGCCACCCCCTCCGGCGGCTCGAAGTGGATGATCGGGGTGCCGACGTCCTTGCCGGTCAACCCGAGCGCCTCCTGGGTCTCCCGCAAGATCTCGTCGTCCCACGATGCGTCGTCCAGGGCGTCGGCCAGCTCGAGCGGGAGCCCCGCCTCGGCGAGGACCGGCTCGACGAACTCGCGAGTGCCGCGCCGTTCCCGGGCGTCCTTGTCGTCGACCGGTCCGTCCTGAGGGGTGTCGAAGATCCGGGCGCCGAGGGCGGCGTACAACGGCGCCATGGCTTCACGTCCGTACTCGGCCCTAGCCCGGGCAGCCACGCGCAGCAGCCGCAGCCCGGCGGTGTGCCCGGCTTCGTACTCCGGCGGGAAGTGCGCGTCGTAGTCGATCTCGGCGTTGATCAGTCGCAACGAGATGAACCGCCACTCCACCGAGTAGTCGCGCTCGGCCTGCACCTGCCGCACCCACTTGCTGGTCATCCAGGCGAACGGGCACACCGGGTCGAAGTAGAAGCGGATATCCGAGTTGTCCATGTCAACGATCGTAGGCGGGCGGTGGGCAACAGCCCGGCCCCGTTCGCTCAGTCGGGCTGCGGGTCCGAGTCGGGGGCGATGGTCGTGCGCGGCGCGATCCGCTCCACGAGGACGAGCACGCCGGCGAGCACGACGATGGCGGTCCCGACGATGAACAGACCCCCGGTCGCGAAGGCGGTCGCCTCGCCGAACGTGCTCTCCCGGATCGGCGTGGCCACGGCGAGCGCTGCCATCAGGGCCACGGCGAGCCCGAGGGCCAGGGCTGCGGCAGCCATGATCGAGCTCGACGGAAGGCGTACGGCGCCCGCGGCGGGGTCGCCCGGCCGGTCGGCAGCGTCGAAGGCGACCACCACGGCCACCACCACGCCCGCCCAGATCCCGACCAGCAGGAAGGCCGCCACCGAGTCGGCAGCGCGGTGCCAGCCGGCCGCCATCGTCGCCAGCGCCACCACGCACGCATAGAGACCACCCGCTGCGGCCACCACGCCGCGGATCCGGGGGGGCGCGACCAGGAGGAGCGCGACGACGACCGAGAAGGCCGCTGCACTGTGGCCGCCCGGCAGGCTGTTCAGGGTCGCGGGGGCGGATTCGCGCAGACCGAGGTCCGGTCGTTGCAGCACGTAGGACTTGAGCAGCTGGGCCGACACGTTGGAGGCCACCAGCAGCCCGACCGCCGCGAGTCCCACCCCTCGTCGCAGCCGCACCAGAGCGATCACCGCGATCAGGGCGACCGCGGCCAGCAGCGAGGCCACCGTCACCACCCCGAGGGACTGGTCGACCACGTTGCCGACGCTCGACCTGCTCAGCACCGCCCCGCGCAGCGAGGCGTCCGCGAAGAGCCGGCCCGACGAGGTCCGGACGGTGACGAGGTAGACCAGCCAGAACAGCAGGCTGCAGGAGACGATCCACGCGGCGACGAGCGCCAGCGAGTGCCACCCGCGCCTGTCCACCCGCATCGGGACAGTATGCGGCCAGCGGACCTGCTGGCGACGCGGCGGGGAGCCGGCCGGCCCGTCCGCGAGAGCAATCCGCACTTTCCGGGCGGCGGCTCCCCTACTCTTGTCCCCCACGACGTCCCAGGAGGCCCTCCATGGCCCCGCGCAGCAGTCACCCCCGTGACCCCGGGATGCACCGCCCGACGCCCCTCGCGGCCGGCGATCGTGCCGCGTAAGGAGCCGGCGGCCTTCGGCTCGGTCCTGCTCGGCCCCGCCGACCAGCCGGCCGCCCGCCTGCGCGTGCGGATCCAGATGCTGCTCACGGTCCTGCTGATGGGCACCAACCTCCTCGGAGTGGTCGTCGTCGGCCTGCTCTCCGTCCTGGTGATCCCCAGCCCGGCACCCGACGAGCGGACCCTGCTGGCGCTGAAGATCGTGGTGCCGGTCTGCGTCGGGCTGGCGATCTTCGTCGGAGCTGCCTGGGGCACGGCCGGCGCGCTGCGCGCCCACCGCTGGGTCTTCGAGGACCGTGTCCCCGACGAGCGCGAACGGCTCCGGGCACTCGGGGTCCCCTGGTTCCTCACCCGGATCCAGGCCGGCCTCTGGATCGGCTCCACGCTCGCGTTCACGCTGCTCGCGGCCCTGCTCCAGCCCGAGGCGGTCCCGGCCGCGGCACTCACCCTCGGCATCGCCTCACTGGTGGTGAGCGCCATCGCTTTCCTGTTCAGCGAGTTCGCCCTGCGACCTGTGGCCGCACGCGCTCTCTCGGGCGAGCAACGACTGCGCGTCCGCGGTCTCGGCGTACGCCGCAGGGTGATGCTGTTCTGGGGACTCGGGACCGGAGCTCCGATCGCGGGGCTCATCGTGGTGGCGGTGCTCGCGCTCACGCTCGACAACGTGTCCCTGACCAAGCTCGCGATCGTCGTGCTCGTGCTCGGCGGGGTGATCCTCTGCTTCGGGATGCTGGTGACGTGGCTCAACGCCCGGGCGGTGGTGGCGCCGATCATCGCGGTGCGCAACGCCATGCAGCAGGTCGAGGACGGCAACCTCGACACCGAGGTGCAGGTCTACGACGGCACCGAGCTCGGCCAGCTCCAGGCGGGCTTCAACGAGATGGTGCGGGGCCTGCGCGAACGCGAGCACCTGCGTGACCTGTTCGGCCGCCATGTCGGCAAGGACGTCGCCGAGGCGGCCGCGGTCGGGAGCGTCGAGCTCGGCGGGGAGACCCGGGTCGTGTCCGTGCTGTTCGTCGACATCATCGGGTCGACCTCGCTCGCCGCCGAGCGCGACCCCGTCGAGGTGGTCACGCTGCTGAACCGGTTCTTCGGCGTGGTCGTCGAGGAGGTGGGCCGACGCGACGGGTTGGTCAACAAGTTCATCGGTGACGCCGTGCTGGCCGTCTTCGGTGCCCCCGTGGAGCTGACGGACCATGCAGCCCACGCACTCGCGGCGGGCCGGGCCATGGCCACACGTCTGGCCACCGAGGTACCCGAGCTGGAGGCCGGCATCGGCGTGGCCACCGGCGAGGCGGTCGCCGGGAACGTCGGCGACGAGACCAGGTTCGAGTACACCGTCATCGGCGACGCCGTGAACGCGGCGGCCCGGCTCACCGAGATCGCCAAGGAGGTCGAGGGCCGGCTGGTCGCGACGTGGGACTCCGTGCAGGCCGCCGGTGCGCCGGAGTCGGCACTCTGGCAGCGCCACCACAGCGTCACTCTGCGTGGCCACCACCACGAGACGGTCCTCGCGGTCCCCTCGAGCTGAACCGCAGGACGTAGCGGCCCGACCGGCGCCCCCGCCTCGCGGCGGGGGCGACCGGATCGGCTACTTCTTCGCGGTCAGCGCCTGCTGGACCAGAGCCTTCGCCTCGTCGACGGCCTTGGCGTAGCCCTGCAGGTCGCCCGCCTTCAGCGCCTTGTCGGCCTCGGCGAACTTCGCGTCGGCCTGCTGCAGCAGCTTCAGCGCCGCCACCGGCAGCGCCGGAGTGTCTCCCGACGGAGCCTGGTCACCGCCCGAGTTGCCGGAGTCGATCGGCGTGGAGCCGTCCCCGCTGGATCGGGACAGCACGTCGGCCAGTGCCGAGGACAGGGTCGGCCCGATGCCGACCTCCTTGCCGAAGGAGACCAGCACGAAGGTGAGGCCGGGGTAGTTGCCCTGTCCTCCCTCACGCACCGTGTACAGCGGCTGCACGTAGAGCAGCCCGTTGCCGACGGGAAGCGTCAGCAGGTTGCCGTACTTCGCCGTCACGCCGGAGCGCTTGAACGCGAGCAGCTGCTGGGCGACCTTGTCGTCGCGCTGGAACTGGTTGGCGATCTGCCCCGGTCCGGGCACCTGGGTGTTGTCCGGCAGCCGCAGGATCTGGAACCTGCCGTAGGTCTTCGGGTCCGCGGCGTCCGCCCCGACCGACATGTACGACGCCAGGTTCTGCTTCTTCTGCGGAACGTAGGTGCTGGTCAGCGAGAACACCGGGTCCTGGCCCGACCTGGTCGCGACCGAGAGCCGGTAGGGCGGCTGCTTGCGCGTCGAGGTCTCCGGGTCCTGCGGGACGTCCCACTTGTCGTTGCCCTCGTAGAAGGTCTTCGGGTCCAGCACGTGGTAGGACGCCAGCATCTCCCGCTGCACCTTGAACAGGTCCTCGGGATAGCGCATGTGCGTGAGCACGTCCGGGGGGATCTCCGACTTCTTCTTCACCACGCCCGGGAATGCCTTCTCCCAGACCTTGAGGATCGGGTCGGTGGTGTCCCACTCGTAGAGCTTCACCGTGCCGTCGTAGGCGTCGACCGTCGCCTTGACGGCGTTGCGCATGTAGTTGATCTGGTCGGTCGGAAGGGTGGCGTACGCCGAGCGGGGGTTGATCGCGTCGGAGGTCATCTCCTGCAGCGACTTCTTCTCCGCGAGCGGGTACTTGTCGCTGGTCGTGTAGCCGTCGAGGAGCCAGACGATCCTGCCGTCGACCACCGCCGGCAGCGCGTCGGAGTCGACGGTCAGCCACGGCGCGACCTTCTGCACCCGGTCACGCGGTGCGCGATCGTAGAGGATCTTGCTGTTCTCGTTGACGCGCGAGGAGAGCACGATGTTGGCGTCCCCGAAGTGCACGGCGTAGAGCAGCTTGCGGAAGATGTTGCCGACCCCGACGCCGGCCTTGCCGTCGTAGGTGTTGGTCTGCGACGACCCCGGGGTGCCACTGCCCTGCGGGACGTCGAGCTCGATGTTCTTGCCACCGGGCGCCTTGCCGACGATCGAGTACGGCGGGCTCTGCTCGCCGAAGTAGATCTGCGGCCGGTAGCCGTCCGGTCCCTGCGTCTGGCTGATCGCGCCCCGAGGAGGCAGGTCCTCCTCGGCCCAGACCGGCTCACCGTCGTTGCGCACGGGCTGGTCGGCGGCGTTGCGCTGGTTGCCGAAGGCGCCGATCATGCCGTAGCCGTGGGTGTAGATGGTCTTCTCGTTGGCCCACTTCTTCTGGGCGTCGGGGAGGCCCTCGAGGTTCATCTCGCGGGCCGCGACGACGACGTCGCGGTCCTTGCCGTCGATCTGGTAGCGATCGACGTCGAGGACTCCGGGCACGGCGTAGTAGCCGCGCACCTGCTGGAGCTGCTCGAAGGTGTCCGAGACCAGCTGCGGGTCCACGAGGCGGATGCCCGGCAACGAGGCGGCATCGGCGCTGAGCTGGGCTTGGGAGAGCTTGGTCTGGGCGTCGTACTCGGTGACGTTGGTGTCCCCGATGCCGAAGGCCGCGCGGGTCGCTTCGATGTTCTTGGCGATGTAGGAGGCCTCCTTGTCGGGCTCGTCAGGCTTGACCTGGAAGCGCTGCATCAGGCCGGGCCACACCGCACCGAGGAGCAGCGCCGAGACCACGAACAGCGCCAGCCCGACCCCGGGCAGCAACCACGTGCGCCGGACGATGTTGGCGAAGAACAGCACGGCGCAGATCACGGCGATGAACATCAAGATGTTCTTCGACGGCAGCACGGCGTGGTCGCGGGTGTAGGTCATGCCGGTGATCAGGCCACCGGTCTGCGACGTCAGGTCGAACCGGTCCAGCCAGTAGTCGACGCCCTTGAGGAGCAGGAACACGCCGAACAGGGCGGAGAGCTGGGCCTGTGCGCCTCCCGAGACCTTGTCGGCCGCCGACTGCAGCCGGATGCCGCCGTAGAGGTAGTGCACGACCGCCGCGAGCAGCAGCGCCGTGAACACCGCGGTCATCAAGAAGTCGACGAGGAAGTGCAGCCACGGCAGGCTGAAGACGTAGAAGCCGAGGTCCTTGCCGAAGTAGGGATCGGCCTTGCCGAAGTCCTCACGGTTGGACCACAGCAGGTAGGTGCGCCACTTACCGGTTGCGGAGATGCCGGCGAAGATGCCGAAGACCACGCTCGCGCCGACCAGCAGCAGGCGACGAAGCGGGGTGACCACCTCGCGGTAGCGCTCCAGGTTGGCCTGCTCCGGGGAGTGCGGTCGGAACATCGGACGGAGCCGGAAGGCGAGGAACAGGTTGGCCCCCACGACCAGCGCCATCAGCCCGCCGAAGATGACGAAGAGCAGCACGCGTGTCCAGATCAGCTTGCTGAAGACGCCTCCGTAGCCCAGGGTGCCGAACCAGAGCTTGTCGGTCCAGATGCCTGCGAACAGCGAGAACCCGATGACCACGACGCCGACGGCGACGACGGTGAGCAGCAGCGGACGAGGGCGGCGCGGACCCCCCTGGGTGGGGGCGGCGGGTGGGCCGGTGGGCCGGCCGCCGCCGGGCGTGCCCGCGGGTTCTCCAGCGAAGAAGTCACTCATCGTCTCGGGGGTCTCCGGCATCTGTTTCGAGGGTGGTGTGCAACAACTGTAGAAGGGCAGGCACAAGGTCGGGTCCCACGAGCACCATGGCGTCGTCGTCGTGGGCCCGCTGACGGATCGCGCAGAAGCTCTCGCCGGACCGCAGGGCACCGGCGACGATGCGGGCCTCCTGGCGCTCCGGGTGGGCGGCGACGTACTCCGCGGCGGCCTCGGCCTCGCTGGGGACCTGGGAGTCCTCGGGCGGCACGGTGAGCGCCTCGACGACCACGGCACAGCCCACCACCTCCGGGGGCCACAGGATGCTGCCGAGCAGCTCGTCGAGCCGCTCTGCGGTGGTCGACTCCTGCTCGACCGGGGTGAGGCCCTCGTTGCCTGCGTCGACCCCGAGGAGGTCGGCCAGGTGCGGCTCGCGCGCGAGCAGGTCCGAGGTCTCCACCAGCGCGAACAGCTGCGCGGGCTGGTCCCAGCCGGCGCTCGCCGCGTGCGCCTCGACCTCTCGGACCGCGGCGGCGAGGGCACCTCCGGGGTCGGCGACCGGGCTCATCTCGTGCACCTCGTCAGCTTCGCGTCCGGGTCCTTCGTCCATGCCTGCACGTCGGCGATCGCCTCCTGGAGGGTGTTCACCTTGACCAGTCTCATGGTGTCCGGGTCGTAGTTGCCACCGAGGGCGTCGGCGCAGTTGGCGGCCGGCACCAGGAACAGCTTCGCCCCGTCGTCCTGGGCACCGACCAGCTTCTGCTGGATGCCGCCGATCTCGCCCACCTTGCCCTGGGCGTCGATCTCACCGGTGCCGGCGATGGTCTTGCCGTCCGTGAGGGAGCCGGGGGTGAGCACGTCGTAGATGCCCATGGCGAAGATCAGGCCGCCGGAGGGACCGCCGATGTTCTGGTCGAGGTTGAGCTTGACGTCGAACGGGAACTCGTAGCCCGGCGCGATGCTGACCCGCACCGCGCTGACCGACTTGTCCTGCGGCGACGTGGTCGTCCTCAGGGTCTTCTCGAGGACGCGACCGTCCCGGCGGACCTTGATCGTGACGCGGGTGCCGATCGGCAACGGCCGGATCGCTGCGGTCAGCTCGTCGAGGGTGCCCACGGTCTTGCCGTCGACCGCGAGCACCAGGTCTCCCACCTCGAGCTTGCCGTCGGCGGGCCCGCCCTTGGTGACGCTGGCGATCTTCACCGCCGAGGTGAACGGGATCTTCAGGGCGGAGAGCGCGGCAGCGACCGCGTTGTCCTGCGAGGAGACCATCTGCACGCTCGACTCCTCGCGCACGCTCTTCTGCGTGGCGGTGGTCGGGTAGATGGCCTTGTAGGGGAAGACCGCCCGGTTGGGGTCGAGCCACGCCGAGATCAGCTCGGGGAGGCTGACCTTGTTCTGCGGACCGCTGGGGATCACCGTCGTCAGCCGAAGCCCACCTGAGTCCCGGTACGTCCGATGACCGGTGACGCTGATGATGTCGTCCTTGGAGCCCTTGCCGAGCACGTTGACCGTCGGTCCCGGGGCGAAGGTCACGTACGGCACCGGCTCGCGCCACGCCTGGACGGACATCCCGGCGAGCAGCACCAGGGCGAGCAGTCCTGCCCACGTGCTGCGCCTCATCGGCGACGCTCGGCGGGCCTGGTCATGGCGTCACCCTCTCACTGAGCGGCAAGGACCGCCGCAGTGGTACGGCGCGGGGCCACGGCCCGGGTCAGGCCGTACGACGCGCGTCGCCCGCTGTCCCCGAAGGGGCGGAGGGGGGCTGGTTCTGCTGCGGGACCTGTCGCTGCGAGGGGCGGACGGCGATGCCCGTGCTGCGCTCGCGCACCGGCCTCGGTGCGCTCACCGTCCGGGTGACCTCACCGGGAAGGTCACGCAGGATCGCGGCCGCGAACCGCTCCTGCGCCGCGTCGGACCGGTCCGGGCTGAGGTCGCGGGCGCGCCCGAGCCAGCTGACCCACAGCATCGCGACGAGCGTCACGATCGCGGGCGGCAGCCACCACAGCAGGATCTCCACGCCTCCATGATGCCGACGGTCAGGGCCGCGCCCGCCCAGCAACACGCCGAGGCGCCGGGGAAGCAACCGGGTCGGACCACGGCCCGGACCCCGGGACGGCGTGCACGACCCAGTGCTCAGCGGCACCCCGTGACCAGCGAGGACGCTACGGGGAGTTGACCCATTCCTCGCGGCCGTCCCCGAAGACCTGGTGCTTCCACACCGGGACGGTCGCCTTGAGCCGGTCGATCAGGGCGCGCGATGCGTCGTAGGCCTGGCCCCGGTGCGCGGCGGAAACCGCCACGAGCACGGCGATGTCCCCGATCTCGAGCCGACCGGTGCGGTGGACGGCGGCGAGGGCGATCACCTCGAACTCCTCGGCCACGCCGGTGGCGACCTCGCGCAGGCGGTCCAGCGCGGAGGGGTGCGCCGTGTAGTCGAGATGGTCGACGCTCTCACCGTGGTCGTGGTCGCGCACGATCCCCACGAACAGGTTCACGCCCCCGGCGGCAGGGTCGTCGACGGCCGCGAGGACCTCGGCAGGATCGAGCGCGACCTCACGCAGGTCGAGCAGCCGGATCGGGACCGGCGCGGCGGAGGTCGGGAGCTGACCCGGCGCGGAGGGCGGCATGGACGTCACCGGGTGAGCGTACGACGCCCCACCGGACGGCTGAACCGACGCCCACACGGACACCTGCACTGGTGGCTGCACGGGCGGCGGCCCCGACATTGGTCGCTGGCGGTAATTTGGGGGCATGGACGACCGACCGGACGACAACAATCCCTTCAAGGGGACGCCCTTCGAGGCGATCTTCAACGCGCTCGGTGGATCCGGTGGCCCGGGAGGCGTCGGAGGTCTGGGCGGCACGGGGATGCCCGACCTGTCCGGCCTGATGGGCCAGATGCAGGCGATGATGGCGCCGTACGACGGGCCGGTGAACTGGGCCCTGGCCACGGACGTCGCGCGCCGTACCTCCGCGCAGGAGCCCGACCCGAGCCCCGACCGCACCGACCAGACCCGCGTCGCCGACGCCGTCCGGCTAGCCGACCACTGGCTCGACGACGCGACCGTGCTCCCCTCGGGCGTGACCACCAGCGCGGCCTGGAGCCGGGCCGAGTGGATCGAGCAGACCACCGACGTGTGGCGCGTGCTGGTCGAGCCCGTGGCCGAGCACGTCGTGGGGGCCATGGGCAACGCGATGCCCGAGGAGGCACGCGCCATGGCCGGCCCGCTGATCGGGATGCTCGGCAAGGCCGGGGGCGCCATGTTCGGCAGCCAGGTCGGTGCCGCGCTCGGCGGCCTCGCAGGCGAGGTGCTCACCGCCAGCGACGTCGGGCTTCCTCTCGGCCCGGCAGGCAAGGCTGCGCTGGTGCCGCACAACATCGCGACCTTCGCCGAGGGCCTCGACGTCTCAGCCGACGACGTGCTGCTCTACCTGTCCCTGCGCGAGGCCGCCCACCACCGGCTGTTCGCGCACGTGCCGTGGCTCCGCCAGCACCTGATCGCCTCCGTGGAGGACTTCGGTCGTGGCGTCACCATCGACATCTCCGGGATCGAGCAGGCGATGAGCCAGCTCGACCCGACCAACATGGAGGCCATGCAGGAGGCCCTGCAGGGCGGGTTGTTCGAACCCCAGCAGACTCCCGAGCAGAAGGCCGCTCTCACCCGGCTGGAGACCACGCTCGCACTGGTGGAGGGCTGGGTCGACGAGGTGGTCGGCCAGGCCACCGCCGAGCGGATGCCGGCGGCCGGCAAGATGCAGGAGGCGATCCGCCGGCGTCGCGCGGCGGGAGGTCCCGCGGAGGAGACCTTCGCTGCCCTGGTCGGGCTGGAGCTGCGACCGCGACGGCTCCGGGACGCCTCGGCGCTGTGGGGATCGCTGCGCTCGCGCCAGGGCAAGGAGGCGCGCGACGCCGTGTGGGCGCACCCGGACCTGCTGCCCACACCGGAGCAGCTCGACGACCCGCTCGGCTTCCGCGAGGACCTCCCCGAGGTGAAGGAGCTCAGCGACGACGACTTCGACAAGGCCCTCGGCGAGCTGCTGGACAAGGAGTCCGGCGACGGCACCACGGAGGCCGACCCGGAGCCGAGCGACGACGAGTGACCCTGCACGCCGACGCGCTCGACGTGCTCACCCGCTGGGACGCGCCGAGCTCGGACCAGGAACGGCTCCGTGCCTCCTACGTCCAGCACCTCGCCACCCACGAGGACGGGACCTCCAGGTCCTGCTTCCCGGCCCACCTGACCGCGGGAGCGCTGGTGCTCAGCCACGACGGAAATCAGGTGCTGCTGAACCTGCACCGCAAGGCGAGGCGCTGGTTCCACTTCGGTGGCCACCTCGAGCCGGGGGACCACACCCTGGCCGGGGCTGCGCTGCGCGAGGCCGGTGAGGAGTCGGGGCTCGACGGGTTGGCGGTCGAGCCCCGACCACTGCACCTGTCACGGCACCGGGTCGACTTCTGCGACCCCCGGGGGCCGGTCGACCACCTCGACGTCCGGTTCCTCGCGGTCCTCGGGCCGCAGACGGTGCCGCAGGTCAGCGAGGAGTCCCTCGACGTGCGCTGGTGGCCGGTCGACCGGTTGCCCACCGACGAGCGCGACATGGTGGAGATGCTGGAGCTCGCGCGCTCGCGGTAGGCCGCCCGGCTCGAGACAGGGCTCGAGAACAGGGCTCAGGAACAGGGCTCGAGGTCCATCGCCACGGCGTGCGCGACGCCCTCGAGGTAGCCCTTGGCCCGCTCGGCTCGGGGGTAGCGGTCCACCAGGGACCAGAAGCGCGTGTCGTGGCTCGGCTCGATCAGGTGGGCCAGCTCGTGGAGCAGGACGTAGTCGAGGACCCACGTCGGCATCGTCTGCAACCGGTCGGAGAGCCGGATCTCACGGCTGGAGGGCGTGCAGGACCCCCACCTGGTGGTCATGTTCCCCACCCAGCGCACCGACGAGGGCTCAGCCCGGTCCTGGAGGTAGTGGTGGGACAGCTCCCGTGACCGCTGGGCGAGCTGGTCATCGGTGCGCCGGCGGCGCTGCTCGGACCGGTCCAACCGGGTGAGCATGGTGGCCACCCACTCGGCCTCCTCGGCGCGGGTGAACCGGTCGGGGATCATCACGATGACCTTGCCGTCCCGGCGGTAGGCGGAGACGGTGCGCTTGCGTCGTCGAGAACGACGCACCTCCACCTCGGCTGCGGCCCGATCTCCCATGGGAGAAAACTAGCCGCGTGCACCGACAGCTCACGACGGCCCCGCGCCGGGGGGCGAGGAAGCGTCAGGGTCGGGCCCATTCGAGCAGTCGGTCCAGCGGCCAGGTGTTCACGATCCGCTCGGGGTCGAGCCCGAGCTCCTCGGCGCGCGCGCAGCCGTAGGAGAGGAAGTCGAGCTGGCCCGGCGCGTGCGCGTCACTGTCGATGGAGAACAGGCAACCGAGGTCGATGGCGCGCTGCAGCAGGTCCGAGGGCGGGTCGCGCCGCTCGGGACGGGAGTTGATCTCGACCGCCGTGCCCGACTCCAGGCAGGCACCGAAGACCTCGTCCGCGTCGAACTCCGACTGCCGGCGGGTGCCCCGGTTGCCGGTGACCAGGCGCCCGGTGCAGTGACCCAGCACGTTGGCGAACGGGTTGCGGACCGCCGCGACCATCCGCCGCGTCATCGCGTCGCGGTCCATCGCGAGCTTGGAGTGCACCGACGCGACCCGGACCTCGAGCCGCTCGAGCATCTCCTCGGTCTGGTCGAGCGAGCCGTCGTCGAGGATGTCCACCTCGATGCCCTTGAGCAGGCGGAAGCTGCCGTCGAGGTGCTCGTTCACGGCCTCGACGACCTCGAGCTGGCGGGTCAGGCGGGCCGCCGAGAGGCCGTTGGCGACCTTGAGCCGCGGCGAGTGGTCGGTCAGGACGAGGTAGTCGTGGCCGAGCTCGATGGCGCTGAAGGCCATCTCCTCGATCGGCGAACCGCCGTCGGACCAGTCGCTGTGCGAGTGCAGGTCGCCGCGCAGGCTGCCGCGCAGCTCCTCCCCGCCGGTCACCAGCGGCCCGCCCGTCTCGCGCTCGAGCCGGGCCAGCCGGTCCGGCGTACGACCCTGGACCGCGGCCTCGATGACCTCCGCGGTGGAGGCTCCGATGCCCGGGATCTCGCGGAGCGTTCCCGCGCGTGCCCGGTCATCGACCTCGTCACCGAGCGGCAGGATGCTGTCGGCAGCGGCCCGGAACGCCTTGACCTTGTAGGTCTCCGCACGGCTGCGCTCGAGCAGGAAGGCGATGCGTCGCAGCGCCGCGACAGGCCCCTCGGAGTAGGCCTGCGGCTGGTCGTGGTCGCCTGCGTCCGTCACACCCACCATTGTGGCCACCGACCCGGGATCCACAGCACAGTGCCAGTCCTCCACACGTTATCCACAGGGTTTTCCACAGCCAGCGGGAAACCTTGGTCCCCGGTGGGCCACTCCGGCGTTGACCACGCCCGGCTGGCTCACTAGCGTTACCGCCCACACGGGGCCCTCGATGGCTTGCTCACGCGTTCGCAAGGGGAAGGCAAGCGCGCGAGCTCCATCGGGGGCCTCGCTCTCGTTCCAGGACCCGGGTGGGCACCTTCAGCACCGCCGAGGGTGCCCATATCGGCGCGGGGGTACACACTGCACGTGTGGACGCACCAGAGCTGACCAGCACCGTAAGTGACCACGGGGGGCGCGGGCCGGAGAAGGTGCCGACCGGGATCTCCGGCTTCGACGAGATCACGGGAGGAGGGCTGCCGCGCGGGCGGGCGACGCTCGTCGCCGGTGCCGCAGGTGCGGGCAAGACCCTGTTCGCGCTCGAGTTCCTCGTTCGCGGGGCCCGCGACTACGCCGAACCCGGGGTCCTGCTGACCTTCGAGGAGTCGCAGAACGACCTGACCGTGAACGTGGCGTCGCTGGGATTCGACCTCGCCCAGCTCGAGCGGGACGGACTGCTCGCTATCGACGCGTTCCGGCTCGACCCCGCCGAGATCGTCGCGACGGGGGCCTTCGACCTCGAGGGCCTGTTCATCCGGCTCGCGAGCGCGGTGGAGGCCGTCGGGGCCAAGCGAGTGGTGCTCGACACGATCGAGCTCCTCTTCAGCGCACTGCCCAACGAGGCGATCATCCGCGGTGAGTTCGGACGGCTGCTGCGGTGGCTCAAGGAGCGTGGGCTGACGACCGTAGTCACCGGGGAGCGCGGGACGCTGGGCAACCTGACCCGGTTCGGCATCGAGGAGTACGTCTCGGACTGCGTGGTCACCCTCGACCACCGTGTCCACGAGGAGATCTCCACCCGCCGGCTGCGGGTGGTGAAGTACCGCGGTTCGCTGCACGGCACCAACGAGTACCCCTTCCTGATCACGGCCAAGGGCCTCGTGGTGGTGCCGATCACCTCCGTCGTGCTCGACTACGCCGCGTCCGGCGAACGGATCTCGACCGGCATCGAGCGCCTGGACGAGATGTTGGGTGGTGGGATCTTCCGAGGCTCGTCGGTGATGATCAGTGGCACCGCCGGGACAGGGAAGACCAGCCTGGGCGCGCACCTGGTGGACGCCGCCTGCTCGCGTGGCGAGAAGGCGCTGTTCTTCTCCTTCGAGGAGTCGCCCGACCAGCTGGCGCGCAACATGCGCTCGATCGGCATCGACCTGCAGAGATGGGTGGACGCCGGCCTGCTACGGCTCGAGGCTGTCCGCCCGACGGCCTTCGGCTTCGAGGAGCACCTCGCCATGCTGCACCGACTGCTCGACGAGTCCGATCCGCGGCTGGTGGTGCTCGATGCCGTGGCCAGCCTCACGCACGCCGGGGCCACCAACGAGACCACCTCGGCCATCTCTCGTGACCTGGACCTGCTGAAGGCCAGGGGCATCACCAGCGTCATGACCACGCTGACGCACGGCACGTCCGAGGAGTCGAGCGAGGTCGACGTCTCCTCGCTCGTGGACACCTGGCTGCTGGTGCGCAACGAGGAGAGCAAGGGCGAGCGCACCCGCCTGCTCCACGTGATCAAGAGCCGCGGTTCGGCGCACTCCAACAAGGTGCGCGAGTTCGTGCTCACCGACCAGGGAGCGGACCTCCTCGATGTCTACGTCGGACCGAACGGCGTGCTCACCGGCTCCGAGCGGGTGGAGCACATGTCCCGGGAGCGGCTGGGCCAGGAGAACGCCGGGCTCGAGCGGTCCGAGGGCGGAGGCTCCCATGAGCGGTGAGGAGCGCGTCCTGCCGGAGGCGGACGCGGACGGGGACGGGCCGGTGATCTACGACCTGCGGCTCTACGTGGCCGGTCAGACCCCGCGCTCCGTGCGGGCCGTGGAGAACCTGCGTCGGGTGTGCGACGAGCACCTCGCCGGGCGCTACCGCGTGCAGGTCATCGACCTGGTGGAGAATCCGGCGCTGGCCCGCGGCGACGAGATCGTCGCCGTCCCCACGCTCGTCCGCAAGCTGCCAGAGCCGATGCGCAGGATCATCGGCGACCTGTCCGACACCGACAGCGTTCTCGTCGGCCTGCAGGTGCTCCCCCAGGACGAGAGCCCACGATGAGCTCCGACCACGAGTTCGACCAGTCTGCGACAGCTGGTCTGGAGACGCTGCGGCAGCAGATCGCGGACCTGAGCAAGACCATGGCCGCCATCGCGAGCGGCGGCGTGGATGCGGTCGTCGTCGGTGCACCCGAGGGCGAGCAAGTATACACGCTCACCAGCGCGGACCGGCCCTACCGGGTGATCGTCGAGCACATGGGGGAAGGAGCGGCCACGGTCTCCGAACGAGGCGTGATCCTCTTCGCCAACCCACAGCTCGGCCGCTTCCTCGGCCTCGACCGGGACACCATGATCGGACGGGACCTGAGCGACTACGTCGACGCGGACCAACGACCCGCGCTGGCTTCGCTGCTCGAGACCGGTACGTCGGCCGAGCCCACGCGGGCCGAGCTGACGATCACCAGGAGCAACGGCGCCGACGTCCCGGTGCTCGTGGCGGCAACCGTTCTGGACCTCGAGGGGGTCCTGGTCCGGTGTCTGGTGTTCACCGACCTGACCATGCAGAAGCGGATCGAGCAGCAGGGAGCCGAGGACGCGGCCCAGACAGAGCGCCAACGAGTGGCACGGGAGGTCAACGACACCATCGTCCAGGGCCTGGTCACCGCGGAGATGGCGCTCGACCTCGAGCGGTTCGCAGAGGCGCGCGAGGCGATCGCCAGCACCTCCAGGCACGCCCGCCGCTGGATCGGCGAGCTCGCTGTCGACCATCGGGTCAAACCCGGCAGCTTCCTCCGCAGCAGCCCAGCACGCTCCGAGAGCGAGAATCCATGACGGCGGACCTCACGGTGCTCGTGGTCGACGACTCGGCTGACCTCCGCGACCTGATCAGCCTGGTCATCGAGCTGTACTCCGACGGGTGGAGGGTGGTCGCCTCCGCGGCCGAGGGGCAGCAAGCGATCGACGAGGCGAGGACGAACCAGCCTGACCTCGTCCTTCTCGACATCGCCATGCCCGTGATGGACGGGATGCAGGCCCTTCCGCTCATCCGCGAGGCGGCACCGGAAGCCGTGGTCGTGATGCTCTCGGGCTATCCGTACGCCACCGCAGGAGAAGGCGCGCTCCGTGCGGGCGCGGACGGCTACCTGGAGAAGTCCGACCTGGTGCACAGCCTGATCCCGCGTCTGGAGCACATCCTGGACGCCTCGTCGGTCAACGGGTCGTCTCCCGCCTAGACGCCCTTGAAGGCCGGCGCTCTCCTCTCCCGAGCGGCGGCGATGCCCTCCTGGAGGTCGGCGGTCGCCAGGGTCACGGGCTGGGCCAGCGCCTCCCACTGCACGCAGGACTCGAAGTCCGCGTGTCCCCCGTCGCGCAGCGCCAGCGTGGTGTAGCGGCTGGGGATCGGAGCGGTGGCCGCGATGCCCACGGCGATCTCCTCGACCGAGTCACCGAACCCGGCCGCGGGGAGGACCCGCGAGACCAGGCCCAGCTCGCGGGCCTCGTGCGCCTCCACCGTGCGCCCGGTGAGCAGCAGCTCCCGGGCGTTGGCCGCGCCGACCACGTTCGGCAACAGGTACGTCGCGGCCATGCCCGGGTTCATCCCGAGCCTCACGAACGGGACCCCCAGGCGGGCGCCTTCGGCGGCGTACCTGATGTCACAGGCGAGCGCCAGGCAGAGCCCGGCACCGATCGCGGGGCCGTTCACCGCTGCGATGGTCGGTACGTCGAGCGAGCGGATCGAGAGCCAGGCCCGGTAGAACGCGAGCATCCTGGTCCGGAGGTGGTCGACCTCGGCTTCGGGCTCGCTGGCGATCCAGGCGGTGTCCCCGCCGGAGCAGAACGACGTGCCCTCGCCCGTGACCACCACCACGCGGACCGAGGGGTCCCCGGCGATCTCCTCGACAGCGGCCACCCAGGACGCCGTCATCGCCTCCGACATGGCGTTGCGCTGGGACGGGTTGTCGAGAACCAGCCGGACGACGCCGTCGGCGGGGCGCTCCAGGCGGAGGTGCTCGGACCGGGGTTCACGCTCGGAGATCGGTGACATGGGCGGAGATTACCGCTGCGGGACACGCGTGCCGCCTGAACCCTCCCTGCGGGGATTGAGCGTGGGCGTGGTCTAGTGTCAAGCGAGGTTCGAGCAGCGAACCCCGGCGGGTTTCCCGGATGCTCCCGCCGAGACGACCAAGAACGAATGATGAGGAGGCCGTCATGGCGGAAACCTGGAGCGGCGAGTTCTACTGCGTGAAGTGCAAGGAGAAGCGCGAGGCCAGCGGCGAGGTCAGGGTCAACGACAAGGGCACCCGGATGGCCAAGGCCGTCTGCCCCGTCTGCGGCACCAACCTCAACCGCATCCTCGGCAAGGCCTGACCTCCCGAGAGCGACCAGGCTGCGACGCAGCCGACACGACGGCGGGACCTCTCCTCGGGAGACGTCCCGCCGTCGTCGTCCCCGGGCCCGGCCACCGTCCGGCCTCGGTTGTGGATTCCCGTTTCCGCGCATCCCGGACCTCCGCCTAGTTTCCCTGCATGCAGTCCTCGGAGCCCGACCCCCGTCCCCGGGCACACCTGCGGGCGGGCCTGCGAGTCGTGTCCCGGGGCCGCGAGCACCTTCAGGTCGGGCTGCACGCCGGCCGGCGCGTGCTGCTCCCGCGCACACCTGCCGTCGAGCGCACCCTGGCCCTGCTCCTCGAGCGCCGAACCGTGGCCGACGACCCGGAGAGTCTCGCCGTCCTCGACCGGCTCGACCGGCACGGCTGCCTGAGCTGGGAACCGGCGCGCCCGGACGAGCGCGGAACCGTCGCGGTCCTGGGGGCGCTCGATGCTCCCGGCCACCCCGACGTCACCGACCTGCTGGTCGCATCCGGCGTGCCACTGGCACCGCGCGTGCTCGACGCAGCTGTGGTCGTCGTCGTCAGCGACGGCGAGATCGACCGCGACCTGCTCGACCCGCTGGTCCGCGCCCGGACCAGCCACGTCGTCGTACGCCTCGTGGACGGCGGCGCCGTGCTCGGTCCCTTCGTCGTCCCCGGGGAGACCGCCTGCCTGCGCTGCGTCGACGCCCACGAGAGCGTGCACGACCCCGACCACGTGGCGGTCACGACGCGCTACGCACGCGCCACCGGTGTCCACCGGGCCGACGGGGTCCCCGACGTCGACCCCCCGACGGCCTCCCTGGGCCTGGCGTGGGCCGTCCGTGACGTGGTGGCGCACCTCGACGGTCGGCAGCCCTCGACCTGGTCACGGACCCTGCAGCTCGGTCTCGAGCCGCCTTTCTGCGCCGAGGTCTCGTGGCCACGACACCCCTGGTGCGGCTGTGGCTGGGCCGATCCGCCCAGCCATCAGGCACAATTGGACCCATGACCCACACCCGTTGCGCGGGGATCGTGTGAGCGAGCTCCCCCGCAAGGCAGTTGCGCGCACCGCACGGCTCGCAGCGCTGCCCCTGGGGTACGCCGGTCGCACGGCGCTGGGGCTCGGCCGGCGCATGGGCGGCGCCTCCGCCGAGGCAGTGCTCTTCGACGTCCAGCAACGCACCGCCGACCAGCTCTTCCGCACCCTGGGTGACCTCAAGGGTGGCGCGATGAAGTTCGGACAGGCCATGTCCATCTTCGAGGCCGTGCTGCCCGACGAGCTGGCGGCGCCCTACCGCGAGCAGCTCACCCGGTTGCAGGACTCCGCACCGCCGATGCCGACGATGACCGTCCGGGAGATCCTGGCCCGCGAGCTGGGCGCGGACTGGAAGGACCACCTCGTCGAGCTCGACCCGGTGCCCGCTGCCGCGGCCTCGATCGGTCAGGTGCACAAGGGTGTCTGGGCCGACGGCCGAGAGGTCGCGGTCAAGGTGCAGTACCCCGGCTCCGCCGAGGCGCTCACCTCGGACCTGCGTCAGCTGTCCCGGGTCGCCAAGGGTCTGGGCCCGCTCGTGCCGGGCCTGGACATCAAGCCGCTCATCGCCGAGCTGCAGGCACGAGCGGTCGAGGAGCTCGACTACCAGCTCGAGGCAGCCGCGCAGAGCACCTTCGCCGCTGCGTTCCGCGACGACGCCGACATCGTGGTCCCTGAGGTCCTGGTCGCAGCCGGCACCGTGCTCGTCACCGAGTGGATGGAGAGCGCCGGTTCGCTCGCGCACGTGATCCGCGACGGCACCCAGGAGCAACGAGACCACTACGGCAACCTGTTCCTGCGGTTCATGTTCGAAGCCCCCGGACGCACGGGCATGCTGCACGCCGACCCGCATCCGGGGAACTTCCGGCTGCTGCCGGGGAAGGACGGAGCGCCGGACAGGCTCGGCGTCATCGACTTCGGCGCCGTCGCTCGCCTTCCCGAGCGCCAGCTGCCGCGCAAGCTGGGCGCCCTGATCCGGATCGCCACGATGGAGGACTACGAGCAGCTGGTCACGGCGCTGCGCGACGAGGGCTTCATCCGAGAGCGGATCCGGATCGACGCCGACCAGCTGCGCGCCTACCTCGGCCCGTTCATCGAGCCGGCGAGCGTGGACGACTTCCGGTTCTCCCGCTCCTGGATGCAGGAGCAGTTCCGCCGGATCAACGACCCGCGCAGTGAGGCCTATCCGGTGATGCTGCGGCTGAACCTGCCCCCGGCGTACATGCTGATCCATCGCACCTTCGCCGGCGGCGTGGGGGTGCTCAGCCAGCTCGAGGCCCAGGTTCCCTTCCGGCAGGTGCTGGCCGAGTCGCTCCCCGGCTTCGCCGACTGAGGTCCGGCGATTCGCTACCACCACTCCGAGTCGAGCTTGCTCTCCATGGCTCGGAGGTGGGTGCGGGAGCACTCGTCACAGAACCACCGCTGCTTGCCGTTCTCCGTCGCGAAGGTCCAGGTGAGCGGAGGGGCTTCGGACTCCACGAAGGATCCGCACAGGGCGCAGGTGACCACACCCCCACGATAGGCCGGGTTCGCGAGACGGGTCAGCACGTGGCTGAGCCCCGGGGACATCTCGGTGTTCCCGGGGCTCAGCATCTACAGGGCCCGGGCCAGGGCCATCCGGGCCCGGACCGCGGCCCGCTCGGACCGGCGCGAGGCGCGCTGCGCCCGCTGGGCCAGCCGCGCCGCCCGACGCTGCCACCGACGTGCGGTGACGGCCTGGCTTGCGCGACGAGCCTCTCCGAGCTCGCTCGTACGCGCCTCATGGAGGGCGCCGGCCAGCTCGGTCGACAACATGCTCATCGTCGTACTCCGTTCTGGAAAGTGTGCTGGTCATGTGTGGTGTCCCTAGGCAGCCGAGACGACTGCGCCAGGAACCCGTGTGGTGGGGACCTCGGCGAGGGTCGGTGCGTCGTGGACCTCGTTCTTGCGCGGCCTGCCTCGCGGGCGCTTGCGCGGGAGCACCACGCCGGAGAGGAGCAGCTCTCCTCCCCAGACGCCCCAGGGCTCACGCCGCTCGAGAGCCCCCGCCAGGCACTCGGCGCGGACGGGGCAGCCCAGGCACATGGCCTTGGCGATCTCCACGTCGCTCGGCGACTCCGCGAAGTACAGCTCCGGATCGGCGTTCCGGCACGGCAGCTCCGACTCGCCCGATGCCTGCTGATGGACAGCGCTGGTGCGCATCAGGTCACCTCCTTGTGACGTCTGTCCTGGTTGGTCTTCTCGACTGGTTGCTCCGGGGATGACAAAGGCCGCGGATCCCGGTGGGGTTCCGCGGCCTGGAGGCTGCTGAGGTGAGCTGCTCGAACTCACGTCATCAGTGGACTCCAGGAGCGGGGACCCGTGGCCGTCGCATCGCCGATGACCCAGAAGCGGGCCGGGGTGTGGGCGTCGACGCGAGGAAAGCCGTTCTGCGGGCAGACTCCGGCCACGGGACCACCGAGGGTGGGCGCGACGGAGGCCGACCGAAGAGCCTTCGGGGCGGTCTCGAGGTAGAGGACCATGTCGCACCTCCTTCGTGTGTGGCCAGGGCTTGGACGCCGTGATCAGGTGAGTGGCACGTTACGCCGCAGCCGATCGAGGGCGCAAACGATTTATCGGAGGTTTTTCCAGCGCACCGCGCACCTGCCTGCACACGTGCCCGCCAACGGCCCGTGCGACCGGACACGATCCGGAGCTCAGGTCAAGATGGCGAGCAGCTCGTCGGCGTACCGGTCGAGCTTGGTCTTGCCGATCCCGTTGATCGACTGCAGGCCCCGACGATCGGTCGGCCTCACCTCGGCCAGCGCCTCGAGAGTCGCATCGGAGAAGACCACGAAGGCCGGCACGCTCTGGGCCTCGGCCTGTTCCTTGCGCCAGGAGCGCAGCACCTCGAAGAGCTCCTCGTCGTAGGGCACCGGGCAGTCCTGGCAGTAGCCACGGTTGCGTTCCCGGGAGCTGCCCAGGGGCTTCTGGCACTGCTTGCACGCGGCGGCCCTCTTGCCCTGCCGGCGAGCACCGCGCGGCGACCGGGACCCCTCGACCCGGTCGGTGGCGGACTCGGGACGCAGACCGGCGAGGAACCGCGACGGCTTGCGTCTGGCCTGCCCGCCGGGGTTGCGGGCCAGTGACCACGAGAGCCACAGGTGCAGCCGGGCGCGGGTGACGCCGACGTAGAGCAGCCGGCGTTCCTCCTCGACTGCCGCCGGGGTGTCGGCGTAGGTGATCGGCATCGAGCCCTCCTGCATGCCGCACAGGAACACCGCGTCCCACTCGAGGCCCTTGGCGGCGTGCAGGGTGGCCAGCGTGACGCCTTCGGCGACAGGGGCGTGCTGCTCGTTGGACCTGCGGTCGAGCTCGGCCACGAAACCGGCGAGCGCGGGGGTCCGCCCAGCAGCGGTCTCGCTCGCCGCGTGATCCACCGCTTGGGAGACCAGGGCCTGGAGCGACTCCCAACGGTCACGTGCCTGTCCGCGGGCCGACGGGGCCTCGGCCGACCAGCCCATGCCCGACAGCACCGCCCGCACCTGGCTGACGAGCTCGTCGGCACTCTCGGTTCCCTCGGCGCCGGCCCGCAGCTGACCGCGCATCAGGGCCATGGCCTGGCGCACCTCCTGACGCTCGAAGAACCGCGCCGCCCCGCGGACGACGTAGGCGATCCCGCGAGCCGTGAGGGCCTCCTCGAAGGACTCCGACTGCGCGTTGATCCGGAACAGCACGGCCATCTCGCGCAGCGGGACCCCCTGGCGACTCAGCCGGCTCACCTCCTCGGCCACCGCCTCGGCCTCCGCGACCTCGTCGGGCGCCTCGCGCCAGCTGACCTGCGCACCTGCCTCGCGCTGGGACCTGAGCAGCACACTGGTCGTGCTCGAGTTCTTCAGCAGGGCGTTGGCGGCCTCGATGACCTGCGGCGTGGAGCGGTAGTTGCGCACCAGCTCCACGCTCGTCGTGCCGGGGAACTTGGCCGGGAAGTCGGTGAGGTAGCCGGCCCGCGCACCGGCGAAGGAGTAGATCGTCTGGGCCGGGTCACCGACCACGCAGATCTCGTCGCGGCCTCCCAGCCACAGGTCCAGGAGAGCCGACTGGATCGGGCTGACGTCCTGGAACTCGTCGACGGTGAACCACTTGTACTGGCGGCGTACCTCGGCGGCCACGCGCTCGTCCTCGCTGAGCAGGGCGGCACCGATCAGCAGGACGTCCTCCATGTCCATCCGGCCCTGGTCCCGCTTGAGCTCCTCGTAGCTGGCGAAGACGTGCGCGACGCTCGTCGCGTCCAGCCCGCTCACCTCGCGGGCTCGCGCGGGAGCGAGGCGCGCGTAGTCGTCGGGCCGCACGTTGCTCACCTTGGCCCACTCGATCTCGCTGGCGAGGTCGCGCAGCGTCGCCTGGCTCACGTCGACGTGGTTGCGACGGGCCGCGCCGGCGACGATCGGGATCTTGGAGGCGGTGAGCTCCGGCGGCTGCCCGCCGTAGACCTTGGGCCAGAAGTAGCGCACCTGGCGCAGCGCCGCGGAGTGGAAGGTGCGAGCCTGGACCGCGCCGGCACCCATCGCGCGGAGGCGGGTGCGCATCTCGCCGGCTGCTCGGGTGGTGAACGTGACGGCCAGGACCTCGGTCGGGTTGTAGACCCCCGTGGCGACGCCGTAGGCGATGCGGTGGGTGATCGCACGGGTCTTGCCGGTGCCGGCGCCTGCCAGGACACGCACCGGCCCGCGCAGCGCGGCGGCGACCTCGCCCTGCTCGGGGTCGAGCGCGTTCAGCAGGTCATCGGCATGCATCGGAAATGTATTTCGCCCCTTCTGTGTTCCCTTGGTGCAGACCATAGACGCGAGAGAGGACACTCAGTGACCCAGGAGTCCACGACAGTGGCACCCCCGACCAGCTTCACCATGTACACGACGCCCTGGTGCGGATACTGCCACCGGTTGAAGAGCCAGCTCGACCGGGAAGGCATCCGCTACGACGTCGTCGACATCGAGCAGGAGCCGTCTGCCGCCGGCCTCGTGATGGCCGCGAACAACGGCAACCAGACAGTGCCGACCCTCGTCTTTCGCGACGGGTCCGCCCAGACCAACCCCTCGCTCGGACAGGTCAAGGCCAAGATCGCCAGCCTCTGAGCCCACGCTCGGGCTCGGTCCGCACCATGGGCGCAGGAGCGGCCGGCCCGGTTCTCACCAGTGGCCCGGAAGCGGCCCGCCGTACCAGGTCTCGATCAGCGAACGGGAGATCGAGACTCCCGCCGGCAGCACGAGTCGGCCAGAAACGGCCCCCGCACGCATCTGCTCGCGGGTGAACCACTGGGCGTCCTCGATCTCGGAGCCGTCGACGTCGATGGCGGTCTCGGTCGCCCGGGCGGTGAACCCCACCATCAGGCTGGCCGGCAACGGCCAGGGCTGGCTGCCGAAGTAGATCACCTCTCCCACGACCACACCGGTCTCCTCCCGGACCTCGCGGCGGACGGCGTCCTCCATGGTCTCCCCGGGCTCGACGAAGCCGGCCAGGGTCGAGTAGCGCCCCTCCGGCCACAGCGGGCTGCGCCCGAGAAGGGCGCGTTCGTCGTCGCTGCCCGGCTCGCCGTCGGTGACCACCATGATCACGGCGGGGTCCGAGCGCGGGAACTGGTCCTTGCCGCAGCTCAGGCACCGCAGGACGTGACCGACCTGGCGCGACTCGAGTCGTCCGCCGCACCGGGGGCAGTGCCTGGTGGCCCAGTGCCACTCGGCGAGGCCGACCGCGTGCAGCACCAAGGGGGCGTCGAGCAGGTCCTCCTCCGCGAGTGACTGCACGACCGCGCGCAGCACCACCCACTCCTGCCGGTCACCGGGAGCCTCCGCCGGATCGGCGATGACCGCGAAGTGCTGCACTCCGGCGCGCTCACCGAGAAGCACCCGGAGCCCGTTCGGCGCCTCCTCCGGAGAGACCCAGTGGATCCGGCCGTCCACCGGGCGGAGTCGGGCACCGGCGATGACCAGCACCCTCGTCGCCGGGTCGGCCCAACGATCCTCGATCCAGCCCTCGTCGGTGCGCTGCAGCCCGTGCCGGTCGTGAGCGTGCTCGGAGAGCGCCACGTGCGGCAGCCTGGCTCGGTCGGTCACGACTCGCAGGCTACCCATCCGTGTGCGACGCTTCGATGCGTGTGGACGGCAGTGCGACGACCGAAGTGGATCGGCCGTCTGGTCGCCTTCCTGGGACTGGTCACGGTCGGGTCGGCGTTGTCGCCCGGCTTCGCGAGCCGCGTCCATGACGTCTCGACGATCCTGCCGACCGGCTTCCCCGCTGCGGCGACGACCGGCGCGGCCGCGACCGGCGCTCTCCTGGTGGTGCTCTCCCGGGCACTGCGGCGCGGCAAGTTCCGCGCGTGGCTGGTCGCCACGTGCCTGACGGCAGCCGCAGTGGTGCTGCACCTGGTCAAGGGTCTCGACGTCGAGGAGGCCTCGCTCGCCGCGGCGACCCTGGTGCTGCTGCTCGCCTCTCGACGCAACTTCACCGCCAGGCCCGACCCGCGATCGCTGGCGCACCTTGCCGTGGCCGCCGCGGTCGCACCGCTCGGCGCGGTCGTGATGGGCTTCCTCTGGCTGCGCCTGGACCCGGACAGCCAGGTCCCCGGGACGACCGATCGTCAGCGGTTCCTGCACTCGCTGCTGGGGCTGCTCGGGATCCAGGGTCCGGTCCGCTTCCTCGACCCCGCCGACGAGCACGCTGCGACCGTGGCCCTGGTGGTGCTCTCGGTGGGCGTGCTGCTGCTGCTGCTGCTCCTCGCGATGCGACCTGCGGGCGGCCCTTCGCCGCTGACGAGCGAGCAGGAGGCCCGGCTCCGGGACATGCTGGACACCTGGGGGCGGATCGACTCGCTGGGCTACTTCGCGCTGCGCGAGGACCGTTCGGCGATCTTCAGCAAGACCGGGAAGGCCGCGGTCACCTACCGGGTCCTCGGCACCGTCTCGCTCGCCGCCGGGGATCCGATCGGTGATCCCGAGGCGTGGCCCGCGGCGATCGAGGCCTGGCTGGCCGAGGCGAGGGCCTACGGCTGGTCGCCGGCCGTGCTCGGCGCCAGCGAACGCGGAGCCCGCAGCTTCAAGCGCGCCGGACTCGACGTGCTCGAGCTCGGCGACGAGGCCATCCTGGACATCACCGAGTTCTCCCTCACCGGTCGCAGCATGCGCGCCGTACGCCAGGCCGTCTCCCGGTGTGACCGGGCCGGTCTCGTCGTCACCTGCCTCCGTGTCCGCGACCTCGACGAGCCCACGCGCGACCTGCTGCGCAGCAAGGCCGACGAGTGGCGCGACGGCGCCGTCGAACGCGGCTTCACGATGGCGCTCGGACGCTTCTGTGCTGCCGAGGACGGCGACTCGGTCGTGGTGGTGGCCAGGGACGGGGAGGACCGGCTGCACGGTCTGCTCAACCTCGTGCCCTGGGGTGCGGACGGGCTCTCCCTGGACCTGATGCGCCGGGACCGGGAAGCCGAGAACGGAGTGGTCGAGCACATGGTCGCCGGGTTGTGTGCCGCCGCTCCCCGGCTCGGAGTGACCCGGCTGTCGCTGAACTTCGCCGTGCTGCGGCACGTGTTCGCTCGCGGCGAGCAGCTCGGTGCCGGCCCGGTCCTGAGGCTGTGGCACTCGATCCTGATCTGGCTCTCCCGCTTCTGGCAGATCGAGTCGCTCTACCGGGCCAACGCGAAGTACCAGCCCGAGTGGCTTCCCCGCTACCTGTGCTTCGAGGACGCGAGCGACCTGCCGCGGGTCGGCACGGCGGCCCTCAGGGCCGAGGCCTTCCTCGTGGCGCCGCAGTGGTTGCGCCGCGCCGCACGACGCTGAGCACCGCAGACCGGGGCCACCGGGGACCCTAGAGTCTGTCGGCATGAGCACACACATCGGAGCCGAGCCGGGTCAGGTCGCACCCACGGTGCTCCTGCCCGGCGACCCTCTTCGAGCCAGGTGGATCGCCCGGACCTTCCTCGAGGACGCCAGCTGCTACAGCGAGGTCCGTGGGATGTACGGCTACACCGGCACCTGGCACGGGCAGCCGGTCTCGGTGCAGGGATCGGGAATGGGCCAGCCGTCGATGTCGATCTACGTCAACGAGCTGTTCGAGCACTACGACGTACGCCGGGTCGTGCGGGTGGGCTCGTGCGGATCGCTGACCGAGCGGGTGGCCCTGCGCGACGTCGTGATCGCCTCGGGTGCCTGCACCGACTCCTCCATGAACCGGTTGCGCTTCCACGGGCTCGACTACGCCGCGGTGGCCGACTTCGCGCTGCTACGCGCAGCCGACGACGCCGCGAGGGCACTGGACGGAGTGACCGCGCACGTGGGCCTGATCTTCTCGGGCGACACCTTCTACTCCCCGCGCCCGGAGCTGATGGAGCCGATGGTCGCCCACGGCGTCCTCGCCGTCGAGATGGAGGCCTGCGCGCTCTACACCCTGGCCGCCGCCTACCAGCGCCAGGCGCTGGCCGTGTGCACCGTCAGCGACCACATCGTCACCGGTGAGGAGAGCACCTCCCAGGAGCGGGAACAAGGCTTCGGCGCCATGGTCGAGATCGCGCTCCAGGCCGCGCTGGGCACTTCCACGGAGCCGGTCGAGCCCTAGCCGCGTGCTAGTGCCGGTCGTCCTCGTCGGCGCCGGAGGGCAGACGGACGCAGATGATGGCGTCGTGGCGGGCCACGCACAGCTCGCCGCTCGGCTCGAGCATGGCCACTCCGTGACCGTCGCTGCTGACGATGACGCCGGTGACCCATTCGCCGGCGATGTTCATCCGGACGGTCATGCCTTGTTCCTTGGCCCGGTCGATGGCGTGCCCGACTGTGAGCAGCGTAGAAGATCCGTACATTCCCTGCCCCCTCGCGCTGCTCCCGCGTGCCGCGCCTCGACCTGAATCGTCGCGCAGTGCGGGTGATTTCGAGGGGAAACCGGCAAGTTGCCCCCTCGACCGGCTAGTGCGGAGGCGCCCCCGCCCGCAGCATCTGCTCGAGCGTCTCCCGATCGCCGAGATCCGGGGGCTCGACGGTCTCCCCCGACCGCACGTAGTGGAAGGCCGCACGCACCCTCTCGAGGGGAATGCCCATCAGCTCGGCCCACGCGACGCGGTAGATCGTGAGCTGGAGCGGATCGGCCGTCTGCCGCTGGTTGGTCTTCCAGTCCACCACGAGGTAGTCGCCATCCGGCTCGGCGTACACCGCGTCGATGCGGCCGCGGACCACCTGCCCGGCGAGCACCAGCGCGAACGGCGGCTCGACGGCGAACGGCACCCGGTCGGCGTACGGTCCGGCCTCGAAGGCGGCGATCAGCTCCCGCAACGCGTCCTCGTCGTCGATGCCCAGGTCGCCGCGGCCGGGGAGGTCGTCGGGGTCGAGCAGGGACTGCTGCCCGAAGCGTGTCTCCATCCAGGCATGGAAGCGGGTGCCGAACCGGGCAGCCGGCGAGGGCCGGCGCGGCATCGGCCGGACCAGGTCGCGGGCGAACTGGTCCGGATCGTCGCGCAGGCGTGCCAGGGAGGTCGCGGACAGGCTGGACGGCATGGGGACCTCCACGATCCCCGAACGGTCGGCCCGGGCCTCGGTCAGCAGGCGCTCCAGCTCCTCGTCCCACTCCGCCACCGTGGAGGCGGTGACCGTGTCGAGCTCCACGGGCACCTCGGAGGGGGCGTCGATCTCCGCGCGCACCAGCGCAGCGGCGAGCAGACGACGCTCGTGCTCGGCGGTGCGTGCGGTGCTGGGCCACGGCACCGCGGTGTTCGCAGCGTGAAGAGGGTTGACGGTGCCCTCCTGCGGCTGCGCAGGCCAGGGATCGAGCGGCTGGCCGAGCGTCTCGAGCGTCTCGCGCACGGTCTGCTGGTAGGGCGAGGGCAGCAACGGCCGCTGCCTGGTCGGGCTCCACTGGTAGGACGAGACCCACAGCACGTGCTTGGCTCGGGTGAAGGCGACGTAGCCCAGGCGCAGCTCCTCGATCGCCTGGTGGGCCCGAGCCTCCTCGGTGAGCGCCAGGATGGCCGGCTTGTCGTAGCCCCGGAGCTGGGGCACGTCGGCCGCGTCTCCGCGCAGAGGCGCGGGCAGCACCTTGCCGACGGTGGTCCACTGCGAGCGGGCCTTGTCGACCGGGAACTTCTCGGCACACACCCCGACCAGGAAGACCGAGGACCACTCGAGCCCCTTGGCGCGGTGGACCGTGAGCAGCTTGACCGAGTCGGCCTCCGACGGAGTGGCCTGGTCCAGCCCGCTTCCCATCTCGTCCTCCGCCTGCAGCCACGCCAGCAGCGAGGGCAGCGTCACCTGGCCGTCGATCGCCTGGAACTCGGCGACGGCCTTGACGAACAGGTCGAGGTTGTCCCGTCGAGCCGCGGCGGCCGGGGAGACCGAGGACGAGAGCTCGATGTCGATGCCGGTGGTGTCGATGATCCGGCGGACCAGGTCGAGCAGGGGCTCACCGGCGTAGGTGCGCAGCAGCCGAAGCTCCTCGGCCAGCAGCGCGAACCGCCTGCGGGCCTCGGAGGAGTAGGGCCGGTCGCCGGGGTCTGCGAGCGCATCGCTGAGCGAGACGACCTCGGTCGGATCGGCACCCTCCACGGCCCGCTGCAGCTCCTCGCTGACGGTGACCTCCTCCTCGTGCAGGCGGGCCCCGGTCAGGTCGCGCGCCTGCCTGCCGAGCAGGGCGAGGTCCCGGGCACCGATCGCCCAGCGGGGGCCGTTGAGCAGGTTGAGCAGGTCGGCGTTGGCGGTCAGGTCCTGCAGGAGCGACAGCGTCGAGACGACCTCCGAGACCTCGGGCAGCCGCATCAGCCCCTTGAGGCCGACGATCTCCACCGGGATCTCCCGCGCGGTGAGCGCGTCGAACACGTCGGCCGCGTGCTTGTTGTCCCGGGTCAGCACGCCGATCTCGTTCCAGCGAGGCTGGGTCATCGCCGCACGGTCGGCGATCACCTGGGTGGCCAGCCAGTCGAGCTCGTCGGCGTAGGTCCCGTGCACGACCGCGTGAACGGCTCCGGGCGCCGCGTCGTGCTCGGCCTCGAGAGGTGCCACCCGCGCCGGGTCCCCGAGCAGGGGCGCCGACAGCGCGTTGGCCACGTCCACGATGAGCCGGTCCGACCGGCGGTTCACCGTCAGCGAGTACGTCGTGACCGGCCCGCCCGAACCGGACGGGAACGAGTCGGAGAAGTTCAAGATGTTGGACACCGAGGCGCCACGCCAGCCGTAGATGGCCTGGTTGGGGTCACCCACGGCCGTCACCGCATGTCCCCGCCCGGCCTGCGGACCCGGCCCGGAGAACAGGGAGCTGAGCAGCTGGGCCTGGGCCACGGACGTGTCCTGGTACTCGTCGAGGAGCACGATGCGGTACTTCGCACGCTCGAGGCGACCCACCTCGGGCTCGGTGCGTGCGAGCTCGGCCGCGAGCGCGATCTGGTCGGAGAAGTCCATCAGGCCGAACTGTGCCTTCAGCCTCCGGTAGCCCTCGACGAGGTCGAGGATCTCCTCGCGCTCGAGCATCCGGTCGAGGACCTTCGTGATCTCGGTCCTGGCCCGCGAGGTGGCCAGCGCCGCCTCGAATCGCGGACGTTCGCGCGCGTGCCAGGCGCGCACCTGGTCGATGCCGACGAGGTGCTCGTTCAGCTCGCCGTCGAGGGCGAGGAGGTACTCGATGGCGAACTTCGGGTGCTCGCTGAGCCGAGCGACGGTCCCGGTGTGCCGCTCGATGGCGCGTGCCGCCACCTGGTAGCGCGATGCGTCCGCCATCACCCGGGTGTCCGGCTCGTGCCCGATCCGCAAGCCGTGCTCGGTGAGCAGCGACGCAGCGTAGGCGTTGTAGGTCGACACCGCCGGCTCCACCCGCTCGGGCAGCTCGTCCGGCTCTCCCACGGGCGGCCCGGCCTCGTCGAGCCCGGAGGCCGCGAGCGCGGTGCGCACCCGGGTCGCGAGCTCCGAGGTCGCCTTGGTGGTGAAGGTGAGCCCGAGCACCTCGTCGGGTGCCACCTGTCCCGTGGCGACGAGGTAGACCACACGCGCCGCCATCACCGACGTCTTGCCCGATCCCGCTCCGGCGATCACCACGGCTGGCTCGAGCGGAGCGCTGATGACCTCCCACTGGGCCCGGCTGAACTCGAAGTCGGTGCCCATCAGCCGCCGCAGGTCGGCCGCGCTGTCCACCGGGACGACGCTCACGAGAGCACCGAGCCCGAGACGTGCGCGGGGCAGAACGTCACGAAGTCGCACCGGTCGCACAACCCGGAGGGCTGGGCCGGGAACTCCTCCGCACGCAGCGCGGAGACCGCGCGCACCAGCTGGTGCTCGACCGGCAGGACGCCGTCCTCGTCACCGGACTGCGGCGCCTGCGCCTGGACCTTGAGCTGGCCGCGGGTCTCCTTGCGCAGCTGCCACAGCTCCGCGCCACCGGCAGCACCGGGACCGTCGAGGAGGTCGTCGAGGGCGCCGTGGTTCACGGCGTGCTGGTAGAGCCCGAGCTGAGGGTTCTCCACCAGCGACTTGTCGGTGGGTGGGTACTTGCCGGTCTTCAGGTCGACGACGATCACCCGTCCGGCATCATCGACCTCGAGGCGGTCCGCGTAGCCGCGGAGCACGACGCTCTGCCCGTCAGGCAGTCCGACCTCCGCCCTGAGCTCGCACTCGGTGGCCAGGACGGTGCGTGCCCCCGGCCGGTGGTGCCAGTCGAGGAACCGGGTCAGCGCCTTGCGGACCTCCTCGTGCTCGCGACCGCGTGACCACGGCGTACGGAAGCCGAGCTGGTCCCAGACGTCGTCGACCAGCACCATCAGCTCCTCGACCGCGTCCGGGCCGCTCCCGAGCTCGCCCTTCGCCACCCGGTCCGCGATCGCGTGGACGAGGTTGCCGAATCCCTGGCTCTGGCTGGACTTGCGTGCGCCAGCCGCCTCACGCTCGAGGAACCACTTCGCGGGGCACTCGAGGAGGCCACCGAGGGCGCTCGCCGAGAGCTCGACCGGCTGGTCCGTGGGGCGCAGCGGCTGGTCGGCCCGGCTCAGGTCGCGAGTGCCCCACCAGCTGCTGGGATCGGCCGCGGGGACGAGCGCGCGTCCGTCCGGCCGGATCTCGGCCGCGAGGCGGGCGAGGCGTCGCACGGCGATCGCGCGCAACGACTCGGGCGAGGCCGGGTCGGCCGCGGTGCGACGGAGCTCGCTGACGAGTCCGGCGAGCGACAGCGGACGCGGGGGACGTCCGGGACGGTGGGTCGCGTCGACACCGAGCTCGGCCAGGAAGCGCGAGGGCTGCTCGCCGTCGTCCTCGGGCGACCGGACCGCCGTGACCACCAGGCGCTCTCGTGCCCGGGTGCACGCGACGTAGAAGAGCCGACGCTCCTCGGCGAGCAGCTCGCGGGTCGTGGTGTCGGGCTGGAGCACCGGTACGGCGTAGCGCTCGGCGCCGATCCGGTCCGCCTGGAGCAGGGTCGCACGGCGACGCAGGTCGGGCCAGGCACCTTCCTGGACGTGGGCGACCACCACCAGTCGCCACTCCAGCCCCTTGGACCGGTGGGCGGTGAGCAGCCGCACCGAGTCCCCGCGGATCCCCCGGTCGGCCAGCGTGTCCGCGGGGATCTCCTGGGCGTCGATCGTCTCGAGGAACGCGTCCACGCTGGTGTGGCCCCGCTGCTCCTCGGCGCGAGCCGCCACCTCGAAGAGCGCGCAGACAGCATCGAGGTCACGGTTCGCGAGCCGCGCACCGGCGCCCCCGCGCTGCACGCGGTGGCGCAGCCGCTCCGGCCAGCTGGTGCCGGACCAGAGCTCCCACAGGACCTCCTCGACCGTGGCGGAGCCGTCGAGGGCCTCTCGCCCGCCGCGCAGCAGGTCTGAGAGCGAGGCCACCCGCGCCACCACGGGGTCGAGCGCCCCCCGGGTCGTCCCCAGCAGCCGACGGCTGTCGAGCACTGCCTCCCGGAGCAGCTCGCTCGAGGGCGAGGGGCTGCGGTCCTCCGTCTGGGCGGCCACCTTGTCGCGCTCGCGGAGTGCACGCGAGAGGGCGCGGATGTCGGTGGCGTCCAACCCGACCATCGGCGAGAGCAGCAGCCCCTCGGCCGCCGCAGGGTCGAGGTAGCCGGGATGGTCAGGGTCGTCGTTGTCGAGGTTCACCACGGCCCGCAGTGCCGCGAGCAGCGGACGGACCGCAGGCTCGCGAGCGAGCGGGGTCTCGTCGTTGGCCACCTCCACGGGAACCCCCGCGCCGGTGAGCCCCCGACGCAGCACCGGGATCGAGGTGCGCCCCGAACGCACGAGCACCGCCATCTGCGACCAGGGCACACCGTCCTCGAGATGGGCGCGTCGCAACAGGTCGGCGAGCCGTTCGACCTCCGCCCGCTCGGTGTCGACGGAGAACACCTCGACCCGGTCGGGACCTTGCGCGACCGTCTCCGGATGGGTGAACACCGCGCGAGCTCCCTCGTCGATGCTGCCCGTGAGCGGGATCCGCGCAGCCACACGCTGGCTCGCTGCCAGGATGCGGGGGCCGAACCGCCGCACCCGGGAGAGCGCCAGCACGTCACCGGGGCGGCCGTCGCGGTGGGGGAACTGGGCCGGGAAGTCGAGGATGCCGCGGACCTGGGCGCCCCGGAAGGCGTAGATCGACTGGTGCGGGTCGCCGACCACCGTGAGGTCGGCCCCGTCCCCGGCCAGCGACCGGAGCAGCCGCACCTGGCCCGGGTCGGTGTCCTGGTACTCGTCGACGAAGACGTGCTGGAACCGCGCACGCAGCTCGGCCTGGTGCTCGGCGGTCTCGATGACCGCGCGCCGGATCAGGTCGGCGTAGTCAGTGGCTCCCTGAGCGTCGAGGTTCACGAGGTACTGCTCGAGGAACCACCCGGCCGCGACGAACTCGGGCAGCCCGTGCTCGGCACCGAGGGCGCGCAGCGCCGCGGGGTCCAGGCCCTTCTCCCGGGCCCGACCGAGCACCGCGGCGACCTCGTGGGCGAAACCGCGCGTCTGGGAGGCCCGCTGCAGCGCCTCGGGCCACCGGACCGCCTCCGGGGTGTCGAGCAGCAGCTCGCGCAGCACCACGTCCTGCTCGGGCGCACTGAGCAGGCGCAGCGGTCCCGGGTAGAGCTCCGGTGGGGAGTACTTCCGGATCAGCCCGTAGGCGAAGGAGTGGAACGTCGCGCACATGGTGGTCGAGGTGGTCCGCCCCAGCCGGGCCGCCACCCGGTCACGCAGCTGCTCGGCGGCCTTGCGGCTGAAGGTGAGCGCCAGCACCGAGTCCGGCGAGGCGCCCCGGTTCTCGACGCGGTCGACGATCGCCTCGACCAGCGTCGTGGTCTTGCCGGTGCCGGGACCGGCCAGCACCAGGAGCGGACCTCCGGGGTGGTCCACCACCGCTTGCTGGGACTCGTCGAGCACGGGCGCCGAGCGCGCATCGGACTGCGTGCGCACGAGGGTGTAGGCCGTGGCCGGCTCCCCGGTGCGCGCGTCAGATCTCACGGGGACACCCAAACACCCCGCACCGACACCGGGGAACGCCAGGTGTGGTGCGGGGTGTCCTGCCGGGTGTCGTGCCGGGTGTCGTGCGGGGCCGGGTGCCGGCTTCCGGTCCGGCCGCGGATCACGGGTGCCAGAACGCGCGGGGCATGTCGACGCGCCCGGACGGGCGCAGTGGCGTGCCCTCGTCGAGGTAGTGCGCGCGGGCCTCCTCGTCGTGACAGGTGGGCAGCGACCCGTCCGAGCGGATCACCCGCCACCACGGCACCGAGCCGCCGTGCTGGGACATCACCCGGCCGACCCCGCGGGGCCCGCCCGCGCCGACGCGCTCGGCGATGGCGCCGTAGCTGGTCACCCGACCGCTCGGCACCTGCTCGACGACGACGAGCACCGCCTCGACGTAGTCCTCCGGGTCCATGCCCCGATGATGGCAGCACGACGGCGCCCACCCCCGGTCGAGGATGGGCGCCGTCGTCACCCCTGCTGTTGCTGCGTGCGGTACCCGTTCAGAGGATCGGCGAGAAGGGCTCGGTGCCGTTGACCATGGTCAGCCCGGAGATGCCCGAGTTGGCCTGGGCGAACGCGAGCTCCTTGTTCAGGTCGCCGATGTTGTTCGACGCCGGCAGCGGCGCCAGGCCGAGCGTGGAGAGCGTGCCGACCGCCTTGCCGCCCTCCGACATGAAGCCGGAGCCTGAGTCACCCGGGATGCCGGGGGTCACGGTGTAGAGCGGGTGGGTCCAGCCACCGTCGGCCGGGTCGTCGCCCAGGCTCACGCCGGTGTGCGGAGACAGCGGCGAGGCACCCGCCCGCAGGCTGGAGTTGCCGTAGGTCCAGACCCGGTCGCCGGCCTGCGTGCCGTCGGTGTCGATCCCGGTCGGGCCGCCCCAGAACGGGACCGAGGGGTTCACCTTGGACACGTCGGCCGCATCGACCTTGACCAGAGCCAGGTCGTTGTAGGCGCAGGTGTTCGCGTCCTTGGTGCCGAGCCGGCGCTCGGTGATCCAGGAGCTGTAGGCGAGCACACCGTGACCGACGACCTGGCCCTCGCTGACCAGGTTGCCGTCGTTGCTGAAGTCGACCTTGGTGCCGAGCGGGACCGAGTCGACGTTGCAGCCGTTGGTGTCGGTCGCGGCGCCCTGTCCCGCGCAGTGTGCGGCGTAGCCGAGATAGACGTTGGCGGCCGCGTCGGTGTAGACGAAGTTCGCCGTGCACTGGGCGCCGTCGGTGTACATCATCGTGCCGGGGTGGATGGCAGCCGTAGCGGCAGGCGCCCAGGCGGCGGCGACGGAGCGTTTCGCCTTCGCCGGCGCCGCAGTGGCGGTGCTCGTGGTGGCCGCGAGTCCTGTCAGGGCGAGTGCGGCGGAGGTGGCGGTAGCCAGGATGGCGCGGGACAGACGCATGCGGTGGGGCCTTTCGGTGGGGCGGAAAGAGCGCTTTTTCGTGCTCAACGCCCCAGACCCCGTCGGGTTACGCCCCCGAAGCCGATCCCGGCTGCCCCGGTGTCAGTACGACGGCTGCGAGGGGTCGATCTGGTTCACCCAGGCCACGACTCCACCGCCGACGTGCACCGCGTCGTCGTACCCCGCGCCCTTGAGCACCGCGAGGGCCTCGGCGGAGCGCACCCCCGCCTTGCAGTGCAGCACGACGGGCTTGTCCTGGCTGAGCTGCTCGAACGCGTTGCCGTTGAGGAACTCCCCCTTGGGGATCAGCACCGAGCCCGGGATCTTGTTGATCTCGTACTCGTTCTCCTCGCGGACGTCCACGAGGACGAAGTCGCGCTCGCCGTTGTCGCGCTCCTTGAGCATCTGCTCGAGGGTCGACACCGAGATCGTGGAGCCCGCAGCCGCGTCTGCAGCCTCCTCGGAGACGGCACCGCAGAAGGACTCGTAGTCGATCAGCCCGGTGACGGTCGGGTTGTCCCCGCACAGTGCGCAGTTGGGGTCCTTGCGCACCTTCAGCGTGCGCCACTCCAGCTCGAGGGCGTCGTAGATCACGAGCTTGCCGACGGCCGCGTCACCGATGCCGGTGAGCAGCTTGATCGCCTCGTTCACCTGGATCGAGCCGATGCTGGCGCACAGGACACCGAGCACACCGCCCTCGGCGCAGCTCGGCACCATCCCGGGCGGCGGCGGCTCGGGGTAGAGGCAGCGGTAGCACGGCGCGTCCGCGCTGGAGCCGTCCTCGGTGGTCAGGGTCGGCCAGAAGACGCTGGCCTGGCCGTCGAAGCGGTAGATCGAGCCCCACACGTAGGGGATCTTCAGGAAGTACGCCGCGTCGTTGACCATGTAGCGGGTCGCGAAGTTGTCCGTGCCGTCGACGATGAGGTCGTAGTCCTTGAAGATCTCGAGAACGTTGTCGTTGTCCAGACGCACGTCGTGGACGATCACGTTCACCAGCGGGTTGATCTCTTCGATGGACTCCTTCGCCGAGACGGCCTTCGACTTGCCGATGTCGGACTGGCCGTGGATGACCTGACGCTGCAGGTTGGACTCGTCCACCTCGTCGAACTCCGCGATGCCGAGAGTGCCGACGCCGGCTGCCGCGAGGTAGAGCAGGCCCGGGCTGCCGAGGCCGCCTGCGCCGATCACGAGCACGCGGGCGTTCTTGAGCCGCTTCTGGCCGGTCATGCCGACGTCGGGAATGATCAGGTGCCGGCTGTAGCGGCGTACCTCGTCGACGGTGAGCTCGTCGGCCGGCTGGACCAGGGCGGGAAGTGACACAGGAACTACTCCTTGCTTCGGCGTGCGCGTCTTGAGGGACAACACCTCGACTGCTCGCCATGTTCCCAGCACACGACGAGGGGGTCAGAGCGGTGCCCGCCATTCGGACGCGCGCGGTCCGGCCCCTTCGGAGCAGGCGCGGTCGTGGTGGTGCGATCGACGTGTCCCGGCGCGTCAGGCGCGAGGACGGACCGGTGACCAGGCCCGCCGCACTTCCCGTCGCTGCTAGATGTCTGTGCCGACACCGCGTCGACGCATCGCCCCGAGACCACCGATCAGCAACGCCAGCGCACCGGCCAGGGCCAGGAAGAGTCCCTGGGACCAGAGGCTCGGGGCCGCTCGGTCGGTGGCCGGACCGACCAGCCCTGCCTGGACCACGGTCGAGATCATGGCCGGTGCCGAGACCGCGGCCGCCTGGGGCTCGCCGGCACGGTCCGTGTCGTAGGGGCACACCGTAGGTGTGGGGACGACCTCGGTGCACGGTCCCTCGCTGCCGTCCTTGCTGGTGTGCTGGGGGGCGTTGCCGTCGACCTCGTCGAGGTGCGCCGAAGCCTGGGCCGGACCGATCAGGCTCCAGCCGTTGCCCAGCCCACCCTTGCCGTTGACGGGGTGGCAGATGTCAGGCCCGCCGACGGCGTTGGCGCTGCCGGCGCTCGCCGTCAGGGCCAAGCCGCTCGACGTCACCAGCACGCCGATCAGAGCCACGAACGCCCACCATCTACGGGCCCGGCTCGAGTTGGCTGAACTCATGCCACCACCTCGGTTCACGCCGATGAACGAGGGCCCCCTGCCCTACCCCGTCATGAGAGCGCCACTTCGGACGATCCGCAACAAAGGCCGGATTGCGGTCTAGCAAGGCCAACGCGATAAAAAGTGCAGATCGGAACGAGCTATTGACGGCCGTCCACACCTCGGAGGACCTCCCTCCGATCGGCGACGGCCGGCCCCGCACCCGGGCCGCGATCCCAGGCTGCTTGTAGTCTGCGAGGGTGACGACGAGAGAGGGCACGAAGGAAAACGGCACCGGGCGTGGCGTACGGCTCCCGCGGCGCGCCCGCAGGGCGCAGCTGTTGACCGCAGCTCTCGAGGTCTTCGTCGCCCAGGGCTACCACGCGGCCGCGATGGACGACATCGCCGAACGCGCCGGGGTGTCGAAGCCGGTGCTGTACCAGCACTTCCCCGGCAAGCTCGACCTGTACGTGGCGCTGCTCGACCAGTCCTGCGACACGATCATCTCGAGTGCGGCGCGGGCGCTCGAGTCGACGGAGGACAACAAGCTCCGCGTCACCGCCACCATGCACGCCTTCTACGAGTACGTCTCCAGCGCCGAGGGTGCGTTCCGACTGGTCTTCGAGTCCGACCTCACCAACGAACCTGCGGTGCGGGCCCGGGTCGACCGGGTCACCGTGGAGTGCGCGAAGCTGATCGCGCACGTCATCGCGGACGACACCGGACTGCCGGAGGAGCAGTCGCAGCTCCTCGCCGTCTCCCTGGTGGGGATGGCCCAGGTGAGCGCCCGGTTCTGGCTCACCGAGGGTGGCACCATCGACCGGGGCGACGCCGCCTCGCTGGTCGCCGGCCTTGCCTGGCGCGGCATCGGCGGCTACCCACGCACCGACGAGCCGCACGGCTGAGCCGCACCGGCGAGAGCCTTCGGGGCACCCCCGGGTCGCGGGTCCACGACGGTCTCCGGCAGGTCGCGAGCCGGTCGCCGGACCGGGCACCCGGCAGCAGTCAGGCGGCGCCTGACAGAGTGCACGCAGAGCAAGATCCGATTCAACAAGGAGGTCCTCCTGATGGAGGTCAAGATCGGCGTCCAGAACGTCACCCGCGAGCTGACCATCGACAGCACCCTCGACTCCGAGGGGGTCCAGGCGGCGGTCTCCGCCGCGCTCGAGAAGGGCGGCGTGCTCGCCCTCACCGACACCAAGGGCCGTCGCGTCGTCGTCCCCGGCGAGAAGCTCGCCTACGTCGACATCTCCACCAGCGTGACCGGGCAGGTCGGCTTCCGCTCCTGACCGCGTAGCAGCCCGTTCAGACCAGCGCGTCCTCACGCACGTCGTCCGGGGCGACCGGCTCGATCTTGCGGATCGTGGTGCGCAGCTCGGTCACCGGCATCAGCGCGACCGCGACGAAGGTGAGCAGCGCGATCACGCCGGCGATCAGGAAGATCCGGCCGGTGGCGTCGGCGTACGCCGTGCGCACGATCGCGCCGACCGCGGGCGGGAGCCTGTCGAGGTCGAGCGTCCCCGCTCCCCCACCGCCGGAGGCCGGGATCCCGGCACCGGCCAGGCCCGCCGAGATCTTCTCGGCCACCCGGTTGGCCAGCACCGCACCGAGGGCCGCGACCCCGACCGTGCCGCCCAACGAGCGGAAGAAGCTGACCGTGCCGCTGGCCGCACCGACGTCGGTGACGTCCACGGTGTTCTGCACGACGAGCACCAGGTTCTGCATCAGCGCACCGGTACCGAGGCCCATCAGGACCATGTAGATGCTCAGGTGCCACATCGGGCTCAGGTGGTCGATGGTGCCCATCAGGGCGAGACCAGCCACGAGCAGGGCCGAGCCGAGCAGCATGACGCCCTTCCACCGGCCGGTGCGGGTGATGTACTGCCCGCTTCCCGTGGCGCCGACCATGTTGCCGGCGATGAGCGGCAGCATCAGCAGGCCCGCCTCGGTGGGCGTGTGGTCGCGGGCGACCTGGAAGTACTGCGCCAGGAACACCGAAGCGCCGAACTGAGCCACTCCGACGGCGAGGCTGCCCAGGATCGAGAGCTGGGTGATCCGGCTGCGCAGGATCCGCGGCGGCACCAGGGCGTCGACGTGCCTGCGTTCGACGAGGACCGCGGCGACGAGGGCGATCAGCGCGACGCCCAGGAACTCGGCGGTCGGCACGGACCACCAGCCGAAGTCGTTGCCCGCGAAGGAGACCCAGACCAGCGGGAGGCTGGCCGCGACGGTGATGAACAGTGCGCCCCAGTAGTCGATCTTGACAGGGCGACGGATGGTCTCGAGGTGCAGGAACTTCTGCAGCATCACCAGAGCGACGACGGCGAAGGGCACGGCGACCCAGAAGCACCAGCGCCAGCCGGCAGCGTCGACGACGACCCCGCCCAGGAGCGGGCCGGAGACGGTCGCGACCGCCATCGTGGCCGCGAGGTATCCGCTGTACCGTCCGCGCTCCCGCGGCGGGATGATCGAGCCGAGGATCGACTGGGCCAGCGACACCAGACCGCCCATGCCGAGGCCCTGGACGGCACGCGCAGCCAGCAGCTCGGGCACGTTCTGCACCGCACCCGCGGCCAGCGACCCGACCAGGAAGATGACGATCGCGACCTGGACCAGGAGCTTCTTGTTGTACAGGTCCGAGAGCTTGCTCCAGATCGGGCTGGTCACCGTCATCGCGAGGAGCGAGGCCGTGACCACCCAGGTGTACTGCGTCTGGGTGCCCTCGAGGTCGGCGATGATAGTCGGCAGCGCCGTGGAGACGATCGTCGCGCTGACGATCGCGACGAACAGCGCCGACATCAGCCCGATGAGGACCTCGACGATCTCGTGGTGCGTCATCTCCGCCGTCGGGGACGGCGTGCGGTTCTCGGGCATGCGGGTCCTTGCTGTCTGCGGAGCTGACCGGGTGCCGGGGCGTCCGGCAGCGGGTCTCAGCCTAGGACAACTGGTTGACTATGACAACTATTTAGCCTGTGAAGCCGACCACACCCGTCCCAGGACCCGCGCAGCGAGAGCGCGTAAGTCAGGAAGCGAGCCCCAGCTCGTCCATGCGTCGGGCGTGGTTCTCGGTGAGCCGGCCGAACATGCGCGAGAGCGCCGCGAGGTCCATCCCGGGACGGTCGACGCCGCCGGCCAGCAGCGCGGCGAGCGAGTCCCGCTCGGCCGCCACCCGCTGGGCCTGCGAGAGCGCCTCCCCCATCAGCCGCCTGCCCCACAGTGCCAGTCGGCCACCGACCCGGTGGTCCTCCTCGATGGCCCGGCGCACCCGGTCCACCACGAAGTCGGCGTGGCCCGCGTCGGCGAGCGAGTCGACGATCAGCTGGCGGGTCCCTGCGTCGAGGTACGCCGCGATCTCGACGTAGAAGTCGGCAGCGAGGCCGTCTCCGACGTAGGCCTTGATCAGGCCCTCGAGCCAGTCGCTCGGCGCCGTGGCCGTGTGGAAGACGTCGAACGGCTTCACGAACGGTGCCATCGCCTCCATCGGGTCGACCCCCAGGGTCGAGATGCGCTCGAGCAGCGGTTCGACGTGCCCGAACTGCACGGTGGCCATCTTGGCCAGCGCCAGCTTGTCCGGGAGGGCTTCGGCGAGCTTGGCGTCGTCGGCGAGCCGCTCGAAGGCGGAGATCTCGCCGTAGGTGATCGCACCCAGCAGATCGACCACCGCGGCGCGGTAGGCGGGGTCCTCGAACGCGACCGAGTCCTGCTCCGGCGGCGCGGTCCCGCCGGGCGCCCCCACGGTCGTCACGGCCGGGTCCACGGGCGAGGTTTCGGTCATGTCGGCAGCCTACCGATAGACTGAGGACGGACCGCGGGCTTGATGCCCCCTTGTCGACACACCGAAGACCCACTGTGGGCGGCTCGCCAGCGGCGTACGAAAGACCAGACTTGAATCCATCGACTCCCCTGCGAGTCAGCACAGAACAGGCAAGATCCTGACTACCTTCAGAGAGCTCGGGGTACTCCCCGAAATCGCCCAGGCGCTCGAGCGCGCCAACATCGTCACCCCGTTCCCGATCCAGGAGATGACCCTCTCGGTCGCCCTGATGGGGACCGACCTGATCGGCCAGGCGCGCACCGGCACCGGCAAGACCCTCGCCTTCGGCATCCCGGTCCTGCAGCGCGCCGTCGCGCAGCACGACCCCGACTTCGAGGACCTCGCTGCCCCCGGCAAGCCGCAGGCCCTGATCGTCGCTCCCACGCGCGAGCTGGCCCTGCAGGTCAGCAAGGACCTCACGATGGCCGGCAAGGACCGCGGCATCCGCGTCCTCACCGTCTACGGCGGCGTGCCCTACGAGCCCCAGCTGGACGCCCTCGCCGCGGGCGTCGAGGTGGTCGTCGGTACGCCGGGTCGGCTCATCGACCTGATGAACCGCAAGTCCCTCGACATCTCGCACGTGAAGTCCCTGGTGCTCGACGAGGCCGACGAGATGCTCGACCTCGGCTTCCTGCCGGACGTGGAGCGGCTGCTCAAGCAGACCCCCGAGACGCGTCAGACGATGCTGTTCTCGGCCACGATGCCCGCCGCGATCGTGTCCCTGGCGCGCACCCACATGCGCCACCCGATGAACATCCGCGCCGAGTCCGCCGAGGACGACCAGATGGTGCCGGCGACGGCGCAGTTCATCTACCAGGCCCACGACCTCGACAAGCCGGAGATGATCGGTCGCCTGCTGCAGGCCGAGGGCGCCGACCTGATGATCGTGTTCACCCGCACCAAGCGGCAGGCGCAGCGCATCGCCGACGACCTCGAGGAGCGCGGCTTCAGCTCTGCCCCGCTGCACGGCGACATGGCCCAGGCCGCCCGCGAGCGCGCGCTCACCAAGTTCCGCGAGGGCAAGCTCCAGGTCCTGGTCGCCACCGACGTGGCCGCGCGCGGCATCGACGTCACCGGCGTGACCCACGTCGTGAACTACACCTGCCCCGAGGACGAGAAGGTCTACCTGCACCGCATCGGCCGCACCGGCCGTGCGGGCGCGACCGGCATCGCGATCACCTTCGTCGACTGGGCCGACCTGCACCGCTGGAAGATGATCAACAAGGCGCACGACCTGCCCTTCGACGAGCCGCTGGAGACCTACTCCAGCTCCGAGCACTTCCTGCACGACCAGGGGATCGCGCCCGGCACGAAGGGCCGCATCGTTCCCGAGGGCACCGTCGAGCGCAAGCCCCGGCCGGAGAGCAGCGGGCGTGGTGGCCGCAGCAGCGGCGGCAGTGGACGCGGCCGCAGCCAGGGCGGGTCCAAGGACTCCTCGGGCGGTGAGCGGAGCCAGCAGTCCGCTGCGACCGAGGGCTCGGGAGACCGTCCCGCCCGCAAGCGCAACCGCAGCCGCAGCCGCACGCGCGGTGGCCGTCCCGCCGCAGCGGGCGAGTCCAGCTGACCCTGGTGGTCGGCACGCCCTCGGCCAACCGGCCGGGGGCCTCGTTCAGGCGGTGACGACGACCTGGGTGCCCACGGGCGCGAAGCGCCAGAGCGTGCGAGCGTCCGGCCTGGCCTGGCGGATGCACCCGTGGCTCTGCGGTGTCCCGAGCTGGGCCACCGTCTGGACCGCGTGGCCGTCCTTGACGGGCAGGCTGTGGAACCCGATCGCGGCGTTCGCCCCGCGGGCGAACCGGACGAAGAACTCCATCGTGCCCGAGTCGTCGATGCCGACGGCGTGGCGCGATCTCGAGTAGACCGCGAACGTCCCCGGCGCCAGGTTGTCGGTGACGCTTCCCGAGACCAGGTAGCTGCGAAGCACCCGCCCGTCGACGCCGACCAGCCAGACGCGCTGGTCGCTGATGTCGAAGACCACCCGCTTGCCCGACCCGCTGGCGCTCGGCAGCGCAGCCGGGGCCGGGTCGATGCGGGGCCACGCACTCGGGGCCTGCACCTGCACCGTCGCGTCGCTCAGGGTGGCCGACTGCGCGGAGCCGTTCGAAGCGGCCGCTGCCGGGGTGCCCTCGGGCAGCACTCCGATCCCGCCGAGAAGAGTGACGAGCGTGACGGCCGCGGCCGAGCCGGCGGCGACGAGACGGCCCCAGCGGGGTCCGCCCCGAAGACGCCCCGGCCCCGGCACTCAGGCTCGCTTCGTCAGTGCGACGGCTACGTCGCGGTAGGCCTGGGCTCCCTTGTTCGTGCGCGAGGTCTTCAGGATCGACCGCCCGGCCGCGGGGGCCTCGGCGAAGCGGATCGACTTCGGGATCGGTGGCTCGATGACGTCGAGGTCGTAGGTCTCCGAGATGGTCTCGAGCACGGTGCGCGCATGGTTGGTGCGCCCGTCGTACAGCGTCGGCAGCACGCCCCAGACCTCGAGCTCGCGGTTGGTGAACCTCTTCACGTCGTGCACGGTGTCGAGCAGCTGGCCGACCCCACGGTGGGAGAGCGTCTCGCACTGGAGCGGGATCAGGACCCCGGTCGCGGCGGTCAGCGCGGCGACGGTGAGCACCCCGAGCGAGGGCGGGCAGTCGAGCAGCACCCAGTCGTAGCCCTCGGTGTCCTCGACCGCCGTGCGGATGACGTACTCACGTCCGGTCCGGGTCAGCAGGTCGGCCTCGGCGCGGGCGAGCTCGATCGTCGCCGGGAGCAGGTCCACGCCGTCGTCGGTCCGGAGGATGACCTCAGCCGGGTCGAGCCCCTTGGTGAGCACGTGGTGGACCGACACGTCGAGGTCCTCGGGATCGATCCCGAGGCTGAAGGTGAGGCACGCCTGCGGGTCGAGGTCGACCAGCAGGACCTTCGCCCCGAGCTCGGCGAGCGCAGCGCCCAGCGAGGCCACGGTGGTGGTCTTCGCGACGCCGCCCTTCTGGTTGGCGACGGCGAGAACGGTGGTCTTTGACATCACCGTTCATTGTGCCGTACGGCGCCACCCCCGACGTGCACGTATGCCCCGTCCACGCGGCGCGTCCCGGCTGAAACTGACGAACGGCTCACCATGCGGGACGAGGTCCTCCGAACGGCATCTCGAGCGCCTCCGGACCGAACCCGGTCACGTCGGCGAGCAGCCACTCGTCGTGGAGCAGCAGGGCGGCGGAGGCCGGCTTCATCACCAGCCACAGCCACCGGCCGTCGGCCTCGCCGGCGAAGACGGCACGGGCCAGGACGTCGGAGTGGGACAGCGGATCCGACCCGGTCCCCTCCGCTGTCTCCTCGACCAGCCAGAGCGGCACGGCCCGGCCTCCGGCCCGCACGTGGACGGCAGGAGGGCCGTTGCTGATCTGCAGCCCCGGGTCGTCGTAGGTGGTGCCGGCGCAGCGGGCACCCAGTCCGACACCCGGTTCCTCGGAGACGATCGTGACCTCGACCTCGCCGTCGAGGTCGCTGGCGCCGACGGTGGCCGTGACCGTCGCTCGCACGCGGCCGGGATGGCCGACACACCCGAAGTCGGCGATGGACCAGCCCGGGCTCATCGGCCACGGCAGGTAGGTGGGCAGCTCGTCACTGCGGCCGACGAGGTCCGCGAAGGAGTCGTAGTCGGCTTGCTCGGGTCGCCACAGCGGCTCGGTCAGGCCGTGCACCGAGCACGTGAAGGTCTCGCCCTCACCGGTGACGGGCGAGGTGCAGCGTGGACACGAGGCACTGAGCGGCACGGGACCGAGGGTAGTGCTCAGGAGTTCCAGCGCGCCACGACCGGCGCCTCGCGCTCGTAGGCGAGCACCGAGACCGTGGCGGTGTCCAGCTTGAAGAGCCGCCCCTCGCTCACCGGCCGATCGAGCCATCGTGCGGCCAGTGCCCGCGAGGCGTGCCCGTGGCTGAACGCGAGCACCCGCCCTCCGTGGGCGCGGACACGGGCCACCACCCGGTCGAGTCGTCGGGAGACCTGCTCGGCCGTCTCGCCGCCGGGGCACGGGTGCGTCCAGGCCGTCCAGCCGGGCACGCTCTCGCGGATCTCTCTGGTGGTGATGCCCTCGTAGTCGCCGTAGTCCCACTCGGTGAGGTCGCCGTCGAGCTCGACGTCGGCAAACCCCGCCAGCTCGGCTGTACGACGGGCCCGGAGCCGCGGGCTGCTCAGCACCAGGTCGAGGTCCACCCCAGCGAATCTCTCCGCGAGCCGGCGGGCCACGTCCTCGCCCTCCGGGGTGAGGTCGACCTCGGTGTGCGAGGTGTGCCGTCCGTCGCGGCTCCACTCCGTCTCACCGTGGCGCACGACCCACAGCTCACCATCTCCGGCACCGCTCACGAGTCGGTCACTCCCCCACGGCGCCGGGCCAGTTCTTGTCCGGCTGCGGCACCGGCCGTCCAGGCTGCTCGCCGCCCCGCTCGGTGAGGTAGCTGTCCTTGGGCACCATCACCTTGCGACGGAACAGGCACACGACCTTGCCGTCCTGGTTGTAGCCGATGGTCTCGACGTGCACGACCCCGCGGTCGTCCTTGCTCTTGCTCTCCCACTTGTCGAGCACCGTGGTCTCGCCGTACAGGGTGTCGCCGTGGAAGGTGGGGGCCACGTGACGCAGCGACTCGATCTCGAGGTTGGCGAGCGCCTTCCCGGAGACGTCGGGGACGCTCATTCCCAGCAGGATCGAGTAGACGTAGTTCCCGACCACCACGTTCTTGCCGAACTGGCTGGTCTCCTCGGCGTAGTGGGCGTCGAGGTGCAGCGGGTGGTGGTTCATCGTCAACAGGCAGAACATGTGGTCGTCGAACTCGGTGACCGTCTTGCCGGGCCAGTGCTTGTAGGTCGCACCGACCTCGAACTCCTCGTAGCTGCGACCGAACTGCATCCGACGTACTCCTTCGTGCTCGGCACCTCTGACCGAGCGTGAGTCTGCCACGACCCTCACCTGAGAACTCACCGAGAACTCGCCGGCGCCGCGTGGCTCCATGCGAAAGGTCACAAACCAGCGACGTATGCTCCGCACCATGCTCGGCTTGCGCAAGCGCGCGGCGGACGAGCCGGCAGCAGAGGTGGCACCCGTGCCTGAGCCTTCTGGCCGGCCCCCCTCCCGGATCCGCCAGATGATCACCGTCCTCGGAGCCCTCGCCCTCACGGCTCTGTGGGCACTGCTGGCCACCGTGGTGCTCAACGCCTCGGCCTTTCCCGGACCACTGACCGCCCTGCGTACCCAGTCCTTCACGCCACCTCCCGCTTTCGCGGAGAGCGTCGCGGTGGTCTGGGTGGCCGTGCTGCTGGTCGTGGCCCTGATCGGCCGACTCTGGATCGCCCTCGGGGTGGTCACGGCGCTCACCGCCCTCGTGGGCATGGTCAACGTGACCAAGCTCCAGCTGCGCGACGACCCCGTCTACCCCAGCGACGTCACCTTCCTCTCCCAGCCGAGCTTCTTGTTCCAGATGGTGCCGCTCTCCAAGGTGGTCATGGGTGCCGTCGGGCTCGTCGTCCTCGTGCTCCTCGCCGGGGCGTTCGGCTGGCTGGTCTCCCGCGTGTTCCCGGTGCTGGGCCGGACCTTGTCGCGCCGTGGCCTGATCGCGCTGCGGGTGACCCGCGTCGTCGTCGTCCTCGTCTGCCTGGGCCTGCTCAACCTCGCGGGCAACTTCAACGAGCAGGGCAACCCGTGGCGGGCCGCCTTCGACTCCACCGGCCTGCGCTGGCGCGCGTGGGACCAGCGGGTGAACTACCAGCGCAACGGTTTCGTCGCCGGGATGCTGTTCAACATGCACGTGGTCGCGATGAAGGAGCCCAAGGGCTACTCCAAGGCAGCGGTCGAGGCGATCGCCAAGCGCTACCAGGCGCAGGCCGAGGCGTTGAACCAGGGCCGGACGGCGACCCTGGACAAGACCAACGTGGTGATCATCCTCTCCGAGAGCTTCAGCCAGCCGGCGTGGCTCACGTCGGTGAAGTTCCCCCGGGACCTCATCCCCAAGACCACGGCTGCGATGGCGAACACCGTCTCGGGCAGGATGCTCGCGCCGGGCTTCGGCAGCGGGACGGCCAACACCGAGTACGAGATCCTCACCGGTCAGTCGCTCAGCCAGCTCTCGCCACAGCTGGCCGTCCCCTACGAGCAGCTGGTCTCGAAGTACAGCTCCTTCCCCTCCGCCGTGGGGTACTTCCGCGACCACGGCCACACACCTGTCGCGATCCACCCGTTCTCCCCCCGGATGTATGCCCGACCCAAGGTCTTCAAGACGCTCGGCTTCGAGAAGTTCATCACCAAGGACACGATGAGGAACAAGGCCCGCGGCGGCGGCCGGTTCATCGACGACGACTCCGCCTTCAACGAGGTCCTCGACGAGATCCGCAGCAACGACAAGCCCGTCCTCGCGCACCTGATCACCATGCAGAACCACATGCCCTTCGGGGGGCAGTACGACGACCCGATCGCCCCCACCGGCCTGCCGGAGAACTACGCCAAGCTCGCCGGGCAGTACGCGCGCGGCATCGCGCGCACCGACGACGCGCTGGCGAAGCTGTTCGCCACGTTGAAGAAGTCACCCGAGCCGACGGCGGTGATCTTCTACGGCGACCACCTGCCGCCCCAGGTCTACCCGCAGAACCTGGTGCAGAAGGAGGGGCTGCTCAGGTCGCACCAGACGCCGTTCCTGATCTGGAACAACCGCACGCCCTTCAAGCACACCGACCTGCCCACCACCAGCCCGATCCAGTTCATGCCGAAGCTCTTCGACGCGCTCCAGGTCCCGATCCCCCCGTGGTACGCCCTGCTCGACGCCCTGGACAAGCAGGTCCCGGCGATGGATGCGGGGATCGCGGTCAACGCCGAGGACCAGAGGGTGAAGCTCTCCGAGCTCGACCCAGCGGCCAAGAAGGTCCTCGCGGACTACCGGATGATCATGTACGACATGAGCGTGGGCAAGCGCTACACCTCGAAGACGATGTTCGGCGACGCACCGCCCGCCGGCTGAGGCCGAGCAGGAGCTAGACGATCCCGTGGAACCGCCGCGGGATGCGCACCAGCGGCCGTTTCTCCATCAGCGCCATCTGGCTGCCCTTGGGGGCACGCCAGTTGCCGGCCGGCTGCTCCACGACGAGGCCGGCGAGCCGTTCGCCGGACGGTGGGACGAAGTCAGGGATCTGCGCGGCGTCGGCACCGTCGGTGATCCGCTCGAGCAGGTCGACGAGGCTGTCCCCGCCCTGGCGCCACTGGGTGTCGCTGGACCGGCCGTCGGCCTCGACCATGCGCAGGCGGTGGTCGGCCGCCTCCTGGAGGTGGTCACGATCGCCGAACTTCATGTGGAACATCCACAGCTCGGGGTCCACGGCGTACGGCGTGCGGACGCCGTGGGTTCCCGAGCTCCAGTGGGCCGGGACCCACTTGATCGCGGGCTTGCACATCAGCGGCAGGAACTTCGCCACCTGGCGCTGGCCGAGCAACGGCTGGGTCAGGTCCAGCGGCGGCTCGGCGCCGACGTTGTGCACCACGTTGAAGCCGAGTGACCCCACCGCGTTGAGCCCGTCGGGGGTCCTGGCCTCGATGTAGGCCCTGAGGCCGGGATGCCGGTCAGGGTCCGGCACGATGAACTCGTCGGTGTCGCAGAACAGCACCACGTCGTAGAGCTGGAGCAGCGAGCGGCCGAGGTTGCCGACCATCGCCATCCGTGTGCTGTTGAACTTGCCGCCCCGGATCGGCGGGATGTGCAGCACGTCGCACGGCAGGTCGTCGGTGGATCCGTCCTCGGAGTTGTCGTCGACGACGTAGAGGTTCTGCACGCCGAGCTGGGCTCCGTAGTACTTGATCCACAGCGGCAGCATCCGCCCCTCGTCACGGCAGAAGGTGATCGCGGCGATGCGGATCGGCTCGGCGGGGTCACGTGGTGTGGGCACCCGGTCGGCGCGCTCCGCCGTGCCGTCGCCCTGACCGCTCGGCCTCCCGAGGCTTCGTCGCAGGAACTCACGCGCGGCGCTCACAGGTCCTCCTCCTCCCGGGGTGGTCCACCGCGGCCCCGACGGCCCCGCTCGGCCTGCTGGTGCACCAGGAACGCCATCGCGTCGAGGGCGACCTCCAGCTGTTGGGCCGTCGTGACCTGCTTGGTGTGGACGCCGGGCACCGGTCGCGACGTCAGCTCGTCGATGTCGCCGACCACCCGGAGGTCGAGCTTGCGCAGCGAGGACAGGTCACGCTTGGACCTGCGGCGGACCCAGCGCTCGTCCATGCCGAGCGGGATCGCAGCACCTCGCCGCGCCAGGCCCTGCTTGGCCAGGCCGCTCTTGACGATCCACTCGTAGTCGAGGCGTTCGAGACCGTCCGCCTCGAGCCGCTCGTTGAGGGCACGCAACACCAGCGCCGACGCCGCGTCGATGCCGGGGTTGCTGCGCACCGAGGTGTCACAGATGTCCGCGGGGATGCCGGCAACGCCGGCGAACCGTTCCCACAGCACCCCGGGCGGCGAGCCCTTCGGCGGCACGGTGACGAGGGTGAAGTGGTCGCGCCCCACAGCAGTGGACCAGCGCTCTGCGATCGCGGAGATGTTCTGGTGACGCCAGAACCAACGCCCCGGCTTGTCGATGGGCTTGCGGGCGCGCACGGACGCGAGGAACTCGTCCCAGGTCCGCACCCCACGGTTCTGGGTCGACTCGGTCCACATCGACGGCAGCGCACGGGCGAGGTCGCGCGCGGTGAGCACCACCTGCAGGTCGGCGCCGGCGAAGGCCTCCTGGATGATCGCGATCTTCGCCTTGCTGCGCGGCGCCAGGAACTCCATGGAGATGATCGCCGTGCCCGGCCACTCGTCGACGGCGTCGACCATGCGCTGCCAGGGACCGTCCGGCGCCAGTGGCTCCTGCCCCTCGCCGCCGCGCTCGCTGAGCTCTCGGACGGCGAGCACCTGACCACGCCACCGCTTGCACGCGAACAAGATGTCGTGCTCGGCCAGCACCGCGCGATTGGTGTGCAGCACGTTCTGGATGAAGCTGGTTCCGGACTTCATCGCTCCGATGTGGAGCACCACCCGCTTCGCCACAACCGGAGCATAGGGCATCGGCTGCCCGTCCCTCGGCACCCGCACGGGGCCCGTTCAGCGGTTCAGGGACGAGCAGCCGCGGCGTCAGGACCCGCCGCCGCCGGCCTTGCGACGGTGCATCTTCGGACCGGTCCCACCGGCCACCTCCGAGCCGTGCGCCTTCTCCTTGACCGGGCCGTCCTGCGGCACCCCGCGGTCGTTGCCCTGCTTGCGGTCCAGTGCCTCTCGCATCTTGGCCTTGAGGTCGTCGTTCGATCCGTCAGTCATGTGATCCTCCTGGGGTCATCCATCACCATGCCAAAGCCGGGCGGCCCCGTCGAGGAAGTATGGCGCGTCAGCCCCGGATGTCCCGAGCCACCACACCGGCGAGCGCGGCTGTCGCGGCCTCGGCGACCACAGCATCCGGGACGTCCGCCGGGTCGGTCCCCGGCACGTCGGCCGGGCGGAGGTCGGCCCACTCACCCACGACCTCGACGTCCATCGCCTGCAGCCGGGACACCACGGTGCCGGCGTACTCCTCCACCCAACCGGCCACGGGCAGGCCGATCGCCGGCTCCTGCGCCCTGCGTGCAGCCATCAGGGTCTTGGCCAGCACCATCTTGCGCAGGTGGACTCCCGCCGGGAACGGCAGCTCCTGGGCGTCCAGCAGCTCGTTGAGCCGACGCAGGACCTGGGCCGAGGCGGCTCCGATCGACTCGTTGGCCATCGCGTCCTCGACGAGGCCGTCGGCGGTCGTTCCCAGCACCGAGAGGAAGCGGTCGCGGAGCACCCCGCGCGGGCTTCCCGGTGCCGGCACCGTGACCAGCACCGGGCGCGAGCGCGCCGTCGACCAGTTGCGGCAGAGGCGCACGAGGTTCTGCTGGCGCCAGAAGGTCTTTCCCGCCACCGTGAGGTCGTCGGCCGAGCGCTCCGGACGGGGCCGCCAGGTCTCGGCTCCGCGGAGGTACTCGGCCAGGGTCCACGAGCGGCCGTTCTGCACGGTCTCCTGCCACATCGCGGCCAGGTTGCGGTTCAGGTCCCGCGCCGTGACCACCACGGTCACCTCGTCGAACGCCGCCAGCACCTGCTCCACCTTGTGCGGCGCCGCCGGTCCGAGGAACTCCGTCGAGATCACCGCGGTGCCGGCGAAGGCGTCGATCTCCCCCACCAGCCGCGTCCAGGCATCGCTCGGGGCGGAGGCCGCCGCCTCGTGGCCGAGGGCTCGGCGAACGGCGAGTACCTGCTCGTTGTGCGTGCCTCCTGCCACCAAGATCCCCCGCTCGGCGAGCCGGCCCGCGTTGGCGAAGAGCAGGGACTGGACGTAGGAGGTGCCCGACTTCATCGCCCCGACGTGCAGGACCACCCGTTCTGCCATGCGGCGGAGTGTATGCATCCGGCTCGGGTGCCGTGGTTCTCGAGACGGCTGCCGCGCGGCCTCGTCGACCGACGGAGCCGGGCCGGGGCGGGTGGTGGAGGTAGGCAACGTGCTCACCCCGAAACTCGTGGCGACAACCCTGCGAGCGCAGACGGCCCGCACATGCAAGGTGCGTCCGCCCTCCCGGTGAGAGGAACCGACGGAGTTGTCCACAGATGTCGAACACACTGTCGATTGTGTCGGTGCAGAGTTCTAGAATGGGTCCATGGCCATCACGTCGATCACCACTCTCGGGCACTCCCCGGTCGAGGTGGTCGAGCATGCCCGTGCGGCCCGGCGGGCGTGCGTGGCGGCGGGTGCGGCGGAGCTCTCGTGGGCGTTGGAGTGGGCGTGGCTGCACCCGTGCCCGGCCGGGGAGACCCCGGCGCACTGGGGTGAGGTCGACCTCCACGGCGAGGGCCTGTGCCCGCTGGCCGGTGAGGGTGCGCCGTGGGTGGCGGAGTTCGCCCCGGCCGACCTCGGTGCCGCGCTCGAGATCAGCCTGGACGCCGCCCGCACCCTGATCGCCGACGCCCTGGAGCTCGCCCACCGCCTCCCGCGGCTCTGGGACCTCGTGCTCGACCTGCGGGTCCCGGCGTGGCGCGCCCGGACGATCGCGTGGGAGACCCGCGACCTCTGCCCCGAGGCGGCGCTGTTCGCGGACCGGCTGATCGCCGCCACCCCCGAGAAGATCGGATCCGTCCAAGCCGCCAAGCTGGTCCAGGAGGCCCGGCTCTGGTTCGACCCCGACCGAGCGATCGCCGACGAGCAGGCCGCCCTCGCCCGGCGCGGAGTGTGGTCGCGACCCGGTGTGACTCCGGCGACCACCGAGGTCACGATGATCCTGGACACCCCCGACGCCGACCTCTTCGACCGGTCCGTGACCCGGATCGCCACCGACCTCCGCGCCCTGGGCGACACCGACACCCTCGACGTCCGCCGCGCACGGGCGGTCGGGATCCTCGCCGACCCCCAGCACGCCCTGGACCTGATGTCGGGCCGCGAAGGCGCCGCACCCACGCCCGGTCACGGCGGGGTCGCGAACCTGTTCGTGCACCTGACCCCAGAAGACCTCGAGGCCGACCTCGCCGGTGGCACCGGCGCAGCCACCATCGAGAACCTCGGTGCGGTCACCACCAAGCTGCTCACCGACTGGCTCACCCGCCTCACCGAGACCGGCGGCAAGGTCGCCCTCCGACCCGTCCTCGACCTGAACGCCACACCCGCCGTCGACCAGCACGACCCACCTCCCACGCTGCGCGAACAAGTCCTGTTGCGGAACGCGCACTGCGTGTTCCCCGGCTGCCGGCGAGACTCCCGGAGCTGCGACCTCGACCACATCACCCCCTACGCCCCGACGGACCAGGGCGGACCACCCGGGCAGACCCGCCCTTCGAATCTCGCGCCGCTGTGCCGCACCCACCACCGGATCAAGACCCACACCGCGTGGGACTACAAACCCCTCGACAACAGCAGCTACACCTGGACCGCGCCCACCGGCCACCACTACGACGCCCACAGCACTCCACGCCACCCCACCCGGCCCCAACGAAGAGCCTGACCGCCCCGCACCCCGGCCCTCCGGGGTCCCTGGCACGCCCGGACATCAAGCGGCCACCCACGTGATCAGGCCACCGCGCCTGGCGTCGACAGCCGCAGCAGCGCCACGCCCATCGCCGCGATCCAGACGAAGAACGAGACGAAGAGCGAGACGAAGTCAAGGAACGAGCGCCCCTCGATCCTGGGAAAGACCATTCAGCTCTTGCGCTTGTAGTCCTTGAGCAGGCTGCGGCCGATGATCATCTTCTGGATGTCGGCAGTGCCCTCACCGATCAGCATGAAGGCGGCCTCGCGGTAGAGGCGCTCGATCTCGTACTCCTTGGAGTAGCCGTAGCCGCCGTGGATCCGGAAGGACGCCTCGACGACCTCGTTGCAGTACTCCGCCGCGAGGTACTTCGCCATCCCGGCCTCGACGTCGTTGCGCTCGCCGCGGTCCTTCATCCGGGCCGCGCGGACCATCATCGCGTGCGCGGTCTCGACCTTGGTCGCCATCTCGGCCAACCGGAAGAGAATCGCCTGGTGCTCGGCGATCGGCTTGCCGAAGGTCTCGCGCTGCTGGGCATAGTCGATGCCGAGCTCGAAGGCGCGGTTGGCGATGCCGCAGGCGCGGGCGGCGACGTTGACGCGGCCGACCTCGACGCCGTCCATCATCTGGTAGAAGCCCTTGCCCGGGTCACCGCCGAGGATCTGGTCCGCCGAGATCTCGTGGCCCTCGAGGATCATCTCGGTCGTGTCGACGCCTTTGTAGCCCATCTTGTCGATCTTGCCGGGGATGGTGACGCCCTGGGCGGTCTCCCCGAAGCCGGTCTCCTTCTCCACCAGGAAGGCCGACATGTTCTTGTAGACCGAGTCCGCGCCCTCGTCGGTCTTGACGAGCACCGCGACCAGGTTGGACGAACCACCGTTGGTCAGCCACATCTTCTGACCGGTGATCGTGTAGCCGCCGTTGTCACCCTTGACGGCCTTGGTCTTGATCGCGGCGACGTCGGAACCCAGCGCCGGCTCGGACATCGAGAACGAGCCGCGCACCTCGCCGGTCGCCATTCTCGGGAGGTACTTCTGCTTCTGCTCCTCGGTGCCGTGCTGCATCAGCATGTAGGCGACGATGAAGTGGGTGTTGATCACGCCGGAGACGCTCATCCAGCCCCGCGCGATCTCCTCGACCGCCAGCGCGTAGGTCAGCAGCGACTCACCGAGGCCGCCGTACTCCTCGGGAATCGTCAGCCCGAAGATGCCGAGCTCCTTGAGTCCCTCCACGATCTCGGTGGGGTACTCGTCCTTGTGCTCCAGCTCGGTGGCCACGGGAAGGATCTTGGTGTCGACGAACTGGCGCACCGTCTTGATGATCTCTTCCTGGATGTCGGTGAGATCTTCGGTCTCGCAGAGGCGACCCATGGTGGTGTCCTTTACGGCTGGAGGGGATTCTGCGCAAGGCTACGGCGCGCCCCGATGCCCGTCACCATGAGGAACCTCACGTAGCCCGCGGTCGTCCCCCCGCAGCAGCACGCGCCCCAGCAGAGGGAACCGGCGGCTCAGTGCGACGCGCAGGCCAGGGTCCTCCTTCGCGTGGCTGTCCGCGAGCTCCTCGCGCAGCGCTCGGCGCTCGTGCCGCAGGTCGCGTACGTCGTGCAGCATCCGGGCCACCAGCTCCACGGCGACCTCGGCGACCTCGGTGTCGGTGACCGACTCCGGCACCCGGCGCTCGGGCAGGTCGTCGGGCACGAGCAGCGCGTCGAGGTCGCCGATGACGTGGAAGCCGCAGGCGCTGATGTAGTCGACGGCCGCGCGTCCGCGCGCACGGATCTCGCCGATCCGGTCCTCACCGGGCCAGAACGGGTCGCCGTTGCGCGGCACCAGCCGCTCGTCGGCGAGGAAGGTGCGGATGTAGGTACCGCGGTCGATGGCGCTCTGGAAGCCGCCGAGGTGCGCGTTCACCCGCCGCAGCGTCTCGGTCTCGGCCACCCCCATCGACGCGTTGGGGAAGCTCTGGCTCAGGTCCACCGTGTGCGGGTCCACGCCGATCAGCGTGGCGAACCGGTCCCAGATCTCACGCCGGGGCGCGTCCGGCCCCGGCAGCGGCAGCACGTGCACCTGCTCGGGCGGGAACGACGGGGCCCAACGCTCGAGCACCCGGTGGATGTCCAGCGTGCGCCAGTTCCAGACCGCCGTGCTGTCCGGCGACTCGGTCAGGGCGTACTCCGCCATCGGCGTCGTGTCGCGGTTCTTGACCGACTCCTGCCAGCTCGCCGTGAACAGCCCCAGCGGCTCGCGACCGGTGACCACGAGGTGCACCTCCGCGGGTGCGAGGTCGGCCACCATCCGGGCGGCCTGCTCGGGAGACGCAGCGGCGAAGAACTCGTGAGTGATCAGGGCATTGCCCTCCCAGCCTGCGACGTCGGCCACCAGCCGGTCCCACGCCCCGAGCCGGTGCTCGTTGTACTTCTGGAACGCCGGGTCCTCGCGGATGATCCGGCTGGACCAGAGGTGCTCACGCCGTCCCACCCCCGGCAGCCGCAGCCCCTGCCCCTCGAGCAGCTCGCGGTTGCCCCACAGGATCGTCTGGAGGTAGGTGGTGGCCGTCTTGGGGAGGCCGACGTGCAGGAAGACCCGTGCTGCCATCGCCTGCCTGCCGTTCAGATCGTCCGCGAGTACTTCTCGACGGCCGCGGCGATCTTCTCCTCGTCGCGGGCGGCCATGGGCAGGAGGAGCTGCTCGACCAGGTCGGTGACCTCGGCCAGGCGGATGTTGAGCTGGCGGCACTCCTGCACCTCGGCCTCGAGGTGCTCGAGGCGCTGCTGGAGGTCGTCGAGACGGCGTCCTGCGACGGCGCGCGCGACGCGTTCGACCGCGCGGTCCCTGAAGGTTCGGTTCACTGCTGCCACTGCGCCACCAATCGTGCGACCGGGCGCTCCCCTGGTCCGGAGCCCCCCTCGTCTTCGGTCTGAGTGCTGAGCACCATAACGGCTCCGCTGTCGGTGAGCGCCTTCTCGACCCTGTTGCGGTCCTTGGGCCGGAGGATGTCGCGGCGACCCGACGCCACGTAGCGCTCCCCCTCCGCCAGCACGTCGAGCTCGAGGTAGAGCCGTCCGCCGCGGCACAGCGCCATCCGGGCCAGCCGCACCAGCGCCTCGAGACCCTGCGCGTCCGTCGAGTCCACGAGGTGGTTGGCCATCAGCACGACATTGCCCTCCCGCCGGGCGAGCCGGGCGCCCTGCCCGAGCACGGACCGCAGCTCGTGCAGGTTGACCCACGAGGTGTCGAGGTCCAGGTCCTCCTGCTCGGCCACGCGGCGTACGCCGTTGCTGGCGCCGTGGGCGTAGTCGAGCGTCATCGTCGCGACTCCCTGCCGGGCGAACCACAGCGCGTCGCCTCCACGGCCGGCGCCGACGTCGACGAGCAGGTCGATGTGCTCCTCCTGCTCGCGGACGAACTCGGCAAGCGGGCTCGGCCCGCCCCGCGGCACCTTGTTGCGTACGCCGCTGTAGCGCGCGTCCCACTCGTTGCGGAAGACCCGCATCCCTCGGAACCAGCCGTTGAGGCGACGGTGGGTGGTGCGCGGGGTCTCGAAGTGGAAGGCCGGGTCGGGCACCTGCCAGCTCGGCCCGTAGGTCGCCTCGAGGAGCTTCTCCGGCCGGGCGGGAGCCGGAAGCGTGCGCCCGGCGAGGGTGCAGGTGCCGAGCGGGAAGATCCAGTCCTCCTCGAAGGGCGTGCCCACCTCCCCCATCAGGTAGAGCCGGCCGCCGAGGAAGAAGCCACCGAACACGTCGAGCCCGCGCACGGTCCCGTCGGCCTCGACGACGTCGACCTTCAACGCCGCGGCGCTGTAGCGGTCGACGGCATAGCCGCGCTCCTTGAGATGACGCTGCAGGCGGAACGACTCGCGGACCACGTCCAGCGGGTGCTTCTCCCGGCTCACGTAGGCGAGGTCGACGTCGCTGTCGTGCCCGATGAAGTCCTGTTCCCGGATCGCGCCGAGCAGCGTGCCGTAGGCCGGGAAGGCATCCACCCCTGCGGCGTGCAGCTCGGAGAGCACCTGCTCGGTCGAGTCCAGGAGAGGCTTGGTGTGCTCCGCGTCGCGGGTGTCGAAGGTGGTGACGATGCGGTTGGACTTGTCCAGCCCGAGCGGGCGTCCCTCGGCGTCGACCACGGCGATCCGGCCCTCTCCGTCGCCGAGGTGCACCTCGGCGTCGAAGGCGACGCGTCCGGACAGGTGCTCGACCACGCAGAGACGCGTGGACCCGTTCAGGAAGCGCCGCAGCATGCGGGGCCACTCGGCCACCCCGTCGGAGGTGGTGTCACGCAGCGTCCAGAACGACCAGATCCGCCGGCCGTCGAAGAGCACGTCGACCACGCCGTCCTCACCCGTGGTGAGGTGGATGCCCGTGTCATCGACGAGGGTGATCACCGGAGGGAGGGGTGGACCGACGTCCGTCACGGGTTCAGTCCCCGACGAACTCGTTGGCCCGTGTCAGGTCCTCGTCGAAGTCGACCTCGACGATGTGGAACTGGGAGATGTCCAGGGCCTCGACCTTCAGGCCGTCCTTCTCGATGCCGAGCTCGATGCCACGCTCGAAGTAGTCCTGCTCACCGGCCTCCTCGAGCCTGGTGATCAGCATGGCCTTGTCCTCGCCGGAGATGAAGTTGATGCCGACCGCCTCGCCGAGCCCTCCGACCACCTGCTTGGACAGCTCCTTGATGTAGCCGTCATCGTCGAGGGTGTACTTGACCTCCTCCTCCGCCACCGACTCGGTGTTCACGCACACGAAGCTGCGCCCGGCCTCGATGTGCTCCTGGATGACCGGCAGCACGCGCGGGTCGAAGACCACGTCCCCGTTGAGCCAGAGCACGCCGCCGGGCTGCGAGAGCGTGAGCGCCTTGAGCAGGCTCTTGGAGGTGTTGGTGGAGTCGTAGACCTCGTTGTAGACGAACGAGATGTCCGGCATCGCCTCGATCACCAGGTCGAGCTTGAACCCGACCACGGCGGTGACGTAGACGTCCGCACCGTAGGCGTCGCGCAGCGCGTTGACCGCACGGCGCATGATGCTCTCGCCGGAGCGCAACGGCGTGAGTGGCTTGGGGTGGGGCTTGCCGAGGCGCGTACCGAGCCCCGCAGCGAGAATCACGACCTGCTTGGCCACTGACGAACTCCTTGGTTGCACGGCGCCGACGGACGATTGATGAGCCTACCTACGACTAGGCTCCCGCAGGTGAGCACCACACCCACCCGCGTCTTCGCGGCCCGCCTGGCCGGGTTGCCGGTGTTCGATCCCCAGGGGGACCAGGTCGGCAAGGTGCGCGACGTGGTGGTGGTGCTGCGAGCCGACGTACGCCAGCCGCGCGTGGTCGGACTCGTGGTCGAGGTGTTCGGCCGTCGCCAGATCTTCGCCCCCATGACGAGGGTGACCAACATCGACGCGGGCCAGGTGATCACCACCGGGCTGCTCAACATGCGCCGCTTCGAGAAGCGGTCGACCGAGACGCTCGTCGTCGGCCAGATGCTGGACCGCAAGGTCACGGTGCGCAGCACCGGTCTCCAGGGCGTGGTCTTCGACGTCGCCATGGAACAGGCCCGGACCCGTGACTGGGTGCTCTCCCGGGTGGCCCTGACCGAGGGCAGCAAGGGGTTCCGCCGCAAGCCGCAGACCCACGTCGTCGAGTGGGACGACGTGGAAGGCCTGCAGGAGCGGCAGGACAACCAGGGCGCCGAGCACCTCGTCGCCTCACTCGCCGACCTGCGTCCGGCCGACGCGGCGAACGTGATCCACGAGCTCACCCCCCAGCGCCGCAGGGAGGTCGTAGCCGTGCTCGGCGACGAACGCCTGGCCGACGTCCTCGAGGAGCTGCCGGAGGAGGACCAGGTCGAGATCCTCGAGCACATGGACTCCGAGCGGGCCGCTGACATCCTCGAGGAGATGTCGGCCGACGACGCTGCCGACCTGATCGCGGACCTGCCGCCCGAGACCGCCCGGCAGCTGCTCGAGCTGATGGAGTCCGAGGACGCGGCCGAGGTGCGCCGGCTGATGGTCTACGGCGAGGAGACCGCGGGCGGGATGATGACGCCCGAGCCGGTGATCCTGCCTCCCGACGCCACCGTGGCCGAGGCGCTGGCCCACGTCCGCAACGAGGACCTGACCCCGTCCCTGGCCGCGCTGGTGCACGTGTGCCGTCCCCCGCTGGAGACCCCCACGGGCAGGCTCCTCGGCGTCGCCCACATCCAGCGCCTGCTCCGAGAGCCCCCGTCGACACTGGTCGCGGGCGTGCTCGACACCGGCATCGACTTCCTGCGCCCCGAGGCCACCCTCGAGGACGTCTCGATGTTCCTGGCGACCTACAACCTGGTGGCCGCGCCGGTGGTCGACGAGGAGGGTCGCCTGCTGGGCACCGTCACCGTCGACGACCTGCTCGACCACCTGCTGCCCGAGGGGTGGCGCGACCGCAAGATCGGAGGGAGGTGACCCGGCATGGCCGAGAAGAACGAGAAGAAGCCGGTGCGACGCATCGTCGAGAAGCGCACCGAGGGACGCGAGCGCCATCGGCAGAAGGAGTCCGAGGACCGCACCCGCGGAAGTCGCCTGGACACACCTCGCGAGCTGCGACGCAGCCTCGTCCGCCGACCGGCGGTCCGTCAGGACGCGTTCGGCATCTTCGCCGAGCAGTTCGCCCGCTTCATGGGGACCGCCCGCTTCCTGATCTACATGACGCTCTTCGTGCTGTTCTGGATCGTCTGGAACCTGCTGGTGCCGGCCGACCTGAGCTTCGACACCTATCCGTTCATCTTCTTGACGCTGATGCTGAGCCTGCAGGCGTCGTACGCCGCACCGCTGATCCTGCTCGCCCAGAACCGGCAGGAGGTGCGCGACCGGGTGATCAACGAGCAGGACCGCCAGGCGAACGCCCGGGCGCACGCCGACATGGAGTTCCTGGCACGTGAGGTCGCCTCGCTGCGGATGGCGCTCGGTGAGGTGGCGACCCGTGACTTCCTGCGCTCGGAGCTGCGCAACCTGGTCGAGGAGCTGGGCGAGGCCGAGGAGGACGACGCCCCGAACGAGGCTTCGTGAGCCCACGTAGGCTGGTGCCATGACTTCCCCTGGGATCGATCGGATTCAGGCTGCGCTGGCACGGGTGAACGACCCGGAGATCAAGCGCCCGATCACCGAGCTGAACATGGTCGAGAGCATCGACGTCGACGACACCGGCATGGTGACGGTCCGGGTCCTGCTCACCGTCTCCGGCTGCCCGCTCAAGGCCACCATCATCCGGGACGTGACCACGGAGGTCTCAGGAGTCGAGGGCGTGACCGGGGTGGACGTCCAGCTCGGCGTGATGACACCGGAGCAGCGCTCCAGCCTGCAGGAGACGCTGCGAGGCGGCCAGGCGCAGCGTGAGATCCCCTTCGCCCAGCCCGACTCCCTGACCAAGGTCTATGCGATCGCGTCCGGCAAGGGCGGGGTCGGCAAGTCCTCGGTCACGGTCAACCTCGCGATCGCGATGGCCAAGCAGGGTCTCAAGGTCGGCATCGTCGACGCCGACATCTACGGACACTCGGTGCCGGCGATGCTCGGTGTGGCAGACACCCGGCCGACGCAGGTCGAGGACCTGATCATGCCGGTGCCGACCCCGAGCGGAGTGTCGGTGATCAGTATCGGCATGCTCAAGCCACGACGCGACCAGGTGGTGGCCTGGCGCGGACCCATGCTGGACCGAGCCCTGGTGCAGATGCTCTCCGACGTCTACTGGGGCGACCTCGACGTGCTGCTCCTCGACCTGCCCCCGGGGACCGGCGACGTGGCCATCTCGCTCGGCCAGCACCTGCCGAACGCCGAGGTGATCGTGGTGACCACGCCCCAGGACGCCGCGACGGAGGTGGCCGAGCGCGCCGGGACGATGGCCTCGATGATGCACCAGCGAGTCATCGGCGTCGTCGAGAACATGTCCTTCCTCCCTTGTCCGCACTGCGCCGACGAGGGTGTCGAGCACAAGCTCGAGATCTTCGGCAGCGGTGGTGGTGCCCGCGTCGCGGCCACCCTGGGAAGCCGGTTCGGCTACGACGTGCCGCTGATCGGCCAGATCCCGATCGACGTGAGCCTGCGCGAGGGCGGTGACGTCGGCAAGCCCATCGTGGAGTCCGACCCGACCGCCCCAGGTGCGGTGGTTCTCAGCCAGATCGCCCACGGCCTCTCCGGCCGCGGCCGGGGCCTGGCCGGGATGCAGCTCGGCCTGAGTCCCACAGCGAAGGGCTGACCCAGGTGTTCGGGGTCGGCCTTCCGGAGCTGATGGTCATCGCGATCGTCGCCGTGGTCGTCTTCGGTCCCGAGCGCCTCCCCGAGTTCGCCCGCCAGGCCGGGAAGTTCGTGCGGCAGATGCGCAACCTCGCCCAGACCGCCCAGAGCCAGCTCCGCGAGGAGCTCGGTCCGGAGTACGCCGACCTCCAGCTCCGTGACCTCGATCCCCGCCAGGCCATCCGCAAGCACATCCTCGAGGCGATGGAGGAGGACGAGGTCGCCGCCGCGGAGAGGCCGCCCGCCATCGAGGTCCTCGGGCCGGACGAGCAGCCGCCGTACGACCCCGAGGCGACCTGACCCCGACCCGGGATCGGCCTCGGACCACCGCAGAGCCGACCAACTGGTACGGACCGGTCCATCCGACCCATGGCGGGCATCGCGGCCCTGTGCCATCATCCCCACGCCGGGATCGTTCTCGGGGCGCCGCCCTGCGCCATCGCCTCGGGCAGCGTCATCACGGGCTGGTCGCCGGGGAGGTGCGATGAGACGTCGGTTCGCTCGTCTGGTGAGCGCCACGTTCGCGGGCCCGCTGCTGCGTCGGCTGAGCTTCCACGTCAACCGGCTCGCCGGCAACGTCGACCGCAGCTTCTTCGTGCGCCTCTTCGTCGGCCTCTTCGGGATCGTCCTGGTCGCCGCCCTGCTGGTGACCTTGATCGAGGGGCCGCACCAGGGCGTGGGTGAGTTCTTCTCCACCCTGTCCAGCAGCGTCTACTGGGGCGTGACCACGGTGATGGGCTCCGGGGACTCCTCCTACGTGCACACCCCGGGAGGCTTCGTCATCTCCTGGTTGCTCGTGCTGTTCGGGGTGGCCATCGTCGCCTCGATCACCGGCGCCCTCGTGGGGTTCGTGATCGACTTCATCCTCAAGGAGGGGCAGGGCATGGGATCGTCTGGATACCGCGACCACATCGTCGTCTGTGGATGGAACTCCACCGCACGCGAGCTCGTGGCCGAGCTCAGCGGCGACGACTACCGCCACAAGATCGTCGTGCTGCACCAGGCTGACAAGAACCCTGCCGGTGACGGCGTGTACTTCGTCAGCGGGGACATCACCGACGCTGACGACCTCCGACGCACGGGCATCGGGGAAGCCATGGCCGCCGTGGTGTGCCCGGCCGACGCGTCGAACGAGGCTGACATGCGCTCGATCCTCGCAGTGATGGCGATCGAGGCGATCGCACCCGAGGTGCGCACGGTGGTCGAGGTGAACAATCCCCAGCACGTGGTGCACTTCCGACGCGCCAACGCCGACGAGATCCTGGTGACCTCGCGCATCTCCTCGCGACTGCTCGCCCGCTCCTCGCTCTACCCGGGACTGGCCGAGATCGTCACCGACATCGTCTCCGGGGGGGAGGGTTCGGAGCTCTACCGGGTCTCCCTGCCTGCGGAGTTCATCGGCCTGTCCGTAGACGAGCTCTCGGCGAGGCTGCGGGGCGAGCACGCAGCGACGCTGCTGGCGATCGGCCGCAACGGCCACTCGCACGTCAACCCGCCCACGGACTTCCGGCTCCTCGAGGGCGACGACGCCGTGGTGGTCGCCGAGTCGCTCGGCACTCTGGCACCGCTGCAGCTGCAGCAGGACTGACGCGCCGGACCGACTCCGCCGGTGGTGCAGGGTCAGGCTGCGTGGGCCGGGCTGGGTGGCTCCTCGTTCGCGTCCACACCCAGGTCCCCCGGGTGCTCGGGCTCCTCCATGAGCACGAAGATCCGGTGCATGATCGTCCCGACCAGCACGGCTGAGAACACCGCGAGCGGGACGGGCGGCAGGCTCTGCGTCGCGCTGAGGCCGACCCCGAGCAGCACCCCGAGCACCAGGGCCCCGTCGAGCGCCATCGTCCACGGGTGCGCGCGCTCGTTGCGGGCGAACGCCAGGAGGCCGGCACCTCTCGATCGCTGGTTCTGTCCCATATGAGCATGATGACACAGGATGTCGCTCTTGTAACGAGCTCTCGGCGGCGGCCCTGCCGCCACCTCAGCCGGGCTTGTCCGTCTTGGCGTCCAGGCCGACCCGTACGTCGAAGGTCTTGGCGCCACGCTCGACGGTGAACGTGACCGACTCGCCGGGGACGTGCGAACGGATCGCCACGACCAGGTCGATCGAGCCGGTCACCGGTCGGCCGTCGACCCTGCGGATCACGTCGCCGACCTTGAGCTTGGCGGCTGCGGCAGGCATGCCCGGCGAGACCGTCTCCACCTTGGCGCCGTCGTTCTTCGGCGTGGTGCGCACGTTGGCGCCGATGACCGGGAACTGAGCACTCCCCGTGCGCAGGATCTGGGTCGTGGTGACCTGCACCTGCTCGATCGGGATCGCGAAGCCCACCCCGATGTTGCCGCCCTGGTCCGACCCGATCTGCGACCCGAGGGAGGCGATCGCGGAGTTCACCCCGACGACCTCGCCCTGGAGGTTGACGAGCGGACCACCGGAGTTGCCCGGGTTGATCGCGGCATCGGTCTGCACGGCGTTGATGTAGGAGTTGTCGTTGGCTCCCTCGCCGGTGGTGACCGGGCGGTCGAGGGCGCTGATGATCCCGGAGGTGACGGTGGCGGAGAGCCCGAGCGGGGAGCCGATCGCCACGACCGTCTCACCCACGCGCATCTGGTTGGCCGAGCCGATCGCCGCGGGGGTGGCTCGGCCCCCTCGGACATGAGCACGGCGATGTCGTAGACCGTGCTGCGGCCCACGACGGTGGCCTTGTAGTGCTTGCCGGCCTGGTCGATGATCTCGATCGGCCCGTTGTCCGAGTCGGCCTGGGCGACCACGTGGTTGTTCGTGATGATGTGCCCCCGGTCATCGATCACGAACCCGGAACCGGTCGCACCCTGGGGCTTGCCGTCGTACTCGGCGACGATCTGCACGGTGCTCGGCAGCACCTTGGCCGCCACCGCGGCGATGCTCCCGTTGTCCGCCGGCAGCGGAGCGGCCGTGCGCTGTTGGACCCCGAGCAGCTGGGTCGGAGCACTGTCGCCGCCACCGGTGGCCACGACCAGACCTCCTGCGAGCGCTCCGCCACCGAGTCCGAGCACGAGCGCGGTCAGCGCAACTGCCGGCCACATCCACGCCGGCGGCTGCTGCGTGGTGGACCCACCACCGGGATGGGGCTGGTACGGCGACGGACCAGGCTGGCCGTGTCCCGCTGCCGGTGGCTGGTAGGGCGGTGGGTAGGGATTCTGCGGCTGCCACGACGGGGCACTCGACGAGTCGACGAGCGGGCCGGACCACGGCCCGGGTCGTGGGGCCGGTGGTTGACCCGGTTGCTGACTGGGCGGCGGACCCGGCTGCGGAGGCAGGGGGTCGTCGGCTCACCCTGGTCGTCGTTGCTCACGCGCCTATCTTGACCTACGCGTCCACGCCGGGGTCAGGTTCGTCTCAGCACCCGTGGGCGTACCCACCGGACCGCGCACCTGTTCTGCGCCGCGGATCACCGCAGGAGAGGGACGGGCCGGGGCCTCGCTGCCACCGGAGAGGCCTCCCGTCACGGTCAGCAGCCCCAGCATGCACGCACCGACTGCACCACCGCCCACCACGGCCACGGTCGTACGCCGGCTCCGGGACTGTCGCTCGATCCGGTCGACCTCCGCCCAGGCGTCGACGGCGTAGAGCGAGCCGAGCAGCTGCGGCGGCGGGTCGATCGCCTCGGGAGCCGACAGCGAACCGACGCTCCGCTTGATCCAGCCCTCGTGCTCGACGAGCCGGCGACATCCCGGACACGTCAGCACGTGGGACCAGGCGCGCTCCTCCTCGGCCGGGGAGAGCTGACCGTCCACGAGCGCTGAGGCCTTGGGGCCGATGTGTCCACTCAGTGACAGCATCACCGCACCCGTCCTGCGAGGGGCCCCGGCCCGGCGCCCGCACCCGCGCCGGGGCCGGCGAAACGGGTCCGGCCCGCGTGCGGGGCGCGGTGGGCCAGCGCAGTGCGCAGCTGCGCACGGCCACGGTGGATCCGGGACCGGACGGTGCCGAGCTTGAGGCCGAGCACGTCGGCGATCTCCTCGTAGGTGAGGCCCTCGACGTCGCAGAGCACGACCGCAGCCCTGAAGTCGGGCGCGAGCGAGGCCAGCGCGACCTCCACGTCTGCGTCGAACATCCGGTCCAGCTGAGCGGCGTCGGGAGTGGGCAGGGCGCTGCTGAGCCTCCCCGCGGCCTCGTCGCTGAGCGCGTCGAACCGGATCCGCTGCTTGCGTCGGGCCTGGTCGAGGAACAGGTTGGTGGTGATCCGGTGCAGCCAGCCCTCCATGGTCCCGGGCGTGTAGGTGTGCAGGGAGCGGAACACGCGCACGAACACCTCCTGGGTGAGGTCCTCGGCGTCGTGCGGGTTCCCGGTCAGGCGGTAGGCGAGCCGGTAGACCCGGGCCGAGTGGTCGCTGACGATCCTGTCCCAGCTGAGCAGGTCGACCGCCTCGGCCGAGAGATCACTGTGGGAGTCGCGCGAAGGGGTCACCATGGCTTCACGCTAGGGAGGTTCCCTGAGACACGGCTGAGCGCAAGCCAGCAACCAGCACAACGTTCTTCACGTTCTCGTCCTCCACACCCTCGACAACGAGCCGGGCACCCGGGTTGTTCCGATGCCGGTCCGCCCGGGGCAAGGGTCCGACGCATCAGCAACGCACGTCAGGAGAGCGACATCGTCACGCCAATGAAGCCCGCGAGCTGCACCTACGCCGAGGAGTTCGTCGCCGAGGACGAGATCCTGGCCAACGCACGGGCACGCGCCGAAGAGGTCGGAGTCGTACCGATCGGGTCGGGCGGCGGCGCTGCGCTGCGCTTGCTCGCCTTGGTGCTCGAAGCCCGCGCGGTGGTCGAGATCGGCACCGGCACCGGTGTCTCCGGGTTGTGGCTGCTGCGTGGCATGCGCTCCGACGGGGTGCTCACCACGGTGGACACCCAGGCCGAGCACCAGCGTCTGGCCAAGCAGGGCTTCGCCGAGGACGGCATCGCATCGCAGCGCTACCGCCTGATCCCCGGTGCGGCGCTCGAGGTCATCCCCCGGCTCACCGACGGCCACTACGACCTGCGAATTCTGCGACGGCGACAAGCGGGAGTACGCCGACTACCTGACCGAGGCCCTGCGCCTGCTGCGCCCCGGTGGCGTGGTGGTCTTCGACAACGCCCTGTGGCACGACCGGGTGGCCGACCCCGCGCAGCGTGACGACGAGACCGTCGCGATCCGAGAGCTCTGCAGGATCGTCGCGGAGCACGACTCACTGATCCCCGCGCTGCTGCCGGTCGGGGACGGACTGCTCGTGGCGAAGAAGGTCTGGGCACTCCCGGGGCCTGAGCCGACCCGAGTCGATCGGGGTCGATCCGAGCTATACACCACCCGGAGGGTGACCGCTCAGGCTGACCAGCGGACCTCTGACCGCGGAGAGTCCACCTGGTACAGACTCCGCGGACCGGCTCGTCCTGGCCCAGCCAGTCGAGCAGCAGCCGCGCACCGAACCCGGTCGGCCCCTCGGTCCACTCGAAGTGCTCCTTGGGAGCATCGCCCGTCGAGGCGATGTCGAGGTGCGCCCACGGCAGGCCTGCGACGAAGTGCTGGAGGAAGAGTGCCGCGGTGATGGCCGGCGGGCCACCGGGGGCATTGTCGGCGTCCGCGATCTTGGAGGACAGCTTGTGCTCGGGCTCGGGGCTCAACGGCATCCGCCACACCGGTTCTCCGGCCCGCTGGCCGGCATCGACCAGGAGAGCGGCGAGGGCGTCGTCGTTGGCGAGCAGCTCGCCGAGGTGCTGGCCCAGCGCCACCTTGATGCCGCCGGTGAGCGTGGCGACGTCGACCAGGACGTCCGGGTCGAGCTTGTCGACCGCGTAGGCCAGGCCGTCGGCGAGCACCAGCCGGCCCTCGGCGTCGGTGTTGGTCACCTCGGTCGTGCGGCCGCCGTACTGGGTCAGGACGTCGCCCGGCCGCATCGAGCTGCCACCGACGGCGTTCTCGGCGATCGGCATCAGGCCGGTGACGCGCACCGGGCAGTCGATCTCGGGCAGGGCCGCCATCACCGCGGCGACCACGGCTGCACCGGTCATGTCGCGCTTCATCGTGACCATGCCCTGGCCGGTCTTGATCGAGAGACCGCCGCTGTCGAAGGTGATGCCCTTGCCGACGAGGACGACGTGAGG
>CAWFII010000022.1:0-791625 GCA_963815825.1 uncultured Actinomycetota bacterium | reverse complement strand
TGCTCAACCTCGTCGAGGCCAAGACGCTCGAGTCGCGGGTCGGGGAGAGCTTCGACGGGGTCGTGACGGGGTCGAGGGACGACGACGAGCGCAAGGGCACCGTGATGCTGCGCGCGCCCGCCGTCGAGGCATCGGTGAGGTCAACGGCGCCGCTTCCCGTGGGGGAGGAGGTCAGCGTCGTGCTGGCTGAGGCCGACCCGGCTACGCGCCAGGTCCGCTTCGAGCTCTGAGGACGTGGCTGCGCCGGTCAGGGCTGACCCGACGCACCCCTAACGGGCGGCCGGGAGGGTCACCGTGAAGGTGCTGCCCTCGCCGAGGGCGGACTCCACGGTGATCGTCCCGCCATGGCGTTCGACGATCCGCTGCACGATGGCCAGTCCCAGGCCGGTGCCCGGCTGGGCGACCGCCTCAGGATTGGTGGACCGGAAGAACTCGGTGAACAGCTGCGTCTTGGTCCTCGGCCGAGATCCCGAGGCCCTCGTCGCGGACCACGAGCACGACCACGTCCGGCAGCGCTTCCAGGCTGATCGAGATGCTGCGCCCCGGTGGCGTGTACTTCACCGCGTTGCCGACGATGTTGAGCAGCACCGTGTCGAACTCGTCGCGCTCGCCGATCGCCATCACCGGGCGGTTGGGAAGCGCCACCTCGACGGCGAGCTGCTTGCGCTGCGCGGAGATGGAGGTCAGCTCGACAGCCTCGTCCAACAGCTCGACCAGGTCGACACTCTCGCGTCCCCGCGGCTTGAGCGGGTCTCCCACCCTCCTGAGCAGGAGCAGGTCCTCGATGACCCGGCTCATCCGGGCGGAGGCGCGACCGATCGCCTGCAGCGAGAAGCGGGACTCCCCGTCGATGCTGATGCTGCGCGACTCCAGCATCTCCAGGTGACCGGCCACAGTGGTCAGCGGGCTCTTGAGCTCGTGCGAGACCGTCGCGATCAGTCGGCTCTTGTAGCTGTCCAGGGCCTGGAGCTCGGTCACCAGGGCGTGCTCACGCTCGAAGGTCCGAGCGTTCAGCGCGGCCCGGCCGAGGTCGTGACCGATGTCGAGAAGGGCTGCTGACTCGATGGGCGTCCAGTCCCGTTCCCCCTGTGCCCGGGTGAGGACCAGGCTCCCGATGCACTCCCGACCGGCGCCGAGGGGGACGAAGACCATCGACGACATCGAGATGCCGTGCAACAGGTCCACCATCTGCTGGAACTGCGAGGACTCCATCATCGGGGGCACCGGGTATCCCGTGCCGACGGTCACCACCACCTGGTGGTGCCAGCAGTAGCTCGCGGAGGTCTCGGCGAAGTCGAGGATCTCGGACGGCAGCGCGACACCGGCTCCCTCCGAGGAGTACATGGTCCCGGGAGTGGTGTGCTCGGCGGTGGTGTGGATCCAGAGCCCGCTTGCCTGGAAACCCTCCATCAGGGTGCGTTCGCTGGCGTGGAGCAGGCCGTCCAGGCTGAGCTGGGCGCTGGTGGTGCGGACGATCGTCTTGACCGTGCTCGCCATGGCCGCCTGCGCGATCAACGACTCGCGCTCCAGCGCCCCGAGCACGGCGCGACTGGCCAGCGCCGCGAAGCGCTCGAGAACGCGTCGCCGCTCCGGACCAGGGCGACGTCCGTCGAGGGGCAGGTCGATCGCCAGCGTTCCCCGCAGCTCGCCGTGCTCGTCGTACAGGGGGGCGACGAGCATGTCGAGCGGGTGCCAGGCGTCGGGGAGGTCGGAGACCACCACGTCGGGGATCACCCAGCCGTCGCCGGCCTCCTTGGCGGTGGCGCGCTCGTGGGGCACGAACTGCAGGACGCCCCAGTCCTCGGCGAGCTCGAGCTCCGTCGAGCATCCGCCTGAGCGGGATCCGCGAGCCCACCTCTTCGGGCAGCCCGGTGTCGATCACCAGCTCCAGCTCGTCGTCTCGTCGCACCCGGATCGCGGCCACGCCGAATCCAGCCACCGCGACGATGCCGTCGGCGATCAGCTGCAGGTTCTCCAGCAGGGCGTCCGGCAGCAACCAGCTCCCAGCAGGCTCGATCAGGGGGAGCCCGCTGGGCACGGTTCCCTCGACGCGCGTGGCAGTCATCATTCCTCCAAGGAATGAAGATTAAAGGCGACCGGGGGCGCTTGTCCGAGATTTCGAGAAACATAACAAAACGGACTATTTACGCATTGCACCGCGCGCGCAGTTCGTGCCCTATCCTTGCCCTGCGGATGGGCTGGCCGGGCGACCGCGTCATCGCGGGGTTCGCTCTGCCGGTGTCGAGGAAGGTCCGGGCTCCACAGGACAAGGTGGTGGGTAACGCCCACCCGGGGTGACCCGCGGGATCAGTGCCACAGAAAACAGACCGCCGTCGTTCCTCGGAACGGCGGTAAGGGTGAAACGGTGGTGCAAGAGACCACCAGCGCGGCGGGAGACCGTCGTGGCTAGGCAAACCCCACCTGGAGCAAGACCAGACAGCGAGTGTTCGAGGGCGGTCCGTCCGAGCTCGCGGGTAGGTCGCTGGAGGGTGTCGGCAACGGCACCCGGAGATGGATGGTCGCCAACCGGGTCGTCGTGAGGCGATGCGGTGAACAGAACCCGGCCTATGAGCCAGCCCATCCGCACCAAGCCTCTGACCTGCGGTTTTGTAGTCAAGTGGGATCTACTGTGGCCATACTGTGGCCATGAATTTCCAAGGACGTCCTCGATCACCGACCTGCTGCGGTCGTCCTCGTCGCCCATGAGATGTCCGTAGGTGTCCCAGGTCTCCACTGCGGACTTGTGGCCCAGCAGCGCCTGGAGCACCTTGATGGACTGCCCGCCGCCGATCTGGACCGACGCGAAGTAGTGACGCAGGTCGTGCGGGGTGGCCTGCACTCCGATCATCTGTGCTGCCGCCTGCCACGCAGCGTGGAGCGTGCTCGGTGTGAGCGGGGAACCGCTCTCGGTCGTGAAGAGCAGACCGGACCGGTGGTGGCCGTAGGTCGCGTCCTGGTCGCGGATCGCGTCGAGAACGACCCTGGCCACCGGGATCACACGGGTCGACGACTCCGTCTTCGGTGGCCCGAACGACACCGCATCGGACCGGCTCGTTCGAGAGAGCTGCCGGTCGACGCGAATCCTGGCGAAGTCGAACGCGACTCGGTCCAGGGTCAGGCCGAGGAGCTCACTTCTCCGCATCCCGGTCCCGGCGCCGACCGTGACGAAGGCGCGATAGCGGGGCGAGATGGCCTCGCGGAGGGCGAGCACCGTTTCGGTCGAGATCGGGACGAGCGCGGACTTCGGCTCGATCTTGGGCAGCTTGATGTCGACGCATGGCGATGCCGGGATGACCCGGTCCTTGACCGCCGCTCGCAGGAGGATCGCGAGGATGGAGTACCGCCCCTCGACCGTGCGCGGTGCTGACCCGGACGCCCAGGCCTTGACGAGGGCCTGGACATCGGCACGGTTGACGGCGTCCAAGCGCACGGGGCCGATCACGGGATAGATGTGGTTGCTGAGCACGGTTCTGTAGGCCCCGGCGGTGCTGGGCGCGATCATCTGCCGCGCCAGCCACCGTTCGCCGTAGGCACTGACGGTCTCCCTGCCGGCTCGCGGATCGGCCCATTGGCCGGTGACGATGCCGGTGGTCTGTTCGTCGAGCCACCGCTGGGCGTCCTTCTTGAGCGTGAACGAACGGCGATGACGCTTGCCGGCCCGGTCGCGATAGTTCGCCTCGTACTTCGCCGAGGTTCGCGGCTTACCGTCCTGGGTGGTCCAGCGGATGGTGCGCTTGCTGATGCTTGCCATGTTTCATCGTCCGCCTCTTCGCCGACCGTCGCGAGCCTCAGCGGTGCCTTGTGGATGACTGGACTGCTCTTCGAGCCACTGATAGACGTCGCTTCGCCAGTAGCGGACGGTGCGGCCGATCCGGAAGCTTTGGGGTCCGGAGCCGAGGTGGCGCCAGTAGCGCAGGGTGGCGACGGGGACGCGGATGAGGTCGGCGACTTCGGTCAGGGTGAGGAGCTTGTCGTTCGCGTGGGGTGTCTCGGGGGTGGTGGGGCGGTGGTTGGTGGCGGTCATGTCCTGCTCCTTGGTTTGTGCCGGGGGCACGTGAGGGCCCGGCGGTTTTCGTTGTGTGTAACCAGGACCCGGTAGGGCCTTCGAGCGATCAACTGTGCTGGAGGGGGCTCACCACTTGCCTCACCGGATGGCTCACCAGATGGCTCACCGTGGCCGAATTTCTGGGGGGGGGGGGGATCTGTGGTGTGGCTCATGGGCTGATGCCTCTGCCTGGGTCGGGTGTGCTCTGGTAGTCGTAGGGCTGCTGGTCGTGGCTAGGTCGGGGGTGGTTGAGCCTGTCGCGGTGTGCTTTGGCTGCGAGTTGCTGTGCGGCTCGTCGGTTCTGGAGCCAGTCGGCGTGCTCTTGGTCGATCCGGCCTGGGGGCAGGGATCGGATAGCGGGTTCGTGGAGGAGGGCGTGCATCTCGTGGGTGGCGGTGGTGACCAGGTCACGTAGCTCATCGATCTGGGTGTTGAGTTCGGCGACCCAGTGGGGGTCGGGCTCGCCAATTTCGGCCATCAGGATGTGGCGGTGCTGGTAGCGGGCCAGGGCGGCTCGTAGGTCTTGCTGATCGGCCCAGGCGGCACGCAGGTCGGCCAGCGCGGCCTCGAGGGGACGGTGGGGGGCGTACCGGTCGAGGTCCTCGGCTGCACGTCGCGCGGCGTGGGCGGGTCCGAGGTCGGCCCGGTCGCGGCTGAAGGTCTCAACCCACTGGTGTCGGGTCTCGTCGAGGTTCTCGGCGACCAGGTGGGCGACGTTGTTCTCGCGGCCGCGGGTCATCGCGACGTAGGCCGCGGCGGCGGAGGTGTGTTCACCCAGGGCGAGGTGCCCGGTGTGGGTGGTCTCGCCCTGGGCGCCGTGGACGGTGGTGGCGTAGGCGAGCTCGACGTGCTCAGCGGCGTAGCCGGCGGGAAGGGACCGCGAGCCGGTGCGCCCATCGCCTCGGACGGTGAGGGTGCCGTCGTGGTCGATGCCGGTGAGGGTCCAGGTGTCGCGGTTGGCCACCGCGAGGTCACGGTCGTTGCGGCGGGTCACCACGCGGTCCCCGACACCGAGGCGCTCGCCCGCGCCGGTCACGACCCCGCGGAGGTCGTCGACGTAGCCGGCGGCGACGAGACGGTCCCGGATCGCGCCGTTGAGCGCGGCGACTTGGTCGCGGGTGTCGGCCATCACCAGCACCCGGCGCTGGCTGGCCTGGCTGGTGGGGGTGCTGGCGGAGGCGAGGTCGGCGAGGGCTTGGGTGCGTTCGGCCTCGGTGGGGTAGAGGCGTACCTGGTCCCGTTCCACGAGGGTGTCGAATACCTCGCCGGCTCGTACCCCGGTACGCATCGCCAGGGAGAGTTCGGCGTACCGGGGGTCGGTGAACCGGTGGACGACGTCGAGGGACACCACGGTCTCGGGCCGGGCCCAGCGGGCGGCCAGGTCGAGGACACCGCCGCGTCCGACGGCCGGGAGCTGGTGCCGGTCACCCACCAGCGCGACCCTCGCCTTGGTCTCATCGGCGAGGGTGAACAGCGCCCGGGCGGTGTCCTGGTCGAGCATGCCCGCCTCGTCGATGAGCAGCAGGTCACCGCGTTGCAACACTGCGTCCGCGACCGGGGTCGCCGGTTCGCGGGTCCAGCGGCCGTCGTCATCCCACCGCCAGCCGTGCTGGTGGGCCAACCAGGCCGCGGAGAACGCACTCGTCCCGCTCTGGCGACTGGCGACCTTGGCTGCCTTCAGCGTCGGGGTCACCACGACCATCCGGTGACCGCGCTCGGCGAGCAGCTCCTGGGTGGCTGCGAGGGTCTTCGTCTTGCCCGCTCCCGCAGCCCCCTCCACAACCAGAAGCTGGGCGCTCCCAGCGAGGGAGGCGAGGGCCGCCAGTTGCGCGACATCCAAGCCCTCGGGCCCAGCGTCGGGCCCTGAGTCGGCCCCGGGGTCGGGTTGGGGGTCGCGATCAGGGTCGGCGAACGCGGCCACATGAGCGGGCTGCTCGGCGCGAACGATGAGACGGCTGACGAGGTCGGCCTCGACGGCCAACACCTCGGGAGACGTCAGGGCGCGGATGTGCTCGGGCACGTCGGCGCGGGCCAGGAGCGGCGCGCAGGCGGACAGGGTTCGGGCGGTGAGGTCCTCGGCGAGGTCGATCCGGGCCGAGGCGTCGGCCACGAGACCGGTGCCGGCGATCCACTGCTCGACCTCGCCGCGGATGTCGGCGGCGTTCCACGCCGACCGTCGCGCCCCCAGGCGGGACAGGACAACCTCGACCACCTGGTCCCGGTCGATCGCCCCGACCCTGGGGGTGCCGGCCACGATCGGTAGCCCGACCTGTTGCGGGTCGGTGTAGCCGAGTGCGTGCAGCTCCTCGTCCCACCGCGCCACGAGCGCGGCGCCATCGGTGGGGACGACCTTGTCGGGGCGTGCCTGCGCCCAGGCCCGGCGGTCCCACGCCCGCCGCAACCCGGGCCCGGGTTCGGCGCCCGGGTTTGCCCCGCGCCATTGGGCCTCGTAGCGGTCGAGGTGGCGGCCGATCTGCGCGGTGCGGGCACTGAACCTGCCCACGAAGGGCGCCAGCTCGGACAGCTCGCCAGTGGCCGGGTCCAGGGTGAACCCGTGCGCGGTGAGCACCGCGCGGAACTCAGGGTCCGTGGCGACCGCAGCGTGGCCGATGCCGTTGATCGCGGCGAGACTGTCGCGCATTCCCACCGAGTGCAGACCCCGCCAGGCCCCTTCGGCCAGGACGCGGGCGTTGATCTGGACGTGCAGGTGGCGGTGCGGGTCACCGGCCCGGGAGGTGTAGTGCCGCACCACCGCTGCCTCGATCTCGCGCACGGGTACTTGGACTTGGCGGCCCTTGGGTCCGACCCGGGTGGTGGCGTGCTCGGCGACCCAGCCGATGATCTGCTCGGCCGCGCGGGTCTGCGCTGCGTCGAGTGCGTCGGCGATCTCGGGATGCAGTGCGGCCGCGAGTGACCAGGTCTTGGGTCCGTTGACCACCACCTCGACGAACCGAAGTGCCTTCGTGTCGGTTCGGAGCCGCCCCTTCGCGGCGCCGGTCTCGACGTCGTAGCCGGCGACCCATTTCTCGTAGGCCTCACCGGTGAGGCTGCCGGCCGGGGCCAACCCGCTCAGTGGGGAGGCGACGTAACGGGTGGCGACGCCGCTGCCCTCGGCCAGGTAGTAGTCATCAGCACGCGAGCGGTCCTGCTCGACATAGGTACGCGCAGCACCGGGTGATCCGCGGTAGAACTTCATCCCACCGTGCACGAATCTCACCGCCAACGATGTCCAACAACAGCCCGATAAATGACTCATCGGGCCGCCCGAAGGCGGCCCGACTCACCTACTTTCGTAGCATGCGTGCCGACGTATTTGGCATGGGATCAAGCGTCAGAGTCGAGGTTTTCTGACGAGATTCTTGGCGTCAGCGATGGTCAACGTCAGTCATTCAAAAGGAATTGAAGGGGGTAGCGGAGGGACGTGGGAGAAGACTGATCCGTGTGGCTCGTGGGTGAGTTGGTCCCGGTCGAAGCCCCGCCGCTGTTCGCGCGGAGGCTCGCAGGCGGTTGGCACCCACTGTGCCGCCTTGCTCATCACCGCCGGCGCGAGGCCTCGCCGGGCAACGGTGACCCGGCTGGGGGACACGAAGCGAGATCGGCTGGCAGTCACTCGAGAGGGAACCGAAGTCTTCAGTCGCACATCCACGTGCGGGCGGCTCGGCGCGCCTCGCACAGGTTGTTCTTCAAAATCAAGACGGTAACGGTCGGTTGTGTCACTCTCTCAGGAAACTCTTGGGTCACAGAGTCTCTGCTCTGGGCGGTGACCCCTTCCGGGGAGAGACAAGTTGAGTCGTTCGGGTATGGGCGTATCGAAGGTGCTGGCCATAACCTGCGTCGTGGCTGGCTTGTCTTTGCTGCTCCAACCGTTGCCGGCTTTCGCGCAGAGTCCACGATCGTCGGTATCCAAGCCGTCGTCGGTTGCGCTCTCTGCAGTGCATCCTTCTGTGGCGTCTGAACAGCCTGCGTTGACCCGTGCGCAGGTCGCGCCCGTCGTCACTCCCAGCCGCCCCGCGCGAGCTCAGGCGTGGGAGCCGCTCGCACCACAATCTCTGGTGGCGCTGCACACCCTGCAAGGCGTTCTGCCAGGAGTAGTAGGTGGTGAGTCCACGGGTGCCGGTTCGAGCCTGAGGCCGGTGGTGTCAACCTCGCCCGAGGTTGCGCCGGCTGTGGCCCCTGCACCTGCGCGGCCTTCCGGTCCCTCGTCCGCGCTTCCGCTAGGCCCGGGGGCGGCTTCGGCATCGTCGGCGAGTACTGCTGTCTCTCCTGGGGCCGTGGCGTCTCCTCACGCGAGTGCCAAGCCGGCGCCGTCGGCACCGCCGAGTTCTTTGGCCTCGCCTCGAGCGTCCCTCACGCCGAAGAGGGCAAAGCTGTCGTCCGGGGTGGCCGCAGCGCAGGCTGTGGGGGTTGGTAACCCGGAGGATTTGACGGTCGTGGCAGCCTCCGCGCCAGGGGATGTGTGGACGGCCTCGGATGGATCGGGCAGCGCGGCGGCGACGTATGGTCATGCCGGCTGTGACGGGGTCGATGCGGACGGCCAATGCACCGGGGGTGCCTGGTTGGGGTTGCCGGGGGCGGTGTGGATCTGGCGCAGCCGGGACGCCGATCAGAGTCTCCGGGAGATCACGCTTACCAAGAAGTTCTATGTTTCCTCCGGTGACGCCTCGAATGTGGGACTGCTGCGGATCGCGGGCGACAACGATTTCCACGCCGAGCTGAACGGTGAAGTCGTCGCTGATGGCGATCAGTACGCGACCACTGTGGACGTTGCGGTTCCTCTGGAGCACGGCCTCAACACGATGGTTGTGACTGTCACGAACCAAGAGGTCGACCCGCCCTGGAACAACCCGTACAACAACCCGGCTGGCGTGACGTGGTCGATCGCGCGCAGCCCAGGACTGACGGCCAGTGAGCTCTATGGTCTGGCCAACCCGTTGAGCAACACTGCCCCGTGTAAGTGCGCTGACCCGGTAGACAACGCCACGGGCAACTTCTCGGAGACCGTTGAGGACCTGACGGCCAGCGCCACAGGGACGGGGGGGCTCCCGATCGCAGCGACCAGGAGCTACAACTCCCTCGCCGGTGCCCACGATGGGCCCTTCGGCCATGGGTGGACCTCGAGCTACGACTGGTCTTTGCACGAGGACAGTACGACCGGCATCGTCACCGTCACCGCCGGCAACGGCGCGACGAGCGAGTTCTTCCCCGACGGCGCCGGGGGCTACGGAGCCGGAAACCAGGTACTGGCCTCATTGTCGAAGATCTCGGGTGGTGGCTGGAAGCTGGTCCGTCGCCCGCACTCCACGTTGATCTTCAACAACAGCGGCCAGTTGACGTCGATGAGCCGGGTTGCGGGGACCAGCACCGTTATGACCTATTCGGCGGGGCGGTTGGCGACGGTGACCGACGCAGCAGGGCGGAGTTTGACCTACTCCTATGACACCGATGGTCACGTTTCGAGTGTGACCGGTCCGGGCTCGCGTTCGGTGTCCTACACCTACGACGCGTCCGGGGACCTGCGCACGGTCACCGACGCAGCCGGCAAGACCACCTCGATGACCTACGCCGACCACCAGATGCTGACCCTGACCGACCCCAGGGGCGGCCAGACGGTCAATGCCTACGACTCACAGGGCCGGGTCGCGACCCAGAAGGACCCAGCCGCCTCGGCCGGGTCCCTGCCAGCCACGACCTGGGACTACGCCACCGGTACAGGCGGGGACTCGACCACCACGGTGACAGACCCCAACGGGTCGGTCCACGTGTTCGAGTTCCACAACAACCTTCTGAAGTCACAGACCAGCGCCTCGGGCACCAGCCTGGCCCGAACCACCACCTACGGCTACGACGCGTCGCTGCAGCCCTCGACGGTCACCGACCCCCGAGGCAACGTGACCAAGTACGGGTATGACGCCGCCGGTGACTTGACCAAGCTGGTCGATGCCTTGGGCCAGACACAGCGGTTCACCTACGACAGTGCAGGGGATCGGCTGACCGCCACCGGCCCCGGCACCGAGCCGGCCTCTTCGTGGACGTACAACACCGATGGTCTGCCGCTGACCGCTACCGACCCGAAGGGTCGCACCACAACCTGGACCTACACCGGTGCCGGCGATGTCAACACCGTTACCTCCCCGCGGGGCAAGGTCACCGACAACGACTACACGGCCGGGAACCTGACCACGACCACCAGCCCGGGCGGCAACGTGAGCTCGTGGACCTATGACCCCTCGGGGTGGGCGATCTCGAGCACCGACCCACGCGGCAACGTGACGGGGGCGAGCCCGGCGACCAAGGAGCAGTACAGCGCGCACTTCACCTACGACCCCATGGGTCGGGTGCTCACCACCACCGACGCAGCCGACACCGTCACCACCAACACCTACGACGAGAACGGCAATCTCACCCGAGCCACCACCACGCCACCCACCGGCCCGGCGATCAGGACACTGGACTGCACCTACACCCCCACCAACCGGGTCAAAACCGCAGCCATCGGTGCTCGCACGGTGCTGACCAACACCTACGACCCGGCGGGACACCTGACCTCGAGCACCGACGGGACCGGCGCCACGACCTCCTACACTTACGACGCGGCCGACCAAATGTCAACGAGGACCACCGCCCGCGGCAACGCCGCCGGTGCCACCGCGGCGGACTACACCTGGACCTACCTCTACGACCTGAACGGCAACCGCACCGACGTCATCGACCCCGAGGGCCTTGACGCCGCCACCGCCTACGACGAGCTAAACCGCCCCATCACCCAGACCACCCGAGGTGGGCACGTCACGACCACCAGTTATGACCCCTATGGTCGGGTGAGCAAGGTCGTAGACCCGCTGGGTGGTCAGACCAACTACGGCTACACCACCGCGGGCGAGCTCGCCTCCCAACAGCTGCCCGGCCAGGGGACCAGTACCTATGAGTACAACGCGGATGGGGAACGGACCAAGCAGACCTCACCTTCCGGGACCAGTGTCACCACCTGGACCTACACCGACGACGGTCAGGTCCACACCCAGGTCGACCCCAACGGCAACGCGACCGGCGCCACACCGGGCGACTACACCACCACCGATGCCTACGACCCGGCCGGGAACCTGACCTCCCAAAGCGATGAGCTCGGCAACACCACCACCTGGACCTACGACCCGGTCGGCAACCAGGTCTCCGAGACCGACCCCCGGTCCCTGACCGCGACCTGGGCCTATGACCGGCTCGGGCAGCTCACTCAGGTCGTGCCACCGGGCACCCTGGGCGGGACCACCACCTACGCCTATGACCAGTACGGCGACCTGAAGACCCGCACCGAGGGCTCCGGTGCCACCACCACCTACAGCTACGACAACGCCCACCACCTCACCCAGATCCTGGACCAGCTCAACCGCAAACGCACCTTCACCTACGACCCCGAAGGTCAGTTGGCCTCCTGGACCACCGCCCGCGGCTACGCCGCTGGCGCGACCGCCTCGGACTGGACGGTCAACCAGACCTTCGACGCCCACGGGCTGCTCACCGCGCGCACCACCTCCGGGACCGCGGTCAACGCCGGGTCCTCGGCCACGATGACCTACGACAACGACGCCAACATGACCCAGGTCGTCGACGGCACCGGCACGACCACCATGGGCTATGACGACGACCGCCAGCTCACCTCGGTGGCCAAGCCCCAAGGCAACTACACCTACACCTACAACGGGGCCGGGCAGGTCACCTCGCGCACCTACCCCTCCTCGGGCACCATCCGCTACAAGTACAACACCGACGGTCTCCAGGAGTCCCTGACCGCCGACAGCCGCACTACCACCTTCGGCTACGACGCCAACCAGGCCCTTAACTCGATCACCTACCCGGCCAGCCTCGGCGGCCTGGTGCAGTCCCGCGAGTACGACCGGGCCGGAAACATCTCCCTCGTGCAGAACAAGAAGACCGCCGCCAGCACCCCGGTCAGCAAGTTCGAGTACCAGCGCGACGCCGACTACAACCCCACCAGCATCCGCACCACACGCGGCGCCACCGTCGTCGATGAGGCCTACACCTACGACTCCACGAACGCCATCAGCAAGGACTGCCCCGGAGTCTCCACCTGCGCCGGCGCGGCCAACTACATCGCTTACACCTACGCCTCCAACGGCAACGGACACCGGTCCCAAGAAGACCGCGTCGGCACCGTGACCAACCCCGGCACCAATACCTACACCTACGACGCCGCCGACCAACTCACCCAAAAGGTCACCGCCCCCGCCGGTGGCACCGCGACCACCACCAACTACACCTACACCGCCGAGGGCCAACTCGCCTCCGGCGCCCGCACCTGGAACGTGCTCGGGCAGCTCACCGGCTCCAACACCACCGGAACCAACCCCGCCTCCTTCACCTACGACGGCCTCGGCAACCGGCGCGCCGTGACCACTTCGGCAGGCACGAAGAAGGAGTCGTGGGACACCAACAACCCGATGCCCATGCTCGCCGTCATTACCGACACCGCCAACAAAACCTACGCCCAGCGCTACACCCCCACCGGGGACGTCCTCGAGACCCAGCACCCCGCCGGGACGTACGCATCTTCCTACTACGGGCACGACGCCATGGGATCAGTCACCGACGTCCTCGAAGGCAACGGCACCCTCGCCTGGGACTACGCCTACGAGCCCTTCGGCACCACCAAGACCAGCAACTCGCTGGTCACCGGGGCCGTCCAGACCAACTTCGGCTACACCGGCGCCTACAAAGAAACCACCCTCGACCAGTACGCCTTACGCGCCCGCGACTACGACACCACCCTCGGCCGCTTCACCGCCCCCGACCCCCTGACACCGTCCATCAACGACGCCTACATCTCGCCCTACGTCTACGCCAACAACGAACCCACCGTGCTCAGCGACCCCACCGGACTCTTCTCGATCGGCGCTGCCTGGAGCGCCACCACCGGATGGATCCGCGGAGACCCCCGCCCGAACCAACCCAGCTGCCAGGCCGGCGACGCCATCGGAGGCGTACTGGACGGGCTCGGCGTTAACCGCGAGGGATTCTGTAAGTTCGGCTACGGCGGTGCCGAGGCCGTCAACACGTTGGGCGCAGGACTCTATAGAGGTATGAGCTTCGGCTTTGGCTCTGACGCCTTCGACTGCCGTGTCGGCGTCAGCGGAGACGGAGCCCTTTACCACGCCTCTGAAGTAGTCGGAATGCTCGCGACCGCCGCCGTAGGAGACGGAGTCGTAGCTGCTGTAGGTAAGTACGGCGGCCGGGCACTCGTAGCGAGCGGCATCTTTCGCGGATCCGAAGCCGCCGCAAACGCAGCAGAGGACGTCGGATCGGGAGTGGCTCGCTCTCCGAGCTTCATCGTCAAGCCCAATGGTGAGACGGTCATCGTCCCGAAGGGTGCGGAGGGGCCTTTCCCGGTCGAGAGCGGCAAGGGCTTCATGTTCCGCGGCGGCAGCGGTGGACACGGTCTGAGCGACTCTGCCTCCGACGTTCGGATCATGGATCCGGTCACTGGTGGCAAGTACCCGAAGCCCAACGGCTACGCCTCGTACCTCAATGGCGGCGGCCAGACGATCAACCCGTTCACGGGGCAGACTGTCGGCAAGTCCAGCCCGTGGTGGCACTGGGAGTTCCTGCCGTGATCATCGAGGAACTCCTGGCCTGGCCCGAGCGTCGATCTCTCGCGGCGATGCCCGAGGCTGACGCCCTCGCTGAGCCTGATGCGCTGCTGGAAGCTGCCCTGCTCGACGTCAAGATAGATGCGACGACGTCCTCGGTTTGGCTCTTGTTCGATTGTCGAGGCGCTCTCCAGCTGGAGATGGGCAACACCGCAGTCGTCGTGGTCCGGGACGTGACTGACCTTCAGTGGCGAACGGAACCGAGAGCGCAGCGAATGTGGCGAGCGGTGATGGGCTGGCAACCTGCTGCGTCTGGTGGTCGGTTCTCCTGCATCGCGGATCTCACGTCGGGCAGCAGACTTCAGGTGGTCGGTTCAGCTGCCGAGTTCTATGTCGGTGACATCCCCGGCGGGGACGAGCCGCCACCTGACTTCACCTCTGCTTCGGATGCGGAAATTCGAGCTGGGCTCGCGTCGTGGACCTCCGAGTTCGAGGTAGTGCACGCCTCGTTCGTCTGATCCGAGTCAGCCGGCTCCGCCGGTGATGAGTCGGAGCTTGGCCTTCGTCACGAGCGCGTCGATGACGTTGGTGATCGTCGCCCTCTCCTCATCCGTCAACTGGTCGAGGTCTGCCAGGCGGGCGTCGACGTGGCTGCTGGGCGCGTTGAGTGGCCGTCGTTCGGCGTCGTCGATGAGCAGGTAGTCGACGGAGACGTTGAAGACCTGGGCCATGCGGATGACGGCTTCGAGGCCGGGGGCGACCTTGGAGTTCTCGTAGCGGGAGACCTGCCGGGCGTCGGAGTCGACCTTGGCGGCGAGCTCGGCTTGAGACCAGCCGGCTTCGGTGCGCAGCGCCTTGAGGCGTTCGCCGTGGAAGGGGCTGGGCATCAGGTGTCCTCCGCTCGGGTGTGGTGATGCCCATTCTGCTGCGTCAATGACGGTCATGGTTGCCTCCGCTGGCCTGTCGCCTTGCGCCTGAATGCACTACATGGCATATCGTGATGCCAGCGAGTGTAAGTCAGAAATCTTTCAGGAGGTCGGCGTGGCACGCATCCCCGACGCCGAACTGGCTCGGATCAAGGCCGAGGTCAGCGTTCAGCGGCTGGTGGAGGGCTGCGGGGTCGAGCTGCGTGAGCAGGGCAAGGACCTGGTGGGTGCGTGTCCGTTCCACGACGACGACTCGCCGTCGCTGGTGGTCACGCCGGCGAAGAACCTGTGGCACTGCCTGGGGGCCTGCGGCCGGGGTGGTGGCCCGATCGACTGGGTGATGACCGCCCAGGGTGTCTCGTTCCGTCATGCGGTGGAGCTGTTGCGCGAGTCTTCCCCGGCCCTGGCGTCGCTGGCACAACCGGGCCCACGGTCCACCGCACCGGGACCGGTGGCGCGGTCGAAGTCGGCGAAGCTCCCTTCGCTGGTCGAGCCGGGCGCCGCAGACCAAGAGCTGCTGGGGATGGTGGTCGGGCATTACGCGGAGGCGTTGGCCGGGCACGGCGACGCGATGGCGTTCCTGGCCCGCCGCCGGGTCGACGACCCGGAAGCGGTCGAGGCGTTCCAGGTGGGGTTCGCCGATCGGACGTTGGGCTACCGGATCCCGCACTCCCGCACTGCGGACGGGGCCCGGGTCCGGGGTCGGTTGCGGGACCTGGGCGTGATCAAGGCCTCCGGGCATGAGCATTTCCGGGGCTGTCTGACCTTCCCGGTCCTCGACGTCGCTGGCCAGGTTGGGGAGGTCTATGGCCGCCGGTTGGACCCGAATGCCACTCCGCGGCATCTGTATCTGCCGGGCCCGCATCGCGGGGTCTGGAATCCGGCCGGGTTCGAGGCCGAGGAGCTGATCGTCTGTGAGTCGGTCATCGACGCGCTGACGTTGTGGTGCGCGGGCTTCCGGCACGTCACCGCGGCCTATGGGGTCGACGGCTGGACTCCCGACCACCAGCAAGCGCTCGTCGAGCATGGGGTGAAGCGGGTGCTGGTCGCGTTCGACGGCGACGACGCCGGCGACCGCGGCGCCAAAGCTCTTGCGGCCGAGCTGACGGGCGCGGGTGTCGAGGTGTTCCGGGTCGAGCTGCCCCGCGGCGCTGACGTCAACGACGTCGCGGTGGAGGCGAAGAACCCGACCGACGCACTCGGCCGCTACCTGAGGAAGGCCGCGTGGATGGGCGGCACCAAGTCCAGCCGGCCGACCCCGGTGATCGAGCCCGCTCGGGTGATCCCGCCCGGGCTGGACTCACCCGCCCATACCGTCGAGCCGGTCGAACCGACACCGGTCGTCGTCGCGGCCAAGGACCAAGTCGACGAGCCCGAGGAGCCAGCAGAGTCCGAGGGGTCAGTGGACTCGGATGATCCGTCGCAGGTGGTGGGCCGGGAGCTGTTGGTGGAGTTCGCCGAACGCCGGTGGCGGGTGAGGGGCTTGGACAAGGTCACCAGCTTCGACGTGCTGCGGGTCAACCTCCTCGTCACCGTGAGCGGACAGGCCGAGGCGACGTCCCTATCGTCGGGGTCGGGGTTCCATGTCGACACCCTGGACCTGTATTCCGCGCGGGCACGGGCCGCATTCGTCGCGGCGGCCGCCGGCGAGCTGCGGTTGGCACCCGAGGTCGTCAAGGCGGACCTGGGGCGGGTGCTGCTGGCGTGTGAGGCGAAGGCCGAGGAGGTGATCGCGGCAGCGCAGGCACCGGCGAAGCCCGAGATCCGGTTGACGTCGGCGCAGCGTGAGGCGGCATTCGACCTGCTGCGCGACCCGGACCTGATCGCCCGGATCGAGAAGGACTTCGCCCGCGTCGGGATGGTGGGCGAGCAGGTCAACTGTCTGGTCGGCTACCTCACCGCGGTGTCCCGGTTGTTGCCCAGCCCGTTGGCGGTGATCGTGCAGTCGACGTCCGCGGCCGGGAAGTCCGCGGTGATGGAGTCGGTGCTCGGGTTCGTCCCCGACGAGGACCGCGTGAGCTTCTCGGCGATGACCGGCCAGTCGCTGTTCTACCTGGGCGAGTCCGACCTGGCCCACAAGGTCTTGTCCATCGCCGAAGAGGAGGGCGCTTCCCGGGCCGCCTATGCGTTGAAGTTGCTCCAGTCCGAGGGCGAGCTGTCGATCGCGTCGACCGGGAAGGACACCGCCAGCGGTCGTCTGGTGACCCACACCTACAAGGTCACCGGCCCGACCGCGATCGTGTTGACCACCACGGCGATCGACGTCGACGAGGAGCTGCTCAACCGCTGCCTAGTCCTCACTGTTGATGAGGACCGGGACCAGACCCGCGCCATCCACGCCGCGCAACGCAGAGCCCAGACGTTGGAGGGCTTGGCGGCGAGGACCGAGCGCGATCAGATCGTGGGGCTGCATCGCGATGCGCAACGGCTGCTGGAGCCGCTGGCGGTGGTGAATCCGTTCGCGGACCGGTTGACGTTCGCTGACGGCCGCACGAGGACGCGGCGTGACCACGGAAAGTATCTCGGCCTCATCAGCGCGGTGACGTTGCTGCACCAGCACCAGAGGACCCGAAAGACCGCGACCATCAACGGGCGGGTGGTGGCCTATGTCGAGACCACGATCGGCGACATCGAGGTCGCGCACCGGCTCGCGCACGCCGTCCTGGGCCAGTCGCTGGACGAGCTGCCCCCGCAGACCCGCCGGCTGCTCACCGCGGTCCACCGGTTCGCCACCGACCAGGCGAAGCGGCACGCGATCCCGCTCGACCTGGTCCGGTTCACGCGACGTCAGCTGCGCGAGCACCTCGCTGCCGCAGGAGCAGGCTGGGGTGACACCCAGCTCAAGGTCCACCTGGCCAGGTTGGCCGACCTCGAGCTGGTCGTCCCGCACCGGCTGGAGTCCGGCAGCTACGGCTACGAGCTCACCTGGAACCCGCCGGCTGAAGCCAACGCTCACGACGAGGGTGGCAGGTTCCTCGCCGGGCTGACCGACCCAGCCACCCTGCTCGACAGCACCTACGACCCACAACCGGTCGGGGCAAACACCCCGCTGGTCGGCCCCTGGTCGGCCCCCGGTCGGGGGGTGGTCGGCCCCCGACCGGGCCCGGAGTCCGAGCCCGAGAACACGGCTGACCTGCTGGATTGGGCGTCCGGGGATGGGTAAGCGCGGCGTCCACGTCCCACAACGCATACCGGGCGACCCGACCGACAGCCACGGGTTCCCCGCGCTGGTGGAGGAGTTCCTGACCGACCTCGGCGCCCGCGGCTACAGCCCGGCCACGATCCGCGCCCGGCGGCAGTGCCTGGCGGCGTTGTCGGCCTGGCTGGCCGACCGCGGGGTCACCCAACCCGTCCAGGTCACCCGCCCGATGCTGGTGCGCTACCAGCGGCACCTGTTCCACTACAGGAAGCCCAACGGTGAACCGCTGTCCTTCCGCAGCCAGAACGCACAGCTGCTGCCGGTGCGGGCGTTCTTCAAATGGGCGGTCCGCAACGACCACGTAGCCGCGAACCCCGCGTCCGAGCTGGAGCTGCCGAAGGTCGAGAAACGCCTCCCCAAGGCCGCGCTCACGATCGAGGAAGCCGAAGCGGTCCTGGCGATCCCGGACCTGGGCACGGCGACCGGGGTGCGGGACCGGGCGATGCTGGAGACGTTCTACGGCACCGGCATCAGACGCTCGGAGCTGGCTCGGTTGAACTGGCGCGACCTCGACATCGAGCGCCGCACGTTGATGGTCCGGCAAGGCAAAGGCCGCAAGGACCGGATGGTCCCGATCGGCCAGCGGGCGATCGCCTGGATCGAGCGCTACCTCACCGACGCCAGACCCCGGTGGGTCGGCGAACCGGATGACGGGACGTTGTTCCTCACCGTCGACGGCACCGGCTTCTCGTTGGACCGACTCACCCAGCTGGTCCGCGACTACGTCAAGGCCAGCGGGACCGACAAGGAGGGCGCCTGTCACCTGTTCCGCCACACCCTGGCCACGCTGATGCTGGAGGGTGGTGCGGACATCCGCTACATCCAGGCGATGCTCGGCCACGCCGAACTGTCCACGACCCAGATCTACACCCAAGTGTCGATCAGGGCGTTGCAGGCGGTCCACGCCGCGACGTTCCCCGGAGCATCCAACACTCCTCGTCGACGGGGTGGGGCGACGTTGGTGCCGGTCGATTCTGAGCCAGTGGCGAAGGTGTCGCCGCAGCAGTTGCTTGCTGCTATCGACTCTGAGATCGAAGAAGAGAACCGCCCGCACCCTGGATCAGGGACAGCGTCGTGACCCCACAGGAAGCCGCCACGGCGGCCGCCGAAGCCGTCCGGACCCTGAACCATCAGACCCGCCCCGGCGTCGCCCAGATCGACGTCCCCGAGGTCTATGACCTCCTCGCCGAGTTCGCCCTCATGGCCAGCCGGCTGCCCCAACTGCTCGGCCAGGTCGAGACCCTGCTCGACGCCCTTGTCGAGCACCACCAGGTGGCCGTCGTCGACGGGCCGAACGCCGGGGACCCGGCCGCGGTCGCCGCGATCGTCGGCCACTGGTTGGCCGCCAGCGCCGGGTCAGCGCACGAGCTCGCACACCGCGTCGACCAGGCTCAGCAGGTCCTCGCCCACGCCGCCGTGAGTGACTCGACCGGCTATCGCCCGTCCTCTTCCCAGCCGCTTGGCCTGTCCCGGATAGAGCGGCTAGGCAAGAAACCTTGTCGCAAGTAACCTTGTCATCATGGAGGAGGGTGAGTGGTGGGCAAACAGCAGCCCGAGGAAGGACCCGGCGATGCTCACGAGGAGATCGAGGAGCCGGTCGTCGTCGAGTCGGCGCACCGGCATGGGGTCGCCGAGGCCGACATGCTGCACGCGCTGCGGTTCGCGATCGCCCACGTTCGCCAAGACGACGACATGGTCATGTTCATCGGCCCCGACCGGGCCGGGAATCTGATCGAGGTCGGTGTCGTGACCTGGCACGGCATCCTCGCGATCGTCCACGCCATGAGCCCCGCCCGCGAGAAGTATCTGAAGAGGTGACACCCGAGATGACCAAACGATCCCTGGCCGACCTGATCGCCCACGCCGACGAACTCGCCGACGCCTTCGAGAACCACGTCCCCACACCCGAGGACTTCGACGCGCCCCTGCCGCCGCTGATGGCGGTCAAGCTCGCCGCGTTCCGTCGCGCGGCCGCGGAGAAGGAACTCGCCGAAGCCATCACCGCCGCCCGCGAGGCCCACCTGTCCTGGCGCCAACTCGGCGAAGCCATCGGCACCACCGGAGAAGCCGCCCGACAACGCTACGCAGCCTCCTGACCGCCCATCCAAGAGCTGCGCCCGTCCTCCTCCCAGCCGCCCCGCCTATCCGCAGATCGGCCGCTGACGACGCTGCGCCCCTCCTGGCCCGAGTGCGCCCGTCCTATTCGACATACACGTCATGCAGAACGAGGCGGGCTCAGTTGCGTCGGTGACAAAACCCCCGGGACGGGCGCACCATCGAGACCATGGGCAACTCGGAGTCCGATGAAGTGCTCGATCCGTGGCGAGACGCAGACCGCCGCCGTCTTCCAGCGCACCTCAAACGCAGACACCGCAAGCGCCCGTCCCCGAAGCCGGCCGTGACCGAGAAGGTCATCGCCGAGCAGCGTCAGCCGCTGGGCGGGTGCGCCCGCTGCGGCACCAAGCTGCCCGCCAGCGCGTCGACCGGGCGGCCGCGGGTCTACTGCACACCGGCCTGCCGCAAGGCCGCCTACGAGGACCGCAGAGCCGGCCGCGAGGGCGCGGTGAAGATCCAGCTGGTCGACCGGGTGATCGTCCAGACCGTCGAGCGGGTCGAACGCGTGCAGCACCCGCCGGCCCAGTGCGTGACCCTGGTCCTGGCCGACCCCGCCCTGACCCGCAAGGTCTTGATCGGTCTGTCGCGTCAGGTCGGGTCGAAACGGATCACCCCAGCCGATGACGCCTTCTGGGACCTCGCCACATCCACCGAGTTCCTCACCGAAGCGTTCGCCCGCGCGGCCAACCGCAGCACCTGAGCCCGTCGTCGCACCGGCTCACCACGGGCGACTTTCCACACCGAAGAGGTCCACACATCTGACACCGTGAGGGCCGCTCAGTTGCGTCGGCGACGAAACCCTCACCACGGGCGAGCCGACACCGGCCACGGCCGAGTGCCACGGGCGAGCTGATCCCTTGATCTGCCAGACGTGTCACCGGCCGGCGACACGGCCACGGTCGCAGACGAGCAACGCAGTCAGCGGCTGGAAGACTGACCCCATGACCACCCGCACCCAGCAGCGTCACGCAACGCGCTGGGTGCTTCCTTTCCTAGCCGCCATGATCGCCGCCCTGGCGGCGATCATCCCCGGAATCACGTCGTCGGCGTCGGCCGCCGCCGGAGCTGAAAACCGCGTCCGGGCTTCCGCCGAACCGGCAGCAGTTCTCGTCGGGCCGCCGGAAGACATCGCCGCAGGTCAGCGGCTAGGAGAAGCGGCTCCGCAGGCCGTTTTCGTGGTGGCTACCGGTGTTGCCGCAAAGAGCGTGGACGAGGCAGGTGCGCTGGTCAAGTACGACCCGATGGCCGCATCGAGGAACCTGCTCGGTCAGCTTGGAGACGGCTACGCAGTTACTCCCGGCGGACGAACGATCAGCGCGCACGCGGCGGAGCGGATTGCGCTTGGCGGGCCGGGAAGACCACCTACAACGCTGGCGCGAGTCGATGACATCCTGAACAACCCCACGGGCATCAAGTACGACCCGGTCCGCGACACGGTGAAGGTGATGCAGGGCAAGGACTTCGTAGTCGTCAGCGGCACCGGGCCCCAACACATCGTGACGGTGATGGTGAGATGACGGTCTCAGTGAGGCTCCTCGCCGCGGTCTCCCGGGTGATGGACGGCGACGAGTCCGCCATGGCCGCCCAAGAACTTGAGGCCGTTCTCCTCGACGAGTACCTCGGCGACGAGCGGACATCGTCACTGCAGGAAGGGCTCGCGCTCTACGCGCCCGGCAGCGGGCCACCGTACGTCGATGCCCCAGAGTTGCGACAGTTGATCGCCGAAGCGTTCCAAGCGCTCGCGCTCGAGGCCGATCCGCCGTGAGAGTCGATCTCACCGTCCTTATCCGTGGCGTTCTGGCGACGCTCATCGCCGTGCTGACGTCATGGCTCACCATGTCTAGTCCCGTCACTGCTTCGCCGAATGACGCTCTCTCCGGAGCCATCTGGACCTACACCGCACCGGCGCCTGCTATTGCCCCCGTCGACGACGAATACGAGCGCGGCCCGCCGACCATCGCCGATGCCCGGACCGCGGCGTACGACGGTGTCGACTGTGAGTCGCGGGACGATTCGGCACGTGCGGAGACTCCTGCGACTGGTGCGCTCACCGCCGACGTTGACGCTGCCGACTTCGCGGAGGCACGGGACTTGTCGCCGACCGCCGAGAATCTCCGGCGCCCTGGGCGTGAGCTTGTTTCCGGTAGCTCAGAGCGTGTTGCCGCAAAGTCGGTATCCGAGATCCGGGCTGGGATCTATGCGACGACGGCAGACCTGGCCGCCGACGACTGTTGCCGGCGCAGGCTGGGAGACTCTGTACGCGGCTGCAGCCGAGGACATCGATGTACTTCCGGTCCTCGAGGCTGCTGTCACGTGGGTCAATGACTTCGTGCAACGCATCTCGTAGAAGGTGCGGGACCGATTTACTGTGGCCATACTGCGGCCAAGATTTTCAATCTTCACCATGGTCGGCCAACGTCTCAAAGCGCGTTTGCGCAGGTCAGACGCTATGTCCACCAACGCCCGTCGATGCTCAATCAGGCGGGGATCCTTCCCGGCCTATGAGCCAGCCCATCCGCACCAAGCCTCTGACCTGCCGGGAGGGCCAGAGGGAGCGGTCCACAGCGGTTCGACGTCTCGGTGACACGGGTCGCCGGGGTCGCCGCCGCGTTCACGTCCGGTCAGCCTCTCGTTGCCTCGAGCAGCTCGTCGCGAGCGATGCAGGTAGCGAGCCAGATGGCTCCCACGAGGCTGGCGCGCTCCTCGAGGTCGGACCGGATGACGGGTGGCGGGAACGCCGCCATCGCGGTGATCAGCTCTCCGGTGCGCTCGATCAGCTCGTTGTTGCCGCCGACGCCACCGGTGAGAATCACCTTCTCGGGATCGACGACCGCGCAGATGGTGGCGATCGCCGAGGCGATGTGGCGGCACTCGTCCTCGACCAGCGCCACGGCCGCAGCCTCGCCCGCCGCCGCGCGACGGAACAGCTCCTCCACGCTCTCCGGTGGCGGGGCTCCAGCCCAGTCCGACCTCCCCTTGGCTTCCTCGAGCAGGCGCAGCCCGCCGGCCGCGTCGTGCCTCATCGTGTTGTCACGGATGCGGCCTCCGTAGGGCGGCAGGAAGGCCACCTCCCCGGCTGAGCCGTGTGCACCGCGCAGCAGTGCCCCGTCGTGGACGATGCCCGCGCCGATGCCGGCTCCGACTGCTACCACCGCGAACGTGGTGAGGTCTCGCGCGACTCCCTGCCATCGCTCGCCCATGGCGGCGAGGTTCACGTTGTTCTCCAGCACCACCGGAGCTCTCAGGGCGCCGCCCAGTGCCCGGCGGAAGTCGTACGGCGAGAACTGATCGATGTTGATGGCGTAGTGCACCGTGCCGCCGTCGGGGTCCACGACGCCAGGGACCGACATCGCCACGGTCGTCAGGTTCTCGGCCCGCTGTCCGGCCGAGGACAGGGCCGCCTTCACCATGACTGTCACCTGCGTCACGATCCCTGGTCCGCCGCCGGGGGAGGTGGGCTCCTGGCGCTCATGAAGGATGCGTCCGCGCACGTCGGTGACAGCCGCCCGCACGTTGCTCCCCCCGATGTCGACCGCGGCCAGGAGACCGGCACTGGGGGAGACCTCGTACAAGGTGGCGGACCGGCCCGGCTGGCCGCTCAGCTGTCCGGTGTCGTGGACCATCCCGAGCTCCACGAGACGCTCGATCGCCGCGAACACGGTGGGACGCGACAGTCCGCACGCGGTGGCGACCATCGGCCGGGTGACCACGGACTGCTGCTCGAGCAGGTAGGACAGCACCTGCTCCGTGCCTGAGACGGCCTTCACCATCCGAGCCTCCGAACCTTGACCGGCGTCGCGCGGACTGATTGTATTCCGATTTGTAAAGCAACGTGCCTAACAAATGGAGCGAACATGGCCACGGGACCCGACCTCATCCGCTCGACCGACGCCTCCGGGCTCACCCGGCGGGGGGTCCTGGCCGTCGGCGGGGCCACCGGCCTGGGGGTGCTGCTGTCCGCCTGCGGCCTGGGTGGCGCGCCGTCCGCGGGGGGCCAGGGATCTGGCAAGGGCAGCATCCGGGCGCTGTTCATGAAGCAGGCCGGCTACAGCGAGGAGAACATCCGCGCCATGACGGCGGGTTTCCAGAAGGCGAACCCGAGCATCAAGGTGACTGCCGATTTCGTCTCCTACGAGGCGTTGCACGACAAGATCGTCGCCGCCGCGCCTGCTGGCACCTACGACGTCGTCCTGATCGACGTCATCTGGCCCGCCGAGTTCGGCACCAAGAACATCGTCGCTGACGTGACTGCCAAGTGGCCTGCGAGCTGGAAGCAGGAGATGCTCCCCGGCGCCGTCGCCACGCCGCAGTTCGACGACAAGCAGTACGGCGTGCCCTGGATCCTGGACACCAAGTACCTGTTCTACAACACCGACCACCTGAAGAAGGCAGGCGTCGACCCGGGGTCGCTGGACACCTGGGACGGTGTGCTCAAGGCGGCCCGGGCCGTGAAGTCCGCAGGTGCGGCGAAGTACCCGCTCATCTGGTCCTGGCAGCAGGCCGAAGCGCTGATCTGCGACTACACGCAGCTGCTGGGCGCCTTCGGAGGCACGTTCCTCGACGACGCCGGCAAACCGGCGTTCAACCAGGGGGGAGGCGTCGAGGCGCTGGACTTCATGCGCCAGAGCCTGACCGACGGGCTCAGCAATCCCGCCTCGACCCAGTCGCTGGAGGAGGACGTACGTCGCGTGTTCTCCGCCGGTCAGGCCACCATGGCGTTGAACTGGACCTACATGTACGGCCTGGCCAACGACCCCAAGGAGAGCCAGATCCCGGGCAGGGTCGGGATCACCCAGACTCCCAGCGCCGCCGGCGGTCGTCCGGGCGTCAACGGCAGCATGGCGCTCGCCGTGACCGGCGGCAGCAAGAACCAGTCGGCGGCGTGGAAGTACGTCACCTACCTCACCAGCCAGCCGGTGCAGGACAAGTACGCCGTCAGCTCCCTGCCGGTGTGGGAGGCCTCCTACACCGACCCCGCGGTGATCAAGACGAACCCCGACGTCGTGCCCCAGGCGAAGAAGCAGCTCGCGGACATGATCCTGCGTCCGCAGGTCAAGAAGTACAACAGCGTCTCCCAGGTGCTCCAGGCGGAGATCCAGAACGCGCTGCTCAAGAAGAAGAGCTCCCAGCAGGCCCTCGACGACGCTGCTTCGAAGGCCGCGACCCTGCTCGAGTCGTGAGCGCGGCCGAGTCCGCCCCCGTGGGCGGGGGGGACCGGAGCCGGAGGAGGCGTCGCCGAGGCCCGGCGGGAGCCAAGGGGGAGGGGCGCTTCGCGCTGGCGCTGCTGCTGCCGGCGGCGCTGGTGGTCTTCGGCGTCGTGCTGTACCCCGTCACCCGCACGTTCGTCGTGTCGCTCTTCGCCGTGGACAGCCCGTTGGCCGGCTCCTACCCCTTCGTGGGGCTGGCCAACTACACGCGGGTGTTCCAGGACAGCGCCTTCTACGGGGTCCTGGGCCACACGCTCTACTTCACGTTGGTCTCCACCGGCCTGGAGCTGGCGCTGGGCATCGCGGTCGCACTCCTGCTCAGCGCGCCGTTGAAGGCGCGCTGGCTGTGGCGCAGCATCGTGGTCCTTCCCTGGGCTCTGCCGACCATCGTGAACGGCGCACTGTGGCGCTGGATCTACAACGGTCAGTACGGTGCCCTCAACGGGCTGCTGAGCAGCCTCGGCATCTCCGACGGACAGCACCAGTGGCTCGGCTCGCCGTTCCTGGCGCTCAACATGGTCATCGTGGCCGACGTCTGGAAGAACACCTCGATCGTCGTCTTCTTCATCCTGGCAGGCCTGTCGACGATCCCCGAGGACCTCTACGAGGCGGCCCGCATCGACGGCGCCACCCGATGGCGTGCCTTCTGGCGGATCACCATGCCCCTACTCGCGCCGAGCATCGCGGTGGTGCTGATCCTCCGCACCATCGAGGCGTTCAAGGTCTTCGACATCATCTACGTGATGACCGGTGGCGGCCCGGCGAGCGGCACCCAGACCGTCGCCTTCTACACCTATCTCCAAGCCTTCTCCAACCAGCTGTTCGGGTACGGCGCAGCCCTCGCCTACCTCATCGTGCTGGTGGTCTTCGCCATGGCGATGGTCTACCTGCGGATCCTGCGCCAGGGCCAGATGGCCGGTGTCGAGTGAGGCCCACACGTCGTTTCCTGATCGCCATCCACGCCGCGGCCTTCGTCATGGCCGTGGTCGTCCTGGCTCCGTTCGCCTGGCTCGTCGTGTCCAGCATCTCGCCCTCCGCCGAGCTCCTGGCACCGCATCCCCACTGGGTGCCCGACGCTCCCACGCTCGACCGGTACCGGCAGATCATCACCTCCGCGCCGGGCGGCGACAACGTGGCGGCGAACTTCCGGCTGGCCATGGTCAACAGCCTGGTAGTGGCCATCGCCACCACCCTGGTCTCCGTGGTCGTCGGCACCCTGGGTGGCTACGCCTTCGCGCGGCTCAGGTTCCGGCTGCGTCGTACGTCGCTGTTCGCATTCCTGACCATCTACATGCTTCCGCCGATCGCCCTGGTCATCCCGCTGTACCTGGCGTTGGCCGGCCTGGGACTGCTGGACACCAAGACCGGACTGGTGATCACGTACTGCTCGATCGTGACCCCGTTCTGCCTGTGGACGATGAGCAACTACTTCCTCAGCATGCCCCCCGACCTCGAGGAGGCTGCTCGCGTCGACGGCTGCACGCGGCTGGGGGCCCTGGTGAGGGTGATCCTGCCCCTGGCGCGACCCGGTCTGCTGACCACGGCGATGTTCGGGTTCCTGCTCTCCTGGGACGAGTTCCTCTACGCCCTGATCTTCACCTCCACGAGCAACGCCAAGACGATCCCGGTGGCCATCGCGGAGTTCACCGGCAAGTTCTCCTCCGACTTCGGCATCATCGCCGCAGGTGGCGTCCTGGCCTCGCTGCCGCCGTTGCTGCTCGCCCTGATGTTCCAGCGATACATCGTCGGAGGTCTCACCTCCGGCGCGGTGAAAGGTTGATGCGCATGCGTTTCCACGACGGCATCCTGGCGCAGCCAGCAGTGCTGGCCCGAAGCGCCCTGAGCGTGCGATCCGCGCTCGCGGAAGTCGCGGCGCTCCGGTCCGACCAGCTCGTCGCCCTGATCGGGATCGGGGCCAGCGAGCACATCGCCCGCAGTGCCGCCTCCGCCTGGCGCGCGGCCGGCATCCGCGCGGTGGCGCTGTCCGCGTCCGAGCTGCTGACCGACGGCGCTCCGGTCGCCGACGTGTACGTCGCCCTCAGCGAGTCCGGACGCAGTGCCGAGACCGTGGGTGCGCTCCGCAGGATCACGGCTCGACGAGTCGGCCTGACCAACGGACCGGACTCGCCCATGACGGAGGTCGTCGACGATCTGGTGCTGCTGGAGAGCGGGCCGGACAGCCCCGTCTACACGACGGGCTACACCGCTTCGCTGCAGGCGGTCGGGATGCTCGGCCAGCACTGGCTGGGCGGGGTAGGTGACTGGTCGATGGTGCCGGAACAGGTGACGGCAGTCCTGGCGCGCAGCGCCGAGGTCGTCGATGACGTGGCACAGCACTTCGCCGAGGCCCGCATCGTCGACGTGGTCGCATCGGGCACGTCGACGGCGACGGCAGGAGAAGGTGCGCTGGTCCTGCGAGAGGCTGCCCGTGCGCACACCGCCGCCCACGAGACCTACAACTACCTGCACGGGCCCATGGAGCCACTGGACGTCCAGACCGCCTGCATCATCGTGGGCGACGGGCGTGAGCTCCGGTTGGCGTCCGAGGTGAGCAGCCTGGGCTGTCGGACGCTGCTGATCACCTCACGGTCCGACGTACGCCCCACGGACCATCTGAGCGTGGTCAGCCTTCCCCCGACCGTCTCCCCGCTGGCCAGGACAGTCCTGGAGATCCTTCCCCTGCAGGTGCTGGCGCGGCGGCTTGCCGATGACCGGGGCCTGCGCGTCGACGGCTTCCGCTACGAGCAGGACGACACCAAGCTGGAGAGCCGGTGAGACGCACCGTCCACGTCATCGGCAACGTCCAGATGGACGTCCTCGCGAGCCCGGTCACAGCCATGCCACGGCCGGGCGGCGACGACGTCATCGACAGCATCGCCGTACGCCCGGCGGGCGCGGCCGGCAACGTGTCGCTCGCGCTCGCCGCGCTGGGAGTGACACACCGGCTGTTCGGCGCGGTCGGGAACGATCAGGCCGGGCTGTGGGTCGCCGAAGAGCTGCGGCGACTCGGCCTCGGTGACGACCTGCAGGTCGTCGAGGGGCAGGACACGGGGATCTCCATCGCACTCGAGGCGCCAGACCGGGAACGAGCGTTCCTGACCGCACACGGAGTGCTGAGGAGCTATGACGAGGAGAGCGTCCCCGCTGACGCGGTCGACGCCGAGCTGGTCATGCTCACGGGCTACTTCTCCCTCCCCGGGCTGCGCGGAACCGCGACCCGTAGCCTCCTGGACCGGGCCCGCTCCCGCGCGGCCACGACCGTCTTCGACACAGGTTGGGATCCCGAGGACTGGTGCGCCGGTGCGGTGGAGGAGATCTTGTCGATGTTGCCCCTCGTGGACGTCTTCCTGCCCAACGAGCCGGAGGCAGCGGCTCTGGCCGGAACGCCCGACATGGCGGAGGCGGCGGCGTTCCTGAGCAGGCACTGTCCCGGCTGGGTGGTGATCAAGCTGGGGGAGAAGGGCGTGCTGGCCACCGGACCGCAGGGTGAGCGTGTCGCTCTGGCCGCTCCGCCCGTCGTGGCCGTCGACACCACCGGAGCCGGCGACAGCCTGGCAGCGGGGATCCTCGCTGAGCTGGCCGACGGAGGCAGCATGGCCTCCGCGCTCGCAACTGGCGTGCAGGTCGCCTCGACCGTCGTCGGGCGCTGCTCGCGGAACCGCTATCCCTCGCGCGCAGAGCTGCTGCCCCTCTAGGGAGGCCCAGCCCGGCCGAGGAGGGTCCGGTGGAGGCGGCGCCCTGCTGCGGCTAGCGATCCCGGTGCTGGTCCGGGATCGAGCGGGGCCAGCCACTGGGCGCGAGCTGGTCGTGGCCGCACGCAGCAGCCGACTCGACCCACTGGTGCCCGCTCCAGTAGCTGTGCTGGCTCGGGTTGTCGGGAACTCGGTACCAACCGGGGGGTTTGTTCTGCATGCCCCGATCGTGACCGGTTCATCCCGGCACGAAACGTAACGACACGCGGCTAATCAGCGCGTTTTCGATGAACTGATGCGCTTTAATGCGATATGTCCCTAATGTCGCCGAGGGATCACCCGCCTACCCGGCGTTGACGAGAGGCGCGCAGGCGCTAGTGCAGACGGGTCACCTGGACGTCGACGAACATCCGTGAGGTCCCGGAGCCGGAGAAGATCCCCGACAGCGGCTTGACGTCGTTGTAGTCGCGTCCCATGGCCACGCTCACGTGCCGGTCGCCGGGCTCGGTGCCGTTCGTGGGGTCGAAGCCCCGCCAGCCGTCGTCCCACCACTCGACCCAGGCGTGCGACTCCCCGGTGACGGTCTCACCCACGACCGGATCGCCCGACGGGTGCAGATAGCCCGAGACGTAGCGCGTCGGGATCCCGATGGCTCGCAGCGCTCCGATGACGATGTGGGCCTTGTCCTGGCACACGCCCGACCGCTCGGTCCACGAGTGCGCTGCGAACGCGTCCACGGTCGTCGATCCGGAGACGTAGCTGACCTCGCGGTTGACCAGCGCGCACACCGCACGCGCGGCGTCGCCCGGAGTGGCGCTGGCCTCGGCGATGCCGCGCGCGAGTGCCAGCAGCTCCTCGGTCGGGGCGACGCGATCGGGCAGCGCGAGGTACTCCGTGTGCAGGTCCGCGAGCTCGGGGCGACGGAGGTCGTCCCAGCTCAGCACCGGAGGTCCCGCAGGAGATCGGTCGGTATGCACCGTGGCCGATGACGTGACGGTCAGGGACGTGTGCGGGTCGAGCACCTCGAAGGCGGTCACCTGGGATCCCCAGTAGTCCTTGTAGGTGTAGGCCCAGGGCGTGGGCGAGACCTCGATCCGGGAGTGGACCACGATCTGACCGGGCAGGGTCAGCGGCGTCAGCCGGGCCTCGTTGAAGGAGGTGTTCGCCTTCCCGTCGTACTCGAAGCCCGTGGTGTGCGCGATCCGCAGCTGCATGCTCATCTCGGGGACTCCTCGTCGTGGGGGCTCATGCGCGAACGCCGTGCCACTCGGTGGCCTCGGCGCCGGCGAAGTAGCGCCGCGTGATCGCATCGGTGGCCAGCGCACAGGTGCGCTGCAACCGCTCCATCTCGCTGGGCAGCTCGGCGACGAAGTCGCTGAGCGAGCGGTACTCCAGCTCGGCCCGGGTGCGTCCCAGCAGCCGCTGCGCCTCGTTCTGGAAGCCCGCCCGGGTCCCTGGGGCCTGAAGCCGCTCCAAGGACTGCTCGGCCTGGCTCAGCCCGAAGACCACCGAGCGTGGGAAGAGCCGGTCGAGCAGCAGGAACTCCGCAGCGCCTCGTTCGGTCTCCAGGCCCTTGTAGGTGCGCAGGAACGCCTCGTAGGCCCCGCACGCCCGCAGCGAGGTGCCCCACGCCGATCCTGACGTGATCGCAGCCGTGGCGACCAGCCGCGAGGTCATGTCCGCCCGCTCGATCGAACGGCCGAGCACGAGGAACTGGTAGCCCTCGTCGCGGGTCATCGTCGCCTCCGCGATGCCGTTGATCTGTGCGGCGCGGTCGCGGACCCAGCGGAAGGCGACCGGCGGCCTCATCGAGCGGAAGTGGCCCGACGGGATCGCGCGGTAGGTGGTGTTCATCGCCTCCCACATCGACGTCGACAGCGTCTCCCGGGCCCGACGGGCGCTCTCCCGGGCGGCCGCGAGGGTCGCGGTGATGGAGGCGGTCGAGGTCATGTCGTAGGCCAGCAGCCGCATCACCTCGGCGGTGTCGATCGGCGCCGACTCGTCGAACTCCACGCCCATGATCGACAACAGGCTGCGACAGGTCGTCTCCTCGTCGACCCCCGGGTCCTCGAGGATCAGCTGGGTCTGCACGTCGAGAATGCGAGCGGTGTCCTCCGCTCGCTCGACGTAGCGACCGATCCAGAACAGCGACTCGGCTATGCGGCTCAGCATGTCGGTGCCTCCTCGGTGTACCGGTTCGCAGCGGTGGGGCTGCCCGACTGTTGCTGTTGCTGTTGCTGTTGTTGTTGCTGGTCCTGCTGGGAGGAGAACGAGCCGAGCGCAGGTCCCACGTCCTGCGGGGTCGAGGCGATCTCCACGCGCTCGGGCTCGGTGCGCGCAGGGTGGCGGCTGTGGCCGGCCAGCACCCAGGTGTCCTTGGACCCTCCTCCGCGTGAGGAGTTCACGATCAGGTCGCCCTCGCCGAGGGCGACCCGCGTGAGGCCACCTGGCAGCACCCAGACCCGGTTGCCGTCGTTGACCGCGAACGGGCGGAGATCGACGTGCCGCGGGCGCATCATGCCGTTCACGTACGTCGGGACCGTGCTCAGCTGGATCACCGGCTGGGCGATCCAGGCACGAGGGTCGGCCAGCACCTTGATGCGCAGCTCGTCGAGCTCGTCCTTGCTCGCGTGGGGCCCGATGACGATGCCCTTCCCGCCGGACCCGTCCACCGGCTTGAGGACGAGCTCGTCGAGCCGGTCCATCACCTCCTCGCGGTGGTCGGCGTCACCGAGCCGCCAGGTGTCGACGTTGTCGAGGATCGGCTCCTCGTCGAGGTAGTAGCGCACGAGGTCGGGCAGGAACGTGTAGATCAGCTTGTCGTCCGCGACGCCGTTGCCCACGGCGTTGGCGATGGTGACGTTCCCGGCGCGCGCCGCGTTCAGCAGGCCGGAGCAGCCGAGCAGCGAGCTGCTGTGGAAGTGCACCGGGTCGAGGAACTCGTCGTCGACCCGCCGGTAGATCACGTGCACCGGTTCCAGGCCCTGCGTGGTCCGCATCATCACCCGGCCGCGACGGCACTCCAGGTCGCGTCCCTCGACCAGCTCGACGCCCATCGTCCGGGCGAGCAGGGCGTGCTCGAAGTAGGCGCCGTTGAACACGCCTGGGGTGAGCACGACGACGTTGGGGTCGGTCACGCCGGCAGGAGCGGCGGCGCGCAGGGCGGTGAGCAGCTTCTGCGGGTAGCCGGCCACGGGACGGATCCGGTGCTCGGCGAACGTCTCGGGAAGAGCGGCCGCGATCGCACGACGGTTGGTCATCACGTAGGACACGCCGGAGGGCACGCGCACGTTGTCCTCGAGGACCCTGAACTCGCCGGTGTCGTCGCGGACGAGGTCGATCCCGCTCACGTGCACCCGGACCCCGTTGGGCGGTTCGATCCCCGCTGCGGCTCGGTGGAAGTGCGAGGACGTGGTGACCACGTGGCGCGGGATGACGCCGTCGTCGAGCACCCGCCCGGCGTCGTAGACGTCGGCCAGGAACTTCTCGAGCGTGTGCACCCGCTGCTGCACCCCGGCCTCGACCTTGGCCCACTGGTCCATCTCGATCACGCGGGGGAGGACGTCCAGCGGGAAGGCCCGTTCCTCGCCGCCGATGTCGAAGGTGACGCCCTGGTCGAGATAGCTCGACTGCAGGGCCTCGACCCTGCTCTGCAGCTCGCTCTGGCCCATCTGCTGCAGCGAAGGCTGCAGCTGCCTGTACGGCGTACGCAAGGACGAGTCCGCCGCGTCGTACATCTCGTCGTAGGCGGAGCCCATGCCGGTCGCGTAGTCGTCGAACATGCTGGTCACCCACGCGACACTAGCGACCTCGGCTCGGCAGGGCTCAGGGCAGGGTGAGCACCTCGGCGCCCGCATCGGTGACGAGCAGGGTGTGCTCGAACTGGGCGCTCGCACGCCTGTCCTTGGTCACCACGGTCCAGCCGTCCTCCCACATGTCCCACGCATGGGTCCCGAGGTTGAGCATGGGCTCGATGGTGAACGTCATCCCCGGCTCGATCACGTCGTTGTAGTGCGGGTCGTCGAAGTGGGGGATCACCAGCCCGGAGTGGAAGGCGGAGCCGATGCCGTGCCCGGTGAACTCGCGGACGACTCCGTAGCCGTACCTCTTGGCGTAGGACTCGATCACCCTGCCGATGACGTTGATCTGCCGACCCGGCTTGACGGCGTTGATCGCGCGCCGCAGCGCCTCACGGGTGCGCTCGACGAGGTCCCGCACCTCCTGCGAGACGCCGGGGGTCAGGAAGGTCGCGTTCGTGTCGCCGTGCACGCCGTTGAGGAACGCGGTGATGTCGATGTTCACGATGTCGCCGTCCTCGACGACCGTGCTGTCCGGGATGCCGTGGCAGATCACCTCGTTCACCGAGGAGCACAAGGACTTGGGGAATCCCTTGTAGCCGAGGGTCGAGGGGTAGGCGCCGTGGTCGCACAGGAACTCGTGGCCGATCCGGTCGAGCTCGTCGGTGGTGATGCCGGGCACGACGTGGGAGCCCACCAGGTCACGGGCCTGGGCGGCGAGCCTCCCGGCGACCCGCATCCGCTCGATCGTGTCGGAGTCCTTCACCTCGGGCCCGGTGAACGGGGCGGGGGCGGGCTTGTCGACGTACTCGGGACGCGGGATGCTCGCGGGCACGGGGCGGCGTGGGGAGATCCGTCCGGGGGCTATGGCAGTCACGCCGCCGAGTGTAGTTTCAGCCGCATGAGTGAGTTCTGGTACTGCCTCAAGCACCACACGGTGGAGCCCAGCGGCAGTGGTTGCAAGGTCTCGGACCGGCTCGGCCCCTACGACTCGGAGGCTGAGGCTGCCCGGGCGCTGGAGAAGGTCGAGGAGCGCAACCAGGAGTGGGACAACGACCCCAACTGGAACGACGACTCCGCCGAGGACTAGGCGGTTCCCCGGTCGGGACCGCCTCGCGGCGTGGGAGTGAACCTGATCGGGAACCGCACGGCTCCGGTGTTGCCGGAGACCGGCAGCCAGGTCCCCGGGCCGTCAGGGACGGCGTCGGGCATCCGCTGGGCGAGCAACGGCAGTGCCACCGCCATGTCCGCTCGTGCCACGAAGTGCCCCAGGCAGTGGTGTACGCCGGCCCCGAAGCCCATGTGCGGTGGGTGGGTCCGGGTGATGTCGAACGACGGGTCGCCCATCGTGCGCGGGTCGGTCCCGGCTGCGTGGGAGAACATCTGCACGATGCCGCCCTGGGGGATCTCCAGGCCGTCCACCTCGACGTCGTCGAGGGCCTCGCGCGTGACCCAGGTGACCGTCGGATTGACCCGCATCACCTCCTCGACCGCGTTCGCCCCCAGGTCCGGTCGCTCGGCCAGCAGGCGCCACTGGTCCGGGTGGGCGAGCAGGGTCTGCAGCGCCAGCCCGAGCTGGTTCCGGGTGGTCTCCATGCCGGCGAAGATCAGGAAGACCAGCGCCACGCCCAGCTCGTCCTTGGAGAGGTCACCGGTCTGCTGGGCCGCGACCAGGGTGCTCACGAGATCCGCACGCGGGTGGGTGGCTCGGTCACGGATCACCGCGTCGCAGTACTCGTAGAGACCCTCGAGCGCCTGCTCGATCACCGGGACGTCGCGGCCCACCTGGATGCCGAAGGACTTGCCGAGGTCGTCGGCCCAGTGGGCGATCTGGGGCCACTCGTCCTCGGGAAGGCCGAGCATCCTGCAGATGACCCTGGTCGCGTAGGGCTCGGCGAACTCCGAGATGAGCTCGACCTCGCCGCGCGGGCTGAACTCGTCGATCAGCTCGGTCGCGAGCTCCTGGAAGCCAGGCACCCAGCCCTGCACGACCTTGCGCCCGAAGGCCGGCCTGAGCAGGCGCCGGACCCGGTCGTGGTCGTTGCCCTCCAGGCTGAGCAGGGTCTGCTTCCACCAGTCGCTGAACAGCCCCGAGTGGATCCCGTTCTGGGCCGGCCACTTGGCGTTGCCCTGCATGAAGCGACGGTCCTTGAGGAGTCGGTTCATCTGGTCGTAGCGCAGCACGGCGTGTCCGTAGTTCGTCACCGCGTACCAGTCGCGCTCGCGCGCCTCGTGGACGACCTGCGAGGTGACGTCGAAATCGGGGTCGGCGAGGTCGAAGTAGGTCTGCTCCACCCGCGCATCATGGGTGGCCGCAGCGCGCGTCCGCAAGCGTGCCGGGCGGCTGAGCCTAGAGTGGCCCCGTGGCGCGCGCGAAGGTCTCTCCCTGGGGATTCGTGGGGATGGCCGGGATGGTCTGCGTGCTCTTCCTCTACCTGGGCACGGCCAACGTGGCGCCCTGGTGGGTGACGATCCTTCTCCTGCTCTTCTGGCTCGTGCTCTTCGCGGTCGCGATGCGGTGGTTCCTGCCGCGGCCGGAGCGGGTGCCGTGGCTGCCGGCCCTCGCGCTGGCGGCATGGCTGCCGACGATCGTGCTGGGCACCCGGAACCTGGGCTGGGGCGGCTGAGGGGTCCCGCGGTCAGGCCATCAGGCCGACCGGCGCGAAGCTCAGCCCCGGGAACAGGGCCGGCACCGAACGGTCCGGGAAGCGCTTGCTGACGACCTCGCCGAGGACGTTGCGGTAGTCGGTCGTGACCGAGAGGTCGCCCGCGGTGAGCGATCCGCTGGCCAGGCCGGGCCAGGCTCCGTAGTACTTCCCGCCCTTCACCCCTGCGCCGGCGACCAGCATCATGTTGCCCCACCCGTGGTCGAAGCCCTGGCTGCCGTTCTCGGCGACGCGGCGGCCGAACTCGGAGATGGTGACGACGGTGACCCGTGAGCGGAGCTCGCCGAGATCGTTCATGAACGCTGCCAGTGACTGCGCGAACCCGGAGACGTTGCTCTGCATGCTTCCCCACGAGATGGTGCCGTAGCCCGTGTGCAGGTCCCAGTTGCCCGCGTCGATCGCGATCACGTCCGTCCCGAGGTTCGCCCGGATCAGCTTGGCCGCGTTCTTGAGCGGCTCGGCGAACGGGCTCGCGTTCCACACCGTCGGGTAGGCGACCGCGGAGTCGGGCATGCTGCTGAGCTTCTTGCCCGGCCCGGTGGAGATCGCCACCGCCTCGGAGGCGCCCTGGGCCAGTGGCCCCTTGGCCGTGGCCCACGCGGTCTGCAGCGACTGGTAGCGCTGGGTCGGGTAGTCCGCGGCACCGGCCACCTGGAGGCCCTCGAGGTCCTGGGTGGCGAGCACCTTCTGGGGACCCGCCATGGCCGAGGTCGGGAAGTTCATCCCGAGCTGGACCGCGTCGAGCGATCCCGTCGTACTGCCCAGGCCGATCATCCGGTTGATCCAGCCCGAGCGGGTGCTGGAGCCGGGGGCGGCGTCCTCGACCTCCTCGATCGCCGAGAAGTGGGACCGGTTGGGCACGGCCAGGCCGGTCGCCTGGACCGCTGCCAGCTCGCCGGAGGTCCACAGCGGCTGGAGCGGTGCCATGGCAGGGTGCAGGCCGAACATCGCGTCCGCGCACACCAGCGACGTCTTCGGGATCGCGGTCGAGGGACGCGCGGCGTAGTAGCCGGGATCTCCGTGGGGTACGACGACACCGAGCCCGTCGATGCCTCCACGCAGACTGATCACCACCATCGTGTTGCCACCCGGTGCGCCGGCGAACGTCGCCTGCATGAGGGAGTCGCCGAACATCTGGGTGACGGCCATGCCACCGCCGACCGCTGCCGTGCTCTTCAGGAGGCTGCGCCGCGAGAGGCTGGACCGCGTGAAGTCGCTGCAGCACGCGGACTCGGCCGGGTGGGTGTGCTCGGTCATGGTCTGCCTCAGCTCGTCATGTGGTCGGGTGTGTCGAGAAGTGCGCCGACCAGCCGAGGGAAGAGCCAGGTCGCCAGAGCGTGCTGGCTGTTCACGGTCGTCGCCTCCGTGACGACGGCCCAGCGCTCGGGCCCGGTCACTGCCTGGGTTGCCGCCCGGAGCAGGCGCGCGTCGGCGCCGCGTCCCAGCCAGAGGCGGCAGAGATGGTCGACGTACTGGTCGAAGCGCAGGCTCGACGTGGGCAGCCAGGACGCGTGCGTGCGGTACTTCACGGCCTCGGTGGGCCACCAGCCACCGGCGAGGGACTGGTGCATGGAGTAGCTGGCGAACATCCGCGAAGCCGTGGACCAGGGGGGAGCGGTGATCGGGGGGCCGTCCGGGCGTGGCCAGGTGAACAGCCGCTCCCCGCCCTGGAGGTAGTTGGCGGCGTTCGCCCACGAGCTGTCCGAGACCGGTGCGAGGACCTGGACGTCGAGGGCGCGCGTCGTGGCGACGAGGTCGGCGACCGGGGTGCGCACCTTGAGGCCCTGGGAGGTGAGGAACTCGGGGTGCGTGGACAGCGCCCGGAGCACTGCGCTGACGTCGGTCCCTGCGCCCAGGTAGACCGCAGCGAGGTCGCTGACCAGGCCGTCGGACGGAGAGTCGGAGACGAAGAAGGTGGCGAGCCTGGTGGCGAGCCGGGTGGCCGTGGCCGGGTGGTTGGCGAGGTACTTCAGGTAGGCGAGGGTCACCTGCTGCCCGTCCGCGGACGAGTTGGGGCTCGAGAACCCGAGCACCTGGACCGCGCCGGTGGTGTGGGCGCTCGCGTCGTACTTCGCTGCGTAGGTCTTGCCCCAGTCGACGGTGTAGCCGGAGAGGATGACCGCTGAGGCCTTGACCATGTCCTCGGTGTAGCCGGCGTTGCGTCCGACCGTGTGCAGCTCGAGGAGCTCGCGGCCCTGGTTCTCGTTGGGCTTGTCCTTCACCGACTTCCAGTTGTCGAGGTAGAGCCGCATCGCGGGGTGCAGCGAGCAGGCCGTGAGCAGGTCCTCGAACCTGCCCAGCGCGTTCGCCCGGACCGTGCGGTCGTAGTCGAACTGGTGGACCCAGGCGCGGTCGTGCTGGATGGGGATGTGCAGAGCGGTCAACCAGAACTCGGTCATCGTCTCCAGCAGGCTGCGCGCGGAGTAGACCCGCCGCAGGATGGTCCAGTTGCCGAGGTCGTGTCCGTAGCGCCAGGCAGGCTTGGAGCCGTCGGCGTTGCTGGCGACCTTCTCCAGCGGGGTCCGGGTCAGTGGCGCGAACCACGCGTCGACCTCGCGGACCTTGTCCGACTCGGGGATCGAGGCCGGGTCCAGCTGCTGCGCGAGCCACGCCTCAGGGCTGCCGGCGGCCCGCAGCTGGCCGAGGGCCTTCTGGGTGAAGCCGGTCCCGAACCTGTTCAGGTAGAGCAGTTCGCGTGTGGTCGGGACCAGCGCGCTCGAGGTCCACGGCTGGGTGGCGCCCGGGGTCGACGGCGTGGGCGAGGTGGCAGGCGCGGGCTTGGGCTGGGCAACGGTCACGGGCCTGCGTGGCCGGTGGCGCGGCCGGTGCTTGCGCTTGGCGCGCCGTCTGCGTCGTGCCGAGTCGAAGATCGCCAATGAGGAGTCCCTGCCGTGCCGTCCTGCGGAACCGGAGGGGCCATCCTGACGGACTACCGTGACAAAAGCAGCAAAACGCTTAAAACGGGTAAATCGACCCGAAGGCAGGAGTTCAGAAGGTGTGTTCGCGACCAGGGAACTCGCCGGAGCGAACCTCCGCGGCGAAGCTCCTGGCTCCTTCGAGGAGCACGCCGCGCACGTCGGCGTACTGCTTGACGAAGCGGGCCATCTTGCCGCTGCGCAACCCGAACGCGTCCTGCCAGACCAGCACCTGGCCGTCACAGCCGACTCCGGCCCCGATGCCGATGGTGGGGATGTCCAGATCCTCGGTGATCCGTGCGGCGACGTCGCCGGGGACCATCTCCATCACCACGGCGAACGCACCGGCGGCCTGGACGGCCCGGGCGTCCTCGAGGATCCGGTCACTGGTGTCACCGCGGCCCTGGACGCGGTAGCCACCGAGAGCGTGCTCGCTCTGGGGCGTGAAGCCGATGTGAGCCATCACCGGGACGCCGCCCCGGCTGAGGAGCTCGATCTGCGGCACCATCTCGCGACCGCCCTCGAGCTTGATGGCGTGCGCACCGCCCTCCTTCATGAAGCGGACCGCCGTGTCGTAGGCCTGCTCGGGGGAGCGCTGGTAGGAGCCGAAGGGCAGGTCGCCCACCACCAGCGAGCGCTCGACCGACCGGGACACGGCGCGGGTGAGGGGGATCAGCTCGTCCACGGTCACGGGCAGCGAGGTCTCGTTGCCGTAGACGTTGTTGGACGCGCTGTCGCCGACCAGGAGCACCTCGACGCCCGCCTCGTCGAAGACCTGCGCGGTGTACATGTCGTAGGCGGTGAGCATCGCGAACCGCTCCCCGCGCTGCTTGATCTCGCGAAGGTGCTGGGTGCGGATCCGCTTTCCGGGCGCGGAGGCGGCGGGCGTGCTCGCGCCGCCGCCGTAGGGCGCCGTCTCTTCACTCATGGGGCTCACGCTAGCCCGGTCGGGTCCACGTGCGCGCTGTCGGTCCGTAGGGCCCCGCGACCGGGCACTACGTGCACGCCCCAGCGCGTCGACCGGGCAATCGACGCACGTCGCGTGTGCACGAAGTGCCCGCTCGGCGACGTGTGGCGTGCCAGAACTGCCCGCTCGGCGTTCTGCGAGACTAGGAGGGTGGACTTCAACTCGGCCTATGACCAGGGATTCGCGCGGATCGCGGCCTGCACCGTTCCGGTCGCCGTCGCCGATCCGGCGAGCAACGCGGCCACGGTCCTGGTCGAGGCGCGTGGCTGTCACGACGAGGGAGTCGCCGTGGCGATCTTCCCCGAGCTCTGCCTGACCGGCTACTCGGTCGACGACCTGTTCCTCCAGGACGCGTTGCTCGAAGCGGTCGAGCGGGCGATCGGCACGGTCGTGGCGGCCAGCGCCGACCTCCGGCCGGTGCTCGTGGTCGGTGCGCCGCTGCGCAAGGGCAACCGGGTCTACAACTGCGCCGTCGTGATCCATCGCGGTGCCGTGCTCGGGGTGGCCCCGAAGTCGTTCCTGCCGACGTACCGCGAGTTCTACGAGGCCCGTTGGTTCGCCTCCGGGGAGGACCAGCGCGGCGAGACGATCGAGCTCGGCGGCGTCACGGTCCCCTTCGGCAGCGACCTGATCTTCCGGGCGAGCGACGTGCCGGGACTCGCCCTGTACGTCGAGATCTGCGAGGACATGTGGGTGCCGATCCCGCCCAGCGCGCACGCGTCCCTGGCCGGTGCGACGGTGCTCGCCAACCTCTCGGGCAGTCCGATCACCATTGCGCGGGCCGAGGACCGCCGGCAGCTGGTCCGGTCGGCGAGCTCGCGCTGCTCCGCGGCGTACGCCTATGCGGCTGCCGGTCAGGGAGAGTCGACCACCGACCTCTCGTGGGACGGACAGACGATGATCTACGAGTGCGGGGGACTGCTCGCCGAGTCGGAGCGGTTCCCCGACGGTCCCCGTCGCTCGGTCGCCGACGTGGACCTGACGCGGATCCGGCAGGAGCGGATGCGTCAGGGCACCTTCGACGACAACCGTCACCAGGCAGGTGTCCGCGGCGCCGACTACGTCGAGGTCGCGTTCGTCCTCGACCCCCCGCGAGGCGACATCGGACTCCGGCGCAAGGTCGACCGGTTCCCGTTCGTGCCCGACGACGTCGAACGCCTCGCCCTGGACTGCTACGAGGCCTACAACATCCAGGTCATGGGGCTGGTCACCCGACTCAGGTCGATCGGCCAGCCCAAGGTGGTGATCGGCGTCTCCGGTGGGCTGGACTCCACGCACGCGCTGATCGTGGCAGCCAAGGCCATGGACCGGCTCGACCGTCCGCGCAGCGACATCCTCGCCTTCACCCTCCCCGGCTTCGCGACCGGGGAGACCACGAAGTCCTACGCCACCCGCTTGTCCAAGGCCCTCGGCGTCACCTTCGAGGAGATCGACATCCGTCCCGCGGCCATGCAGATGTTCACCGACATGGGTCACCCGTTCGCTCGGGGGGAGGAGGTCTACGACGTCACCTTCGAGAACGTCCAGGCCGGGCTCCGCACCGACTACCTCTTCCGGATCGCCAACCAGCGTGGGGGCATCGTGCTCGGGACCGGGGACCTCTCCGAGCTCGCACTGGGGTGGTGCACCTACGGGGTCGGCGACCAGATGTCGCACTACACGGTGAACTCGGGGGTGCCGAAGACCCTGGTGCAGCACCTGATCCGGTGGGTGGTCGACAGCGAGCAGCTCGCGGAGCGGGGCGGGGAGGTCAACCAGCTGCTGACCGACATCGTCCAGCAGGAGATCACCCCGGAGCTCGTCCCCACGCGCGAGGGAGAGAAGCCGCAGGCCACGGAGGGGACCATCGGCCCCTACGCGCTGCACGACTTCACCCTGTTCCACGTGCTGCGCCACGGGTTCCGCCCGAGCCGGATCGCGTTCCTGGCCGAGCACGCCTGGGCCGACGCCGCCCGGGGGGAGTGGCCCCCGAACTACCCCGCGGAGAACCGTCCCGAGTACTCGCTGGAGGACATCCGCACCTGGCTCGAGGTGTTCGTCAAGCGGTTCTTCGCGAGCCAGTTCAAACGCTCGGCGCTGCCGAACGGACCCAAGGTCAGCCCGGGCGGGACCATGTCCCCCCGGGGGGACTGGCGGATGCCGAGCGACGCACGTGCCGCCGCCTGGCTCGAGGACCTCGAGAGCATCCCGCGCGCCTGACCTGCGCGCCTGACCTGCGCTGACCTGCGCGCCTGACCTGCGCGCCTGACCTGCGCGCCTGACCTGCGCGCCTGACCTGCGCGCCTGACCTGCGCGCTAGGTTCCCTGGGCGCCTGACGGGTCCGGTGACAGGTGCTCGTGGACACAGGTCCACGTGTCCCCCGACCGGCGCAGCACGATGGTCTCCCGCTCGAGCACCTCGTCCTCCCGGCCACCGATCAGGCGCAGGGTGCGGACGTCGTGGGTGAAGACGGCGAGGTCGGCGTACTCCTGCACCCGCTGGTCGGTCGACGTGCACTCGAGGACCCGGAAGCCGTCCTCGTGCTCCCACTGCGCCCACATCGCCTCGTAGTCGGCTCGGGACTCGATCCGGCCGGGGCTGTCGTGGAAGAGGAACGTCGCGTCGGGATCGAAGTGGGCGAAGTAGCGGGTCGCGTCGCTCGCAGCGAACGCCGAGACGAGGGACTGCGCGAACGCCAACGGGGTCATGCCTGCCTCCCGGTCGAGGGTGCCATCGCGCTGAGCAGCTCGTAGGCGGTGTGCGAGGCCGCGATGCCGGTGATCTCGGCGTGGTCGTACGCCGGGGAGACCTCGACGATGTCGGCCCCGACGATGTCGAGGTCGGCGAGCTCGCGCAGGATCGCCAGCAGCTCCCGGCTCGTCATGCCGCCCGCCTCGGGGGTCCCGGTCCCCGGTGCGAACGCGGGGTCCAGGACGTCGATGTCGATGGAGATGTAGGCAGGTCGACCACCCACCCGCGCCCGGATGCGCTCGGCCACGCCGCGGGCGCCCAGCGCGTCGATCTCGGTCGCCGGCACCATCGCGAAGCCGAGCTCCCGGTCGTCGACGAGGTCGCGCGCCCCGTAGAGCGGTCCGCGGGTGCCGACGTGCACGCAGGCGGAGGTGTCCACCAGCCCCTCCTCCGAGGCGCGACGGAACGGCGTCCCGTGCGTGTACGCCGCACCGAAGTAGCTGTCCCAGGTGTCGAGGTGGGCGTCGAAGTGGACCACGGCCACCGGGCCGTCCGTGGCCAGCGCGCGCAGCAGCGGCAGTGCCACCGTGTGGTCGCCTCCGAGGACGAGGAGTCGCCCGGCGCGCTCGCGCAGGCTCCTGGCGGCACGCTCGATGCCGGTCACCGCCTCCTCGAGCGAGAACGGGTTCGCGACCACGTCGCCGGCGTCGACGACCTGCTGCACTGCGAAAGGGGAGATCCCCGTCGCGGGGTTGAACGGGCGGAGCAGCCGGGAGGAGGCCCTGATGTGGGCGGGGCCGAAACGGGCCCCGGGGCGGTAGGAGACACCGGCGTCGAACGGGATCCCGACGACCGCGATGTCCGCCGAGTCCACCTCGTCGATGCGCGGCAGCTGGGCGAAGGTCGGTGGTCCCGCGAAGCGGGGGACCCTGGTGTTGTCGACCTGGCCGAGGTGGCCGTCCTCGACGATGCGGGGCGGCGCGTCCGTGGCCGCGCTGTCCGACTCGTGCCGCTCAGCCACCGTGACGTCCCTCGCTGAGCTCCTCCACGGCCTCCGCGTCGGCCTTGCGGTTCCGGATGATCTGGCGGTGCGCCGACGCACGCGGGTCCTCCACGACCCCGGGGGCCTCGGCCTCCCGGGACGGCACCCAGCGCGGACCCTCGGGTCCGAACACGTAGCTCGGCTCCGGCGACAGAAAGAGCGTCCCGAGATAGATGACCGCGGCCAGTCCCAGGGCCACCGGGAGGCTGATGTCGACACCGCCCGCGGCGTTGCGGAACGGGCCCTCGATCAACGGCGGGAAGTTCGCGAACAGCAGCCCGGTGACCGCGGCCGGGACCCAGGCCGCCATGCCGCGCCAGTTCACGCCGTTGCTGAACCAGTAGGCGCCGCCGCGCATGCCGAGGTTGAAGACCTGCAGGTCGGTGGGGCTGTAGTGCCCTCGGCGTACGACGTAGCCGAGCGTCATGATCACCATCCACGGGGTCGTGCAGATGACGATCGCGCCGATGAAGGCGTTGACGCTGTCGATCAGGTCGAACGCGAGCCGGCCGACCAGGATGAACAGGAACGCGAAGGCGCCGATGAAGAGCGAGGCCTGCACCCGGCTGAACCGGGGGAACACCGAGGAGAAGTCGAGGCCGGTGCCGTACAGCGAGGTGATGCCGGTCGAGAGCCCGCCGAGGAACGCGACCACCATCAGCAGGACGGCGTACCACAGGGGCGAGGCGGTGATCAGGGCGACGACGTAGTCGCTCTCGCCGGCGACGAGCGTGGCCGTGACGACGCCGAACAGGAACGGCACCAAGGTGGCCGCCTGCGCGCCGAGGGTGGCCAGCAGCAGCGAACGCGGGGGAGTGCGCTCGGGGATGTAGCGCGACCAGTCACCCAGGAACGCGCCGAAGGAGACCGGGTTGCCCATCACGATCAGGGCGGAGAGCACGAACGTCGGCCAGAACCCGCCGAGGGCGTAGGCGTCCGGACCGGGGTTGAAGCCGAGGTCGACCTTGCCCGCGTAGGCGATGGCACCCAGGGCGATCAGCACCGTGTTTCCCACGACGACGATCTTGTTGACCAGCAGCATGAACGCGTAGCCGTAGACGACCACGACGATGACCATCGAGCCGAGCAGTGCGTAGATGACGCCGCGCAGGACGTCGGAGTCGGAGACGCCGAAGAGGCGGATCAGCCCGCCGACGAGGGCATCGCCGCTGACCCAGACGGAGATCGAGTAGAACGAGATGGCGGTGAGCAGGGACAGGAACGACCCGAGGACCCGGCCGCGTACGCCGAAGTGCGCACCGGACGCGACCGCGTTGTTCGTGCCGGTCAGCGGGCCGAACAGGCCCATCGGCATCAGGATCAGCGACCCGACCAGCACGCCCACGACGCTCGCGGCGACGGCCTGCCACAAGGAGAGCCCGAGGAGGATCGGGAACGTCCCGAGGATCACCGTGGCGAAGGTGTTGGCGCCGCCGAACTGGATCCGGAAGAGGTCGAACGGTCCCGAGTGGCGGTGCTCGGCGGGGATGGTGTCGATCCCGTGCTGCTCGACCTCGGTGGCTCGTGGCCGCCGGATCGCTACGTCAGGGGCTGGATCGCTCATCTCACTGCTCCTGGGTCTGGGCGGACGTCGTCCCGAGTGCTCCGGACGCTAGACCAAGGTTTACTCACATGCAATAGTTGTTGCCCATGGGAGTCCAACGCGTGATCGACCTCTCGGTCTCCGTCGATGCGGACACCGTGGTCTACCCGGGCGACCCGTCGCCGCGGTTCGAGGTGCACAGCACGATCGAGAGCGACGGGTTCAACCTGCTCTCGATCCACCTGGGCTCGCAGTCGGGCACGCACGTCGACGCGCCGTACCACTTCGAGGAGGACGGGCTGCGTCTCGACGAGATCCCGGTGGAGCGGTTCGTCGGGCCCGGAGTGGTCGTCGACGCGCGTGACCTCGGCGCCCGGGGGCAGATCGGCTGGGAGCACGTGCAGCCCGCCGCTGAACGGCTCGGACCCGGCGTCATCGTGCTGCTGCGCACCGGCTGGAGCCGGCACTACGGATCGCCGGCCTACTTCGACCACCCCTTCCTCGGGGCCGAGGCCTGCGAGCGGATGCTGGACCTCGGCGTACGCACCTTCTGCATCGACGCGATCAACATCGACGAGACGCCTGACGAAGCCCACCCGGGCGCGGGCTTTCCCAGTCACCACCTGATCTCGCGGCTCGGCGGAGTCATCGGCGAGAACTTCCGTCTCGACGACCTGCCCGACGACCTCTCCGACGGGAACTTCCTCGTGGCGTGCACCCCGATCCGGCTCAGCGGTGCCGATGGGGGGCCGGTGCGGGCGGTTGCGATAGAACTGGGTCCATGAGCACGAGGAGGACGCGCCTGTCGGTCGCGGACCCCGAGCGACCTGCGGTCCTCATCGGCAACCGGCTCCGCGCCGCACGCAAGCTGCGCGGTCTCACTCTCGACCAGGTCGCCCAGGCGGCGGGATTGACGAAGGGGTTCGTGAGCAGGCTGGAGCGCGACGACGTCTCCCCGTCCGTGGCTTCGCTGGTGATGGTCTGCGACGTGCTCGGTCTGCGCGTGGGAGAGCTCTTCGACCCACCGCAGACGTCGGTGCTGCGAGCCGGGGCCGGACGGCTGATCAACTTCGGCGGTCAGGGCGCTGTCGAGCGCCTGGTCACTCCTGGGACGCAGACCGCGCTCGAGGTGATCCATTCGGTGATCGATCCGGGCGGCACCGGTGGGGACGAGCTCTACGCCCTGGCCTGCGATGCCGAGTGCGCCTACGTGCTCTCGGGGATGGTGGAGATCGTGCTCGAGGACGGCTCGGAGACCTTGGCGCCGTGGCGACGCGATGACCTTTCCCGGCAACGCGCCGCACACCTGGCGCAACCCGGGGACCGAGCCGTGCGAGGTGCTGTGGATCCTCGCGCCCGCACCATGACCGGCCCCGTCAGCGGCCGGGAAGGGGCTCTCCGGGTGCTCGTGGTCCAGCACCAGGACGACGCCCCGCCCGCGCTGGTGGGCGACTGGCTCGTCGAGGCCGGCTGCGTCCTGGACGTACGCCGTCCCTACTCCGGCGACGACCTTCCCGGCGATCTCGCCGGCCACGACGCCCTGCTCGTGCTGGGCGGCTCGATGGGAGCGAACGACGACTCGCACCACGCGTGGCTCGCGCCGACCAAGGAGCTGGTCCGTGAGGCGGCTCGCTCCGAGCTGCCGACCTTGGGGATCTGCCTCGGTCACCAGCTCGTCGCCGTGGCGCTCGGCGGCGAGGTCGGTCGCAACCCGCGCGGTCAGCAGCTGGGGCTGCTGCCGTTGGGCTGGACCGACGCGGCAGGCGAGGACGCACCTGACCGCCGGGCTGACCTCGACCGCGCACGGCGTGCAGTGGAACGACGACATCGTGCTGCGCGCCCCGGACGGGACGGCCGTGCTCGCCGCGCCCCCCGCGGCGAGCTCCAGGTGGCCCGGTTCGCCCCGACGGTGTGGGGCGTGCAGCTCCACCCCGAGGTCGACGTCACGATCCTGGAGGACTGGGCCGAGGAGGACCGGACCGCTACGACGAGGGTGTCCTGGACGGCAGTGCTGGCCCGGATCGCACGAGCCCAGGACGACTCGCCGCCGGCTGGCGCCCCCTCGCGGCCAGGCAGTGGAAGGGCTTGAACTTATCGCTCAGCTGTGCCGGCGGGCGACGCACGCGCCGCGGGACAATACACGCTCGGGACGTCGAGGCGACGAGAGCCACCGCTAGGCTCCGCGCATGGGAAAGCAGGAAGACTTCGTTCTCCGCGCGCTCGAGGAGCGCGACGTGCGGTTCGTGCGGCTGTGGTTCACCGACGTGCTGGGCTACCTCAAGTCGGTCTCGGTAGCGCCGGCCGAGCTGGAGAACGCGTTCTCCGAGGGCATCGGGTTCGACGGCTCCGCGATCGAGGGCTTCGCCCGGGTCACCGAGGCCGACATGCTGGCCCACCCGGACCCCGCCACGTTCCAGCTGCTGCCCTGGCGCGGCGAGGGTCCTTCGACCGCCCGGATGTTCTGCGACATCATCATGCCCGACGGCTCTCCGTCGTACGCCGACCCGCGGTTCGTGCTGAAGCGCACCCTGCAGGGGGCCGCCGAGAAGGGCTTCACCTTCTACACCCACCCCGAGGTCGAGTTCTACCTCTTCCAGGGCCGGCCCGGTGCCGGCGAGGACCCGATCCCGGTCGACCGCGGCGGCTACTTCGACCACACCGCCCAGTCTCGGGGGTCGGACTTCCGTCGCGAGGCGATCAACATGCTCGAGTCCATGGGCATCTCCGTGGAGTTCAGCCACCACGAGGGCGGCCCGGGCCAGCAGGAGATCGACCTCAGTTACGCCGACGCCCTGTCCACCGCGGACAACATCATGACCTTCCGCACCGTGGTGCGGGAGGTGGCGCTGAGCCAGGGGATCTGGGCCAGCTTCATGCCCAAGCCCTTCACCACCCACCCCGGTTCGGGCATGCACACCCACGTCTCGCTCTTCGAGGGCGACACCAATGCCTTCTTCGAGGCCGGCGCGGAGTACCAGCTCTCCAAGACCGCCCGGCACTTCATCGCCGGCATCCTGCACCATGCCAGCGAGATCACCTGTGTCACCAACCAATGGGTCAACTCCTACAAGCGCCTGATCGGCGGCGGTGAGGCTCCCTCGTACAAGTCGTGGGGGCACAACAACCGCTCGGCGATGGTGCGGGTCCCGATGTACAAGCCCAACAAGGGCCAGTCGACCCGGATCGAGCTGCGCACGATCGACGCGGCCTGCAACCCCTATCTCGCCTACGCCGTCGTGCTCGCCGCCGGCATGAAGGGCCTCGAGGGGGAGTACGAGCTGCCGCGCGAGGCCGAGGACGACGTCTGGTCGCTGAACCCCCGCGAGCGCAAGGCGCTCGGTCTCGAGCAGCTGCCCAAGACGCTGGACGACGCGATCAGGATCGCCGAGGACTCCGAGCTGCTCGCCGAGACCCTGGGGGAGCACGTCTTCGAGTTCTTCCTCCGCAACAAGCGTGCGGAGTGGGAGGAGTACCGCGGCCAGGTCTCCGCCTTCGAGCGCGACCGGATGCTGCCTGTCATCTGAGCACTATTTGGCAACTCCGAATGAGCACCTGTTTTTTTTTTTTTTTTTTTTTTTAAAAAAAAAAAAAAAAAAAAAAAAAAAAAAAAAAAAAAAAAAAAAAAAAAAAAAAAAAAAAAAAAAAAAAAAAAAAAAAAAAAAAAAAAAAAAAAAAAAAAAAAAAAAAAAAAAAAAAAAAAAAAAAAAAAAAAAAAAAAAAAAAAAAAAAAAAAAAAAAAAAAAAAAAAAAAAAAAAAAAAAAAAAAAAAAAAAAAAAAAAAAAAAAAAAAAAAAAAAAAAAAATTCACGGCGCCGAGCTGATGGTGGTGGCGGCGTTCGCTGGCGTGGCATGACTGAGGGCGATCCATGTATAGCTGGTATTTTTAATGGCAGCCTGGTGTATTTTAAAAAAAAAAAAAAAAAAAAAAAAAAAAAAAAAAAAAAAAAAAAAAAAAAAAAAAAAAAAAAAAAAAAAAAAAAAAAAAAAAAAAAAAAAAAAAAAAAAAAAAAAAAAAAAAAAAAAAAAAAAAAAAAAAAAAAAAAAATGGCAACCACGGAAGAGAGCACCTGGGGCAACCTGGCGCGCCAGGGTTTCTTCGACACCGACCGCGCACAGAAGCTGCTGGTCGAGGTCGGCGATGTCGCCAAGCCGTTGGTGCCGCTGATCGCCCGCAGCGCCGACCCGGACCTGGCGCTGGCCTCGCTGGTGGACCTGGCCGACGCAGTCGAATGACCGCGACGACCTGTTAGGAGGCGGCCGACGACGAGGGCAGCTCGATGCGGTTGCTCTCCGTGCTCGGGGCGAGCCAGGCGCTGGGGGAGCACCTCCGCAAGCATCCCGGACCACTGGCACGAGCTCAGGGACCCACGCTCGGGTCGACCCGCCCTGCGGCGTACGCCATCCGTGAGGGGTTGCTGCGTGCAGTCGGTGCGGACCCGGCCGACCTGAGCCGGTGTCGACCATGGAGTACGCCGAAGCCCTGGATGCGTTGCGGGTGGAGTACCGCCGGGTGCTGCTGCGGCTCGCCTCGCGCGACCTCGCCCACAACCTCGGCGTCGACGACACCGCCGCTGAGCTCGCCGACCTCGCCGCCGGAACCCTGGACGCGGCACTCGCCATCGCGCGCGCCAAGGTCGGGGAGGACGCCAGCAGCTGCCGGCTCGCCGTGATCGCGATGGGCAAGTGCGGTGGCCACGAGCTCAACTACGTCAGCGACGTGGACGTGATCTTCGTGGCCGAGCCGGGGGACGGGGTGGAGGACGAGCGGCAAGGCAATGAAGGTGGCCACCCAGCTCGCCTCGACGATGATGCAGGTCTGCTCGGAGAACACCGCGGAGGGCACGATCTGGCCCGTGACGCGAACCTGCGACCGGAGGGCAAGTCGGGGCCGCTGGTGCGCACGATCGCGAGCCACGCGGCTACTACGAGCGCTGGGCGAAGACCTGGGAGTTCCAGGCGCTGCTCAAGGCCCGTTCCGTCGCGGGAGACATGGAGCTCGGCCGGCAGTACGACGAGGTCATCAAGCCGATGGTCTGGTCGGCCGCAGAGCGCGACGGCTTCGTCGAGGAGGTCCAGTCGATGCGCCGCCGGGTGCTCGACCACATCCCGGCCAGCAACGCCGAGCGCCAGCTCAAGCTCGGCTCGGGCGGGCTTCGCGACGTGGAGTTCGCCGTACAGCTGCTGCAGATGGTGCACGGTCGCACCGACGAGGCAGTTCGTACGCCGGCCACGCTCAGCGCCCTTGCCCGGCTCACCGAGGGCGGCTACGTCGGCCGCGACGACGGCCGCTCGCTGCACGACGCCTACGCGTTCCTCGCACGTTGGAGCACCGGATCCAGCTCTACCAGCTCCGTCGTACGCACGTGATGCCCGAGGAGGAGTCAGCGTTGCGCCGGCTCGGTCGCTCGCTCGGCTATCGCAAGGACCCGGTCGCGAGCTCGACAAGCAGTGGCACTATCACCAGCGCGAGGTGCGGCGGCTGCACGAGAAGCTCTTCTACCGTCCGCTGCTCTCCGCCGTGGCCAAGGTGGTGCGAGGCCGGCAGCCTGACCCCCGAGGCCGCGAAGGCGCGGCTCGCGCGCTCGGCTACCTCGACCCCAAGGCTGCCCTGCGCCACCTCGAGGCGCTGACCGCGGGTGTCACCCGCACGGCACAGATCCAGCGCACCCTGCTGCCGGTCATGCTCGAGTGGTTCGCGGACGCTCCTGACCCGGACGCGGGCCTGTTCGGCTTCCGCAAATCTCCGAGGCGCTGGGCGCGACGCCGTGGTACCTCCGGCTGCTCCGCGACGAGGGTGAGGCGGCGCAGCGAATGGCGCAGGTGCTCGCGACCAGCCGCTATGCCACCGACCTGCTCCAGCGCGAGCCCGAGGGTGTCGCGATCCTCGGTCAGGACGAGCGCCTGGAGCCGTTGACCCGCGAGGCGGTGCAGACCGAGATGAAGGCGGCTGCCGAGCGCCGGGGAAACCCGAAGGACGCGGTCCTGGCGATCCGGCGTCCGGCGCCGCGAGCTGCTGCGGATCAGTGTGGCCGACCTGTGTGTGCCGTTCGGGGTGGCCGAGGTCGGCTACGCGCTGACCGACGTCACCAGCGCGACGCTCGACGCGACCCTGGCCGCGGCGATCCGCGGCGTCGGGGCGGGGAGGACCGATGCCGACCCGGATGGCGATCGTCGCGATGGGTCGCTACGGCGGCTACGAGCTCGGCTACGGCAGCGACGCCGACGTGATGTTCGTGCACGAGCCGTTGCCCGGTGCCGACGCGCAGCTCGCCGCGTCCATGGCGCAGGCCGTGGCCAACGACATCCGCCAGCTGCTCACCGAGCAGTCGCGCGATCCGGCGCTCGAGGTGGACGCCGGCCTGCGGCCCGAGGGCAAGCAGGGTCCCGCTGGTCCGGAGCCTGGACTCCTACGCCGCCTACTACGGCAAGTGGTCAGCGGTCTGGGAGGCCCAAGCGCTGCTGCGCGCCGCACCGATCGTCGGCGACGCGGACCTGTGTGAGCGCTTCAAGGAGCTGATCGACCCGCTGCGGTTCCCCGAGGAGGGGCTCACCAAGGACGACGTGGTCGAGGTACGCCGGATCAAGGCGCGCGTGGACTTCCGGGCTGCCCCGGGTGCCGACCCGGCCACGAACTTCAAGCTCGGGCGCAGGAGGCCTATCCGACGTGGAGTGGACGGTGCAGCTGCTCCAGATGGAGCATGCCGGCCGGGTCCCGGAGTGCGCACCACCAAGACCCTGGAGGCACTGCAGGTCGCGGTGGAGCACGACCTGTTGTCACTCGCGGACGCGCAAGGGCTGGCGAGGCCTGGAAGTTCGCCAGCCGGGCGCGCAACGCGACCGTGCAGGTGCGTGGCAAGGCGGCCGACCAACTGCCTCGAGACGCCCGCGAACGCGCCGCCGTGGCCGCGATCCTGCAGTACGACCCGGGGGAGAGCGACGTGATGCTCAACGACTACCTGCGCTCGGCGCGACGAGCCGGGGGATCGTGGACCGGATATTCTGGGAGTGAGTCTGGAAAGCCAGAACCTTCATCTCGCCGTGAATAAGTTATGCTCTTCATATGTCGAGGATGAAGCCTGAGTCTTCCGTGGCGACCCTGATCGGGGACGTCGTACGTTCTCGGGCCGCCGGCGGACCGACGGCACTGCACCCCGCGCGGCTCGCGCTGCTCGAGACGGCGAACGACGAGCTGGAGCCCGTCGTCCGCTCCGGATCACGGTGGGCGACGAGTACCAGGGGTGCTTCCCGTGCGTCGGTGACGCACTGCACGCCACGCTCTGGCTAGGGTGCAGCGCGCGCCCCAGGCCGAGCTGCGGCACGGCTCGGCTGGGGGAGTGTCGCCGTGCTGGCTGACAGCCCGCGCATCGAGGACGGGCCCGGTTGGTGGGCGGCTCGCGAGGCCATCGAGTCGGTGAAGCTGGAGGCGATCAGGCGCGGCCACCCGCAGGAGGACGGCCTACCGCATCGCCGATGACACCGACGCCGGCTCCCGATCCGGCCGCCGTCAACGCGGCGTTGATGTGTCGGGACCAGATGGTTGGCTCTGTTCGCAACGGTCCTTGCGGCTGCTGCGTGGCACGCTCGACCGGCAGGACCCAGGCCGAGCTGGCCGAGGACGAGGGCATCTCTGCCTCCGGCGGTCTCGCAGCGGGTGCGCCACGACGGGCTGGCCGTGATCGCCGCGACCGACGAGCTGATGAGGAGGAGGGAGAGGGTGGCGATGAGCTGGATCGCCGTACTGCTCATCGGGGTGGCGGTCACCGACCTCGCCCACTCCATCCAGCCGGTCCCGCTCGTGAACGGTTGCACCGGCGCGGCCGTCGCGGTCTGGGCTGGGCTGGTCGCCGGGCTGACCGAGCCGGCCGACCTCGTTGCGCTCGCTGTGATCGCCGGCGTCGTCGTGCTCTGGGGGCAGACCGTCAGGTGAGCCGGGCGAGGGCGAGCGTGGCTGCCGTTGCTGGTCCTCGGAGCCGCGCTCATCACCGGCGCTCTGACCACGGCCTGGGCCGGCCCCGCGGGTGGGTTGCTGCAGGAGTGGCTGGAGTCGGCGAACATCCCGGCGCTGCAGGGTGTCTCCGCCGACCGGGCCCTGCTTCTGGTGGGCGTCTTCCTGGTGCAGCTGAGCACTGGCAACGTCGTCGTCCGGCTGGTGCTGGCCGCGACGGACACCACCGACCCACCGGCTCCGAGCCAGATCCGGAGCAGCGGCTCCAGGGCGGACGCCTCCTGGGCCCGATGGAGCGGGTGTTCATCGTCGGCCTGGGGTTGGCCGGCAACCTCATCGCCGCGAGCATCGTGATCGCGGCCAAGGGCCTGCTGCGGTTCCCCGAGCTGCAGTCCAAGGGTGAGCAGGTGCGGATCCACCGGCTCACGGAGTACTTCCTCGTCGGCAGCTCGTCAGCTGGCTGGTGGCGCTGGCCTCGCTGGCACTGCTGGCCACCTAGTCCTTCGGTCGAGTCCGGTCAGCGCCGGGTGAGCACGACCAACGCGAGCGGCCGGTCGGTGATCTTCTGGTACGCCGCGAACTGGCCCCGGTTGGCCTTGTTGCAGATCTCGAACAGCCGGTCGTACTCCGGGTCGCCCGGACGGAGGGGTACGGCGGTGGCCGGCCAGCGGCGCAAGCCAACCTGCACCTCGACCTCGGGGTTCGACTCCAGGTTGAGCAGCCAGGCCGGGGGCTTGCGATGCCCCCGTTGGAGGCAACGACCATCAGCCGGTCGCCGTCCTTGCCGTAGACGAGCGCGTTGGTGCGGGTCAGTCCGCTCTTGCGGCCGGTGGTGCGCAGCATCAGTGCCGGCATCCCCAGCAGGATCCGGTGACCGATCAGTCCGTGCGTGCGCTCGTAGACCTTCTGGTGCACCTTGAGGGTGTTGACGAACAGGTCCTTGCGGTCGGCAGCTGGGCAGCGTTGGCATGGAGGCATGGTCTCACCTGCTCGAGTCCGACGTGGTCCGTCCAACCGCTCGTGCTCGAGACGGCTTGCGTCAAGCTGTGGTCGGTGTGGCATCGGAGAGCTCCAGAAGTTGCTTGGAAACTCCTTTCCACAGCAGGGGTTTCTCGGCCTTGGGTTGTCGGTGGTCGGTGCTTGATTTTACCTTGCCCACCCCCCCGGACCCCACTTCCAGGCCCCGCGCGGGTCGGTGTGGCGGGGAGCTGGCGCGGGTTCGTCGTGAGGTACGATGGGTCAGGACGTTGTGGGCGGCCCGTGCCCGCGAGGAGCTGATGGACAGGTCGCCGCGATCGAGGCGCTGAAGTCGACCTTGGACGCGGTCGAGCTCGTGGTGGTCCGCGAGCTCGACGCCACCGGGGCGGTGAGGCCGCCGGCTGGGCCTCCACCCAGGACTTCGTCACCGCTGTTGCCGTGGCACAAGGGCACCGGCCCGGACCGTCCGGCTCGCTTCAGGTCGAGGACCCGTGCTCGCGCCGGTCGGGGAAGCGCTGGCCGACGGGTCGTCTCGCCGCGAAGGCCCCGTCATCCAACGCGCCGTGGACACCTTCCCTGGCGTCCGGGCCCCGGCAGCGCGGGGTGGCGTTCCTGCTCGGTGAGGCGAAGTCGCCGATGCGACCGAGCTGAAGGGCTCACCCGACACTGGTCGGCGTCCTCGACCCCGACGGTGAGGAACGCCGCGCCGAGCGCGAGCTCGACCGCCTCGAACGCGCCGCCCACCACGACCGCTACCTGACCATCACCGACGACCAGGCCGGCGGAGCCTGGATCAAGGGCCGCTGCTCCACCGAGGACGCCGAGCTCATGAAGGCCACCCTGATCCCGCTCGCCGCCCCCCACCCCGCCACCGGACCGGTGTGTGACCCGCCCACCTGCCCGTCCCCGGTGTGGCCACGACGGCCGCGACCCCCGCGACCACGGCGCCCGCCTCCTCGACGCCCTCGTCGAGGGCTGCCGCAGGCTCCAGAGCACCGACCTGCTCCCCGAGTCCCACGGCACCGTGCCCCGGCTCACCCTGACCATGGACTCGACGAGCTGCGCAGCAGGCTGGTTCGCGACCACCGAGACCGGTGCAGAGCTCTCCGCCTCCGCGGTCCGGAGGATCTGCTGCGACTCCCACCTGATCCCCGCCGTCCTCGGCGGGCCTCGGAGGTCCTCGACGTCGGCCGCACCCAGCGCCTGGTCACCACAGCCATCTGGAAGGCCCTGGTCGCCCGCGACACCCACTGCCGCTTCCCCCACTGCACGCGCCCACCGGTGATCTGCCACGCCCACCACATCGTCCACTGGGCCGACGGCGGCGACACGACCCTGGACAACCTGATCCTGCTCTGCGGCCACCACCACCGACTCATCCACGCCGGCCCCTGGACCATCGACCGGTCCGGACCCTCGACGTTTGGGTTCCACCCACCACCTGCATCCGCTGTCCCGGCGGCGACCCACAACGCAACCCCCGATCGCTCACCGCCCGACGGATAGCGGTCCGACGACGACACGGAACGACGGCTCCCGCGAGCCGTCAGCGGGGCGGGTGTGGTCGAGGCGAGAATGGGGCCGTGCTCCGTCGACCCAGCCTGGCGTGGTTGCCGGCCGCCGTCCTGGTGCTGACGGTGGCGCAGCTCGCTGTCGCAGAGTGGTGGCCCGGGATCGACCGCTTCGCCGACAAGGCCTTCGGTGCCCGGCTGGTGAGCTATCCGTTGTTGATGCTGCTTGCACCGGTGGTGTGGTGGTGGGCGGCGCGACGACGGGGCGACGCGGCGCAAACGCCGTACGCCGCCTTCGCCCTCATCGAGGCTCGCCATTCCTGATCGACGTGACGGGCAACACGCTCAACCTCTACGACTCCGTTGACTGGTGGGACGACGCCGAACCACTTCTTCAACTGGCTGTTGCTCAACGCCGGCATCGGCCTGCTGCTTCTCCGGCACCGCGAGCCCAGCCGCGGTGGGCCCTCGGCCTGCTCGTGGCGGGGATCGGTGCGTTGCTCGCGATCGCCTGGGAGCTGGCCGAGTGGAACGCGTTCATCCGGCACGGCACCGAGCTTGATACCGCCTACGAGGACACGCTCGGGGACCTCGCGCTGGGCACCCTGGGTTCCTGGTGCGCGGGGTTCGTCGTGCTGGCACGCCGTCGGAGGACGCGTCGGGAACCGGTCGGTCCGGTCTCGGTCGACGTGAGGACCGACTAGGAGCCGCTGCCGGCCCAGACCGAACGGGCGCCCGCGTCTCCGGTGATGACGACGAGCACGAGCACGACCACGGCCAGCACGGGGAGCAACACGATGAGGGGACGTTCCAGCGCCACCACGCGGGAGAGTCTGTCCTTGCCGTTCTTGTGCGCGGTGACGTGCGGCACCACCCAGAACGCGACCACCATGACCGCGGCCAGCACCCAGGCGGCAGCCTGCAGCCGCCCGCCCCACATCTCGTGGGTCTCGATGAGCTTGGAGTTGCCGACCTTCTCCTTCAAGTCGTCGCCGGTCATGGCTGCGAGCTGCACGGACGCGGCCGCGGCGACGCTGAGCGCCAGCGCGGGCCATCGCAGCAGCCAGCGCCACCGCGGGACGACGAAGCCGATGACGGCCAGAGCGCTGAGCGGGACGAACACCACCGCCGCGTGTATGACGAGCGGATGCAGAGGCACACCGTTGATGTCCATGGGGGAAACCTAGTCGGTTGACCTGACTCCTACCTGACCGAGCGGCCAGCCAGGCGGCGATCGCCTCGCCGATCTCGTCGGGGCTGTCCTCCTGGATGAAGTGGATCCCGGCGACGGTCACCTCGGTCTGGTTGGGCCAGGTGCGGGCGAACTCGCGCTGGGGGCCGGTGAGGATCGTGCCCGGATCGGCGTTGACGAACAGCTTGGGCACGTCGGAGGTCGACAGCCAGTCGGCGTAGGCCGCCGACGATCTCGACGACGTCGGCGGGTTCGCCCTCGAGCGGGATCTGGCGGGGCCACGTCAGCGTCGGGCGGCGGTCCTCGCCCGGCTCGGCGAACGGACGGCGGTACTCGTCCATCTCCTCGTCGCTGAGCCTGCGGATGATCGACGCCGGCAGGATCGCCTCGACGAACAGGTTCTTCTCGCAGCACCATCTCCTCGCCGGCCTCGGAGCGCATCGCCTGGAAGATGCCGCGGGCCGCCTCCGGCCACTCGTCCCAGGTCACTGGGCGCACGATCGCCTCCATGTAGGCGATGCCCGCGACGCGGTCCCGGTGGCGGTTGGCCCAGTCGAAGCCGAGCGCCGACCCCAGTCGTGGATCACGAAGCGTGATCTTGTCGCCGAGGTCGAGCTGGTCGAGCAGCCCGTCGAGGTACTCGCGGTGCTCGACGAACGTGTAGGAGTCGGGCCCGGGGTCGTCGAGCTTGTCGGAGTCGCCCTGCCCGATCAGGTCGGGCCGACGCAGCGGCCGAGCCGGACACGTGCGGCATGATGTTGCGCCACAGGTACGACGACGTCGGGTTGCCGTGCAGGAACACGACAGGGTCACCGGTTCCCGACATCGTGGTACGCCATCTGCTTGCCGTTGACGGTCATGTACTGCTTGCTCAGCGGTGCGGTGGTCATGGCGCCGACTCTCCTAGCGTCTGATCCCGGGCGTCAAACCCGCCGTGCTGCGTGTGGGGCGCGCACCCGGTCACCCGGTCACCCGGTCAGGACGCGAAGCGCGAGGGCGGTGGTGGACGGCACCCCGAGGTGGCCGACGACGCGCGCGACCGATCCGGGTCGAGGGGAGCATTCCTCGCGAGCCGGCAATCTCGGGCGTGAGACCGAGCTCGAGGTCGCTCGTCCTGACATGATCGAGACGTTGAACTCGAAGCGCTCACGGGCGGCAGGATCGGCCAACCGCTTCAGCAGCCCGGCGCCGATCCTGCGAACGCCCACCTCCTCGCAGTAGGAGTCGAGAGTCGCGACCACAGTGGCGCCCGCGCAGTGGTCGATGTCGGCCCAGACGGCCTGCATCGAGCCCATCTGAGCCAGCAGCACGGGGGCCGTCTTCGCGCCGATCCCGGGGACGCCGGGCAGGTTGTCGCTGACGTCCCCGCGCAGCGCGGCGTACTCGAGGTAGTGCTCTGCCGCGATGCCGTAGAGCGTGTGCAGCCGAGCAGGATTGAGCAACGGGGAGGCGTTGATGCCGCCGTTGATCAGGCGGAGCACCTGGGTCCGGTCGCCGATGTGGGCGAACGAGTCGCGGTCCGAGGTGACGATGACACAGCTCCAGCCGTTCCTCTCGGCCCAGGTGGCCGCGGACGCGCTGACGTCGTCGGCCTCCAGGCCGGGCGGGGTGACGGTCAACAGGCCGAGGGCGTCGAGCAGCGCGCTGGCGCGCTCGAGCTGGTCGACCAGCGAGGCGTCCTTCTCCGCGCGACCGGCCTTGTACTCCGGATAGGCCTCGGCACGCACCGACGCGGTGCGGTCGTCGAGGCCGAAGACGCGGCTCGAGGGCGAACTGGTCCATCACCTCCAGGATCTGGCGCAGCATCCCGTGCAGGGCCCACGCCGGTCGCCCACCCACGTCGCGCAGGCCAGTGGCCGCGCGGGCATGGTGGTTGCGGTGCAGCAGCGAGGGTGCGTCGACCGCGAGCAGCAGTGGGGAGTCAGGGACTGGCATGGGCAGGCTCAGCCTACGCACCGGAAGGCGCGCGAACGACCGCAGGGACGGAGGAACAGCGTGAACCGGAAACCGCTGATGAACCCGCTGGATCGCCTCTATAGTTGGACAAAAGGGATCAAGACTCGGGTTCCTCGAGTTCACCCCCCCCGGAGAAGACTGTGCTGACGGCATCGGCGATGACGCGTGAGTCATCGGAGACGATCACGGGCCCCGACGTCGAGCACGGCGCACGGGCGGGGATTTCCTACGAGCAGCAGTCGGGCGTCGCGGCTGTATCTGCTCGCGGGGCGTCGTCATGGCCTGCTACCTCGTGGTCCCACCCTTCGTGGGCAACACGCGGATCTTCGAACTGGTCGGGCTCTCGACCGCGGTCGCGATCGCCGTCGGGGTCGTCTGGCACCGACCACGTCCCGTGCTGCCGTGGCTGCTGTTCCTTGCTCTCAGGTGCTGTTCCTGGTCGGCGACTTCTCCTACTACACCTTCCACCTCGCATTCCCGTCGGTGGGCGACGGGTTCTACATCGCCTACTACCCGCTCCAGGCCGCTGGTCTCCTCCTGCTGATCCGGAGCCGGACTCCGGGCAAGGACTGGGCCAGCCTGCTCGACGCCACGATCATCTCGGTCGGCTTCGGCTTGCTCTCCTGGGTCTACCTGATCGAGCCCTACACGCTGCACACCGATGAGACCCAGCTCTCCCGGCTCGTCTCGATGGCCTACCCGACGATGGATGTGCTGCTCCTGGCGGTCGCGGCTCGGTTGATCATCGGCAACGGCGCGCGACCACGGGCGCTGTACCTTCTCGCGGCGAGCATCTCGTGCCTCATCCTGACCGATGTCGTCTACGGCGCCATCGAGCTCGAAGGCAGCTACGACCTCGGCGGTTGGCTCGACGGCGGCTGGATGCTCACCTATCTCCTGTGGGGCGCCGCGGCTCTCCACCCGTCCATGCGCGAGCTCTCGGCGCGGGCGCCGGCCCCCAGGGCCTCGCTGAGCGGGAAGCGGATACTGCTGCTGGCGGCAGCGACACTGGTCGCGCCTGCCACCCTCCTCGCCGACGGACTGTGGCCGGTCGACGGGTTCAGCGTCCCGGTGGCGGCCCTGGCGTCGGCGGTGCTCTTCGTGCTCGTGCTGATCCGCATGATGGGCCTGGTCTCCGGCCTGCGCGACGCGGTCGCCCGGCACGAACGCGCCGAACGACACGAGAAGATCCTGCGACACGCCGCCTCAGCTCTGACCGTCGCGACCGACCGTGAGTACATCCGACGAGCCGCCGCCGACGGGGCACGAGACCTGACCCTCGGGCTCGCCGACGTACGCATCCTCGTGGACCTAGGCGACGACCAGGTGCCGACAGTGGCGGCATCCACCGCGCCCACGGACACGGTCGTCGTGCCGTTGAGCACCAAGGCCGCTGCCTACGGACGGCTGGTCGTGAGGAGCGCGGTCCCGGTGCCCGGTGACGTGGTGGACGGTCTGCACACCCTCGGGCCAGGTCGCCTTGGCGTTGGAGAGCGCCGTGCTCACCCAGGACCTCAGCCGGCAGCGCAGCGAGTCCCGCGTCGGCGCGCTCGTCCAGAACTCCTCGGACGTGATCCTCGTGCTGGATGCCGAGCTGACCATCCGCTACGTGACGCCGTCGGTGCTGCGCGTGTTCGGGCATCGACCAGATGACCTCGTCGGCACCTCGATGACCTCCTTGGTGGACCCGTCCCTGAGCGGTGAGCTGACCAGCTTCTACTCGCAGCTGGCGCACCCGTCCTCGGACGGCGCCCGCGCCGAGTGGCGGCTGCGCTGTGGAGACGGGCACCTCACCGACGTGGAGACCGTGAGCACGGATCTGCTCGAGAACCCGAGCGTGGGCGGCATCGTGGTGACGGCCCGCGACATCACCGAGCGCAAGGCGCTCGAAGCCGGGCTCCAGCGTCATATCCACGAGCTCGAGGACCTCGACCGCATCCGGGCCGAGTTCGTGGCCACGGTCTCGCACGAGCTGCGGACGCCGCTGACGAGCATCATCGGACAGGTCGAGATGCTCGAAGACGGCGAGTACGGCGACCTGTCCGACCGCCAGACCCGTGGCTTGGAGGTGATCAACCGCAACAGCGAGCGGCTGCTGAACCTGATCCAGGACCTCCTGACCTGAACCGCATCGAGTCCGACAGCCTGGGCCTCCAGCGCGAACCGACACCCGTCGCACTCCTCCTCGACGGCGTGCGCGGTCAGGTGGAGCGGATGGCCGCGGCGGCGTCGTCGAGCTGACGCTCGACTGCTGTCCTGGGATCGACACCGTCACCGTGGACCGCCAGCAGCTCGACCGGGCGCTGCTCAACCTGCTGACGAACGCCGTCAAGTTCACTCCTGCGGGAGGAGCGGTGACCCTGCACGCGCGGCGGGAGGACGACGACCTCGTGGTGACGATCGCCGACACCGGGGTCGGCATTCCCGAGGACGAGCAGTACGGCCTCTTCACCCGCTTCTTCCGGTCCTCGCTCGCGACCCACCTCGCCATCCAGGGAACCGGGCTCGGGCTCGTCATCGTCAAGCGCATCGTCGAGGAGCACGGAGGCACGGTGGCGATCGTCTCCGTCCCGGACGTGGGCACCACGGTCACGGTCACGATCCCGGCCGGTGAGGCTCCCGTGGGTCGGGCCGACGCCGCCTGAGGCCGTTCACGCCGCACGGAGTTGCTGCTCCCTGCCCCTTCCAAGGTATAGCGACCGGGGGGTCTTGCCGCAAGGCCCCCACCGTGCCGCACACTCGCGGTGGTGTCCGAGGACGGGCTCGGACGAAGGGGGTCGGGATGGCGGACGTGATCGTTGTCGGAGGCGGACCGACGGGCATGATGCTGGCTGCGGAGCTGACCTTGGCCGGGGTCGAGGTGGCGATCGTCGAGCGCCGCCCGACGCCAGACCTGGTGGGATCTCGAGCGGGCGGGTTTCACTCCCGCACGATCGAGATCCTCGACCAGCGGGGTGTTGCCGACCGCTTCCTCGCGGAGGGCAAGACCTATCCGGTGCCCTACTCCGGCACCACGATGCTGGCCATCGGTGACTTCCCGACCCGCCACCCCTACACCCTCGGGCTCTGGCAGAACCACATCGAGAGGATCCTCGCCGGCTGGGTCGAGGACCTCGGTGTGCCGGTCCATCGCGGGCGCGAGCTGACCGGCTTCGCCCAGGACGACACTGGCGTCGAAGCCCACCTCACCGGCGGCGAGACGCTGCGGTCGGCGTACCTGGTCGGGGCGGACGGCGGGCGCAGCGTCGTCCGCAAGGCGGCCGGCATCGAGTTCCCCGGGTGGGAGGCGAGCACGAGCGCCCTGATCGCCGAGGTCGAGGTGACCGAGCAGCTGCCGTCGGGCATCACCTACGACGCCAGCGGCATCCACGGACTCAGCTTCATGGAGGACGGACGGACCGCACGCGTCGTCACCAGCGAGCCGCGACGCGGACAGACCACCGAGCCCACCCTGGCCGACCTCAGCGAGAACCTGATGGCCGTGTTCGGCACCGACTTCGGGGTGCACGACCCGATCTGGATCTCGAGGTTCACCGATGCGACCCGTCAGGCCGCGGCGTACCGCAGCGGTCGGGTGCTGCTCGCCGGGGATGCGGCGCACATCCACTCTCCGGCGGGCGGACAGGGCATCGGGCTCGGCATCCAGGACGCCGTGAACCTCGGCTGGAAGCTCGCCCAGGTGGTCCAGGGCATCTCGCCCGACAGCCTGCTAGACACCTACCACTCCGAGCGCCATCCGGCGGGTGCCCGAGCGCTGCAGTACACGATGGCGGCCAGCGCGCTCCAGCGCCACGACCCGCGGACGGTTGCCGTGCGCGAGCTGATGGATGAGCTGGTGAGCATGGACGAGCCACGCAGACGCGTCATCGGCATCATCTCCGGGCTGGACCTGCGCTACGACCTCGGCGAGGGACACCCACTGCTCGGCCGCCGGATGCCGGACCTTGATCTGGTCACGGCCGAGGGCCGACCCGGGTCTATGCGCTGCTCCACGGCGCCCGGGCGGTCCTGGTCAACCTCGGCGAGTCCGGCAGCATCGACATCGGCCCCTGGGCCGATCGGGTGCGGTTGGTGGACGCGTCGTACGACGGGGTGTGGGAGCTGCCCGTGGTCGGCGTGGTCGACGCACCCTCGGCCGCACTGGTCCGACCCGACGGCCACGTGGCCTGGGTGGGGGATGGAACGCGCTCCGGGCTCGAGGAGGCGCTGACGCGCTGGTTCGGGTCGCAGGCCACGGACTGACCCCCACCCATCGCCGAGACGTCGCATCTGAAAGCCGATCCACCGCCGAGACGTCGCAACTGAAAGCCGATCCACCGCCGAGGCGTCCCAACTGAAAGCCGATCCACCGCCGAGGCGTCATCCACCGTCGGGGGCGCCCGTGGGCGGCGGGTTTCCGGGGGGCGGGCCGGCGGCCTCCCCCTTGACCTCGCCGTTGAGGCAGCGGCCGACGAAGGGATAGGTATCGGTGATCAGGTAGACGTACTCGCCGTCGATCGTCGTCCCGTTGCACTCGTCGAGGTCGCCCGCGGTCTTGTCGAAGACGTAGTCGGAGCTGTAGGTGCCGTCCGGGGTCGTGCCCTCGAGGTCGTCGACCGGTTCCCCGCCCAACGCGCTCGACCCCACGCAGCCGGTGCCGGTGCGTGGTCGGGTGGACAGCACGTAGCTCGGCTCGTAGGCCCCCGACTTGGAGTAGTACATCAGGTACCCGTCGGCCGCGAAGCCCACGTGGACGAGGTCCTCGCCATCGTCGAAGACATCGACCATGAGCTCGGAGACCCCGTGGTAGTGATACTCGCCGTCAGGCTGCACGTGGGCGTTGTTGAAGTCCAGCCCGAGGTCGTAGGCGTCCTGGACAGCCTCGACCCGGTAGGTCTCGCCGGAGTCGCAGGTGACCGTCTCGGCCGTGCCGGGCTCGAACTTCACGCCGTTGATCGCGACTCCGGTGGTGCGGGCTGGAGTGGCGTCGCCGACGAAGGTCGGCTCGGTGGTGAAGGTGTAGGTGTTGTCCTGCGCGGAGATGGTGTTGGGGTTGCCGGCGTTGGGGAAGGTGCCGGTCCTGGTGTCCGGGAGCGCGTTGGTCTTGATGGTGCGATTGCTTCCCGTGACCGTGGTCGTCACCTGGGTGCCGAACTTCTCGTCGTCGAGCGTGTAGGAGCCCAGGTACTTCGATCCAGCACCGGCATAGGCGCCGGCGCCGGTGCTCGCGCCGGTGGCCGTCGAGCCGGCAGCGGAGTCAGTCCCGCAGGCCGCGAGGAGCGCGGGTGCGGAGAGCGCGCCGAAGGAGAGCCAGATCGCGGACCGACGCGAGATGCGAGCGGTCGCGGGGGCGTTGTGGCGGTTGGTGTGACGGGTGGTCTCGTGGGCACTGTTGTCGGCGCTGTCCATGGCAGGGAGTCTCCTGAGCTCGCCTGTGGCCGTCCTGTGCCGTCGCCGGGGATCGCTTGTGGGCCGCAACGGTCGTCCCGTGGGGGCTCGGTAGAGCCCGTCGGGTGCGGTGGCTCGGCTGCCCACGCAGTCGGGCCATCAGGGGGAGTGGTCCAGTGCCTCTCGTGCGATGTCGAGGGGTGCCGGCCGATGCCAGCTCCCACGATCGACGACGTCTGCCGTTGTCGGTGGGGACATCTACGTTGGTCGGAGGAGCCCTGGCAGGCGGGGCGGGTGCGCAGGAGAGTGACATGCAGACAACGATGGACTTCAAGTTCGAGCTGATCCCGCTGGCGGTGAAGGACGTGGATCGATCAGTGCAGTTCTACGGGACGGCGCTCGGCTGGAGCGTCGACCACGACCAGACGGTCTCGCCCGAACAGCGCTTCGTGCAGGCCACGCCGCCCGGGTCCGCGTGCTCGATCTGCTTCGGAACCGGTCTCGAGATGATGCCGGAGGGTTCCACCCAGTTCGTCCAGGTCGTCGTGGGTGACGCCGACGCGGCTTGCGCGCTTCTCCGTGAGCGCGGAGTCGAGTGCAGTGACGTCGACGACCAGCCGTGGGGACGGTTCGTGCGCTTCGACGACCCCGACGGCAACAAGCGGGCGCCGCAGCAGCTCGTCTCCGCGGGCTGAGCGAGCGGAACGGGCGACCCATGTCGCGGGCGAGGCCCTCGAGCGGGTCTCGCCACTAGTCAGCAGCTCGGGCCCGTGCGGCTGCATCCGCCCCCGGCAGGGTCTCGGCGGCCCCCAGCCAGGGGAGCAGGGCGACCAGGCTGACCAGGGCGGTGGCTCCGAGCGCCCACCCGAAACCGGCTCGGTCAGCGATCACGCCGATGAGGATCGGTCCCGACGATGGCGCCGCCGTCCTGGGCCATCTGGAAGGCCGCCAGCACGCTGCCACCGCTGCGGTCCGTCCCGATCACGTCGGCGACGGTGGCCTGCTGGGCGGGGTTGACCAGGCCCGCTCCGAGGCCGGACACGGCGGAGAGGACGAGCAGCACCCACAGGCTCCCGCTGAGCCCGAGGAGACCGAACCCCAGTGCGGTCACGGCCAGACCGGTGATCACCAGCGGCCGACGACCGACCGAGTCCGCGAGCCGTCCGGCGACCTGGAGGGTGGCCGCGGTGCCGACGGCCGCGACGGCGAGCGCCAGCCCGGCGACCCAGGGACGGTCGTAGACGGTCAGCGCGAACTGGGGCAGGATCGCCACCCGGACCCCGAAGTTGCACCACCCGTTGGCGAAGGCCGAGGCCAGTGCCGCCCGGTAGGCGGAGCTCTCCAGCGCTTCGCGCACCAGCACGGGCGGCCCCTGCGGCCGGTCCGCCGAGGGTCGCAGGCTCGCTCCGCTCAGCCGGAGGCCGACCACGGCGGCAGCGACGACCAGCGCCCCGGCGTACACGATGAACGGGAGCCGGAGGCCGAAGGAGGCCAGTAACCCGCCGAGCACCGGACCGAGCATGCCGCCGACGAGGAACGCGCTGGCGTACGCCGAGGAGACCCGGCCACGGATCCTTGGCGGGGCCAGCCGGACCAGCAAGGCCATCGCCGAGACCGTGAACATCGTCGAGCCGAGCCCCCCGAGCCCGCGGAAGACCAGCAGCTGCCAGTAGGACTGGGCGAACGCCGTCGCCAGCGAGGACGCGGCCACCACGAGCAGCCCGGTCAGGTAGACGGGACGTTCGCCGAGCCGGGAGACCAGCGCGCCACCGGCGGGGGCGAACACCAGCCGGAAGAACGCGAAGACGGAGACGACCACCGACGCAGCTGCGACGCCGACGTCGAAGCTGCGTGCGTACGCCGGCAGCACCGGCGCGATCAGGCCGAATCCGATCGCGATCACGAACGCCGCCCCGATCAGCACCCAGATCTCGCTCGGGATCTGCGGGCGCCCGACGCCTCGGCTCCAGGATCTCGCCGCCGCGGTCATGCGCCGCACACGTCTGGAGTCACGAGCAGACACTACGCGCCGGGTCACGAGGGCGAATGACACCGTTCCTGGAAGTCTCGGCAGGCCGCCGGACGGCGACATCTGCCCACGTCCGCTCACGTCCGCCCAGGTCTGGGACGACGCTGGCGACGCGCAGGGCGGCCTGAGGGGTGCCCCTCGCTCACGAACATCACACCAGGGTGGACGTCGGTGACGGGCTGATGCCCCGGGCCGGGAGCCGCTCGGTCGGGGTGCCGACCCTCTTCTGCCGGTCACCCGGTGCGTCAGTCACGGCGAACAGGATCACGAAGTCCGACTCCTGCGCATGGCTGATGAAGTGCTTGGTGCCCTTGATGTGCCAGCCGTCACCGTCCCTGACCGCCTGGGTTCGCATGGCGCGCAGGTCCGAGCCCGCTCGGGCTCGGTGAGCGCGAGGCAGTCGCGTCGCGCGCCACTGATGCTGGGGTGGAGGTAGCGCTCCTTCAGACGGTGCACGACGACGTGGAGCTCGAGGCCGCGCTCTCCGACCCCGAGCTGAGCTTCCCACTGGTGCTGAAGGCGTTGGGTCGCCAGCACAAGTCCGAGAGAGACGGCGTGGTGCTCGGGCTCCGCGACCCAGCCGGGACGCGCGCGGCGTACGCCGAGATGGTGAGCCGGCTCGACCCTCCTGCCGTCTCCGTCGAGTCGATGCTGGACACCGCGAACGGGGTGGAGGTCATCCTCGGCTGCGTCCGCGACCCCCGGTTCGGTCCGGTGCTGATGGTGGGGCTCGGCGGCGTCTTCGCCGAGGTGCTCGCAGACACCGCGCTCGCACTCGCCCCGGTCTCGGTGTCCGCCGCCCGCCGGTTGGTGCTGTCGCTCCGTGCAGCGCTCTTGCTGCTCGGCGCCCGGGGACGGGAGCCGGTCGACCTCGAGGCGTTGGCGGACACGATCTCCCGCGTCTCCCACCTCGCAGCGGCGCATCCCGAGGTGGCCGAGCTCGAGCTCAACCCGGTCGTGGCCCGGAGCACGGGCGTGGTGGCGCTCGACGCGCGGGTGATCCTGGGCCATCCCTCCAGGCCGCGCAGGTAGCGCCGCTCGGAACCGGCAGACCACCCTGCGACCCGGACTCGCTGCCGAGGCCGCGAGCGGGACACCCAGCATGTTCTGCACGGAAGCGTCCTGGCTCGAGCGAATCTCGAAGCTCGGAGTACATGGTTTCGAGGTCATCGCCGGAGCTGCGGCTCGGGGCCGTGTGTACGTTGTCCGGATGACGACGACCCCGGGTGTGCAGCCCGAGCCATGGGACCTGGTCGTCGTAGGAGCCGGCCCAGCGGGGGCGACCGCTGCGCTGGCCGCGCTCGCCGACGACCCGGAGCTACGGGTGCTGCTGCTCGACCGGGCTGACTTCCCTCGCGACAAGTGCTGCGGCGACGGGATCGCGCCGCACGTTCTCGACGTGCTGCGCTCGCTGGGGGTCGACGACGTCACCGAGGGCTGGACGCCGTTGCAGCGGCTGGAGCTGTCCCGGTCCGCGCGCCGGGTGGACGGCCAGATGGCCCGCCCCGTGTGGGTGATCCCGCGGGAGATCTTCGACGCCCGACTGGTCGAGCGCGCCGTGGCGGCCGGCGCCGTGCTCCGGCGGCACCGGGTCTCGCAGCTGCGGCGGGTCGGGGACCGCGTGGTCCTCGACGACCGGTACGACGCCGGAGTGGTCGTGGGAGCCGACGGCGCGCACTCGGTCGTCCGCGCGTGGCTGGGACTGGCTCGAGGAGGTCGCCGGGCGCTCGCCATCCGGGGCTACGCGCCGACAGCGGACCTCCGGCGTGGACGCCAGATCATCCGCTACGGGGACCGGAGGCAGCCGTCGTACGCCTGGGCCTTCGACCGCGGTGATGGAGTGTCCAACGTGGGGTACGGCGAGTTCGTGGACGACCACCGCTCCCGCGACGGGCAGGGTCCGACTCGCGCGATCCTGCTGGACGAGCTCGAGCGGCTGCTCCCCGGCAGCGTCGACGACGGCGTCGCCTGGCGTGCTCACCACCTGCCGCTGTCCGGCTGGAGCTGGCAGCAACCGCGCGGGCCGGTGCTGCTGACGGGTGACGCGGCGGGCCTGATCAACCCGATGACGGGCGAGGGCATCTACTACGCCGTGGCGACGGGTGCTGTTGCCGGGCGCACCGCCGCCAGAGCTCTCCGCTGTCATGCTCCCGCCGAGGCGGGCGACGCGCACCGCCACGCCGTACGGCGGCTGCTCGGGCGCCACCTCAAGCACACCTGGGTGGCCTCGCGACTCACCGGCAGTGGTGCCGTGGTCGACTCGGGCATCACCGCGGCGGCCCGCAGCCAGCGCGTCTTCGACTCACTCGTCGAGCTCGGCCTCGGCGACGGCAGGATCACCCCGAGCCTCACCGCCGGACTGGCCCGGGGCCTGTTCGCGGGAGCCACGACCCGCACACCTCAGCTCGACCCTCGATGAAGGAGACCTAGACGTGCAGATCCTTTCGGTTCGCGGAGTGCTCCCCGAGCACACCTACTCGCAGGCGGAGATCACCGAAGCCTTCTCGACGTTCATCGCCCAAGGCGATCTCGACGAGCGCCTGTTGCGCAGCTTCCACGCGAACGCCGGCGTCAAGCAGCGGAGTCTCGCACTTCCGTTGGAGGCGTACGCCGACCTCGACGGATTCACCGAGTCCAACGACCTGTTCATCGAGCACGCGGTGGAGCTCGGCTCCCGTGCGGTCGTGGATGCGCTGAAGGCGGCCGATCTGACGCCCAGCGACGTGGACCTGATCGTCTCGGCCACGGTGACGGGTCTCGCGGTGCCGTCGCTCGAGGCGCGCATCGCCGGCGTGGTGGGTCTGCGCCCCGACGTGAAGCGGGTGCCGTTGGTCGGCCTGGGTTGCGTGGCCGGCGCCGCGGGCATCGCGCGGCTGCACGACTACCTGCTGGGGCACCCCGACGACGTGGCCGTGCTCGTGGCGGTCGAGCTCTGCTCGCTGACCGTGCAGCGCAACGACGTGTCGACGCCGAACCTGGTCGCCAGTGGTCTCTTCGGCGACGGTGGCTCGGCGGTCGTGGCCAGGGGCGCACGCGGCAAGCCTGGCGCGGCCGAGGTGGTCGACACGCGGAGCCGGCTCTACCCGGACTCCGAGCGCACGATGGGCTTCGACGTCACCAGCACCGGGCTGCGGATCGTGCTCGACGCGCAGGTCCCCGCGATGGTGAGTCGCTACATCCGGGACGACGTGGACGGCTTCCTCGCCGACCACGACCTGACCCGCTCCGACATCGAGTGGTGGGTGTGCCATCCCGGAGGACCCAAGGTGATCGAGGCGCTCCAGGAGGCGCTCGAGGTGCCGCAGGAGGCCGTGCAGCTCACCTGGGACTCGTTGGCCAGGATCGGCAACCTGTCGTCGGCCTCGGTGCTCCACGTCCTCGAGGACACGCTGCGTGACCGGCCCCCGCGACCGGGCTCCTACGGCGTCGTCATGGCCATGGGTCCCGGCTTCTGCTCCGAGCTGGTGCTGGTGCGGGCGGGCTCGACCGAGGAAGCTGCCTGGTGACCAGCCTGACCGCCTTCACCATCCTGGTGGCGCTGGTCGCCGCCGAGCGGCTCGCCGAGCTGGTGGTCTCGAACCGGAACGCTGCCTGGAGCTTCGCACGCGGAGGCCGTGAGTCCGGCCAGGGGCACTACCCGTTCATGGTCGTGCTGCACTCGGGCTTCCTGGTCGCGATGCTGGTCGAGGCCTGGTGGCGTCGACCGGTGGTGAGCCCTGCGCTGGCGTGGACGATGCTCGCGCTGGTGCTTGCCTCCCAGGCGCTGCGCTGGTGGTGCATCGCCACTCTGGGACGTCGCTGGAACACCCGGGTCATCGTCGTCCCCGGGATGGCACCCGTCCGTTCGGGGCCTTACCGACTCATTCCGCACCCGAACTACGTCGCGGTGGTGGTCGAGGGAGCGGCGCTTCCCCTGGTCCACGCTGCGTGGGTGACGGCGCTGGCCTTCACCGTGCTGAACGCCGGGCTGCTCACGGTGCGGATCCTCGCTGAGAACGCAGCGCTCCGGACGCTGCCGGACGGGTTGGTCGATGCGTGACCTGCTGGTGGTCGGCGGAGGTCCGGTCGGGCTGGCCACTGCCCTGTACGCCGCCCGCGCCGGGCTCGACGTGGGCGTGGTCGAGCGACGCGACGGCGTCATCGACAAGGCCTGCGGCGAGGGGCTGATGCCGGGAGCGGTCGCCGCTCTCGCCGACCTCGGCGTGGACCTGGAGGGGCGTCCCATCACCGGCATCCGTTACCTCGGCGGGGCCTCCGTCGCCGAGGCGAGGTTCCGGCACGGCTCCGGCCTCGGTGTGCGCCGTACGACGTTGCACCTGGCGCTGTCGCAGGCCGCCCTCGCCGCGGGGGTGAAGACGGAACAACGCGCCGTGAGCGTCGTCGAGGACCAGGGGGACCACGTCACGGTGGACGGCGAGCCGACCAGGTACCTGATCGCGGCGGACGGTCTGCACTCGCGGGTCCGTCGGTTGCTCGGGCTGGACGCACCGGTGACCAGGCACCGCCGCTACGGTCAGCGGTGCCACGTCGCTGTGCACCCGTGGACGACCATGGTCGAGGTGCACTGGGCACCCTCGGGTGAGGCCTACGTGACCCCGGTCGGCGACCAACAGGTGGGGATCGCGGTGCTGAGCAACGAGCGGCAACAGCTCGCAGACCTGGTCGCAGACTTCCCCACCCTGGTCGATCGGCTGGCGGGGCGTCCCATCGCCGAGGTCCGGGGTGCGGGGCCGCTGCGCCAACGCTCGCGCCGCCGGGTGGCCGGGAGGGTGCTCCTGGTCGGTGACGCCGCGGGCTACGTGGACGCCCTCACCGGGGAGGGCATCGCACTCGGGCTGGCACAGGCACGGGCTGCGGTGGCCGCGGTGCGTGCGGGCCGCCCGGGGGACTACGAGCTCGCCTGGCACCGGCTCGGCTGGCGGCACAACCTGCTGACCCACGGCCTGCTGACCGCGTCCCGGCACGCCGCGCTCCGGAGCCGGGTGGTGCCGGCGGCGGCACGGGTGCCCGCGCTCTTCGGACTGGCGGTCAACCAGCTGGCGAGACCCGCATGAGCGGCGAGGGCCCCGAGGAGCTCGTCGTCCTCCTCGACGAGGACGGACGAGGTGTGGGCACCACGCCCAAGGCAGGTGTGCACCACACGGACACGCCGCTGCACCTCGCGTTCTCCTGCTATCTCTTCGACTCCGACGGTCGACTGCTGCTGACCAGACGTGCTCTGTCGAAGAAGACCTGGCCGGGCGAGTGGACCAACAGCGTCTGCGGCCATCCGGGTCTCGGCGAGCCGATGGCGGACGCCGTACGCCGCCGGGTTCGCGACGAGGTCGGTGTGCGGGCCGAGCGGATCACGCTGATGCTGCCGACCTTCCGCTACCGGGCGGTGATGACGAACGGCGTCGTCGAGAACGAGATGTGTCCCGTCTACGTCGCCACCACTGCGGATCCGCTGGCTCCTGACCCCACCGAGGTCGAGGAGGCGACCTGGGTCGACTGGGCGGCCTTTCGGGCCGAGGTCCTCGACGGCACCCGCCCGATCAGCCCGTGGTGCCGGGAGCAGGTCGAGCTCCTCCCGGCCGACCCGCTGCGGAGCGGGGGACAGCCGGACTCAGCCCTGCCACCAGCGGCCCGCTGGTGAAGGCGTACGCCCTGCTGCGCGCCGCCCACCTGGTCCCTGCACTGGCGGTCGTGCTGCTGGTCGTGCTGCTTGCTGTCGCAGCCGACCTCTCGGCCGGGCGCACGCTCCTCGTCGGGCTGGCGGTCCTCGCCGGACAGCTCTCGATCGGGTGGTCGAACGACCTCGTCGACGAGGCCCGCGATCGTCAGGTCGGGCGCTCGGACAAGCCGCTGGCCACCGGGGAGCTCAGCACCGAGGCGGTCCGGATGGCGTGTGGTGTCGCGGTGGTGGCCGTCGTACCCCTCTCGCTCGCCTGCGGCTGGACGGCAGGAGGCGTCCACCTGGGGACGGTCGTCTCCGCGTGGCTCTACAACCTCGGGCTGAAGGCGACCGCGTGGTCGTGGCTGCCCTACGCCGTCTCGTTCGGGGGCCTGGTGGTCTTCGTGGCACTCGCCGGGCAGCCCTCGGAGCTCCCACCGTGGTGGCAGCCTCTGGCCGGTGCCCTGCTCGGGGTCGGGGCGCACCTGCTGAACGTGCTGCCGGACCTGGTCGACGACGAGGCCACGGCGGTGCGCGGGCTGCCGCACCGGATCGGTGCCCGTCGACTTCCGGCGGTGGCCACGGCCGTCCTGTGCGCCGGCTCCCTGGTCGTCGCGGCAGGGACCGGGGTCACCCGGGTCGGCTCCCTCGTGGCGCTGGCGACGGTCGCCGTGCTCGCGGTCGTGGCCCTGACCCGGCGCGGCCGGGGACCCTTTCTCGCCTCGATAGGCATCGCGCTGGTCGACGTGGTGCTGCTCGTGACGTCGGCCAGATCAGGTGGCTGAGACGTAGTCGATGCCGACTGTCGACGCCGATCCCGTGCTGGTGCCGTTGACGTAGATCCGCACGGCGTGGACCGTGTCGCTCAGCGTCCCGGACGTGAACAGCGTGGCCCGGACGGTGCTCTTGCTGGTGAGGCTCACGTTGCCGAGGAACCGCCCGTCGACGTAGATCGCGGCCGTTCCCGAGGACGCCGACTTGAAGCCGACCACGCTGATCCTCCGGCCGCGCAGCGTGGCGCCGAACCACGCCCGGGTCCCGGAGAACCCGGACGTCGCGTGCTGGGTGTAGTCGTAGGAGCCGCCCCCGGCCGCGCTCGTGCTGTAGCGCCGGAAGGTCTGCGTGACGGCGGCTGCCGTCTGCTCCACCCTGGTGCCGGAGACGTCGAAGCGGTCGAGCAGCACCTTGGTGCCGGTCGCGGTGGACGGGCGGGTGCCCTTGACCACCACCTTCAGCGTGTGCGCGACCGGCTGCAGGCCGCTCGCCGACCAGAGAACGCGCTGGTAACGCGTCGTGCTCGAGTAGAACGACACGTTGCTGCGCACCAGCCTGTTGTCGAGGTACACGTCGGCGTACCCGCCGGTGGGGGTCTGGACCCCGATCACCGAGACGCTGGTGCCGCTGAAGGCCAGGCTGGTGGTCGTGCCCGCGAGGCTGGAGACGTCGTAGGAGCCACCGCTGGCAGCGCTGGAGGACACCCGGTCCCAGTGCTCGGTGAAGGCGATGTCGCCGTTCTGCACGGTCGCGTCGACGCGGCGCGTCGTGGAGGTCGCAGCGAGGGCGTTCCCGGCCGCGTCCTCGATGTCGGCGCCGAGCTTGATGTCGTAGGACTGGCCAGGCACCAGCGGCGCCGACGGCGTCCAGGTGGCGTGGGTGCTGTCAGTGATGCTCACCGCTCCGGGCACCGCGGTGGTCGTGCTCGCGACGGTGACGGTGAGGGTGGAGCCGTCCACGCCGGTGACCGGCTTGCTGAACGTGGCGGTGACCGGTCCACGCACCGTCCAGGGGCTGCCGGTGGAGATGCTCGCAGTGGGCACGGTGGAGCTCAACGTCACCCTGCGCGCCGCCGAGGTCGAGAGCAGGTGTCCGGCCGGGTCGAGGGCGCGCACGCGCCAGTAGTAGGCGCCGTCCTCGATCTGCTCGCGCGGCGCCCATGCCGTCATCTGGGTCTCCTGCTCGGTTGCCACCGAGCTGAAGGAGGAGCTCGAGCTGAGCTGCCACACGTACTTCGCCGCAGCAGGCACCGCCGCCCACTGGAACACGGCGGTCGTCGGGCGTACGGTGCGCCCGGCGTCGGGCGCCGAGAGGGCAGGCGGGTCGAGGAACAGCGTGAAGGTGCTCACGGGCGACGAGGACCACGCACCGCGGTTTCCGTAGGCGTCGACCGACCGCACCCGCCAGGCGTAGACGCCCGCGGAGAGGCCGACCAGGGGCGAGGTGGCGGAGAACTCGGTGTCACCCGAGAAGGCGTCCAGGATCGGGTCGGAGAAGTTCGTGTCTCCGTTGGGCGAGAGCTGCACCTCGTAGCCCGCCGCGAACTGAGTCGGCTCCCACGAGAGGTAGGGCACGTCATGCACGGTGGCACTGTTGGCCGGGTAGCTCGGCGCAGGGGCCGTGATCACCTTCTGCACCATCCTCCGCGCCGACCAGGTGAGCTTGTTGTCGCTGTTGTCGACGGCCTGGACCCGCCAGTACAGCGGCCCGTCGGGATAGAGACGGTCGCTCGCGGTGTAGCGCGTCGCGTCCACGGTGACGTCGTCGATGGTCGTGCCGTCGGTGAAGTTCGGGTCGGTCGAGACCACGAGGTGGTAGTCGCGCGGCTCCTGGTCCGATCCCGCAGAAGCAGCGGTGTGGAAGTCTGCCCAGTCGAAGGTGATCTGGTCGTGCGCGTCGTCGACCGTGCTGTGTGAGTCGTCGTCGGTGGGCGTGTTCAGCGCCACCGGGTCCGAGAACTTGCGGAACGAGCTGCGGTTGGCCCGGGTGGAGGACTGGTTGTCGGGCCCGCACCCGTTGAAGGTGCACGCCTGCACGAACCAGTAGTAGGCCTCGCCCGCCTGGCTGTCCTTGAGCGACTCTCGTGGGGTCAGGTTGGTGTACTGCGTCGCGTACGACGAGACCTTGTTGGTGAAGTTGGGGTCGTTCGCGACGGTGACGACGTAGTGGGTCGCGTTGGGGACGGCGTTCCAGCTCAGGGTGGGTGTGTCTGCCGTGATGCACGACGTGGTGCTCAGGCAGGACGTCGGAGGAAGGTAGTCGGCAGCCGGCAGCACCATCGAGGCAGCACCGACGCTGAAGCTCTGGATGGAGCTCGTGCCCATCGGCATGCCGTCGACGTCGAAGGCCTGCACCCGCCAGCTGTAGCCGGTGCCCGCGGGCGGCAGGTCCACGGGCGTGTAGGAGGTGAAGGTCGTGCTGACGGCGGTGGCCGTGCCCGCGCCGCTGGCGGTCTTCCAGTAGCGGAGCGTGTAGCTGCCGGCACCGGTGACGGGGGTCCAGGTCAGCGCCGGCAGCCGGAGAGCGCTGGCGCCCTGCACCGGGGACACGAGTCCGATGGTCCCGCTCGGGGAGGCGGGGGCGGTCAGCGAGAACGTGCGCTCCTGGAGAGCACTCGTCAACCCGTCGTGGTCGACCGCCTGCACCGACCAGCTGAAGGGGCCGGAGGCCGCATCGAGGGTCGCCGACGAGTAGCTGGTGGCGTAGGTGGTGGCGTTGTCGGTGACCACACCGTTGTTGTCCACGATCGTCACGACATAGTGGTCGGCGGTGGGCACGGCGGACCACTGCAGGTTCGGCGTCGAGACGGTGCTCCCGTCGCTCGGTGAGATGATCGTCGGGATCGTCGGGTCGAACCGGAAGGCCTGGTAGTCGCCGTCGTTCGACCAGACACCGAAACCCTTGCCCGGGTTCTCGTCGGACTGGTCGCGGTCCCAGCCGCGCACCCGCCAGCGGTAGGTCACACCCGGGCTCCAGGTGTGAGCCGACAGCTCACACCCGCCCGGCTGAGTCGTGGCGGCGTCGCCACGGTCGTCGTAGGGCGTCCAGCGGGTGTGGTTGGTGAGGCAGTGCAGCACCTCGGAGCCGTCGACGACCTCGAGCTCGTAGAACGCTGCCCGGGACGCGGCAGTCCAGGCGAAGGCGATCTGTCCCACCGAGGTCGGGCTGCTGGGGCTCGAGGGTGCCGGCGTCAGCGCCGTGGGCGCGGCGTCCCACTGGCGCGTCACGGACGGGGTGGCGGACCAGTCGCCGCTGTGCCCGGCGGCGTCGTAGGCGCGGACGCGCCAGTAGTAGGACCCGTTGAGCAGCGGGACACCCGGCGAGTAGGCCGTGGCGAAGGTCCGGACGTCCTGGATCACGTTGTTGGTCCAGTCCCGGTTGGGGCTGATCTGGATCTGGTAGGACTTGGCGCCCGCGACCGGACTCCAGGCGAAGTGCGTGTCGACGACCGTGCTGCCGTCCGACGGGGTCAGCAGCGTCGGCATCGAGGCCCACGCGTAGGTCATGGAACGGGAGTCCGACCAGTCGCTGACGGCTTGGGCGCCAGAGGTGGCGCGAACCCGCCACCAGACGGTCGTGCCGGGGGTGGCGGGCTCGGTCAGGGAGTACGTCGTGTTGGGGGTCGTGAACTCCGCCGTGCTCGACCCGAACGCCTTCGAGGACGACACCTGGAGGGTGTAGGACTGAGCGCCTGCCACAGGGTCCCACCTGAACACGGCCGACTGGCTGGGAAAGGACAGGGTCGCTCCGCCGGCCGGTGAGACCAGGACCGGGGGGCTCCACGTGTTCGACAGCTGGCGGGAGCCGGTGAAGCCGCCGACGCTCCCGGTGGCATCCACCGCGGCTACGCGCCAGAAGAGGGTGCCAGGGGGGAGCTGCTCCGTCGGGGTGAAACGAGTGGCGACCGTGCGCTCGTCGACGAGGATGTTGCTGAACGAGCTCGTGGTCGCGAGCTCGAACCGGTAGCCGCCGGCCCCCGGCACGGCACCCCAGGCGAAGACCGGGTTTGCGGTGATGCTCGCTCCGGCCTCGGGCGAGGCGAGGAGCGGTGGCGCCAGGGCGGCGGAAGCGGGTGCGACGCCGATGAGAGCGCCACCGGAAGCGAGCAACGAGGCGACGAGGAGTGCCGGCAGGAGCGACAGCAACCCGCGGCGTCGAGGTCGAGAGTTTCCCACGGTGCGCACACTCCAAGCCGTTGTCGACGGCGTCTTCCGACTCGGACGCCCACCTGTCGCGGCAAGTATGGTTTATCGGTGCATTGCGGACATACGTTTCGCTGGAAGTCGCCGCTGGGTCTGACATCAACGGACTGCGGTTCGTTTCGCACGCCGAGGCGCATCGGCTCCCACGGAACGGGGGTGACCCGAGTCCGCTCGGCGACCCGTGTATCAGGGGCAGGAAAGACCGGCTCCTGAGGGCGAACAGCCCACTCCGGGCTCGCACGACCGAGAGAGATCCCATGACCACGAACCCGACGCTGGAAGACCTGCGCAAGACGCAAGGGCTGTTCGAGCGATCGGCGCCGATGCCGCGTCCGATCCGCAAGCGGCCGCACGGCCCGTACCGCGAGATCGAGATCGAGCAGCGCGCCGGCACAGTCTCGATGCACCCGGACCTGCCGGACACGCCTGTGTGGACCTATGACGGTCTGACCCCGGGACCCGTGATCGTCGTGCGCACCGGTGACCGAGTCCAAGCCACCCACGACCACGACATCGTCGGGACGATCCCGTACCGGCACGTGGTGGTGGACGACGAGGACGGCGCCGGCGGCACCATGAACGACGCCGGCTATGACTACGAGTCCACCGACGCGGTCGACGTCGCGGAGAGCGACCACGTCGCGGACCTGCACGCACACACCGTCGTCCACCTGCACGGCGCTGCGACCTCGCCCGACAGTGACGGCTGGGCCGAGAACACGATCGACTTCGGTGAGGAGAAGCGCGACCAGTACGCCTTCGCGCGCGAGACGTGGCCGATGTCCAACCACGACGGCTCCACCAGCACCGTCTACCGCTCCGGCGCCGGCCCGATGTACTGGTACCACGACCACGCGATGGCGGCGACCCGCCTCAACGTGTATGCCGGCCTCGCTGGCGCGTGGCTCGTCCGTGACCCCATCGAGCACCACCTCGGGCTTCCTGTCGACGAGGACCGCGAGATTCCGCTCGTCCTGATGGACCGCAACCTCGACACCGAGGACCACACCGCCGACGGCGCGCTCACCGGGGAGCTGCTGCACAAGGTGCAGAAGGGCGTTCGCGAGGCCTTCGCTCCGGTCAACGTGGTCAACGGCCTGATCTGGCCACGGTGCCGTGCGTCGCGTCGCGTGCACCGGATCCGGGTCCTCAACGGCTCCAACGCTCGGACCTACCGGTTGCACTTCTACGGCCAGACCGATGCCGACGACCTGCCCGGTACGCCGATCCCTGCCGCCGCGATCCAGCAGATCGGGACCGACGGTGGCCTGCTGGGCACGGCCGTCGACCTGCCGCGGGGGGAGCTGATCCTCTCGCCGGGTGAACGCGCCGACGTGCTCGTGGACTTCGGGTTGCTCGATGAGGAGATCACCCACGTGGTGGTGTGGAACTCCGCGCCCGCCCCGTGGGGCGGTACCCCGCTCACCGGACCCGTTGACGCCAGCGACCCCGACGGCTTCCTCGTGACGCCCCACGTGATGCGCTTCGACCTGGACGGTGGCCGCCGCCACCCGCACCTGCGGCACGGACCGATCGCGGGAATGGCCCTGGACCCCGAGTTCAAACGGATCCCCACGGAGCATGCCGACCTGCCGGCCGGCCACGGGCACACCATCGTGGCGCTGCTGGAGGAGGAGGAGATCATGCGCGACGCCATGGGCATGCCGCTGCTCGACGGTGACAGCAACGTGGTCACCCATCCCATGCTGTTCCTGCACGAGATGGTCGACGTCATGACTGCCGACAGGCTGGGCTGCAACCTCTACGAGCAGTGGGTCGACGGCGTCGACCCAGCCGATCCCACCCGGGTGGCCTCCCGCTCGCAGCGTTCCGGCATCCGGCTCACCCTGCCCGGCGACGCCACGACCTACGTCACCGGCGGGAAGCGCTTCAACGACACCACCCTGACGATGGCGACGCAAGGGGAGTGGCACCTCTGGAAGGTGGTCAACCTCAGCCCGGATACGCATCCCTTCCACGTCCACCTGACCCAGTTCCAGACGCTGTCACGACAGCTGCTCAGCCCCGACTGCGGAGCCTTCGACCCGGCCCAGACGCGCGAGATCGACTTCGGCGCACCCGCCGCAGCCGGGGTTCTGGACGGCAACGAGCTCGGGTGGAAGGACACTTTCCGCGTCAACCCCGGGGACCGTGACGACCAGGACCAGGTCGTGACCGCAGAGATGGTGACCTTCATGGGCAACTTCGGGGCCCATGCCGGACGCTACGTCTATCACTGCCACATCCTGGAGCACGAGGACATGGAGATGATGCGCCAGCTCGTGGTGCTGCCCGCCGACCTGATGGCGTTCATGGGTCACCACCACTGAGACACGGGGCAGACCCCCGCAGCGGCGGCGACCGTGGGGAGTGTGGGCACGTGGGGGACGTACCCGGGAACACGTGACGCTTCGAGGACCTCGCGGACGTCGTCGATCGCGACCGTCGCGGATCGCTGCCGGCGTCCGTCCCCTCGGCTCCGCGCTGCTGAGATCGAGGAGCTGTCGGGGGCGTCTGGTCGATGCCTGTGGTGATCCGCCAGTAGTAGCCAGCTGGGTCCAGGAGCCTGAAGTCCGCAAGCCCCCCACGGGCGGAGCGTCAGGTCCTCGGTCAGCGGCCACCCCGCTTCCAGGACGTGCTGGTGGGTCGCGCCGAGGTCGTCGACTTCGAGGACCAGCTCGACACCGAGCGGCGGGCGCCGCTGAGTGGTGTCGCCCACGTCAGTGCGTTGAGCGAGACCCGACCTCACCGCGCCCCCGCCATGGTGACAGTCCCAGGCGCACCCCCGTGCCGAACAGCACGGTCGACCGTGAGGAGGAACGGACTCAGGATCGCCGCGGACACCATGCGACATCGCCTTCAGCGGTGAGCCGGGCACCGTTCCACCCTGGGTGCTCACTGACCTAGCGGCCAGGGACCGTGACCTCGACGGTTCCGCCGCCGTACCCGTTCGCTGAGTCCCGGCCCTCGACCGTCACTGCCTTGACGTCCTCGGGGATCTCCAGCCCTGTCTGGGAACGGGTGAACGGCTGTTCGGCCGCATGGTCGTGGGTCAGCTCCATCTCGCCGAGCACGTGCCCTTCCTCGTCCAGCACCCGCCACCCGTCGGCGTAGCGCTCCGGTGAGTCGTACGGCGAGCTCATCGTCACGTCCAAGGTGTAGGTCTGGCCGTCCCCGCGCAGCTTCACCGCCTTGACGTCCGGATAGGACGCCCCGGAGCCGGTGCCGGACTTCTCGGAGGTGGTCCCGGACTTCTCGGAGGTGGTCCCGCAGCCTCCGAGCACGAGGGTCAGGGCCAGCACCAGGCCAGCCAGGAATGGAGGATTCGTAGGCACCGTCCCAGTGGACCACAGCCACCGACGTGTGACGGTGACTCGGACCGGCACCGCGCTCCGGTCGACGACGGGCGAGGTGCCTGTGACGACAACCACCCGCCGCCGAGCACGAGCCGGTGGCGCTCGCTTGTCACAGAGTGGGCCTGGTCGGTGTCTGGATGTCGACGACAATCTCGACACCTAGGAGGAGTCATGACGATCCGTGTACCTGCCAAGGACATCACCGGCCTGTACGGCGCACTCATCAAGACGTTCAGCAAGAGGATGTTCGGACGAGTGCCGGAGTCGCTCGGAGTGATGTGGCACAACGTGCCGGTTCTGAAGGCCTCGATGGGATTCGGCCAGAAGCTGCAGAAGTGGGACGAGTGCGACCAGACCCTGAAGTCCTTCGCGCACATGGCTGTGGCGTCGTTCGTCGGCTGCTCGTGGTGCCTGGACTTCAACTACTTCATGGCGTTCAACGAGGGACTCGACGTCGCCCGGGCGCGGGAGATCCCGCGGTGGCGGCAGTCCGACGTGTTCACCCCGCTCGAGCGGGAGGTCTTCGAGTACGCCGAGGCGATGAGCAGCACACCACTGACGGTGACCGACCAGCTGGTGGCCAGCCTTCACGACCAGCTGGGCCCGGCGGCCCTCGTGGAGCTGACCTCGGTGATCGGGTTCGCGAACCTCACCACCCGTGGCAACGTCGCGCTCGGGATCGAGTCCGAGGGCTTCGCGGCGACCTGCGACCTCGAGCCGCTGGCGCAGCGGCCCGGGGTAGCGTCGTCGACGTGAGCGTCGACCCGTTCGTCAGCCACCGGCGTCTGCTCTTCACCGTCGCCTACGAGATGCTCGGCTCCGCCGCTGACGCGGAGGACGTCGTCCAGGAGACCTGGCTGCGGTGGGCGGCGGTCGACCAGGACACGGTGCAGGACCCGCGCGCCTACCTGATCCGCTCCGTCACGCGTCAGTCACTCAACCGGCTCCGGACGCTCAGCCGCCGGCGTGAGGAGTATGTCGGGGAGTGGCTGCCCGAGCCCCTGCTCACCAGTCCGGACGTGGCCGATGACGTCGAGGGCGTGTCGATCGCGATGCTCACCGTGCTGGAGACGCTCACGCCCACCGAGCGCGCGGTGTTCGTGCTGCGCGAGGTCTTCGACGTGTCGTACGAGGAGATCGCCGCCGCCGTGGACAAGTCGCAGTCGGCGGTCCGCCAGGTGGCGCACCGAGCCCGGGAGCGCGTGGCTGCGCGACGACCACGTGTGCAGGTCGGCCGCACCGAGCAGCAGCAGGTGGTGAAGCAGTTCGTCGCGGCCGTGACGGCTGGTGACGTGCAGGGCCTGATGGACGTGCTCGCCCCGGACGTGGTGCTCCTCGCCGACGGAGGCGGGATCGCCCGTGCCGTCCGGGTGCCCGTGGTCGGGGTGAAGAAGGTGGTGAACCTGCTGCGGTCGTATCCAGCGGTGTCCGTCAGTCCTGAGATCGGGACCATCAGTCTCAACGGTGCTGTCGGCGTGCGGATCGAGGACGGGGTGGGGGGCACCACGATCGTGAGCTTCGCCGTCGAGGACGGACGGATCACGCGAGTCTTCGCCATGCGCAATCCGCACAAGCTCACCCGGCTGGACAAGGAGGCCGAGCTCACCCGTTGAGCGAGACCTCAGTCCGGGGCCCGCGGTCGTACAGGATCCCCTCGGTGCAGCACTGGCAGCGATCACGAGCGGATTCCTCGGGGGTGACAACCCCGGACCGTGGCTGTACCGTCACCTCACTTCGACGTCTGCTGAGCCCAGCGGCGACAACTTGTCCGGGGAGAGCCATGTCCTTTCGCACTCGAGCGCGACTCGCCATCACCGCCATGACGGCCAGCGCGTCGATCTTGGTCATGGCACCGACCGAGGCCAGTACCTACAGTCCCGGAACCGCCAAAGCTCACATCCGGTACAACTCCTCCACGAACAGCTACGACTACTACTGCTCCTTCGCGAACTGGCGCGGCGGGGCGAAGGTCACCTACAGCTGCAACCTGTATTTCCGTGAATGGATCCTCAGCGTCGGCTGGTACGAGTTCCTGGACATCGCGCACAAGGGCAGCTGGACCCCACCGCCGGGCAGTCGCACGACCAGCACGTGGCACATGAAGAGGACGATCGGTGGCCCTCAGTACTGCGTCAAGGCCAGGGCACTCAGTGTGGATGGCGGAGCCGCGCACACGTACTGCCAGACCTGAGGCATCGAGAGGAACGCCCGTCCCAGCAGGGTCCGGTTCCGATGAACCGAGGCTCCACGAAACCTGGGGCGACTCACTCAGCCTCCTGGAGCACAGGCGCCGACGTCGAAATGATCGCCGTACATCGACTCGTCAGTGAAGGAAGCGTATGTGCCGAGTGCTCGCCTACATCGGGCCGGAAACACCTCTGGAGAGCCTGCTGCTCACGCCGGAGAACAGTCTCATCAACCAGTCCCTCGACCCAGAGCGTCACCCGGAGCTTCAGCTGGCAGGGTGGGGATTCGGGGCCTGGGGCGAGCATCTGCTCAAGCCGGAGAGGCCCTTCATCTACCGCCGGCCCATGGCTGCCTTCTACGACGACAACGCCGACCGCATCATTCCCAGCCTCCAGGCCAGCACGATGCTTGCCCACGTTCGAGCCGCCGCCTACAACTCGAAGACTGTTCTGGCCGACGAGAACTGCCACCCCTTCTCCTTCGACGAGACCCCTTGGATCGTTGCCCAGAACGGTGACCTGCCGAACTGGCTGCTCCTGCAGCGGGAGCTGCTGCAGCACTGCGAGGACAAGTACCTGACGCAGATGCGGGGCACGACTGACACGGAGTTCCTCTACGTGCTTCTGCTCTCCTTGTTGGAGGGCAACAGCGACGAGGAGGTCCAGCGCGCGATCGAGGAGATGCTCAGGCTGATCGCGCAGGCGATGAAGGATCTCGACCTCGCAGGCCTGACCAAGTTGAAGATGGCCCTGGTGTCGCCGAACCGAATCATCGGGATCAACGTCGGTCTCGGGCACCAGGGCGAGACCGACCCGGCCGGGGACTGGAGAGAGCTACGAGAATCCGGCCCGGGCACCAGCGACTTCGCTCTCTCGATGCTGCTGGAGCCGATGTACCTGCAGCTGGGGTGCAACTTCCAGCACGACGAGACGTCCTACGACTTCGAGGTGCGCTCCGAGGAGGAGGCGACGGCCGCCATCTTCGCCTCCGAGCCCCTGACAGACAGCGACGACGGCTGGTCGCACCTCGAGTTCGGCGAGATCGTCTTCCTCGAGAACTCGGGCAAGCACGTCACCAGCACCGTCAGGAGGTTGGATGTCTAGGCGTCCTGGACCTCCGGGGTCGGTCCAGACTGATGCAACCGCAGGTGGTCCCGCACCACGCAGGCACGGAGGTGGAGCCCTGCTTGGCGGACTCGAGCGGCAGTCTCGACGTCGGTCCGTGCTCCACGGCATGTGCTCGGGGACAGCTCGTCCGCTGACCCGCTCCTTCGGGAGTGGGGGCCGCACTCCGCAGCCGAACGGTCACGAAGTCGGCGTGACAGCTGTCGCAGCCGCTCCGGTGCGTGGTTGGCCGCGCCGGTCACGTTCAGCAGTCTCTGAGACGTCGACGAAGATAGTTCCGCTCATCGTGATCCGATTCGGCTGGCACACGCGACAGTGTGTATGTGCAGCACCTCTCCGACTCCGAGCTCCTGGGTCTGGTCGCCCAGGGTGACGAGGCTGCCTTGCGCGAGCTGGTGGGGCGGCACTCGGCGTGGCTGCTGCTGAGGTTGCGTCGGCGTACTGCCGACGAGGACCTGGCGGCCGAGGCGCTGCACGACACGTTCGTCGCGGTCTGGCGGAGCCCGCGCTCGTTCCGAGGCGAGGGGGACGTGGGTGCGTGGCTGTGGGGGATCGCGATCCGGCAGCTGGTCTCCCGGTTGCGCAAGCGGGCTCAGCCCGTGCCGATGGAGAGCCGGATGCTGTCGGCCCTGTCGCCGACCGTGCGCAGCGCGGAGGACGAGCTGCTGGTCGCGGTCGAGCACGGATCGGTCGGCGACGCCCTGCGCTCGCTCTCACCGGAGCTGCGGCAGGTGTTGCAGGCGACGGTGATCGACGGGCTCTCCACGAGGGAGTCGGCCCATCTCCTCGGCATCCCCCAGGGCACGGTCAAGAGCCGCGTCCGCATCGCGAAGTCGAAGCTGCGCGAGCAGCTGATCTCGTTGGAGGCACAGTCATGACCTGGCACATCGATGCTCCTGTCTGGGAGGCGTACGCCGCGGGGCGGCTCGAGCCGGCCGCCGAGCTGAGCGTCGAGTCCCACCTGGTCGGATGTCAGAGATGCCGCTCGTCAGCGAGGTCCCAGGTCCCCACCGGGACCGCAGAACTGGTGTGGTCCGGCGTACGCGCCACGATCTCCGCTCCTGCCCCGTCGCTGCCGCAGCGGGCCATGCAGCGGCTCCGCGTCGCACCCGATGACGCCGTGGTCGTCTCCGCCGCGGACGCGTTCGTGGTGCCGTGGGCGGTCGCCGTCGGCCTCGCGGTCGCGTCCGCCTGCATCGTGGGGCTGGCGGGTCTGGGGCCGGCCAGCCGCGACGCGGCATACCTGGCACTCGCTCCGCTGATTCCCGTGTTGGCGGTGGTGACGTCGTACGACGCGCTCGACCCGCTGCGTGAGCTGATGGCCACCACGCCCTACAGCAAGCTGCGGCTCGCCCTGCTCCGGGCGACCGCCGCCCTCACAGTCGCGGTGCCGGCCACGATGGCGATCGGGCTCGTCGTGCCGAACATGGACGACCTCGTCGTGGCGTGGCTCGCGCCCTCGCTCGGGCTCACCCTCGCGACGCTGGTGCTGCTCACGTGGTTCGAGGCGTGGGTGACCGGTGTGCTGGTCGCGTCGGCCTGGGTGACGGTGGTCGCACTGCTCCGAGCCGACGACCGGGTCGATGTGCTGACGACGCTCGTCGGGCAGGGCGGCTTCGTGCTGGCGGCCGGTGTGCTCGTGCTCGCACTGGTGCTGCGCACCTCGACCCTTCGCCTGCAGGGAGGAGAGCTGTGAGCGCCATCGCCTCCTTCGAGGCAGTGTCCAAGAAGTACGGTCGTGCCCCGGCACTGCGGCCGACGACCCTCGACCTGCAGCGCGGGGTGGTGGGCCTGCTGGGGCCGAACGGTGCGGGCAAGACCACGGTGCTGCGCCTGCTGTCGACCGCGCTGCCCCCGAGCAGCGGGCGGATCGTGGTCGCCGGATTCGACGTCACCGAGTCCCACGCAGAGCGTGTCGAGGCCCGACGGCGGATCGGCTACTGCCCGCAGGAGGTCACGTTCCCGCGCGGCATGACGGCCTTCGCCTTCCTGGACTACCTCGCGGTGCTCAAGGAGTGGACGGACCAGGGCAGGCGCCACACCGAGGTGCACCGGGTGCTCGACCTCGTCCACCTCGGCGACCGGGGCGCCATGAAGATCGCGAAGCTATCCGGCGGGCAGCGCCGGCGGCTCTCCATCGCCCAGGCCCTCATCGGCTCGCCCGAGCTGCTCATCCTCGACGAGCCCACCACCGGGCTCGACCCCGAACAGCGCGCCTCCCTGCGTGGCCTTCTCTCCGGCCTGGCAGGGACGGTGCTGATCTCGACGCACCAGACCGAGGACGTCTCGGCCCTGTGTGATCGAGTGCTCGTCATCGATGCCGGAGCCATTCGCTTCGACGGCTCGGTGCCCGAGCTCCTGGCCACGGCAGCCGGCCGTGTCCACCTCGGACCCGCCGCCACCAGCGGCGCCGTCCAGACCTGGAAGACCGGAACCGGGCTGGTCCGGTCCGTCGGGGGGCAGCCCGCTCCCGACTCCTCAGTCGTCGACCCGTCGGTCGAGGACGCGTACCTGCTGCTCCGCTCGGAGCAGCACACACCACAAGGAGTCACACCATGAGCACCACCTACCAGACGGGCTCCACGCTGGGCGTCCTCGCCCGTCAGGAGATCCGCAACTATCTCAGGCACAAGCTGTTCTGGTTCGGCACCGCGATGACGGCGTTGGTGGTCGTCTCGGCGTTCGCCTGGGACGAGGCCGGCTCTGCCGCCGGCTACATGATCGGTCCCGGGGTGATGCTGGGGGTCCTCGGCCTGGTGGTGATGTTCGGGCTGACCCGTCGCTCCGATCGGGCGGCGGAGGCGGCCGGCGCGGTCGCCGTACCCGAGCGCACCCGCACGCTGGCGCTGGCCAGCGCGATCGTGGTGCCGTTCTCGGCCGCCATGGTGGCCTACGTCGCCGCCGTCGTCGCCTGGTACGTCCGGCCACCCCAGGAGTGGATCGTCCCTCCCGGCGTGAGCGACCTGTTCGTCAACGCAGAGATGTTCGGCGACGGCGTCATCTGCGCCGTGGGCGGACCGCTCCTCGGGCTCCTCCTCGCGCGATACCTGCCCAAGCGTGGCGTGGCGGCGATCGCCTCGGTGCTGCTGGTCCTGGTCACGATCATGTTGCAGGGCAACTTCGCCGGCGGGCAGCCCTACCGGGTGTTCTGGTTCTGGACCTACTTCCTCGGCCAGCTCGGCTGGGGTGCGGACCCCGATGGATCCATCCACTTCAGGACGGCGCCCGGCAACCCGTTCATCTGGGTGCTCTACCTGGTGGTCGTGTGTGCGCTCGGCCTCGTGGTCGCCGTCCTCCACGATCCCGAGTCGGACCGGACCCGGCTGCGCAAGGTCGCGCTCGGGCTGGTCGGGCTCGCGCTGGTGCTCGGTGTGCTGACCATGTACGTCGGCTACCCCGACGTGCTGGTGAACCCCATCCCCTGCCGCAGCTGCTGATGACCGCCTACGTCGCCAGGGCGCTCCCGTGGACACGGGTGGCCCTGGCGGCCGGGCTGGTCGTCGTACTGATGGAGCTCGTCCGTTGGGACCCCTGGGTCCTGTGGCCGCTGGAGGGGACGGCGGTCGGGCTCCTGGCGGGTGCGACGGCTTGGTGCTTCGACGAGACGTCCGCCGCCGTCGTCGACGCAGCTCCTCGGGGTCTCGCCTGGCGCACGGTGGCGCGCAGTCCCGGGCCGCTGGTGCTCCTGGGGACGTGGACGGCAGTCGTGCTCCACGCCGGCGCAGGGACCACCTTCGGGCACCGCGATGAGATCTGGTTCCAGGGTGTCGCGGCGTGCCTGGCCGGTGCGGCGTACACCTGTTGGCGACGTTCGGGCGGGGAGGCGTCGCCGGGGCTGAGGTTCGCCACGGCGGTCGTCCCGACGACCACGGCGTGGGCGCTGCTGCGCCCGCTCGACCGTCACCTGTCCGTGTTCCCCTACGGCACCTCCACGCCCGCCGGTTGGGAGCGCAGCGCCGCCGGCTGGGTCGCGCTCGCCGTCGTCGCCGTCGTCGTCCTCGGCATCGTGCTCGCCGACGCCCGCTGGTGGAGATTGCCCCAAGCGATGCAGGGTCATCGAAGCCGAACGGGCTCCGCGTCTGTCAGGTGAGCCATGGGGGCGTTGCGCGACACGCCATCACCACAGCCATGCTCGCGGCGTGGACCGGGTGGTGCAGGGCGCGACGGGACATCGAGAGATGAGGCATTCGAATCGGCTCCCCTCGCTGGCGACGGCAGTCAGGATGACGCGCACGCAGCGGCGGAACAGGCTGTCGACCCGCGACCCCAAGAACGATGAGTTCGCCCTCGTCGACGTCACCGTCACGCTTGAGCTAGCTGCTGTGTCTCTGAACTGATCGTCCGTCGGGCGCGCTGCTGCTGAGTGGGTGAAACCGTTTCAGGCTGATCCGTCATGTGTCACCCAGAGCGACCACGTTGATCCCTCGCCGTGAACCGTGCAGGTGGTCCGCCCCGGGCCCACGAAAAACGGCGGCTGACGCTGAACTGACGCTCAAAGCGTCGCCGCAGGTCAGCCGCCGTTCTCGGCAACCACTGACGGGGTCGAGAGCCCCCGGATCAGATGTCGTAGTAGAGCTCGAACTCGTGCGGGTGCGGACGCTGCTGCACCGGCAGGATCTCGTTGACGCGCTTGTAGTCGATCCACGTTTCGATCAGGTCAGGTGTGAACACGTTGCCGACGGTGAGGAACTCGTGGTCGCGCTCGAGGGAGTCGAGCACGGCGTTGAGCGAGGTGGGCACCTGCTCGATGTCGGCCATCTCGTCCGGCGGCAGCTCGTAGATGTCCTTGTCGATCGGGTCCGAGGGCTCGATCTTGTTCTGGATCCCGTCGATGCCGGCGAGCAGGAGCGCGGAGAACGCGAGGTAGGGATTGGCCGACGGGTCGGGGCACCGGAACTCGATGCGCTTGGCCTTCGGGTTCGAGCCGGTGATCGGGATGCGGACACAGGCCGAGCGGTTGCGCTGGCTGTAGACCAGGCTGATCGGCGCCTCGAACCCGGGGACCAGGCGGTGGTAGGAGTTCACCGTGGGGTTGGTGAAGGCGAGCAGCGACGGGGCGTGCTTGAGAATCCCGCCGATGTAGTGGCGAGCCATGTCGGAGAGGCCGGCATAGCCGGTCTCGTCGTAGAACAGCGAGTCGCCGCCCTCCCAGATGGACTGGTGGACGTGCATGCCCGAGCCGTTGTCCCCGAAGATCGGCTTGGGCATGAAGGTGGCGGTCTTGCCGTTGCGCCAGGCGACGTTCTTGATGATGTACTTGAACTTCATCACGTCGTCCGCGGCCTGCAGCAGCTCGGAGAACCGGTAGTTGATCTCGGCCTGTCCGGCGGTGCCGACCTCGTGGTGCGCACGCTCGACCTGGAGACCGGAGTTCTCGAGCTCGATCACCATCTCGTCGCGCAGCTCGCCGAAGTGGTCGGTGGGCGCGACCGGGAAGTAGCCGCCCTTGTACTTCACCTTGTAGCCGCGGTTGTCGTTCTCCAGGGCGTCGCCGGTGTTCCAGGCGCCGGCCGAGGAGTTGATCTCGTAGAAGCCGGTGTTCTGCTTGGTCTCGAACCGCACGTTGTCGAAGACGTAGAACTCGGCCTCCGGTGCGAAGTACGCCGTGTCGCCGATGCCGGTGCTGGCGAGGTAGGCCATCGCCTTGCGGGCGATGTTGCGCGGGTCGCGGGAGTAGGCCTCACCGGTGATCGGGTCGTGGATGAAGAAGTTCACGATCAGCGTCTTGGCAGTGCGGAAGGGGTCGATGTAGGCCGTGGTCGGGTCCGGGAACAGCGACATGTCCGACTCGTGAATCGCCTGGAAGCCGCGGATCGAGGAACCGTCGAAGCTCAGGCCGTCGTCGAAGACCGACTGGTCGAACGAGGAGACCGGCACGGTGAAGTGCTGCATGATGCCCGGCAGGTCGCAGAACCTGACGTCGATCATCGCGACGCCCTCGTCCTTGATGTACTTCAGCAGCTCTTCGCTGTTCTGGAACATTGGTCCTCCTTGGCCGCTGGGCGACCGCGTCAAATGGTGAGCGTCGGGTGACCGCGACGGTGCGGGCGCGACGAGGGTGAACCTACGGATGGGCCGTTGCACGACCGTATCCACTTTGTTTCGTGCATGTAACAGGGGTCCACCGTGAGTCTGGGCCGTACGGGTGCCGGATAGGGTCGGCGCGTGCCCGAGTACGCGTCCTGGCGTCGGCGGATCGCCGCGCTGCTCATCGACTGGGCTGCCTGCACGCTGGTCACCGTCGGGATCCTCGGTCCGGGCGACTACGCCCAGGACCCCAACGCGAGCTGGGTCGTCCTCGGCGTCTTCGCGGTCGAGGTCTCGGTGCTGACGGCCTTGACGGGAGGCTCCTTCGGGCAGCTGCTGACCCGGATCCGGGTGCTCACGCCGCAGGGTCGCCCCCTGAACCTGCTGATGGCCGTCGCGCGGACCCTGTTGATCTGTGCGGTGGTGCCGCCCCTGGTGTTCAAGCCCGACACCGGCCGGGGACTGCACGACCTCTGGACCGGCTCCGCGACGTACGTGCGCCCCTGATCGGTCCCTTTTCGCCCTAGCGAGTCCGACCGCCCGTATTCTCGATTTGATATTCGGGATCTATCGGGAGAATCATGACGAAATGCATGCGCGTGCCGGGTCGGGCCGTGGCGCTGACCGTGGCACTGGGAGCCTGTGCCAGCCTGGCGGGCTGTGGCGACCGGCCCGGGTTCGCCAGCACGGCGGTCGGCACCGTGCAGTACGACGGGCCTGCGCTGGGGAAGGGCGAGATCGTCGGGGCCATGATGGAGGCCGCCAGGAGCGCAGGTTCGGCGCACGTCACGACGACGATGTCCGGGGACGTGGAGCTCTCGGTCAGAGGTGCCTTCTCCTACGGTCGGCATGGTGTCCAGTCGTCCTCCACCATGAAGATGCCGGACGGGCGCAAGGTGCTGGCTCGCTACGTCGCAGGCAGGCTCTTCGTCCAGGTGCCCGGCCTGGTGCCTCCCGGGAAGTTCGCAGCCATCGACCCTCGGGACACGTCGTCCCCGCTGGCCCGCAGTCTCGCCAGCACATCCGAGCAGATGGACCCACTGGCTGCGCTCGAGAGCATGGGATCGCGGGGGAGGAGCGGGGCCGGCGGTCCGGCCGTCAGCGCGGTGCGTCGAGTGGGCAAGGGCGTGCTCGACGGGGAGACGGTGGAGCACTACCAGATCACCGTCGACACCGCGGTCATGCGAGCCCAGCTCAGCCGTGCCCAGAGGGCTGTCCTTCCCGACTCGCTGTCCTACGACATGTGGCTCGACGACCGGGACCTGGTCAGACGCATCTCAGTCGTCATCGCCGACGTCACGATGGACACCCGGTTCTCCCGGTGGGGGGAGCCCGTCACGGTCAGGCGACCCGCCGCGCGCGACCTCGCCGCGCTGCCCACGACCTAGGCCTCAGCGGCCGCGCTGCTGACCGCGCATGCCCTTCATCGACGTGGGCATCGGGCCCTTCGGCATCGGTATCGCCGACCGGTTGGCGTCCAGTGCCCTGATGCGAGCCAGTACGTCGGTCATCTGGGCCGGCTTGAGCTCGCGACCCAGCTTGGTCACGTGCTTGGTGAGCTTGCCCAAGGGCACCTGGCCCGGGTCGCGGCCGACCACGATCTCGTGGATCGGGGTCTCGCTCGCGACGCGCTCGTGCTTGCGTCGCTCGGAGGTCAGCAGCGGGCGCAGCCGGTTGACGTTGCCCTCGCCGATCAGCACGATCCCGGGGGGACCCACCACGCGGGTGACCACGTCCTGCTGCCGGGTGACCGCGATGGCGGGCTCGGTCTTCCAGCCTCGCTTGAGCATGCCGAGGGCCGCGGCGGCAGCACCCGGCTTGCCCTCGATCTGGCTGATCGCCGCTGCCTGGGCGCGGCGACCGAACACGATCAGGGTGGCGAGCAGACCGACCAGGAGACCGAAGGCGATGGCGAAGCCCAGTGTCTGGAAGATCAGCAGCATCACGGCGAAGCCGGCCAGGGCGCCGAGCAGGTAGACGCCTGCCAGGATCAGCCCGATCCGCGGATCGGACTGCTTCGTCATCGTGTAGCTCTGCCGGATCTGCTTGATCCGACCGACCTTGTTGGGGTCCTTCGGGGGCTTCGCCTTCTTGGGCTTCTTGGCCATGCGTGCTGCCTCTGCCTGTCTACGACGGGTGGGAAGAGTGGTGGTGCCGGGGAGAGGTCAGTCTCTCAGACGATGACCGCCGACGCGGCCCGAGGTTGTCCCAAGGTCCGCGTGGCGTCCTTGTGTGGTGCCGACCTGGGCATCCCACGAGCAAGGAGCAGCCGATGGCCATGCGAACTCGATTTTCGAGCCCCCGTCACGTGCCTGGGTGGTTCTCTCGCGCCCGTCGTCGTCCCAGGCGTGCAGTCGTCTGTCTGCTCCTGGTGACGCTGGTGGCCGCGACGGCACCGTTGCTCGCTCCGGCGCAGACAGTTGCGGCCGTGAGCGCGGACGTCGCCACGACAGATCCCACCAACGGCTTTCCGCTCTGGTACCAGGACACTGGTGGCACCCGACTGGCACCGTGCCTGGACCCCGCCGACGCCAGCTGCGTCGTGGCCGGCGACGCGACCTACGACCCCGCCCGTCCCCAGCTCTTCCCCTCCAACTTCCCGAGCGAGTTCTTCTATGCCCTCGCGGATTCGCAGAAGATCCCCACCAACGGCTGCTCGGGCACCAAGCGCGGCACCGTGTCCGTGCGGCTCGCATTGGAGGGTGCCTTCACAGGAGGGTCTCCGGTCCCCGGGCAGCAGATGACCTTCGGTCGCGTGCGTCTCAACGTCACCGGGGGACTCTGCGCCAACTCGAGCTACACAGCGACCTATCCCTTCGGCCAGATCTCCTTCACCACCGACGGCAACGGCGCTCTGGCCAAGAACCAGGGCACGACGGACGTCGGCTGCGCCCCGGTCGCACCGGCAACCTGTGACTTCCGGCTTGCCCTGTCCAGCCCCGTGGTGAAGAACTTCCTGCGATGGGATGCGAGCGCGCCCGTGGCGCCGACCGGGTACCTGGGTGACGCGGTCACGGCGCACCGCATCACCGGCGCGTCGTACGTTGCCCCGGGCGAGAGCTCGCCTGCGAACTACTTCCGCATCTCCGGCCCCAAGCTCTCGACCCCTTTGCAGACCAACCTCTTCACCGTCTCCGGCAAGATCGCCGGCCCGCTGTCGTCGGACCCAGCGTCGCTGGACTTCGGCGGGCAGGACGCCGGGACGCAGAGCGGCGCGCGGCAGCTGACCGTGACCAACATCGGTGATTCGACCATCACACCGAAAGCCGCCTCGGTCTCGGGGGCCGATGCCTCGTCCTTCGCAGTCACCGACGACAAGTGCGTCGGAGTGCCCCTGGCCAGGGACGCGACCTGCCAGCTGGCTGTGCGGTTCGAGCCAGCCACGGCCGGAGTCAGGACCGCATCGCTCCAGGTCGGTCACAGCGGTGTCGGCCCCACCCTCGGTGTGCGCCTGGCTGGCACCGGGAAGGCTTCGTCCGACGTGGCCAGGGCCTCGGTCACGCCATCCTCGCTCGACTACGGCAACCAGCGACTGGGCGTGCAGAGCCCTGATCGTGACGTGGCCGTCACGAACACAGGCACGGCACCGCTCGAGGTGAGCTCGGCGACCCTGACCGGGTCAGACTCGGGTGAGTTCGCGGTGTCCTTCGACGGCTGCACGGCCCACCCGGTCGCGCCGGGCGCCAGCTGCAAGGTGTCCTTGGCCTTTTCTCCCACGCGTGTCCAGGCTTCCAGCGCGCGCCTGGCCATCGCCTCCAACGACCCTGCCGGGCCGTCCCTCGTCGACCTGTCCGGCACGGGCTTCGGTGGCGTGGCCAAGGTGTCCCCGACCGCCAGCGGCTTCGACGGCTTCCCTGACTGGTACCAGGACGAGAAGGGCATCCGTCTGGCCCAGTGCATCGACCCGACCGACCCCAACTGCGTGGTCCTGCCGGGCGGGACGTTCGCCGGCCAGGCTCCCTTGAGCTTTCCCGACAACTTTCCCGACGAGTTCTTCTACAGCGTGGTGGACAGCGACATCATCCAGACGCCGGGCTGCCAGGGGAGCGCGCCTGGCAAGGCGATGATCCGGATGGGCGTCGAAGGAGCCTTCAGCGGCGCCGAGCCGACGGCGGGGGACCAGATCACCTTCGGGCGCATCCGCATCAACGCGACCAGTGGCCTGTGCCCAGGCACGGCGTACACGTTCGTGCACCCGTACGGCGTGGACACGTTCACCGCGGACGCCAGCGGCATGATCAAGCGCACGGCCGGCACCGAGGACGTGGGTTGCCTCGTCGCCACGGCTGCCAACCCGTGCGATTTCGGCGCCGCCGTGAGGAGTCGCGTCCTCGGCGGCTTCCTGCAGTGGGACTCCGCGAACGGCCCCGCCGCACCCGCTGGCTACCTCGGGGACTCGCAGACCCTGCACCGTGTCGTCGGGTCGCAGTTCGTGCCGGCTGGGCAGAGCGCGCCAGCCAACTACTTCAAGATCTACCAGGGCGGCACCCTCATCGGGCAGACAGACATGTTCACGGTGATGGGCAAGCTCGCCGGACCACTGGTCGCGGATCCTCCCAGCCACAGCTTCGGATCGGTGGGGGAGGGGCAGCGCGCGACGCAGCGAGTCACCCTGCGCAACGAGGGGGTCGACCCGTTGAAGGTCAACACACTGGGCCTCGTGGGTCCTGACGTCGGCGACTTCGCCCTCGACACCGCAGCGGACGAGTGCACCGGGACGACGCTCGTCCCGACGGCCTCGTGCACTGCAGAGGTCGGGTTCTCGCCCTCGGCTGTGGGTGACCGGACAGCGACGCTCCGCGTCGACCACACCGGCCTGAACAACCCGATGAGCGTGTCCTTGACGGGGGTCGGGCTCGCCGGATCGGGCCAGGCAGCCATGTCGGCGGACGCGACGGCGCTCGGCTTCGAACAGCTCCTGGTCGGGCGGCCATCCACGCCACAGACACTGCGGGTCAGCAACAAGGGAGGTACGGCGCCCCTGACCGTCGATCCCCCCAGCCTGACAGGTGCGGACTCGACCGATTTCAGGATCGTCGAGAACACGTGCACCACCGAGGTGCCGGTGGACGGGACCTGCTCGATCAAGCTCGGCCACACCCCGGCCGCCAGTGGGCCACGCCACGCCGTCCTGCAGGTCACCTCCCCGAACGCGAAGCCTGCCTCGCTCACGATCGACCTGTCAGGGCAGGGGTTCAGCGGTGCACCAAGGGTGGCCGACCAGCAGCGCCCCGATGACGCCTTCCCGGCGTGGTACCAGGACGGCAACGGCGTCCGGTTGCAGCCTTGCCTCGACGTGGGCGACCCGCGCTGCGTGGTGCTCGGCGGTCCCGGGTTCGATCCTGGGCAGCCGATGTCCTTTCCGGGCAACTACCCGCCGGAGTTCTTCTACGCACTTGCCGACTCCGAGCCGGTTGCGACGCCTGGGTGTGAGGGCACCAGCCCCGGCACTGCCATGCTGCGGCTCGCGCTCGAGGGCAGCTTCGCCAACGGTGTGGCCGAGACCGGTCAGCAGACGACGTTCGGCCGGATCCGGTTCAACGTGTCCTCAGGGCTCTGCCCGAACACGGTGTACACGTTCACCACGCCGTACGGTCCACTCACCGCGACCACCAATGACCTCGGTGGTGTTGCCCGCAACGTAGGGACGACCGATGTCGGCTGTGGCGCTGCCCCGTGCAACTTCGCTGACGCGCTCGCGAGCCGCAACCTCGGCGGCTTCGTCCGATGGGCTCCTGGTGTCGGTGCTGCGGCGCCGACGGGGTACCTCGGTGACGGGGTCAGCTTCCACCCGATCGTCGGCGGCACTTTCGCCGTGGAAGGGGAGCCCGTCAACTACTTCGACATCACTGGGCCCGACGGGAGCTCCGTTGCTCGCACGGCCAAGTTCATGGTCTCCGGAAAGCTCTCTTCGGGCATGCTCGGCACACCCGTGTCGTACGGCGATCGTCCGACCGGTTCGTCCACGACCCGGACGGTCACCTTCTCCAACACGGGGAGCACGCCCGCGAGCATCTCAGGAGCTGATGTCGTGGGTAGTGGAGCCGCCGCCTTCTCCGCCACGGGCGGATCATGCGCCGGGGCCACCGTCACGACCGACGCCACGTGCACGGTCGAGGTCTCGTTCACTCCGAGCTCGGCCCAGGTATACGCCGCCGCTGTTCGAGTCCTCGGAGGTAACGGGGCGGTGCTCGGGACCGCGAACCTGACCGGTCACGGCGTGTTGTCCGGGGGTCCCCGAGCGGTCGTCGACCCGACGTCGCTCACGTTCGCGCCGCAACGCGTGGGCACCAGCTCGCCCGCCAGCACCGTCACGGTGAGGAACACCGGGACCGCCCCACTGAACGTGCTGCCGCCGACCTTTGCGGGGCTGGCGTCCGCTGACTATCGGGCGACCGTCGGGACAGGGTGTGCCAGTGTCCCAGCGGCGGGCAGCTGCGTCATCTCGGTCGTGTTCACACCTGCCGCGACGGGTTCGCGGACTGCGACCATGACGGTGCCGAGCAACGATCCGGGAACCGCTCCGACGGTCGCTGTCGCCGGCACCGGGACCAGCTCCGTCATCTCCTTGAAGTCGAACACCCTGGACCTGGGCAAGGTGCGGGCGGGCCGCACCGCGACGAAGCAGCTGACGCTCACGAACACCGGCAGTGCGCCACTCAACATCACGGGGACGACCCTCGACAATCCGACCAGCTTCTCCGTCGCACTGGGGACGTGTGCCGTCGCGGTGGCGCCCGGACGGAGCTGCAGCATCTCGGTGAGCCTACGGCCCCAGGCCACCGCGGGGACCTACATCGGTTCCGTCGGTTTCGTCAGCGACGCAAGCAACAACCCTGCGCTTCGAGTGACGGCCACGGTGAACTAGTAGCGAAGCGCCACACGGAGTGCCGGCACCCGGTGGGGTGCCGGCACCGGCTTCCCGGTCGACGCCGGGCGCGTTGGGTGCACGGCGTCCCATCAGGTGAATCGTGGGAAACGGCGCGAACCGACAACCAATTTTGAGGGTCACCGACCCCTGCAACATGGTCTGCTCCCCGGCGCTCGCAGACGCCACTCTTGTCCTAGCGTCGCCCCCGATCGGCGGCGCAGCCCAAGGGGGAAAGACCATGCTCCGAGTAAGCTTGTTCGGCACGACCACCGCCAGCCATGACACACAGGGCCCCGCCTTGACGGATTTGGGGGGAGCCAAGCCTCGACAGATCCTCGAGATCCTCGCTGTGGCCAACGGGACGCCTGTTCCCAAGGACCGCTTGGCCGAGCAGCTGTGGGGCAGCGACATGCCGCGCTCCTGGGTGGGGACGCTGGAGAGCTACGTGAGCCTGCTGCGTCGACGACTCCTCTGCAACGCTGGGCGCACCGCCGCCATCACGACCACGAAGAACGGCTACCTGCTGGACCCGAGGCAGGCGTCGGTCGACCTGCACGAGGTGCGCTCGATGCTCGCCCGTGCCTTCTTCGCCACGCCGCTCTCCTCGGTGCGTTACACCCTCGCCGCCCTCGAGCTTGCCGACAAGCCGCTCCTGGCCAGCGAGCCCTATGCCGACTGGGCGGTGCGTGAACGGGAGGCCATCACCCATGAGTTCGTCGCGGCCTGCGTGCACGCTTCGAAGCAGGCTTCCGCGGTCCAGGAGATCGACGCGGCGATCACGATGGCACGGCGGGCGGTCGAGCTGGACCGGATCGACGAGGACGCCTGTCGCCAGCTGATGCGGGCGCTGTGGGCGGGTGCGCGTCGCGGGGAGGCGCTGCGTTGCTACCACGACCTGCGTAGCGCCGTCATCGAGGAGCTCGCCGTCGAGCCCGGCGGGTCCACCCAGGCGCTCTACCTCGACATCCTGCGTGACGAGGCTCCAGTCAGTCCCGACAACGCGCAGGGAGCCAGCGAGCTGCGGACTCTGCTGTGGCTGCTGCGCCAGACGCTGGACTCCATCCCGGGGGTGGAGCCGACACGTGGAGACAGCGGGCTGTCCTACGTGGCGGTCAAGGTGCTCGCTGTGGGCTAAACCACCTCCACCTCGTGCCCGCGTCGACAGGGCAGTTGTAGGTAGCATCTTTCCGACCTCAAGCCGGGGGGATCGGTGCTTGACATTGGATGAGCAGGGCCAGGGGGAAGCCTCCGGCCAACGCACCAGCGTTCTGGTGGTCGATGACCATCGCACCTTCGCTGACCTCCTGTCTTTCGCGTTGTCGGGCGAGCCGGATCTCGAGTGCGTGGGTACGGCCCACGACATCGAGAAGGGGCTCGCGTTGGCGCTCGCGTTGAAGCCGGACGTCGTCATCATGGACGTGCGTGTCGGAACGGGCGACGGTATCGAAGCGACGGCTGCGCTCACCGAGCGTCTTCCGGAGACTCGCGTGGTCGTGCTGACCGCACATGCGAGCCAGGCTCTGCTGGAACGTGCTGAGGCCGCAGGCGCTTGTTGCCTGTTGCCCAAGGACGGTTCCCTGGTCGAGATGCTGACTGCCTTGCGGACGGCTCGACGCGACGGCTTCGTCGTCCACCCGACGCTGTTGAAGACGCTCATGCAGTCGCGTCGCCAACCGGAGTCCCCAGTGCCCGGACTGACCGTCCGAGAGCACGAGGTGCTGGGCTTGCTCGCCGAAGGTGTCTACGTCGGATCGATCGCGCGAATCCTTGGCATCTCCGTGAGCACGTGCCGGGGGTACGTCCGAGGCTTGTTCACCAAGCTGGACGCGCACTCACAGCTGGAAGCGGTGGCGATCGCGAAGCGCCTCGGGCTCGTGGGTGACGGTGAAGGGGAGTAGGTCCGGCCGGACTGGGTCGGCATCAGGTGTGGTCCGCCGCGCAGTCCTGCGCTTCACAGCGTGGAGCCTTCTCGCGATGATCATCCTCGGTGTGGCGACCGTCCTCATCGGCGAGCAGATCGCCAAGGAGGGTGCGCTGCAGGACGCTCGCCTCCGGGGGGCCACCATCGCCGACTCGATCGCCGGGCCGTTGGTCGATCGGCGCGTGCGGGAAAAGGATCCCGGTGCTGCAGAGGGGCTCGACCGGGCGATGCGCGCGCGGATGCGGGACGGCACGCTCAGCCACGTCAAGCTCTGGAGCGAGGATGGGACCATCCTCTGGTCCGACGAGCGGGCACTCGTGGGGCGGCGCTATCCGCTCGACGGCGATGTCGAGGAGCTCTTCGGGTCCAGCGAGGTCACGGCGAACGTCTCCGACCTCAGCGCGGCTGAGAATGCTCTGGAGCGCAGCGAGGGCGAGCTGCTGGAGGTGTACGCCGGGGCCAGGGACTCCGATGGCCAGCCCTTCGTGTTCGAGGCCTACATGACGACTGACCGGATGCGAGCCTACGAGCGGCGGCTCATCACCGAGATTCTGCCCCTCAGCATCGGTGGACTGTTGCTCTTCGAGCTCGCCATCTTGCCGCTAGCGGTCTCGTTGGCGCGGCAGGTGGAGAAAGGTGAGGTGGAGCGGAACCGGATGCTGCAGCACAACCTGCTGGTGAGCGAGCAGGAGCGCAGGCATCTGGCGCAGGACCTGCACGACGGCGTGATCCAGGACCTGGCAGGGCTCAGCTTCGCCCTTCCCCTGGTGGCGGCGCACCTGCCCGACGACCCGCAGGCGGCTCAGGCCCGGGGGGTCATCGAACGCGTCTCCATCACGCTGCAGACCGACGTCGCCGCACTGAGATCGATGTTGACCGAGATCTACCCTCCCGACCTCGCGGCACCCCAGGGCTTCCTGCGAGCGGTCGAGGACCTGGCGCAGGTCTTGCGCGAGCAGGGCACCGAGGTCGATGTCCGCATACCTGACGACCACTTTGTGGACCTGGAGACCAGGAGGCTGGCCTACGGGGTGATCCGTGAAGGACTCCGCAACGTGCACAAGCACGCGCACGCGGACCATGCGTGGGTGGAACTGCGCCGCGACGGGCCGCTGGTGCGGGTCGTGGTGACTGACGATGGCGTGGGTGTCAGGACGGACCGGCGTGTCGAGGAGGGTCACCTCGGGCTCACGCTTCTCGGCGACACGCTGGTCGACTTCGGGGGACTGCTCACCGTCGCGCCTGCCCCGGGAGGTGGCACGGTGCTCGACGCGGCTTTCCCGCCGCTCGACGTCTCGCTGTGAGCCCAAGGAAAGCCCCAGCATCGTGAGGCAAGATCGTGACGGTCGCATCTAGCGGCCGAGCCGACGAAAGGCGATGACCGTGATCAGGTGCTGATCGCGGACGACCACGAGATCGTCCGGATCGGGCTCGAGATGCTGATCTCGGCGGAACCGGACCTCGACGTCGTCGGTAGCGCGGCCGACGGTCTCGAGGCAGTCGCCATGGCCCTGGAGCTCGCCCCGACGTGGTGCTCATGGATCTCTCGATGCCCCGTCTCGACGGCTTGGCCGCGATGGCACAGATCCGCGCGTCACTGCCCCAGAGCCGTCTGGTCGCCTTCACCACGGACAGCCGCTCGAGCGCTGTCCGCCAGGCGCTCGCCATGGGCGCGGACGGCTATCTGCTCAAGGAGAGCACCCCGGCGGAACTCCTCGCGGGCATTCGTGCCGTGCACGCAGGCGCGCGGCCGATGTCACCGGCGGCTGCCTTCTCGGACATCCCCTGAGATGGAGAGCGTCCCTTCGGACCACATCCGACCGTTGGTGACCCAGGGGAGCAAGAGCACCATGCACGCGAGCTCCAGCCCCGTGCACACGAGGTCGGCCGTCCCGACCGCCTCGGGATGCTGCAGCTCGCCGGGTCCGAACGGCATGCCGATCGTCCGGGACACTGACCACGTGGCCACGGTCATCGCATTGACGAGCAGAGCTGCGGTCGCCACGACCCGGTCCCATCGCTGGACGACGAGGAGCGCAGCCCCCAACTCAGCTCGCCAGGGCCAGGAAGAAGAGACCGGCGAGCGGCCAGAGCTCGTAGTGCTCGCGGATCACGGTTCCGTGCACGGCCGCGGCAACGAACATGGACGCAGCGACCACGTAGCGCACTGCGACGCTCGACCGCCGGCCCCATTCAGCGGCGATGGGCATGGGCATCCTCGCTGGCCTCGTGCCCCGTCAGGGTCGGTCCTGACGTCTTCAGCTCGATCTGGTCGGACCGGCCGTCGGCATCGAGAAAGACCAACCGGCGCGCAAGGCCCTCCGGCTGCCCGTCGAGGTCCCACCAGACCTGGGCGTCGACGCTCGAACCAGCAGGCAGGGTCGCCGCCCCCAGCGAAGCTCCCTGCGGACGCAGGCGGTGGCCTGCTGTGTCCTGCAGCGCGAACTGACGCCAGGAGTAGGCCGCCTCGTCGTGCGCCGGGTGTTCGTCAGGCGAACCCACACCTGGAGCTGGTGGGTGCCCTCCGTGCCGTTCATCTTCGCCATCGTGGGCACACCCTGGGTCTGCGGGACGAAGGCCAGGTTCGTGCGTGTCACCGTCAACAGTGCCGAACGAGGTCGTCACCTGCTCCCCGACGACCGGCCACTGTCGGTCGTCCGAGACCCACGAACGAGGGTGACCACGCCCGACGACAGCACCCGGTCACGGCGAGGAGGTAGACCAGAGCCTGTGCCCAGTTGACGGACCGGGTCGGTCGGGTCTCGATGGAAGCTCGGTGCGAGCTGCGCGTGCGCGAGCCGCTGCCAGGGCGAGCGGTCGCGGTGGTGGTCGTCATGAGTGGTCTCAGCCCTTCGGCAGGGGCGCTAGATCGGACTGCTTGTCGTCGTGGACGCGCAGCAGGCCCCAGATCCCGCCGCCCAGCATGTGGAAGAAGTTGCGGTCGTTGTAGAGGTAGTCACCCGCGCGACCGTCGCCCGCGCAGGGCGTCGCTGAGGAGCTCCAGTCCATCGGCAGGTTGCTTCCGGCGCAGATCCCGGCGTTGAAGACGCGCGAGGTGTTGAGCCCGCCTTGTCCGGTGACCACGTTGCTCTGCGGGTCGTAGGGTTCGTAGCGCCAGCTGTGACCGGTCATGCCGAAGGTGTGCACCCGCGGGAGGTCGGAGCTGTTCAGGATCCGCATCACGACGGGGTCGTTCGCGTAGGCGCGGAACACGGGGGTGGCAGGGTCGCCGTCCTCGGAGCTGAGGACCGAGGAGACGTCGCGGCCGTCGCGGAGCCGGTGGGCGAATGGCTCGTTGCGATAGTTGATCCCGACCTCCCCCTCGTCCTCGGGGTCGGCCGCAGGGGCGCCGGGCGCGTCCGGCGGCGCTGCGTCCTCGATCGGGCGCGCCGGAGGAGTCCATCAGGTTCAGCCCGTCCTGGAAGTCGACCGCGAACTCCCGGAAGGCCCGGGGGACACCGGCGTCGTCGCGATACTTGATCACCGCCTGCTCGCCCTCGGAGACCGGACCCAGGCTCAACGGGTCGAGGTAGCTCGCTCCCTTCGGCTCCACGACGAGCCCGCCCCAGGCGCCGTGGTGGCGGCTCGCGCGGAGGTTTCCGTAGTCGGAGAAGTTCGCCACGCCGACCCTGCTCGTGTCCACGAAGTAGCGGTACTCGATCGACTTCCCTGGGGACCACCGTGCTGTCGTAGTTGTAGCCGATGGCAGCCCCTGACGACGTGGTGGTGAACTGCTTGACCAGCCCCGACACGTGCAGCGAGGCACGGTTGCCGGGCCGCCACTCGGGCGACGACCGACTGCTTGGCACCGTTGAGCATGTTGACCACCGAGGAGGTTCCGCGTGACCCGCTCCTCTCCACGGGGTTGAGCGGGTCGCCGTCGCCGACGGTGAGACCGTCCTGGGGCAGTCGGTTGGTGAGCTTGATGCTCAAGCAGTCACCCTCGTTCGCCCGGATGAAGAGCGGTTTGACATGGGTGCCGGCCTTCGGCCTCCCGTTCTTGTCCAGGTCCTTGTTCAGCACGTAGGCGACGCCGTTGGGGTCGTTGTCGCCTGCGCCGTTGTAGACGATCTTCTGCTTGGACGAGGCTGATGTCATAGCTTCGACGCGGGGACGAGGCCGGACAGGGAGAGGCCACCGACTTCGATGCCGCGATGGGCTGCTGGGGACGGAGTGCAGGCCACTCCTCGCCCGCCTTGCCCGTCCTCGGCGCCGGGTTGGTCGGCAGTGGCTGCAGGTCGGCCACCCTTCTCGCCGGAACCCGCATGATCCCCCACATGCCCATCCACAGGTCGTTGAGGGGCTGGGAGCCGTAGAGGTAGTCACCCGGTGCGCCGGCTCCGCCGGGCACGATCAAGCTGCCGCCGGACTCGATCTCGCTGGACTGCCGGGCCTTCTTGACGCCGGCTGCCCTGCTTCCCTTCTTGATGACATGTGTACCGCTGACCTCGAAGTTGAAGAACTCTGAGATCATCACGAACTGGGAGTCGTAGAGGCTCGAGTTGGGGTCGTCGGACTCGTGCAGCCACCGATGTCCGGACAGGGTGAAGTTGTGTCCCTCCTCGTGGGCTCCCCCGATGAAGCGGAACACGACAGGATCCCGCTCGTAGGCGCGGAAGATCGGTGTGGACGGGTCTCCGTGGACGGCTGAAGAGTAGACGTACGCCGGGTCAGCCTTGGCCCCCGTCGAGCCGCTGTTGATCCGCGTGGGGAACGGTTCGTTGCGGTAGTTGATCGCCATGCCTCCTTGGTCGACTGCGAAGTCGTCCGCCGTCGCGGGGGGATTGACCGGCTTGCCGGCCGCATCATGAAGCGGCACGAAATCGGAGTAGTTCACCGTGAACTCGCGGAAGCTCGCCGAGTACGAGCCGGGGCTCGCAGGGTCCGCGACCCGGATGTCGGAGACCGAGCCGACTCCGTAGCAGGCCGGGTCGGTCGGGTCCGGACGAGTCGTGGGTGCGGGGAGCGCCAGGCTGTCGCAGTACGCAGGCGTGAGCCACTTCCCGGTGCGCGGGTCGGTGAACTGCGCGTTCTGCGGCTCCACGTTCATGGCGGCCCACAAGCCGTGCTGCTGATGGGTGTTCGGGTACTGGTGGTCGTGGAAGTAGACCGTGCGCAGGGCCTTGTCCACGAACCATCGGTAGTTCCAGGTCTGGCCGACCATCGGTGCCTGGACGTAGTTCCACCCGACCGACGTGCCGTCGGTGGCCAGCTCGTCGAAGCGCACGAGGTGGACGTGCGTGCTCAGCTCGCTCATCAGGGTCGGTGCGTGGAAGGCGGTCCCTCCGGTCACCTGGCCCGAGGCGTCGATCTGGCCCTCGTGCACGTCGAGTGGCACCGCGCGGTTGTTGTCGAGATTGGTGGCGTTCGTGGTGCGCATGTTCACGCACTCCCCGAGCCGGGAGCGGATGTTGTAGGGCTCGGGCTGGACACTGCCGCCGATGATCTGCTTGCGGATGCGTGCTGCCACGTCGATGGACGTGGTGAGGTCCTTCGGGTCCGACGGTGGCGCCTCGACGTACAGCTTGCCGCCGGGATCGTTCCAGCCGGCCTTGTTGTAGACGATCGTGGCGTCGATGGCAGTGGGGTGGTACTCGCGTTCCGGGGCGCCGGGTGGGCACGGATCGATGAAGAACGACCCGGGGACGGCGTGCCGCTGCCCGTCCTGGCCGGACCGGGTGACCATGTTGGCTCGCTCGAGGTCCGTGGTGGTCGCACTGTCATAGTCGCGAACAGTGTCGCCGGGCCGGCGCCAGTTGAGGGCTGCAGATCCGTAGCGGTCCGCGACCACGGCACCGGGGGCCCGGTAGGCGCGCTGCCCGTACTCGCCCTTGAGCATCAGGGGATACCCGGGGTGGTGCAGGTCCGGCATCGGTGTCACCGAGACCTCGTCACCCTTCGGGGAGACACCCGTGAGGTCGAAATCGGGCAGCAGAGCGAGAGACTCCATCGGGGTGGCGTCGGGGTAGGTGCGCGGCACGCCGTCGGGCCATCGGGAGGTGTCGACCGGGCGTTGCCTGTCGAAGACCCTCAAGGCGCCCCAGAAACCCTAGGCGAAGTGCGGGTAGAGATGGCAGTGGGAAGTAATCCGGCTCCCCCGTTGCTGGCATGCGTCACGGCCAGGGCGGCGAGGTCAGGTCGACCTGCGCGAACCCACTGGTCCACCGACTGGGGCCTGCACTGGGGTTGTCGGGGTCCGCCGCGATGGCCTTGCCCGCTCCTCCGCTCCAAGGCCAGCTCCATCGACTGTCCCGGCCCGACGGACTGCACGTCGAGCACCGTCGACGCCCTGCCGTCTGTCGGGTTCCTGGAAATGTGCAAAGTGATTGGTGTGCTGGTGGAAGGGGTGCGTCTCCTTGATGCCCGGGTGGATGAGGTGCATCCGGATGGGATTGCCCCTGTAGGTGTGGGGGATGAGGGCGTTGCTCAGCACGGTGATGTGGCCTCGGCCCACCTCCGTCAGCGCTCGCGTCTCGCCGATCCGAGGCGGTGCTCTCGGTGAAGGTCTGAACCCGCTTGCCGCGGTGAAGGAGGAGCCATCGACGCTCCACCTCGACGTCACGTCCCGCGAAGTGCTGACTGAGGTGATCCGGGATCGGTCAGGGCCGCCGGAGAACACCCATGTTGTCCTCCACGAGCTCGGCCATCGGCAGCGGCTTGATAGTCATCAGTGCCGCGTGGGGATGTCGCCTTCCTCGCCCCATGCCCCGCGAACGGCATTGGGTTGGTCGTGGTGGCCTCGCCCGGAACCGTGGTCGGCTCCCCCACGTCGACGGCCTGTCCCAAGCCTTCAGCACCGGATAACAGCGGGTCCTTGAGGTCCTAAGGTGAAGGCAGCCGCCGGCTGCACCGTGCAGGTCGAGGACGTCGGTCTCCTGCTCCACGGCCTGTGTCGGTAGCTTGCCCTTGTCCCCGAACGGCCAAGGATCCTGGAGGCGTGTATTCCTCGCCCTAGGCAGCCCTGATAGCCCGCTTCGCCCTTGCCTAGCCGGTACCGGTTTGTCGCTGGCTGTTCTGGTTGTTGGCTCATCTGTTGCACCAGTGGCTCCTGCGGGAGGACCTCATTGTTCTGTCTGGCAGCGTGACCACCTTGCCGTCACGGTGCTTGTTGATCGCCCTTGGAATGGCTTCCGATCGGGCCCGGTGTGGGGAGTCCTTGAACCCGAATGAGACGTCCGTGACTCCCTGTTTATCGGAACCGGGGTGTCTGCCCCGTGCGGTCCGACCACTGCCCTCGGGCTCGTCCATGAATAGCATAGCCAGATTGCGATAGTCGTCCCATGCCCTGGGTCCGGCGCGCGTCGGCGAAAACCCGGTGCGCCGAGGCCGTGGAGTCTTCCGGGTCCTTCGCAGCGCGGAGCAGGTCGCGCCCGGTGGTGGGCTGGTGCCAGCTGTAACCCACGGGGAGGACGACAAGCCCGCCGTACAGGCCGTGGCTGGCGGCGTCCGCATCTGGCCGTCGTCGAACACCGAGTCCGGGCTCCCGATCCGTAGTCGTTGATTGGGAACTCCCCTACGGTGCTGCGGTACCAGGTGTACGTGCGGGTCCCGCCCGTGGCCACGGTGGAGTTGCTGTTGGCGGCCGATCCGTGCGCCGTCGCTCGCATCCGCCCCGGGCTCACGGCCTTGGCCACACCGTCCACGTGCATGCCGACGCGATCCCTGCAGCCAATGCTGTTGTGGAAGCGACGACGATGTAGTTGCCCACGGCCGCGGCGCAGGACCAGGTGGCGTGGCCAGCCTTGGCTCGGCCCGCAATCCGTGTGGGTGTTGGGGCCGGCATCCGCATTCGACAGTGGTGAGCATGACCCCATCCGGGACGTGGTTGCCCAACCTGTTCACCGGGAGGTCCACCTCCATCTCGGCGATGATGTTGTAGCGGACCTGTTCGCGTTGCGGTGGAGCACACCCCAGAGAGCTGCCAGCAGTGGCGGCGGGAGGTGCGGTCAGGACCAAGCGGGACCACCGATAAGTCCCAACTGGAGCGCCGCAGCGCACCTATGGTATTTTCCTACGGCTGGCCCACGCTGCGCAGTCGAACCGTGAGACCCAGCGCCACGTCGCGCTGGCACAGCAGCAGTGCGAGCGGCAGGCAGAGTCCGAGCGCAGTTGCGAAGTCCTCAGGAGGACCCCCACCATCAGCGGGCGGCCGTCGAGGCGGGCTCGCCCATGGGCGCGGTCTGGACCGGCTAGGTCAGGGCGACCGAGAGGGCCGCCACCACCGCCGTTGATGGGCGGGGTGGCCTGGGGTGCCGCCGCGCCCACCCCGCACCGCCGGCTCGCGGGCGTGCTGGGCCCGCAGGGCATGTCGCGTCGAGGAGGGCCACCCCTGCGAGAGCAACCGGCACGACGAGCGCAGCGTCCCGCAGTGCAGCGAGCAGAAGCGGCAACCCCTCGGCGGCATCATCCGCGCGCGTGGACGGATGGTAGGATGCTCCTACCTACAGCACCCTGAGGAGCGTGAGGAGAGCCGTGGTCCGAGCGGAGGTACGACGTGCACGTGACTCCATGACTTCCCCCGTCGACGTGTGCGGCCGACCGACGGCCGTGTTCGATCGAGCCAAGGGCGGCCGCCCGACCTTGGGCAGACCTTGCGCTGGTGAAGGTTGGCCCGGAGCAAAGCAAATGGACGCCGGGTGACTCCGGGACGAGGGATGAGCTTGGTGCTCGTCCCCGGTCCCAAGATCCGAGGAGTCCACATGGCCGGTCTCCCCGCCATGCCCGCCACGCCCGGAGGAACCACCTCCAGGTCCATCAGCCGCCGCAACATGCTCAGTTTGCCGTCATCGGAGGGGCAGCCGCGGGGCTTCCCCTGGAGCGACTGGCGTTCACGCTGTATTTAGTGACCGGTTGGCGAGCAGCAAATAGCCTGCTCGCGTACTTCACGCAGAAGTTCGCGGTCCCACCGGCGATCACACCCTGTGGGGAGCCAGGCCATCCGATGCTTCGACGGGGTGACCCGCTCATATCCACGCTACGACATAGCCCAGACCTTCGGTGTCGCCCGTACCTGCCGGTCAGCAATACCCGGTCTTCGGCTACAACGGGAGCATCCCGGGGCCCGACCTTCAGGGTGCAGCACGGAAGCCCTGTGGTCGTGAACGAGACCAATCTGCTGCACCTGCCCCCGGGTCCCCCTCCGATGGAGCCCGGATGCCGTCGCGGTACACCAGTGACCCGCTGCAGCGTTCGACCTCGACCACCTGCACGGCTCCGGTCGTTGCCGGAGTACGACGGTTATGCCTCCGACATCACCTTTCCCGGGCAGATCAAGCAGTACTTCTACCCGAACTGCCAGGAAGCTCGGACGCTCTGGTACCACGACCACGGGGTGCACCACACGTCGCAGAACGCCTACAACGGGCTGGCCGCGATGTACATCCTCCACGATGAGCGTGAGCAGGCGTTGGGCATTCCGCAGGGGCGCTACGACGTGCCGCTGATCATCAAGGACGCCATGTTCGGCCAGGACGGGGGTCTGGTCTACGACGACAACAGCAAGTACGGCATCTACGGCGACGTGATCTTGATGAACGGCGTCCCGTGGCCCTACATGGAAGTCGAGCCGCGCAAGTACCGGTTCCGGTTCCTCAACTCCTCCGTGTCGAGGTCCTACACCTGGCAGGTCAGCGACGGAGGACGGAGCGCGGTTCCGATGACGGTGATCGGAACCGACGCCGGCTTGGTGCCCCAGCCGCAGACGGTCGCGAGCTTCCGGCACGGGATGGCTGAGCGCTACGAGGTGGTCATCGACTTCGCGCCCTACGCCCAGAAGCCAGGTAAGGCCCCTACGGCGACCACGTTGAAGAACCTGTTGCCGGCCAACAACATCAACTACGACGGTGTGAAGCAGGCCATGCAGTTCGTCGTCGGGCCCACGGAGTCGGTCCTCAAACCGAGAGCAACAGTGTCCCCTCTGACTGGCGCGACAGGGTCGAGGCACCGGAGTGCATGACCTTCAAGGAGTCGGCCCTGCTGGCCCAGAAGGTGCCGCTCCGCCGGTTCGACTTCGTTCGGACCAGCGGCCACTGGACGATCAACGGCGAGACCTGGAAGGAGGTCATCGACAGCGGCTACACGCACTGCATGGCCGAGCCGGACCTGGACGCGGTGGAGATCTGGGAGCTCACGAACACCTCCGGTGGCTGGTTCCACCCGGTGCACATCCACCTCGTCGACTTCCAGGTGCTCTCGCGCAACGGCAGTGCCTCGAAGGTCCTGCCGCACGAGAAGGGTCCCAAGGACGTGGTCTACGTGGGCGAGAACGAGACCGTGAGGGTCGCGATGCGCTTCAGCGGACCTCCCGCGGGGGATGGGTGGCCGAGTCCACGCGGCCGCTACATGATGCATTGCCACAACCTGGTCCACGAGGACCACGACATGATGATGCAGTTCAGCGTCGGTGACCCTGACCACGAGTCGCCCTACGACCCGATCACGGCAGCTGCCGCCTGGTCGATCTGAGACGTCATGCGCCCCACCGGCTCAACGGAAGACGGATACGTCCGGGAAGTCCCCACCCCCCCTGGGAACCTGGGCGCCTCCGATGTTCGTCGCTCCGGCCGGTGGGGCGCATGCGCTGCCGCGGCACTGGCAGGTGTCGCCGTGCTGCTACTCGTGCGCACCTTCGTGGCGGAACCCGTGCGGATCCCGACATCGAGCATGGCCACGACGTTGCATGCCAGGCGAGCACGTGCTCGTCGACAAGACCGCCCAGGTCTTCCGCCACTGGCAGCGAGGAGACGTCGTGCTCTTTCGCGCCCCCGACACCGGCACCCTGAGCATCAAACGGATCGTGGGCCTGGCCGGCGAGACGGTGGCGATTCGCGACGGCCACCTGTTCGTCGACGACGACCGGGTCCCCGAGCCCTACGTCGAGCCGGGAGCAATCGACAGCGTGTACTACGGCCCCCGGCGCGTGGCGGAGGGCCAGGTCCTCGTGTTCGGGGACAACCGCCGCAACTCGCGCGACTCTCGCGACTACGGTGGCGTCCCGATCTCACTGGTCGAAGGACGGATCACGATGATTCTCTGGCCGCCCGGGCATGCCGGAGGCTCTGCGGTGAGTGAGCGAACTCGCTACGTCCGCTGGGTCGCCGGAGTCGTGGGGATGAGCATCGCAGGAGTGCTGGCCGGCCCAGCCGGCCCCGCCGCCGCCCACGCTGAGCTCGTGGGCAGCTCGCCCGCGCCCGGGACCACGCTCAGGGTGCCGGTGGAGCAGGTCTCCCTGGACTTCGACGAGCCGCCCGGGGCGCGCGTCCTGCAGGTCGCTGTGATCGGACCGGACGGGCGCAACCTGGTGACAGGGGACACCACGGCGGGTCGGTACCCGGGTCACCGCCCAGGTCCGCAGACCGACCCGTGCCGGCGCCTACGTCATCGCCTACCGCGTCGCGGCTGGTGACGATCATCCCGAGACCGGGAGTGTCCGGTTCGCTGTCAGTCCCGAAGGCGCGGCCAACGCGACCGCTGCTGGCAGCGCGTCGTCGGCCAGGCCACAGGCAGGGGGCCGCGAGCTCGGACCGGACGGTCCGCCTTGTCGCCGTCGTTCCGCCAGCCCCGGGACGGTGCCTCGGCCGCGGGGGGTGCGTCTGTCGTGGGTTGCCCTGGGTGTCGCGCTCGGGGGACTGTGTGCGTCCGTGCCACTCGCGCGCCGTGCCGCGCGCCGGCGCGACCCGGTGGGGTCCTTCGTGAGGGGCACGATCCAGACCTCGGACCAGGGTCTGTCTCCCGGGCGGAAGCGGATCTGGTCAGTCGGCGGGCGCCTGCGCCTCGATGTGGCCCTGCTCGCGGTGGCCGGTGTCACCGTCGTCCTGGCACTGATCCTCAGCGGCCAGACTCCGCGCCCGGCGCCGGTGGGGCTCCCCGATGCCGGGTCTGCCATGGCCTGGACGGCGATCTTGTCGCGGACGCTGATGCGGCTCTCGGCGGTGGGCACCGTCGGCTGCCTGCTGACCGCGGGCTGGCTCCTCCCGTCAGGTGCCGGCGAGGAGGGGGCGGGACGCGGGGACCACCCTCGGCTGATGCGCAGCAGCGCACTGTGGGCTGCGGGCTGGATCCTGTCGACCCTGGTGCTGATGTTCGCCTCCAGTGCCCAGCTGCTGGGGGTCTCGTACCGCGGGTGGCTCTCGGGCAGGGTGTGGAGCTACATCCCCGCGCTGGCTGAGGGTCGGTCGCTGATGCTGAGCCTGCCACTCGTGGTGCTGGTCGCTCTGCAGGCACGCGCTGTCCGGACGTCGTGGTCGAGGCGATGGCTGCTCGTCCCAGCCCTCCTCGCACTCCTCCCGCTGACGCTCACCGGACACGCGGCCACCGCCAGCAACCACTACCTGGCCACTCAGAGCCTCGTGCTCCACGTGCTGGCCGCCACCATCTGGGTGGGAGGCCTGCTGGGTCTGGTTCACCTGCGCCACTGCCCGGTGGTGGTGCTCGAGACCAGCGTCCGTCGCTTCTCCTCAGTCGCCCTGGTCTGCTTCGTCGTTGTCGCACTGAGCGGGATGGTGAGCGCGAGCACCCGACTGGGGACCGACCCGAGGGCCTGGCAGTCGGCGTACGGCGCACTGCTCGGCGCCAAGATCGCCACGCTCACAGCCCTGGGACTCGCCGGCTGGTGGCACCGGCTGCGGACCATCCCGGCACTGTGCGCCGGTCGGAGGTGTGCCTTCGGTCGGCTCGCCGCTGGTGAGGTTCTGCTGATGGGGGTGGCGTCCAGCATCGCTGTGGCCTTGGCCCGCACGGCCCCGCCGGTACGCCCCGGGTTCGTGGCTTCACCCCACCCAGGAGTGAGCGTCGAACGTGGCCTGGCGCGCCCCGATCCCTGGCACCTGCTTGCGGAGTGGCGGCCGAACGCGCTCGTGGTCACACTCGTCGGTGCCGTCGCAGCGGCCTACTGCGCGCACATCTGGCGTCACACCCGGCTGCGCGGCAGCGCTGCGCGTTCCTCTGCGGCCTGGTTCGGGAGCGGCGTGCTGGTGCTGCTCTGGGCCTTTCTCGGTGGCCCCGCTCTCTACCAGAACGCCATGCTCAGCGCTCATGTGCTGCAGCTGATGCTCTGCGCCGTCGTCGTGCCGCGGCTGCTGGCGCGCGCACTCGGGGGCGTTCCGGGCATCGACCACCTCAGCTGGCGATCGCCCCGCATTGCCAGGATGCTCGCGCTGACGTCGGAGCCGGTCAACTCAGCCGTCCTGGTGGCCCTCCTCCTGGGCACGAGCTACGCGACCCCCTTGCTCGAGCTCTCCCTGCTAGCGCGACCGTCCACGAGCTCGTCAGCGTGGCTGCCCTCGTGGTGGGTGCTGCCACGGTGCCGTGGCCTTGGACGGTCGGGTCGGACCAGGACGGCGCGAGAGCCACTGGGCGCGCGGTAGCGCTGGTGCTCGCACTGTTCGGTGGCACCGTCCTGGCCACCCACCATCTCTTCGCCGAGGACTGGTTCTCGGGGCTGGGTCTGGTGAGCGACCCCAGGTCCGACCAGCGGTACGCCGGTGTCGTGCTTGTCCTCGTGGCGGCGGCCTGACCCTCGTCGAGATGCGTGCCAGTCGTGCGCGTCAGCGCGTCGAGGCGGAGCCCACGGCTTCGCGAGCCTCCATGGCCTGCTTGTAGAGCCGGCCGGCGCGGTAGGAGGAGCGCACGAGCGGCCCGGAGAGGACACCGGCGAAACCGATCTGCTCGGCCTCGGTCGCCATCTCCACGAACTCCTCGGGCTTGACCCAACGCTCCACGGGGTGGTGGCGCGGCGACGGACGGAGGTACTGGGTGATCGTGATCAGCTCACAGCCGGCCGCATGCAGGTCGACCAGGGCCTGGTGGATCTCCTCGCGGGTCTCACCCATGCCGAGGATCAGGTTGGACTTGGTCACCAGGCCGAAGTCGCGAGCCTGGGTGATCACGTCCAGCGAGCGGTCGTAGCGGAACGCCGGACCATCCGCTTGAAGATCCCGGCACCGTCTCCACGTTGTGGGCCAGCACCTCGGGACGGCTCTCGAAGACCTCGCGCAGCAGGTCGGGCTCGCCGTTGAAGTCGGGGATCAGGTTCTCCACCCCGGTGTCGGGGTTGAGCTCGTGGATCGCGCGGACCGTCTCGGCGTAGAGCCACGCGCCACCGTCGGGCAGGTCGTCGCGCGCGACACCGGTGATCGTCGCGTAGCGCAGGCCCATCGCTGCACCGACTCCGCGACGCGCCGCGGCTCGTCACGGTCCAGCGGCTGGGGCTTACCGGTGTCGATCTGGCAGAAGTCGCAGCGCCGCGTGCACTGGTCTCCACCGATGAGGAACGTGGCCTCGCGGTCCTCCCAGCACTCGTAGATGTTGGGGCAGCCGGCTTCCTGGCACACCGTGTGCAGGCCCTCGGACTTCACCAGAGCCTTGAGCTCGGTGTACTGCGGGCCCATCTTGGCCCGGGTCTTGATCCACTCGGGTTTGCGCTCGATCGGGGTCTCCGAGTTGCGCACCTCGAGGCGCAGCAGCTTGCGGCCCTCGGGAACGGCCGTGCCCGAGGAGGAGCCGGTGGAGGAGGTGCCCGAGGAGCTGTTCGAGGCGGCTGGGGCGGCTTCTTCAGGCGCTTGAGTCACGCGGGCCACTGTACGTCGCGCGCCTGCTCGAGCCGAACCCGAACGGGGCCACCTGACGTCGCGGGGGTCACACGTCGCGGCGCTTGAACCACGCGAGGGACACCAGCACGGAGACCGCTAGCAGGATCGCGAGGAAGGTCCCGGCCTCGAGGTGGGTCATCACCTGCATCGAGCTGCAGCGTTCGCCGAGGTCGCAGCTGATGGTGGCGTCGAAGTAGCGGTGGTGGGGCGAGAGCCAGCCGAGCGCGTTGTTGCCGACGGACCACCGGCCCGCCCCCTCGATCGGGAGCATGTTCACCGCGATCTCGCCGCCGACGCTGTAGACGAACAGCAGAGCCAGCGTGGCCACCGTGTGCCGGAAGACCATGGTGAGCGCGAAGGCTCCCACCCCGGCCCCGGTGCCGAGCGCCACCCCGCGAAGGACGTGCCAGACGGCGTCGGTCACGTCCGAGGACGGCACGCCGAGGTCGCGGGCCTGCGCGACGACCCCGAGACCGAGCCAGTAGGTGCCGAGCGCGACGAGCGTGACGAGGCCACTCCCGAGGGCCACGGCCGCCGCCTTGGCGAGCCAGAGCCGGGCGCGGCGGGGTTCGAAGACCAGCTGGTTGGTCAGGGACCCCGAGGACCAGTCGGCCCCGCCGAACGTGGCACCCGCGATGACCATCAGCCCGGCCACGATCAGGGCCAGGCTGAGCCCCTCCTGACGCAGTGCGGTCCCGAAGTCCAGCGGCTTGCGCGGGTAGTAGTTCTCAGCGGTCGGCACCAGCATGCTCGCGCAGTCCTCGGCCGTCGACTGGGGGCCCAGGTAGTCGTGGGGGTCGACCCTGCAGGCCGCGACCTCCAGCTGCAGGTCGGAGCGCTGCCCCTCGAGGTCGGCCTGGGCGCTCGCGTCGGAACGGTCGACCGCGGTGAGTGGTCGCGTGTTCCATGCGGTGGCGCCGACCAGGGCGACGGCCACGAGCAGGGCGGCCAGCGCGAGCAGCACGATGGCCCGCCTGGAACGGAACCGGCTGAGCTCGACGGATAGGAGCCGCATCAGGACGACACCCCGTGCTCCCCGGAGCCGCCCACAGCCCGGTCGGGACCCGAGCCCTTGGTCAGCTCGAGGAAGAACGACTCGAGGGTCGGCCGGATGGCGGTCAGCTCCTGCACGTAGAGGCCCTTCTCCGCCAGCAGCCGGCTGATCTGCTCGGGGTGCGCGTGGCCCTCGACGACGAGGTGGTCGGGCTCGCGGGTGACGGCGTACCCGGCCGCCTCGAGGAAGTGCTTGGCGCCCGACGGGTCGGAGACGCCGACGCGGGTGCGCGAGACGTGCTCCCCGAGCAGGTCCTCGACCTTGCCGGAGGCGAGCAGTCGGCCGTGCCCGACGATCGAGACCGAGTGGCAGACCTGTTGCACCTCGGCGAGGATGTGCGAGCTCAGCAGGACGGTCACGCCTGACTCGCCGAGGTCGCGGATCATCTCGCGGATGGCCTGGATCCCCGAGGGATCGAGCCCGTTGGTGGGCTCGTCGAGGATGAGCAGGTCCGGGCTCTTGAGCAGCGCCGCGGCGATCGCGAGGCGCTGCTTCATGCCCAGCGAGTAGGCGCGGTAGTGGTCGCGTGACCGGTCGGCCAGGCCCACCTGGTTCAGCGCCGAGTCGACCGAGGACCTCGGCAGCCCCACGGACCGGGCCAGCAGGTGCAGGTTCTTGCGACCGGAGAAGCTGGGCACGAAGCGAGGCTCCTCGACGACGGCGCCGATGCGATCCATCACCTGGGGGAGCTGCGCCGGGACCTGCAGGCCGAAGAGTCGCATCTCACCCCTGGTCGCGCGGGCCAGACCGAGCAGCATCCGCAGGGTGGTGGTCTTGCCCGACCCGTTCGGGCCGAGGAAACCGTGCACGCCTCCGGGGCGCACCGCGAGGTCCAGCCCGTCGACGGCGACGGTACGCCGTCCAGCGGACCGGTAGACCTTGCGCAGTCCCGAGGTCTCGATGACCAGCTCAGACACGCCTGATCAGCCTCATGACAGCCAACATGACGCAGCCGGGCGAACAGATCCGCTGCGACACGCCGCTCGCGAGGCACTGCGTGTGGAGAGTCTCGCCACACGACGATCCGGTGGTGCCGCCCACCGTCGCGGGGGCTGGTCCGTCCTCAGCGCAGCGCGGCGGACGGGTCGATCAGCCTGGGGGCGCGGCCCGGCTCGGGTCGCGGCTCGTAGTCGGGTGTCGCGTCGTACGGCGCCCAGCCGAGCAGGTCGGTCAGGTGCTGCTCGACGAGGGGCAGGACCTCCGCGACCGTGAGATCACGACCGAGCTCGGCGGAGAGCGTGGTCACCCCAGCATCGGCGATGCCGCACGGCACGAACCGGTCGTACCAGGCGAGGTCGACGTCGCAGTTGAGCGCGAACCCGTGCATGGTGACGCCGCGGCTCACCCGGATCCCGATCGCGGCGATCTTGCGCTCGGGTCCCCGGGCGTCGGCCTGCAGCCAGACACCGCTGCGGCCGGGGATCCGGGCCGTGGTGACACCGAGGTCGGTGCACACGCCGATCAGCGCCTCCTCGAGGCGGCGCACGTAGTCGACGACGAGCACGTGGTCGGGCAGCTTCACGATCGGGTAGCCGACCAGCTGCCCCGGTCCGTGGAAGGTGATCTTGCCGCCCCGGTCGACCTCGATCACCGGGGTGCCGTCGGCGGGGCGCTCATGTGGCTCGGTGCGCTTGCCGGCGGTGTAGACGGGGGAGTGCTCCAGCAGGAGGACGGTGCCCGGACCGCCGGCGACCACGCCGGCGTGCACCACGCGCTGCCGTTCCCAGGCCTCGACGTAGTCGACCGGCGCGTCGGTGAGCTCCTCGAAGACCAGTTCGTTCACGCCACGAGGCTAACCCGGCGCCCGGGGCTGTGGACAACTCCACCGGGGTCCCTCAACGGCGGCAGGCTGGTCCCATGAGGTTTCTCGCGGTCCTGCCCCTCCTGATGACCTTGACCACCTCCCCGAGCACGCCTGCCCACGTGGGGGTGGAGCCCGGCGCGACCCGGCGCACCGAGCTCGTGCAGGCACTGGACGTGCTGCACACCTGGGATGCGTCCCGTGCTCGTGCCTGGGCAGACTCCGACACCGAGGCGCTGCGCTCGCTCTACGTCCGCGGGTCAGCGGCCGGCCGGGCCGACGTGCGGCTCCTGCGTGCCTATCGCGCGCGCGGGCTCGTCGTACGCCGCCTGGTCACCCAGGTCTTCGCCGCCACCGTCCGGCACAGCGACACGTCGGTCGTCCTTCTCGAAGTCTCCGACCGGGTCGCGGGGGAGTGGTGCGGGGGCACAGCCGCGCCACGGTGTTGCCCAGCAGCCTCCCGGTCACCAGGACGATCGAGCTCCGTCGGGGGACCGACGGCTGGCGGGTTGCCGCCGTCAGCGACTCGGGTCGAGGCCCTCGCGCAGCACGGCGCTGACGTCGGGGTCGGCGAAGGAGAACCCGCTCGCCAGCAGGGCCGCCGGCGATCCGTTGACCGAGTCGAGCACCAGGTCGCCCAGGTCACCAGCGGCCGAGCGGAGGACGAAGCCCGGGACGCGCACGAACGCCGGCCGGTGCACCTGACGGGCGAGCTCGCGGGTGAACTCCCCGTTGGTGGGGGAGTCCGCGCAGCACAGGTTGAACGGGCCTGCGAGCCCGTCGGTCTCGGCCAGGTGGATGACCGCGTCCACCCAGTCACGGGCCGAGATCATCGGCATGTGCTGCTCGCCGTCGCCGATCGGCCCACCGAGCCCCGCCTTGAACAGCAGCCGCAGCGCCTTCAGCGGCTCGCTGCGGCGGTCGAAGACCGGAGCGGTGCGCAGCACGCAGACCCGGGCGCCCGCCTCGACGGCCGGCTCGGTCGCGGCCTGCCATGCCCGGGAGACCCGGGTGAGCAGGGCGTCGCCGCGGGTCTCGGCAGCCTCTGTCGAGCGGCTCGCTCGCCGTGGTCGCCGTAGAAGCTGATGCCGTTGCCGGCCAGGAAGGTCGGCTTGGTCTCGCTCGCGGCGATCGCCTCGGCCAGCACCCGGGTCGTGGTCACCCGGCTCTCCATCAGGTGCTCGCGCCCACTTCTGCGAGTGCGGGTTGCCCAGCGTGGGCGAGCCGGCCAGGTTCACCACGACGTCGTGGTTATCGACGACCGCCGGGCCCAGCCGCGCCGTGTAGGGGTCCCAGCGGACCTCGCCGGCCCCGGGCGGACGGCGGACGAGGGCCGTGACCTCGTGGCCGCGGCCGCGGAGCTGCTCGCGGAGCCGGGTGCCGAGGAAGCCGGAGGAGCCGGCGATCAGGAAGCGCATGCGCCAACCGTGCCACGGCGGTGTGAGCGCCCTGCCGTTGTGGGTCCGGACCCCGGTAGGAATAGGCTCGCCTCCGTGAGCGATTTCGATGTCCTTGTCCTCGGTGCGGGCCCTGGTGGCTACGTCGCCGCCATCCGCGCCTCCCAGCTCGGCCTGAAGGTCGGCGTGGTCGAGAAGAAGTACTGGGGAGGTGTCTGCCTCAACGTCGGCTGCATCCCCTCCAAGGCGCTGCTGCGCAACGCCGAGCTGTCGCACATCCTGACCCACGAGAAGGACAAGTTCGGGATCACCGGCGACGCCTCGATGGACTTCAAGCCGACGCACGCGCGCAGCCGCGAGGTCTCGGACTCGATCGTCAAGGGCGTGCACTTCTTGATGAAGAAGAACAAGATCGAGGAGATCGACGGCTGGGGCACCTTCATCGACGCCAAGACGATCGAGGTCAAGAACGACGACGGCGAGACCCGCAAGGTCACCGGCGACAACGTCATCATCGCCACCGGCGCGACCACCCGGCTGGTGCCCGGCACCGAGCTGTCCGAGAACGTGGTCACCTACGAGGAGCAGATCCTCACCGACCAGCTCCCCGGGTCGATCGTGATCGCCGGCTCCGGCGCGATCGGCGTCGAGTTCGCCTACGTGATGAACAACTTCGGCGTCGACGTGACCATCGTGGAGTTCCTCGACCGGATGGTGCCCACCGAGGACGCCGAGATCTCCAAGGAGCTGCCAAGCACTACAAGAAGCTCGGCGTGAAGGTCCTGCTCAAGACCAAGGTCGAGAAGATCGAGGACACCGGCGACAAGGTCAAGGTCACCGTCAGCAAGGACGGCAAGGAAGAGGTCATCGAGACCGACAAGGTGCTCCAGGCCATCGGCTTCGCGCCGCGCCTCGACGGCTACGGCCTCGACAAGACCGGCGTGAAGACCACCGAGCGCGGCGCCATCGCCGTCGACGAGCGCGGCCGCACCAACGTCGAGGGCGTCTACGCGATCGGCGACGTCACCGGCAAGCTGATGCTGGCCCACACCGCCGAGGCGATGGGCATCGTCACCGCCGAGACCATCGCCGACCACGACACGATCGAGATCGACTTCGACATGATCCCGCGGGCGACGTACTGCCAGCCCCAGATCGCCTCCTTCGGCTACTCCGAGGCCCAGGCCAAGGAGAAGGGGTACGACGTCAAGGTCGCCAAGTTCCCGTTCTCGGCCAACGGCAAGGCCAAGGGCCTCGGCGACACCTCCGGCTTCGTCAAGATCGTCGCCGACGCGAAGTACAACGAGATCATCGGCGCCCACCTGATCGGCCCCGACGTCACCGAGCTGCTCCCGGCCCTGACGCTGGCCCAGAAGTGGGACCTGACCGCCGACGAGGTCGCCCGCAACGTCTTCGCCCACCCGACCCTCTCCGAGGCCGTCAAGGAGGCCGTCGAAGGCATCGCCGGCCACATGATCCACATGTGAGGTGGGCCTGCAGGTTTCCCCGGTCGGCCGGGGAATCCTGTCGTTGATGGGTGTTGCGTCACCCCTCCACGACCGGGATCACCCATCGACCCTGTCCGCTATGTCGTGGACCGCGAGGGTGCTCAGTCCTCGACCGGCCGGCCCCACGTCACGGCGCTCGGACGAAGTCGGCACGGCGTCGACGAGCTCCCGGTCGGGACGGGCGCCGAGGGCGTCGTTGACGGTCGAGAACGCCAGGCGCAGGGCGACGAACACGGTGATGGCGAGGATCTGACCCTCGTCGTACCCGGCCTCGCGCAGCCGTCGACGTCGGCGGCCCCGATGCCGTTGGGGTCGGCGGCGACCCGGCGGGCCCAGCGGGCCAGGGCCCGCTCGGCGTCGTCGAGCCCGGCGTCGTCGCCGGCGAGGACCGAGGCGGCGAGCTCGGTCCGCGACGCCGGCCAGCTTGTCGCCCCAGGCCAGCGAGCAGTACGAATCGCCCCGGTCGCCGCGGCGGCCGTGACGAGGATGCCCCGCTGGCGCAAGGTCAGCGTGGCCGCCTCGCCGCCTGCCGATCAGGTCGAACAGGCCGTCACTGGGCAGGCGGTGGGCCCACAGCCGCGACACGTTCATCACGTAGCCGACGTCGTCGACGTCCTCGGGTGCAGCGACCGCGCCGCGGGGTCTCCGCGGCGGTCGAGGAAGCCGGCGCCGCGCCAGTCGCCGACGGCGCCGCTGCCGTCGGGAGGTGCTGCGGGCTGCGGGCCAGGAGGCCGACCACGGCGATGGGGGCCCGCAGGGGCAACCCGTCGCGGACCCGCTCGGGGGCGAGCTCGGTCGCCACCCGCCGGAACTCGTCCTCGCCGACCGCCTGGATCGCCTCGAACGCCGGCCGGTGGAGGCCAGCGCCCGGGCGTAGGCCTCGGGGTCGGCGAACTCCCACACGAAGGGGATGTCGACGCGCTCGATGTCCACGAACCCGTGCGCGGCCAGCAGCTCCTCGCCGACCCCGGGCGACCCAGCGCCACCATGGCGGCCTGGTTCTCGACCTTCGGCGCGCTGGCCAGCCGGAACGGCGCCAGGGACCACGCGCCCGGCGACGCCTTGATGTGGCCCCACACGGTGAGCCCGACCAGCCGCCGGGCACCAGCACCCGGCGGGCCTCGGCCACCGCGTCGGGCGTCGTCCCCCAGATGCCGCGGAAGCTGGTGACCACGTCGAAGGTGCCGTCCGACCACGGCAGCGCCGCCATGTCGCCCACCCGCAGGTCGCCGTCGGGGCAGCGATCCTGCGCCACCGCGACCAGCCGGGACGACGCGTCGATGCCGGCGACGGCGGCGCCCCGTGGGGCGGCCAGCTCCAGCGCCAGCCCGGCCCCGCAGGCCACGTCGAGCAGCCGGTCGCCCGGGCCGACGCCCAGGTGCTCGTGCAGCGCCACGTACTCGCGGCAGTTGGCCGGCTCGCTCAGGGTGGCGAACGCCGCGGCCTGCGGCCCCAGCCCTCGTCGACCCCGTGCCAGGCGTCAGGATCGTGACCGTCGGACGGTGGTCCATCCGGCGACCCTAGGGCAGGCGGCGGGACCCCCGGACCGTGCCCGATCGCGGTCCGGGGCCGCACCAGCGACCCGGACCCACGACTTTTTTTTTTTTTTTTTTTTTTTTTTTTTTTTTTTTTTTTTTTTTTTTTTTTTTTTTTTTTTTTTTTTTTTTTTTTTTTTTTTTTTTTTTTTTTTTTTTTTTTTTTTTTTTTTTTTTTTTTTTTTTTTTTTTTTTGACGCCGGAAGCGCCTCGTCAGCCCCTTCGCCCGGCCACGACGTACGACGAGGGCCCCACGCGCTCTCGCTTACGGGGCCACTCGCTCACAGGGCTGTTTTTTTTTTTCATCAGGTCTAGACGTCGAACTTGCCGGCCTCCAGCCGTGCCTTGACGTCGCTGAGGAACCGGGCCGCGTCGGCGCCGTCGACCAGCCGGTGGTCGTAGGTCAGCGCCAGGTACACCATCTGGCGGACCGCGATCGTCTCGCCCGAGGTTGGCGTCGTCGATCACGACCGCCCGCTTGACCACCGCGCCGGTCCCCAGGATGGCCACCTGCGGCTGGTTGATGATCGGGGTGTCGAACAGCGCGCCCCGGCTGCCGGTGTTGGTGATCGTGAGGTGCCGCCGGACAGCTCGTCTGGCCCGATCTTGTTGTTGCGGGTGCGCTCGGCGAGGTCCGCGATCTTCTTGGCCAGCCCCGCGATCGACAGGTCGCCGGCGTCCTTGATGACCGGGGCGAGCAGGCCCTTGTCGGTGTCCACGGCGATCGCGATGTTCTCGTGGTCGAGGTAGGTGATCTCACCCTTCTCGGGGTCGATCGCGGCGTTCAGCGACGGGTGGGTCTTCAGCGCGTCGACCGCCGCCTTGGCGAAGAACGGCAGGAACGAAGCTTGACCCCCTCTCGGGTGAGGAAGTCGCCTTGTCGGCGTTGCGCAGCCGGGCGATCGAGGTGACGTCGACCTCGACCACCGTCGTCAGCTGCGCGGAGACCTGCAACCGACTCAACCATCCGCTTGGCGATCACCTTGCGCAGCCGGCACATCGTCTCGGTCCGCCCCCGCAGCGGGGTCGGAGTCGCGGTGGCCGTGCGCCGGAACGGGCACCTCGGCCGGCGGGTTGCGTCTCGGCCTGCCGGACTTCGGCGGCCGCGAGCACGTCCTGCTTGCGGATCCGGCCACCGACTCCGGAGCCCGTGATGCTGCCGAGGTCTACCCCGTACTCGGCCGCCATCTTGCGCACCAGCGGCGTCACGTACTCCGCCGCCGTCAGATCCCCGTTCAGATCCACTCGAGGACGCTTCCGGCTTCGCGGGCTCCGCCTTCGGCTTCTCGGCGGGCGTGGGCTTCGGCTCGGCCTTGGGCTTCGGCTGCGCCTCGGGCTCGGGCTCCGGCTCGGGCTCGGGCTCCGGCTCGGGCTCCGGCTCCGGCTCGGGCTCGGCCGCGTCGTCGGAGCGTCGCCGGAGTCGTCCGGGGCCGCTCCGTCGCCGATGACACACAGCTCCGCGCCCACCTCGACGGTCTCGTCCTCTTGCGCCTTGATCTGCTGCAGCGTGCCCGCGACCGGTGAGGGGATCTCGGTGTCGACCTTGTCGGTGGAGACCTCGACCAGAGGCTCGTCGACCTCGACCTGGTCGCCGACCGCCTTCAGCCAGCGGGTGATCGTGCCCTCGGTCACCGACTCGCCGAGCTCGGGGAGCGTCACCGGGGTGCCGCCGCCTCCGCCGCCTCCGCTGCTGCTTCTTGGCAGCGGGCTTCCCTCCACGGGCTCGTCCTCGCCGCTCTCCTCAGCAGAGTCGTCGGCCGGCTCGTCGTCAGGCTCCTCCGCGGCACCGTCGTCGCCGGAGTCCTCGTCGCCGGAGTCCTCGTCGCCGGAGTCCTCGTCACCGGAGTCCTCGTCACCGGAGTCCTCGTCGCCGGAGTCCTCGGACTCGGAGGAGTCGCTGGACCCGCCCCCCTCGCCCTCGTCACCGATCACGCAGAGCTCCGCACCGATGTCGACGGTCTCGTCCTCCTCGGCCTTGATCTCGAGGAGGGTGCCCGCGACGGGGGAGGGGATCTCGGTGTCGACCTTGTCGGTGGAGACCTCGAGCAAGGGCTCGTCGACCTCGACGGTGTCCCCCACCTGCTTGAGCCAGCGGGTGATGGTTCCTTCGGTGACTGACTCGCCGAGTTCAGGGAGCTTCACGGGTGTCGACATCAGTTTCCTTCGCTCATTCGGTGTGCCGGGTTCAGACAAGGCTAGGGCAGAGTCCAGCAGGTCAGGTGTGCGCGTGCAACGGTTTGCCGGCCAGCGCGAGGTGAGCCTCGCCCAGGGCCTCGTTCTGGGTGGGGTGGGCGTGCACGAGCGGAGCGACGTCCTCGGGATGCGCGTCCCAGTTGCAGATCAGCTGGGCCTCCCCGATGAGCTCGCCGACGCGCGCGCCGACCATGTGCACTCCGAGGACCGGACCGTCGGTGCGGCGTACCAGCTTGACGAAGCCCTGGGTGGCGAGGATCTGGCTCTTGCCGTTGCCGCCGAGGTCGTAGGTGAGGACCTCGACGCCCTCGTCGCCGTGCAGCTCGCGAGCCTGAGCCTCGGTGAGACCGACGGAGGCGACCTCGGGGTCGGAGTAGGTCACCCGCGGGATGCCCGACTCGTTGATCGGCTCGGGTGCGAGACCGGCGATCTGCTCGGCGACGAAGACACCCTGCTGGAAGCCCCGGTGGGCCAGCTGCAGGCCGGGAACGATGTCACCGACTGCGTAGACGCCGTCGAGGTTCGTGCGGCAGCGCTCGTCGGTGAGGACGAAGCCGCGCTCCATCGTCACGCCCTGCTCGTCGTAGCCCAGGCCCTCGGTCACCGGGCCACGACCCACCGCGACGAGCAGCAGGTCGGCCTCGAAGGACTTGTCACCCTCGACGGTGACGCTCACGCCGCTGTCGGTGGTCGTGACGGACTCGAACCTCGTGCCGAGCGAGAAGCCGATCTTGCGCTTGCGGAAGGCGCGCTCCAGCGCCTTGGAGGACTGCTCGTCCTCCGCCGGGACGAGGTGCGGAAGGGCCTCGATGATCGTGACCTCAGCGCCGAACGAGCGCCACACGCTGGCGAACTCGCAGCCGATCACACCGCCACCGAGGACGATCACGGAGGACGGCACGGCCTCGAGCCTCAGCGCCTCCTCGGAGGTGATCACGTGCGTTCCGTCGAGCTCGAGGCCCGGGAGGGTGCGAGCGTAGGAGCCCGAGGCCAGGACGACGGAGGTGCCGACGTACGAGGTTCCGTCGACCTCGACCGTGCGGGGGCCGGTGAGTCGTCCCGCGCCCTCGATCACGGTGATTCCGCGGCCCTTGACGAGACCGGTGAGCCCCTTGAACAACCGGTCGACCACCCCGTCCTTGTAGGCGTTGACCCCCGGCATGTCGATGCCCTCCAGGCTGGCGCGCACGCCGAACTTCTCCGACTCGCGCGCCGAGTCGGCGACCTCGGCGGCGTGGAGCAGCGCCTTGGTCGGGATGCAGCCGACGTGCAGGCAGGTCCCTCCGACCTTGTCCTTCTCCACCAGTGCCACGCTCAGTCCGAGCTGAGCAGCGCGCAGCGCGCAGGCATAGCCACCCGATCCTGCTCCCAGGATCACGATGTCGAACTCATTGTCCTTCGGCACGTCTGCCTCCTCCCGTGGTTCCCGGGGTTCATCCAATCACCCGGTGAGGGCGCGCCCGAAACAGACCGGGTTCATGGGTGTCGGGACCACCCATGCAGCACACTTGGGGCATGGGTCTGCTCGATCGTTTCCGGCGCGGTGGTCGTCACGGTGGTGGCGTGGGTGGTGGTGGCACCACCCGGACCTCGGACGACGAGGACCAGCAGCACCTGCTCGAGTTCGTCCGGACACGCCGCGGTGTCGAGGGGTTCGTCGAGCCCAGGACGACCGTCACCGACGTGACGCTGCTCCTCGTCGCGCACGACGGAGAGTGGACCCGCCGGCGGGTTCCGTCGGTGCGCTGGGCGCACGAGTTCGCGAACAGGAACGCGGTGCCGAGCTACGACGCGGGGCTGGTGGGCATCCCGGCGCGGATGCGCGACTACAACCGCCGCGAGAAGGAACGTCAGAAGCGCCAGCTGCGCCGAGACCTCGACGGCACGCCGGACCCGGACTAGGCGTCCGGGCCCGGTTCGTCGGTCGGCCCGTCGGCGAGGGCGGCCGCGTAGGCCACCAGCGTGGGGATCCCGAACCCGGTGGCGCCGGGCGGAACGTGACCCCAAGCGCTGCCGGTGTTCCACGCAGGTCCCGCGATGTCGAGGTGGGCCCACGGTGTGTCGCCCACGAACTCCCCGAGGAACGCAGCGGCGAACAGGGCCGACCCCCACCGCACCCAGTTGTGCTGCAGCACGTCGGCGATCGCACTCTCGGTGCGCACCGCCTCCCGGCTCTCGTCAGGAATCGGAAGACGCCACAGCAGCTCGCCACTGACCTCGGCGGCTGCGGCGATGGCGGCCGTGGTCTCGTCGTCACCGAACAGGCCTGCCACCTTCTCGCCGAGCGCCACCACGCAGGGACCAGTCAGCGTGGCGACGTCGATGATCGCGTCGTGGCCACCCTCGGCGGCCATCGACAGCCCGTCCGCGAGGACCAGCCGGCCCTCGGCGTCGGTGTTGGTGACCTCGACCGTCTGGCCGTCGTACATGGTCAGCACGTCACCGGGTCGCATCGCGGTGCCCGAGACCATGTTCTCGGCCATCGGGGCGTAGGTCGTGACGGCCACCGGGAGGTCCAGCTCGGCGATGGCGAAGGTCGCAGCGATGACAGCGGCGGCGCCACCCATGTCGTACTTCATCGTCGACATCGACCCGCCGGGCTTGATCGTCAGGCCACCGGAGTCGTAGGTGATGCCCTTGCCGACGAACGCGACGCTCGCTCGGGCGTCGTCAGGCTGCCAGGTGAGCCTGACGAGGCGGGGGCCGTTGGCCGAGCCGAGCCCGACACCGAGGATGCCCCCGCAGCCGAGGGTCCGGAGCTCCTCGACGTCGAGCACCTCGACCGTGACCTTGGGCTTCTTCGCGCGCCCCGTCAGCTCCTTGCCCAGTGCCACGACGCCGTCGGCGAAGAGCTCGGGGGTGAGGTCGTTCGGCGGAGTGTTCACCCAGTCGCGCGCCCGGTTCACCAGGTCGCCGACCACCTGGGCGCGCTCCATCGCGGCGATCGCATCCCGCTGACGGGCGGCCTCGCTGAGGATTGACACGTCGGCCAGGCCGGCGTCGTCCGACTTCGACTTGTAGCGCTTGAAGGTGTAGCCGCCCGAGACGAACCCCTCGGCCACCGCGCGCACGTGATCGGCGTCGTGCGCGGGCAGCGCCAGGGTCACGGACGCGGCGTTCCCGATGCTGCGTGCGGCGAGGCCGGCCGCACGGCGTACGCCCTCCAGGGTCAGCTTGTCGCGTGCTCCGAGACCGACGACGAGGAGCTGTCCTGCCTTGATGGCTCCGGCAGTGGGCAGACGCAGCACCTCGTCCGTGTCCCCGCGGAACCCCATCGACGAGAGCAGGGGCTTGAACCGGCGGCCGTAGGCGTCTGCCACGTCCTCGGAGCCCGGACAGGGCTCGAGGTCGCCCTTGGGGGTGCGGGCCACGCCGATCACCACCAGGTCGGTGCGGGTCTTGGCGGGGCTTCCCTTGCGCAGCGTGTACGTCGTCACGAGGGGTCATGCTAGGCCCCGCCCGAGGACGGCCGCGCCCGGCCGGTGGGGCTGCGGTAACTTTCCAGACATGTCCCTCACGCAGTCGCCGCTCCACGATCGCCACGTCGCAGCCGGGGCCAAGTTCGCGGGCTTCGGTGGCTGGGAGATGCCGCTGGAGTACCCCACGGGTGTGCTCAAGGAGCACGCCGCGGTGCGCGACTCGGTCGGACTCTTCGACGTCAGCCATCTCGGCAAGATCGCCGTTCGCGGCGACGGAGCGGCCGCGTACCTGAACCGCTGCCTGAGCAACGACCTCGGACGGATCGGGCCGGGGCGGGCCCAGTACACCCTCGCGTGTGACGAGACCACCGGCGGCATCGTCGACGACCTCATCGCTTACTACCGCAGCGACGACCATGTGCTGCTCGTGCCGAATGCCGCCAACTCGGCGGAGATCAGCCGCAGGCTCGTCGCGGACCAGCCCGACGGCCTCACGATCACCGACCAGCACGAGACGCACGCGGTCCTGGCGATCCAGGGCACCAGGTCCGACGACGTCCTGATCGAGATCGGGTTCCCGGTCGGGCACGACTACATGTCGTTCGTCGAGGCGCCCGTTCGAGGGCGAGGACGTGACCGTCTGCCGCACCGGCTACACCGGCGAGCGCGGCTACGAGCTGATCGCGCCCAGCTCTGTGGCCCCCGCGTTGTGGGACGCACTGGTCGCCGCCGGGCAGCGCGACGGCCTGGTGCCGTGCGGCCTCGGTGCCCGCGACACGCTCCGGACCGAGATGGGCTATCCGCTGCACGGCCAGGACATCAGCCTGGAGGTGACTCCGAACCAGGCGCGCCTGGGATGGGCTGTCGGCTGGTCCAAGCCCACCTTCTGGGGCAAGGAGACGCTCGCCGCGGAGAAGGAGGCGGGCGTCAAGGTGACCCTCCGGGGCCTGGTCGCCCGGGGCCGGGGGATCGCCCGGCCGCAGATGAGCGTGCGCGTCACTCAGGACCTGCCGGTCGGGTTCGTCACCTCCGGCACGTTCTCACCCACCCTGCGCAAGGGCGTCGCCCTGGCGCTGATCAACAGCCAGATCGAGCTCGGCGCCGAGGTGCTGGTGGACGTACGCGGACGACCTGAGGTCTTCGTCGTGACCAAGCCACCCTTCGTGGAGACCGATGTCCGCAACTCCTGACCCACCGCAGTCGACGAACCAAGAGGGGCCCGACGTGACGAACACTCCCGAACCCGCCTTCGGCAGCTCGGTCCGCAAGCCGGACCAGGTGCCCTGGTGGTGGCAGCTGCTCGACGGCGACGGACGCGTCCTCGCCGTGGAGCGCACCGAGTTCCCGACCCGCAGCGACGCCGAGACCTGGTTGGGCGAGGCCTACCCCGACCTGTCCGAGGACGGGGTCTCGGCGGTGACGCTGTTCGAGGGCGACCGAGAGGTCTACGGTCCGATGTCGCTCGAGGCCGGTTGAGCCCGGTCGGTTGAACCCGGCCGGATGAGCCCGGCCGGATGAGCCGGGTCGGGGTCAGCGGCGACCGGCGCGCGGCTGGCGGGGGGCGCCGCCGACCTTGACCGTCGGCTTGGGCATCCGCAGCCAGCGCAGCTGCAGGACCCGCAGGACCGTGTAGAACGTGGTGCCCTTGAGGCTGTCGTCGGGGAACTCGGCACGCAGGGCGCGCTTGAGCCGGAACAGCAGCCAGGTGGTGTCCAGCGCGGTGACCAGCATGGTGGTGGACAACATGGTGCTGCCGAAGACCCTCAGCTGCTCGCTGGGGGTGTAGCCCAGGATCATGGTCACCACGAGCAGCGGAAGCAGGAACTCGGCCACCGAGAGTCGCGCGTCGATGAAGTCGCGGATGAACTTCTTCACCGGGCCCTGGTCCCTGGCGGGCAGGAAGCGCTCGTCCCCGGTCTTGAGGCCCTGGCGCATCTTCGCGTTCGACTCCGCGCGGCGCTGGCGCAGCAGCTTCTGGGCGGCCTTCTTGTCCATCCCGACCTTGGCGCGCTCGCGACGTGCCGCCTCGGCCTCCCTGCGGGTGGGGGTGGGCCGTCCCTTCGCCCCGGGGCCCTTCGGTTCGAGGGCGGCGGGCTGGGCGTCGACTTTGCTGGTACGGCGGAACACGGGGCCTTCCGGAGCGGGGAATCGTGCACGGGAGTGGATCCGGACGCGTGGTCGGACATTTGACGTAGCCTCGGCGAGTGCTCAGCCTACCCGTCGTGCGCACCCCGTCTGAGGGACGGATGCCCTCGTTCCGCTGGGCCCGGGCGGGTAAGTTGATCGCCATGAGCATGATGAAGCGGATCAGCATGATCTTCCGGGCCAAGGCCAACCGCGCGCTCGACGCAGCCGAGGACCCGCGCGAGACCCTCGACTACAGCTACCAGCGCCAGCTCGAGATGCTGACGAAGGTGCGACGCGGCGTCGCGGACGTCGCCACCAGTCGCAAACGCATCGAGCTCCAGCGCAACCAGCTGCAGACCCAGTCCGACAAGCTCACCGAGCAGGCGCAGAAGGCGCTGTCGATGGGCCGCGAGGACCTGGCGCGCGAGGCGCTGACCCGCAAGTCCGCGTTGACCGGCCAGATCAACGACCTGAACGCCCAGCACGCACAGCTGCAGGGCGAGGAGGAGAAGCTCACCCTCGCCTCGCAGCGTCTCCAGGCCAAGGTCGAGTCCTTCCGCACCCGCAAGGAGACCATCAAGGCGACGTACACCGCCGCCGAGGCGCAGACCCGTATCGGTGAGGCCTTCTCCGGGATCTCCGAGGAGATGGGTGACGTCGGTCTGGCCGTCCAGCGTGCCGAGGACAAGACCCAGGCGATGCAGGCACGAGCCGGAGCCATCGACGAGCTGATCGCCTCCGGGGCGCTCGACGACGCGAGCTCGGTCAACCGCGGTGACGACATCAGCCGGGAGCTGGAGCAGATGAGCTCCCAGTCCGACGTCGAGTCCGAGCTCGCTGCGCTCAAGGGCAGCACCCCGCAAGCGATCGACGGCCCGGACGGCCCGTCCCAAGATCGGCCGCACAACAGTCGGCCCAGGTCGAGGAGTCTGCGGTGGACGAAGGACAGCAGTCATGATCGTGCGCATCATGGGCGAGGGCCAGCTCGAGGTGCCCGACGACCGGTTGGACGCGCTCAACGCGCTCGACCAGGCGGTGGAGTCCGCGGTCGAGGCGGGGGACGAGGCGGCGTTCGCCAGCTCGCTCGCGGCGCTGCTCGACGGCGTACGCCGCTCCGGCACGCCGGTGGCGGACGACTTCCTCGACGACTCCGACCTGATCCTGCCCCCCGCGGACGCCACCATCGAGGAGGTCCGCGAGCTGCTCGAGGACGACGGGCTGATCCCGGGTTGAATGCGATGAGGACCTGATGGCACGCACCCGCTTCGTTCCCGACACCGGGCTGACCCTGCGGATGACCGCGGTGATGTTCCTCCTGGGCGGTCTCTTCGTGGCCCTGGTGGTCGCATTGATGTCCGCCTTCCCCAACTACGCCATCCTGATCGGCCTGGCCGGCATCGGGGTGGCGGTCTTCCAGTGGTGGAACTCCGACAAGTCGGCTCTGCGCGCCATGCGGGCACGCGTGGTCACTCCCGAGGAGGCCCCTGAGCTGCACGGCATGATCGACCGCCTCTGCGCGATGGCCGACATGCCGAAGCCGCGGGTGGCCATCGCCGACACCGACCTGCCCAACGCCTTCGCCACCGGCCGCTCACCGAACCGCTCGGCGGTCTGCGTGACGACCGGCATCCTGCGCACCCTGACGGCGCAGGAGCTCGAGGCGGTGCTCGCCCACGAGCTCTCCCACGTCGCCCACCGCGACGTGCTCGTGATGACCGTGGCCTCCTCGGCCGGCATCCTGGCGGGGATGCTCACCCGGGGGGCACAGTTCGGCGGATTCGGCCTCGGTCGGTCTCGCAACAGCAACAACAACGGGGGCGGCGCGATCGGCTTCGTCGTGGTCCTCCTCGTCAGCCTGGTCGTCTACGCGATGAGCTTCGTGCTGCTGCGGCTGCTCTCGCGCTACCGCGAGCTCGCGGCGGACCGGGCCGGCGCCTACCTCACGATGCGGCCCTCGGACCTCGCCTCGGCGCTCACCAAGATCAGTGGACAGATGAACGCCGTGCCCGAGCGTGACCTGCGCGCCGCGCAGCCGATGAACGCGTTCTTCATCGCCCCTGCGGTGCGCGGGCTCTCGGTGGGCACGCTGACCGCCACGCACCCACCGCTGGAGCAGCGGCTCGACCAGCTGGCCCGGATCGCGGCCAGCCTGGGCCAGTCGCTCTAGAGCAGCGAAGGACCTGGACACCTGATGGGACTGTGGGACGCCCTGCGCGGCCAGTCGAGGCCGCGCAAAGCCAACCTCGACGCGTTGTTCTCCCTGCCGGCAGCGGCGCTGACGCTCGAGGCGTCGATGGGCCTGCACCCCACCGGGGTGGGGTCCGTGTGCTTCCGCGCGGCGGAAGGACAGGCGGCGGTCAACACCCAGCGCGACGCCCTGGCACTGGTCGGGACCGACGGCGGGCCGTCGACCGAGAGTCGGGTCGACGAGTACGGCTACACCTGGCTGACCGTGCACACGGCTCCCGATGACACCAGCTCGCTCGTCACGGACCTGCACGCGGTCAACACGTCGCTGGAGCTGCAGGGCTTCGGCACCGGGCTGCTCTGCTCCACCGTCGGCTTCCGCGACGATTCCGGCTCGACCGCCTACCTGGTCTACCTCTACAAGCAGGGCACCTTCTACCCGTTCAGCCCGACCGGGCCGAGCAGCCGGGACACGCTGCGCGAGCGTCAGATCCGCGACGCGGTGGGGGCGGACCTGCCCTTCGAGGAGGACACCTCGCGCTGGATGCCCATCTGGGGGATCGGCACGCCCTGACCCGGCTGATCGCTGCGGCCCGTCGCCGACGTCGGTGTGACGGGCTCAGCAGGTTCACGTGCCCGTCACCTCTCGGCCACCGGCGCGTTGTTCCGCGCGGGAACGACCCACGTACCCGACCGGAGGTGTCACATGACCCGACCATCCCGCCCCCATGGCGGTCGCAGCGTGCTCGTTCCCGTTCTGGCGAGCCTGGCCGCGCTCGCCGCTGTGCTCGGCACCGCCGCAACAGGGACTGCCACGGCAGCCCAGGCGGGACGCCCTGCAGCCGCGTCCCGGCCGCCGATCAAGCACGTCTTCGTCATCAACCTCGAGAACAAGGGGTACGACGAGACCTTCGGCGCCGACTCGCCCGCGCCGTACCTGAGCTCGACGCTGCGTGGCCGTGGGCAGCTGCTCACGCAGTACTACGGCACCGCCCACAACAGCCTGCCCAACTACCTCGCTCAGATAAGTGGACAGGGCCCGAACCCCCAGACCCAGGCCGACTGCCAGAGCTACAGCGACTTCGTCCGGCTCGGCACCACCGCTCCCGGCCGGCCGTCGGGGACGCTGCGTCTACCCGGCCGACGTCGAGACCGTCGCGGACCAGCTGCAGGCCAAGGGGTTGACCTGGCGCGGCTACATGGAGGACATGACGCCCTGCCGGCACCCGAGCCGAACACCGCCGACGACACCCAGCAGGCCCGTCCGGTGACCAGTACGCAGCCCGGCACAACCCCTTCGTCTACTTCCGGAGCATCACCGACACCCGGTCCTGCGCCGCCAACGACGTCGACCTGTCGCGCCTCCCGAGTGACCTGGCCTCGGTCTCCACCACGCGCAACCTGACCTACATCACGCCCAACCTGTGCAACGACGGGCACGACAGCCCGTGCGTGGACGGGCGTCCAGGTGGCCTGGTGAGCGCCGATGCGTGGCTCCGGGCCTGGGTGCCGAAGATCCTGAGGTCGCCGGCCTTCCAGAGCGACGGCCTGCTCGTGGTCACCTTCGACGAGGCCGACAGTGACAACCCCGACGGCGCCCAGGCGTGCTGCGGAGAAGGCCCCGGGCCGAACTCGCCACTGCCGGGCATCTACGGCATGGGTGGTGGCCGCACCGGCACCGTGCTGGTCTCTCCCTTCATCGCCCCCGGCACGATCAACAACACCGGGTACAACCACTACTCGCTGCTGCGAACGATCGAGGACACCTTCGGTCTCCCGCCCCTGGGCTACGCGGAGACCGCCCGCGGCTTCGGGTACGACGTCTGGGGGGCGGGCCGGTGACCCCGCCGCTGACTCGACGCGAGATCCTCGCGGCGCAGCCGGCGCTGCAGGTGTGGCGGCGCTCGGTGCGCCGACGGCAGACAGGCCGGCCTGACCTACGTCGACCGGGACGGCATCTCCCGTCGAACCCATCACCTCACCGACTACCAGGGCTGCTCCCACCCCGATCCCGACCACTCCTTCGAGGGCGGCCGGGTCCAGCTCAACGGCCGTCGCTGCGACGGGTGGCTGCGCTCGGGTGAGAACGACGAGTTCGCGATCGGCTGCTACGAGCGCGGAGACCTCGGCTTCTACGGGCATGCCGCGCCGTACTGGACGACCTTCGACCGGTACTTCTCCGCGACGCTCGCCGAGACCTATCCGAACCGCTTCTACCAGCACAGCGCGCAGACCGACCGGATCCACAACTCCAGTGCGGTGTCCACGATGCCGACCATCCGGGGACCGGTTGGCGGACCAGCAGGTCTCGCACGCCTACTACTACGTCGACCTGCCGTTCCTGGCTCTGTACGGGACCACCTACCTCCCCATCTCGCGCACCTGGCAGCAGTTCCAGGTGGACGCGGCGGCAGGCACCCTGCCCTCGGTGTCGTTCCTGGACCCGAAGTTCCTCGACGAGGGCACCGGCACGTCCGCGGACGACCATCCGCACGCCGACATCCGAGCCGGGCAGTCCTTCCTGGACCAGGTCTACCGCGCGGTCACCCACGGCCCCGGCTGGGAGCGGACGGCCCTGGTCATCAACTACGACGAGTGGGGCGGGTTCTACGACCACGTGGCCCCCGGCGTGGCGCCCGAGATGGGCACGGGCCTCACGCCGTTGACGAGACGGGACGCAGCCGCACGCAACATGGCAGAGGTGCTCGACTTCACGAGGCCACCGAACCTGGCGGCACCCCTGTGGGAGGTCCCGCCCGCGGTGAGCGCTCCCTGCGGACCAGAGGGCACCGCGGACTACTCCGACTGGCGTGAGCTCGAGAGCGTCGTCCTCGCGCACGGGTGGCGCGTCGGGGGAGTGGTGTGAGGAGCTCAGTCGCGGTGTGACTTGCCGGGCAGGTCCAGCATGCGCTGCAGCGCCACCTTGGCCCAGTGCTCGGTCTCGGGATCGACCTCGATCACGTTGACCAGGTGCCCCTCCGCCAGTGACTCCAGCGCCCACACCAGGTGTGGCAGGTCGATGCGGTTCATCGTCGAGCAGTAGCAGACGGTCCTGTCCAGGAAGACGATGTTCTGCTCGGGGTGGGCGTCGGCGAGCCGCTTGACGAGGTTGAGCTCGGTGCCGATCGCCCAGGAGGTGCCGGGTGGGGCGGCCTCGACCGTCTTGATGATGAACTCCGTGGAACCGACCAGGTCGGCACTCGTGACGACCTCGTGACGGCACTCGGGGTGGACCAGGATCCGGACGTCGGGGATGGTCGCGCGCAGCGTCTCGACCACCTCGACGGAGAACCGGCCGTGGACCGAGCAGTGGCCCTTCCACAAGATGACGCGCGCGTCGCGGAGCTGCGCCGGGGTCAGGCCTCCGCCCGGAAGCAGCGGGTTCCACACGACGCAGTCCTCGAGCGCGAACCCGAGCTCGCGCACTGCCGTGTTGCGCCCGAGGTGCTGGTCCGGCATGAACAGCACCTTCGTGTCCGTGCCCTTCTGCGCGAACGCCCACTCCAGCGCGGCCTGCGCGTTCGAGGACGTGCACACCGTGCCGTCGTGTCGACCGCAGAAGGCCTTGATGTCGGCCGAAGAGTTCATGTAGGTGACGGGTACGACGACGTCGGCGATCCCTGCGTCGGTCAGCGCGTCCCAGGCGTCCTCGACCTGGGCCAGCCGCGCCATGTCCACCATGGAGCAGCCTGCAGCGAGGTCGGGGAGCACCACCTTCTGCTCCGGCCCGGTCAGGATGTCGGCCGACTCGGCCATGAAGTGCACGCCGCAGAAGACGATGTACTCCGCCTCCGGTCGGGCGGCCGCGTCGCGGGCCAGCTTGAACGAGTCGCCGGTCACGTCCGCGAACGCGATCACCTCGTCGCGCTGGTAGTGGTGACCGAGCACGAACACCCGCTCCTCGAGCCTCTCCTTCGCGCGGATCGCCCGGGCGACCAGGTCGGGATCGGAGGCCGCCGGCAGGTCGCCGGGACACTCGACCCCGCGCTCGGAGGAGCGGTCGGTGCCGAGGCCGAGAGGGAGCAGCGGGAGCTCGACGGTCGCCATGGCGGGAATCCTCCCACCAGGCGCAGACGAGGGCACGGCAGGATGAGCCCATGCACGTGGTCTTCGCCCCGGACGAGTTCGCCGGCACCCTGACCGCCCGGGAGGCAGCCTCGGCGATGGCGACGGGGTGGGCGCGGCGCGCACCCGGCGACGCGCTGGTGCAGGTGCCCATGTCCGACGGTGGCCCTGGATTCCTCGACGTGCTGCACTCCGCGCTGGGGGGACGGCTGCACGCCGTCACGGTCGCCGATCCCTACGGCGGACAGGTCCCCGCCGCCATCCTGCGGGTCGAGCGGACGGCCTACGTGGAGAGTGCGCAGGCCGTCGGGCTGCACCTGACCGAGCCGGAGCTGCGTGACCCCGAGCGCGCCAGCTCGCGAGGGGTCGGTGAGCTGGTCGACCTCGCGGTCACCGGTGGCGCCGACCGGGTGGTGGTCGGATCGGGCGGCTCGGCGACCAACGACGGGGGAGCGGGTCTGCTCGCGGCTCTGGGTGCCACGTCTCAGGGTGGACCGCTCGACCAAGGGCCGAGGGGGCTGCGAGACCTCACCTCCGTGGACCTGGAGCCCGCGAGGAAGCGGGTCGCAGGGGTGGAGCTCGTCCTCGCCAGCGACGTCGAGAACCCCCTGCTGGGCCTGACCGGGGCCACCAAGGCCTACGGCGAGCAGCTGGGCCTGGCCGAGGAGCGGCTGGTGAGCGTCGACGGGTGGCTGCAGCAGCTCGCCGAGACCACCGATCGCAAGCTCGCCTCCCAGAAGGGCACCGGCGCGGCCGGGGGGCTGGGGTTCGCCCTGATGCTCCTGGGGGGCACCCAGCGCCCAGGGGTGAGCCTCGTCGCGGAGGCGGTCGGGCTGGGCGCCAAGATCGGCGCCGCCGACCTCGTGGTCACCGGCGAGGGTTCCTTCGACTTCTCCTCCCGGTCGGGAAAGGTGCCCTACGGGGTGGCAGCGGTGGCCGCGCAGAACCTCGTGCCGTGCATCGCCCTCGCGGGTCAGGTGCTCGTCGGCTCGCGCGAGATGCGCGCGCTGGGTGTGGAGTCGGCGTACTCGGTGGTGGACCTGGTGGGCGAGGAGCGAGCGCTCGGCGAGCCTGCCGAGGCGCTGGCAGCACTCGCCACGCGGACGGCTCGCACCTGGTCCCGCTGACCGCGCCGCCGCGCCCGGACCGCCCGCCGTCGATGCGCGGAATAACCGCTGGTGTGCGACCATTGAGCAGTAGCAAGAACACCCCGATCAGCAATGGAGTGCACCCATGACCGAGCAGGTCGAAACTGCCCAGGATCTCCGCACCGACGGCATCAACGTCAGCGACGCCGCAGCGGCCAAGGTCAAGAGCCTGCTGACGCAGGAGGGTCGCGACGACCTCCAGCTGCGCATCGCCGTCCAGCCCGGCGGGTGCTCCGGCCTCCGCTACCAGCTGTTCTTCGACGAGCGCACCCTCGACGGTGACATCGTCACCAACTTCGACGGCGTCAACGTGGTGGTCGACCGGATGAGCGTCCCCTACCTCAACGGCGCGACGATCGACTTCGTCGACACCATCGAGAAGCAGGGCTTCACCATCGACAACCCCAACGCGGGCGGCTCGTGCGCCTGTGGAGACTCCTTCCACTGAGGTCCCGGTGTCGACGCTCGCGTCGACCCGAGCCGTACCCGCACCGACATGACACGTGGCGGCGCCCCCGGACACCGGGGACGCCGCCACGTGTGCGTTGCCGAGGGTCTCAGTCCAGGTGGAGGTGCAGCCGCGAGGCCAGGTGCGCGGCCGCCTCGCTGACCTCGATACGGGGCTTGCGCACCTCGCGCGGGTAGGTCTCGAACTCCAGCGAGGGCGCCGGCATCGTGACCGCGCGCTCCTCGATGCGTCGGCCCGGGAGATCCATGCTCGTCGCGCACGCGGTGCAGTCGTGGTGCATCTGGTGGGCGGAGTCCTGGTCGTCGTAGGCGAGGCGCTCGTAGCTCATGTCTCGACGCTAAGGGCTACCAGCGGGTACACGCATTCGTACCTCTCGGTAGTGTTCGTGTCTTGCACGGACTCCGCCCGGCCGCCACCATCGAGGACCTATGTCGCTGCTCATCGCCGGATCCATCGCCACCGACCACCTGATGACCTTCGGAGGCAGGTTCTCCGACTCCCTCGTGGTCGAGCAGCTGGACAAGCTCTCGGTCTCCTTCCTCGTCGACGACCTGGAGATCCGCCGCGGCGGGTGCGCCGGCAACATCGCCTTCGGTCTGAGCCGCCTGGGCGTGCGCCCGGTGCTCGTGGGCGCCGCAGGCGAGGACTTCGCCGACTACCGCTCCTGGCTCGAGCGCCACGGGGTCGACACCGGCTCCGTGCGCATCTCCGAGGACCTGCACACGGCTCGGTTCGTGTGCACCACCGACGCGAGCATGGCGCAGTTCGCCAGCTTCTACCCCGGCGCGATGAGCGAGGCGAGACTGATCGAGCTCGGCCCGATCGTCGCGCGTGTGGGGGAGCCGACCTTCGTGCTGATCGGGCCGGACGACCCCGAGGGGATGGTCCGGCACACCCAGGAGTGCCGCCAGCGCGGCTACCGCTTCGTGGCCGACCCCAGCCAGCAGCTCGCCTTCGGAGAGGGCGAGATGATCCGCGAGCTCGTCGACGGCGCCGCCTACCTGTTCTCCAACGAGTACGAGTCGCACCTGATCGAGTCCAAGACGGGATGGTCAGCCGCTGAGATCGTCGCGGCGGTGGGCACCCAGGTCATCACGTTGGGACCTGACGGGGTGCGCATCGTGAGCACCGACCACTCGGACATCCACGTCCCCGCCGTGGCGGGCGTCAAGGCCGTGGAGCCGACAGGAGTCGGGGACGCCTTCCGGTCCGGCTTCCTCGCCGCGCTCGAGTGGGAGCTGCCCCACGAGCGCGCGGCCCAGGTCGGCTGTGTGCTGGCCGCCTACGTCGTCGAGCAGGTCGGCACCCAGGAGTACTCCTTCACCCACGCGCAGTTCCTCGACCGGCTGGCGGACGCCTACGGCGAGGACGCGGCCGCCGAGGTCAGGCCCCACCTCGGCTGAGGCGTCGCACCGGACAGGTCAGGGCCCCGTCGGTGCCGCTCCACCCATACTCCTTCCCCCATCCCCCGCTCGTCAGTGGCCCGTCGGCTGCCCCGTCAGCGGCAGGCTCAGACCCGACCGTACGCCTCGACCGGCACCCGGCGAAGACCTTCGCGAGCTCGATGATCGGTCGCGGGCACGGCATCGCCCGACAGTCGAGGTTCAGGCTTCCTGCGCCGGCGCTCATCGGGGTACGCCGCTGTCGGCGCGCAGCCGCTCCACGACCCCGGGCAACGCCTCGGCGAGACGACAGATCTCGGCCGGGTCGGTGTCCCGGCCGAGGGAGACACGCACGTTGCCGTGGGTCAGGGCACCCATGGCCGCGAGCACATGGCTCGGCTCGAGGGTGCTGGCGGTGCACGCGGAGCCGCTGGCCACCGCGAAGCCGAGCCGGTCGAGCTCGGTGACCAGCGCCTCCCCGTCGACGTAGAGGCAGGAGAACGCCAGCACGTGGGGCAACCGGTCACCCTCGGAGAGGAACACCTCGGTGTCCGGGATCGACCGCACGGCTGCCGCCAGGTCGGAGGTGAGCCGTGCATGCACCTGCGCGAGCCGGTGTGGCTCGCGGTGCTGCTCCTCGAGGCTCGCGCGCAGCGCGGCAGCGGCCGCCAGCGCGGCGGGCACGTTCTCGAAGCCGGTTGCGCGCTCGTCGACCCGCACGTCCGGGGAACGGGTTGCGCCAGCGCGCCGAGCGGCGCACCAGCAGCACACCGACTCCTGCGGGCCCGCCCCACTTGTGTGCCGAGGCCGCGGCGGCCGCCCAGCCGTCGGGGAGGGGAGTCGTCCCGCCGAGGCACACGCGTCGACGAACACGGGAACCCCGAGGCTCGCCGCCAGCTCGCCGACCGGCTGGAGCACCCCGACCTCGGGGTTGGCTGCCTGCAGCGCCAGGACGGCCGGCTCTCCGTGCTCGGCGATCGCGGCTTCCAGGTGGGACGCAGAGACTCTGCCCCGGTCGTCCACGCGGACCCTGCCGAACCTGCCGCCACGGGCCGCGTGCCAGCTTCCGGCCTGCAGCACGGCTGAGTGCTCGACCTCCGAGGAGAGCAGGAGGTCGCCGCGCCGCGCGTGGCCCGCGAGCACTCCCAGGACCCCGAGGTGGACCGCGTGGGTCCACTGGCGTGCACGTCACCTCGTCGCCCCCCCCCCCCCCCGCGGGCGATGCCCACCGTGAGCCGGGGTCACGCGCCGGTGGGTGCTGACGACGCGACGCGTCCCGCGCCCGGCGCCTGCTCGGCCTCGCGGGCGGCGGGGTGCGCGGTTGCCCAGAGGCGTGGTCGAGGTACGTGGCTCGGGCTTGGCTCACACCAAACCCACCCGCGCCCTGCCCGCTGTAGTGGGGCCGGTGAGTAGTAGTCTTCCGATTGTCCTTAACTGGTCAGAAGTCCATGTCTGCTTACGAAAGGGCTCGTCCGTGAGTCTGGAGCATCCCCTGCGCTTCCGCCGTGCGGCGCTCGGAGGCCTGATGGCCACCACGCTGCTTGTCCTGAGTGGCTGTTCGGCCGAGGACGAGAGCCAGATCAGGCGGCTCGCGCTGCCGGTCGGAGCGACCAAGGAGGCCCCCTACGTCCACGACCTGTGGATGTGGTCGTGGCTGGCGGCGATGATCACCGGTGTCCTCGTGTGGGGGCTGATGGCCTACGTGTCGATCCGCTACCGCCGTCGCAGCGAGACCGAGATCCCGGTGCAGACGAGGTACAACCTGCCGATCGAGATCTTCTACACGATCGCCCCGATCATGATGGTGATCGTCTTCTTCTACTTCACCGTGGACACCCAGAACAAGGTGCTGCACGACGACAAGAACCCGGACGAGACAGTCACGGTCGTCGGTCAGCAGTGGTCCTGGACGTTCAACTACAACCTCGGCTGGGACGCGAGTGCCAAGAAGTACGTCCAGGTCGGCGGTGACGTGGTGCACGAGGGTGGCACCACCGAGACCCGGCCGACGTTGTGGCTGGTCAAGGACAAGAGCGTCGAGATCAACCTCTCCTCGCCTGACGTCATCCACTCCTTCTGGGTGCCCGCGTTCCTGTTCAAGATGGACGTGGTGCCAGGTCGTGACGGACTGAACAACTTCGCGATCACCCCCACCCGCCGGGGCACCTTCGAGGGTCGCTGCGCGGAGCTCTGCGGCGTCTACCACTCGCGGATGCTCTTCGACGTGAAGATCGTCGACCAGGCCGAGTACGACGCCCACCTGGCCAAGCTCGCCGAGCAAGGCAACACCGGTCCCGCCCTGGGTTCCTCGGAGGTCCGGACGACCCCCGGCCTCGATTCCGCCGACAGCACTGGAGGAGAACAGTGACCGCCGTCTCCGACGCGCCCACCGGCGCCCGCGTCGCGCCCCCGCGCCCCCCGCTGGGTCAGCAGGTGGTGCGCATCCTCACCACCACCGACCACAAGCTGATCGGCAAGCTCTACCTGGTCACGTCGTTCGCCTGGTTCCTGATCGCCGGCGTGATGGCGCTGATCATGCGCTCCGAGCTCGCGTTCCCCGGCCAGCAGGTCGTCAACGAGGAGCTCTACAACCAGCTCTTCACGATGCACGGCACGATCATGCTGCTGCTGTTCGCCACTCCCTTGTTCATCGGGTTCGCCAACGTGGTGATGCCGCTGCAGATCGGCTCCCCGGACGTGGCCTTCCCACGGTTGAACATGCTGAGCTACTGGTTCTTCCTGTTCGGCAGCATCATCACCTTCTCCGGGTTCCTCACTCCTGAGGGTGCCGCCGACTTCGGCTGGTTCGCCTACACGCCGTTGTCCAACGTGGTCCGCTCCCCGGGCATCGGCGGTGACCTGTGGATCATGGGCCTGTGGCTGGCCGGTCTGGGCACCATCCTGGGCTCGGTCAACTTCATCACCACGATCATCTGCATGCGTGCTCCGGGCATGACGATGTTCCGGATGCCGATCTTCGTCTGGAACACCCTGGTGACCAGCCTGCTGGCGATCATCGTGTTCCCGATCCTGGCCGCCGCGCTGCTCGCGCTGGAGGCCGACCGCAAGCTCGGGGCCCACGTGTTCGACGCCAGCCACGGCGGCGCGATCCTGTGGCAGCACCTGTTCTGGTTCTTCGGGCACCCTGAGGTCTACATCATCGCTCTGCCCTTCTTCGGCATCATCACCGAGATCCTGCCGGTGTTCAGCCGAAAGCCGATCTTCGGCTACGTGGGGCTGGTCGGTGCGACGCTGGGCATCGCGATCCTCTCGGTGGCGGTCTGGGCGCACCACATGTTCGTCACCGGTGCGGTCGACCTGGCGTTCTTCTCGGGGATGACCTTCCTGATCGCCGTGCCGACCGGAGTGAAGTTCTTCAACTGGATAGGCACGATGTGGGGGGGATCCATATCCTTCGACACCCCCATGCTCTGGTCGGTGGGCTTCTTGACCACCTTCTTGTTCGGCGGCCTGACCGGGGTCATCCTGGCCTCGCCCCCGCTCGACTTCCACGTCTCGGACTCCTACTTCGTGGTGGCCCACTTCCACTACGTGGTCTTCGGCACGGTGGTCTTCGCGATGTTCGCCGGCTTCTACTTCTGGTGGCCGAAGATGACCGGCAAGATGCTCGACGAGCGGCTCGGCAAGATCCACTTCTGGCTGCTGTTCGTCGGCTTCCACACCACGTTCCTGGTGCAGCACTGGCTCGGGGTCGAGGGGATGCCGCGTCGCTACGCGGACTACTCGGCCTCCGACGGGTTCACCACGCTGAACCAGATCTCGACCATCGGCGCCTTCCTGCTCGCCTCCTCGACGTTCCCGTTCTTCTACAACGTCTACAAGACCAGTCGGGCGCCGAAGGTGACCGTCGACGACCCGTGGGGCTGGGGTCGCTCCTTGGAGTGGGCCACGAGCTGTCCGCCACCTCGGCACAACTTCGTGTCCATCCCACGGATCCGTTCGGAGTCACCGGCCTTCGACCTCCACCACCCGGAGATCGCGGCGCTCGAGTACGCCGACAACGACGGTCTCGGTGACGACGACCAAGCCTCCGACGCACCCGACATGGGAGGGCGCGGGGACGCGCTCGGAACAGAAGGGCAGGGACGATGAAGGCCGAGGCCACCATCTTCGGCATCTGTGCCGTCTTCTTCGCGCTGGTCTCACCGGCGTACTGGCTCATCGCGGGTGACTGGACCGGCACCACGGCCCTGGTGATGACCTTCCTGCTGGTCACCCTGATCACCTTCTACCTCGGCTTCCATGCCCGTCGGATGGAACCGCGCCCGGAGGACCGCCAGGAGGGCGAGATCGCTGACGGGGCGGGGGAGCTCGGCTTCTTCCCGCCGTACAGTTGGTGGCCGCTGTGGTGCGCCCTGTGCCTGGCCGTGATGGCCATGGGGGTCGCGGTCGGCTGGTGGCTGTTCATCATCGGCAGCGCCCTCGGCGCGGTCGCACTGAGCGGCCTGATCTTCGAGTACTACCGCGGCGAGCACGCTCACTGACCCACGAGTGAGCAGGGACACATGACCGCCGCGGCCGTGTTCTGGGGAATCGGTTGTTAGCCTGAGACGAGCCGACCCTCTTTTCCGACTCGGGAGTTCCCTAATGCCTCGCAGGTCCGTCCGCACCCCCCTGTCCCATGTGTCCCTGGTGGCGGTCGCCGTGGTCCTCGTCTCGGTGACCGCCTGCTCCGCCCAGGTGGGACAGAAGTCCTCCGCGCCGAAGGTCCAGAGCGCTCCCACGCAGGCGAGCTCGACGTCCGCCGCGACGATCGTGAGCAACATCCGGCCCGGCGCCAAGGGCGTCGACCTCGAGCGCAAGCTCAACCTGCGGGTGGAGTCGGGGACCTTCGAGAACGTGCAGGTCACCGGGCCCAAGGGCGGCATCGTCGAGGGCAAGCTCTCGGCGAACAAGTCCCGGTGGGTGGCCCAGACCCGGCTGCAGGCCGACTCGCGATACCGGGTCACCAGCACGGCCACGGACGACAAGGGGTTGAAGAAGAACTTCGAGTCGACCTTCCGTACCAGGGCGCTGAGCCTGGACGAGCAGACCTATCCCAGCTTCGTCCCGGTCGACGGGCAGACCGTCGGAGTCGGCATGCCGGTGATCATCCGCTTCGACGTGCCGGTGAGCGACAGGGCCTCCATCGAGCGCCATCTCGAGGTCGTCAGCAAGCCGGCTCAGGTGGGTGCCTTCCACTGGATGAGCGACCAGGAGGTGCACTGGCGACCGCGCAGCTACTGGCGGCCCGGCACCGACGTGACCGTCAACGCCGACATCGCCGGGGTCCCGGCGGGCGGCGGCATCTACGGGCAGAAGGATCGGACCATGACCTTCCACGTCGGGGACTCGATGGTGAGCAAGGTCGACATGAAGAAGGACCAGATGCGGGTCTTCCGCAACGGGACGCTGGTCCGGACGATCCCGATCACCACCGGCGAGCAGCCGAAGTTCACGACTCGTTCAGGCACCAAGGTCATCGTCGAGAAGTTCCGGCACAAGCGGATGAACTCCGAGACGATCGGGATCGACCCCAACAGCGCCGACGGCTACGACCTCAACGACGTCGAGTACGCCATGCGGGTGACCTACACCGGCGAGTTCGTCCACGCGGCTCCCTGGTCGGTGGCCTCCCAAGGACGCGCCAACGTCAGTCACGGCTGCACCGGGATGAGCACCAGCAACGCCGCGTGGCTCTACAACGCCACGAAGGTCGGCGACGTCGTGCAGTACTCCGGCACCTCCCGGCAGATGACGCTCACGAACGGGTTCGGTGACTGGAACGCCTCCTTCGCGGACTACAAGGCCGGCTCCGCCCTCAGCTGAGCCGGCTCTCCTCGAGGGCATGCAGCCGGCGCACGGTCGGTGAGGTCGCCACCTCGGCTGCGTCGGGGTAGGTCCCGAAGAGCCGATCGGCGGTTCCGGCCGAGGTGACCGTGAACCAGTAGTGCTCGTTCTTGTAGTGGTGCAGCCGATGGTTGCGCCACACGGACCGGAAGGCCGCCGAGCGCGGCCGGTAGTCGCTGTGCACCAGGTAGTGCACCCACTCGTAGGTCAACATCAAGACCCCGACACCGACCAGGAACGAGGCGCCGGCCGAGTGCGAGGGGAAGGCCAGCAGGGCCACCACGACGTACGACGGCAGCAGCCAGAGCTCCACCTGCCACGGGATGAACACCAGGGGAAGCAACCGGGGATCGGCGTGATGGGCGCGGTGCTTGCGCGCGAGCAGCGAGTCCACGGGCACGCCGGCCACCCGGCGGGGTCGCCAGTGCAGGATCGCCACGTGGATCACCCACTCGATCAGCGGGAAGAGCACGACCAGCGCAGCCGGGACGACCAGGTCGGTCCAGTCGAATGCGGGCACGCTGACCCGCCAGCCGATCGACCCCAGGAGGAACCCCCCGGTCAGCCAGGGGGACGGGTGCCGCCAGAACTGCCGCCACACGGCTGTGAGGGGCTGGGAGGCACGCCGGGAGCCGGTGATCCGGTCCGGGTGGGGGTCGCCGGGGGTGCGGGTCGTTGCGGCGCTGCTGCGGGCGGCCAGGCGGCGCTCGTCCGCGGCGAGACGCGCACGTGCCTGGAACTCGATCTCGGGGCTGGGCTTGGACACGGTGACCCTTCGGAGGGGGATGAGTGGCGGGGGCTGCAGGCGATGCCGGGGTGAGGCTCGATCAGGTCGGGGGACCCGGTTCTGCGCCAGGCCCGTCGCCGAGCTCGCCCGCGGCATCGTCGAAGTGCTCGAGAAGCCGTCCCAGCGCCGCGGTGGCGGGTCGGAGCAGGTCGTCCGCGGCCGCGTGCGCCGACCCTGAGTCGCCGCACGCGATCGCGTCGGCCAGGCGGCGATACCCCTCGAGGTTGTCGACCTCCGCCTGCATCAGCGGGCCCAGGGCGGCGATGGCCGGCTCGTAGGCAAGCCGCAGGCTGTTGAAGAGCAGCCGGAAGACGATGGAGTCCGCGGCGTCCACGACGGCGTCCCAGAAGCCCAGCGCTGCATGCTGGCGGGCCTCGGAGTCGGTGGACTGCTGCAGCTCGCTCAGGGAGGAGCGCAGGGCCGTGGCGGCCCGCGGACCGCTCGTCTGCGCGGCCTGCGCCGCCACGGCGGGCGCGATGGACTGGCGTGCCTGCAGGATGCTGCGGCCGACCGCCGGATCGAGCTCGCCGCCGCGGACGAGCAGCCGGGGGAGGAGGTCGAGCCCCGCCGAGGTCCTGAAGTCGCGGACCCGGGTGCTGCCGCCGTGACGGACCTCGATGACCTGAGCCTGGGAGAGCCGCTGCAACGCCTCGCGCACGGCCGGTCGGGAGACGCCGAGGACCTCGGCCAGCCGCCGCTCGCTGGGAAGCGGGTCCCCGGGGGAGAGGGCGCCGTCGACCACCTCGCCGAGGAGCTGGTCGAAGACGTCCTCGGGGACGAGTCGACGCGCGACGGGTCTCAGCACCATGAGGGCAGCCTTGGCGACCACCCGCTACTGGTCAAGTGGTCAGACCAGCATGCGGGACACGAACGAGGGGACCCGGGTGCACCCGGGTCCCCTCGTCCGGTGGAAGTTCAGTGCCGAGTGGTGAGCTCGTCCCCGCTCACGTCGTGACGTCCGTCGAACTGGTGGCCGTCAGCCGCGTGGTCGAGACCGATCTCGTGCTCGTGCTCGACCTCGGCGTGGTGGTGAGCCTCCTCGAGCTCGGCCCGCGTGGGCTTCTGCACGTTGTCGCCGTACCAGTAGCGCGAGAGCTTCGCCCTGAGCTTGTCCTTGCGCGCCGTCGGGGACGCCACGCCGTTGCCGTCGATCTCGAGCTCGGGGTGGAACATCTCGTCCCGGTTCCGCGCGGTGAGGGTGTAGGCCCGGGAGACGGGCAGCGGGATGTGCTTCTCGCTGTAGCCACCCTGCGCATCGCGCATGATGACGCCGCTCTCGATGCCGTGCAGCAGCGTCTCGTTGTCGTGACGCTGCAAGGAGATGCACCACCGGCGCGTGATGATGAAGGCGATCACCGGTCCGATGAACACCGCCGCGCGCATGAAGTAGGTGATCTGGTTGATGCTCAGCCGCATCTTGATCGCGATGATGTCGTTGCCGCCGGCGGCCCACATCAGGCCGTAGAAGGTCATCAGCGCGACCATCAGGGCGGTCCGGGTTGGGGCGTTGCGCGGACGCTCGAGCAGGTGGTGCTCGCGCTTGTCCCCGGTGATCCAGGCCTCCACGAACGGCAGCATCATCAGAATCGTGAACATCAGCCCGGGGAGCACGATGATCGGCAGGAAGACGTTCCAGGACAGCGTCACCCCGAAGAGGTGCGTCTCGATGCCCGGCATGATCCGCAGGGCGCCGTCCGGCCAGCCCATGTACCAGTCGGGCTGGGAGCCCGCAGTCACCTCGGCAGGGTTGTAGGGCCCGTAGCGCCAGACGGGGTTGATGCTGAGCAGACCGCCCATCAGCGTCAGGACACCGAAGACGACGAAGAAGAAGCCACCTGCCTTGGCCATGTAGACCGGCAGCATCGGGAAGCCCACGACGTTCTGCTCGGTGCGTCCCGGCCCGGGCCACTGGGTGTGCTTGTGGTAGACGAGCAGCATCATGTGTGCGCCGATCAGCGCGAGCAGCAGGCCGGGGATCAGCAGCACGTGCACGGTGAAGAGCCGCGGGATGATCGAGTCACCCGGGAACTCCCCGCCGAAGAGGAAGAACGACATGTAGGTGCCGACGACCGGCATCGACTTCATGAAGCCGTCGGCCGCACGGATGCCGGTGCCGGAGAGCAGGTCGTCGGGCAGGGAGTACCCGGTGAAGCCCTCGAGGGTTCCGAGGAGCAGCAGCAGGCTGCCGATCACCCAGTTGAGCTCGCGCGGCTTGCGGAAGGCGCCGGTGAAGTAGACGCGCAGCAGGTGGATCATCATCGCCGCGATGAAGACCGAGGCCGCCCAGTGGTGGATCTGACGCATGAGCAGACCCGCACGGACATCGAAGGAGATGTTCAGGCTGGACATGTACGCCTCGGACATGTGGATGCCGCGCAGCTGGTCGTAGGAGCCGTCGTAGACGACCTCGGCCATGCTGGGCCGGAACCACAGCGTCAGGAACACCCCGGTGAGGAGGAGGATCACGAAGCTCCACAGCGCGATCTCGCCGAGCATGAACGACCAGTGGTCGGGGAAGACCTTGCGCAGGTTCTTCTTGGCGAGAGTGGCCAGACCGAGCCGGTCGTCGGCCCACGTCGCGGCGGCGCCGGCCTTGGACGGCTTGTCGGCCTTGGCCGCCTTCTTGCCGTTCGTCCGTGCGATGGCGTCAGCTGAGCTCATAGTTGTCACGCTCCCAGAAGCTCGGTCCGACAGGTTCGGTGAAGTCGCTCGTCGCGATCAGGTAGCCCTCGCTGTCCAACGCCAGCGGCAGCTGGGGCAGGTGACGGGCGGCGGGGCCGAAGATCACCCGGCCGTTGTCGGCGAGGTCGAAGGTGGACTGGTGGCACGGGCACAACAGGTGGTGGGTCTGCTGCTCCCACAGCGAGATCGGGCAGCCCACGTGGGTGCAGATCTTGGAGAAGCAGAGGATGCCGTTGACACCCCAGTTCTCGCGCCCCTTGGCGGGCTTGATGTCGTCGGGCTGCATCCGGACCAGCACCACGGCAGCCTTGGCGGCCTGGGTGGCGAGCTCGATGCCCTCGATCTTGGGTTCGCCGTCGGCGTTCTTCTCGAAGAAGAGCGCAGGCTCGGCGTTGACCAGCTGCCCGATCTCCATGTCGCGGGGCCGGATGGGCAGGCCGTCGACGTCCTGGACGACGCGCATGCCCTTCTTCCAGACGGTGTGGTAGAGCTTGTCGCCGGGCAGCGGGCCGAGGTCACGCAGCGCGATGATGGCGGGGAGACCGAGCAGCCCCATGGCGCCGAGAAGTGAGTTGCGCACCAGGGGCCGCCGTGCGATGCCCGACTCCTGCGCACCCTGGGCGAGCACTGCGACCGTGTCGTCGCGGTCCTCCTGACTCGAGGCGCCGGGGTGACGGAACTCGACGATCTCGTGGTCGGTCATCAGCTTGCGCGCCCACTGGATGGTCGCGACGCCGATGAGCAGCAGGGAGAGCCCCAGGCTCACACCCAGCGTCAGGTTGGAGGCCCCGAACCCGAGGATGACGCTGGGGTTGTCGCCGATGTCGAAGACGAAGTAGGACACGCAGAACAGCAGCGTGAAGACCGCCGAGAGTCCGAAGAGGAGGGCGACCTGGCGCTCGGCGCGCTTCTCGGCGCCCTCGTCGACGTCGGTGGGCCTCGGCTCGTGCTCGGGCAGGCCCGGATCGGCGATGGGCTCGGTCTCGACCTTGGCGAGCTCACGTTTCTCGCTCATGAGCGGATCTTCTTCCTCGAACGGGCGGAGTTGGCAGCGATCCAGATCGCGGCCCCGACCAGGCCGCCGATGCCCACGAGCCATGCCGCGAGTCCCTCGGAGACCGGGCCCAGCGAGCCGAGCGAGTAGCCACCGTAGGACGGGGACTCCTCGTTCTTCTTCAGGAACGAGATGATCTGGCGCTTGTCGGTGGGGCTGAGCACCTTGTCGGAGAACACCGGCATCTGCTGCGGGCCGGTCAGCATGGCCTCGTAGATGTGCTTCTCCGAGACGCCCTTGAGATTGGGTGCGAAGCGGCCCCGGGGGAGGGCGCCGCCGCCGCCGGCGAAGTTGTGGCAGGCGGTGCAGTTGGTGCGGAAGAACTCACCACCCTTGACGATGTCCTCGGTCTCGTCGGAGGCCTGGTACTCGCTGGAGTCGGGTACCGACGGCCCGGGGCCGAGCGAGGCGACGAACGCTGCCAGGGCCTCGGTCTCGGCGGCGTCGTAGACCGGGGGCTTGCGCAGCGCCTGCGTGCCGGGCTGTGCCATCGGCATCCGGCCGGTGCCGACCTGGAAGTCGACTGCGGCCGCGCCGACACCGATCAGGGGCGGACCGTACTGACCGCCGTCCTTGGTGACGATGCCCTCGGCGTTCTTGCCGTGGCAGGACGCGCAGCCGACCAGGAAGATCGAGCGGCCCTTGGCCACCATGTCAGCGTCGTCCGCCCTGGACTGCGCCGAGGCAGGGGAGAGGGCGGCATACATGCCACCGGTCACCAGCAGTCCGAGAAGCAGCACGAGCGGGGCGGCGACCCGGCTACGCCGTCCGGTCGAGAGTCGACCGGCGATGCGGTGGGCCAACCGGCTGCTGGGTTTCTGCATGAGTCGCACCTAGGCGTCCTATCGGGTCAGTGCTACTTGATCAGGTAGACGGTCGCGAACAAGCCGATCCACACCACGTCGACGAAGTGCCAGTAGTACGAGACGACGATGGCGGTGACGGCCTGTTCGTGGGTGAACTTGCGTGCGATGAAGGTGCGGCCGAGCACGAAGATGAAGGCGACCAGTCCGCCGGTGACGTGCAACCCGTGGAAGCCGGTGGCGAGGTAGAACACGGTGCCGTAGGCCGAGGAGGGGATGGTGACCCCCTCGTGCACGAGCTCGGCGTACTCGAAGGACTGGCCCGCGATGAAGATCGCGCCCATCACGTAGGTGAGCACGAACCACTCGCGCAGGCCCCAGAGCTTGACCTCGTGCACCTTGCCGGTGCGACCGACGATCCCCTTCTCCGCCTGGAAGACGCCGAGCTGGCAGGTCAGTGAGGACAGCACCAGGATCGTGGTGTTCACCGCCGAGAAGGGGACGTTGAGCTTCTCGGTCTCCTGGGCCCACAGCTCAGGGCTGACAGCCCTGATGGTGAAGTACGACGCGAACAGCGCCGCGAAGAACATGAGCTCGCTGGAGAGCCACACGATGGTGCCCACGCTGACCATGCTGGGACGGTCGTGATGCCCGTGGAGCCGGGATGCCGGGATAGCCGCTGCAGTCGCCACGCCGCTATTATTGCCTCACGTCTCCCAGACGCCACCCCTACCCCCGGTGTTTCGTCGAGGTGTCGCATCTAACCTGTGGGAGTGCCGCCCTTCTCGCCCTCGGCGGTCTTCACTGAGTGGGGACTTCCGCCGGTCCTCTTCGTGCTCGTCGTGTGGGCGACGGGGCTCTATCTCTACGGCGTGTGGCGGCTCCGGGAGCGCGGCGACAACTGGCCGCTGGGGCGCTCCGCTGCCTTCGTCCTCGCCGGGATGGGTTCGTTCCTCTTCGCCACGAGCTCCGGGGTGGCGGCCTACGACGACACCCTCCTCAGCGTTCACATGGTCCAGCACATGATCCTCACGATGGTGGTTCCGCTCTTCTGTGCGCTGGGTGCCCCGGTGACCCTCGCGTTGCGCACCCTGCCGAGACGGTCGCGCGGATGGCTGCTCGCCGTGCTGCACTCACCGGTGGCGAGGGTGTTGAGCTTCGCGCCGCTGACGTTCGCGCTCTACGTGGTCAGCCCGTGGGCGCTGTACTTCACCGGCTGGTACGACGCGACGCTCCGCTCCGACGCCCTGCACGAGCTGATGCACGTCCACCTCGTGGTGGTGGGAGCGCTGTTCTTCACCCCGATCCTGGGCGTCGACCCCGTTCCCGGTCGGGTCAGCTATCCCTTCCGGCTGCTGCTGCTCATGCTCACCCTGCCGTTCCACGCGTTCCTGGGTGTGACGATCATGGGTCAGTCGAAGCTGATCGGGGGGGACTGGTACCCCTCGCTGCACGCAGCGATGCCGTGGCTCCCGGATCCGTACGCGGACCAGCACCTCGCCGGGGGGATCCTCTGGGGCTCGGGAGACCTGATCGGCTTGTTGCTGTTCGTCGTGCTGTTCGTGCAGTGGGTGCGCTCGTCGGCGCAGGAGGCCAAGCGTGAGGACCGCCGCCTCGACCGTCTCGAGCGCATCGAGTCCTCGTCCCGCGCTGGGGCACGTGAGCGACCACGACCCGTAGTCCAACCGGTAGCATCGCCCGCGTGAGCAGCCCCACGAACGAGTCAGGCACACCCTTGAAGGTGCTCGTCTACAGCGACAACGTCGACACGCGCCAGCAGGTGATCCTGGCCCTCGGCAAGCGCCCGCACCCGGATCTGCCCGAGCTGGAGTACGTCGAGGTGGCGACCGAGCCCGTCGTCATCCAGCAGATGGATGCGGGCGGCATCGCGCTCGCGATCCTCGACGGCGAGGCTGTTCCCGCGGGTGGGATGGGCATCGCCCGGCAGCTCAAGGACGAGATCTACCGCTGTCCGCCCCTGCTCGTGCTCACCGGGCGCGTGCAGGACAACTGGCTGGCCACCTGGTCACGCGCCGAGGCAGCGGTCGCACACCCCCTGGACCCGATCGAGCTGGCCGACGTCGTGATCCGGCTGCTCCGCTCGCGGGTCCCGGCCCAAGCCTGATGACCTCGCGCTGATGTCCTCGACGACGTGGCCCGACGTGCTCGGGTCGCTGGTCGCCGGCGCCGACCTCACGTCGGCGCAGACCGCGTGGGTGATGGACGAGGTGCTCTCCGGCGAGGCCACGCCGGTCCGGATCGCTGCGTTCGCGGTCGCGCTGCGGGCCAAGGGCGAGACCGTCGACGAGCTCCAGGGGCTGGTGGAGGCGATGTACCGCCATGCCACCCCGCTGTCGGTCCCGGGCCGGGTGCTGGACGTGGTCGGGACCGGGGGCGACCGCTCCTTCTCGGTCAACATCTCCACCATGGCGGCGATCGTCGCGGCCGGGGCCGGCGCTCCGGTGGTCAAGCACGGCAACCGGTCGGCCTCGAGCAAGGCGGGCAGCGCGGACGTGCTCGAGATGCTCGGGATCCGGCTGGACCTCTCCTCCGACGACGTGGCCAGGGTGGCCGAGGAGGCGGGGATCACCTTCTGCTTCGCCGCAGCCTTCCACCCGGCCCTGCGCCATGCTGCCGCAGCGCGCAGCGAGCTCGGCATCGGCACCACCTTCAACTTCCTCGGCCCGATCGCCAATCCGGCCCGCCCCCAGGCCCAGGCGATCGGCTGTGCCGACCGTCGGATGGCCCCGGTGATGGCCGGGGTGTTCGCGCGTCGTGGCGTGGACGCCTGGGTCTTCCGCGGCGACGACGGCCTCGACGAGCTGACCACCACGACCACGTCCAGCCTGTGGGCGGTCACAGGTGGGGAGGTCGTCGAGCACTCGGTGGACGCGGCCGCGCTCGGAGTCCCACGGGGCACGGCCGAGGGCCTGCGCGGCCAGGACGCCGCCCACAACGCCGAGGTGGTCCGGAGGCTGCTCGCGGGGGAGGTCGGACCCGTCCGCGACGCTGTCGTGCTGAACGCGGGAGCAGCGCTGGCCGTGCATGCCGCCGCGCCCGGCACGATCGAGGAACGACTCGCGGCCGGCATCGTCCGGGCCACGGAGGCACTCGACACCGGTTCGGCGCAGGCGACCCTGGAGCGCTGGGTCGCAGCCACCCGCTGACTCGGCGTACGACCTCCGAGGTGCGACCCGACCACGCGATCCCTCAGCCGGCGTCCTGCAGGACGAGCGAGCCCGATCCGGTGCCGACGCGCTCCGAGCGTCGCCCGAGCGCGAGCACCAGTGGGAGCACGCCGCCGAGGAGCGCCAGTACGGCGATCACGGCGATCCCACCCGGCACGCTCGAGGCGAAGGACGGCGCGTAGTGGACACCGGCATCGTCCCTCCAGGCGACCACCGTGCTGGAGATGGCATGGGCCGCCGCCGTCATCATGACGGTGCCGAAGACCACCCGCGGGGACGGCGCCCGCCCAGTGCGAGTGAGGGCCAGTCCGGCCAGGGCGGGGAAACCGAGAGCCAGTGGCAAGGCGTAGCGGCCCTGCCAGGCCATCCCCTCCGAGGGGAACGCCACGACGCTCAGCGCCGCCGGCACGGCGAGCCATGCGGTCAGCAGCAACGCGAGCGCGACACGGAGGCGACGGTCCGCCTGACGGACCGCCGCGCCCATCAGGGCGGCGAACAGCACCAGCCACAAGACGTAGACGGCGACCGGCGCCGGCTCGTTGGGCATCGGGAAGGCGCCCACGGTCTGGAGGACCCATGTGAACTGGTAGCCGATCGCCTGGCCGAGCCCGGGCGCGGGGGAGGTCTGCGAGGCCGCGGTGAGCGCGTTGGTCCGCGCTACCAGGATCCAGACGACCGAGGACGCTGCTCCGGCGCCGACCGCGACCGCCGTTCGGCGAAGTCGACCGCGATGGCGCACCCAGAGGGCGCGCCACGCGTCCCGGGATTGCAGCACCGCGAGCGCCGCCACGACCAGCGGGACCCACAGCAACCCCGTGCTGTGCGTGGCCATCATCACGACGGCCGCCGCGCCCAGGGCGACCAGTCGGGGGCGCCCGGGGTGGACCACCAGTCCGACCCCGGCAGCCCACAGCAGACAGGCTGCTGCGTAGGTGATGCCGTTGGGGCTCGCGACGGCGGTGCTGTAGACGAGCACCGGGGTCGTGGCCACCGACAGTGCGAGCAGCGGCCAGGCGTCGCGCGCCCAACCAGCCGTCGTCGCCGCCGCCCACGCGAGGAGCAGGGCGGCGATCGCGGCGGTCAGGGAGCGCATCGCGAAGTCGGCGCCGGCACCGCCGAACGGCCGCGCGAGCAGTCCGACCGTCGCGTAGTAGGCGGGCTGGTAGGACGACGCCCCGGAGGCCACGCTCACCAGGCCACCGCCCAGGTCCTCGACGGGGTGACAGTTCTGCCGCAGCGTGTAGGGGTAGGACTCGCACATCCTGGAGGCGGCCTCCACCACGTCCCTGGGCACCGCGACGAGTCCGCCCCGACGGGTCCTGACGCCGGGGCGCTCGAAGAGCTCCCCGTGCGCTACCGCCTCGGCCTTGTAGACGTGGTCGAACTCGTCGGCCCCCCGGAAGGCGGGGAGGGCCAGGATCCAGGCGGTCTGGAGGAGCAGTGCTGCCACGAGCACGACGAGGAACACGCGCCTCGGTGACGGCATCACGGTCATCGAACCAGCCCCTCCGGCACAGTGAGATGTCACCATCTTCACGGATTCGGAGGCGCTAAGTACCGAAAACCACGGATTTGCCCGTTGAGCGGGGCGGGTTGTCCGATCGGCCCTGCCGGAGCCGGTCGTGGTTGCTAGTCGAGGCCGAGGGAGAAGGCGGAGTCCAGGTCGTGCCGGGAGTAGGTGCGGAACGCGATGTGCGTCTCGGTCTCCATCACGCCCGGGACCTTGTTGATCGAGTCGGCCACCACGCGCGCGACGTCCTCGTGGTCGGTGACCCGGACCAGGGCGATGAGGTCGATCTGACCGGTCACGCTGTAGACCTCGCTGACCCCTCCCAGCGCGGCGATGGCCTCAGCCACCTCGGGGATGCGCGCGACGTCGGCCTTCACGAAGACAATGGCGGTGATCATGGGGTCAACGTATCGCGAGCATCAGGGCTGGTGGACGACCACGAGCTGACGGCGCTCGTCGAAGGGCACCAGCGCCTTGCGGGACTGCTCGACCGCGTCGTGGACCGCCAGATGGCGGGTCGCACCACGGACAGGGCAGACCCACTCGCCGTCGACGTGCACCAGCCGCACGCCGGGCTGCTCGAGCCAGCGCAGGATCTGCTCGGACTCCTCGGCCGTGGCGGCCGGGGTCGGCCCCGGGCCGGACATCACGGTCTCGGCCGACTCCCGGAGCTGGGTGACCCACGCGCCGGCATGGGCGTCGGGAGGGATCACCCCGGACGCTGCCAGCCGGCCGTTGCGCACGACGTGGACGGCCCATCGTCGGTCGTCCTCGCGCCGGGCGGCGACCAGCTCACCGCAGGTGGACAGCCCACCCAGGCGCTGGGTCCGGGCTGCCGCCCTGAGAAAGGCGGAGAGCCGTTCCCGGTGCACGGCCGCCTCCTCGAACCGCTCATCCAGCGCGAGCCGGTCCATCCGGTCCGTGAGCGCCGCCACCACCTCGTCGGCCCGGTGCAGCAGGTTCGCGCGCAGGGTCGCCACCAGGTCGGCGTACTGGTCCACGGAGACGCTGCCGTCGCAGGGTGAGAGGCACCGGCCCAGCTCGGCGAGCACGCACGGCGACCTGGTGGGCGTGATGGCGAGCCGGTCGGTGCACTGGCGGACGGGAAAGCTCTCGTGCAGGGCCCCCAGGCACTTCTCCGCCGTGCGTCGCGAGGCGAACGGCCCGAGATAGTCGGCACCGTCGTCGGCGACCTGACGGACCAGCGAGAGCCGTGGCCACGGCTCGACCGTGAGCTTGAGCCAGTGCACCTTCTCGGGGTGCCGGCTGCGACGGTTGTAGCGCGGCTTGTGCGCGGCGATCAGGCGCAGCTCGCGCACGCGGGCCTCGAGCGGGGTAGCGCACTCGATGCCGGTCACCGACGCAGCGAGGTTGACCATCTCGCCCATGCGCGAGCGACTCTCCGAGGCGGTGAAGTAGCCGCGGACCCGGGTGCGCAGGTCACGGGACGTGCCGACGTAGAGCACCCGTTGCTGCTCGTCGCGGAAGAGGTAGACGCCGGGGGAGTGTGGCAGGTGCTCGGCGAGGTGCCGCTTGCGGCGGACAGCCGGGCTGACCCGGGAGGTGAAGGTCTGCAGCTCTTCGAGGGTGTGCACGCCCAGACCCCCCAGACGCTCCATCAGTCCGTGCAGGACGTCGACGGTCGCCCGAGCGTCCGAGAGCGCGCGGTGGTTCGGGGTGGTGCTCGCCCCGAAGGCCACGGCGAGGGAGCTGAGCTTGCAGTTGGGGGCGTCGTCGCGGGTGATGACGCGGCGGGCGAGGCGAGCGGTGTCGAGCACCTCGAACCCGGGCCAGGGCCGACCTTGGGCGGCGCAGAAGTGCTTGAGGAACCCGATGTCGAACGGGGCGTTGTGGGCGACGAGCACGCTGCCCTGGGCGAACTCCAGGAAAGCCGGCAGCGCGGACTCGACCGACGGCGAGGACGCGACCATGGAGTTCGTGATGCCGGTCAGGACCGCGATGAAGGGTGGGATCTGGGCGTGCGGGTTGACCAACGTCTGGAACTCACCGAGCACCTCGCCCGCGCGGACCTTGACCGCTCCGATCTCGGTGATCATCGCGCCTCCCTGCACCGAGGCACCGGTCGTCTCGAGGTCGACCACGCAGAAGGTGATGTCGCGCAGGGGACGACCGAGCTCGTCGAAGCTCATCTGGGCTGACCACCTGCTCATGCCCCTGACGCTAGGCAGTGGCACCGACAAAGTCCGGCAGGCAGGGCCGGTGACCCTGCGCCGCCCAGCCCTGCCACCGCTGCAGCCGGGAGGAGCTGTCGGTGGCGAGTGGTTCAGTCGAGCCATCACCTTCCCCGCACGTATTGAGGAGCCCGCGATGAGCGTTCGCATCGACTGCGACAGCTGTCTGGTCAGAGGACTGTCCTGCCACGACTGCGTGGTGACGGTCCTGCTCGGGCCACCACCCGAGCTGAGCTTCGACAACGAGGAGCAGCAGGCCCTCGACGTGCTGGCCCAGTCGGGCCTCGTCCCGCCCCTGCGGATGGTCACGCCGTTGTCCGGCCCCGAGGTGGAGTCCGCCTGAGCGGGCAACCCGGACATCACGGGCGCCCCGGCAGGCACGGAACGTGGTACGAGTCACCGCGACGTGGCGGAGGCCACACCGGGCTCGCCCGGCGGTGGTTTTGTTCTCGCCCGTGACATTGCCTACTGTGTTGGGCTCATGGCCTCTGGACCAGGCAACCGACCGGGTTGTCTCAGGGGCCGCGCCGAGTTCGAATCGGGCATTCCTCGCGGGTGTGCCTGTGCCGGAGCCGGGGACCCATGTTCCTGGGGTGAATCCGGTCCATCTCGTCACCACCGTGGCGGAGGACCGGTAGGGCGTCTTTGGGCCCGAACCCGTCAGCTGACCTGGTAGGCGTACGACAAAGAGGACAACCGCTTCGTGCCCCACGCCCGCATGCACAACCACGCCCGCGCAGCTGCAGTTCTGATCTCGGCGCTCACCACGGTGGGCCTCGGACTCGCCACGGCGAGTCCTGCAGCGGCAGCCCCTGACAACAGCAGCCTCGACTCAGTCCAGGCCCGCGCTGACCGGCTCGCGCAGCAGGCCGATGCCGCTGCCCAGCGCCACGACACCGCTCGCACCACGCTGGACGGGAGCCGTCGCCAGCTCGACCGGCTGACCACGCAGATCCAGCGAGAGCGCCACGTGATGGACAGCCTGCGCTCGGCCCTGGCCAGCACCGCGCTGAGCCAGTACGACGCCTCCGGTGGTAGCTCGGCGCCGGCATCCCCGGCCATCGATGAGGACTCCAGCGTGCTGCTGACCAACGTCACCTCGGTCAGCACCGACACCGGAGCCCGCGGCGAGGCGCTGGCGAGGACCAACGACCACCTGCAGGAGCTCGCCGACCGCCGGACCGCCGTGCGGGACGAGGTCACGATGCTGTCCGGCCTCGAGAAGACCCTCCGCGCGCAGCAGGCGAAGGTCGACACCCGCTCGTCGAAGGCGAGCAACGAGCTGGCCGCGGCCGAGCAGAAGGCCGCCGCCGAGCGGATGGCCAAGCTGGGCGGGGCCGTCGTGGCCTATGCCAAGTCGCAGGTCGGCAAGTCCTACGTCTACGGCGCGGCCGGTCCGAGCGCGTTCGACTGTTCCGGCCTGACGATGATGGCCTGGAGCCAGGCCGGCGTCAGCCTGCCGCACAACTCCGCTGCGCAGTACAATTCCAGTCCGCACATCCCCGAGAGCGAGCTGCAGCCCGGTGATCTCGTCTTCTACTACACCCCGATCAGCCACGTCGGCATGTACGTCGGCAACGGCCAGGTCGTGAACGCGCTCAACCCCCGCTCGGGTGTCCAGGTCTCCGGCCTGCACGACATGCCGTACGTCGGTGCGGTCCGCCCTGGCTGACCAACCCCGCAAAGCCGCTCGCCCTGGTGGGGTGGGCGGCTTCCTGCGTCTCCAGGGGCGGCTGGTGGCGGTCCTGGTGGTGCTGTGCTCGACCCTGCTCGTGGGGTGTGAGCGCGAGGTCGCCATTCCGCCACCGAGAGCCTCCCAGGACCAGGGGGACGACCGCGCTCTGCGGGCGCAGCGTGCCCTGGACGGCTTCGTCGCCGCTGTGGGGTCGGGCACCCGCGCCGACACGGAGAAGCTGGCCACGTCGGGGTCGCAGCAGCTGCTCGGCTGGGTGCACGACAACGCCGCGGCGCTGAGGGTCGGTGACCTGGCTCTGCGCTACGTCGACGAGGCAAGCCCGTTGACGGCCGGCGAGCAGTCCTCGCTCGGTGCGGGGGCGTGGCGAGGACGGGTCGACCTGGCCTACCGCTACGACGGGGTCGACCGATCACCGGCACGGATCGAGACCGACGTGACCTTCGTGCCCACCGGCGACGCGGTTCGGATCGCCTCCTTCGGTGGACCGGGGGTGCGCAGCCCGCTGTGGCTGACGGAGCGGTTGGCCGTCGTACGCACGTCCGAGTCGCTGGTGGCGGTGGCCGGTTCGTCGGTCGGACGGTACGCCGAGCTGGTGCCGAGGGCGCTGCGTCAGGTCCGGCGGGTGCTGCCCTCCTGGCGCGGCCCGCTCCTCGTCGAGGTCCCCTCGTCGCGCGACCAGCTGGACGCGGTGCTGGAGGCTCAGCCCGGGCAGTACGACAACATCGCGGCCGTCACGACGACCGTCGACGGTTCGCGCGAGCCCGGGGCGCCGGTGCGGGTGTTCGTGAATCCCGCGGTCTTCGACAAGCTCGAGCAGCGTGGGGCCCAGGTCGTGATGAGTCATGAGGCCACCCACGTCGCGACGGACGCGCCGTTCGCCTCGATGCCCACCTGGTTGCTCGAGGGCTTCGCGGACTTCGTCGCCCTCGACGGCGTCGGCGTCCCGGTCGGCGTCGCCGCCGGCCAGATCCTCGAGCGGATCCGCACCAGCGGGCTGCCGGACGGGTTGCCCACCAGCCGGGACCTCGACCCGACGGCCTCGGGGCTGGGCGCCACCTACGAGGAGGCATGGCTGGCGTGCCGGTTCCTCGCCCAGGAGCACGGCACCGACCGCCTGGTGCGGTTCTACCGGAGTGTCAGCGACGGCGCTGCCTCCCAGGACGCGTTCCGCAGCCAGCTCGGCACCAGCCAGCGCGCGTTCGTCGCGCGCTGGCGAGCCGACCTGGCCCGCCTTGCCCGGGTGGCACGCTGAGTGCTGTGACCCACGAGTCGAGACCGAGCCTGCGGTTGTGCGTAGCCCTGATCGGCGTCTCCGTGGTGGTCCTGGGCGTCCTGGGTGTCCTGTTCGTGCCGTGGTCCTGGGTGCCGGGCGGAGGGGTGGTGCCCGTGCCGGCCGGCGAGGTGTTCTCATCGGGCCAGCTGAGTCGCGCCGACGCCTACTCCACCGCCCAGCGCCATCTCGGCTGGGCCGGGCTGGCAGTCTCGGTGGCGCTCGCGCTGGTCCTCGGCCTCACCGGGCTCGGCTCGTCCCTGATCAAGCGCCTTCGGGGACCGTGGTGGCTCAGGTCGCTCGCGGCCGCCCTCGCGCTCCTGGTGGCCGGTGCGCTCGTGACGCTGCCGTTCGACCTCGCGCTACGCGGCAATGCCCTCGACTACGGACTCACCACCCAGTCGCTGGCCGGCTGGGTGCGGGACCGGGCCACCTCCCTGCTGGTCGACTGGGTGCTCACCGGGGTGATGGTGCTGCTGGTGGTCGGCAGCGCTCGGCGCTCGCCGAGGCGCTGGCCGCTCTGGACCGCCGTGGCAGGGGCAGCCCTGACGGTGCTCGGCTCCTGGGTCTATCCGGTGGTGGTCGAGCCGATGTTCAACCACTTCACCTCGCTGCCCGACGGAGAGCTGCGCACCCGGATCATGGCGCTCGCGCGCGCCGAGCGGGTGCCGGTCTCCGACGTCCTGGTGGCCGACGCGTCCCGGCGTACGACGACGCTGAACGCCTACGTCTCGGGATTCGGGAGCACCCGTCGGGTGGTGCTCTACGACAACCTCGTCGAGGACGTGCCCCAGCGGGAGACCCTCGTCGTGGTCGCCCACGAGCTCGGACATGCCCGGAACCACGACGTGCTGCTCGGCACGGCCCTGGGTGCCGCGGGCGTCGTCCTCGGCAGCGGGTTGCTCGGTCTGGTGCTCGGTCGTCGCCGGATCCTGCGACGAGCCGGCGTCGAGGACGCGGGTAGGCCCGAGGCGGTGGCGCTGCTGCTCGCGCTCGCCACGGTCGGCTCACTGCTCGCGAGCCCGGTGCAGAACGTGGTCAGCCGGGCCATGGAGGCGCGGGCCGACCGGGCGTCGCTGGCCTTCACGCAGGACTACCGGGGATTCGAGCAGATGCAGGCCCAGCTGGCGATCCGTTCCCTCAGCGCGGCCGACCCCCCCAGGTGGAGCCAGCTCTGGTTCGGTTCGCACCCGACCGCTCTGCAACGGATCGGCCTGGCCCGCGCCCTCGAGCGGCAGCAGCAGCACTGACGGGCCGGGAGCAGGAGAGCCCGGTCCCGCCACCATGCGGTGGCGGGACCGGGCTCGATTGTGCCAGTGGCTCACCACCCCCGGGCAACACGGGCTGTGATGCTCAGACACGCCCGCCGAGGAGCCGACTTGGCACACCTGCGCTGCCATGGCAGCGCTGGTCGATCACATCCTCTGGGGCCGTTCTCGATGCTCCGAGTGCGTCCGGCCCCGTCGGTGGACGACGGAGCCGGACGCGTGTGCAGGCTGCTCCACACCCCCCCGGTGAACGACGCTGCAAGAAGATGAGCGTCGCTGAGGAGTCGCCGTGCACATCCGCGCTTGGTGCTGCGCGGACAGTCGTGTGGGTCCGGTCAGGTTGGGACCGACCGACGGAGTTCGGCGGTCCCGGTCCCTGCGCGGCCCCGGCTCGGAGCCTGCTCGTGGGAACCGAAGGCCCGGGGCGGTCCGTCATGGACTGCCCCGGGCCGTCCGGTCACGAGCTGGGTCAGCAGGTGGTGGCGGTGGTGGACGAACCCTGCTTGACGCGGTTGCAGGTGTTCTGGAACGAGTTCTTGATGATCCCGCCGAAGACGAAGACGATGGCGACCACGAGAGCTGCGATGCCGGCGACGAGCAGGCCGTACTCCACGGCGGAGGCACCGTCCTGGTTGCGGCGGCTGTTGATGTTGCGGATGTACTCGAGCATGAGATGTTCCTTCCCTCTGGAACTCGGTGGATTTATTCGGCGCCGTTTCCGGCTCCGTGAAGAAAGTATGGCAAAAGGGACAGAACAGGGCATCAGTCATCCGGTTCGAACCTTGTGACCCATATGGGCGGTTTGGTAACTAGTCCTTCTGGGCTATGCCGCCCCCGAAGAGCTGGTCTTCCGCGAAACCCGACAATTCGGGTGAAGTTCGTGCACGGCAGCGGTGCGGCTGCTCAGCCCCCCGGGAGCACCACCGGGCACGGGGGTCTCAGACGGGTGGCACCGCCGAGGTGATCAGCCCGAGCCGCATGGCCGTGACGAGGGCCTGCGCGCGGTTGGCAGCGCCGAGCTTCTCGTAGATCCTGCCGATGTGGCTCTTGGCGGTCGACTCGCTGAGGAACAGCCGTCCCGCGATCGCGGTGACCCCGAGACCCTCGGCCAGCAGGTCCAGCACCTGGCGTTCCCGATCGGAGAGCCGGGGTGCACCCGAGCTCATCCGCCTGATCATGGCCTCGCCCAGGCCGGTGCAGGAGAAGGTCAGGGGCGACACGGCCGCCTGGCGCGCGGCGCTGATCACGGTCGTGGTGGGGGCGTCCTTGCCGACGAAGGCCGAGGCGCCGGCGTCCATCGCGGCGAAGAGCTGCTCGTCACCGGCGTACATGGTCAGCACCACCAGCCCGATCTCGCGACTCTCCTTGCGCAGGGCACGGACGACGTCGAGGCCGGAGCCGTCGGGCAGTCGTACGTCGGTGACGACCACGTCCGGGGCCATCTCGCGGGCCAGGCTGATCCCCTCCTCCACGGATCCGGCCTGGCCGGCGATGTCGAAGCCGTCGGCCTGGGCGAATGCGCCCGCGAGGCCCTGCCGGATCAGCTCGTGGTCGTCGATGAGCAGCACGGTCGTCATGTGGCATCCCTGATGTGACGTTCGAGTGTCCGGGCCCGCTTCTTCGCACCGAGGCTAGCGGGTGGGGGAGCCGACACGGACGCGCACACGGGTCCCGGGGTGTTGCGGTGCAGGTTCCTCCACCACGAGCTCGGCGTCGATGCTGCGCGACCGCTCACGCATGATCTTGAGCCCCTGCGAGTCCGGCTTGGGCTCGTGGGTCTTGGTGCCGTCGTCGCCGACCTCGATCTCGGCGTACGGCGAGCGCACGGTGCAGCGCAGCCACAGGTTGGCGGCGCCCGAGTGCTTGCGGGCGTTCGCCATCGCCTCCTGGGCGATCCGGAGGAGCTCGTACTCGACGTCGCCGGGCAGCCGCGGACCCTTCTCGTCCAAGGTGACGTGCACCGTCATCGGTGAGGTCGCGCTCACCTGGTTGGCGTACGCCGAGAGGCTCTCCCCGAGTCCCGCCCCGGCGGCGATCTCGTGACGCAGGTCGAAGATCGAGTGCCTGAGCTCGGTGACGACGCGGGTGACCTCCTGCCGGAGCTGGCCGATCTGTTCCTGCTGGGCACCCTCGGTGGCGGTGGCTGCCAGGTTGTCCACCAGGTAGCCGAGCGAGGCGACGTCCTGGGCGACCCCGTCATGCACCTCACGAGCGATGCGCTGCCGCTCCTGGCTCATCGCGTTGTCGCGGACCCGCCCGAAGAGGAGCGCTGCCTGGAGCTGCACCGAGTGTCGGGCGAGCCGGCCGCGCAGGTCCAACGCAGCCGTGGACTCGATCGGCTGCAGCGTGTCCAGCACGAGCACGGCGATCAGCTCGTCGTTGGCCACCAGGGGGATGGCCACCTGCCGTTCGCGGAGCATCATGGCGCCGTACTCCCAGCACTTGGCCGAGAGCGACTCCGCCCAGGCCATCGCGCCGGGAAGGGTGCCCACGGAGTACCGCAGCGGTGCCATCGACCCGTTCTGCGAGCGCACGAACACGCCTGCGCTGCGCGTCGGCACCACGCTGTCGGCCTCGGTCATCACCTGCTCGGCGATGTCGACCGCGTCGAGGCCGCCGCTGAGCTTGCCCGAGAGGGCCTCGAGACGACGGATCAACCCGACGGCACTGCGGTAGGACGCGTCGGCGTCGGGGGCGCTGGACGCGCGCCGGAGCGCCGTGCCCATCACGCCGATCCCCACCGCCGTGGCCAGCCAGGTGAACCCGCCGGCCGCCATCTGCCGGTCCCACTGGTGCACCACGAGCGGCCAGAGCACGAGCAGCGACACGGACTCGGCGCCGATGACGCGCAGCACGCCCGCGAAACCGCGGTCCAGGGCGCCGATCAGCGCGGGGATCACGAGGTAGGGGATCACCGTCGCCTGGTCCGGGTAGGTCAGCGCCACCAGGGCAGCGATGACGGCTCCCTCGAGGATGGCGAGGTTGGCCTCGGAGAGCCGGTGGGTCGAGGACACCACCACGGACACCGTCGCGACCAGGGCGACCAGCAGCGAACCCTTGACGTACTCCGTCCCGGCCAGCGCGGCCAGCGGCGTGAGCACAGCAATGGTGAACACGCGGGCCGCCAAGGCGACCCGGCCGATGTCGGTCACGCTCAGAGTTTGCCCGAGAAGCTGTTCATCACCGAAATTCCGGCCGGACCGAGCACTGCGATGAACAGGCAGGGCAGGATGCAGAAGATGAGCGGGACCAGGATCTTGACGGGCACCTTCTGTGCCATCTCCTCGGCCCACTGCCGACGCTTGACGCGGATCTCGGAGGACTGGACGCGGAGCACCTGACCGACCGGGATGCCGAAGGCGTCGGCCTGGACCATGGAGCTCACGAACGAGCGGAGGTCGGGCAGGATCGTGCGGTCCGCCATGGATCGCAGGGCCGCTGAGCGGCCCCGCCCGATCTGCATCTCCTGCAGCATCCGTGCGAACTCCTCGGAGAGCGGCCCGTCGGTGTTGCGGGCGACCTGGGCACACGCAGCGTCGAACCCGAGGCCGGACTCGACCGAGATGGTCAGCAGGTCGATGGCGTCGGGCAGGGCGCGGCCGAGCTGGTCGGACCGCTCGTAGGTCTTCTGGTAGATGTACATGTTCGGCGCCATGTATCCGGCCAGCGAGGCGAGCACGACGAAGCCGAGCATGAGCAGGAACCCGAGCCCGAGGATCAGCGAGACGACCAGGGCGACCACCAGGGCGACGGCGAAGCCGACCACCTTGCCGGCCATCACCCGCTCGACGGTCCAGCCCAGCGGGTTGCCTGCCTTCTCGAGCTTCTCGCGGATCCGCTCACTCGCGTCCTCCGGGGTGAGCCGGCGACCCAGGCTCTGCGCGCGGGTCAGCAGCGGGAAGAGCACCCGGTCGCTGAAGCTGGCGTCGAGCTCGGCCTTCATCTCGTCGGGGGCAGCCGTGAGGGCCTCGAGGACGGCGATGGACCGGCCCACGCCGACGCGTTCCTTGTTGACGCCGCCCATCGACGCGAACCCCAGGAACAGGGCAGCGAAGATCATCACGAAGCCCAGGGGCAAGATCAGTGCAATCACACGTCCACCTTCGCAACCTTGGTCATCCAGACCATGCCGACAGTCAGGAGCACGGCCATGCCCGCGCAGAGCATCCACCCGATGGGGGTGTGGTAGAGCGGAGCGACGTAGTCCGGCTTGGAGACGGTGAGGTAGAGCAGGAACCCGGGAGGGAGACCACCCAGGACGTAGCAGGACAGGCGTCCCTCCGCCGAGAGCGCCCGCACGTGGCGCCGCAGGTACTCCCGCTCTCGCAGCGTGGCAGCCACGGTGAGCAGCAGCTCGGCGAGGTTGCCGCCGACCTCGCGCTGGATGCGGATGGCCATCACGACCCACTCGAAGTCACGGCTCTCCATGCGCTGGCCGACGCCCTCGAGGGAGTCCTCGAGCGACACGCCGAGGCGGGTCTCGATGACCACGCGTCGGAACTCGCTCGCGACCGGGTCCGCCCCCTCGCGCACGATCGTGTCGACGGACTGACCCAGGGAGAGTCCGGCCGACAGGCTGCCCGACATCAGCTGCAACGTGTCTGCCAGCATCTGGCTGAACGCCGTGAGCCGCTTGGAACGCTTCCGCTTGAGGTAGATCCACGGACCGAAGATCGCTGCGACGACACAGGCGATGCCCAGGGCGATGCTGCCGGAACCGAGCAGCACCCCGAGCAGCAGCCCGCCGATCCCGATCGCGCCACGGAGCATCAGCCACTCCGCGGGCCGCAGCGACATGCCGGCACCGTCGAGGGCGTGCGCCAGCTTGGCCTCGAGGCTCTTGTTGGCGGAGAGAGCCTTCTCCGCTGCCTGACGGGCACCACCGCTGAACGGGTTGGACGAGTCGTCGTCGCGGCGCGGGCCGGACTTGCCGGGGACGGCCATCACTCCGTAGGCGGCCACCTGCTGGGTGAGGGTGAGGTTCGTCGCAGGCCGCCTGCCCACGGCCAGGATGACGATCAGGCCGAGCAGACCCAGCGCGATCGCTCCGACTGCGCCGTACATGATGTCGGGGGTGAGATCGAGCAGTCCGGCCCTCACCGGTGCCGGACCGGTCGCTGCGGACTTCGTGCTCTTGGCGTCAGCGGCACTCTGCACCGGGACGTACGCCGCTGCGCTGAACGTCTCGGCACCCGTGGGGATGCTCACCTGGACGTCGGAGCTGGTCTTGTCGAAACCGGGCGGGAGCTGTGCCGTCACGATCACCTGGCGCGCGAGCGCGTCCGCCTCCTTGGCGAACGCCGCCGTCAGTGCTGCGGGGTCTGCGGTGGTCATGACCGATCCCTTGCCGGCCGCGGCGATCGCGGTCAGCGCCGAGTTCGACTGCTCGCCGCTCTGCAGCGAGACCACGTCGACGCTTGCTCCGGACTTCTTGATCGCGTCGGTCACGCTGCTCAGCGAGACGCCGGTGGTGTCCTTGCCGTCGGAGAGGAGCAGGATCTTGCGCTGGCCCGCCTCGGCGCCACCGGGACCTGCTGCCTGGAGCGCGCCGAGCACTCCGTCGTACAGGGCGGTCTGGCGGGTGAGGGTGAGACCGCCGACGGCGGCCTTCGCGGCGTTCCGGTCCAGGCCGGGAGGAACGAGCACCTTGACCTGGTCGTCGAAGCTGAGCACGCCGACCCTGACGTTGGCCGGCACGGCGGTGAGGTAGGCCAGGGCCGCCTTCTTGGCCTCGGCGATGCGGTTGCCCTTCATGCTCGCGCTGGTGTCGATGGCCAGGACCGAGGTGCGCTGCACCACGCTGCTCTGGGAGGCTGCTGCCGCCACGGCCTTCACGTCCGAGCCGCCGATCCTCACCTTGACCCCGGTGAAGTCGATCGCGTCGGTGCCTGGCACCGAGACGAGCAGCCGGACCGCACCCTGGGTCGGGAGCGCGTGGTCGATGGCGGCGTTCTCCGCGGCAGACGCCGGGGCCGCTCCCCACAGCCCCAGCGACAGCATGCCGAGGAGCGCGCCCGTGACGACGCGGCTCATCGGGTCGAGGCGACGGTTCATCGGTACTCCGCCGTGGCGAAGATGCGCGGGTCGACCGTGACGTTGTTGTGCAGCATCTTCTCGAGGAACTTCGGACGTAGGCCGGTCGCCTTGAGCGAGCCGAGCGAACGACCCTCGGAGTCGAAACCGGCCGAGTTGTCGAACAGGAAGATGTCCTGCAGCGTGATGACGTCGCCCTCCATGCGCTCCACCTCGGTCACGTGGGTGATGCGCCGGGTGCCGTCCTTGAGCCGCGCCTGGTGCACGATCAGGTCGACGGCCGAGGCGACCTGCTCGCGGATGGCGCGGACCGGCAGGTCCATGCCGGCCATCAGGACGAGCGTCTCGAGGCGCGAGCAGGTGTCCCGCGGTCCGTTGGAGTGGACCGTGCAGATGGAGCCGTCGTGGCCGGTGTTCATGGCCTGGAGCATGTCCAGGGCCGAGGAGTCACGGACCTCGCCGACGACGATGCGGTCGGGACGCATTCGCAGTGAGTTGCGGACGAGGTCGCGGATCGTCACGGCCCCCTTGCCCTCGATGTTCGAGGGACGGGACTCCAGCCGCACCACGTGGTCCTGCTTGAGCTGGAGCTCGGCAGCGTCCTCGATGGTGACGATGCGCTCGTCGCTCGGGATGAAGGACGAGAGCACGTTCAAGGTCGTGGTCTTGCCTGCGCCCGTACCACCCGAGACCACCACGTTCAGCCGTCCGCGCACACATGCGTCGAGGAAGTCGGCGGTCTTGTCGCTCAGCGACCCGAACCTGATCAGGTCGTTCACCGTGAGCGGGTCGGCGGCGAACTTCCGGATGGTCAGGGTGCTGCCGTCGATCGCCAACGGCGGGACGACGGCGTTGACCCGGCTGCCGTCCTGGAGCCGGGCGTCGACCATGGGGGAGGACTCGTCGACCCTCCGGCCGATGCGGGAGACGATCTTGTCGATCGTCCGCCGGAGGTGCGCCTCGTCCTTGAACTTGCCGTCGACCTTGACCAGCTTGCCCTTGAGCTCGAGATAGATGTCGAACGGCCCGTTGACCATGACCTCGGCGACGTCGACGTCGCGCAGGTAGGGCTCCAGGGGGCCGTAGCCGAGGATGTCGTCGGAGATGTCCTGGGTGATCCGCTCCCGGTCGAGCCGGGTCAGCGGGCGGTTGCTGGCGGCCAGCACGTCGGCGAGGACCACGCGCACCTTCGCCTCGAGCTCGGCGGCGTCGAGGTCGGCGTCGTACAGCTGCGGACCGAGCTGCTGGAGGAGCTCGCTGTGCACGCTCTCCTTCAGGTCCTCGAAGCGGTCCTTGACCGCCTCCGCCCGGGCCGTCGACTTCGAGCTGGACTGGGCGGGCTTGCTGCCGTGCCCGGCGTTCCCGGACCCGTTGCTCGCGTGCTGGGGGCTGCCCGCGGGCTGGGTCGTTGCCGCCGTGCCGTTCGCGGCCTCGGACACGCTGACGGAGCCGCCGTGGTGGGGCGGGGTGTGCCCCGCCTGGTTCGTCGCGGTGGAGGCATCGGCGTCGGAGGGGACGTCGGCACGTCGCTTCGGTGCGGCGTCCTCGTCCGTGTCGCGGAACGGTGTCTCGACCCGGTCGACCGGCTCGAGTGCAGTTCCGGGCTCCGCGGTGCCGACTGCGGCAGCGCGGTTGAGGGCGGCGAGGCGATCGCTGAGGCTGCTCATGCCACCACTTCCTGCTTCTTGCGGCCGAACAGGCCGCGCTTCGCGGCGGTGCCGGGCTTCTCCTTGGTCGCCTCGCCGGTGAGGTTGCGGGCGAACAGGACGATGGCCTTCGCGAAGGAGTGCTCGGGCTTGGAAAGCACGATCGGTCGACCGTGGTTGGTCGCGCTCGCCACGGCCGTGGAGCTGGGTAGCGAGACGGAGACCTCCATGCCGAGGATCTCCTCCACGTTCGCCAGGGACAGGCCGACCTCGTCGTCCGCGCGGTTGAGGATCAGGTGACGGCCGTTCGGCACGAGGCGTAGCAGGTCGAGGGTCTCGAGGGCCACCTTGGTGTTCTTGATGGTGGGTACGTCGAGCGTCGTCACGATGACGACCTGGTCGGTCTCGTCGAACGCACCGAGCACCTGGTCGTCGAAGCCCGGAGGGGTGTCGATGACCACGTAGTCGAAGTGTCGTCGCAGGATCTGGATCACCCGACGGGTCAGCTGGGCCGTGATCAGGTCGCGGCCCTCCGGGTGCGTCGGTGCCGCCAGGATGGTGATGCCGCTCGCGTGCCGGGTGAGCAGGTTCTGCAGCAGCGAGTAGTCCAGATCCTGCTCGGACTCCGCCGCCTCGGTGATCGTGTGCTCCGGGATGATCTGCATGGTGATGGCCACGTCACCGAAGGCGAGGTCGAGGTCGACCACGCACACCTCGGCGCGGGTGCGTGCCAGGGCAACGCTGAGGTTCACCGCCATCGTGGTCTTGCCGACACCGCCCTTGGGCGAGAACACCGTGATCACCCGGCCGTCCCGGTCGCCGGGGTCGGTGGGGCCGTGGATGGCCTCCCAGGTTCCCTTGGCCCGGCTCAGCGCGGTGCCGAGGGCGCCCGGGTCGTCGGCTGCCACGACGGCACCGATGCCGACCTGCATCGCCTGACCGAACACCTCGGGGGCGAGGTCGTGCCGGATGAGCACGACGGTCGTCGCGGGGTGACCGCTACGGATCCGCTCGGCCAGCGCGAAGGCCATCGGAAGACCGAGGGTGGGGCCGATCACGATGGCGGAGTGGCCACGACCCGTGAGCAGGCCTTCGACGTCGTCCGGGCGGGCGACGATGGGTGAGCCTGCCGGCAGCGCAGTGATCAGCACACCGGCAGTGGTGCTGTCAGCCTCGACGAGGATCGGCATCGTGGTCTCTTCCTTGATCTCGGGGGGTGGTGAGCTGGCTGGTGGAGCGGGGCGTCACTGGAACAGGTTCGCTGCGTTGACGCCCTTGCTCGGGGCGACCTGGGAGTCCGTGGTCATCAGCCCGAACGCGAGCTCGCCGGTGCTGTTGGCGTAGAGCACCCGCTCCGCCTCGTTCTGCGAGAGGGCGAGGGTCAGGAGCGTCTTGGGGAGCTGTTCGGTGCTCTCGGCGCCGGTTGCGTCCGTGGTGGTCGTGGCGACCATGGTCGTCGTGCCGGCCGCGATCACCTGGACGTTGGGCAGCAGCAGCCTGACCCCGCCGGCGATGTAGAAGAGAGCGACCTTGTCACCGGGGTTGACGAACCCGGCCACGCGAGCGGTGTCGCTGAGGCTGATCGAGACCGCGATCTTCCCCTTGGGGATCGTCAGCCCGGTGGATGCTCCCGACGCACCGAACTTGGCGCTCGTCAGCTGCTCGCCGGGGTAGATGGCCGACGTGGCCACCTTGCCCGCGATGGGCTCGGTGCCGGTGAGTGCGTCGGGGAGAAGGTCCTTCTGGCTGACGGTGCTGGTCTCGATCTTGCCAGCAGCCTGGGCCGCCTCCACGGTCTCACCGGGGGCGATCTGCTTGACCACCCGAAGCACCTGGACGGCGCTGTAGCGCGCGTCGGCACGATTGTCCGCCCCCCGGACGTAGAGGAACACCAGCAACGTGCCGAGCGCTGCGATGACGGCGGCGACGGCCAGCAGGGCTTTTCTGCGATCCATGGGCGGTGACCTACCTAGTTCGTGGGGGAGGCCCTGGTCGCGGCCACCCTGGTCTGCGTTGATGCGTGAGACCGGTGTGGTCTCACGACATGCATCAGATTGCCGCATGAAGTCCGTTTTGTACGCGAAATCCGAATCTCTGAACCATCTCAGGCTCGTAATTGCGGACGAAGTGGTCAGAAGTCTTTGATGACCGATCGGTAGCCGGGGTGGTCAGCGCTGGTAGAGCGCGTCCACGTCGTCTCGGTGCTCGCGCATGACCACGCCTCGCCGGAGCTTCAGGCTGGGCGTGAGCTGCCCGCCTTCCTCGGTCCACGCGTGGGGCAGGACGGTGAACCGACGGACGGACTCAGCCTTCGACACGGCCCCGTTGGCCTCGTCGACGGCGGCCTCGATCTCCGCGCGCAGGTCGGGGTCGTGCACCAGCGTGCGGACCCCTCCCGCCTTGCCGTGCCGCTCGGCCCAGGCCGGCAGCGTCTCGGGGTCGAGGGTGACCAGCGCGGCGATGAACGCCTGGCCGTCGCCGACGACGATGCACTGGTCGACGAGGTGGTGGGCCCGGATCCGGTCCTCGAGCACGGCCGGCGCGACGTTCTTCCCACCCGCCGTGACCAGGATCTCCTTCTTGCGACCTGTGATCCGGACGAAGCCCTCGTCGTCGATCTCGCCCACGTCACCGGTGTGGAACCAGCCGTGGCCGTCCAGGGTGGCGGCGGTGGCCTCCTCGTCGTGCCAGTAGCCGGCGAAGACCTGGCCGCCACGGAACAGCAGCTCCCCGTCGTCCGCGACCCGGACGCTGGTCCCCTGGAGCGGGCGGCCGACGGTGCCGATCTTCTGGGCTTCGGGCAGGTTCGCACACACGGCGGCCGCGGTCTCGGTGAGTCCGTAGCCCTCCAGCACGTTGACCCCGATGCCGCGGTAGAAGTGGCCGAGCCGGTCGCCCAGGGGCGCTCCTCCCGAGATGGCGTACTGGCACCGACCACCCAGCGCCGTCCTGAGCTGGGCATAGACCAGCCGGTCCAGCACGCGGTGCTGGGCGCGTACGGCGAGGCTGGCCCTCCCGCTCTCGATCCCGCGCGACCACGCGATGGCCACGTCCGCGGCGCGGGTGAAGATCTTTCCCCTGCCGTCGGCCACGGCGCGCTGGGAGGCGGTGTTGAAGACCTTCTCGAAGACCCGGGGGACCGCGAGGATGAAGGTCGGCTGGAACTCGGCGAGGTCGTCGAGGAGGTTCCTGATGTCTGCGGAGTGACCCAGGCGTACCCGGGCCCTGACGCAGACGACCTGGATCATCCGGGCGAACACGTGCCCCAGCGGCAGGAACAACAACGTGGCCGGGGGCTCTGCCTCGTCGGTCGGGGCGAACAGCGCGCCGAACTCGTCCATGACCACGCTGAGCTCGAACAGGAAGTTGCCGTGGGTCAGCATGCACCCCTTGGGGCGTCCCGTGGTGCCCGAGGTGTAGATCAGCGTCGCGAGAGAGCTCGGTCCCGCCTGGGTGCGCCGCTCCTCGAGCTGCTCGTCGCTCACGTCCTCGCCGAGCGTGCGCAGCACGCCGAGACCGTTCCCCTCGATGGACCAGACGTGGTGCAGCTCGGAAAGGCCGTCGCGCACGCCCTTGACGCTGGAGCTGTGCTCCTGGGTCTCGGTGAACACCGCCCGGGCGCCGGAGTCGGCCAGGATCCACTCCACCTGCTCGACGCTGGAGGTCTCGTAGACGGGCACCGTGACAGCACCCGCGAACCAGATGGCGTAGTCGAGCAGGGTCCACTCGTAGCGGGTCCGGGAGATCAGGGCCACCCGGTCCCCGGCCTCGATCCCAGCGGCGACCAGTCCCTTGGCGACGGCGCTCACCTCGGCCAGGAACTCAGCCGCGGTGACGCCGACCCACGCACCCTCGACGCGTCGCGAGAAGGCGACGCTGCCCGCGTGCCGCGTGCCGTTGACGACGACGTCATCGGTCAGGTTGCCGGTCGACGGGACGTCGACCTGCTGGGCCGTGGAGTACTCGCGCACGATGCACCTTTCCTGACAAGTTCCATCCGGGGCGTCGCGGTGTCCGGATCGCATCTGCACCGTACTAGTGACCGCCGGGATCCGCGGACCGCGACGGACCGGTCCGCACGCCGACCGGTCCGTTAGCCTTGGGCGGCCGGGCCGGTGACCGTGACGAGCGGTCGCCTCCCGAACGCACCCTCGCAGCCGTCGACGTCAGGACCGAAGAACCATGGCCGAGCAGACCACGTCAAGCATCGTCATCGACGCCAGCCCGGCCCAGGTGATGGCGGTGATCGCCGACTTTCCCGCCTACCCCGAGTGGGCCCAGGGGATGAAGCGGGCCGAGGTCCTCGAGGAGGGGCCCGACGGGCGGGCACTGCAGGTGCACTTCGAGCTCGAGGCGGCGCCGATCAAGGACTCCTACACGCTGGGCTACGACTGGCAGGGTGAGGCAGCGGTCCGGTGGAACCTGGTCGAGGGCAAGATGCTGAAGGCCATGCAGGGTGCCTACGAGCTCCGGCCGAGCGGGGCAGGCACGGAGGTCACCTACCGGCTGGCCGTCGACCTGAGCATCCCGATGATCGGCATGCTTCGCAGGAAGGCCGAGAAGGTCATCATCGACACCGCGCTGAAGGGTCTGAAGAAGCGCGTCGAGTCGTTGACCTGAGCGGCCGGCGGCCATGACCGTTCGCATCGTGCTGTTCACCGGCAAGGGCGGTGTCGGCAAGACCACCAGCGCAGCCGGCACGGCGACCCTGGCCGCACGTGCGGGGCGACGGACCCTGGTCCTGTCGACCGACGCCGCGCACTCCCTCGGCGACGCCTTCGGCCGACCCGTCGTGGGACACGAGCCGGTGGAGGTCTCCACGAACCTGTGGGTGCACCAGGTGGACGCCCAACGGCGCTTCGAGCAGTCGTGGGGCGAGATCCAGGGCTATCTGATGTCGGTGCTCGACGCCGCGGGCGTGGACCCGATCACTGCCGAGGAGCTCACGGTGATCCCGGGCGCCGAGGAGGTGCTCGCCCTGCTGGAGCTGCGCAACCACGCGGTCAGCGAGCAGTGGGACGTGATCGTCGTCGACTGTGCGCCGACGGCCGAGACGCTGCGGCTGCTGGCGCTCCCGGAGGCGCTCGGCTGGTACATGACCCGCGTCTTCGGCGTGCAGCGGCGGATGGTCAGGGCACTGCGTCCCGTGCTCACCCGCGCAGCTGGGGTGCCGATGCCCGAGGACTCCGTCTTCGACGCCGTCGAGCGGCTTCACCGCGACCTCGAGCAGGTCCAGCAGATCCTGGGGGAGAAGGACTCCACGGTCCGTCTCGTGCTCACCCCCGAGGCTGTCGTGGTGGCTGAGGCACGACGCTCGTTGACGACGCTCTCGCTCTACGGCTACCGGGTGGACGGGGTGATCGCGAACCGCGTCTTCCCCGAGGGGGACGGCGACGCCTGGCGGCAGCGCTGGGTCGCCGCGCAGCAGACGGTCCTCGCCGAGGTCACCCAGTCCTTCGCGGACCTGCCCATCTGGCGCTCGGAGTACCGCCCCGACGAGCCAGTGGGGGCGGACGCGCTCGCGCGGCTCGCGGAGGCGATGTACGACGGCGCCGATCCGCTGGCCCTACCTGTGGGTGAGGGCCCGATGACCATCACGCGCACCGAGGCCGGTGCCGTGCTCAGCATCGCCCTGCCCTTCGCCCGGACCGAGGACGTCGACCTCGCCCGCCACGGTGATGAGCTGGTCGTCACGGTCGGCTCCTACCGTCGGCTGCTGACCCTGCCCAGCTCCCTGCGACGCCACTCCGTGAACGCGGCTCGCGTCGAGGACGGCGTGCTGCAGGTACGGTTCCGGTTCGAGCAGGAGGAGCGACCGTGACCGACTCACACGAGGGCCCGGGTGGACCGGGGTCGCACGAGCCCGTGGGCAGCGTGGGCGATGAGGCGGCGAAGCTGCTGGGCGCCCTGTCCGACTGGGCTCGCGACCAGGGCAGCGAGGCCGCCGGCACCGCCGCAGGGGCGGCGGGGTCCTTCGCGCACGCGGTGCAGGACGTCCGGGAGCACATCGCGACCGGGAGCGAGGACTGTCGCTACTGCCCGGTCTGCCAGGCGATCCACGTCGTACGCCAGACCAGTCCTGAGGTGCGGGCCCACCTGTCGGTGGCGGCGAGCTCGCTGATGCACGCGATGGCAGGACTGCTCGCCACGGACACCGGATCGCAGCAGCGGTCCTCGACCGTGGAGAAGATCGACCTGGACGCCGGCGAGAACTGGGACGAGGAGCCATGACCTACACCGTTGGCGTCGACGTGGGTGGGACCAAGATCTCAGCCGGACTCATGGACGAGCACGGGCACCTGGTCGCGCGCGACCGCAGGGTCTCGCCGGCCAAGCACCCCGCCGAGATCGTGCACACGATCGGCGAGCTCGTGCGGTCGCTCTCCGCGTCGCACGAGGTCGAGGCGGTGGGGGTCTGCGCCGCCGGGTTCGTGGACAAGGAGCGCGCCACGGTGGTCTTCGCGCCCAACCTCGCCTGGCGCAACGAGCCGCTCAAGCAGCGGCTGCAGGATGAGCTGGACCTCCCGGTGGTCGTGGAGAACGACGCGAACGCCGCGGCCTGGGGCGAGTTCACCTTCGGCGCGGGCGAGGACGTCGAGGACCTGTTGATGCTGACCATCGGCACCGGTGTCGGCGGTGGCGTCGTCATCGACGGCGGGCTGGTGCGTGGTGGCTTCGGAATGGGCGGCGAGGTCGGCCACATCCAGATGGTGCCCGACGGCGTCCGGTGCGGGTGCGGCAACCTCGGTTGCCTGGAGTCCTACGGATCGGGCAGTGCCCTGGTCCGGATGACCCGGGAGCAGAGCGTCCTCGACCCGGACGGCGCCCGGGCGCTGGTGCAGCGAGCCGGCGACGTCAGCAGGATCACCGGACCGCTGATCACCCAGGCGGCCCACGCCGGGGACGAGTTCGCGATCCGGAGGCTCGCCGAGCTGGGGGACTGGATCGGGCAGGGGGTCGCCACCCTGACCGCGGTCCTGGACCCGAACGTGGTCGTCATCGGTGGCGGTGTGAGCGAGGCCGGAGAGCTGCTGCTCGACCCGATCCGGGCCAGCTTCGAGAAGCACGTCACCGTCCGCAGCCACCGACCCATGCTCGAGGTGCGCCAGGCGCGGCTCGGCAATTCCGGCGGCGTGGTGGGTGTGGCGGATCTCGCGAGACGTCGGTGACCGCACCGGCTCCGGAGCCCGGGCTTTCGCCGGTCACCCGGCTGCTGGGCGCGATGCCGTACGTGCTCCTCGGCGGCCTGCTGCTCGTGATGGTGCGGCTGGCAGCCGTGCCGGTGTCCAACGCCGACACGTTCTTCCACCTGCGCTACGGCCACGAGTTCCTGCACGGATGGTCCCTGCGTCACCCGGGGCACGTGTCCGCCTACGGGCAGCGTGACTGGGTGCCGACCCAGTGGGCCAGCCAGATGCTGATGGCCGTGATGGAGTCGGCCTTCGGCCTGGCGGGGGTCGCCTGGCTCACCGGGGTCGTCGTGCTCGCGATCGTGGTCGCCGTCTTCGCGGTCGCTCGGCACTACGCCGACCCGCTGCCTGCCGTGGTGGTGACCCTGCTCGTCGTGCTCGCCACCAGCGACAACCTGACCAGCCGTCCGCAGCTGGTGAGCTACGTCCTGGTGCTCGTCACCACCCACGTCTGGCTACGCACCGCGCAGGATCTCCAGCCACGGTGGTGGCTGGTTCCCCTCACCTGGGTGTGGGCGACCCTGCACGGCATGTGGCCCCTCGGTGCCGTCATCGGCCTGACGGCCGTGGTCGGCATCGTCCTGGACAACCGCAGCAGGCTGGGCGAGCTCAGACCGGCCGTGGTGAAGCTGCTCGCCGTGCCCCTGCTGTCGCTCGCGGTCGCCGCCGTCACCCCGGTCGGCCCGCGGCTCTACGCGGCCGTCCTGCTGGTGGGCGGCCGGGCGAAGTTCCACGACGAGTGGGCAGCCACGGACTTCCACCTGCGTCAGCCGATCATCGCGGCGCTCCTCATCGTCGTCACGCTGGTGGTCTGGCTGGTGGGGCCGGGCGTGCCACGGCCGACGTGGGTCCAGCTGCTGCTGGTCCTGCTCGCCGGCGCCTGGTGCGCCTACGCCCTCCGCACCGTGCCTGTCGCAGCGATGATGATCGTGCCCTTCGTCGCGGGCGCGTTCCAGTCGCTCGTCGGCCGCACCCGGTCGGCGCCCCGACGAGAACGCGCGCTCGTGGCGACGATCTCGCTCGGTGCCGTGCTGCTGCTGACCGCCCTCGTCCCGCTGACCTCCTCCAAGGCCGCGGCAGTCCCGGGCTGGCTCGATCCCGCCCTGGACCGCCTCCCGGCCGGGACGGCCGTGCAGTCGAGCGGACCGGTGGGCGGATACCTGCTGTGGCGGCACCCGGACCTTGACCCGGTCATCGACGGCTACACCGACGCCTACACCACCCGCCATCTCCAGGACCAGCTCGACCTCGCGCAGCTGGGCCGGGGCTGGGACACCGTGATGCGCGACACCCACGCCCGGTACGCGCTGCTGCCGACACGCAGCAAGCTGGCCTGGGCCCTGACCCGGTTCGAGGACTGGACGGTGCTGCACTCCTCCTCCGAGGTGACCCTGCTCGAGGCCCCGCCGGGGTGGGGCCGGTGAGCCTCTCCATCGGTGTCGACATCGGCGGCACCAAGGTGCTGGCCGCCGTGGTCGACGGAGTCGGTCGCGTCCTGGACACCGAGGCGACGTCGACCCCCGGCCCGGGGTCGGGCATCGACCACGCCACGGTCCAGGAGGTGGAGGACGCGCTGGTCGAGGTGGTCCAGCGGTTGATCGCCCAGTACGGACGCCTGACCGTCGGCGTGGCTGCAGCAGGCTTCGTGGCCCGTGACGGCGAGAGGGTCCGCTTCGCCACGCATCTGCCGTGGCGCGACGAGCCGCTCGCCGAGCGGCTCGGGAAGCGCCTGGGCCACCGGGTCCTCGGTCGGGTCCTGGTCGACAACGACGCCTCCGCCGCGCTCTGGGCCGAGGCGCGCTTCGGTGCGGCCCAGGAATCCCCTGACGCCGTCATGGTGACGCTGGGCACGGGTATCGGTGGCTCCCTCGTCGTCGGTGGCCGGCTGGTCCGCGGAGTCAACGGGATGGCGGGGGAGTACGGCCACATGCAGGTGGTGCCGGACGGCCGACCCTGCGAGTGCGGAGGCCGCGGGTGCTGGGAGCAGTACTGCTCGGGACGCGCGCTGGCCCGTCTCGCGGCCGAGCACGGCAGCGCGCTCACCGGCCCTGCGCTGATGGCCGCCGCCCGCGAGGGCGACCCGGCCGCGGTTGCGGCGTACGCCGAGGTCGGTCGGTGGCTCGGGGTGGGGATCGCCAACCTCGTGGCCGCCCTGGACCCGCCACTCGTCGTGATCGGTGGCGGCGTGATCGCGGGAGGAGACCTCCTGCTCGACCCGGCCCGCGTCGCACTCGCCGAGAGTCTCGTCGGAGCCGGGCACCGTGAGCTGCCCCAGGTCGTCGGCGCCGTGCTCGGACCGATGGCCGGCGTGGTGGGCGCTGCCGACCTCGCCCGGGTCGCGATCAGGCCTAGCCGCGTCGGTAGGTGGGGGCGAGCTCCATCGCGAGTTGCTCGAGGAAGAGCCCGACGTCGGTGACGATGCCGCGGGCCTGGGACGAGCCACGGTCGGCCAGCTTGGTCACCGTCGCAGGGTTGATGTCGACACAGACCAGAGGGACCGAGGCCGGGAGGATGTTGCCCGTGGCCACAGAGTGCAGCATGGTCGCGACCATCAGGCAGAACCCGACGCCGCCGAGCTCGGCGCGCATGGCCCGCTGGCCCTCGATCACGTCGGTGTAGACGTCGGGAAGAGGACCGTCGTCGCGCACCGAGCCCACCAGCACGAACTCCTTGCCGTGGGTGACCAGCGCGTGCATGATCCCGCTGGTCAGCACGCCCTGCTCGACGGCCTGTCGGATCGAGCCTGCCTTGCGGATCGTGTTGATGGCGCGGATGTGGTGCTCGTGCCCGTGCTCGACACCCTGTCCCCGGGCCAGGTCGACGCCCAGCGAGGTGCCGTACAGCGCCGACTCGATGTCATGGGTGGCCAGCGCGTTGCCCGCGAAGAGCACGTCGACGAAGCCCGCCTCGACGAGCGACACCATCGCCTGTGAGGCTCCCGTGTGGACGACTCCCGGTCCGCCCACCCAGAGGACCAGCTTGCCGGCCTCCTTGGCCTCACGCATGCCGTCGGCGACCTGACGGACCAGTAGGGCCTGCGGCTTCTCGCTGGAGACGTCGGACTCCATGAAGCCGAACGACCCTTCGTCCTTGGTGGAGATGGGCACCCGCACCTTGATCCCCGAGGCACCGCAGACCATCTTCATGCCGACGTGGACGTCCGACATGGGAAGGGTGCGCACCTCGGGTCCGGTCGCGCCGTCGGTGACCACCAGACCGCAGTCCATCTCCGGGTTGAGCACGGGCACCCAGTGTCCGTCGAGCCGCACCTGGGTCTCCAGGTTGGTGCTGGAGTAGAAGCCGTCCGGGAACACGCCGTCCTGCTCGGCGAGGCCCACCTGGGCCTCGCCCGGGTCGACCTGGTTGACCCCGTGGATCTGCAGCCGCATCAAGATGCGCTGCAGCGTCTCCTCCTCGTCGGCCGAGACGTTGATGCGGGCGTAGGACGGATCGCTGCTGCCGTGACCGATGTCGAACTGCTCGACGCCGTAGTCGCCGCCGTACTCGTCGATGTCGTTGAGGACCTTGGACAGGGCCGCCGTGTCGATCAGGTGGCCCCTGATCTCGACGATCTCGCTGTGCGCCATGGGTTGAACTCCTTGCTCGGTCGTGGGGCGGCTGCTAGAGCCTGGCTCCGTCATCGTGGTCCCCGCCCGGTCCCGGTCTCATGGAGGCCACCAGGAAGACGAAGCCACCGACGAACCAGGCCATCAGGAGCAGGCCGAGCCATGACGGTACGGCGATGCCCGCCACCAGAGCGACCAGGACGAACATCGGCACGCCGAACAGACCCAGCCAGGCCAGCAACCGCGCTGGAGGCGGCGTCGGCAGGGGAGGCGGGACCGGGGGGACGAAGTGGTCGTGGACGTCCCCGGCCTCACCGGGCTCGTCGTCCTCTTCCTCCTCCGGTGGCGGGGGCAGGTCGCGCAGCGACGGAGGGACCTGGACCTCCGGCTCGTCGATCTCGGCGCGAGCGCCGTAGTTCTGCACGATCGCGTTCCAGGCGGCGTCCTCGGCCGAGGGGTCCGACGGGTCGGGCGGGAGGTCGCCCGCCGACTGCTCGGGGAGCTCGCCCCCGGCGGGGTCGTTCTCGGGGTCCTCGGGGGTGGGCACGGTGGCTGCCGGCTTCCGTCAGGCCCGCGCGGAGAGGCGCTCGAAGAAGGCCGCCGAGCCCTCGAAGATGCGCTCGGCGTCGTTGTCGAGCGTGGCCACGTGATAGCTGTTCTCGAGGGCCACCTCCTGCACGTCGTCGGAACTCACCCTGTCCCGGATGATGCGCACCGACGACGGGCCGACCACGTGGTCGACGCTCGAGCGGTAGATCAGGATCGGAGCCGTGACCCGGCCCAGGTCGCCTCGCAGCACCTTGTAGCCGGCGAACATCGAGGCAGCGGCTCGCAGTGGGGTCCGGGTGTAGCCGTGCTCCTCGACCCCCGGCTTCTTGATGTCGTTGGCGATGCCCGGCATCGACGCGACCACGTGCTTGAGCAGGGGCAGCAGCTTCACGTCCTGGCGGTCCGAGGTGACGGCTGGATTGACCAGCACCAGACCCGCGACCCGGTCGGGCAGGTCCGCGGCCAGACGCAGGGCGAGGCCCCCGCCCATCGAGAGACCGCACACGAAGACCCGGTCCGTGCGGAGGGCGAGTGCCTCGAAGGCCTGCTTGAGCTCCTCGGTCCAGTCCGCCCACGTGGTCGTGTTCATGTCCTGCCACGTGGTGCCGTGCCCGGGGAGCCGCGGGAGCGAGACGGCGTACCCCTGGTCGGCGAGGTGCTCGGCCCACGGCTTCATCGAGGCGGGCGAACCCGTGAAGCCGTGACTCAACAGCACCCCGACCCGACCACGTGCCGAACCGGTGTCACCGACGGCGTGGAACGGCTCGGCGAGGGGATGGACGGTCACGGGATCTCCATGTTTCGGCGCGTCGGGGCGGGGCGGGCGCCGCAATCGTGTCACGGGTGTCCCACCCGGGCCAGAACGCTGCTCGAGGTGGACCGGTGCCCTAGGGTTCGACGAGAGAGGAAGGTGGCCAGATTGTTCTACTGGTTCTTGAAGTGGATCGCCATCGGTCCGCTCCTGCGGGTGGTCTTCCGTCCCCGCGTCTCCGGGGCCGAGCACGTCCCGGAAGAGGGGCCGGCGATCCTGGCCAGCAACCACCTCTCCTACGCCGACTGGCTGTTCATGCCCCTCACCCTGGCGCGTCGCGTGACCTTCGTGGCCAAGGCCGAGTACTTCAACACCCCGGGCATCAAGGGCTGGTTCCAGAAGGGCTTCTTCTCCGGCGCGGGCCAGGTCCCCATCGACCGGTCGGGAGCCTCGGCCGCCGAAGGGGCCCTGACGGCGGCGAAGCGGGTGCTGGACAGCGGTGAGCTGTTCGGCATCTATCCCGAAGGCACCCGCTCGCACGACGGCAAGCTCTACCGCGGCAAGACCGGCGTGGCCCGGCTGGCCCTCGAGACCGGAGTTCCGGTGATCCCGGTCGCGGTGGTCGGCACCGATGTCGTCGCCCCTCCGGGGAAGAAGTTCGGCACGTTCACCCGGCCGGTGGTCCACTTCGGCAAGCCGCTGGACTTCAGTCGCTACGAGGGCATGGAGAACGACCGCTACATCCTGCGTTCGATCACCGACGAGATCATGTACGAGATCATGCGGCTCTCCGGCCAGGAGTACGTCGACAAGTACGCCTCGGTGGCCAAGGAGGAGCAGAAGAGGGCCGACAGGGAGGTCGCCTCCGGGCAGTCGGGCCCCGGGCCGGACGCGAAGGCATCCTGAGCGTGAAGGAACCGGTCGCCGGCCCGATCTACGGTCCCGTCTCGCGCGCCGGGTGGCAGCGTGTGGGCGTGGAGCCGCACGGGCCCGTCCAGGACAGCATGTTCCGCGCCCTGGCGGCGCTGCGGTTCGTGGTGCTGCTGAACGCGGTCGTCCTCTACGTGATCCGTTTCGACGGCTACGACCATCCCTGGGCCGGGTGGCTGGTGATGGCGGCGCTGGTGGGATGGACGGCGTTCGTGGTGTGGGCCTACTCCGCTCCGCACCGTCGCCGCGCTCCGCTGCTGCTGGCCGACCTGCTCGTCTCGCTGGCCGCGATCGGCCTCTCGCCGTACGTGAAGGGTGCGAGCCTGAACGCGACCCTGCCCGGGTTCTGGGTGATGGGCGTGGTGCTCGCCTGGGCGATCCTGTGGCGCTGGGGCGGGGGCCTGATCGCAGGCGTCGTGGTCTCGGCGGCGGACCTGAGCATCCGGGAGGACTTCAGCCAGAAGGCCTACGGCAACATCTTCCTGCTGATCCTCGGCGGCACGATCGTCGGCTTCCTGTCCGGGCTGCTCCAGCAGATGGCGGCGCAGCGGGACCGAGCCGAGCGCGCCGCGGCAGCGGCGCAGGAGCGTCAGCGTCTGGCGCGGGTGGTCCACGACGGAGTGCTGCAGGTGCTCGCGCTCGTGCAGCGGCGGGCGCGCGAGCTGGGACCGGAGGGGGTGGAGCTCGGGCAGCTCGCTGGTGAGCAGGAGGTCAGGCTGCGCGGTCTGGTGCAGCAGGACTCCCGCGACCTCCTGGCACCCCTGGGGGACCTCGACCTGGTCGAGCTCCTCGTTGCGCTGCAGACGCCGCGGGTGCACGTGGCCGTTCCGGGCACCCCGGCCGTGATGCCCGCCGAGCGGGCCGGCGAGGTGGTCTCCGCGGTGGAGTCGTGCCTGAGCAACGTGCGGCACCACGTCGGGCGAGACGCCGAGGCATGGGTGCTGCTGGAGGAGCTGGCCGACCGCTGGGTGGTCTCGGTGCGCGACGACGGCCCCGGGATCCCGGAGGGTCGGCTGGAGGCCTCGGCAGCGGAAGGGCGCCTCGGGGTACAGCAGTCGATCATCGGCCGGATGCGCGACCTCGGCGGCCACGCCACCGTGCACTCGGCTCCCGGGCAAGGCACCGAGTGGGAGCTCACCGTTCCGCGCGAGCCCGTGTCCGCGTCGGAGGTCGGGCCGTGACCATCCACACCGAGCACCCGTTCCAGGACCCCTCCGCCGACCCGGTACGCCGCCTGCGGGGACGGCTCGGGGGAGCGGTGACGCTGTGGACCAGCGGCGGGACCACGGCCGCCGCCCCGCGAGCAGGGCTCACGATCTCCTCGGTGATGGTGGCCGGTGGCGAGCCAGGTCGCGTGCTCGCCCTCGTCGATCCAGACTGCGACCTGCGCGACCGGCTCGAGGAGACCCGGCGAGGCGTCGTACATCTGCTGCAGTGGGAGCACCGTGACCTCGCGGAGGTCTTCGCCGGCCAGATGCCCGCCCCCGGCGGACAGTTCACGACCACGGAGTGGGAGCAGACCGACCACGGCCCCCGGCTGACGGCTGCGCCCTCCTGGGCAACCGTCGAGGTGGAGTCGGTCGTCGAGGTCGGCTGGTCCGCGCTGGTCACGGCGCTGGTCGTCGCGGCGAGCGTGGGTGAGGACGACCACCCGCTGGAGCACCGGCGCGGGCGCTACCTGCGGCCGGAGGGCCACTGAGCCGGTCCGGCGGACCGGAGCAGCGTGAGGGCGATCCAGGTCATCGCCGCCAGCTCGAGGAGCAGCGGTACCAGCTCGCCGCCGGGGAGGACGGGCACGAGCTCACCGGCGAAGAAGGCGATGGACAGCACCAGGGCGGGCAGCGGCACGAACCCGGCTCGCCGTCCCGCGACCGCGAAGAGCAGCAGTGCGACCGGTGCGCTGAGCATCATGGGCAGGAGCACCGGCCCGGCAAGAGCATCGAGCTTGTCGAGGACCTTCGTCGCCTCGTCGGTCGGCACGGTGCTCACCGCGATGAGGAGCCAGTGGTGGACGGCCACCAACGACAGGCCGCACACCCCGAGTACGCCGAGCACGACACCTGCGTTGCCGACGCCGCGCCCGCGACCTCGGGTGTGACCCGCGAACGCCAGCACGACACCTGCGAGCAGCAGGGCCCCGAGCAGCTCGACCAGCCCCAGCGCGTACACCTGGCCTTCGCGGCCCGTGAGCTCGCCGAGCTGCGCCGATGCTCTCGCTGAGTCGTCGAAGGGGTCGAGCGGGCCCGTCGCAAGCAGTGCGAGGACCAGCGACGGCATGCACGCGGCGCCCAGCGCGTTGCGCAACCCGGTCGGACCACCCGGGCCCGACGCGGGTGCTGGGCGGACCACCTCGGTGGTGGGCGGCGGGACGGTGGTCATGGTGTGCTCCTTCGCGGTCGTCGGATGACAGAGCCTAGGAACGTGCAGGGGATGGGCGCATCGTGATCGAGGTCGGTCCACGTGGACCTGACGAGGAGATCCGGGTCCGCGGCGTACACCTTCTCGGCAGCACCCGTCCTCTGCCAGACCGACGACAACGGGACGCAGCCGGACCTATCGTCGGGTCCATGAACGTGCTCCGGCCCACGCGGCGAGTCGGCGCCGACGTGGCGCTCGTGCTGCTGGTGCTGGTGGTCAGCCTCGTCGAGGTCCTCACCGACCAGGTGTCCGGCCCGACGTGGGCCGGCATCACCTCGGCTCTCGGCTTCAGCCTGCCCCTGCTGCTGCGACGGAGGTATCCGTGGGTAGTGCTGGCCCTGGTGTACGGGACCTTGTTCTTCTGCGAGCCGGCGGGTGTGTCGACCTACCAGTACATGGGCTCGGTGCTCGGCTGCGTCGTCGCGCTGGGCACCATCGCCGCTCGGTCCGACCTGCTGCCCTCGTTGGGGGCACTGGTGCTGGCCTACTCCGCCCTGCTGCTGACAGCTCTCCGCGATCCCGGCGGGTGGCTGTGGGGTCTGTTCATCGTGGGGGCGGTCTGGGTCGGTGGCCGGATGATGTACCAGCGCCACGTCCTGATCGACAGGCTCAGGTCCACGGCCGAGGAGCTGCAACGATCACGGGAGCTCGCCGCCGAGGCGGCCGTCGCCCAGGAGCGCACCCGGCTCGCCCGTGAGCTGCACGACGTGATCGCACACTCGGTGAGCGTGATGGTGGTGCAGGCGGGCGCCGCTGAGCGGATGTTCTCGCTCGACCCCGACCGGGCCGAGCGTGCGCTCGTCTCGGTGCAGGCGACGGGGCGCGAGGCCCTCTCCGAGCTGAGGCACCTGCTCGGGGTGCTGCGGGACGACGGGGAGCCCACGGTCGAGGGCCTCACACCCCAACCGGACCTCGACGACGTCGACCGGCTCGCTGCCCAGGTGCGCGAGACCGGGCTGGAGCTGTCGCTCACCCGCACCGGACGGGTGCGCAGGCTCGGCCTGGGCGTCGAGCTGGCCGCCTACCGGATCCTGCAGGAGGCGCTCACCAACGTGCTCAAGCACGGCAACGCGCGGCGTGCGGAAGTGGAGATCGAGTACGGCGCAGCCTGTCTCGTCCTCTCGGTCCGCGACGACGGAGGCGGCGGACCGCCCGAGGTCCATCGTGGAGGCAACGGGGTCCGAGGCATGACCGAGCGGGCCGCGCTCTACGGCGGATCCCTGCGCGTCGGGCCGCGACCCGAGGGCGGGTTCGCCGTCCGTGCCGAGCTCCCGATCGCGCCGGTCGCGTCGTGAGCATCCGCGCTGTGGTCGTCGACGACCAAGCGCTGGTCAGGGGCGGCTTCTCGATGATTCTGGAGGCCGAGCCCGACATCGAGGTGGTCGGTGAGGCAGGGGACGGCGAGCAGGCATTGGCCCTGTGCGCCCAGGTCGACCCGGACGTGGTCCTAATGGATGTCCGGATGCCGGTGATGGACGGGGTCCAGTGCACGAGGCTGCTCACGCAGCGGTCGGCCGCCCGGGTGCTGATCCTCACCACGTTCGATCTCGACGAGTACGTCTACGAAGCCATGCGGGCAGGGGCCAGCGGGTTCCTGCTCAAGGACGTGCACGCTCCCAGCTCGCGCACGCCGTGCGCACCGTGGCCGCGGGAGACACGCTGCTCGCTCCAGCGATCACCCGCCGGCTGGTCGAGGAGTACCTGCGCCGGCCGAGCCCCGGGTACGCCGCACCGGCGCTGGCTCGGCTCACCGACCGCGAGCGGGAGGTCCTCGTGCTGGTCGGTCGCGGCCTGTCCAACGCCGAGGTGTCCGCCGAGCTGTTCGTCTCCGAGACCACGGCGAAGACGCACGTCAGCCGCATTCTCAGCAAGCTCACCCTCCGTGACCGGGTGCAGGCCGTCGTGTTCGCCTACGAGTGCGGCCTGATCCAGCCCGGTGACGCGGAGCAGCTCCGGCGTCCGCTGCCTTAGACCGCGTGGGCCGAGCACGTGACCCGCTGCGGCCCCGAGCACACGATGCGCAGGATCGCGCCGCTGACCAGACGGCGACGCACGACCGATGGGAGTGAGTCCCATGTCCATTCTCCCGAGGCGCCGTCCGTGGCGCTGAGCACGGATGCGTCCCCCGGCGCGAAGCAGGTCGTGGTCGCGAAGGGTGCGATCCACGCGAGGGGAAGTGTGACGCAGCTGAGCGAGACCAGGGACACCTTCACCTTCCCGGCCGGCACGGCACCTTCACGGTGACGGCCGGGACGGGTGCCTATGCGCACGCTCGCGGTCACGGCCACTACTCGCTCCGGGCAGTCGGTGTCGGTTGTGACGAGTCGACGCCGCCCGATCCGCTCAGCGTCGAGATCCGAGCATCCGGGTCACTTCGCTTCTGAGGCGGTCCACCGGCACCGGCAGCACGAGCGCCCACTAGTCTTCGGCAGGTGAGCGACGCACTGCGGGTGATGGTGGTCGACGACCACCCGATGTGGCGTGAGGGGGTCGCGCGCGACCTGACCGAGGCCGGAATCGAGGTGGTCGCCACCGCTTCCAACGGCAGCGACGCCATCAGCCGGTTCCCGGCCGCCCGGCCGGACGTCCTCGTGCTCGACCTCCAGATCCCGGCCCCCAACGGCGTCGCTGTCACCGCGGAGGTCGTCCGGCAGAATCCCGCCGTACGGGTGCTGATCCTCTCGGCCAGCGGCGAGCAGCAGGACGTCCTCGATGCCGTGAAGGCCGGTGCGACCGGTTATCTGGTCAAGTCCGCCTCCAGGGCCGAGCTGATCGACGCCGTACGACGGGTCGCGCTCGGCGACACCGTCTTCACCCCGGGGCTCGCCGGACTGGTGCTGGGGGAGTACCGCCGCCTCTCGGACGCGCCCACGGCTGCCAGGGACGACACCCCCCGCATCACCGAGCGTGAGACCGAGGTGCTGCGGCTGGTCGCGAAGGGGATGTCCTACAAGCAGGTCGCCGAGCGGCTCTTCCTGTCCCACCGCACCGTGCAGAACCACGTGCAGAACACCCTGCGCAAGCTGCAGCTGCACAACCGCGTGCAGCTGGTCCGCTACGCCATCGAGCAGGGCCTCGACGAGGACGAGGACGAGGACCGCTGAGCCGGCTCACGTCCGGTACGGGGCAGGTGGGCGCGGGGAAGTACCAGGCGTTGGGTAGCGTTGCCCCCACGAGCCCGATGCACGCCACCACGGACGCGAGGGCACGACGCACGTGAGGACAGGAGCTCGACATGGGTCTTGGAACGCTGCTGTTCCGCGCAGCGCTCGGTGACGTGCTGCGCGCCGAGCGGATGCGCCAGGCCATGACGCTGCGTGAGCTGTCGTCGTCCGCGCGCGTCAGCCTCGGCTACATCTCCGAGATCGAGCGAGGTCAGAAGGAGGCGTCCTCCGAGCTGCTCGCGGCGCTCTGCGAGGCTCTCGACGTTCCCCTGTCGGGGGTGCTGCGCGAGGTCAGCGACGCCGTCGCGGACCAGGAGCGCGAGCTGGAGATCGTCACCGCGCCGGACTCGCCTGACGTCGTCGCGTCGGCCGCCTGAGCATCCAGCAGCCGCCAGTCTGCGGAGCCCGCAGCCTGGGGGTCCACGGCCACGGCCCGGGAGCCGCCCCGAAGGCGGCAGCCCTAGGTGACCCCTGCGCCCTTCTCGAGGGCGCCGAGCTCGTCGTCGAGGTGCTTGAGCAGGCGCTGCAGGTGCGGGACGCTGCGCCGGCACCCGGTCAGTCCGAAGTCCATGTCCTCCGCATAGCTGTTGCACGTGATGTTCAGGGCCATCCCGTTGATCGGGATCGACAACGGATAGCTGCCGGTCATCTTCGCCCCGTTGAGGTACATCGTCTTCTTGGGTCCCGGGACGTTGCTGATGATCAGGTTGAAGGGCGGCCGGATGATGCCCTGCATGCGCAGCATCGGGGTGACGATCGAGGGAGCCATGCCCAGCGCGCTCATCGCCATGATCTGCAGCTGGGTCATCGATCCAAGGGCCTCCTTCCCCGTGATCATGGACTTGTGGATCGAGGCCAGCCTGTCCGCTGGGTCGGCGAGGTCGGTGCCGAGCTTCACCATGACCGCCCCGACCGCGTTCCCGCCGGCACCAGCAGCAGCGCCGGAGCGCTTCGCGTCCAGGCCCACGGGGACCATCGAGACCAGTGGCGCGTCCGGGAGAGCGTCGTGCTCGATCAGGTAGCTGCGGATGGCTCCGGAGCACATCGCCAGGACGACGTCGTTGAGCGTGGTGTTGCTGGCCTTGCCGATGGCCCGGAGCCGCTCGATCGGCCACCCTTCCGCCGCGAAGCGCCGGGAGCCGGTGATGGTGGTGTTGAACATGGTGCGCGGCGCGTAGAGCGAGAGCGCCGAGGTCTCGTTCTTCAGACCGTGCTTGAGGGTCTTGATGAGTGCGGCCGGCATGCCCGCGGCGTCGGCCGTGATGCCGAGGGCCGTGCGCAGCGCGTCGAGCGGCACGGCCGCCATGCTCGTCTCCGCCTCGTTCCGGGCCTTGCGGGCCTTCGAGGTGGGGCGTGCGGCCCACATCGGCGGCATGTCCCGTTCGTCGGGATCGGTGCTCATCACGCTCTGCAGCAGGCGCATCGCCGAGATGCCGTCGACCAGGGAGTGGTGCATCTTGCTGTACATCGCGACGCGACCGTCCCGAAGCCCTTCGATGAGATGGGCCTCCCACAGCGGCCGCTCCCGAGCGAGCCGCGTGCTGTGCAGCCGCGAGCACAGGTCGAGCAGCTCGCGCACCCGGCCCGGCTTCGGCAGCGCGCTGTGCCGGAAGTGGTACTCCAGGTCGAAGTTCTGGTCCTCGGTCCACACCCACTGGCCCGCGGTGGTGATCCCGCGCGTCGGTCGCTTGAGGAACAGCGGAGCCACCTCGTCGACGTGGGACATCGACTCGTAGACCTTGCGCACGTAGTCGCGCGGCGCGCCCTCCGGCTTCTCGAAGAGCTGCAGCCCGCCCACGTGCATGGGCATCTGCCTGTTCTCCGCGAACAGGAATCCGGCTGACGTCGGATCGATCGGAACAGGCACAGGTCCACCTCTCGTCGAAGCCCCTGGAGGGGTCAGCCGATCCTCGCGTGTTTGACCTCGATTGAACAGCCGGGCTGGTGATCGTCGCACGCCGCTGGTGCGCGCGGCCCCGGTCCGCGACGAAGCCGCTCCTCTGGCGGGGGTATACGTTCGAGGAGCTGGTACGCACAGCCCCTGAACGCAGCCGGATCGAGCGAGTGGAGGCACCATGTCGGGAACCGCACGCTCGTCCGGAGCGCACGACTACGTCATCGTCGGTGCAGGGAGCGCCGGGGCGGTCCTCGCGACGCGACTCTCGGAGGACCCCGGGGTCAGTGTGCTGCTCCTGGAGGCGGGCCCCGAGCCCGATGCCGACGAGATCTCCATCCCGGCCGCCTTTCCCGCCCTGTTCAAGACCAAGTGGGACTGGAACTACGACACGACCGAGCAGAAGCAGCTGCACGACCGGCGCGCGTTCTGGCCCCGGATGAAGGCCCTGGGCGGGTGCTCGTCGATGAACGCGATGATCTACATCCGCGGCAACGCGGCCGACTACGACGCCTGGCGCGACGAGTACGGCGCTGCCGGGTGGGGCTACGACGACGTGCTGCCCTACTTCGTGCGGGCCGAGGGCAACACCCGCCTCTCCTCGCCGTACCACGGCCAGGACGGTCCGCTGCACGTGGAGGACCGCAGCTACACCCACGAGCTGACCAACCTCTGGGTCGAGAGTGCCGTCAGCTCCGGTCTCAAGCCGACCACCGACTTCAACGGCCCCGAGCAGGAAGGCGCCGGGCTCTACCAGGTGACTTGCAGGAACGGTCGCCGGTGGTCGGTCAACGACGGTTATCTCGAGCCCGTGCGCGAGCGGGAGAACCTCGACGTGGAGACCGGCGCGCTCGTCACCCGCGTCGTCGTGGACGGCGACCGCGCGACCGGCGTGACCTACCGGCTCGGCGCGCGCGAGGTCACCGCGACCGCCACGCGGGAAGTGCTCCTGTGCGGAGGCGCCGTGAACAGCCCGCAGCTGCTGATGCTGTCCGGCATCGGGCCGGCCGGGCACCTGCGGGAGCACGGGATCGACGTGGTCGTCGACCTGGCCGGGGTGGGGCAGCGGCTCCAGGACCATCCTGCGGTCCCGCTCCTCTGGTACACCCGAGGAACGACCGACCTCAACGAGTTCTCCAACGTGCGCAACCTGCTGCGCTGGAAGGTCCGGGGGACCGGGCCGCTGTCCTCCAACGTGGGCGAGGGTGGCGGCTTCCTCCGGACCAGGGACGACCTCGCGGCGCCGGACGTGCAGTACCACGTCGCGCCGGCGGGCTTCTACGACAACGGGCTGCACGAGCCGTCCCAGCGGATGTTCACGGCGGCGCCGACGCTCGTGGCGCCACGTAGCCGTGGCTCGCTACGGCTGCGGTCCTCCGACCCGGCCTGGCATCCCGAGATCGACGCGGCCTACTTCGACGACGGGAGTGACCTCGACGCCATGCTCGCCGGCGTCAAGCGGGTCTGGGAGATCTGCGGACAGGGTCCGCTGTCGCGCCACCTCGACCGTCCGTGGCAGCTCCCTACGAACCCCAGCGACGAGGACTTCGTGGAGCACATCCGCCAGCACACCCAGACGCTCTACCACCCGGTGGCGACGTGCGCGATGGGCAGCGGTGAGGACGCCGTCGTCGACCCCGAGCTCCGGGTTCGTGGGGTCTCCGGGCTGCGGGTCGTGGACGCGTCCGTGATGCCGGTCGTGCCTCGAGGCAACACCAACGCACCCACCGTCATGGTGGCCGAGAAGGCAGCCGACCTGATCAGGAGCGCCAGCGCCTGATCAGCCGCTCGGTGAAGCCGACCTCCGTCGGGGTGTCCTCGGGCTGCCCTCCCCGAGGCCCGGCGGCCTTCCGCAACGCCTGGCGCGCCGCCCGGGCCCTCACCCTGGGCGCCTCCTCGTGCACGGCGACCGCGAAGTCGGCGAGCGTCTTGATGGTCGCGTTGGCGAGGTCGGTCTCGTCGACCGGCGGCATCGGCACCCCCGCGGAGGCGGCCGGGACGAGCAGGTCGTGGTCACCGTGGACCGTGTAGCCCCGGTCGAGCACGCCGCGCAGCAACTGCTGCGTGGCCTCGCGCACCCACGGCACGTGCTCCGGGGGCAACGTGATCCTGGGCGCCTGCCCGCGAGCCATCACCCGACGTACGAGGACCCGGCGGACGGCGGGCAGGTACTCCTTCTCGTAGTCCTCCAGGCGTGGGCCCAGCGCGAGGTTCAGGCGCCGCAGCATCTCCGCCTCGACCTGTCCGAAGGACAGGTTCACGTTGCGGGGGTCCCTGACGAGCACGGCCGGATCGATGCCCACCAGCTCCGAGAACACCCGGAAGACGGCGTCCGGGTCCACCGCGGCCGCGGGCACGGGGACGAGGTGGACGTCGGCAGGGTCGAGGCGAGAGCCCCACCTCTCGCACACGCCCAGGAAGTCCTGCCGGCGCCAGAACGTCTCACCCTCGAGTCCTCGCCGCTCACGCACCAGGTCCAGGAACGTCTCGTAGTCGGTCGTGAGGCGGTGCTTGAGGAGCTGCTGCCACTCCGAGGGGAGCTGCTTGGCCCAGTCCCGGGCCGTCACGACGACGCGTACGTCGAGGTCCGCGGCGTGGGCGGCGTCCATCACGGCTGCCACGTGGCGGTCCTCGGCCTCGGCCAGGTCCTCGTTGCTGATCAGCAGCCGCTCCCCAGGGGTCGCGCGCAGCCGCTGCGTCAGCTGCTCCAGCCCCGCGGGGTCGAGGTCACCGACGAACCCGGTGGCGGCGACCCACCCGAGCGGACGCAGCAGGCGTCGGACGTTGGCGCCTCGCCCCACGAGAGGCAGCCCCAGCCCGTCGGCGGCCACCGCGTCGACGGAGCTCCACAGGGCGAGCTGGAGCGCTGAGGTCCCTGTCTTGCTCGATCCGACGTGCAGGAACAGCTGTCGGCGCGTCACCGGGCGAGCATAGCGACGCAGGACACTGGCGCGTGCCACGGCAAACCTGGCCGGCACCGGTGCGCGCTCGGGACACCGGCGGGCATGGTGCGGGTGGGTATAGGTTCAGCGCACGGGCGGCGTACGCACGTCGTTCTCGCCCGAGCTGGCCCGAGGCGGGGGTTCCCCAGCAGGGCCTCCGCCTTCTCGGTACGCAAGCCCACTGACGAGGAGGCACGATGACCGCAGAGGTCCAGGACCGGCACCAGGTCGGCACGCAGGAGACCTTCGACTCGCTGAGCCCGATCACCGGCGACGTCGTGGGCACCTGGCCGGTGCACTCCTCGGCGGACGTGCAGGCAGCTGTGCAGCGCGCCCGCGAGGGTGCCGACTGGTGGTCGGCGCTGTCGTTCGACGAGCGTGCCGAGCGCCTGACCGCGTGGGCAGGCGTCATCGCCCGACGCATCGCCCAGCTGGCCGACGTGATGCACCGCGAGACCGGGAAGCCGCACAGCGACGCCTCGCTGGAGGTCGCGCTGGCCCTGGACCACATCGCGTGGGCGGCCAAGCACGCCCGCACGGTTCTCGGCCGGCACCGGGTGTCCTCAGGTCTGGTGATGGCCAACCAGGCCGCCACCGTGCAGTACCAGCCGCTCGGCGTGGTGGGGGTGATCGGCCCGTGGAACTACCCCGTGTTCACCCCGATGGGCTCGATCACCTACGCCCTCGCCGCCGGCAACGCGGTCGTGTTCAAGCCGAGCGAGCTCACGCCGGCGGTGGGCCACTGGCTGGCCGCCACCTTCGCCGAGGTCGTGCCGGAGCACGCCGTGTTCCAGGTGGTGACCGGGCTCGGTGAGACCGGCGCCACCCTGTGCCGTGCCGGGGTCGACAAGCTGGCCTTCACCGGTTCGACCGAGACCGGCAAGCTGGTGATGGCCGCCTGCGCGGAGACGCTCACCCCCGTGGTCATCGAGGCCGGGGGCAAGGACGCCGTGCTCGTCGACGAGGACGCCGACCTCGACGCTGCGGCCGACGCTGCCTTGTGGGGCGCGTGCAGCAACGCCGGGCAGACCTGCATCGGCGTCGAGAGGGTCTACGTCCACGAGGGTGTGTACGACGAGTTCCTGGCCCTACTCCTGGACAAGGCGAAGGACCTCCGGGCCGAGGACACCCCGGACACCAAGATGGGGCCGATCACCATGCCCAGCCAGCTCGCTGTCATCTCCGAGCACATCCGGGACGCGCTGGCACGCGGCGGCCGCGCGGTCCTGGGAGGGCCGGACGCGGTCGGCGAGCGTTACGTGCAGCCGACCGTCCTCGTCGACGTGCCGGAGGCCTCCAGCGCCGTGCAGGAGGAGACCTTCGGTCCCACTGTGACGGTGACCCGGGTCAAGGACATGGACGAGGCGGTCGCCAAGGCCAACGGCACCCGCTACGGGCTCGGCGCCACCGTCTTCGCCAAGGCGCGGGGGATGGAGCTCGCCGAGCGGGTCCGGTCCGGCATGGCGTCGGTCAACGGTGTGATCGCGTTCGCCGCGATCCCGGCGTTGCCCTTCGGCGGGGTGGGTGCCTCCGGCTTCGGCCGGATCCACGGTCCGGACGGCCTCAAGGAGTTCACCTACGCCAAGGCGATCGCCCGCCAACGGTTCAAGCCGCTCCTGGCGCTGACCAGCTTCACCCGCACCGCGAAGGCCGACAGCCAGCTGACCCAGGTCATCACGATGCTGCACGGTCGTGGAAGCACTCTCCGGAAGTAGCCCGGGGGAGCGCCGCGGATCGGCGGCCGCGCCCCACCTCGGGCTGTCGTTCGCCCGTGGCCGGACCTCGGTCCGGGCCAGGCGGGCGCGGTTGCGTGCCAAGTCGTTCCAGATCGGGCAGTGCGCCGTCGCAGCGGGCGTCGCCTGGACCCTGGCCACCGACGTCTTGCACCACCAGACGCCGTTCTTCGCACCGATCGCCGCCGTGGTGAGCCTGGGCATCTCCTACGGGCAGCGGCTGCGCCGGGTCGCAGAGGTGACGCTCGGCGTGGCCATCGGCGTGTTCGTCGGCGACCTCCTGACCCACTGGCTGGGTTCGGGCGGCTGGCAGATCGCCCTGATCGTCTCTCTCGCCATGGGCACGGCGTTGCTGCTGGACCAGGGCGTCCTGTTCGTGAACCAGGCGGCGGTGCAGGCCATCGTCGTGAGCACCTTGATCCCGACCCCCGGGGCCGCCTTCATCAGGTGGACCGACGCACTGATCGGCGGGGCGGTCGCGGTGGTCGCCGCGGCGGTGGTGCCGAGGGCGCCGTTGCGGCGCCCGCGCGAGCAGGCCGGTGTGGTCGTGCGCAAGATCTCGGTGCTGCTGCGGGCCGCCTCCCAGAGCATCGTGGACGGCGACGTGGAGCGAGCCCTGGGGGTGCTCCAGGACGCCCGCGCGACCGACGAGCTCGTCGTCGAGCTGCGAGCGGCAGCGGACGAGGGGTTGTCCGTGGTCAGGTCCTCCCCGTTCCGCCGCGGGCACCGGGGTGGCGTCCGGGCGATGGCCGACCTGGTCGAGCCGCTCGACTTCGCCCTGCGGAACACCCGGGTGCTCGTCCGCAGGGTGGCGGTGGCGGCGTACCGTCGGCAACCGGTCCCGCACTCCTACGCCACGCTGCTCGAGGACCTGGCGGACTGCACCGACGCGATCGCCGACGAGCTCGGCCAGGGGCGAGCGGCCACCGCCGTCCGCGACCGCCTCGTCGCACTCGGCCGGGCGACGTCGACGGTGGAGCGGTCCACCGAGCTCTCCGCCGAGGTGGTCCTGGCCCAGGCGCGCTCCTTGGTGGCGGACCTGCTCGCGGTGACCGGGATGGACCCCCTGGTCGCGACCGACCAGATCCCTCCGATCGGTGCCTGAGGGCTCAGAGCTCGCGGACGACCGAGTCGACCACGGCGACCAGGTCCCCGTCGGTCCGCCGGGCGACCTCTCGCTGTCGCTGGTAGGACGCGCCACGCTGCGGGATGTCCGCGACCAGCGCCAAGTCGGCGCCACAGCCCAGGCGCTCGGCCACAGGAGCCAGGTGCACGAGCAGCTCCTCGAGGTCCTCGCGCAGCAACCTCTCGTTGGAGGCGTCGTCGAGGATGATCCAGGCGTCGAGGCCGTAGCGTGCCGCGCGCCACTTGTTCTCCTGCACGTGCCACGGAGGCAGGTGCGGCAGCGTCTCCCCACGGTCGAGACGGTCGGTGAGGTCGACGACCAGGCAGTGGGTGAGCGCCACGAGGGCGCGCATCTCGCTCAGCGTGGAGACACCGTCACAGATCCGCATCTCGACCGTGCCGAGGTGCGGCGCCGGGCGGACGTCCCAGCGGATCTCGGTGATCTCCTCGATGACACCGGTGGTGACCAGGTCCTCGGCATAGCGCTCGAACTCGCCCCAGGTGTCGAACTGGAACGGCAACCCCGCCGTGGGCAGCTGCTGGAACATCATCGCCCGGTTGCTGGCGTAGCCGGTGTCGGTGCCGGCCCAGATGGGGGAGGAGGCCGAGAGCGCCTGCAGGTGGGGGTACCACTTGAGCAGGGCGGAGACGATGGGCATCACGTGGTCGCGGCGTACGCCGACATGGACGTGCACACCCCAGATCAGCATCTGCCGACCCCACCACTGCGTGCGCGCGATCAGCTCCTCGTAGCGGTGCCCGGGGGTGAGCAGCTGGTGCGACCACTCCGCGAACGGGTGCGTCCCGGCGGAGTAGAGGTCGACACCCAGCTCATCGGCGAGCGGGCGGACAAGGGCGATCATGTCGGCCAGCTCCTCGACGGCCTCGCCCGTCGTGCGGCAGATCCCGGTGGTGAGCTCGACGGTGTTGCGCAGCAGCTCCTTGTGGATCCGCGGCTGGGCGCCGTGGCGTGCGGCGACGAGGTCGAACAGCTCGGAGGCTGCGTTGGACAGGTCGCGGGAGCGCTTGTCCACGAGCGCGAACTCCCACTCGACTCCGAGCGTGGGCTCGGTGGAGTCGGTGAACTCGATGGTCACCCAGACATCGTTCCACGGGTGCCGGCGTGCACCCGCGAGGGCCGCGGGGGTGGACGGGTGGGTGGACGCAGGAGTGGGCGCGGGGGACGGGTGGGTGGGCGCAGCCGGTCAGGAGCCGTCGGTCGGCATGACCTCGGCGGACGCGGCCCTGCGGGCGAGGGAGCCGTCGGCGTTGCGGTAGTCGTGGCCGTTGATGACGTAGGGCACGAAGCCGCCGGCGTTGCGCTGCACCACCAGCGAGACGTGCTTGCCCACCAGGCCGGCGAACTCCTCGGCATTGGTCCTCACCGTGCCGTCGCCGTCGAAGTCGGCCTCGGCGCGGTCGGTCTGTGCGCCCGCCGGACCGAGGTCGAGCATGGTGTCCCCGAGGCAGAAGCTCGGACCACAGGCTGCCCAGCCCCCTTCCACGCGGTCCAGCTGCGGACCGGCCGGGGTCGGCGGCGAGGTCGGCTTCGGCGTCGGTCTGGGCGTCGGCTTCGGGAGGGGCTTGGCGGCGACGGTGGGGGTCGGGGCAGGTGTCCGCGGCTTGGGTGCGGAAGTCGCGGGCGTGACGGGGTGCTTGGCAGCGACCTGGTCGCGGGTGCGCGTCACGGCCTCGACCGGCGGCGGGGGCGGGGAGGGGACGGCGAAGACGCCCGTGCGATAGCCGGCCGCGAACGACAGCACGAGCTGGACGTAGTAGTCGGAGTGGTTGTAGCGGAACGCAGCCCGGGCCATCCCCGCAGGATCCGCGAGACTGCCACCGGCACCGCACAGGTAGACCGCCGAGCCGAGAGCGCTGTCGTCGATGTCGTCGGGGTTCATCCGGCCGTCCCCGTCGCCGTCGCGGGCCACCGACTGCCACGTCTGCGGCAGGAACTGCATCTGCCCCACGGCGCGGTCCCAGACCAGGTCGTGGTCGAGCACACCCTTGTCGCTGTCCTTGATCGCCGCGAACGGGCCGGCCCCGTCGAGCCGGGGTCCGCGGATCTCGGGGCGGGAGACGCCGTCCGAGCCGAGCTGGGAGCCACCGAAGCGACCGTGGTTGGACTCGACCCGGCCGATGGCGGCGAGCAGCGTCCAGGAGATGCGGCACCCGGGGTCCGTCGTGGCCATCACCTTCTCGGCATTGCGGTAGGCCCGGAGCGCGGCCTCAGGCACGTCGTTGCTGCCCGTCGAGCTGATCTCGAAGAACTCCTTGTCGCTCCGGGTGCCCTTCGACGTCGGGTGGGCGCCGCGCCGGACCAACAGCGTGCTGCCGGCGAGCACGTCCTGAGGGGCCATCAGCTGCCAGTAGAAGCCGTGCTCAGCCCGGATCGGCACGAGAGAGGCGGAGGCAGAGGCAGCGGCGGCGCTCGTGGCCGCCTCCGCATCGTCCTCGGAGGGACCGGAGGCCCAGGCGGCGACGCCGGAGACCGCGATGGCCGAGGTGAGGACCAGGGTGCTGAGCAGCGCCCAGAGGTGCTTCATCGGTGGCAGACCTTCGTAACGGGGAACAGGCAACGGGTGTCAGCGTAGGCAGCGCCGGCGATCGGTTCGCCCGGAAACGGGTAAATACCCCAAAATGGTTGAAAAATATCGTTACTGGACTAGACACCGAGCGGTGTCAGTGCTGCTGTAGGCGGCCGATCCAGTCGTGGTGGGTGCCGTCGAACGGCGCCGTTGCGGTCTCGACCGCCCCGAGGATCTGCTGGCAGCTCGCGATGGCCCCCTCGATGACCTCGTCGGGGTAGCCCAGCGCGACCCGGTGGGCGGCGAACTCGTCCTCGTCGTCCACCCAGACGCGCCCGGTGGTCCCACGGATCACGTCGAGATCGAGGTCGACCGCGCGCACCAGGTCCTCGCCGTGCCACACGGCGGGGGTGGCGATGTCGACATAGATGTCGAACGGGCGCTTCGGGTCCTGGCCGTAGAAGGTGGCGAGCCACCAGGCATCGTGCGGCACCAGGGTCACGTGGTCGGCGACCGCATGGAAGGCGCGGACGGGGCTGGCCAGCAGCGTGCCCTGCCTGACGCCGATCCAGGTGCCGAGGGAGTCGGCGCCGAGCAGGACCCCGTCGAACTCCCAGTGCGGGTCGTCGGGCCACTTGCGGCACTCGACGCGGATGGGGCGCTGCATGCGAGCGAGGATACGTTGAGCCGGTGGCTGGATCTGGACAAGCACGTGTGCCGACGTACGACGACATCCTGCACGTCCAGGAGCTGGTGCGACCCTGGGTGCGTCGTACACCGACGTTGGAGGTCGTGATCGGCGAGCACCCCGTGACGCTCAAGCTGGAGCTGCTCCAGCACACCGGGTCGTTCAAGGTCAGGGGCGCGTTCACCAGCGTGCTCGCGGCCACGGAGCCGCCGACGGGCCTGGTGGCCGCCTCCGGAGGCAACCACGGCCTCGCCGTGGCCTACGCGGGTCACGCCCTCGGGATCGAGACCAGCATCTTCGTGCCCCAAGGCGCGCCGCCGGTCAAGGTCCAGGGCATCGCCGCCCTCGGTGCGCAGGTGACCCAGGTGGGCACGACCTACGCCGAGGCGCTCGCTGCCAGCCAGGCGGCTGCTGCCCGTCCGGGCGTGCTCGCGCTGCACGCCTACGACGCCTGGGGCACCGTGGCGGGGCAGGGCACGCTCGGGCTCGAGATCGCTGCCCAGCGCTCCGACGTGGACACCGTGCTGGTGGCGGTGGGTGGTGGTGGTCTGGTCTCGGGCGTGACCCTCGGACTGACCGGTCGCGCCTCGACGACCAGGGTGGTGGGGGTGGAGCCGGAGCGCTGTCCCGCACTGCACGCAGCGCTCGAGCAGGGCCGCCCTGTCGAGGTGCAGGTCGGGGGAGTCGCCGCCGACTCCCTGGGCGCCAGCCGGCTCGGCGAGATCGCCTTCGAGGTCGCGAGGTCGGCGGGCACCTCGTCGGTGCTGGTCACCGACGAGCAGATCCACCGGGCCCGGTCCTGGCTCTGGCGGCACGCCCGGATCGCCGCTGAGCCCGGAGGCGCCACGGCCCTGGCGGCGGTGCTCGGTGGCGGCTACGTGCCGGCCGAGGGCGAGCGCGTGTGCGTGGTCGTCTGCGGTGGGAACGCGGATCCGGCGGGTCTCTGAGGCACTACCCGGGCGGGCGCAGCTCGAGGACGACCGACGGCGGGTCGTCGGGGCCGTCCTCCGGGTGGACCATCTCCCCGACCTCGACGAGCCCCGCTCGCACGGCGACCGCCATCGAGGCGGTGTTGTGCCGCTTGATGCTCGCGGCGACGACGTGGTCGGGCAGCTCCTCGCGCGCCCCCGCGACGATGGCCCGCACCATCTCGGTGCCGTATCCGCGGCCGAGGACGTCGTGCGCCAGGCGGTAGTAGAGGTTGAGCGTCCGTTCGGCGGCCGTGAGCCGGACGCCGCCCCAGCCGACCAGGCGTCCGGTGGCACGCTCCTCGACGGCGAGGTAGCCGAAGCCGAACTCGACCCAGTCGAGCAGATAGGAACGCAGGCGCTGGGCGCACTGCTCCTCGCTGGGCATGCTCGCAGGCGCGTGCACGTAGGTGCGCGGGTCGGTGTGCAGCGCGACGAAGCCGGGCAGGTCGTCGGGCACCGGACGCCGCAGCCTGAGGTGTCGGGTCTCCGTCTCCACGCCACCATCCTGCCGCTCTCCTGGCCGACGACACGGGAGGCCGCCCCTCCTGGTCAGGTCCAGCCGCGTCAGATCTCAGCGCGTCGGCGGGGGCATCAGCCTGCCGGCGAGCCGGGCCACGACGTCCTGGTAGCGGGAGCCGGCGAGCTTGGCGAAGTGGTGCATCGCGTGGGCGTCGGCGCCGACGAGCACACGCGCCTTGCCCGACAGTGCGCCGTTCAGGATGATCTCGGCGGCCCGCTCGGGCTGCATGCGGGCGAGCTTCTTCTCGAACAGCGAGTCGACGGCAGCAGCGTCCTGGCTGGGGGTCTTGCGGCCGTGGCGAGCGATGCCGGTCTTGATCCCTCCGGGGTGCACGCAGGTCACGGCGACCGGGTGGCCGTTGACCAGCATCTCCTCGCGCAGCGCCTCGGTGAAGCCGCGGACGGCGTACTTCGTGGCGTTGTAGGCGGTCTGGCCGGGCATGCTGATCAGGCCGAACAGGCTGGACAGGTTGACGACGTGTCCGTCGCCCGACGCGATCAGGTGCGGCAGGAACTCCTTGGTGCCGTTGACCACGCCCATCAGGTTCACGCCGACGATCCAGTCGAAGTCCTCGTAGGACATCTCCTCGAAGTCGCCTGTCACGGTGACCCCGGCGTTGTTGACGACCATGTTCACCCGGCCGAGCTGTGCGACCACCGCCGCTGCCCACCCGGCCACCGCGGCGCGGTCCGCGACGTCGACCCGGTCGCTGCGCAGCTCACGAGCGCCGGCGGCCTTCAGCAGGTCGACGGACTCGGCCAGGCGAGCCTCGTCCCAGTCCGAGATCGCGAGCAGGGCGCCCTGCCCGGCGGCCCGCAGCGCCAGCTCGCGGCCGATGCCGGATCCCGCTCCCGTGATCGCGACGACCTTGTCCTCGAGCGTCTTCATGCGGCGGTCTCCTTGGTCGTGGCCGGTGATTCGTCACGGGCCGCCACGACGTACTGGTCGAGGTCGAAGTCCCTGAGCAGCGAGCGGAACTTGAACGTGGTGCGGGGCCACAGTGTCGTGTTGCGACCGTGGCCGTCGAGATACCAGCTCGCGCACCCTCCGGTGCTCCACACGGTGCGGTCCATGCGCCGCTGGATGTCGTTGGTCCACGCGAGCTGCGCCTCCGGCCTCGGCTCCACCGAGGCGAGCTCGCGGGCTCCCATCGTCCGCAGCGCCGAGACGATGTAGGCGATCTGGCTCTCGATGATGAACACCATCGAGGAGTGCCCCAGGCCGGTGTTGGGTCCGACGATCTGGAACAGGTTGGGGAAGCCGGCGATCGTGGTGCCCTTGTACGCCGTCATCCCGTGCTCGAGCCAGGCGTCGGCGAGCGTGCGGCCGTCCCTGCCGGCGATGTGCTCGGCGATGGGCTGCTCGGTGGTGTAGAAGCCGGTCGCCACGATGATCGCGTCGACCTCGCGGGTGGCACCGTCCTCGGTGACGATGCCCGTGGGAGTGATCTCGGTGATCCCCTCGGTGACGAGGTCGACGTGGGCGGAGTCGAGGGTCGGGTAGTAGTCGTTCGAGATCAGGATCCGCTTGCAGCCGATCTGGTAGTCCGGAGTGACCTTGGCGCGGAGACCGGGGTCGGAGATGCCGCTCGCGAGGTTCTTCAGCGCGAGCTTCTTGGCCGGTGCTGCGAGGTTGGGGTTGACCGTGAAGCCGGGGACGAAGCACTCCCGGCCCCAGTAGATGCCGGTGCGGTAGGCCCTCTGGAAGAACGGCACCCAGCGGAACGCCAACCTCTCGAGAGCGGTGTAGGCGCGGTCCTTGCGTGGCATCACCCAGGGGGCGGTCCGTTGGTAGACGTCGAGGTGGCTGACCTTCGTGGCGATCTCCGGCACGATCTGGATCGAGGAGGCCCCCGTGCCGATCACCGCGACGCGCTTGCCGGTGAGGTCGTAGTCGTGGTTCCAGCGTGCGGAGTGGAAGATCTCGCCCTCGAAGGCGTCGATGCCGGGGATCTCCGGCAGCCTGGGCTCGGAGAGGCCGCCCGAGCCGGTGACCACGACGTCTGCGGTGAGGTCGCCGTGGTCGGTGCTCACCCGCCAGACGCCGGCGTCCTCGTCCCACGCGAGGTCCCGGACGGTCACCCCGAAGCGGAACCGGTCGAGGACGCCGGACTGCTCGGCGGTGCGCTCGAGGTAGGCACGGATCTCGGGCTGCGGGGAGAACGAGCGCGACCATGCCGGATTGGGTGCGAAGCTGAACGAGTAGAGCTGGCTGGGCACGTCGCAGGCTGCCCCTGGGTAGGTGTTGTCACGCCAGGTGCCCCCGACGCCGGCCCCCTTGTCCAGGACGAGGAAGTCGGTGAAGCCGCTCTCGTCGAGCTTGATGGCGGTGCCGAGGCCCGCGAACCCGGCGCCCACCACCAGGGTCCGGACGTGCTCGGGGAGCTGGCCGCTCCCAGGGATGGTCTGCGTGCTGCGCTGGCTCATGGACCTGACTCTACAAAATATTGAACGGTCGTCAATAGCAGTGTTGACGAGAGTTCAGTAACATGCGACACATGACCTCCGGACGTGTACGGATGAGCCCGGACGGCCGCCGTGAGCAACTGCTCGCGCTCGGTGTCCGGCTCTTCGCCACCCGGTCCCTGGAGGATCTCTCGATCGAGACCCTGGCCGAGGAGGCGGGGATTTCCCGAGGGTTGCTCTACCACTACTTCGGGACCAAGCAGGAGTTCCACACGGCCGTGGTGCAGCGAGCGGCCGACGACCTGTTCGCGGTGACAGCACCCACCGGCGACGGGACGCCGCTGGAGCAGCTCGCGGGCTCGCTGGAGCGCTACGTCGACTACGTGAGCGAGAACTACCACGGATATCTCTCGCTCCTGCGCGGCGCGGCCGGGGGTCACGACGGGCTGCGGGAGATCTACGAGTCAGCCCGCGCCGCGCTGACCGACCGGCTCTTCGACGGCCCGGTGGGCCAGGAAGCGGCGGCGCTGGGGCTCGACGACACCCCGACGGTGCGCCTGCTCGTGCACGGATGGGCGGCGTTCACCGAGGACGTGGTGCTGGAGTGGGTGCGCGACGACCGGGGGATCAGTCGCGACGAGCTGCTGCTGACCCTGTCCGCATCACTGCCGGGCATCCTGGTGCCGTTCCGGAAGCCCTGAGGTCTCTCGCTCCACCGCGCTGCCGGGTTCCCGGCGTACGAACACCCACACCCGCATCGCCACGAAGCGCAGCACCGTCACCGCCAGGTTCGCCGTCGTCAGCACGACCACCTCCCAGCCCCGGTTGGTCGACCCCAGGGCGTGGAGCAGCGCCAGGGATCCCGAGGTGGCCACCAGTCCGGCGGCGAACAGGGTGAGTCCCTGCACCTGGTGGCGCACCGCGTCCCGCGGACCACGCACCCCGAAGGTGAACCGGCGGTTCGCGGCCGTGTTCAGGACCGCGGTGGTGAGCAGGGCGGTGAAGTTCGCCCACCACGGGGTCATGCCCGAGCGCAGCACGAGGTAGAGCACGGCGTAGGCCGCGGTGGAGAGGATCCCGATCAGCACGAAGATGTCTGACCTGCATGCCCAGCCGCCCGTTGCTGGCCTCGGAGCTGGTCCGACCCAGGCGCTCACCGATCTCGCCGGAGGGGCAGGGTGCCGCGGACCAGCGACCGACCGAGCCGGGCCACGCCCGCGAGGTCGTCGAGGGCAGTGCGCACGATGTCCACGCTGCTCTCCGGGTCATCGGTCCAGTCGACCGGCACCTCGTGGATGCGCAGGCCGGCCCGCTCCGCGACCACCAGCAGCTCGGTGTCGAAGAACCAGGCGTCGTCCTCCACCAGCGGCAGCAGCTCGCGGGCAGCCGCCCGCCGGATCGCCTTGAACCCGCACTGGGCGTCGCTGAACCGGGCTCGAAGGGTGCGGCGGAGGATCAGGTTGTAGGTGCGGGAGACGAGCTCGCGCTTGGCTCCCCGCTCGACGCGCGAGGCCCGCGACAGCCGGGAGCCGATGGCCAGGTCCGAGTGTCCACTCACCAGCGGGGCGACGAGGGGGAGCAGTGCGGCCAGATCGGTGGACAGGTCCACATCCATGTAGACGAGCACATCGCTCTCCGAGGCGCTCCAGGTCCGTTTCAGGGCCCGGCCACGACCCTTCTCGGCCAGGTGCACCACCACCACCTCCGGGTGCAGGTGGCTGAGCCGTCGCGCGATCAGGGCCGTCTGGTCGGTGCTCGCGTTGTCGGCGATCGTGATCCGGAACGTCCAGGGCATCGTGTGCAGGTGCTCGAGCACCCGTTCCACCGAGCCGGCGAGCTGGGCCTCCTCGTTGTAGACGGGGATGACCACGTCGAGGACCGAGGCCGTCATCTGCTCCGTACTGCCCTCGCCGGCAGCCGGCTGCACCGACGCGCTCACCTGGCGCCTCCGGACAGGTCGTAGAGCGTGGTGCCACCGACGGTGGTCGAGGTGAAGCTCGCCTGCACCCAGGTGGAGACTCGCGTTGGCTCTGTCCGCCCGGCCCGCCGCCGGCGCCGGCTATGAACCAGTGGATCTCGCCGTCGGCGACGTACTGCTTGAACTGAGCCAGGGTCGGGCTCGGGTCGCTGCCGTTGAAGCCACCGATCGCCATCACCGGCTGCTGGCTCGCCAGCTGGTAGCCGGAGGCGTTGTTCGAGCCGACCGCCGCTGCGGTCCAGGTGTAGGACGCGGCATCGGTCTGCAGCAGGGTCGTCACCGCGGCGCTGGGGGTGGTGGCGTTCAGCAGTCCGCCGACGCCTCCTCCGGTGCCGCCCGGAGGACGGCCCGTGGCGGCGGTCTGACCGGGGGCGCCGGCCTGACCGACGGGGGGAGCGCCGCGTGTCTGACCTCCGGTGAAGGTGCCCGGTGCGCCGGCGGGGCCCCCTCCTGGGGCGCCGTTCGGTCCACCATCCGCGCGGCCACCAGGACCCCCACGGGTGCCGGCCGTGGCCGGTCCGGCGCTGGGGATCGAGCCGGTGTGCGGGGTGGTCGCCGTGGTCACGGCGTACGCCGTGGGTCCGGCCAGCGTGGCCATCAGTGCCGCTCCGGCCGCCGCGAGAGCGACCTTGCGCGAGAGGCGGCCCACCACCGCGAGGGTCAGGCCCGAGAGCACGCCGAGGATCACGACCACCCATTTCAGCCACGGGAGGTAGTCGGCGGCTCGGTCGAGGAGCACCCAGGCGATCACCGCCGTGAGCACGACGCTGACCGACAGGAGGCTGCTGGCCATCAGTGAGCTGCGGTGCTGCCAGAGCACCCAGGCGCCGATCCCGACGAGGGCAGCGATGGCCGGTGCCAGGGCAACGGTGTAGTAGGCGTGGAAGATGCCGGCCATGAAGCTGAACGTCAGGGCGGTGACCAGCAGCCAGCTGCCCCACAACATCAGTGCGGCGCGCAGGTTCACCTGATCGGCGACCGAACCAGAGGGCTGCGCCACCCAGGACGAGAGCGGCGGGCAGCAGCCAGGCGACCTGGCCGCCGATCTCACTGGTGAACATCCGGAAGATGCCGGTCTCACCCCAGCCGCTCCCACCGGCGCGACCACCGCCGCCGACCGAGCCGGTCTCGTTGCCGCTGAGCCGACCCAGACCGTTGTAGCCGAGCGTCAGCTCGAGGACGGAGTTGCCCTGGGAGCCGCCGATGTAGGGACGGCTCGCGGCGGGCCACAGCTCGACGATCGCGATCCACCAGCCCCCCGCGAGCAGCATCGACCCGAAGGCGACCAGCAGGTGGCCTACGCGCCTGCCCCAGGAGGTGTTCGCGCACAGCAGGTAGACCAGCGCGAGGGCAGGCAGCACCAGGAACGCCTGCAACATCTTCGTGAGGAACGCCAGTCCCACCAGCGCGCCCCCGAGTGCCAGCCAGCGCACGGGGTGACCGGCGCCGGACGTGCCTGACAGGGCGTCACCAGAAGCCTGCAGTCGGGTGGACTCCACGGCCCGCAAGGTGGCCACGGCAGCGCCGACCAGCAGCAGGGTGAGCATGGCGTCCGGGTTGTTGAAGCGGAACATCAGCACGGCCACGGGGGTCAGCGCCATCACAGTGCCGGCGAGCAGCCCGGCGGCTGCCGAGCCCGTCGTACGCCGGACCACGTGGTGCAGCAGCGCGACCGTGGCGACGCCCTCGATCGCCTGGGGGAGGAGGATGCTCCAGCTGGAGAGTCCGAAGAGCCGCACCGACAGCGCCATCGGCCACAGGGCGAGCGGGGTCTTGTCGACCGTGATCGAGCTCGCCGCGTCGCTGGACCCGAAGAAGAACGCCTTCCACGACTCCGAACCCGCCTGGACGGCCGCTGAGTAGAAGGAGTTCGCCCACCCGCTCTCCCCGAGGCCCCAGAGGTAGAGCAGGGCCGTCGCGCCCAGGAGCCCGAAGAAAGCGGGTCGTGCCCAGGTCGGGTCCTCGCGGCGGCCGCGGGTGCTCCCCGAGCTGGGGCCGGCGTGGCTCGGCGACCCGGCTGCGGCAGCCGTCTCGCGAGGCGCGAGGCCCGGTCCGCTGTGCTGGGGCGGTCGGGGCGGTCGGGGCGGTCGGGGCGCGATGTCTGTCGTGTCCATGACAGGACTGTGCAGCCTCCGGCTGCGCTCGGAGTGTGGTCGACCTGTGCGGCTGCTGTGAGGGGTGAGGGGCCGCCTGGGGGGGCATGCGAATGTGGCGGGTGGGGCTGGGGTGGCGTTCTTTGGTCGCTGCGGTGACATTCGCATGTTCGGCGTACGGCGGGGTGGGTCGGCTCCTCGTCAAACATGCGAATGTGTCGGTGGGGCTGGGGTGGCGTTCTTTGGTCGCTGCGGTGACATTCGCATGTTCGGCGTACGGCGGGGTGGGTCGGCTCCTCGTCAAACATGCGAATGTGTCGGGTGGGGCTGGGGTGGCGTTCTTTGGTCGCTGCGGTGACATTCGCATGTTCGGCGTACGGCGGGGGTGGGCCGGCTCCTCGTCAAACATGCGAATGTGTCGGGTGGGGCTGGGGTGGCGTTCTTTGGTCACTCCAGTGACATTCGCATGTCCCACGGCCCCCACCGCCCGCACCGCGCCAGTACCCCGGCCTCAGCCAGGCAGCATCACCGAGAAGGTGGTGTCGCCCGGACCGGAGCGGACCGAGGCCCGCCCTCCGTGAGCGAGCGCGATCGCGGCGACCATCGACAGTCCGAGGCCGGCGCCGCCGGAGGCCCGGGTGCGCGAGCTGTCTCCGCGGGTGAAGCGCTCGAACGCGCGATCGTCCAGCCCTGGGGCCGAGCCCCGGCCCGTCGTCGTGCACGTCGATCACCGCGGCCTCGTCCGTCGACCGGGCTGAGACGGTGACCACGGTTCCGGGCGGGGTGTGGTTCCGGGCGTTGCCGAGCAGGTTCGTCATCACCTGGTGCAGACGGCGCTCGTCGCCGGTGACCGTGACGGGTTCGTCGGGCAGCTGGAGCCGCCAGCGGTGGTCCGGCGCCAGGACGCGCGCGTCGGCGACGGACTCCAGCAACAGCCGGGTCACGTCCACCTCGGAGCGCTCCAGCGGCCGGCCCGAGTCCAGGCGGGCGAGGAGCAGCAGGTCCTCGACGAGTCCGGACATCCGGTCGGCCTCGGTCTCCACCTTCGCCAGCGCCGTCGACAGGGCTCCCGGGTCGTCGGGGGTACGCCGGGAGAGCTCGGCGTACCCGTGGATGGTCGCCAGGGGCGTGCGGAGCTCGTGCGACGCGTCCGCCACGAACTGCCGCACCTGCAGCTCGCTGCGGTGCCGGGCCTCCAGCGAGGTCTCGACGTGGGCCAGGAGGGTGTTCAGCGCCGCGCCCATCTGCCCGACCTCGGTGCGTTCGTCGGTGAGGTGGTGCGGCACCCGCTCGGTCAGGTCGATCTCGCCGGAGGCGAGCGGCAGCTCGGCGACGGTGCGAGCCGTCGAGGCGACCTCGGTGAGGGGACGAAGCTGGCGGCGGACGAGCACCGTGCCGAGCCCGCCGGCGGCGAGCAGTCCGAGCAGGGTGAGCAGGGCCTCGTAGCCGACGAGCGCCGCGACCGTCTTGTCCACCTCCCGGGTCGGCAGGCCGCTGACGAGGACTCGCCCGTCCGGGTTCGCCACGGCGGTGAGGCGGTAGTCGCCGACCGTGGGCAGGTGCACGCCGTGCACCTTGCCGTCGACCGGCACGTCAGCGAGCTCGTCCAGCGCCTCCCCGGACAGTGCTCGCTGGCCACCCCGCTTCTCGGTCAGCACGACGCCGGAGGACGTGCCGGAGGACGTGTCGTCGCTGCCGTTCGGGTTGATCACCGCGATCAGCGTGCCCGGACCCTGGTTGCTCGGGGCGAGCGGCGGGTTCCGGTGGTCACGGTCCCCGTCACCACCCACCCTCCCCACCGACGAGAGCACGTCCGCGTCGAGGCGCTGCATCAGCGAGGTCCGGATCGCCAAGGTCGCTATCGCCGCGATCAGCAGCGAGACCACGGCGACCAGGGCTACCGCGGTGACCACCAGACGCGCGCTGAGCGTGCGCGGACGCAGGCGGCTCAGCTCGCCCAGCTCGGTCCAGACGCAGCCGGTCCAGACGCAGCCGGTCCAGACGCAGCCGGTCCAGACGCAGCCGGTCCGGACGCAACCGGTCCGGACGCAACCGGTGCCGGAGTCGCTCAATGCGCATGGGCGGGCTCGGTCGGCTTCAGGACGTAGCCGGCGCCACGCATGGTGTGGATCATCGGCTCGCGACCGGCATCGATCTTCTTGCGCAGGTAGGAGATGTAGAGCTCGACCACGTTGGCCTGGCCCCCGAAGTCGTAGTTCCACACCCGGTCGAGGATCTGGGCCTTGCTGAGCACCCGGCGGGGGTTGCGCATCAGGAAACGGAGCAGCTCGAACTCGGTCGCCGTCAGCAGGATCTCCTCCCCGCCGCGGGTGACCTCGCGGCTGTCCTCGTCCACGCTCAGGTCGCCGACCACCAGCACCGACGAGGTCGTCGCCTGCTGGGCCCCCGACCTGCGCATCAAGGCTCGCAGCCGGGCGACCACCTCCTCGAGCGAGAACGGCTTGGTGACGTAGTCGTCCCCACCGGCCGTCAGACCGGCGACGCGGTCCTCGACCGAGTCGCGCGCCGTGAGGAACAGGACAGGTACGTCGGGCTGGTCGCTGCGCATCCGCCGCAGCACCTCCATCCCGTCGAAGTCGGGGAGCATCATGTCGAGGACCACGGCGTCGGGTCGCTGCGTCTTCGCCGTGCTCACCGCCTTGCTCCCGGTCAGGGCGACCTCGACGTCCCAACCCTCGTAGCGCAGCGCCATCCGAAGCAGCTCTGCGATGTTCTCCTCGTCGTCGACGACGAGCACGCGCAGGGGGGTGCCGTCAGGGCGGGTCAGTTCGGGACCGGAGCTCTTCATGGCTCCACTGTGCCGAACCCGGCAGAGTGAAGTCCATGAGGTGGCTGTGCGTTTCCTGTGAAGGGTGTAATGCCAGCGTCGACACAGGGTCAGCACAGGTCGGCGCCCCATCCTCGGAGCATGAGTGAACAGCCTCCTGACGCCCGACCTCCTTCCCCGACAGGGCCCCCGGGCCCCGACCCGACCACGGCGATGCCCACCGAGGCGCCCCCGACCCGTGCCGGCCGGGTGCGCGAACGTCTCTGGGCGGCTCGCATGATGATCGCTGTCGCCCTCGCCTCGTTGATCGTCGGCGCGGTGGGGGCCGGCTCCGTGGTGGCGTTCGCCGGGGGCCACGACCGGGGCGAGCGGGCTGGTCGCGGCGACGACGGCCGGGGCCGGATGGACCACCGGCACGGATTCGACAAGCGCGGCGGGAACGGCCAGTTCCGCGGCCAGCCCGGAGTCCCGGGCGATGACCAGCCGAGCCAGCCGACGCCCTCCACGACGCCGAGCCCGGCGACCCCGTCCCCCTCGACCTGACCGCCCCGCCACCCCCTCCGACCCACCCCAGCGGCGGTCCCGCACAGTCCGGTTGTTCCCCTGACGCCCCGACAGGGAGAATGACCGGGCTGTGCGTATCCACTTCCCCGCCGAGCTCCCGGTCTCGGCACGTCGCGAGGACATCGCTGAGGCGATTCGTGACCACCAGGTGGTGATCGTCGCGGGCGAGACCGGCTCAGGGAAGACCACCCAGCTGCCGAAGATCTGCCTGGCGCTGGGCCGCGGCGAGCCCACGGCTCCCGGCGGGGCGATGATCGGGCACACCCAGCCGCGACGCATCGCCGCGCGCAGCGTGGCGGAACGCATCGCCGAGGAGCTCGGCACCGAGCTGGGGGAGACCGTCGGCTACCAGGTGCGGTTCACGGACCGTACGTCGAAGCAGAGCCGGATCAAGGTGATGACCGACGGCATCCTGCTCGCCGAGCTGCAGCGCGACCGCATGCTCGAGCGCTACGACACCCTGATCATCGACGAAGCGCACGAACGCAGCCTGAACATCGACTTCATCCTCGGCTACCTCAAGCGGCTGCTACCTCGGCGACCCGATCTCAAGGTGATCATCACCTCGGCGACCATCGACCCTGAACGGTTCGCCCAGCACTTCGCGGACGAGTCGGGCGCACCCGCACCGATCGTCGAGGTGTCCGGGCGCACCTTCCCGGTCGAGGTGCGCTACCGCCCGCTGCTCGAGGAGTCCTACGACGACGACGAGGGCGAGCCCGTCCAGCGCGACCAGACCGAGGCCATCGAGGATGCCGTCTCGGAGCTGCTGACCGACACCGACGGAGACATCCTGGTCTTCCTGCCGGGCGAGCGCGAGATCCGCGACACCGCGGACGTGCTCCAGCGGCGGGCGGACGCGGCCGGACCCGGACGACGCGGGTTCGACGTCGTGCCGCTGTTCTCCCGGCTCTCCTCGGCCGAGCAGCACCGCGTCTTCGAACCTCACACGCGCCGCCGGGTGGTGCTCGCGACCAACGTCGCCGAGACCTCGCTGACCGTGCCGGGCATCACCGCGGTGATCGACACCGGCCTGGCCAGGATCAGCCGCTGGTCCTCCCGGACCAAGGTGCAGCGCCTCCCGATCGAGTCCGTCAGCCAGGCCTCCGCGCAGCAGCGGTCCGGGCGGTGCGGGCGCGTCGAGGCGGGCATCGCCATCCGCCTCTACAGCGAGGAGGACTTCCTGGCCCGTCCCGAGTTCACCGAGCCCGAGATCCTGCGCACCTCCCTGGCGAGCGTGATCCTGCAGATGACCTCGCTCGGCCTCGGCCAGGTCGAGCAGTTCCCGTTCGTGGAGCCTCCCGACAACCGGGCCGTGCGCGCCGGCGTGCAGCTGCTCGAGGAGCTGGGCGCACTGGTCCCGGCCGACGCCACCGGGAGCTCCGGCCGGGGACGACCTTCGCGCGGGGGCCCACGCCTGACCGGCATCGGCCGCAAGCTGGCCCGTCTCCCGATCGATCCCCGGCTCGCCCGGATGATCATCGAGGCCGACCGGCTCGACTGCCTGCGGGAGGTCCTGGTGATCACCGCAGCGCTCTCCATCCAGGACCCGCGCGAACGTCCGGTCGAGCACCGCGCGCGAGCCGACCAGCTGCACGCACGTTTCCGGGACCCGCGCTCTGACTTCATGGCTTGGCTCAACCTCTGGCGACACCTGCGCGAGAAGCAGCAGGAGATGGGCTCGAGCGCCTTCCGGCGGATGTGCCGCGAGGAGCACCTGAACTACCTCCGGGTGCGCGAGTGGCAGGACTTCGAGTCCCAGCTGCGCCAGGTGGCCAAGCAGGTGGGGCTCAAGACCTCCGGATCCCCGGCAGGCGGCGGGGGAGCGAAGAGCCGGGACGCCGTGGACGACGACGGTGTGCACCAGGCGCTCCTGTCCGGGCTGCTGTCCCACATCGGGCTGCGTGACAGCGAACGACGCGACTACCTAGGCGCTCGCGGCGCTCGGTTCGCGATCTTCCCGGGTCGGGCCTGTTCAAGTCCCAACCCGACCTCGTGATGGCGGCCGAGCTCGTCGAGACCTCGCGGCTGTGGGCGCGACAGAACGCCGCGATCGACCCGGTGTGGGCCGAGCGCCTCGGTGGTGACCTGGTCAAGCGCAGCTACTCCGAGCCGCACTGGTCGAAGAAGCGGGCCTCCGCGCTGGCCCACGAACGGGTCACGCTCTACGGCGTACCCCTGGTCGCCGACCGCCTCGTCCCCCTCGGTCGTCACCAGCCGGACGTGGCTCGCGAGCTGTTCCTCCGGCACGCGCTCGTGCTGGGCGAGTGGCACACCCGGCACCGTTTCTTCGAGACGAACCGCCGGCTGCTCGAGCAGGCAGAGGAGCTCGAGCACCGCGCGCGGCGCCACGACATCGTCGTCGACGAGGAGACGCTCCTCGACTTCTACGCGGAGCGGGTGCCGGCCGACGTCGTCTCCGGCGCGCACTTCGACACCTGGTGGAAGCAGGCGAGACGCACGAGCCCCGACCTGCTCACCTTCGACCCCGCCATGCTCGTCCACGACCGCGCGGAGGAGGTGCACCCGGAGGACTTCCCCGACGAGTGGCGCGAGGGCTCCACTGACCCTGCCCCTTCGCTACCACTTCGAGCCTGGCCACGAGGCCGACGGCGTGACCATCGACGTGCCGCTCGCCACGTTGAACACCGTCGGCTCGGCGCCGTTCAGCTGGAACGTCCCCGGCCTGCGGCACGAGCTGGTGACCGCGATGATCAGGTCGCTGCCCAAGCAGCTGAGGGTCAACTTCGTGCCGGCACCGGACGTCGCTCGGCGGTTCCTCGAAGCGGTCCCTCCAGGTGAGGAGCCGCTCGTCCCGGCGCTCTCGCGCTACCTGCGGTCACTGACCGGTGTGCACGTGCCCGAGTCGGCGTGGGACGAGCGCAAGGTCCCCGACCACCTGCGACCCACGTTCAGGGTCATCGACGACGGCGGTCAGGAGGTCGGCGACCGGCAAGGACCTGGAGGCGCTCAAGCAGCCGCTGCGCCCGTCGTTCGACGCCGCGATGAGGCAGGTCGCCGAGGAGTCCGGCGTCTCGGCCACCCGCCAGACGACCTGGACCTTCGGCACCCTCCAGCCCTCGTTCACCCGGATCCGCGCCGGGCACGAGGTCAGGGGCTTCCCCGCGCTGGTCGACGAGGGCAGCACGGTCGGGCTGCGGATCGACAGCCTCGGCGGACGAGCAGGAGGCCCACCACCGGCTCGGCGTACGACGACTGCTCGTGCTGGCGGTGGCCTCCCCGGCAGCGATGCTGCTCGGCGGTCTGGACAACGCCGCGAAGCTCGGCCTCGCCTCCTCGCCGTACCCGAACGTGCGCGCGCTGATCGACGACTGCGTGAGCGCCGCGGCTGGCGACCTCGTCGACCAGGTGCCGACGGTCCGCGACGCCGCCGCCTTCGACGCGCTCCTCGGGCGGGCGCGGGCCGAGCTGCCGGACCCCTCGGCGGAGGTCCTGGCGCAGGTGCTCCGGGTCCTCGCGGAGTGGCGCCCGGTCGAGAAGGCCCTGCACGGCCGGGTGGAGATGGCCGCGCTCCCGGCGATGACCGATCTCCGTGCCCAGCTGGGTCGCCTGGTGCACCCGGACTTCGTTGCCGACGCGGGCGCCGCTGCGCTGCGGCACTACCCGCGCTACCTGCGGGCCATGATGGCCAGGCTGGACCGGCTATCCGACCTGGCACGTGACCGTCGGCTGGCCGACCAGGTGGAGGTGCTCCAGCAGGCGTGGCAGCACCGCGTCGACGCCCTCCCGGCAGGCCGGCCCATGGGCGCGGACCTGCGAGCGGTGCGCTGGATGCTCGAGGAGTACCGCGTCAGCCTGTGGGCGCAGTCTCTGGGCACCGCGCAGCCCGTCTCCGACGCCCGGATCCGCAAGGCGCTCGGCTGAGCAGAGGATCGGCCCAGAAGGCCGGGTCGGGCGGGAGGGGCTGGTCGTGCCGGGCCGGGTCGTCAGTACCCGCCGATGTTCCCGGTCCCGTTGGTGTGATGCCTCTGCTCGTTGCGCACCGAGGAAGGCCCGTCGGGATCGACCCTGCGCCAGGCGAGCGCCTGCTCGGCGCCGGTGCGACCACGCCGGACCGCAGCGGACGTAGAAGAACCCGACGACACCGACGACGACGAGCCAGCACACGATCCAGACCACTGGTGGCACGGCGGAACCCCTTCCGAGCAGGAGGAGACCAGCATAGGTCGCCCGCCAGCCGGAAATCTCAGAGATAGGGACCGGCGGCAGCCAGCACGGCGTCGAACACGTCCCTCGGCAGCGCCGCTCCCTCGCGCCGCACGGCTCGCGGATCCAGACGGAGCAGTCGGTTCAGCCTGACCTCGCTCGGCCGCCCACGCGAGTCCCACGCGCCGGTGCCGATGTCCATCCACTCTCGGCCGTCGCGCGACTCCTGGGCGGCGTCGACGTCGTGGTCCCGCGAGGTCAGGGCGAGGGCCAGCAGCTGGCCCCCGTCGAGTCCGATCACGAGCACCGGCCGGTCCTTGCCCTGGGCCGGATCCTCCTCGTAGGGGACCCAGGCCCACACGACCTCCCCGGGGTCGGGTCGGCCGTCGGCGCGTGGCGAGTAGCCGAGACCCCGGAGGACCGGCCTGACGGCCCGGAGCCGAGGAAACCGGAACCGCATGCTCAGGACCTCCGCGCGTCGAGGGAGTTGGTGCGCCGGGCCGGGAGCGCCTCACGGCGCGTGGCCGCTCGTAGCGGCTTCATGTGGGACCCGGGGCTGCCGCGGCCCGGCGCAGGCTCGACTCTACAAGCCCGCGCAACGTTTCGGGCCGTTCACGCGAGCGTGCCGGCGAGCTCGAGGTGCGCCGCCCGGTCGAGCTGGTCGGAGAGGGTCAGCAGCCGAGCGGCCGACACGTCGGAGGCGTACGACGACCCGGCGGGCCGCTCGTCGGAGTCCCGATGAACCCGGCCCGCCGCGGCGACACGAGCAAACGCTGCGGCACGGAACAGGGTGTCGGCGAAGTCACCCACCACGACGCCACCGAGCACCTGGTCCACCAGCGCTCGGACCTCGTCAGGGCCGGGAGGCTCGACGACCCCGGAGATCACCTCGGCCACCGGGACGTGCGCACGACCGCGGTCGAACTCGAGGGCGGCGGTCTGCGGGTCGGCGTACACCCAGCTGCGCAGCAGGTAGAGCCGCCACACGGCTCCGGCGAGCGAGTCGGCCGCCGCACCTGACCACAGCTCGGCCAGGGTCTCGAGCCCCTCGGAGTCGGCCAGGTGGACCACGCGTGCGACCAGGGCCTCGTCCGCCTGGTCGCGCGCTCCACGCACGAGCGCCGCAGCGGCCCGGTCGGCGGCCTCGCTCAACGTCGCCGGGTCCACGTCGCCCTCGATCGCCTCGAAGTGCTTGGCTCCGGGAAACCGGGGGCGGTGGTGGCGACGTTCGGTCATCGGGTCAGCCCAGCCGTGCCGAGACGGCCTTGACCGCCAGCTCCATCGGGTCCATCCCTGGATCGTAGTTGTGGTCCTGTCCCTCGTGGTCCATGCGGACCATCGCGAGCCGGTTGCCCGAGAGCACCACCCCCAGGGAGTGGAAGTGCCCGGTGCCCTCGCGTTCGTAGCTCACGAGGTACCACCAGCCCTTCCCGCGCGGGACGGACACGTCGGTGATCGCACGCACCTTGACGCCGGTGCCGTCCACCCGCTTGGCGCAGTCACGGTGCCAGGCCTCCAGCACCTTCGCGGCACGGACGGTGTTCTGCGCGTCCGGGAACTCGGCCACGAGCTGGCCCGCGGTGTCGCCCCCGGAGGTGAACGTCCGCTCCACAGCCGTCGTCGCTCCGACGGAGAGCATGTCGAACTTCTGGCACAGTCCGAACGGCTCCTGTCGCGCCGGGCCCGTGCGCTGCCCGGTCCACCGTGACGTCTCGTTGAGCTGGGGCAGCTCGGCCGGGGCCAACAGGGCTGCTCGCGGGGTCGGCGGAACCGGGGTGGTCGAGGGGCTCGCGGTGCCGGGTGTGGCGCTGGGGGTGGGGGAGGTGGAGGGCTCAGTCGGGGCGTCGCTCGGAGAGCTGGTCTGCGGGGGGCTGTCCGACCCCTTGCTGGCGCTCGGCTCGTCCCGGGAGATCGAGCACCCGGCGAGCGTGACGCAGACGACGGTGGTCGCGGCGATGCTGACGATGGCAGCGCGGATCCGAGTCGTAGACATGGCGTCAGCGTAGAGCCCGACCCTCAGCCTGACCGTGGGTCACTCTGGCGTGGCGTGTCCCGATATCGTGGCGGACGGTGACCCTGCTGGGTGCACCTGGACGGACGGGAAGGCGCGGAAAGCGGATGCTGGTCAGAACGTCGGTCCGACAGGCTGTGGCCGCGGTGGTGGCCGTGGTGGCGCTCGCCTCCCTCACGGCGGCCTGCTCCACCTCGGAAGAGCCCCCGAAGAGCCAGCCCTCGTCCACCCCGACCCAGCCGGCCGAGGTCTCACTCGCCGTCTACGGCCCGGCGCCCGTGATCGCTGCCTACAAGGAGATCGCGACGCGCTTCACCCTCGCGCACCCCACGACCAAGGTCGTGGTCAAGGCCTACGCCACGCACGACGAGGCACTGGCGGCCTTCCGCAAGGCCAAGGCCGCAGGCAACCCGCCCGACGTCTTCCTGATCGACCATGACGACCTGACCGCCCTGGCGCAGGACAAGTCCGTACGCCGGGTCGACGACCTGCTCGCGGCCAGGGAGGTCGACTTCGGCGACGGCTACACCCGCACGGGACTGGAGGCGTTCAGCTCAGACGCGGCCCTGCAGTGCATGCCCGCGGACATCTCCCCGATGGTCGTGTACTTCAACCCGAAGCTGATCGAGCTCGACCGGATCGCCGAGCCCGGGCGCAACCCCGTGGACCAGAAGGACGGCTGGTCCCTCGACGAGTTCGCGAGCGGGGCGTTGCAGGCGCGCGCACCCGGCGTACGCGGTCTCTACGTCGCACCCAACCTCGAGGAGGTGGCGCCGTTCATCTGGTCGGGAGGCAGTGATCTCGTCGACGACCCCAAGGAGCCCACCGCGCTCACGCTCTCCGAGGGATCCACCCAGGCCACGCTGGAGAAGCTCCTCGAGGTGGTGCGCGACCCGGCGCTCACGTTCGGCCAGGCCGCGCTACGCCGGCAGTCCGCACTCGACCGGTTCAAGGCCGGCCGGCTCGGGATGATCCTCGGCTTCCGTGACCTGACGCCGGTGCTGCGCGCCCAGCAGAACCTGACCTTCGACGTGATGCCGCTGCCCAAGGTCTCCCGGGGAGCGACGATCGCCTCGATGTCCGGGCTGTGCATCTCCGCCGACTCCGCGCACACCTCACGCGCCGCAGACCTGCTCGCCGACCTGATCTCCGAGAAGGGGGCCTCGACCCTGGCCGCCACCGGCTACGTGATGCCCGCCAACCTCGACGTGGTCAACAGTGACGCGTTCCTGCAGACCGGGCAGCGGCCGCTGAACTCGACCGTGTTCGCGCGCGAGGTGCGTGACATCCGGCTGCTGCCGAGCACGCCCCGGTGGCCCGTGGTGCGCCAGGCCGTCGCGGCTCAGCTCACCCGGCTCTTCTACGAACCGGTGATCCTGCCGCCCCTCGCCGACCGGTTGGCGCTGCTGGACGAGAGCTCGCTCGCGTGGTTAGGGCCGGCGCCGGGAGCAAGCCCAAGCGCCTCCCCGGGCGGATAGCCAGCGGCTGGCTCAGCCGGCGGGCTTGGGGTGGACGATCGCCTCGGCCAGCAGCGGCGCGATGATCTCGATCTGCCAGGGTCGCGCCCCGAGGCTCTCCAGCTCGGCGACGACGGCTGACTCCATCTCCTGGCTCAAGGCCTCGGGCGGTTTCCACAGGACCCGCCTGAGGTAGTCGGGAGTCAGCAGGTTCTCCACCGGCACCTGGCGGTCCTCGGCAAAGGTGTTGACCAGCTCGCGTGCCCTGCTCAGCCGGGCGGCGGCGACCGGGTCGCGCTCGGCCCACACCCGGGGGGCCGGCGGACCGTCGGAGCGCAGCGTCAACGGAGGGAGCTCGTTGTCGTGCAGCCGGCGTGCCCTCTCGAGCGCGGCGAGCCAGCGATCGGCGTAGCGCCTGGCCCCGCGGCCGTGGAAGCCCTGGGTGTCCAGGAGGGCGGCGGTGCTGGTCGGCATCGTGTTCGCCGCGATGATCAGTGCGGAGTCCGGGACCAGCCGTCCTGGCGTCGTGTCACGTTGCTGGGCGATCTCGTCGCGCGTCGTCCAGAGCTCACGGACTGCTGCCAGGGCCCGTCGACCCTTCGCCTTGTGGATCCCCGACGTACGTCGCCACGGGTCCACCCGTGGCGGCGGCACGTGGTCGATCAGGTGCTGGAACTCCTGCGCCGCCCAGTCGGCCTTGCCCGACTCGTCGAGGTCGGCGGCGATCACCTCGCGAAGCTCGAGCAGGACCTCCACGTCGAGGGCTGCGTAGTCGAGCCAGGGCTTGGGAAGCGGTCGCTTCGACCAGTCCACGGCCGAGTGCTCCTTGCGCATGGAGTGGCCCATGATCACCTCGACCAGGGTGGCCAGCCCCACCCGGGGGTAGCCGAGCAGGCGTGCCGCCAGCTCGGTGTCGAACAACCTCGTCGGGACCAGGCCCACCTCGCGCAGGCACGGGATGTCCTGGCTCGCGGCGTGCAGGATCCACTCGGCTCCACCGATGGCGGTGTGCAGCGCGGTCAGGTCGTCGTAGGCGATCGGGTCGACCAGGGCGGTGCCCGAGCCCTCGCGACGCAGCTGGATCAGGTAGGCGCGAGGGGAGTAGCGGTAGCCGGAGGCACGCTCCGCGTCGAGCGCGATGGGCCCGGTTCCCTCCGCCACCCGCGCCACGACGTCGGCGAGCTGGGTCTGGGTCTCGGTGATCTCGGGCAGTCCGTCGCGCAGCGTGAGCAGCGGCACCGGTGCCGGCGCCTCGACGACGTCAGCGGCCAGCGAGTCGTCGGTCGGTGGATCAGGGGGTGCGCTTGCTGGGGTCTCGTCCTCCGCCATCAGCCCGGGCCACGTTGTCCACGGCGAGAAGGCATCGCCGCCACGCCGTCCGGCACGGGCGGGAGCCCGACAGCCGTGCAGAGCAGCTCTCCCCAGGCCTCGACATGGGGGGTGAGGTCGCCCGAGGGTGACCAGGAGGCCCGGATCTCCAGCTGGGCGGTGGGCGGCTCGTCGGCCATGCCACCGAAGCTCTCGGAGCTGACACAGGTGACACTGCCCGAGGGGGCGGTGTAGTCCGCACCATGGGCGTCGAGCGCCTCCGTGAGCCAGCTCCATCCGACACCGGCCAGCATGGGGTCGCTGACGAGCTCAGGATCGATCTCCGCCCGGGCGTAGGCGACGCAGCGGAACGTGCCCCCCCAGGCATCGTTGCCCGCAGGGTCGTGGAGCACCACGATCCGGCCGGAGCCGACCTCCTCGCCGGCCACGGTCACGTCGGCGGACAGTGCCGAGGCGAAGGGCGCGATCCGCTGGGGGGCGGGCATCTCCTCGACGAACAGCTCCACGCGGAAGCTCGCAGCCCGCAGCTCGGTGACCGCGCGCCGGAACTCTGCGGGCGCGGCCGCTGGCTCGATGTGGGGTTGCTCGCGTGCCGCCATGTCGACAGGTTAGGCCGACCCTGCGGTGCCGCGGACCCGACTCGCCGCCTGACCTGCGAAGATCGGACCATGCCCGCAGCGTCGACGAACAACCCAGAACTATACGAATCGGCCTTCCTGAAAGCGGCCCGCAGCGAGCCCGTGCCGCACACCCCGGTGTGGTTCATGCGGCAGGCCGGGCGCTCGCTGCCGGAGTACCTGAAGGTGCGTGAGGGCATCACGATGCTCGACTCCTGCATGCGACCCGAGCTGGTCGTCGAGATCACCATGCAGCCCGTGCGTCGCTACGGCGTGGACGCCGCGATCTTCTTCTCCGACATCGTGCTCCCGCTCAAGGCGCTCGGTGTCGACCTCGACATCGTTCCCGGCGTCGGTCCGGTCGTGGCCGACCCGGTCAGGACCCTCGCCGACGTCGAGGCGATCCCGGACCTGACCCCCGAGCACGTCCCGTTCATCACCGAAGCGGTTCGCGGACTGGTCGGCGAGCTCGGGAGCACACCGCTGATCGGCTTCGCCGGCGCCCCGTTCACCGTCGCGTCGTACCTCGTGGAGGGAGGGCCGTCGAAGGAGCACGCCCGGACGAAGGCCCTCATGTTCGGTGCCCCCGAGGTGTGGGAGGCGTTGATGCGCAAGATCTCCGGCATCGCGGCCGCCTACCTCGAGGTCCAGGTCGATGCTGGTGCCTCGGCCGTGCAGCTGTTCGACTCCTGGGCCGGGGCCCTGTCGCGGGCCGACTACCGCACCCACGTGCAACCACACTCGGCCCGCGTCCTGGAGCGGATCGGGGCGACAGGGGTGCCGCGTATCCACTTCGGTGTCGGCACCGGCGAGATCCTCGACCTGATGGGGGAGGCGGGTGCTGACGTGGTGGGCGTCGACTGGCGCGTCCCGCTGGCGGCCGGCATCGAGCGGGTCCCGGGTCGGGCGGTGCAGGGCAACCTCGATCCCACGCTGGTGTTCGCGCCGACCGAGGTGATGCTCGCCCGGGCCCGCGAGGTGCTCGACGCGGGGGCCGCTGCCCCCGGGCACATCTTCAACCTCGGCCACGGCGTGATCCCCTCCACCGACCCCGACCAGCTCGCCAGGCTCACGCACTTCGTGCAGGAGGACTCCCGGCGCTGAGCGCGCTCAGCCGACGGCGCAGGACGAGCCAGAGCGGCACCCCGAGCAGCAGACCGAGCACCGCGAACGGCAGCGCCGCTCCGACGGCGGTGAGCGCCAGCACGGTGCCCCCCGCGAGGGCGTTCCAGCCAGCCTCCAGGCCGGCCAGGAAGCCGTGCGCGTCGTGCGGGCGCGGTGAGGCTGATGTGCGGTGGACACGAACGGTGACGGTGCTCAGCGAGGTCTGGTCCTCGAGCCACGCCTGCTGCGACTTCAAGGAGTCCAGGTCAGCCTGCCGGCGGGCCAGGTCGGACTCGATGGTGATGATGTCGCTGAGCTGCTCGGCGCGGTCGAGCAGCAGCTCGATCTGCCGGATGCTCCTCTCCGCGGCGCGCACTCGGGCTGCGTTGTCGAGCACCTTGGTGGTCACGTCCTCGGACGTGCGGCTCTGCTCGTCCACCTCGCCGAGCCGCCCCAGCTCGCGCATCGCCTCGTCGAACTCTGGGGTGGGCACGCGCAAGGTCATCGTGGAGTCGACGATGCGTCCGCGCTGGTCACTGCTCGTCTGCTCGTCAGCGACCATCCCGTTCCACGAGCCGACCAGCCGCAGCACCTCCGCCCGGACCTTGTCGATCGACCGGGAGTGCATCGAGAGCTGGCCGGTGGAGATCACCGCGCGGGTCAGCGGGCTCGACCGCGGCAGCCTGCTGTGCCTTCGAGGCATCCCGAGGCGCCTGCCCGGGCTGCTGCGCATTCGAGTTCGACACCTCTCCGCTCGAGCCGGAGCGATGCGGCATCGCGGCCAACCGCATCGGAACTCGGTCCCACACCTGGCCAGCGGAGCAGCCGGTGAGCAGCGCGATCAGCAACAGCACGGGAGTGGCCGACGCGGCCCGCGGCATCGAGTTCATGTGGCTGTGACGCGGCGCCCGCCCGTTCGGTTCCCGGCTGTGGGGCTGTGCCACGCTTCCGGGGTGTCCGAGCTGCCGAGAAGCCTGCGCGTGGTCGTCGTCGGCGGCGGCGTCTCCGGGCTCGCCGCGGCCCACCGGATCACTCGCGACCTGCCCGACGCAGAGGTGCTGGTGCTGGAGTCCTCGGACCGGACCGGTGGCAGCCTGCGCACCTCCGAGGTCGGTGGAGTCGTCGTCGACGTCGGCGCCGAGGCGATCCTGAACCGCCGCCCCGAAGGGGTGCAGCTGGCGACCGAGGTGGGCCTGGACGCCGACCTCGTCCATCCGGCCACCACCTCGGCCCACCTCTGGAACCGCGGCCGTCTGGTGCCGATGCCACGCACGGTGATGGGTGTCCCGCTCGACCTGCGCGGACTCGAGGGCGTGATCTCCGCGAGGGGCCTGGCGCGAGCCGCCCTGGACACGGTGCTGCCGCCGACCGAGCTCGGCGACAAGGACATCAGCGTGGGGGACCTGGTGGGTGAGCGGCTCGGCCAGGAGATCGTCGACCGGCTCGTCGAGCCGCTGCTCGGGGGTGTGTACGCCGGCCATGCGCGCGAGATCTCCGCGCGGGCCGCCGTGCCCAGCTGGTCGCGCTGCTCGCCACGGACCGGTCGCTGACGCGGGCTGCCGCGGCGGCCCGCGTCGCCCGGCACGGACGTGCCGGTCTTCGCCGGCATCAGTGGGGGAGTCGGCCGACTCCCCGCGGCCCTGGTGCCGCGTCGGGTGCGCACGTCCGCACCGGTGCGGCGGTCCGCGAGCTGACCCGTGGCGCGACCGGTGGATGGGAGCTGGTCGTGGGGTCGGCGCACGAGCCGGAGGTCGTGCACGCGGACGCCGTGGTGCTGGCCACACCGGCGCGCGCGACCGTCTCGGCTGCTCGGTGACCTCGCTCCCGACGCGGCGCACGCTCGCGCGCATCGAGTACGCGTCCATGGCGATCGTGACCCTGGCGTTCCCGGCCCGGTCCTTCCCGAGGTGACCGGCTCCGGCTTCCTGGTCCCGCCCGTCGAGGGGCGGTCGGTGAAGGCGTCCACCTTCTCCTTCGCCAAGTGGGACTGGGTGCGTGAGCAGGGGGCGGCGACGGGGAGCAGATGCTGGTGATGCGCTGCTCGATCGGCCGTCACCGTGAGGAGCAGGTCCTGCAGGTAAGCGACGACGAGCTGGTCGAGCTCGCCCTGCGCGACCTCGCCGACGCGATCGGGCTCTCCGTCCGGCCGGCGGACAGCCACGTGCAGCGCTGGGGCGGCGCCCTGCCGCAGTACGCCGTCGGCCACCTGGATCGGGTCGCCGCGGTGCGTCGCGAGCTCGACGGGCTGCCCGGGCTGGCGGTCTGCGGCTCGGCGTACGACGGGGTCGGGATCCCGGCGTGCATCGCCTCGGCGCACCTCGCCGCAGCGAAGGTCCTCGCGGACCTCCCCGCGCGCTGACCCTCGGGGCGGGTTGTCAGAATGGACCCATGACCACCCGTGCCCGGAAGACTCGCGAGCTGAACGACACCATCCGCTACACCATGTGGTCGGTGTTCAGCCTGCGCGAGGTGCTGGGGGAGCAGGCCGACCGTGCCGCCGAGTCGGGCGAGGTGCAGGAGCTCTTCGACAAGCTCGAGGCCGACGACGTCCTCGTGCGCGGCGTCTACGACCTCAGCGGGCTGCGTGCCGACGCCGACGTGATGGTCTGGTGGCACGCCGAGGAGATCGAGCAGCTCCAGGACGCCTACCAGCGGCTGCGCCGGACGGCGTTCGGCCGTCGCCTGGCCCCGGTCTGGTCACAGGTCGCGCTGCACCGCCCGGCCGAGTTCAACAAGAGCCACATCCCGGCGTTCCTTGCCGACGAGGAGGCGCGGCCCTACGTCTGCGTCTACCCGTTCGTGCGCTCCTACGAGTGGTACCTCCTCGAGGACTCCGAGCGCCGCAGGCTGCTCGCCGAGCACGGACAGATGGCGCGCGACTACCCCGACGTCCGGGCGAACACCGTGGCCAGCTTCGCCCTCGGCGACTACGAGTGGATGCTGGCCTTCGAGGCCGACGAGCTGCACCGCATCGTCGACCTGATGCGCCACCTGCGGGGCTCCGAGACGCGGCGGCACGTCCGCGAGGAGGTGCCGTTCTACACCGGCCGGCGACGTACGCCGACCGAGCTGCTCAGCGCCCTGCCCTGAGTCTCAGCGCCCTGCCCGGAGTCTCAGTGGTCCTGGGTCTCAGTGGTCCGGAGTCTCAGTGGTCCGGACCGGGGGCCGGCCGGCAGTCAGGCCTGGGTCGACTCCTGGGCCGACTCCGGGACTGCCCCGGCGTCAGCGTCAGCGACACGGAGTTGATGCAGTAGCGCTGGTCGGTGGGGGTGCCGTAGCCCTCACCCTCGAAGACGTGACCGAGGTGCGAGCCGCAGTTCGCGCAGCGGACCTCCGTGCGGACGCTGCCCATCGAGCGGTCCTCGACGTACTCGACCCGGTCCTCGGCGAGGGGAGCGAAGAACGACGGCCACCCGCAGTGGGAGTCGAACTTCGTCTCCGACCGGAACAGCTCGTAGCCGCAGGCGCGGCAGTTGTAGGCGCCGACCGTCTTGGTGTCTGTGTACTCGCCCTTGTACGGCGCCTCGGTGCCGGCCTTGCGCAGCACCTGGAACTCCTCGGGGGAGAGCTGCGCGCGCCACTCGTCGTCGCTCTTGTTCACCTGGTAACCCATGGCCCCCACGGTAGTGAGTGGTTCAAGTCCGGCGATTCATGGGCACAGTGTTGACGAGATCGAGTGCACGACTGTTCACTGACTCCTCCGAGCACATTCCACGCCACAGCAGGAGGACACGCACGCATGGTCGCCGAGAGGGTCTCCTGGGAGGGCGTCCGCAGGATCGGATCCCGCCTGACCACACCGCTGCACCCTGACGACTACCTCTCCCTGATCAATCCGCTCTGGACTGCGCGCGAGCTGCGCGGCCGGGTCGAGAAGGTGGTCCCCGAGACCGACGACGCGGCCACGATCGTGATCCGTCCCGGCTGGGGGTGGCGCTACGACCACCAGCCGGGCCAGTACGTCGGGATCGGGATTCAGGTCAAGGGAAAGTTCCACTGGCGTTCCTACTCGGTCTCCTCCCCGCCCCGGCGCTCGGGACGCACGATCGCGATCACCGTGCGCGCGATGCCGGAGGGCTTCTTGTCCGAGCACCTCGTCTCCGGGCCTCGAGCCGGGCACGATCATCCGGCTCGCCGCGCCGAACGGCGACTTCGTGCTGCCTGACCCGCCGCCCGGGAAGATCCTCTTCCTGGTCGCGGGCAGCGGTGTCACCCCGGTGATGGCGATGCTCCGCACGCTGCACCGTCGCGGCACGATGCCTGACGTCGTTATCGCCTACAGCTCCCCGACCAAGGAGCGGATGATCTTCCGCGACGAGCTCGTCGAGCTGAGCGAGCGGCACGAGAGGCTCACCCTGCACGAGCAGCACACCGACGCCGACGGCATGCTCGAGATGGAGGACCTCGACCGGGTCTGCCCCGACTGGAGGAGCGGGAGACCTGGGCCTGCGGTCCGGCCCCCATGCTCGACGCGTGCGAGGAGCACTGGGAAGACAGCCGGTCTCGAGGACGAGCTCCATCTCGAGCGATTCACCCTCGAGCTGGGCGGCGACGGAGCGCGAGGGCGGCACGGTCACGTTCCGGAACTCGAACAAGACCGCCGAGGCCGACGGCGCCACCACGTTGATGGAGGCGGGCGAGGAGGCCGGTATCGGCATGCCCTACGGCTGCCGGATGGGCATGTGCCACACCTGCACGCTCACCCTCGTCGAGGGCACCGTCCGCGACCTCCGCAGCGGCGAGGAGACCTCGGGGCCCAACGAGCCCGTCCAGACCTGTGTCACCGCAGCAGCCGGAGACTGCACGCTCGACATCTGACCTGACCTATCCCACCCCGACCCCACCCGAGCTCACCGAAGGAGCGACATGGCCATCGCCGACGTCAAGGAGTACACCCACCTCACCACCGAGGAGGTGGAGGAGCTCGGACGCGAGCTCGACGCCGATCCGCGCCGACATCGAGGAGTCGCGCGGCGACGACGACGCGGCGTACATCAACCGACTGATCACGATCCAGCGCAGGCTGGCGGCGGCCGGCCGGATCACCCTGTTCGCCAGCAGGTACAAGCCGGCGTTCTTCGCCGGCGCCGCCATGCTCGGTGTCGCCAAGATCCTGGAGAACATGGAGATCGGCCACAACGTCATGCACGGCCAGTGGGACTGGATGAACGACCCGGAGATCCACTCCAGCACCTGGGAGTGGGACACCGCGCAGCCCGCCGAGCAGTGGAAGCACTCGCACAACTACGTGCACCACCAGTTCACCAACGTGCTCGGCTTCGACAACGACATCGGCTACGGCGTCCTCCGGATGGCCCGTGAGCAGCGCTGGCACCCGCACAACATCGGCCAGCCGGTCTACAACGCGCTGCTGGCGTCACTGTTCCAGTGGGGGGTCGCCCTGCACGACCTCGACCTCGAGGCCATCCGCAAGGGGGAGAAGGACCCCGTGCTGATGAAGAAGCAGCTCCGCCAGATCGGGCGCAAGGTCAGCCGGCAGTTCGCCAAGGACTACCTGCTCTTTCCGGCCCTGACCGGTCCGGGGTTCGTGCAGACCGCCAAGGCCAACGCGCTGGCCAACCTGATGCGCAACCTGTGGTCCTACCTGATCATCTTCTGCGGGCACTTCCCCGACGGCGCACTGCACTTCACCGAGGAGGAGGTCGAGGACGAGTCGCGCGCGGAGTGGTACCTGCGCCAGATGCTCGGCTCGGCGAACTTCGAGGGCGGGCCGCTCCTGCACATCCTGTCGGGCAACCTCGGCTACCAGATCGAGCACCACCTGTTCCCGGACCTGCCGAGCAACCGCTACGCGGAGATCAGCGACCGGGTGCGCCCGCTGTGCGAGAAGTACGGCATCCCCTACACGACCGGCCCCCTCTACCAGCAGTACGGCCAGGTCCTGCGGACGATCCACAAGCTGGCGCTGCCCAACAGGCTCACCGCCCCCGACCGGCACGACTACCCGGAGACCCCGGAGGTGCCGCGGGGGCGTCGCCGGGACGACGAGCGCCCCGAGCGGCGTGCGGAGACCGGCGGCTGGACCTCGAAGGCGTCGGCATGACTGTGACCGAGCTGCCGTTCGCCTTAGAGACGCCGGGGCTCGCTGACTGCGTCACTCGAGGCCTGGACCGGCGCAGGGTCACGCAGTGTGCGCTGAGCAGGATCTGCGGCATGTGCGGCGAGAGCCTCTCCGCCGGTCGCGTTCGTCGGACCCGAGCCGGAGGTCGGCCGCAACGCCTTCCACTTCCCGCCGTTGCACCCCGAGTGTGCCCGCAGCCTGCTGTCGCGGGCGCCCGGGTGGGAGCTGGTCCTGACGTCGGGGTTCGAGTTCGTGCGACCGGCCCGGGACGACCGCGAACGGCGCCCGACGTTCCAGCCCAACTCGCTCCTCGGCTAGCCGGCAGTACGGTCACCCACCTGTGACGGCTGGGCCCGCCGTCGCAGCACCAGGGTCGCCACGACTCCGATGGCCAGCAGCGCATAGACCGTGCCGGCGAAGGGGCTGGAGACCAGCGCCGAGGGGTCGCCCTGGCTGATCGCCAGTGTCCGCCGGAGCTGTTCCTCGGCGATCGGGCCGAGGATCAGCCCGATCACCGCTGGGCCGACCGGATAGCCGAAGCGCCGCATCAGGTAGCCGAGCACGCCGACCGCAAGCAGGACCCACAGGTCCGTGCGGACACCGTTGAGCGCGTAGCCGCCGAGCGCGGAGAACATCAGGATCCCGGCGTACAGATAGGGCCTCGGCACCTTCAGCAACCTGACCCACAGCCCGACGAGCGGGAGGTTGAGCAGGAGAAGCATCACGTTGCCGATGTAGAGACTGGCGATCAGCGCCCACACGAGTGCTCCCTCGGTCTTGAACAGCAGTGGTCCGGGCTGGATGCCGTAGGTCTGGAACGCCGCGATCAGCACGGCAGCCGTTGCCGACGTCGGGAGGCCCAGCGTGAGCAGCGGGACCAGGACCCCGGCAGCGGAGGCGTTGTTGGCCGCCTCGGGGCCGGCCACTCCCTCGATCGCGCCGTGGCCGAACTCCTCCTTGTGGTCGGAGAGCCTCTTCTCCAGCGCGTAGGACATGAACGTCGGGATCTCGGCGCCGCCGGCCGGCATCGCGCCGATCGGGAAGCCCAGGGCGGTGCCACGAAGCCAGGGCTTCCAGGAGCGGCGCAGGTCGTCCCGGGTCATCCAGCCTCGGCTGACCGGGATGATGTGCATCGGTCCGTGCCGCAGCCGCGACGCCACCCACAGGGCCTCGCCAACGGCGAAGACACCCACCGCGAAGGTCACCACGTCGATGCCGTCGGTCAGCACCGGGAGATCCATGGTGAAGCGACGCTGCCCGGTCAGGCTGTCGGTGCCGATCAGGCCGACCAGCAGTCCGAGACTCAGCGCAGCCACCCCACGCGAGACCGATGTGCCGAGCAGCGCCGAGACCGTGAGCAGGGCGACCACGGTGAGCGCGACGTAGTCCGGCGGCCCGATCTTGACCGCCAGGTCAGCCAGCGTCGGTGCAGCGATCGTGAGCCCCACGGTCGCGATCGTGCCGGCGACGAAGGAGCCGATGGCAGCGGTGGCGAGAGCGGCCGCACCACGGCCGGCCCTCGCCATCTTGTTGCCCTCGAGCGCGGTGATGATGGAGGCGGACTCACCCGGTGTGTTCAGCAGGATCGAGGTGGTCGAGCCGCCGTACATGCCGCCGTAGTAGATGCCGGCGAACATGATGAACGCCGCGGTCGGCTCGAGCGTGTAGGTCAACGGCAGCAGCAGCGCGACGGTCATCGCGGGGCCGATGCCGGGCAGGACACCGACTGCAGTGCCCAGCGTGACGCCGATCAGCGCGTAGAGCAGGTACTCCGGCTGCAGCGCCACCGCGAAGCCGTTCATCAGGGAGGCGAAGTCACCCATCGAGGAGTGTCACCCCCTCGAACGGACCAGCCGGGAGGGTGACACCGAGAGCTGTCACGAAGAGCGCTTGGACAGTGAAGCCGAGGACCACGCCCGCGAGTGCCGCCTTGCCGAGGTGCGCACCCAGCGACCAGGCCACCAGGGTGAACAACAGCGCACCGGCGAGGGCCCAGCCGACCAGGTCCACGACCGCGACGTGCACCGCGAACGCCAGGAAGATCTTGGTCAAGGTGCCCCAGTCCGTCTTCGCGTCGGCATCCACGTCCTCGCCCTCTTCCGGGGCGCCGAGCCTGCCTCGCAGGGCGTCGACCAGCACGAAGGCTCCGGAGAGCAGCAGTGCCACCCCTACGGCATAGGGGAAGACGCGCGGGCCGACGACGTTGGAGCTCAACGGGATGGTGATCCTGGTCGCCCCGAACAGCGTCGCGGCGCCCAGCAGGATCACACCGGCGGCCACGACCAGGTCGGGGACGGCGACGCGCGCCGTCCCCGACTGTGTGGCAACAGGTTCAGACATGGTCAGCTCACGAGCCCGAGGTCTTGCAGCACGGTGGTGGTCACCTTGCGCTCCTGGGCGATGAAGTCGGCGAACTCGTCACCGGTCATGAACGTGTCCTCCCAGCCGTTGGTCTTGAGTGCGTCCTGCCACTCGCTGGAGTCGTGCATCTTGGTGACCAGGTCCACGAGACGCTGCGTGGCGGCGTCGGAGAGGCCGGCGGGCGCGACCACTCCGCGCCAGTTGATGAACTCGATGTCGAGGCCGGCCTCCTTCAGGGTCGGGGCGTCGATGCCCTCGACGCGCTCCGGTCCGGTCACGGCCAGAGCGCGGAGCTTGCCGGCCTTGACCTGCTCGGCGTACTCGCTGACACCGGAGATGCCGGCCGAGACCTTGTTGCCCAGCAACGCCGCCAGGGTCTCGCCGCCACCTGAGTAGGCGATGTAGTTCAGGTCCTTCGGGGTCGCCCCTGCAGCCTCGGTGAGCAGGCCGGCCACGATGTGGTCGGTGCCTCCGGCCGAGCCGCCCGCGATGGCCACCTTGCGGCCGTTGGCCGCCAGGTCGTCGGTGAGGTCGGTGATCTTCTGGTAGGGGCTCTTCGCCGGGACGACGATGATCTCGTCCTCGGCGGTCAGCCGGGCGATCGGAGTGACGTCGTCGAGCGTCGCCTTGGACTGGTTGGTCTCGATGGCGCCGACCATCACCAGCCCCATCACCATCAGGTAGTCCTCGCTCTTCTCGTTGGCGAGCTGGGCAAGGCCGATGGTGCCGCCGGCCCCGGGGACGTTGCTGACTTGGGTGGACTTCGCCAGGCCGGCGCCCTCCATGCTGGCGGCCATGGCTCGGGCGGTGCCGTCCCAGCCTCCGCCCGGGTCCGCCGGTGCCATCAGCTGCAGTCGGGAGACCGGCTTGTCCGCGGACCCGCCGTCGGAGGATGAGCTGCTGCTTCCGCAGGCGGAGAGGGTGAGGGCGGCCGCTGTGAGCGCGGCGGCGACGGCGCGGGCGCGGATGGGGCGTCGGGTGGTGCGCTCGGGGACGGTGAGATTGCGGGTGGGGAGTGAGGACATGACCATTGGTCTGGCCTTTCGTCTCGATGGATGTGACGGGCACGGCACTCCGCGGACGCTAGGCGCGGCCAGGTGACCCGGCCAGCCTCTGGTCGTACAGGTCGTATTGGTCGTTCTGGTCGTGATGCACGACACGTCGCAGGTGCGGCACGATGGCCTGGTGAGACGACGGTTCCCGCTGGCAGCACAGCTGCTGGCCATGCAGGTCGCGATCGTGCTCGCGGTCCTGGTGGCTGCCGGGATGCTCGCCTTCCACCTCCAGCAGCAGCAGGTCCGCGAGACGTACGCCGGCCGCGTGCTGGAAATGGCCCGCAGCCTGGCCCGGCAACCGGCCGTCCGCGAGGCCTATGCGTCCGCCGATCCGGCACAGGACCTGCAGCCGCTCGCGGAGCTGGTGCGCAGGTCGGCCGGCGCCGAGTTCGTGGTCTTCACCGACGCCGAGGGGGTGCGCTACTCCCACCCCGATCCGGACAAGATCGGCCGTCGCGTCTCGACCGACCCGAGCATCGCTCTCGGTGGTGCCGAGTTCGTCGGCACCGAGACCGGGACCCTGGGTGTCTCGCTGCGTGCCAAGGTGCCGGTGAGGGATGCGGCAGGCAAGGTCCAGGGACAGGTCTCCGTGGGCATCTTGGAGAGCGAGCTCACCTCGGACCTGTCGGGCGTCCTGCCGCGCCTGGTGGCGTGGCTGACCGGCGCTGCGTTCGTGGGGGTCCTCGGAGCAGTGGTGGTGACCAGGCTGGTACGCCGGCGCATCCACGGCCTGGAGCCGGAGGAGATCGCCGAGCTTCTTCAGGCGCGGGACGCGATGCTGCACGGCATCCGCGAGGGTGTCGTGGCCGTGGACGACCGTGGACGTCTGGCGCTCGTCAACGACGAGGCGATCCGGCTCCTGGGTCTCGAGGAGGATCCCACCAGACGCCTCGCGGACGAGGTGCTCGACCAGGACGACCTGCTGCCCCTCCTGCAGGTCGGGGAGGACGTCTCGGACCGGCTCGTCCTGGTGGGGGAGCGGGTCCTCGTCGTGAGCAGCACGGCCGCGCGGGTCGACGGGCGCGACGTGGGTCGGGTGCTCGTCCTGCGCGACCGGACCGAGCTGACCGAGGCGCTGCGCGCGCTCGAGGGGCAGCGCACGATCACCGACGCCCTGCGGGCCCAGGCGCACGAGTTCTCCAACAACCTGCACGTGCTCTCCGGGATGATCGAGCTGGGACACGGCGAGGACGCCGTCGGCTTCATCGAGCGGGTGGGCGGTGGCACCGGAACCGTCAGCGGTGACTCCGCGCGCCACGTCGCGGATCCGGCCGTCGCCGCCCTCGTGCTCGCGAAGACCGCGACGGCCCGCGAGCAAGGCATGACGCTGCGGCTGGATCCCGCGTCACGAAGTGGCCGACGGCGCGGGGGACGACGTCGTGACCATCGTCGCCAACCTGGTCGACAACGCCCTCGAGGCGTGCGGCCCCGGTGGGCTCGTCGAGCTGCTCGTGGAGCACCGTGCCGGAGCTGACGTGCTCGTGCGCGTGAGTGACGACGGGCCGGGAGTCCCCACCGGTTCACGGGAGCGGATCTTCCAGCTGGGGGTGAGCACCAAGTCCGCGTCCGATCCGGACCATGGACGAGGCATCGGCCTGGCACTGGTGGGTCGCATCGTCACCCGCCGTGGCGGCTCGGTCACGGTGGAGGACCGGCCGGGAGGCGGCGCGGTGTTCACGGCGTTGCTGCCTTCAGCCGTGCGCTGGGCCGCGGTGGACGACACCGGCGTGGGGGCCCGATGACGGACGAACGGATCCGGGTGCTGGTGGTCGACGACGACTTCGCCGTCGCGGACGTGCACCGTGCCTACGTCGAGAACGTTCCGGGATTCTCCGTGGTGGCGGTCGCGCACACCGGGGCCCAGGCGCTACAGGCCGTGGAGGACCGGCGCCCCGACCTGGTGCTGCTCGACCTCCACCTGCCCGACATGTCGGGCCTGGAGGTGCTGCGCCGGCTCCGCGCACGGCCCGACGGTGCCGACCTGGACATCCTCGCCATCACCGCGGCCCGGGAGGTGGAGACCGTGCGTACGGCGATGACCGGTGGTGTGGTCGACTACCTGATCAAGCCGTTCCCGCTGCGGGTCTTCCGGGAGCGACTGGAGAGCTACGCCGCCCAGCGCGACAAGCTGCAGCGGATGTCCGCACGGCAGGCCACGGTCCAGGACCAGCACGAGGTCGACCGCCTGCTCTCTGCCCGGCCCCGCCCCGGCGAGGACCGCGACCTGCCCAAGGGTCTGTCGCGGCACACGCTCCAGCTGGTGGGGGAGACGCTGCGTGACGCGGGGGATGACATGTCGGCGGTGGAGGCGGCCAACGGCTGTGGGCTCTCCAGGGTCAGCGCTCGCCGCTACCTCGAGCAGCTCGTGGCGATGGGGCTCGCTGAGCTGCACCCGCGATACGGCTCGGCGGGTCGGCCGGAGCACGGGTACGTCTGGACCGGGGGACCCGGCTAGCCTGGCGCCATGCCTGGGAGCGGGTGGTCGCGCGACTGCCGCCGGGCACGGTCGTGTCAGGCGCCCTCACTCTCGTCGGTGATGGGCCAGGTAGGTGTTCCTCTGCTCGGTGATCGCCGCGGCGCTCCGTAATCAGCCCAGAACGCACGCGGAGTGGTACCTCCGCCAGATGCTCGGCTCCGCCAACTTCCAGGGTGGGCCAATGCCGCACATCACGTCGGGCAACCTCGCTACCAGATCGAGCACCACCTGGTCCGGACCTGCCGAGCACTACCCGGAGATCCTGGAGGTGCCGCGCGGCCGGCGCCGTGACGAGGAGAGCCCCCAGCGCCGCGGAGGCCGGTGGCGTTCCTGGGCAGCCAGGCGGAGGCCGACCGCAACGAGTTCCACTTCCCACCGACCCACCCCGCGTGTGCCCGTGGGGCTCTCGAACGGTGGGCTGCCGACCGACCGTCCGCACTCGGGCACCAGCAGGCACCGGAGCAGTGGTCGGTGGTGACGACCTCGGGCTTCGAGTACGTCCGGCCCTCCAGGGAGGACGCTGACCGGCGAGCCGTGTTCGCACCCAACTCCGTGGTCAGCTGACCACCTCGCGCCGTCCTCGGCGCCGGGTCGCACCACGCACCAGTGCTGCGATCCGGGCCTGCTCAGGTGCCCGGATCCGCTAACCTGCTAGCCGTCCGCGTGGCGTCGTGATCCTGGAGGGGGCAGCGTGCAGGGGGAGTCGTTCGAGCCCGCGCTCGGCGCGTCCTACCGACTGCTCGAGATCATCGGCCAAGGCGCGACAGGTCAGGTCTGGCGCGCGACGGACCGACGCACCGAGGAGGTCGTGGCGGCCAAGCTGCTGCGCCAGGAGCACGTTGCCGATCGAGACCTGGTCGCGCGCTTCGTGCACGAGCGGTCCGTCCTCACCGGGTTGCGACACCCCAACCTCGTGGCGGTCCGTGACCTCGTCGTCGAGGGCGATCGGCTCGCGATCGTCATGGACCACGTGGACGGCGGTTCCGTGCGCGACCTGTTGCGCGAGCGTGGAGCGATCGTTCCGGCGGTCGCAGTCGGGCTGGTCGCGCAGGTCCTCGACGGACTGGCCGTCGCGCACGCGAGCCGGCTCGTGCACCGGGACATCAAGCCGGACAACGTGCTGTTGACACGTGACTGGGAGCGCAGAGGGGAGGGTGGAGTCAAGCTCACCGACTTCGGGATCGCCCGGATCGTCGGCGAGGGCGAGAAGACCACCACCGGACTGCTGGGCACCCCGGAGTACATGTCGCCGGAGATGCTGACGACGGGAGCCGCTGACCTGCCCGGAGACATCTACGGCGTGGGAATCCTGCTCTATGAGCTTCTCGGCGGTCGGACGCCGTTCGCGGGGCCAGGCACGGACTACACGGTCGCTCACCGCCACGTCACCAGCCGGCCGCCCGAGCTGCCTGTGCCCAACTCGCTCTGGGAGATGCTGCAGAAGCTGCTCGACAAGGACCCCCGAGAGCGTCCGGTCGCCCAAGAGGCGGCCGACGCCCTGCGAGCACTGCTGCCCGGGCTCCTCGACCTGCCCGCACTCACGACCCAGCAGCCGCCTGCGGAGTTCGCTTCGGCTCGTGGCCCCGTCACGATGGTCCGGGGCCTGACACCGCCCGAGGAAGACGCCCCGGACGCCGCGGCGGAGTCCGACGAGGAGCCGCTCGGCCTCGCGGACCTCGATCTGGGAGCTCCGAGCCAGGTCACGATGGTGCGTCCGCTGGTGCGTCCGAAGCCGGCCACGACCTCGCAGCGTGCTGCCGCCCCGACCGAGGAGGAGGACCTCCCGGTCGTCTGGTGGCGCGACAGGCGAGTTCTCGCCGGAGTCGCGGGCACGTTGATCCTCGTTGCGGGAGTGGCCTTCATCGTCACCCGCGGGTCGGGCGAGACGTCCGGCTCGACGGCTGCCACGGCGGTGAGAGCCAGCCAGCAGGACGAGCCGCTGCCGACCGGCCTGACGATCAGCAGGACCGCGACGTACGACCCGCAGGACCAGAAGGTCGAGCTCACCATCACCTACGCGGCGCAGAACGCCCCGCTGCGTGGGCCGTTCCTGCAAATGGTGCCGGGTCTGAAGTCGGGGTGCCCGACCTTGAGCTGGCGCGGCTCCGACCAGGCTGCCAACCTGCCCTCCGTGTCGGGCATCGACACGGACTGCTCCTGGAGCGTCGACGTCGGCCAGATCGACCGCCAGGGCAAGGCCACGGCGACCGCCGAGGTCACCTTGCCCTTGGGCAGCGCTGCGCCACAGACGCAGCTGCAGGACTGGCTGGATGCGACTGCGACGCGCACCTTGGAGGCGGTCTCCGACCCTGAGCTCTCCAGCACCTCCTACCCGGTGCAGCGGCTGCAGACCGTCGAGGTCGTCGCACCGTCGCGGACCGTCAGCGGCAAGTCGCTTCCGATCAGCCTGCTGCCGGTCTGGCCGAACGGAGCCGACCGGCTCAACCCGCTCTACCGGAGTCCGTCGGTGGGTGCACCCTCGTCGTTGCTCAAGGCGGTGGCCGGTGGCGAGCCCGGGGTCCGGTTCTCCGACACCTGCTCAGGTGCCGTCGCGGTCTCCTCGGACGGCTTGGTCGTGACCACCCTGACGCCGTCGGACGACTGTCAGGTCGGTGCCCGGGTCGGCAACTTCACCGACCTGAGGAGCAACAGCGTCTCCATCACCTCTCGCGGCGGTTGAGCTCGAAGCCCTGCTCCGAGGTGCTCGGAGGAGGTTCGTAGGAGGCCGCGTTCGGCTGAGGCCGGCTCTCGATCCTGTGTCCAAGGTCTGACACTTTGGGGTAGATTCCGACTTGGTTGTTATTGATCACTATCGGGTCGGACCTGTCCGGCCCACCAACAGGGGGGAAGTACCCGTGTCTCGAGTGTTGTCTACCGAACAGGCCAAGACTGCGATCCAGCAGCTGCAGGCGATCATCAATGGCGGTTTCACCGACCAGATCACGCAGATGGACGCGCAGGGCAAGACCTTGTCCGACCCCAATGTCTGGGACGGCCCGCTGGCGGAGAGGTTCCGCGGAACCACCTGGCCCGAGACGCGCGCTGCGCTGGACAAGGCGAAGACCGAGCTCGAGTCACTCCGCACCCAGCTCCAGGCGATCTCGACGAACATCTTCAGCGCCGGTGGCGGTTCCTGAGGCCTGAGCCTCTCGACTGTCGAGCGGTCGGCCATCGCGCGTCTCACGGCTGCGCGATGGCCGAGCTCGACATGTGCACGATCCTGGTTCTTGTGGGGAATTCCGGCTTGGGGGAGAACGTGTCGTGAACGACGTGCTCAAAGGCATTGACGAAGATGTCCAATTCGACGAGGCAGCGGCCGACGCGCTGATCGCGACCGTCAGCGCTGCCGCCAGCCTGATCGAGGGACAGACCGGGTCACGCGGCTCGTGGGTCACCACCGGCTCGAAGGACTTCAAGGGCCATTTCGCCGACCTGTTCAAGAGCAACGCCGCCACCGCCAGGGCAGACAGCATCGAGCTCGTTGCGCGGCTTCGCGAGGTCGCCCAGGGCGCGAGGCGCCTCAAGGAGGAGGCCGCCAAGGAGCAGAAGCGTCGCGAGACCGCGCGCCAGTGGAAGCAGGACCGAGACGACCGCAACCTGCTCGAGAAGGGTTGGGACACCGTTTTCGGGGGTGATGACGACACTCCTCCGGTGGGACCTGCCGCGACCCCCGTGACGCTGGCTGTCTCGGCCTCTCGCAACGCACCCAGGCAGACGCCTTCGCCGGGGTCGGGCGGTGGTGGCGGCGGTGGCACCTCCTCCGCGCGTCCCGCCGACCTGCACTCGTTCGCGAAGAGCTCCGCGTCCGCCAACCACGTCGTCCGCCCGAAGGCTGCCCAGTCCAAGGCCGACCTGGCGCACTTCGTCGCGACGTGCCACTGGGGCAGCCTCAGCGCCGAGGGCGTGATGACCGGCTTCAGCAAGTGGCTCGACGCGAACGACGAGGACGTCCAGTGGGCCAACGTCGTGGCCAACGCCTTCGCCGCCGCCGGTGGTGAGGGCGCCGTCTCGACGCTGTCGGACAGCGCCTTGGCCGCGACGTTGCGGGCCGCCGGCGTGCGCGCCTCGCGCCAGGACCTGGTGATCGACCCGCCCACCGCCTACGGGCACCCGCCCACCACCGGCTATGCGGTGGACCCGGTGAACACCTCGACCGGGAACTTCTTGGAGACCGAGTCCGACCTCGGCTTCGCCGGGGCCTGTGACGCGCTGGCAGTTCGACGCACCTACAACTCGCTGAACCGCCAGAGCGGCGCGTTCGGCCCCGGCTGGTCGTCCCTGAACGAGGCCCGGGTGGCCACCGACGACGAGGGGGCCTGCGTCACCCTCGCCGATGGGCGGACGATCACCTTCCCGCGGCTCGGGTCGGCGTGGGACCGCTCGGTAGGGGAGAACTACTGGCTTGCGCGGACCGGGGACGGCATGCGCATGTCCGGCAACCAAGGCTCCACGTGGGACTTCGACGCGAGCGGACGCCTGCAGGCGTTCGCCAGCGGCCCCGGGACGTCCGTCCACCTGGACTGGTCCGGGACACACCTGGTCGCTCTGACCCACGAGCGCGGTCGCCGGATCGAGGTGTCCTGGAGCGGTGAGGGCGCTGCTGCGCGTATCTGCGGCCTGCGCGCCTCCGACGGGCGCACCGTCAGCTACACCTACGACGACAGCGGCTGCCTGGTGGCAGCGACCTCGGGCCTGGGGACCCGCGAGTACGGCTGGAACGAGGCCGGCCTGATCCAGACCGTGACCGGTGCCGACGGTGTCGTCGAAGCCGAGAACGTCTACGACGACCAGGGACGAGTCACTCAGCAGCGCACTGCTCATGGTCGGTCGACCCGCATCGTCTACCTGCCGGGGCGCGTCACGGTCGTCTCCGACGAGGACGGAACCCGCTCCAACACCTGGATCGCCGACGAGCGCGGCCGCCTGATCGGCGTCGTCGATGCCGATGAGCAGCGTCAGTCCATGGCCTACGACAAGCACGGCAACCTGGTGATGGTCACCGAGCGCGATGCCGCTCTCACCGTCAACGAGTACGACGAACGCGGTCGCGTGACCAGGCGTGTGCTGCCCACAGGGGCCCAGCTGAGCTGGACCTGGGACGACCAGGACCGGGTGGCGACCGTGAGCGTCCACGGGAGCTCGGCGGAAGATGTCTCCACGACCTCGTTCCGGTACCTCGGCGCCGAACGTCAACCGAGCGTCATCGTCGACGCCGAAGGCGGCCTGACGGAGATGGTGTGGGACAGCGGGCTGATGACCCGGATCACCGACCCGACCGGTGTTGTCGTCCGCTTCGCCTACGACTCGCACGGTGAGCTGATCGCCACCACCGATGCAGACGGCAACAGTGCTCGCCTCACCCGCGACGACTCCGGCCGCGTCGTAGCGGCGACGACGCCCTCGGGACACACCACGACCTTCGCCTACGACGACGTGTCGGGGCTGCTGGTGCAGCGGGTCGACCCTGACGGCGCCACCTGGAGGTTCGAGCACACCGAGGCCGGCCTGCTCTCCGCGACCATCGATCCTCTGGGCTCGCGCACCGAGATGGAGTACGGCGCCGATGGCCAGGTCACCAGGACCGTCGACCCCCTCGGTCGAGCGATCACCCGCCGCTTCGACGACCTGGGCAACCTGGCTTCGGTCGAGCTGCCCGACGGATCCTCGTGGACCTTCGCCAACGACGCCATGTCGAGGGTGCGCGCGATCACCGATCCGGCGGGTCAGGTGTGGCAGCGCGAGTACGACGTCAACGGTGACCTGGTCAGCGCCACCGACCCCGCGGGCGCCACCCGCACCCTGACGACGAACCGGACCTCCGGCACCGCCGAGGTCACCGATGGTCCGATGACCAACGGGATCAGGGTGGATCGACTCGGCCGCCTGGTCGCGAGCGAGACTCCCGACGGTGCCTCGGTGCTGACCCGCTACGACCGCTGCGGGCGGCCGGTCGAGCTGATCGACGCCAACGGCGGACTCACCACCATCGGGCGCGATGCCGGGGGCCGGGTCACCTCGGTGACACGCCCTGGCGGTGGCAGGCTCGCCTACGAGTACGACCGGTGCGGGCGCCCCAGCGTGGTGGTCGACGAGCTGGGCGGTCGCTCGACCGTCACCTACGACGCGGACGGACGCGTCGTGGAACAGACGCAGCCCGCCGGTGACGTCGGTTCCCTGCACTACGACGCCTGCGGCCGCCTGGTCAAGCAGCGCGTGCCCGGGATCGGCACGTCGACGTGGACCTATGACCTCGCGGGCCGAGTCGTCCAGGGTCGCGACCCACGCTTTGGTCGGCGCACCTTCCGCTACGACGCCGCCGGTCAGCTCGTCGAGGCGGTCAACGGCAACGGCGGAGTGACCCGCTGGGAGTACGACGCCAACGGTCGCGCCGTGACCATCATCGATCCGGGCGGCGGCAGGACGCAGCGCGAGTTCGACGCGATGAACCACCTGGTCGCCGAGACCGACCCGCTCGGTCGCACCACCCGGGCCGGCTACGACGCCTCCGGGAACCAGCTGTGGCAGACCAGCCCCGACGGGGAGCGCACCGAGTGGACCTACGACGCCGCCGGCAGGGTCGCCTCGGTCATCGTCGACGGCCACCTCGCCTCGACGATCACTCGCGACATCCGTGGGCGTCGCGTGCAGATCGCTGAGTTCCGCCGCGACGAGAACGGCTCCGGCCACGAGTCCGCGCACGAGCTCGTGTGGGACGCCAACGGCAAGCTCGTCTCTCGTCAGCGCGACCGTCGTGGCCTGTCGTGGTCCTACGACGCCGACGGACGGATGGTCTCCCGCACCGGTCCCGACGGTGCCGTCACGCGGTTCGAGCGCGACGCGGCCGGGCGGGTCGAGACGGTCACGCACCCGCTCCTGGGCAGCGCGTCGTTCACCTACGACGCCGCCGGTCGGCCGGTCACCGCCGAGGCCGGTGGCATCCGTCAGTCGTGGACGCACGCCGACGGCTTCGTCAGCGTGCACCGGGTCGGAGACGCGCGGGCGGTCTCCGAGACGCTCATCGACCGGGACGGCGTCGGCCGCGTCGTGTCGGTCAACCGCGATGGTCTCCACACCACCTTCGACTACGACCAGGCCTGCCAGCTGATCGAGGCCAGCACGGCCGGACCCGACGGCTCGCGGGTGGCGAAGTGGCGCTACGACGCTGCTGGTCGCCTGGTCACGGAGACGCTCGACGGGCAGGTGCGGCGGCTCTCCTACGACGCGGCCGGTCAGCTCGTCTCCTCCGGTGAGCTCGACGGCCGGGTGATCGCCTACTCCTACGACGGCTCGGGTCGTCGTACCAGCGCCTCAGCCAGCGACGGCACCACCCGTGAGTTCATCTGGTCGAAGCGGGGGTGGCTCGCCGGAGTCGTCGACACCGACTCCGGTGGTGAGACCGCCCGGGCGACGACCGTGGTCGACGCGCTCGGAGAGCTCTCCAGGCTCAACGACGCGGAGGTGTTCTTCGACACCTCGGACGACTATGCACCCGCGGTCGTGCAGCTCGGTGACGATGCCGTGATCGCCACCGGCGCCTTCACGGGCATCGGACAGTCATGGGATGCGCCTGGCTGGCGCGGCGTGCGCAGCGACCCGGCCGACGCCACCGACCCGTGGGGTGACGCTGCCACGGGGATCAGCCCGTCGGGCGCAGTCGGCTTCGCCGGACTCGAGTGGTTGGGCGCACGCGTCTTCGACCCGGCGGCGCGCGGCTTCCTGAGCGTCGACCCGGTCGAGACGATCGTCGGGTCCGGGTGGTCGGGCAACCCCTACGCCTACGCCGGCAACGACCCGATGCACGCCACCGACCCGACCGGGCTCCGCCCCGCGACCGACGCCGACCTCAGCGCCTACGCCGCGGCCCACCAGAGCTGGGCCTCGCACGCTGGTGACTGGATGAAGGACAACTGGGAGTACGTCGCCGGTGGCGCCATGATCATCGCCGGTGGTGTTCTCATCGCCACCGGGGTCGGTGGACCCGCCGGGATGATGCTGATCTCCGCGGGCGCGGACACCATCATCCAGAAGGCCACCACCGGTCACGTCAACTGGGGCGAGGTAGCCGTCTCGGGTGCCCTGGGTGCCTGGGGCGGGGCCGGCGCCGCGACCCGGATCGGTGCCAAGACCGCGCTGCAGAAGGCTGTCGTCGGCGGGATGATCTCCGGTGGCGGGAGCGGAGCCGTCGGCGGCGGCTACAGCTACATGAGTGGACCCGGACCGCACACCGTGGGCGGTCTTGTCGAGGCGTCGGGCAAGGGCACCGCAATCGGAGTCGTCACCGGTGGGGCCGGCGGTGCCGCCGGCCACGGCCTGGAGACCGTCGCCCTGCGGCGTCTCGCGGACCAGCACGTGATCCCGGGCGCCACCGACACCATCCTGGGGCACCACCCCGGCTACATCACCAAGGCCGAGGCACGTGGAGCCAGCTACTTCGACATCGGCAGCAGATGGGATGACGTGGTCGCGAGTGGTCGCGACCCCTGGAGCCTGAACGAGCACTTCCTCGACGGACGGATAGCCAACGGCGACCGCATCCTGATGTCGACGCCCAAGGGCGACATCAGGCCCGGCTCCTATCTCGAACGAGAGGTCAACCACCTCCAAGACAACGGCTATAAATGGGTCAACCAGTGGTCCCTTCACCCAGGATGATGAGATGCCGCAGATACTGAGCTTCATCGCCGCCTACATGGGTTATCTGTGGGACGGCGCACGGTTCCGGATCATCGACTCCGAGCTGACCGAGGCGAACGGCGGCGATTCCACGCTGCTGGTGGAGTCGGAGGTGCTGCGGCTCCGCTTCGTCACCGACAAGCGGCAGCTCTTCCTGGACCTGCAACCCGTGGCCAGTCCCGCCAAGGACTGGTACTCGGTGGACCTGGTGCGTCGTCTCTTCCTGGGCGAGCGGGAACGGTCGGCGGTGCTGGACGAGTCCTACGCTGACTTTATCGGTGCGCACCTCGATGACATCGAGGCGAGGTTCGCCCCGGATCGCTGGCCCGAGACCCAGGCGGCGCTGAAGAAGCTCAAGGTGGTCCGCTCCAAGGAGATGTTCGGATGAGGAGCGCGAAGCGATGAGTGATCCCCGTACCGGCCCCAGGGAGGTCGAACCCTGGCCGAAGTGGGTGCGCTTTCCACTGATCGCGGCGCTGGTCGCGGTCGTCGTCTACGGGCTGGTCGCGTCCCTCGACTCCGGGATCAGCAGCACCGCTCTGCGGGTGGTGATCGCTGCTGTGGTGATCCCGGCCCTGCTGGCACCGATCCAGCTCTGGGGGCTCCGACGACGCAATGCCAACCTGCCGGGCACCGTCGTCCATCACACCCGCACCCTGATCGAGGGCCTCGACGCAGAGGGCAGTCTTCCCGCGCAGCAACGCACCACCGGCGCCACGGACGAGTCGCTGCACGAGGTCTCCGCCAGGAGTGCCCGAGCACTTCAGCTGCTCCGGCAGGGCTCGCGGGTCGAGGCCGCTGGACTGCTCGGCGACCTGCCCGCTGCGACGACCTCGTGGAACCGGTCCTCGTCGCTGCGTCGCCAGGTCGCCGAGGGCGCGAAGCTGGCTCGGCGCCTGGCGAAACGTCCCTCGTAGTCGAGGCGCTGCACGAGTCGGCGCAAGCGGCCGCGTGCCGCCACGCTGCGCCGATCGCGCCTCGTATCGTGGAGCCATGACGTCACAGCAGACAGCTCTCGGCAGGCTCGCCAGGCTCGGCATCACCCTGGCAGCGCTACCGCTCGTCCTCTCGGCGTGCGGTGGGAGCTCGTCGGGCACCACCACAGCACCCAAGCCCGACGCCGCCCCCGGTGGGCTACCGACCGGCCCGTCGGGTGACCCGGTCTGCTCGGCGTTGTGGAAGCAGGGCACGGTCATGCCTGAGGGCGTCGAGGGCTGCAGCAAGAGCGCCACCGACAACACCGTGTTCGTCGTGCTCCAGGACGCGTGCTCGGACGGTCGCACGCTGGCCTCCTCCTCCGACTACGGCTGGGCGTTCGTCGGCGAGGAGGTGCACGTGCTCGCTGCCGGCGCGCGCAACGCTGACGACCCGGAGTTCGTCAAGGCGCAGGAGTCGTGCCCCGCGTCCTGAGGTCGGGAGGAGACTCGGCGAGCACTTCGCTGCCGGCGATCAGCTAGCTCGTGAAGCCTTTCGGTGCGGCGAACTGCACGAACTCCGCGCCACCACCCTGGGTGAGGTAACCGCGGGCGGTGGTCATGGCCGAGGGTGCCCTGCGAGGCAGGGGAGCCCCGGTCAGGTCGCCGTCGTAGTCCACGTTGGGCTGCAGCAGGACGCCACAGCGCGACTTGCGGACCAGGGTCGTCCAGTGTCCGTAGAGGGTCCGTAGGTCGTCGGAACGTCCAGCGGCGACCACGTGCAGGTTCGGCAGCTTGGCCGACAGCAGGCCGTTCAGCGACTGGTCGCTGTCGGCGAAGCTCTCTGCGTCGTCGATCAGCAGCACGAGTCGTCCGCTGTGCACGCGCGCCGAGGCGAGAAGTGCTGCCATCTCGTCCTCGCTGGCACACCTGTCCAGTCCCGCGGTGTTCAGCGGCGAACGTCGCCCGCAGAGGCCCCAGATCGCGAGCGGCTCCCCATCGTCGGCTGCCCCTGCCTGCAGGACTTCGCGCAGCGCGAGCAGGAAGGTCGACTTGCCCGAGCGTGCCGGGCCTGCTACGAGGACGTGCTCACCCTCGTAGACCTCGAGGAACGCGGTGTCGAGGTCGGACTCGCGGATCCCCACCGGAACCCGCCACGGTTCGGCTGCCAGCTGCGCAGTGACCTCGAGGTCGGAGATCGTGACGAAGTCGGGGAGCTGACCGACCACGGTCGCCTTGGGGCCGGGGGCACCCCACTTCTCGCCGACGAGGGCGACCGCATCGACCAGCGGGAGACCCGGCGTGGCTACGTGGGCGTGCAGCTTGGTCTCCGCGATGACGCAACGGCCGGCCACCGGCGGCGGTGCCAGCTTGGCGGGTACCCCGGCGGTCGAGTAGTCGTAGACGTCGGCGAGCCGGAACAGCCACTTCTGCGTGGTCACCTCGTCGATGGCCGAGGGCACGGCCTTGGCGCGGGTGGTGGACACCGCCGACCACATCCCGACCGAGGGACCGTCGGCGTACGCACGGTAGAGGCCTTCGAGGAACTGCAGGCCCTCGAAGTCGTCGTACTCCTCCTTGAGGGCCGCGAGGCCGTCCAGCAGCAGCACCGAGCGGCGGTGACCGCCGGGATGGGCACGTCGGCGGTCGAGCTCGGCGCGCACGTACTTCAGCAGGCGGACCTGCTGCTCGCGAGCACCGGCGCCAGAGCCGACGTAGGCGGTGGTGTGCGGGAGATCGGCCAACGACGCCAGGTCGCGTGAGCCGAGGTCCAGGACGATCAGGTCCAGCTCCTCCGGGGAGTACGTCGAGGCGAGCGTGAGCGCCACCGTGGCCAGCGTGGTGCTGGTGCCGCTGCCCGGAATGCCCAGGAGCAGCAGGTTGCCGCGGTCCATGTCCCAGCCGGCGGGGATCTGACGCTGGCGATCAGGGTCGTCGGCCAGGGCGAACTCGACGGTGTGGCCCACCACGCTGCCCACGCTGGAGGGGACGTCCGAGGTGGCGGCGAGCTCGACCCGCTCGCCGAGCGGCTCGGGCCACACCGGCCGGGGCTTGGCGTAGCCAGCCTCGTCGTTGGCGGCCACGATCGCGTCGATGAGCAGGTCGAGGTCGGTGGGCGCGTCCTTGTCGACGGTCGCGACGGTCGGCTTGTCCTCGCGACCGAACAGCACGGGGGCCACCTCCACCAGGGTGGAGGCCTGTCGTGCCGAGCGTCCGGTCACCAGCGCCGTCTGGACCGGGGTGATGTCGTCCTGCCCGAGCTTCACGTAGGCGCGGCCCATCTGCGTGCGGCCGATCGCCGAGGCGGTCGGCACACCGATCACGTTCGTGGAGTCGTCGCGGCTCTGCACACGCAGCGCCACCCGCAGGTTGGTGTTGGCCAGGATGTCGTCGTTGACCACGCCTGCGGGCCGCTGCGTCGCCAGGATCATGTGGACGCCCAGGGTGCGACCCACGGCGCCGACGCTGACCAGGGAGGAGAGCACGTCGGGGTACTCCTTGGCCAGCATGGCGAACTCGTCGACCACGAGAAGCAGGCGCGGCATCGGGACGGCGGGGTTCGTGGCCAGGTAGGCGTCCAGGTTGTCGATGCCCTCGCCCGCCTCGGCGAAGACCCGCATGCGGTACTCCATCTCGGCCTCGAGGGCGCGCAGCGCGCGGTCGGCCAGCTGCTCGTCGAGGTTGCTGACCGTTCCGATGGTGTGCGGCAGCCGCTCGCAGCTGGCGAACGCGGCACCGCCCTTGAAGTCGATCAGGATGAACGTCAGGCGCGTCGGGTCGTTACGGGCGGCCAGCCCGGCGACCAGCGAACGCAGGAACTCGCTCTTGCCTGATCCGGTGGTGCCACCGACCAGGCCGTGCGGCCCGTCGCGCACCAGGTCGATCGAGAACGAGCCCTCCTCGCCCACGCCGACGGGGGTGCTGATCCGGGTCGCCTCGGACCAGGTGCGACCGATCTCGGCGGCACTCATCTCGTGGATCCCGAGCAGAGGTGGCAGCCGCACCAGGCCCGGGAGAGCGGCGCCGGGAACGACGAGCTCGGGGTCCTCGAATCTCGCCAGGTCCAGGGCACAGGCACGCGCCGTCGACTGGTCGAGCCCTGCGAGCACCACGTCGTCGACCCTGGTGAGGTCACCGGGCTGGGTGAGCGTGCCCTCGGCGTCGTCGCGCACGTGCAGCACGACCGTGCACGAGGCCGGGAGCTGCTCCTCGGTCGCGGCGATCACGATGCCGGAGACCCTGGTCTGCTCGCGCCGGGTGTCGAAGGTCCCGGCCATGGAGCGGTTGCGGCCCAGGAGGCTGCGCGCAGGAGCGTCGCGGCCCTCGGTGAGGACGTCGGAGTCCAGCACCAGGAGGACCGCAGGGGTCGGGTGCCCGTCGATGCTCTCGCGCAGCTGGCGCAGCATGCCCTCGCTGCGAGCGCGGTCGCTCGAGACCCACTGCCCACCGCTGCCGTCACCCAGACGGCGTACGTGGGGGAGCCAGACGGTCCACGCCCAGGCCTCGTCCCGACCGGGGTCGCAGAACACGCCGACGGTCAGGTCTGCCGGGCCACAGTGGACGGCGGCCTGGGTGATCAGGCTGCGGGCGACGGCGAGGGCGCCCTCGCGCTCACCGACGATGCCCACGACACCGGCGTCGGTGAGGTCGGCGACGACAGGTGCAGCCACCATCCGGGCGTCGTCGACGACCTTGGTGACGGCCTCGTCCGGTCGGCCCGCACGCTGGAGGTCGACCGGGGGGTCCCAGGGCACGTCCCCGATGCCGACGTGCAGCTGCAGGAAGTCCTCGCTGCCGGCCCGGCGCTGCCACATCCTGGTGGAGGGCAGGGCCGCACGGCGCGCCGTGGTCGCCGGATCAGGTACGTCGGCACGCCGCAGCGTGCGCATCTCGACGGCCGCAGCGACGATGTCCTCCTCGAAGGTGGTCATCGCCTTGGCGAATCGCTTGCGCTCCTCCTCGGCATCAGCCTTGCCCTTGCGCTTGCCCTCCCACCAGGTCCCGATGGCGAGCACCGGGCTCATCAGCGCGATCAGGGCGTACTGCGGGCCGGACATCATCACCATGACCCCGGCGAGCGCCAGCGGCGCGACGATCGTGGCGATGCTGAACCTCGACGGTGGGGCCGGGTCCTTGCGCACCGGGGGATCGATCTTCCGCGGCTCGCCGGGTCGACCGGGGCGCGGGGGCCGGTTGAACGGAGCGGTGCCACCGGGCGTCACGTTGTGCAAGGAGCCGGGTGCGGGTGCCAGCGACTCGGTCGAGTCGGGACGCACCGTGAACACAGCCCCTCCGGCCATCACCAGGCACTCCTCGGTGACCAGCACGCCCTCCTCGTCGAGCCTCTCACCGTCGAGGAAGGTGCCGTTGGTCGAGCCCGCGTCCTTCACCCGCACTCCGTCGCCCTCACGCTGGACGGTCGCGTGGGTCCAGGAGAGGCTCGCCGAGTCGGCATGGAAGTCCGCCTGCGACGAGCGGCCGATGACCAACGGCCGTGAGGTGGGCACGGGCAGCGACACGCCCGCGTGCAGCCCTCCCGAGTGGGTGACGGACCAGCCGCGCAGCTGTTGGGCACGGTTCAGGGACGAGCGAGAGATCCGTGATCCGTCGAGCAGGGTGAGGTCGGCGACCAGGTCGCTCGCACGGTGCGCCGAGTCATCGACGTACCACTGCTCGTCCGGGGACACCTGGAGGGAGCAGACCGCCTCGACCAGGTCGCCGAGCGTGGCGTCGGCTGCGGTCTGAGTCAGGCTGACATCGCGTTGGACGCCGGAAGCGTCGATGACGAGCCGCACCCTCAGCTCCTTCTGTTCGTCGGGACGTGGCCTCAGCTGGTCGGTGGCGGGAACCAGAAGATCGGGGGCGTGGACCCGGACGTCGGTCGGACGCCGGGATCCTGCGAGGTCGACTGGAGCGCGGTCACGTCCTCGGTCGAGACCACCGGTGTCTGCGCGAAGTCCAGATCTGGTCCAGCCAGCCCATCCTCGCGGGTGAGGGCGAGCCCGCTCAGGGCCTTGCCCACCTTGACGGCGTCGGTCGAGCGGGCCCGGGCCATGGCGGTGACCAGCGCGACGACCGCATCATGGCTGCGGGCATCGGCGGCGGAAGCCACTGCGGAGAAGGGCATGCCGTCGAAGAAGTCCTTCTGTCTGCGGTCCTCGGCAGCCATGCGCAGCGCGGCGTAGAACGCCGAGGCGGCAGCGCCGGCCCTGCCGGGGTCGAGCGCAGAGGTGTCACCCCCGGACGTGCCCACCGTGGTCAGGTTCGCCTCGGTCGAGCCGCCAGCCTGCTGGAGGCTTGCGGCGAACTGCGGGCTGAGCGCCTGCGGTGTGAGCAGGATCGGCAGGGCGGAGCCGCTGCCCTGGAGCGCGCTGACCACCTTCGCCTCGGCCTCGGCCGGGCCGGTCACCACGACGGAGTCGGCTGACGACCCCTTGCTCGCCCGCTTCGACACGGTCCTGGCCAGCTTGACGGCGTCACTGCCCGGACCGAAGGTGAGGGTCGTCACGGGGGTGATCGCACTCGGCACCTCTCCACCCGCCCTGACGACCAGAGGGCTCCGCAAGCCGCGGGCCGAGAGCTGCTGAGCCAACACGGTCCCGACCTGGTCGGGGGAGGGGGCGATGCTCCAGGCGCCGTCCGGCAGGTCGGCCGGGGCGGCGTACGGCAGCACGACCGGGATACCGGCTGCGTCCGCGGTCTCCAAGGCTCGGCTGAGGTGCGAGCCCTCGGTGGCCATGACGATGCCGGACACTCGCCGCGCGATCAACGCCTCGACGGCTGCCTCCGCGCCGTGAGCAGTCCCCTTGTCGTTCTGGGCCACGAGCGTGACGACGTGGTCACCGAGACTGAACCTCTCGGCAGCCACGGCCGCTCCCTCCGCTGCGCGACTCCAGTCCGCGCCCTGACCCGGGGCGGAGGTCAGGCTGACGACGACACCCAGCAGCGCCCTCGACGGGGCGTGTGCCGGCTCCAGCGCGACCGCGCTCGAGCTCGCCGGCTGCCCGGCACCGGTCGTCGAACCGCACGCCGCGAGACCGAACGTGACCACAGCCAGGAGCCCGATCGCGAACGCGCTCTGGGTGCGCTGCCCGATCACGAACCCGAAGTCAGGTGGAAGGTGTACACGGTGCGGTGCTCGGCGCTCGAGGGAAGCTTCAGCCGGAAGGCGGGAAGCTCGGCCTGCATCCGCTGAGCCTCGTCGGCCTGGGCCTGACGCAGCAGCAGACCCGAGATGTCGCCCTTGCGGACACTGGCGTACGACGACGCAGCATCGGAGGCCAGCCCCAGCTGATAGTTCGCCGAGCCCGTGGTGGCCGCGCTCGTGGCCATGGCGCCGAGGAGACCGGAACCGCTGACCTGGCGCGTGCCCAGGTCGAGCAGCACGTTCTGGAGGTCGCGGTTGAGCAGCTGCTGAGCCGCCTGCAGGTCGAGGGTCGAACCGGAGACCCCCTTGGTGACCTGGGCGAGCCCCTTGGCGATCGAGGCCGAGATGCGCTGGCTGGAGATCTTCTGCCGTGCGTCGAACTCGCCCTTCCCCCTGGTCACCGTCTTGGCGCCGTCGATGGCGATCGTGCCGGCTGCACCTGTGAGGCCGGAGAGCGACTTGTCGAAGAGCCGGCCGAGTGCGGCGTTGTTCAGCTCTGCGTTGGCGCTCACCCGACGAATCTCCGGATCCAGCGTGTTGCCGACCTGGTCGGAGGTGTTGGCGGCAGCGTCGTCGAAGGCCGCACGGACGGCATCCACGACACCCGACTGCTGGTGGTCCACCGCGTCGACGGCGCGCTCGACGTCGCCCTGGGCCCGGGTCAGCGCGACCTTCTTGGACTGCAGGTCGTCGAACAACGTGCGCAACGTTCCCGACTCGCTGTTCGAGGCCGTCTGCAGGTCGCGGATGGCCTGGTCGATCTCGTCCAGACGTGCGTTCAGGTTCGACAAGGCGAGGCCGAGACCCTGACCCGTCTCAGCCTGGTCGGTCGAGCTGGCCAGATCGGTCCAGGCCTGCTCCTGCGAGGAGATCTGCTCGTCCATGGAGTCACGGCCACCCGGTGCACCCGGCAGCGGCACGGTGGCGCCATCGGCGTCGGGGCAGGAGGTGTGGGCCACGTAGGAACGCAACGTGAGGGCGTCGGCCGGACTGAGCCCGCCCGAGTCGGCGAGGTCACAGATCTTCGCGCCGAGGTCGCCGTTGAGGTCACCGAGCCTGGACGCGTCCCGCAGTCCCGAGAGCGCGGCACCGTGGAGGGTGCCGACAGCGCTGCCGAGGTCGTGCGCCGCAGACTCGGCCTGGTGGAGAGCGTCCGTGACTCCCGAGACGTCGCCACCACCGTCCTGGCCGAAGGCGTCCGCGAGGGCCGCGGCGGCGAGGTCGAGGTCGCCGGCCCTGGCCTTGAGGTTCTCGGTGGCCGCGAGGGCCTGAGCGACACCCAGCGAGCCGAGGTCCGCGATCGCCGCGTCCCCGTCCGCGCGCAGCTCGAGGGCGACGTTCTTGATGCCACCGCCCACGTTGAAGATCGCGCAGGTGACCGAGGTCGAGGCCGGAGTGCACGAGTCCGCGCTCGGCTGCTTGGGACCCACCGAGTCGAGGATCGCTCGTTGCACGGTGCTCTTGCAGGAGCTCGAGGCGTTGGCGTAGCCGTTGAGCAGGCTGACCACCCGCATCAGGTTCCCGTAGACGCTGTCGGCGCCCTTCGGCGCGCTCGCGGTGACCTCGCAGCCGCTGCCGGTGATCGTCGCTGCCGGTGGCTTGGCCGAGGTGTCACCGAGGAGCTGGTCGACGGCGGTGACCATGGTCTGCAGCTCGGTCAGGGTGGTGGACTTGGTGGAGCTCAGCGAGGTGTTCAGGTCGCTGCCGAGCCCGGCGACGCTGCCCTTGAGACCCTTGACGGAGCTCGCGATCGTAGCGGTGCTGGACGTGAGGTCCCTGACCGTCTTGGTGCCGAGCGTTCGGGACGACTCACCCAACGTCGAGCGCACGCGGTCCATGGAGCTGCCGGCACGCGCGAGCACCGTGGTGACTTGGCCGATCAGGCTGATCGTGCGCTGCTCCAGGCGCATCTGCGAGGACTCCGAGGGGTTGAACGCGCTGTCGACCAGCGCACCGACGGAGGGGTCGGTGACCAGACCGGGCTGGACGCTGATGTCGAAGGCAGGGACCTTGAAGTTCTTGGCGTCCATGACCAACCTCATCGCCGTGCTCGAACCGAGCTGCGGGGGAGCGAGGATCGTTGCCCACTGGACCTGCGGCGTGCCGGTGGCGTCCTGGCTCAGGACCCCGTTGGTGGCAGCGCCGTCCTTGCCGGCCACGGTGTGCACCGAAGCCGGTTTGGCGCCTTCGAGCTGGGTGGATCCCACGACCGTCAGAGGAGCGCCCACCAGGGCGGACCGGGAGCGCTCGACGCCGCCGACGTCGTAGGTGAGGGTGCGCGGCTTGACCGTGAGGTTCTGCACCGTGATCGAGATGTCGAGCGGGCCGGTGTAGCCGTCGAGGTCGGACAGGTCGGTTCCGCTCTTGTCCTTGGTGCGGTAGGACGTCAGCACGCGCACCGGCAGCTCAGACGCGGCGGACCCCGGGGTGTGGCTGGCCTTGGAGGTGAACTGCTCGTCGGTCGTCGTGATCCCCGTCGCGGTGCTCTTGATCGCCGTGAGGGCGCCGTCGGGGTCGATCTGGACGTTGACCGACTGGAGGACCCGGCTCGCGTCCGCGAGTGACCCCCCGTCGCCACCGTCGTCAGAGGTCGCCCTGACGACGATCAGTGCGCCCCCGGCGGCGACCAGAGCCGCTCCGAGCGCGATTCTGAGCGGCTTGTGGATGAACCCAGTGTGAACGCGCCGAAGCATGTGCTTCCCCCCGTGGTGCTGGTGCCCGAATCAGTCCCGATGCATTCGACTGCGAACGCATAACGGTCCTACCTGTTGGAAGTGGTAGGAAACCGTGTCGAACCCTACACGGTTTCGACACGGGGCACCGCGCGTGATTTGTTCCCGCGTCTGGGGGCTGGGAGCCAGACCTCGACGGACCAGATGCGTAATCTGGCGGCCATGCCTGCCAAAGCAGCCGAGGTCCAAGCCGATGGACAGGCGGTCAGGGTCTCCAGCCCCGACCGCGTGATCTATCCCGCCACGGAGTCGACGGGGGAGGTCACCAAGCTCCAGGTCGTCGAGTACTACCTCAGCGTCGGTGACGGCGTCATGCGTGCCCTGCGCGACCGGCCGACGGCGCTGGAACGCTGGACCAGTGGGGTGCACGAGGGCATCACCCTCGCCACGGGGCGAGGTGACAAGAGCGACGCGTTCTACAGCAAGCGGGTGCCCAAGGGAGCTCCGGACTACGTCGAGACGGCGCGGGTCGCGTTCCCCAGTGGTCGGACGGCCGACGAGGTGTGCGTCGCCAACCTGGCCACCGTCGCGTGGTGCGCGCAGATGGGCACGATCACCTTCCACCCCTGGCCGACCCGCAGCGGGGACAACGAGCACCCCGACGAGCTGCGGATCGATCTGGACCCGCAGCCTGGCACCTCCTTCCGGGATGCGGTGCGCGTCGCGGGCGTCGCGCGCGAGCTGCTCGAGGAGCTCGGCATCACGAGCTATGTCAAGACCAGTGGCAACCGCGGCGTGCACATCTACGTGCGGGTCGAGCCACGGTGGGACTTCGTCGACGTGCGGCACGCCGCGATCGGCTTCGGCCGGGAGCTGGAGAAGCGCGACGACGGCGTCACCACCAAGTGGTGGAAGGAGGAGAGGGGCGAGCGCATCTTCGTCGACTTCAACCAGAACTCCCGCGACCGAACGATCGCCTCCGCCTACTCGCTCCGGCCGCTGGCAGGGGCCCCGGTGTCCACCCCGGTCACGTGGGAGGAGCTGGCGGGGCTGAGCTCGCCGTCGGCCTTCAACCTGTTCACCGTCCCTGACCGGATGGCAGACGGCGACCCGTGGGCGGGCATCGACGAGGTGGCCCACTCGATCGAGCCGCTGATCAGGCTGTACGAGGAGTCGGGGGAGGGCGAGGCCTCCTACCCGCCGGACTACCCGAAGATGCCCGGCGAGCCACCGCGGGTGCAGCCCTCGAAGAAGGTCGCCTCCCACTGGGACGAGCACGGCGAGCGGATCGAGGACTGAGCCTCAGGTGCGCAGGTGTGCGACGGCCTGCCATCCCGGGTCGTGCATGTCGTGCACCGACGCCTTGCCCTCGTCCCAGGAACGGGCCAGCTCCTTGAGCGTCGACAGCACACCGGCGGTGGAGTCGACGTAGACGTGCAGGGTGCGGACGCCGTTGGTGCTCAGATGGGCCACCACCTCGCCGGAGCCGCCCAGATCGCGCTCCAGCCGGTCCTCGAAGCTGCGCAGGCTCTCGAGCGAGTGGCCGTCCGGAAGACCACCCTCGGTGCGGTGCGAGAAGGGCAGGGCTACCGCGACGTAGGTGTCGAGGTGGGGTGCGGTCAGGGGATGCAGCGGGGACCGGACCATGGCGATCAGCGGGCCGTCGCTCGTCTCTCCCCGGAGCATCGACCAGCCGGGTCGTCCGTCGGCGTCGAGGCGCTGCCGCTTGAGGTCGTGCACGACCGAGCGCAGCGCCGACAGCCCGAACCCGTCGAGCGGCGCGTACTCGATCGCTGCCACGTCGCCCAACCAGAGCTCGGTGTCCACCTCGCCCAGCGCTGCGTCGAGCGCGAGGAAGGTCATCGTCACCCGGCTCTCCTCCGGAAGGTCGGCGAACGCAGGATGGTGCAGCTGTACGTCGAACCGGCCGGCGTTCATCCGAGCCGTCACCTGGACGCGGGCGAGATCGACGTCCATGGACCCGTCGGCACTGAGCACGACCGACTCCGGATCGGCGACCGGCGGACGACTGTCGCGGAAGGACCACGTCGCGTCGGCCTCGGGGGCCGCCAGGACCACGCGTCGGGCCAGCCCGCGCAGCTCGGGGTCGCCCTCCGAGGTCACGACCAGCACGTGCTCGGAGATCTCGCCGGCCGCCAGCTCCCAGCCGAGCTCACCCAGCGCCCGGACCCGCGGGGTCATGGCCTGCGCCAGGTCGTCCGGCTCCACCTGGCCGTGGATGCTGCCCTCCGCCAGGGATCGCCCCTCGTCGGACCACCACGCCCAGAAGTCGCGGATGCCCTCGCTGGCCGCTCCGCCTGCTGAGCGCCGTCGGAACCCTCTCAACTCAGAACCCCGAGATCCCTTCGCCCTCGCCGGCCTGCTCGTCGAAGTTCTCGTGCTCCAGCAGGTGCAGCACCGGCACGCCGAGCTTGCGGCGCGCCCGGGAGGTCCAGTCGACGTGGAAGAACTCGCTGACCACGTGCGGCCTGGTCAAGATGATGACCTCGCGGGCGTCGATCTCCGCGACCTTGGCGATCAGGGCGCGGATCGGGTCGTTGGTCACCGGCTCACCGGTGGCCCGCCCGCCGGCCGCCTCGATCGCCTGCACTGTCGCGTCGACGCCGGCACGACACGTGTCGAGCAGCTCCTGGCGCAGCCCTTCGAGGTCGGTCTCGCTGACCGCCACGGCCGGGGTCGCCAGCACCTCTCCGGTCGCCAGCGTGCCCATCGCGCTCTCCACCCGGGCGGAGGCGTCCTCCACCGGGAGCATCACGTGGTAGCGGACCGGGTCCTCGATGTCCTCGTGAAGGCTGCGGACGTTGGTCGCATCGGTCGCGGTGAACGGCTGCTCGACGAGCAGGATGACGTCGTACTCATTCATGACGCACCTCCGGAAGGTTCCATACCCAGCACCTTAGTGAGGTCATAGCTCACCGGCTGCTCCAGCTGCTCGTATCCGCAGGACTCGGGGTCACGATCTGGACGCCAGCGCTTGAAATGGGCGGTGTGCCGGAACCGCCGGCCCTCCATGGCGTCGTACTTGACCTCGAGCACCCGGTCGGGACGCAGCGGCGTGAAGGACAGGTCCTTGCCCGCACTCCACCGGCTCTGGGTGCCCGGGATCCGGTCCGGATTGGCGATCGCCCGCTCCTGCCACTCACCCCAGGGGTGCTCGGAGATGTCGCACTCCAGCGGTCTCAGCTCCTCGATCAGCTCGGCGCGCCGCGCAGCCGTGAACGAGGCGGAGACCCCGACGTGCTGCAGCTTCCCGTCGGCATAGAGACCGAGCAGCATCGAGCCGAGCAGCGGCTTCTCGGGGGTCGAGGTCTTGTGCAGCCGGTAGCCCGCGACGACCACGTCGGCCGTCCGCTCGTGCTTGACCTTGAGCATCGTGCGGGCGTTGGGCTGGTAGGTCGCGCCCAGGGGCTTGGCGATCACGCCGTCGAGCCCGGCTCCCTCGAACTCCTCGAACCAGGCCTGCGCCTCGTCGACGTCCGTCGTGGTGCGGGTGAGGTACGTCGGTCCGGTCAGCCCACCCAGCTCCGTCTCCATCGTGGCGCGCCGCTCCGAGAACGGCCGGTGGACCAGGGAGTCCTCGCCGAACGCCAGCAGGTCGAAGGCCACGAACGACGCGGGCGTCTTCTCCGCCAGCATGGTCACCCGCGAGTCGGCCGGGTGGATGCGCTCCTGGAGGACCTCGAACTCGAGGCGGGAGCCGATCGCGACGAACAGCTCTCCGTCGAGCACGCACCGGTCGGGCAGCTGCTCGCACATGGCTGCCACCACCTCGGGGAAGTAGCGGGTCAGCGGCTTGGTGTTGCGCGAGGTCAGCTCGACCTCGTCGCCGTCCTTGAAGACCAGGCACCGGAAGCCGTCCCACTTGGGTTCGAAGCTGAGCCCGCCGTCGAACTTCGCGGGATCGGGGATCCCCTTCACCGCCTTGGCGAGCATCGGCTGGACGGGTGGCATCACTGGCAGGTCCACGACTCGACCGTAGTCCGGCCGGGCACACGGATCGGCCTCCGGGCCCTTGGACCGGCTGTCACGGGGGTGGACCGAGGGCTGGGACGAGGTCGGCTCGTCGCCCGGCCGCGCCCGGCGGGTGCGACATACTGCCGCCCATGGCCTACACCGTCACCGACCTGCTCCGGCTGCCCCAGGGGGCGGTCTCGCTCGACGATCTCGACCCGGGGGACACCTCCGGGTTCGACGGCAGCAAGCGAGAGGCCGAGAAGGCGCTCGGCGAGCTCGGTGGGGAGCTGACCGACCTGCAGGAGCGGATGTTCGCCAACGCCTACGTGGGCGGCGCCCGGCGCGTGCTCGTCGTGCTGCAGGGGATGGACACCTCGGGCAAGGGCGGCGTCGTCGACCACACCCTCGGGTTGCTGAACCCCAACGGCATCCAGCTGAAGTCCTTCAAGAGGCCGACCGAGGAGGAGCTCTCCCACGACTTCCTGTGGCGTGTCGAGCGGGCCCTGCCCGAGGCGGGGATGGTCGGGGTCTTCGATCGCTCGCACTACGAGGACGTCCTGGCGGCCCGGGTGCACGAGCTCGCCGACGAGCAGGAGATCGAGCGCCGCTACGCGGCGATCAATGCCTTCGAGAGCTCGTTGGTCGACTCGGGCACCGTCGTGCTCAAGTGCATGCTGCACCTGTCGGCCGAGGAGCAGCAGGAGCGGCTGCTGGCCCGCCTCGACGAGCCCGACAAGCAGTGGAAGTTCAAGCCCGGTGACGTCGACGAGCGCGCCCTGTGGAAGGACTACCAGAAGACCTACGAGATCGCCCTGGAGCGCTGCAACACCGACGCTGCCCCCTGGTACGTCGTCCCGAGCGACCACAAGTGGTACCGCAACTGGGCGATCGGTCACCTGCTGCTCGAGGCACTGCGCGGCATGAGGCTGGAGTGGCCGGAGCCGTCCTACGACGTCGACGAGCAGCGGGAGCGGCTGGTCGGGTCCCGGAAGGACGCCCGCGCCGACGAAGACTCAGCGGAGGCGGCCGCGCGTTGAGACAGGTGCGCGCGACCCGCTACGTGACACCGCTGAGGGAGGGCGGTTCGCTCCCGGGCGTCATCGAGGCGGACGACCTGGGCACCTACGTGTGCAAGTTCCGTGGAGCCGGCCAGGGACTGCGCGTGCTGGTCGCCGAGGTGGTGGTCGCCGGGGTTGCCGGGCTCGTGGACGTGCCGGTGCCTGACCTGGTGACCGTCGACCTGGCCCCGGAGATCGGCCGCTACGAGGCCGACGAGGAGGTGCAGGACCTGCTCAACGCGAGTCTCGGGGTGAACCTCGGGGTGGATCTCCTGCCCGGCGCGTTCGGCTACGACACCGACTACGAGCCGGACCGCGAGCTGGCCGGGCGGATCCTGTGGCTCGACGCTTTCTGCGCGAACGTGGACCGGTCCTGGCGCAACCCCAACCTGCTCGTCTGGCGGGGCGACCTGTTCGCGATCGACCACGGCGCAGCGCTGTACTTCCACCACGCGTGGCCCGGAGGCGCCGCGTCGCCCGAGCGGTTCGCAGCTCAGCCCTACGACGTCAGCGAGCACATCCTGCGGCACCATGCTGCCGAAGCCGCGGCGCAGGACGGTGAGCTCGCCGCGCGCGTCACGTCCGAGTCGCTGCACTCCGTGCTCGCCGAGGTGCCTGACGAGTGGCTCGAGCCTGTCCCCGGAGCAGAGTCGCCCGCTGAGCTCCGCTCGCGGTACGTCGGGCACCTGCTCGCCCGGCTGGCGGAACCGCGCGCGTGGCTCCCCGTGCCCGAGGAGCGCAGCGCGTGAACGGCTACCAGTACGTGGCACTGCGCTGCGTGCCCCGCGTCGACCGTGAGGAGTTCGTCAACGTCGGGGTCGTGCTCTACTGCCAGGCTGCGGAGTTCCTCGGGTCCGCCTACCGTCTCGACGAGGACAGGCTGCGCTCGCTGGACCCGGACGTGGACGTCGCCGCCGTCCGGCACGCGCTGTCCGCGGTGGAGCGTGTGTGCCGGGGGGAGGCGCACCTCGACTACGGGGTCGGCTCCCGCGCGACGGCGTACGGCAGTCGCGCCGGCCAGGACGACCAGAGCAGCCGCTTCGGTTTTCTCCGGGCCCCCCGCAGCACCGTCGTCCAGCCGGGGCCGGTGCACGGCGGGCTCACCGACGACCCGGCCGGGGAGCTCCAGCGACTGCTCGAGCGACTCGTCGGATGAGCCCGAGCCGACCGGCGGGCCAGATGTCGCGTCAGACCGGGACCAGCTCCACCGCGGCCACGGCGTAGCGCGCGAGGATCGTGCGGGCGAGCTCGGGGTCGCAGCCCAGCGGCTCGGAGACCGCCACCGCTCCGGCCTCGCGGGCGAGCTCGGCGGCACGGTCCGGCAGGAATCCCGGAGCGAGGAACATCGAGGCGACAGCGACGTGCCGGCGTCCTTCGGCGCGGAAGGCGCGCACGGCCTCCCCGGCCGCAGGGGGCGCCGAGGAGGCGAACGCCGCGGTCACCGGGAGCTTGTGCCGCGTGCCCCACACCCGGGCGAGCCGGGAGACGGCCTGGTTGGCCACCGGGTCGGAGGAACCCGCGGCGGCGAGGACGAGCGCGTCGAGCTCGCGCACCCGGGCGTGGGTGAGCGCGTCGCGCAGCCTGCGGTCGAGCACGTCGAGGAAGCTGGGCTCGAGCCCGAGGATGTCCGCCACCCGGATCCTCAGACCGGTGTGCCGTCCGCTGGCCTCGGCGACGGCCCGGGGCACGTCGACCTTGGCGTGGTAGGCGTTGCTGAGCAGCAGCGGCACCACGACGATCTCCTCGAAGCCGGCCTTGACGAGGCGGTCCACGACCTGGGCGAAACCAGGTCGGGCCAGCTCGAGGAACGCCGGCTCCACGCGGAGGTCGGGGCGCAGCTTGCGGGTCTGCGCCACCAGGGACTTGATGGTGGCTGCGGACCGTGGGTCGCGGCTCCCGTGGGCGAGGGCGATCAGTGCTGGGGCGGTCATGAGGATCGGTCTCCCTTCGTGCTCGAGCCGCGAACCTCGTCGTCGTTGGCCTGGGTGGTGTGGAGGTGGCTGGGCTGGGGGTGGGTCACTGGTGGATCCCGCACTCGGTCTTTCCGGTGCCCGACCAGCGCCCGGCACGGATGTCCTCGCCCGGCTCGACCCGGCGGGTGCACGGTCGGCAGCCGATCGAGGGGTACCCGTCGTACTGCAACGGGTTCACCAGGATCCCGAACTCGCCGACGTACTTCTCGACGTCCTCGTCGGACCATCGGGCGAGCGGAGAGACCTTGACCTTCTGCTTCTTCTCGTCCCAGCCCACGACCGGGGCGATCACCCGGTTGTGGGTCTCGGCGCGTCGCAGCCCGGTCGCCCAGGCGTCGTACTCCAGCAGGCCGGCGGCCAGCGGCTCCACCTTGCGCAGCCGGCAGCACAGGTCGGGGTCGGTGGTGAAGAGGTCCACGCCGTACGCCGCGTCCTGCTCCGCCACCGACTGCACCGGCGTGATGCTGATCAGGTTCACCGGCAGGGTCGCTGCCACGGCGTCACGGGTGCCGATCGTCTCGGCGAAGTGGTAGCCGGTGTCGAGGAAGACGACGTCCACGCCGGGCGCCACGCGCGCGGCCAGGTGGGACAGCACCGCGTCGCTCATGGACGAGGTGACGCAGAAGCGCGGTCCGAACGTCGCCACCGCCCACTCGATGATGTCCTCGGCCGGGGCGAGCTCCAGCTCGGCTCCGACGTGCGAGACGATCTCGCGCAGCTCCGAGGTGCTGCGTCCTTCGGTCTCGGACCCGCGGCGGGCACGCGCCGCAACCATGTGCGGCGCGCTCACAGCCCGCTCCCGGGTGACTGGCTCACGGGGTGCACGCCGGCCGGCGGGCGCAGCTGCCCGATCATGGCGACCCTGAAGGCGCGCAGGCACGAGCGGCACTCCCAGGCTCCGTGCGAGGTGGTCTTCGCGTCCTCGGGAGCCACGTCGTGCGGGAAGAGGTCCTCCTCGCCGCAGTAGGGGCAGTGGAACGGGACCGCTCGGGCGCTCATGGCAGGGCCGGCTCGCCGCGCAGCAGGAGCTCGTCCGCTCGTGCTGCCCAGGTCGCGAAGCTCTCGCGGTCCGCTCGGTCGGCCAGGTAGTTGCCCACCACGACCGTGACGTAGTCGTCGAGCCCGAGGCTGGTGACCTTGTGGGCGCGGAGCTTCTTCCCGAACGCGTCGCTCAGCCCCAGTGCGCCCCCGAGGTGCACCTGGAACCCCTCGACCTGGTCGCCCGCGTCGTCCATGACCAGCATCCCCTTGAGCCCGATGTCCGCCACCTGGGTGCGGGCGCAGGCGTTGGGGCACCCGTTGACGTTGACGCTGATCGCCGTGTCGAGATCGGGGAAGCGGCGCTCCAGCTCGGCGACCAGGTCGATCGCGCGCTGCTTGGTGTCGACGATCGCCAGCTTGCAGAACTCGATGCCGGTGCAGGCCATCGTGGAACGTCGCCAGTTGGAGGGCCGGGCCTCCAGGTTGATCGCGGCCAGCTCGGAGATCATCGGCTCCACCGCGGCCGGCGCGACCCCGAGGACCACCAGCTTCTGCTGCGCGGTCAGACGGGCACCCGCTGCGCCGTACTTCTCGACCAGGTCACCCACACCGCTCAGCGTCGCCCCGTCGATGCGACCCGCCACGGGGGCCACCCCGAGGTAGAAGTCGCCGTCCTTCTGCTGGTGCACGCCGACGTGGTCGCCGGCCTCGCCGTTGCCGACGGGCGAGGGGTTGTCGATGAGCCTGCGGTGCAGGTACTCGGTCTCGAGCACCTCACGGAACCTGGCCACTCCCCAGTCGGCCACCAGGAACTTCAGCCGTGCGCGCGAGCGCAGCCGCCGGTAGCCGTAGTCGCGGAAGATCGAGACGACCCCCTCCCAGGCGTCGGCCACGTCCTCGAGCGAGATCCACACGCCGAGCTTCTGCGCGAGCATCGGGTTGGTCGAGAGACCGCCGCCGACCCAGAGGTCGAAACCGGGGCCGTGCTCGGGGTGGATGACACCCACGAACGAGACGTCGTTGACCGACGGCACGCAGTCGAGGCTGGGATGACCGCTGACGGAGGTCTTGAACTTGCGCGGGAGGTTGGCGTACTCCGGATTGCCGATGTAGCGCCGCTTGATCTCCGCCAGCGCCGGGGTGGCGTCGATGATCTCGTCTGCGGCGACGCCTGCGACCGGCGAGCCGAGGAAGGGCCGGGGCGAGTCTCCGCACGCTTCGAGACTGGTCATGCCGACACTGTCCAGCCGGGCCCAGATCTCGGGAACCGACTCGATCTCGATCCAGTGGTACTGGATGTTCTGCCGGTCGGTGATGTCCGCGCTGCCGCGCGCGAAGTCGGTGGAGATGCTGCCGAGCGCCCTCAGCCTGGCGGCGTCGAGCAGCTCCCCGTCGCTGCGCACCCGGAGCATGAAGAACTCGTCGTCGAGCTCATCCTCCGCGAGCAGCGCCGTCTTCCCGCCGTCGAAGCCGGGGGCGCGCTGCGTGTACAGCCCCATCCACCTGAATCGACCCCGCAGGTCCGCGGGGTCGATCGAGGAGAACCCGCGCCGGGAATAGATGTCGAGAATGCGGGCCCGCACGTTGAGGGGGTTGTCGTCCTTCTTGGACCGCTCGTTCTTGTTCAGCGGTTCGGCGTAGCCCAGGGCCCACTGGCCCTCGCCCTTCTTGGGCCGGGTGCGACCGGAGCGACCGAGGCGGCCCTCGGTGGGCCCGCCTGCGGGGTTCTGTGCTGAGCTGCTCGGAGCCGGGGGAGAGGTGATGGTCATCAGATGCCTGGTCCTGGGAGTGGTGGCCTGCTGGCGTCGGCGACGTCGATGTCGCGACAGCTGCTGCGGCCGGGGCTGGAATCCTGCGTGGGATCAGAGCCAGCGATGACACATCATGCTGCGGGTGCGACCGAGGTCCACGTGGCGACGTGCCACGAGCCAGGTCGAGGTTGCAGCGCTGATCATGCAAGGAGTCTCATCTTTCGGACGGCTGTTCCACAAACTGGAATCTCAACCAATGAGATGGGTGTCCGATATCCGGACGGAGTTCCGGGGTCCGACGCAGGAGGAATGAGGTCCCCTAGGGTGTGGCCATGAGCGACGCTTCGAACCAGACTTCTGCCACCTCAGACGGCGGTGCCCGCGCCGCGGGAACGCCCGAGACCATCGCCAAGACTGCCTCGCAGGCCTACAACGCCGCCCTCGAGGTGATCGCCGCGGTCGAGCCCAGGGTGGCGCAGGCCACGCGGCAGGAGCTGGCCGACCAACGCTCCTCCCTCAAGCTGATCGCGTCCGAGAACTACGCCTCTCCGGCCGTGCTGCTCACGATGGGCACCTGGTTCAGCGACAAGTACGCCGAGGGCACCGTCGGTCACCGCTTCTACGCCGCCTGCCAGAACGTCGACACGGTCGAGGCGCTCGCCGCCGAGCACGCCCGCGAGCTCTTCGGTGCGCCGTACGCCTACGCGCAGCCGCACTCCGGCATCGATGCCAACCTCGTCGCGTTCTGGTCGATCCTCGCCAACCGGGTCGAGACACCGACGCTGGAGAAGCTGGGCGCCAAGAACGTCAACGACCTCTCCGAGGCTGACTGGGAGAAGCTGCGTCACGAGTTCGGCAACCAGCGGCTGCTGGGCATGTCGCTGGACGCAGGAGGGCACCTCACCCACGGCTTCCGACCCAACATCAGCGGCAAGATGTTCCACCAGCAGCAGTACGGCACCGACCCCGAGACCGGGCTGCTCGACTACGACGCGGTCGCGGCCAAGGCGCGCGAGTTCAAGCCCCTGGTCCTGGTGGCCGGCTACTCCGCCTATCCGCGCCGGGTGAACTTCGCGAAGATGCGCGAGATCGCCGACGAGGTCGGCGCCGTGCTCATGGTCGACATGGCCCACTTCGCCGGCCTGGTGGCGGGCAAGGTGTTCACCGGTGACGAGGACCCGGTGCCGCACGCCCACGTCACCACGACGACCACGCACAAGTCGCTGCGTGGACCCCGCGGAGGTCTGGTGCTCGCGCAGGAGGAGTTCGCGGGCGACGTCGACCGAGGGTGCCCCATGGTCCTCGGCGGCCCCCTCTCCCACGTGATGGCTGCCAAGGCGGTCGCCCTGGCCGAGGCCCGGCAGCCGACGTTCCAGGCCTATGCCCAGGCCATCGCCGCCAACGCCAAGTCGCTGGCCGAGGGCTTCCTCTCGCGCGGCGCCACGCTGGTCACGGGTGGCACGGACAACCACATCGTCCTGCTCGACGTCTCGTCGTACGGTCTCTCCGGCCGGCAGGCGGAGTCGGCCCTGCTCGACGCCGGAGTCGTCACCAACCGGAACTCGGTGCCGCGCGACCCGAACGGTGCTTGGTACACCAGCGGGATCCGGTTCGGCACTCCGGCCCTGACCACCCGTGGCTTCGGGCACGACGAGTTCGACACCGTGGCGGACCTGGTCCACGAGGTGCTCTCGAACACCACGCCCGGGACCAACAAGTCCGGTGCGCCGTCAAAGGCGACGTACAGCACGTCGGAGGGCGTCGCCGCACGCGTCCAGGCCCGTGCCGACGAGATGCTCGACAAGCACCCGCTCTACCCCGGACTCGAGCTCACCTGACCGAGTCGACCCGCATGACGCTCTCGGAGGCCACCTGTCATGAGCACGTCCGCCAGTGAATCCTCGTCCCGGACATCCCCGCCGCCACGGAAGGACCGGACGCACTACCTCTACGTCGCGGTCGTCATCGGGATCGCACTCGGCGTCGCGGTCGGGATCGTCGCACCGGAGCTCGCCACCGGTCTGAAGTGGATCGGCGACGCCTTCGTCGCGCTGATCAAGATGATGATCCAGCCGGTGATCTTCTGCACCATCGTGCTGGGGGTCGGTTCGGTGCGCAGTGCGGCCAGCGTCGGCAAGGTCGGGGGTCTCGCTCTCGGCTACTTCCTGACGATGTCGACCGTCGCGCTGGCTATCGGCCTGGTGGTGGGCAACCTGATCGACCCCGGCAAGGGGTTGGAGCTCGGTGACCTCGCCGGGGAGGGCGCGAAGCAGGCCGAGGGGGCCGGCTCGACCACGGAGTTCATCGTCGGGATCGTGCCGGACTCGCTGTTCTCGGCACTCACCTCGGGCCAGGTGCTCCAGACCCTCCTGGTGGCCCTCCTGGTGGGCTTCGCGCTGCAGTCGATGGGCCGGGCCGGGCAGCCCCTCCTCGTGGGCATCGGACACCTGCAGCGGTTGGTCTTCCGTGTCCTGGCGATGGTGATGTGGGCAGCCCCGGTGGGTGCCTTCGGCGCGATCGCCGCCGTGGTCGGAGCGACGGGATGGGAGGCGCTCAAGAGTCTTGCGGTGCTGATGATCGCCTTCTACCTGACCTGCCTGATCTTCATCTTCGGCGTCCTCGGAGGCATCCTGAAGCTGGTCACCGGCGTGAACATCTTCAGCCTCTTCAAGTACCTCGCTCGCGAGTTCCTGCTGATCTTGTCGACGTCGTCCTCGGAGTCCGCCCTGCCGCGGGTGATCGCCAAGATGGAGCACGCCGGGGTCGACCGGACCACGGTCGGAGTGGTGATCCCGACGGGGTACTCCTTCAACCTCGACGGCACCGCGATCTACCTGACGATGGCCTCGATCTTCGTCGCGGACGCGCTGGGCAAGCCGTTGGCCCTCGGTGAGCAGATCTCTCTGCTGGTCTTCATGATCATCGCCTCCAAGGGCGCGGCGGGAGTCTCCGGTGCCGGGCTGGCCACCCTGGCCGGAGGGTTGTCCTCCCACCGTCCCGAGCTGCTCGACGGGGTCGGCTTCATCGTGGGCATCGACCGGTTCATGTCCGAGGCGCGAGCACTGACGAACTTCGCAGGGAACTCCGTCGCGACGGTGCTGGTGGGTCACTGGACAGGGACCTACAACCGCGAGCAGCTCGATCGGGTGCTGGCGGGGTCCGATCCCTTCGACGAGACCACGATGCTGGACACCGACCACTCCGAGGGCGACCGCGCCGACACCATCGAGGGAGTCGACGCCCCCGAGGTCGGCGCCGCAGAGCGGTAGTGCCCAGCCGGTCGCGTCGAGCAGGTCGAGGCTGAACCGCGTGGGGGAGGACCGCTACCGCACGTTCCGCGACGTCCTCGAGGAGCTTGCGCTCGATCCTCAGAGCAGTGAGCGGTAGATGTCCAACGTCTGCGCCGCGATCGCGGGCCAGCTGAACGACTGCTGCGCGCGCGCCCGACCCGCGAGCCCACGCTCCCGCGCGACCTCGGAGTCCTCGACGGCCTCGTTCAACGCGGCTGCGAAGTCGGCGACGTAGCGGTCCGGGTCGAGCGGGGTCCCGGTGCCGTCGGTCGCCTGCTCGATGGGCACCAGCCAGCCGGTCTCCCCGTCGACGACGACCTCGGGGATTCCACCCGTGGCAGTGGCCACGACCGCGGTCTCGCAGGCCATGGCCTCGAGGTTGACGATGCCCAGAGGCTCGTAGATCGACGGGCACGCGAACACCGTGGCGGCCGTGAGGAGGGTGACCACGTCCGGACGAGGCAGCATCTCCCTGATCCACACCACCCCTTCGCGGTCACGGGCGAGCCCGTCCACCAGGTCCTGCACCTCTGCCTCGATCTCCTTGGTGTCGGGCGCTCCGGCGCACAGCACGAGCTGGACCTCGGGTGGGAGCTGTGCCGCGGCCCGCAGGAACAGGGGCAGGCCCTTCTGACGCGTGATCCGCCCGACGAAGATGACGCTGGGGCGGTTCGGGTCCACGCCGAGCTCGGAGACCCGTCTGGGTGCGTGGATCGGCTGCCAGTCCTCGGTGTCGATGCCGTTGTGCACCACGTGCACCCGTCCCGGGTCGATCTCGGGGTAGCTGCGCAGGATGTCGTCGCGCATCGCGGCGCTCACCGCGATGACCGCGTCGGCGGCCTCGTACGCCGTCTGCTCGGCCCAGCTCGACACCCGGTAGCCACCTCCGAGCTGTTCTGCCTTCCACGGTCGCATCGGCTCGAGGCTGTGCGCGCTCACGACGTGGGGGACGCCGTGCAGCAGCTTGGCGAGGTGGCCGGCCATGTTGGCGTACCAGGTGTGCGAGTGCACGACGTCGGTGCCGGCGCATCCCGCCACCATCTCGAGGTCGACGCCGAGCGTGCGGATGGCGGCGTTCGCCTCCGCCAGGCCCGGTGGGTCGGCGTACCCCGTGGTGCCGGCTTCCTGGCGCTCGGCCCCGAAACAGTGCACGCGGGTGTCGATGCCGTCCACGGCGCGCAGCGCCCGGACGAGCTCGGCCACGTGCACGCCGGCGCCGCCGTAGACCTCGGGTGGGTACTCGCGGGAGAGAACATCGATGCGCATGGAAACGAACCTACCCACCGTGAGCACTCGACCGCAGTAGCCCGTCGCATTAGGTTCGATCCATGAGTCGCCCAACCAACCGCAAGAACGTCCTCGCCATCGTGCTCGCCGGAGGCGAGGGCAAGCGGCTGATGCCGCTCACCGCGGACCGGGCCAAACCAGCCGTGCCCTTCGGGGGCATCTACCGGCTCATCGACTTCGCCCTCTCCAACGTCGTGAACTCCGGCTACCTCAAGGTGGTCGTCCTGACGCAGTACAAGTCGCACAGCCTGGACCGCCACGTCACGACCACCTGGCGGATGTCGACGCTGCTGGGGAACTACGTCACCCCGGTCCCCGCCCAGCAGCGGGTCGGCAAGCGCTGGTACCTCGGCAGCGCCGACGCCATCTACCAGTCGCTGAACCTGCTCACGGACGAACAGCCCGAGATCGTCGTGGTCGTCGGCGCCGATCACGTCTACCGGATGGACTTCGCGCAGATGGTCGACGCCCACGTCGAGTCGGGCGCCGGGTGCACCGTCGCGGCGATCCGCCAGCCCATCGAGCTCGCTGACCAGTTCGGGGTGATCGACATGGACCCGGCCGCACCCGAACGGATCCGGGCATTCCTGGAGAAGCCGAAGAATCCGGTCGGCCTCGCCGACTCCCCGCGCGAGGTGCTGGCCTCGATGGGCAACTACGTCTTCGACGCCGACGCCCTGCGCGACGCCGTCACGCGCGACGCGGAGCTCGAGCGCTCGAAGCACGACATGGGCGGCGACATCGTGCCGTGGTTCGTCGACCGCACCGAGTCCGGCGTCTACGACTACAAGGACAACGCGGTGCCGGGCTCGAACGACCGGGACCGCGGCTACTGGCGAGACGTCGGGACGATGCGCTCCTACTACGACGCCCACATGGACCTCGTCGCCCCGCTGCCCGTGTTCAACCTCTACAACACGAAGTGGCCGATCTACACCAGCTACGGCCCGCAGCCCCCGGCGAAGCTGGTCGAGGGACAGAACGGCGCGCAGAGCACGGCGTACAACTCGATCCTCTCGCCGGGAGTGGTCGTCACGGGAGGCGCGGTGAGCAAGTCGGTGCTGTCGCCGGCGTGCTACGTCGACTCCGAGGCCGAGGTGTCGGACTCCGTGCTGCTGCCCGGTGTGACCGTCGGCGCCGGTGCGATCGTGCGGAACGCGATCATCGACAAGAACGTGGTGATCCCCCCGGGATCCGAGATCGGCGTCTCGGCGGAGGACGACGTGGCCCGCGGGTTCGCGGTCGAGGACGGCCTGACGATCCTGGCCAAGGGGCAGACGGTGCCCGCGAAGAGCGCCACGGAATGAGCGACCAGCGTGCCGGGACCCTGGCTCAGCCGGGCGACCTCGTCGACGTGCCGCACCTGGTCACGTCCTACTACACGGGCGTCCCCGATCCGGGAGACGTCGACCAGCAGGTCGCCTTCGGCACCAGCGGCCACCGGGGGTCGAGCCTGCGGACGGCGTTCAACGAGACGCACATCCTGGCGACCACCCAGGCGATCTGCGACTACCGCCGCGACCAGGGGTACGACGGCCCGCTGTTCATCGGTCGGGACACGCACGGTCTTTCCGAGCCCGCCTGGGCCACCGCGATCGAGGTCCTGGTCGCCAACGAGGTCACCGTGCTGGTGGACGACAGGGACGGCTACACGCCCACTCCGGCCGTCTCGCACGCGATTCTCAGGGCGAACCTCGGCAAGGACCTGGCGTCGGGCAGAGGGCTCGCGGACGGCATCGTGGTCACGCCCTCGCACAACCCCCCGTCCGACGGCGGCTTCAAGTACAACCCGCCGCACGGTGGCCCCGCGGACAGTGACGCGACCAGCGTGATCGCCCGGAGGGCCAACGACCTGATCGCCGATGGGCTCACCGGTGTGCAGCGGGTGCCGTTCACCCGGGCCCGCTCCGAGTGCGTGGCCTACGACTTCCTCGGCACCTACGTCGACGACCTCCCGAACGTGCTCGACCTGGGCCGCGTCCGCGAGGCGGGGATCCGGATCGGTGCGGACCCCCTGGGTGGGGCGAGCGTGGCCTACTGGGGTGAGATCGCCGACCGCCATGGGCTGGACCTGACGGTCGTCAACCCGTTGGTCGATCCCACGTGGAGGTTCATGACGCTCGACTGGGACGGCAAGATCCGGATGGACTGCTCGTCCCCGTCGGCGATGGCATCGCTGATCGCGCGCAAGGACGACTACGACGTCGCGACCGGCAACGACGCAGACTCCGACCGGCACGGCATCGTGACGCCGGACGCCGGGCTGATGAACCCGAACCACTTCCTCGCCGTCGCGATCGGCTACCTGTTCGGCGGCGCCCGCCCGGACTGGCCGGCCACGGCCCGGATCGGCAAGACGCTGGTGTCCTCGTCGATGATCGACCGGGTGGCTGCCTCGCTGGGCAAGCCGATGGTCGAGGTGCCGGTGGGCTTCAAGTGGTTCGTGCCCGGCCTCATCGACGGGTCGTTCGGGTTCGGCGGCGAGGAGTCGGCGGGAGCCTCGTTCCTGCGTCGCGACGGCAGCACCTGGACCACTGACAAGGACGGCATCATCCTGGCGCTGCTCGCCTCGGAGATCCTCGCGGTCACCGGACGCTCGCCGAGTCAGCACTATGCCGATCTGGTGGCCGAGCACGGCGAGCCGGCGTACGCACGCATCGACGCACCAGCGGACCGCGCGCAGAAGGCCAAGCTCGCCGCGCTCTCGCCCGAGGACGTGAGTGCGACCGAGCTCGCGGGGGAGCGGATCGTCGACAAGCTCACCGAGGCGCCAGGCAACGGTGCCCCGATCGGGGGCCTCAAGGTCACCACGGAGTCGGCCTGGTTCGCCGCGCGCCCTTCCGGGACCGAGGACGTCTACAAGATCTACGCCGAGTCCTTCCGCGGGCCCGACCACCTCGCCGAGGTGCAGGCCGAGGCGAAGGAGGTCGTCTCCGCCGCGCTGGCGTAGTGGGCCGGCGGCTACCCGAGTGCCGGCGTCGTGCGCTCCACGATCGTTCGGAGGTCCGTGCCGACGGGGAGCGTGCCGAGCGTCCCGTTGTAGTCGCCACCGAGACGGGTGGCGCAGAACGAGTCGGCGATCGCCGCCGGAGCGAACCGGACGAGCAGGGAGGCCTGGAGACAGGCGGCCATCTGCCCGGCCAGGCGTCGCGCCGAGACCTCGAGGGTGGTGGTGTCGGCGAGCATCGTGAGCACCCCCTCGATGGCCAGGTCCAGGCGTGGGTCCTCGCCCCGGGCCGACCCGACCTCGGTCAGCCAGGCGTCGAGCGCCTCCGGCTCCCGGCTCAGGGCCCGGAGCACGTCCAGGGCGTTGACGTTTCCCGACCCCTCCCAGATGGAATTGAGGGGGGACTCGCGGAAGAGCAGCGGCATCCCGGACTCCTCGACGTAGCCGTTGCCACCCAGGCACTCCAGTGCCTCGGCCACCATCATCGGAGTGCGCTTGCAGACCCAGAACTTCGCGAGTGGCAGCGCGATCCGGCGCAGTGCCGCCTCGTGCGGATCGGACCGGTCGTCGACCGCGGCGGCCAGGCGCATGGCGATCGCGGTCGCGGCCTCCGACTCCACGGCCAGGTCGGCGATCACGTTCTGCATCAGCGGCTTGTCGGCCAGGACCGAGCCGAAGGCCGATCGGTGGGCGACGTGCCAGGAGGCCTCGGCCAGAGCGCGCCGCATCAGGGACGCCGACCCGAGGACACAGTCGAGGCGGGTGGCGGCGACCATCTCGATGATCGTGCGCACCCCACGACCCTCGTCCCCCAGCCGCTGCGCCCAGGTGCCGTCGAGCTCGAGCTCCGAAGAGGCGTTGGACCGGTTGCCCAGCTTGTCCTTGAGTCGTACGACGTCCAGCCGGTTGCGTTCCCCCGACGGCAGCACCCGTGGGACCAGGAAGCAGCTCATGCCGCCGGGAGCCTGGGCCAGCACGAGGAAGACGTCGTTCATCGGAGCAGACGTGAACCACTTGTGGCCGTGCAGCGTGTACTCGCCGTCCATCGAGGTGGTCCGAGCCTCGGTCTGGTTGGCCCGCACGTCCGAGCCGCCCTGCTTCTCGGTCATGCCCATGCCGGCGAGTGCGCCGGACTTCTCGGCGAGGGGTCGCAGGCCCGGGTCGTAGCTGCGTGCGGCGAGCTTCGGCGTCCACTCCTTCGCGATGGCGTCGTCGACGCGGAGGGCCGGCACCGCGGCGTACGTCATCGAGATCGGGCAGCCGTGTCCCGGGTCGGTCTGCCAGGCGTAGAACCCGGCAGCGCGCCGCAGGTGGGCGTGCGGGTCGTCGGACTCCCACGGCGCCGCCTGGAGTCCGTGACCCACCGCCCGCTGCATCAGCCAGTGCCAGGACGGGTGGAAGCGGACCTCGTCGATGCGGTTGCCGTAGCGGTCGTGGGTGAGCAGTTGCGGATGGAACTCGTTGGCCAGCATGCTGTGCTCGCGCGCCTCTGCCGTGCCGGCCTCGGCGCCGAGATCCTCCAACGACTCCAGGGTCTCCGGGGATCCGTGGCGGGTGACGGCTTCGACCAGTGCCGCGTCGGAGGTGACGGTGTTGTGGCCTACCAGGAGGGGGGCCTGGTTGCGGGCTACCCGGTCTTCGGTGGTCATGGCCTTACCGTAGTTGCATGGCAGCCGGGAGCAGTGCGCAAGCGGGTGCACGATCCCACTGGCTGGTGCGGCTCCGGGTGGCGTTGTGGCGGCTCATCGTCTCGACCGTCGGCACGTGCATGCGCAACAGGGTCACCGGCCTGGCAGCCGAGGCTGCCTTCTTCGCTGTGCTGTCACTGCCTCCGCTGATCTTCGCCCTGGCCGGATCGATCGGCTACGTCTTCGCGCAGTTCAGCGACAGCCAGGTCACCGAGGTGCGCGACACGGTCCTGTCCCTCGCGGGCCAGGCGCTGACGCCGCAGACGGTGGACAGCATCATCAAGCCGACCCTCAACGAGGTGCTCGACGGCGGTGGTCGCTACGACGTGGTCTCGATCGGCTTCATCCTGGCGCTCTGGTCGGGGTCACGCGCGCTGAACGTCTTCGTCGACACCATCACGATCATGTACGGACTCGGCGGGCAGCGGGGGATCGTGCGCACTCGGGCGCTGTCGTTCCTGCTCTACGTGCTGGGAATGATCACCGGCGTGGTCACGCTGCCACTCGTGCTGGCCGGGCCCACCCTGGTCGCGAAGTGGCTCCCAGATCGGCTGGCCTTCCTCAACGGCCTCTACTGGCCCACGGTCCTGGTGCTGGGTGTCTGCTTCCTCGCGACGCTGTACCACGTGTCCGTGCCGGTCCGGACAGCGTGGCGCTACAACCTGCCGGGTGCCGTCTTCACGATGTTCTGCTGGGTCTTCGGCTCGGCGCTGCTGCGAGTCGTGCTGGTCGGGACCGCTCAGGGCTCCACGTCCATCTACGGTCCGCTCGCGGCTCCCATCGCCGTGCTCCTCTGGCTCTACCTCCTCTCGATCGCAGTGCTCATCGGCGCGGCCCTGAATGCAGCCTTCGACCAGATCTGGCCCCAGAAGGAGCTCACCACCGCACGCCTCGAACGCCTCAAGCGGCTCAAGCTCGAGAACGTCCTGCCGTGGCGAGCCTCCCTGGAGCGCGCCGCCGAGAGCGAGAAGTCGGCCGTGGCCAACGACCCGCTGCACGATCCCGAGGGGCCGGCGACCGGCAAATCGTCGGGAACCGCGACCACCTAGCCCGTGCTGAGCGTCGACAGGCTCAGGCACGTGCGATAACCCGGTGCGGGTCACGAGGTGGCGACGTAGATTGCGCTCATGACGGGAGTCCTGCCGTGACATCGGCTCGTGCGGTCCACCCCGAGCCGCACCTCGACGTCGGCTGTGTCCTGGCTCGCGAGCTCGGCGTCCTGGTCGTCTGGACCGACAACGGACCGGTTCGCGCGACCTATGGCGCCCGGATGCTCGGAAGGGTCGCCCGCGGCCTCTCCCTGGCTCCGGAGCCGGGGGAGTGGGTGGGACTGCGTCGCTGGAGTGACGGGCCGGTGACCGTGGAGCACGCCTGGACCCGGCCAGCCGCACCCGCCCTCGCCCGGGTGCTGCCGCTGAGGTCGCCTCGGCGAGCCGTCTCCGCGCGCCGCGCGGGCCACTGAGGGTCGCTGCCGTGGACGGCGGGGCGCGCGTGCCATGCTGCACGCGTGGGAAACGTGACCCTGCCGACGCCGGTGTTCCTGGCGGGCGGCGCGCTGTGCCTGGTGGCCGGGTATCTCGCGGGCTCGGTGCTCGCCCCGGACACGCCCGAACGCACCACCGGCCAGGTCGTGAGCTTCGACGCAGGCAAGTCCCGGCTGTGCTTGAAGGGGAGCGCCATCGCCGACCAGGAGGGCGTCGACTCCGACGGCAACCTGTGTGGCACGCTGCGCCGCACTCCCAACGCGCAGCTCCCCAGCAAGGGCGACGAGTTCCGCTTCGTCTCGGTCCGCACCACCGGGGTCGTGAACGGGCAGGACGAGCAACAGGTCGTCATCTACGGCGACGTGGTCAACTGAGCGCCCAGTGCCCGACGACGCGACCCCCAAGGGCTTCACCGGCCTGCTGAAGCTGCCGGCCACCACGAGATCGCCGTGGTGGGAGCTCACGCGCCGGCTCCTGATGGCGATCGGCATCCTCGTCTTCACCGTGCTGCTGGTGTACTTCGACCGCGACGGCTACCGCGACGGCGCTGACATCACCCCTCAGCGGCCCAACGGCATCGTCGATCTCAGTGATGCGATCTACTACACGACCGTCACCCTGAGCACCACCGGGTACGGCGACATCGCACCGGTCACGCAGTCAGCGCGACTGCTCAACGCGTTCATCATCACCCCGCTCCGCATCGCCTTCCTGGTGCTGCTGATCGGGACCACGCTCGAAGTCCTCGCATCGCAAGGGCGAGAGATGTTCCGGGTCGCCCGGTGGAGGAAGCACATGGACCAGCACGTCGTCGTGATCGGTTATGGGACCAAGGGCCGCAGCGCCGTCGACACCTTGGTCGGCAACGGCACCTCCCGCGACTCCGTCGTGGTCGTGGATCCGGGGCAGGTGGCGCAGGAAGAAGCGCACGCCGACGGGCTCGCCATCGTGACCGGTGACGCGACCCGCCGCGAGGTGCTGCGCCGGGCCCACGTCGGAACGGCGCGGCAGGTCATCATCACCACCGCCCGCGACGACACCACCGTGCTGGCCACGCTCACCGTGCGGCAGCTCAACCCGGACGCCTACATCGTGGCCGCGGTCCGTGAGTCCGACAACGTGCCTCTGGTGCGCCAGAGCGGCGCAGACTCGGTGATCACTTCATCGGACGCCGTGGGCAGGCTGCTGGGCCTGGCGTCCTTCTCCCCGAACCTCGGTGCGGTGATGGAGGACCTGTTGACCTCCGGTGACGGGCTGGAGGTGGCCCAGAGAGACCTGCTGGTCCGGGAGGTGGGCAAGGCTCCCCAGTCGCTGCCCGACCAGGTCATCGCCGTGGTGCGTGACGAGAAGGTCTACCGCTACTTCGACCCGGCAGTGACTCTGCTGGCCCGGGGCGATCAGCTCATCGTCGTACGTCCTGCCAAGGAGCTGCCCTGGGCGCCTCGACCTGGCACCCACGACGAGGTCGGCTCCGACGAGCTGGACTAGGTCCTGCGGACGCTTCATCCGGCCTCGTAACATGGGGCCGGTCGGCACTTCCGGCCCAGGCAGGACCGAGGAGGGGGATCATCGTGAAGAGCACCGCCAAGCGGGTCCTGGTGGAAGGTCTCGGATGGCTCCTCGTGCTGGTGGGCATCGCTGCGCTCATCCTCCCCGGCCCCGGGCTGCTGGCTCTGTTCGCCGGCGTCGCGTTGCTCGCGACCCAGTACGAGTGGGCCGAGCGACGGCTCGAACCCGTCAAGCGGGCCGCGCTCCGAACAGCCTCCGACAGCGTGAAGACCTGGCCCCGCATCCTGATGTCCGCCCTCGGCGTGGCCTGGCTGATCGGGCTGGGCATCTACTGGGGCTCCAGCCCGGGCTCGCCGTACTGGTGGCCGATCGATGACCGGTGGTGGCTGATGGGGGGCTGGGGGACCGGAGCCACCTTGATCGGGTCCGGGGTGATCGCGGGCGCCATGATCGGCTACAGCTTCGTCACGTTCCGAGGGCGTGCTGCGAAACAGCGGTCCGAGCAAGCCGCGGTCGACTGACGCCGCCGAATTACGGCACTGGCTCTTCCGATACCGGGTCCGACAAATGGGTACGGACGCGGCGAAGGGCCGGGAGTCAAGCCAGTGCTCCCGGTCCTTCGTTCGCAGCCCGGGTCGTGGCCCGGTGCCTCGGTCTAGTTCACCGGCAGCGCGGCGTGAGTCCGAGTTGTCCGCACGCACGGCTGGCCCCATGATGGCGTCCAAATGAGTGAGTTTGGGACACGCCCCATCTACGTGGCAGCCGTCGAGGTGGCGACCAGGCGGGAGGTCGACCTCGAGGAGGCCCTCAAGACCCTGGGCGACTACCTCCCCGTCGTGGCGCGCTCGCCCCGCGGCTGGCTGGAGGTGCAGCTCAGGCTTCCCGCCACCGGACTGGCGCACGCATGCACCAAGGCGGCGGCACTTGCTCGAGCGGCTACGGGTGCGGAGGCGATCGCCTGTCGGGTGATGACCCTCCAGGAGCACGAGTCGCGCCACGGTGCCACTCCGGGCACGAGCCCGGCCGGACGCCACGCCGCTTCGGGTCAGCAGCCTCCGACGCTCCCCCGACAGGCATCGGAGTCGTGGGAGCGGACGAAGTCCCCACCGGGACGGCACTCCGCCTGAGGAGCGCAGCCCGAGCAGTTCAGCCGGCGCGTGGCATGGACTGCACCACCCGCGGTCGAGTGCACCACGGGGAAGCTCGGTGGGTTACCCTCGAACGGCGGTCGCGTCGTCGGACGTGACCATGGTCGTTGGATGCTCTTCCCGGGTGTCGTTGCGGTCAGGCACTGGCTCTGGACCCCGGCCTGGTTCGTACGTCGTCGACGAGCTAGGGGTATCCACCATGCGCACCACGTATCAGGCGATCGTCGAGGTCGCCACCACGTCGCAGGTCGACGAGGACGCCATGAGGACCACCTTGGCCGAGTACGGCGCCTGCGTGGGCACCTCCTCGCGGGGGTGGTCCGAGATCCGGCTGGTCGTGACCGCCGTCAGCCTCGGCAGCGCCTGCCACACGGCCATCGCCGTGGCGACGGCCCTCACCGGTGAGCCCGCCCTCGCCTGCGAGGTGATGACCACCCAGGAGTCCGAGGGTCGTGGTGCCCCGGACGTCCTGCGTCCCGTTCACGAGAACGGCACGCAACGGCGTGGCCAGGATTTTCAGGCGTGGGGCCGTGCCTCCAGAGCCTGAGCGTCGTTGAACATCCCAGAGCCCCGGTCGCCACTCGGGGGATGGTGTGCCGGGGCTCGACCCGCGGCGAAGAACCGCCCGCGGCCCCATCGGGGGGGAGGGGCGCGCGGACGGCCTGCTCCCTCATGAGAGCACCTCCAATCTAGCCGCGTGGCGGTGTTTTCGAGCCCCCTCGGGCCATAAACCCCCCCTCCTGGGGCGCCGGTGAGGTTTGGAACCACTCGTAACGGTGTAAAGGAGAGTCAGGTCGACGTCGAGGGAGGAACAGACATGGCATTCATCTTGTGGCTCGCAGCTGTCGTGCTCGTCATCTGGGGGATCGTGACCCTGGTCCGAGGTCAGGTCCTGCTCGGGATCGTGCTGATCGTCGTCGGACTGCTCGTCGGGCCCGGAGGCGTGAGCATCTTCACCTGACGCCGGCCTCGGCGGAGCAGCTCAGGTGAGCTGGTGGCCGAGCAGGTCGATGAACTCGTCCGCCATCACGAGCTGGTGCGCGAGTGCGGCACGGCGGTCGTTGGCCTCGCCGAGAATGCCCGCAAGGCGTCGACGGGCGGCTCGCGCAGCCGCCCGGGGGCCGTCCCCGTGCAGGATCTCGAGGTCTGCCATGACGGCACCCATCTGCTCCAAGGTGAAGCCCAGGGGTTTCATCCGCCGGATCACGACGAGCTTCTCGACGTCGGTCTCGGCGTACAGCCGGAAGCCGCCGTCCGTGCGGCCCGAGGGCCGCAGCAGCCCGATCTCGTCGTAGTGCCGCAGCGTGCGCAGCGACAGCTCGGTCCGCAGGGCGACCTCCCCGATGTGCATCGCGGGGGAGGGCTCGCTCCCGACCGGGGGGTGTGCGTCACTGGGCACGAGCACGTCCTCGCTCTGGGGATTTCAACTCTAACCTCACGTAAGGGTAGAGTCTTTTCCTGACGTCGGCGGGCCTGGGTCCGCCACGCCTGTCCAGGGTGGACACCATCGCCCTCATGCCGGCCGGTCGACCTCCCTTCTCGCACGGAGCAGCCCGATCGGCTCCCCCGAACGGAGCCCGAACCTTGCGCACGCCCACGCCCCCACGCCCTGAGACCGCGCACACGCCGGAGCGGGTGCTGGAGCCATCGGTCCGCAACGCCCTGCGCTCGCCCACCATGCTTCGGACGGAGGTCCTGGCCGGGCTGGTGGTCGCCCTCGCGCTCATCCCCGAGGCGATCTCGTTCTCCATCATTGCTGGGGTGGACCCGCGAGTCGGTCTGTTCGCGTCGTTCACGATGGCGGTCTCCATCGCCTTCCTGGGCGGTCGTCCCGCGATGATCTCGGCGGCGACCGGCGCCGTCGCGCTCGTCATCGCCCCGGTGATGCGTGACTACGGACTCGACTACTTCATCGCGACCGTGCTCCTGGCAGGCGTCTTCCAGATCATGCTGGGCCTGGCCGGTGCAGCACGACTGATGCGGTTCATCCCGCGATCGGTCATGGTCGGCTTCGTCAACTCGCTGGCGATCCTGATCTTCCTCGCGCAGGTGCCGCACCTGGTCGGCGTGCCGGTGCTGGTCTACCCGATGATCGCGGTGGCGATCGCTGTCATCGTGGGGCTGCCGCGAGTCACCAAGGTCGTGCCGGCGCCCCTGGTCGCGATCGTCGCGCTCACCGGATTCACCGTGCTGGCGGCGGTGAGCGTGCCCAACGTGGGTGATGAGGGCGAGCTTCCCGACAGTCTCCCGAGCCTCTTCCTGCCCGATGTGCCGCTGACTCTGCACACGTTGGAGATCATCGCGCCGTACGCCCTGGCGATGGCGCTCGTCGGCCTGCTCGAGTCCCTGCTGACCGCCAAGCTCGTCGACGACATCACCGACACCCACTCACCCAAGACCCGCGAGGCGTGGGGGCAGGGGGCGGCGAACGTGATCACGGGCTTCTTCGGTGGCATGGGTGGCTGCGCGATGATCGGCCAGACCATGATCAACGTCAAGGTCTCGGGGGCGCGCACGCGCATCTCGACCTTCCTGGCGGGAGTCTTCCTGCTCATCCTCGTGGTCGGCTTCGGGGACGTCGTCGCCCTGATCCCGATGGCTGCTCTTGTCGCGGTGATGATCATGGTCGCCGTCGGCACCTTCGACTGGCACAGCATCCAGCCGGCGACGCTGCGACGGATGCCCAAGTCGGAGACCACCGTGATGGCGACCACGGTCGTCGTCGTCGTCGCGACCCACAACCTGGCCATCGGCGTGGCCGTGGGCGTGCTCGTCGCGATGACGCTCTTCGCCCGCCGCGTCGCCCACCTCACCGAGACCCATCGCGAGGTCGTCGAGGCCACGGACGGGACCGTCACCGCCGTCTACACGGTCACCGGTGAGCTGTTCTTCGCCTCGAGCAACGACCTCTACACCCAGTTCGAGTACGCCGAGGACCCCGAACGTGTCGTCATCGACCTGAGCGCCTCGCACATCTGGGACGCCTCGACGGTCGCCTCGCTGGACGCCATCACCACCAAGTACCACCGCAAGGGCAAATCGGTCGAGATCGTGGGCCTCAACGAGGCGAGCGCGGAACGCCACGGTCGCCTGACAGGGGAGCTCCCCGGCTCCTGAGCGGCCGGGGGACTAGCCCGAACTCGTCATGCACCCGACGACCAGCGAGGGGTAGCGTCGATGAGGTCGCCGCACCTGTGGCGCACTCGTCGCACATGTGACCCTGCGTAGCACCATCCATGTCCGGGTCTCGCCCCAACACCGCGTGCCGTGCCGAACGCATCGGGAGCACCCCGGACCCTCCACACTGGCACCTCGACACCGACTCATCGAGTTGAGAAACCGTGTCTCCACTCCACCGCCACCTCATCCTCCGTGCACCCCGGTCCCGACGGAGCCGGGCAGACACGTTCACCCGCGGCGCGCCCTGGCTGCGTCGGATCCGCGCTCGCCTGTGGCACCCGGACCCACCGGTGCCAGTGAAGGCGTTGCACGTCTCACGCCCGCCTCGTCCGGTGTATGCGGCCGAGGACCAGCATCCTCACCTGCCGCCGACGCACCCGTTGCTGCACGCACCCGCGACGGCTGCCTCGGAGGGCTTCACCACGGGTCTTGCCGCCGTACGCGCGCCCACCCAGCGGCGCCCCGACCGGCCTGGTCGCCGGTCCCTGCTCCTACGCCGGATGCGGACGCGGAGCTGACCCGGACGCGTGCCGGGCCTCGGATGTGATCTTGTGCCCGAGGACGTGCTCCGCAGCGGCGAGCGAGGCCGCCGACTCCGCGGCGCAGATGTCCTCGGGGACGTGCACGGGCGCGCCGAGGGCGTCCGCGAGCCAGTCGGCATCGCGTTCTGCGCCACCCTGGTCGGCATCCATGCTGCCGCTTCCGTCCAGGTTCGATGCGAAGATGCCGGCAGCGGAGCGCGGCAGGAAGTCCTCGTAGACGATCGGCTCCGGATGCAGCGCACCCGCCCGCACCAGGGCCGCGAGATCACCGTCACGAAGCGCCGCGACCTGCTCCGCGGTGCCCCGCCCCGCCACGACACCGGCGTCGGCGGTGAAGGTGAAGAAAGCCAGACCCTCCAGGCAGAGGTCCTGCTCGGTCGCCGGCATCGCCTCGCGCCACACCTCGGCCGCCACCTCGGCGCGACCGCGATCGCAGTCCTCGCTCAGCCGGCGGTCCACCGTGGCGACGAGCTCCTCGAACCGGTCGCGTCCTGCGGGTGTCAGGGCGATGCCGCGAGCCTCGACCTCACCGAACCGCACGCGCAACGTCCCCTCCGAGACCCGCCCGTCAGCCTCACGGAAGCGTCGCGGTTCGGCGAGCGCGCGGAAGGAGGTCTGGCGCAGCAGCACGTCGGGGCCTTCCCAGCGCGGCGGGCCCTGGATCTCGTCGATCATCTCGATGCCCCGCGCCTGCATCGATCGGTACAGGTCATCGATGTCCAGCACCCGGGGTGTCAGGTGGTTGAGGTGCGTCGTGCCCACACCGCCGATGTCGGCTGCCACCGACGAGACGGCCTCGAGCTCGGCGTACCAGGCACGATCGACCGGCTCGCGCGAGAGCGCGAAGGCGGACACCGCGAGGTCCAGGTAGCGGGCTGCATCGTCGGCGCTGAGCCCGCCGCGCTCGATGGCGGTGTCAGCCAGCACCAGGAGCTCGTCGGGGAAGAGCCGACGGCGGTCGATGAAGCTGCGCAGTCTCGGCTCGAGGTCGGCGTCGAAGAAGCGCCGGTCCTCGGGAACCAGCACGGAGGTGAAGACCCGGAAGGGGTTCGTCGCGAGCTCGTCCCGGTCCAGCGGGCGGAACGCGGTGGAGACCACCGGGATCGGCGAGGGAGCGGCGTCGCGCAGGTCGTAGAAGCCGCAGGGAGCCATGCCGAGCGCGCCGAAGACGCGCGAGACCTGCTCGAGCTCGCGCGGTGAACCCACGCGGATCGCACCGTGACGCTCGGCGGTGACCCGGTCGATGGTGCCCAGTCGTTCCGCGTCGCTGCCCTCGCGCGCCAGGACGCGTTGGTTCACCTCCTGCGAGACCTCTACCAAGGTCGCGTAGGCGGGGACCTCGGTGCCGTAGAGACGGGAGAGTCTCGCCGCGAAACGCGCGCGCAGGTCGGTGCTGCCGACGTGTCGGGAGGCGCTCATCGGCCCATCCTCCTCGACACCGCGTACCACTGCGCGGGGGGCCTGTGCGTGGATCCCGTCGACCCTGCTGTCGGGGACGGCCTAGCGCATCCGGTCACGGAACACCCGGTGGAAGATGACGGCCCGACCGAGCTCATGGCCGCTCGTCGAGGACAAGACCCCACCGACGAGGTAGTCGTTGAAGCCCGGAAGAGCGGAGGCTTCCTCCGGAGTCAGGGTCTCGAAGCCCATCGACCAGTCCGGGAAGGTCCTGGCGGAGATCTCCTCACGCAGGGCGACGGACACGTCGCGGTGGCGAGGATCCGCGACGATCAGGTCGTAGGTCGCGTCGACGACGCTGGCCTCGCCCTCGAGCGTCTGGATGAAGTGGCCACCGGCGTACAGCAGCATCCCGGTGAGACCCAACGCATGGTTCTTCTCGCGGCAGGCGCTCAGCAGGTCGGCCAGAGCCGAGTCGTCGAAGACTCGTGTGGCCGTGCTCAGGTAGGTCAGCGAGATCACGTGGTCCCCTCCGGTAGACGAGCTGGGGGCGCACTGCTTCACCGGTAGTGAGCCTATCGTGGCCGCCGTGCCGGGACTGGGCCACGACGACATGGCCGAGGGCGTCGGGTACGCGAACCGGTCCGGAGCGTGGAACGCGCTGGTTCGCGCCATGCTCGCCTCTGGAAGCGCGGTCAGGCGGTGAGCCTGAGATATGTGAACACGAACAGCACGATCGCGAGGACGATGCAGAAGACCAGCACCGGACCGGTCGGCAGCTCCCGTCCCGGCGGTGGTGCGACGTTCCCGGTCATCAGGCCTTCGAGCTCCCGGGCGAACTCGGCGGCGGTGGCCGGGCGCCGGTTCGGGTCCCAGCTCAGCGAGCGGCCCAGCAAGCGGTCGAGCGCCACGGACTGACCCAGGCGGATCGCCAGCGGAGGTGGGCTGGTGTCGCTTCGGCGTTCCACCACCTCGGCTGCGGTGCGGTCCGAGAAGGCCGGGTGGCCGCTGAGCAGGTGGTAGGTCACCGCCGCCACCGCATAGACGTCGGCGCGACCGTCGAAGCCGTCGCTCTGGTGGACCTGCTCGGGGGCCATGTACATCGGCGTGCCGGTTGTCACCGTCACCCCCGAGGCCTCGGCGAGCAGCTTGGCACTGCCCAGGTCGGAGACCACGACCCGCGGTGGCGTCTGACGGTCCTCGACCAGCAGGTTGCTCGGTTTGACGTCGCGGTGGACGATCCCGGCATCGTGGAGCACCTGGATCGCGTCTGCCACCGCAACGCCGTACTCCAACGCCTCGTGCGTGCTCAGGGAGTCGATCCGATCCGCCAGGGTGCCGCCGGGGACGTACTCCATGACGAAGTAGGGGCGTGCATCGTCGTCCTCGCTGATCCCGACGTCGAAGACCCGGACCAGCCTGGGGTCGTCGACCCGCCGCAGCAGCCGGGCCTCGGCCAGGAAGCGTTCGCGCACGTCGGCGTTGTTCGCCCAGTTGTCAGCCAGCACCTTGATGGCGACGCGGGCGTCGAGGGCAGGATCCTCCGCCAGCCACACGGTGGCGAAAGCGCCGGACCCGAGCACGCTGAGCAGCCGATACCGTCCCATGTGCCTCATGTGGGACAACATAGTGTCTTGTGAACACCATCTCGGACTTCCCGAACATCGACGCCACGCTCGTAGAACGGGCGACCGGCGGTGACACCGAGGCGATCGAGGACCTGCTCCTCGTCCTGCGCCCGCTGGTGGTGCGGCGGTGCGCACGCTTCTTGCCCTACGCCGAGGACGCCGAGGACGCCGCCCAGGACGCGCTCGTCTCGATCGCCCACGCTCTCGGCGACTACAGCGGTGCGGGCTCGTTCAGGGGGTGGGTCACCGTGATCGCCTCCAACAGCGCCCGGATGACGTATCGGCGACTGCGCCAGCGGTGGGCCGAGAACGGAGCAGCCGAGCTCCCCGAGCCTGCCGACCCCCGCACGACGAGTGTGGTGGCCGGGACCCGGCTCGACCTCATGGATGCGCTGACCAGGTTGGAGGAGCGCCATCCTCTGGTCGTCGAGGCCTTCGTGCTGCGCGACCTCGGCTCGCTGCCGTACCAGGACATCGCCGAGCTCACCGGCTGCTCCCTGCCGGCGGTCCGCGACCGCATCCATGTCGCGCGGACGTTCATGCGAACAGTCCTGCGCGGGGCACTGTGACCTAGATCACCTCACCGACATGCCGACGGATTCCACGCACACCGCATCTCTACTGATGAATGGCGGGAACCGCCCCGCTCACGTTGCAGGAGGCATGACATGAAGATCACGCATGTGGTCATTTCAGCTGGCGCAGCCGTCGTCATCGGCGTGGGCGGGGGTGTGGTCGTCGCCCGGGTGAGTGACCACACGCAGCCGGTGAAGACAGGGGCGGCGACCAGCCGTGTGGCGTCCGAGTCACCGGCACCCACCCCGACACCGACACCGACAGCCGCAAGCCCGACGGCCTCGAGCGCAGCGCCCAGGCCCACTGCCACGGCCAAGGCCCGCAGCACCTCGACTCCGACGACGGCTCCGAGAGCCACCTCGCCGACGACGTCGACCGACAGGCTCTCTGCCGAGAACCTGATCCGTGAGCGTCTCTACCATGACGTCACGGGACACTCGTTCAGCGTGGCGCCTGAGGTGCAGAGTGCGAAGGAGCGGCTGGGTCCCTGCACGGGTGACATGAGGTTCTCCGACGTGCTGCCGCCCCAGGGGCTGACCCAGCTCGAAACGATCCTCGCGGGGAGCGACGTCCTGCGCGTGACCGAGCTGTTGGCCCAGACCCGGTCCGTGGACAGTGCGAGAGCAGCAGCCGACCACATCGTGGCCGAGGTCGACCGCTGCCCCGGGATCCAGGGCGGTGACTTCGGGTACGGCGACCCGGTGACCCTGCAGTCGGACGCGAACGGGACGGTCGTCTACTTCGCGGGCTACGACTCCGACCGTCAGCACGGTGGCTACATCGTCTTCTCGGTGGGTACCCGCGTCGGCGTGATCAGCGTGGCCGACGAGATCGGTGCGCGCAAGGTCGCCCACCTGGCCAGGGAAGCGGCCACGATCGCCGGGGTCTGACCAGCGCGCGTGCCGCGGTCCGGCCCGATCCGGACCGCGGACGGACGCGCAAGCCAGGATGCCGGCGCCTCAACGCGCCCGCGACCGCCGACGCGGGGAGGCGCTGACTTGCTGCCACGGGGGATCGCCCCCAGGAAGAACTCGCAGACAGCGCGGGAGACGGAAAGAGGCCCTCGAGGGGGCCTCTGACCTGCATGTTTCTGGTGGGCGATACTGGGTTTGAACCAGTGACCTCTTCCGTGTCAAGGAAGCGCGCTACCACTGCGCCAATCGCCCTAGCCTGTGAAGTTTGAGGTGGGTACGGGATTTGAACCCGTGTAGACGGATTTGCAGTCCGTTGCCTCGCCTCTCGGCCAACCCACCGTGGAGGCTTCGGCTTCTCCGAGCGGACGACGAGACTCGAACTCGCGACCTCAACCTTGGCAAGGTTGCGCTCTACCAACTGAGCTACGTCCGCCTGCGCCACCGGTCTCCCCGTGGTGCGTGGGAAACCATAGCCGAAGAGGGGACTGGCACAAACTTGGGGCATCCTTCGCGCGTCGGGCATGACAGAACCCCCATCGGATCGGGCTAATGTCGCGTTCATGCGCACGTGGGTGGACGGTCAGCTGCTCGAGGATCCGCACGCGCCCGCCATCGGGGTGACCGATCACGGCTTCATGGTGGGCGACGGCGTCTTCGAGGCGATCAAGGTGGTGGACTCGCAGGCGTTCGCCCTCACCCGCCACCTGCAGCGGTTGGCGCGATCGGCGGACGCGCTCGGCCTGCCGGACCCGGATCTCGATCGCGTCCGGTCCGGGGTGGCCGCAGTCCTCGCCGACGAGCACCTCGCCCTGGGCCGGATCCGGATCACCTACACCGGAGGACCGGCACCGCTCGGCTCCGGCCGAGGGCACGCCTCGCCGACGCTGGTGGTCGTGGCCGCACCGATGGATCCCGCCCCGCCGAGCGCCGCGGTGGCGCGGGTGCCGTGGCCACGCAACGAGCGGGGCGCGCTCGCGGGCGCGAAGTCGACGTCGTACGCCGAGAACGTGGTCGCCCTGGCGGCGGCAGCGAAGCGAGGAGCGACGGAGGCTGTCTTCGGCAACCTCGCCGGGAACCTGTGCGAGGGCACCGGGTCCAACATCGGCTACGTGGTCGGGGGAGAGGTGCGTACTCCCACGCTGGCATCAGGCTGCCTGGCCGGCGTGACCAGGGCGCTGCTGCTCGAATGGTGCGACATCGTCGAGGTCGACGAGCCGCTCGCCGTGCTCGACTCGGCCGAGGAGATCTTCTTGATGTCCACGACGCGCAACGTCCAAGGCGTCCACCGCATCGACGACCGTGAGCTCGAGGCGCCGGGGCCGGTGACGCGTCAGCTGATCACGCGGTGGGCGACCCAGGAGGCCAGGCACCCGGACCCGTGACAGGCCCGGCCGGTGGAGCAGGAGATCAGGCGCTGAGGAGCGAGGCGAGCTCGTCGTCGAAGTTCACGAAGGAGCTCTCGTCGCCGTCCGGCACCGAGACCAGCATGGCGCCGACGAAGCAGTCGACGCTGCGGGAGCTGGCCTGGACGAGCAGCTCGCCGTCCGGGGAGCACAGCTCGATGATGACCACGGCGGAGCCGTCCGAGCTCAGGCAGGGCCACACGTGCACGTCGCCGTCGCCGGTGGGCTCGTAGCGGCCCTCGACGAGCAGCTCCCGGCCGAAGGTCCAGAGGACTTCCTGCACGCCGGTCCGGAACACCATGGTGACGGCGTACGGGTCGGCCGGGTCGAAGACCAGGTCAGCGTCGATCGAGGTGGCTTCCCCCTGCGGGTCCACGAACTCGAGCTCAACGTTCTCGGTGATGACCTGAGCGGTCTTCGTCTGCTTCATCGTTACTCCCCTTGTTGCTCCGTGGGGTCTCCCTCCAGAAACCCCACCGCGCCCTCCACGCGATGCGCTGATTCTGCGCAGGCTTTGCCGGCGTGGACAGGGGAAAATCCGATATGTCCGTTTAATCCCTGCACTGGTCTAACTTTTCTGAGCCTGTGGTCTATTTTCGACCGCAAGTGGTCTAGTCAGTTGTGGACCAGGAGGTGACGAGGAGTGACTCCGACTGTATAGCCCATATGCACTAGTCGACCGTAGTCGAGGGCCGTGTCGGGCCCAGAAAGGGGCTGCGCTAGGGTTTCTGGCGCAGGCTTCCGGCCGGCACCACATCTGAGCTCGTGCTCGGGCGATTGGCGCAGTGGTAGCGCGCTTCGTTCACACCGAAGAGGTCACTGGTTCGAACCCAGTATCGCCCACCAGCTACTCATGCATGACGTCATCGAGGCCGTCTTCCGGACCGGGAGGCGGCCGATGTCGTCCCGGCTCGCTGGAGATCGGTCAGCGCGGCGTCGCGCGCGACGCGGCCCGACGCCGAGCGCGACGCCGGGCGCCGTCACTAGGCTGGGACCTGGCGCCTCACGCAGCCGGGGACGCCGGGAGAGGTGGGGATGCTCGAGCTCCTGCTCGTCGCCGTGGCCGTGCTGGGCTTCGCCCTGGTCTCCGGGCGGCTCGCGCTCTCCCCGGTCACCGCTCCGATGGTCTTCACGACGGTCGGCCTCGTCGTGGGAGCCGGCGGGTTCGGCTGGTTCGACCTCGAGCTGGGCGACGAAGGGGTCTCGATCCTCGTCGAGGCCACCCTGGTCCTGGTGCTGTTCACCGATGCGATCCGGATCGATCTGCGCGCGCTGCGCCTCGAGGCGGCGCTGCCGGGGCGTCTCCTCGGCGTCGGCATGCCGCTGACCGTCGTCGCCGGCGCCGGCGCCGGCCTGGTCCTGGTGCCCTCCCTCGGCATCGCCGAGGCGTTCCTGCTCGCCGCCGTGCTCGCCCCGACGGATGCGGCACTCGGGCAGGCCGTGGTCAGCGACCCCAGGCTCCCGGTCCGGGTGCGCCAGGCCCTCAACGTGGAGAGCGGCCTCAACGACGGCATCGCGGTGCCGGTGGTCACGATCCTGCTGGCCCTCGTCGTGGCCGAGGAGACCGGTGGTGCCTCCGACTGGGCGGCCCTGGCGGCCCAGCAGGTCGGTTTCGGCGCTCTCGTCGGAGCGGGCCTCGGCCTGGTCGGGGGGAAGCTGCTGGACATCCGCGCGAGAGCCGGCGCCGTGGACGGTGTCTACCGTCAGCTCGCGGCGATCGGGGTCGCGGTCTCGGCGTACTCCCTGTCGGTGCTGGTCGGTGGCAACGGCTTCATCGCCGCGTTCGCCGCCGGTCTCGCCTTCGGCCAGGTGGCTCGAGCGCACTGCGGCAACGTCCAGGACTTCAGCGAGGACGAGGGCGAGCTGCTCAGTGCGACCACCTTCCTGATCTTCGGTGCCGTGGTCGCGGGGCCGGTGCTGGACGCGCTGTCCTGGCCGATCGCCCTCTACGTGCTGGCCTCGCTGACCGTCGTGCGCATGGTCCCCGTGCTTCTCGCCCTGATCGGAAGCGGAACGATCATCGAGACCCGGCTCTTCCTGGGCTGGTTCGGCCCACGCGGGCTGGCCTCCATCCTGTTCGCCCTGCTGGTCTCCCAGGAGGCGCAGTCGGCGTCCGGGAGGACGATGTTGACCGTCGCCGCCTGGACCGTGCTGGTCAGCGTCTTCGCGCACGGCCTGACTGCCTCACCCTGGGCCGGACGGCTCGGCCACCGTCTCTCGGAGCGGACCCAGCCGATGCCGGAGACGGAGCCGGTCGCGGAGCTGCCCACCCGGCGAAGGCTCGCTCCGTAGAAACCCAGTACGCCGGCGCAGCGGCGCGTCGATACGATCGTTCGGTTCGCCCACCGGCGAGCGCCACCACGTGCCACCACCCAGGGAGCCAACCTCGTGCCCGACCTCAATGTCGTCCTCGTCCACGCCGACGCGCGCGATGACCGGACGGTGACGAGCGGCACCAGGGCCTGGGAGCTGTTCAGCGAGTCCCCGGAGGTGATCGCAGCTCGCGTCGGGGGTGTGCTCCGCGACCTCGCCCACGAGCTCGCCGACGGCGACGTCGTGGAAGCCGTGGAGATCGACAGCCCGGACGGGCGCGACATCCTGCGGCACTCCACCGCCCACGTGATGGCCCAGGCCGTCCAGGAGCTCTTCCCCGACGCGAAGCTGGGGATCGGACCGCCCATCGAGAACGGCTTCTACTACGACTTCGACGTGGAGACTCCCTTCGTTCCGGAGGACCTCGAGAAGATCGAGACCCGGATGCGCAAGATCGTCAAGGAGAACCAGCGCTTCTCCCGCCGGCCGCTCACGGACGACGAGGCACGCACCGAGCTGGCCGAGGAGCCCTACAAGCTCGAGCTGATCGGGCTCAAGGGCTCGGCCGCGGACGCGGCCGAGGGGGCGAGCGCGGAGGTCGGGGCCGGCGAGCTGACGATCTACGACAACGTCAACCGCAAGGGCGAGGTCGCCTGGAAGGACCTGTGCCGCGGCCCGCACCTGCCCACGACCAAGCGCATCCCGGCGTTCAAGCTGATGCGCTCGGCTGCGGCGTACTGGCGCGGCAACGAGAAGAACAAGCAGCTCCAACGCATCTACGGCACCGCCTGGGAGAGCAAGGAGGCGCTCGAGGAGCACCTGCACCGGATCGAGGAGGCCGAGCGCCGCGACCACCGCAAGCTCGGCCGGGACCTCGACCTCTACTCGTTCCCCGACGAGATCGGCTCCGGTCTGCCGGTGTTCCACCCCAAGGGCGGCGTGATCAAGCGGGTGATGGAGGACTACGTCCGCCAGCGGCACATCGAGGAGGGCTTCGAGTACGTCGGGACCCCCCACATCGCCAAGGAGGGCCTGTTCCACACCTCGGGCCACCTGCCCTACTACGGCGAGGGCATGTTCCCCGCGCTCGACGTCGACGGCATGGACTACCGCCTCAAGGCGATGAACTGCCCGATGCACAACCTGATCTTCAAGTCGCGGCAGCGGTCCTACCGCGAGCTGCCGCTGCGGCTCTTCGAGTTCGGGCACGTCTACCGGCACGAGAAGTCCGGCGTCATCCACGGCCTGACCCGGGTGCGCGGCTTTGCCCAGGACGACTCGCACTCCTACGTCACCAAGGAGCAGGCGCCGGCGGAGATCGAGCACCTGCTGGACTTCTGCCTCAGCCTCTTCCGGGACTTCGGTCTCGAGGACTTCTACCTCGAGCTGTCCACCCGGGACGACTCGAAGCCGGACAAGTTCATCGGCTCGAACGAGGAGTGGGCCGAGGCCACCGCGATCCTGGAGAAGGTGGCCACCGACTCCGGCCTCGATCTGGTGCCCGACCCGGGCGGCGCGGCGTACTACGGACCGAAGATCTCGGTCCAGGCTCGCGACGCGATCGGACGCACCTGGCAGATGTCGACGATCCAGTACGACTTCAACCAGCCGTCACCGGAACGCTTCGCGCTGGAGTACCAGGCCGCCGACGGCAGCCGGCAGCAGCCGGTGATGATCCACTCCGCGAAGTTCGGGTCGATCGAGCGGTTCATCGGCGTGCTCGTCGAGCACTACGCCGGTGCGTTCCCGCCGTGGCTCGCGCCCGTGCAGGTGCAGGGCATCCCGATCGCCGAGCGGCACAACGACTACCTGGGCGAGATCGCGCAGCGGATGCGTGCTCAGGGCGTGCGCGTCGAGGTCGACGAGTCCGATGAACGGATGCAGAAGAAGATCCGCAACGCACAGCTGCAGAAGGTCCCGTTCATGGTCATCGCCGGCGACAGCGACGTCGAGGCCGGCGCCGTCAGCTTCCGCTACCGCGACGGCCGGCAGGACAACGGCGTCCCGGTCGACGAGGCCGTCGCGCGGGTGGTCGAGGCGGTTGCCACACGGGTGCAGGTGTGAGCCCGGCGTACGACCGGGGCGCCCACCAGGACGGCATCGGCGAGCCCGACGCCCTCGACCGGCTCTGGACGCCGCACCGGATGGCCTACATCCGCGGCGAGAGCAAGCCTGCTGACGACACCGAGGGAGAATGCCCCTTCTGCCGGATCCCGTCGATGGAGGACTCCGAGGGCCTGGTCGTACGCCGCGGCGACCTGGCCTTCGCGGTGCTGAACCTCTACCCCTACGCGCCCGGGCACCTGATGGTCTGCCCCTATCGCCACATCGCCGACTACACCGACACCACGGACGCCGAGGTCGAGGAGATCGCGGTGCTGACCAAGCAGGCGATGACCGCCTTGCGCACGGTCTCGGGTGTGCACGGCTTCAACATCGGGATGAACCAGGGCGCCGTGGCGGGGGCGGGGATCGCTGCTCATCTGCACCAGCACGTGGTCCCACGGTGGGCGGGGGACCAGAACTTCATGCCGGTGGTGGGGCAGACCAAGGCGATGCCCGAGCTGTTGCAGAGCACGCGCGGCCTGCTCGCGAACGCGTGGCCGGACCGCGACGGGTGAGATTCGCTCGACGGGACCCGAGGTGGACCGAGGTGAGGCCCGTCAGCCCACGAGGTGAGGGTGGGTCGCGGCCCGCCCCTGGAAGCTGAGGATCGCCGGGTTCACTACATGGCCTTCGCGGATCTCGATCGCGCGACTGATGGTCTCGTCTGCCTCCCAGGCGTCCGGACCGGCCATCACGATGGGCAGGAAGGGCAGCAGTGCCTCGCTGTTCTCCCACGTGGCCGAGTTCCACAGGTAGGACGGGCTGTGGTCCACGGCGTAGTAGTCGACCCTGTCGGCGACCGTGAACATCGGGTCCTCGAAGCTCGTGGGCGTGGCCCACTCGAAGCCCATGCCCTCGTCGCACGAGACGTCGACGACGAGACTGCCCTGCCGGAACTGCTCGAGGTCCGCGACCGTCAGGAAGGTCAACGGCGCACTGGTGTCCTGGAGGGTGCAGTTCACGACGATGTCGTTCTCCGCCAGGTAGCCGACCAACGGGACCCGGCCCCGCTCGGTGACCACGTGGCTGAGGTGAGGGGGCTGGGGATCGTGGTCGAACTGCCGGATGCGCACCGAGTGGATGGGGGAACCCACCGCAGCCACGCCTCGGTTCGTGAGCACCGCGACCTCGTGGATGCCGTGAGCGTTCAGGGCAGTCACCGCCCCGCGTGCCGTGGCGCCGAAACCGATCACCACCGCACTCAGGCGACGACCGTAGTCACCCGTGGTGCCGGTCAGCTCCAGGGCCTGGAGGACCGAGCAGTATCCCGCCAGCTCGTTGTTCTTGTGGAAGACGTGCAGCCCGACGGCGCCGTCGACGGTCCAGTGGTTCATGGTCTCGAACGCGATCAGCGTCAGACCACGGTCGATGGCGAGCTGGGTGAGAACGGGGTCCTGGACGCAGTGCGGCCAGCCCCACAGCACCTGACCCTGGTGCATGGCCGCGACGTCGGCGTGCTGCGGCTTGGGCAGCACCACCACGTCGGACTCCGCCAGGATCTCCTCGCGGCTGGCGAAGCCGGCCACCAGTCCGACGAGCTGGCTGTCGTCGCGCCGGAACCGCGCGCCGTAGCCGTGCTCCAGGGTGATCGACTGCCGCAGCTCGCCCGGTATGCGCGCGAGGTGATCCGGGTGCAGCGGCAGCCGGTGCTCGTTCTCCTTCGAGGAGGAGCCGATGACTCCGAGCCGCAGCTGCGCCGCGGTCAACGCTTCTTGCCCGCCGGGGTCACCTTGACGATCGAGCTCTCCTGGGCGTCACCGCGCTTGGCGGCCCGCTTCTCCTTGATGGACTTCCCGGTCTTCTTCGTCATGCTCTGTCGCGGCGACTTGTCGCTCATGGGGGACCCTTTGGTGGGAAGCCTGAATGGCTCCGTGCTCTTGACGGTACGCCCTGTCCGAGCAGCGTCGGCCCGGAAGGTAGCCTCCTCGCGTCATGTTGGACAGGTTCAAGCACTTCTGGCAGAGCGTCATGCTGGCGCCGTTCGTCAACACCTTCATCAGGCTGGGCATCAGCCCGGACGCCGTCACGCTCGTCGGCACCCTGGGGGTCTCGGCGGGCGCTCTGGTGTTCTTCCCGCAGGGCAAGCTGCTGGTCGGCGTCCTGGTGATCACGGCGTTCGTGTTCAGCGACCTCATCGACGGCGCCATGGCCCGTGCCACCGGTCGCACCTCGTCCTTCGGGGCGTTCTTCGACTCCACCCTGGACCGCATCGGCGACGGGGCCGTCTTCGGCGGCCTGGTGCTCTACTTCGCCGGCCCCGGGGACAACTACCTCTACCTCTGCCTGTCGCTGTACTGCCTGGTCATGGGTGCGGTGACCAGCTATGCCCGTGCCAGGGCCGAGTCCCTGGGAATGACGGCCCAAGGAGGCCTGGCCGAACGGGCCGACCGTCTGGTGGCCATCCTCGTCGCCACCGGGTTGAGCGGCCTGCTCGACCTGCCGATCCTGATGTACCTCACGCTCTGGGTCCTGGCCGTGGCCAACACCGAGACCGTCGTACGCCGGATCCTGATGGTGCGCACGCAGGCGATGGCAGCACCGACCGACCCCGCGTGACGCCGCCGTAGTCGTCTCACGTGGGTCGGGAATACGGGGCCTCCGTCCCGGCTGTCCGAACGGGCATCCCGAGTACGCCCGCGCGCGGGTGCGGACGTACGATGCGGCCATGGCTGACATCTCCTCCCCATCGCCCCAGGACTCGCCCGATCGAGGCACGTCGCGCGTCAAGCGCGGCATGGCCGAGATGCTCAAGGGGGGCGTGATCATGGACGTGGTCACCGCCGAGCAGGCCAAGATCGCCGAGGACGCCGGTGCCGTCGCGGTGATGGCCCTCGAGCGTGTGCCCGCGGACATCCGCGCCCAGGGCGGCGTCTCCCGGATGAGCGATCCCGACATGATCGACAGCATCGTCGCGGCTGTCTCCATCCCGGTGATGGCCAAGGCCCGGATCGGTCACTTCGCCGAGGCGCAGATCCTGCAGAGCCTGGGGGTCGACTACGTCGACGAGTCCGAGGTGCTCACTCCGGCCGACTACACCAACCACATCGACAAGTGGCTGTTCACCGTCCCCTTCGTGTGCGGTGCGACGAACCTGGGAGAGGCCCTGCGCAGGATCACCGAGGGCGCAGCGATGATCCGGTCCAAGGGTGAGGCGGGCACCGGGGACGTCTCCAACGCGGTCATGCACATGCGGACCATCCGTGCCGAGCTGCGCCGGTTGGGCTCCCTCTCCGAGGACGAGCTCTACGTCGCCGCCAAGGAGCTGCAGGCGCCGTACGAGCTGGTCAAGGAAGTGGCCGCGAGCGGGAAGCTGCCGGTGGTGCTCTTCACCGCGGGCGGCATCGCCACGCCCGCCGACGCCGCGATGATGATGCAGCTCGGCGCCGAGGGCGTCTTCGTCGGGTCCGGGATCTTCAAGGCCGGGAACCCGGCCCAGCGGGCCGAGGCGATCGTCAAGGCCACGACGTTCTTCGACGACCCCGACGTGATCGCGAAGGTCTCCCGCGGTCTCGGTGAGGCGATGGTGGGCATCAACGTCGAGGAGCTCCCGCAGTCCCACCGGTTGGCCGAACGCGGCTGGTGAGCACGCCTGCCCTCACGCCCCGGTATAGCCCATCTGCTGCAATTGTCGGAAATAGGCGTATCTGTCCGGATTCTCCACCACCATGGTCCTTGCATCGCCTCGTGCGATCAACCCACCCAGTCCCGGTGGGGTGCCGCCGCGGGGGAGGCATCCCACCGGGACGCCTGGTCCTCGCGTGACCGCGTCCCGGATCGGTGTGCTGGCCCTGCAGGGCGACGTACGCGAGCATCTCGCGGCGCTGCACCTGCTGGGCATCCCCGGACTCGCCGTACGACGCCCCGCTGAGCTCGACGAGTGCAGCGGGCTGATCATTCCCGGCGGCGAGTCGACGACGATGGCCAAGCTGGCCAGGATCTTCGACCTCTTCGAACCCCTGCGGCAGCGGATCGCCGACGGCATGCCCGCACTCGGCACCTGCGCCGGCATGATCCTGCTCGCCGACCGGGTGGTCGACGGCATCGCCGGCCAGGAGACCCTCGGCGGCCTCGACATCACCGTGCGACGCAACGCCTTCGGTCGTCAGGTCGACTCCTTCGAGGGTGAGGTGGACTTCGTCGGTCTCGAAGACCCGGTGCACGGCGTGTTCATCCGCGCCCCCTGGGTCGAGTCCGCGGGCCCCGGCGTCGAGGTGCTCGCTCGTGTGGGTGCGGGCGAGGCCGCAGGTAGGATCGTCGCCGTCCGGCAGGGGTCGCTGGTGGCCACCTCGTTCCATCCTGAGGTGGGCACCGACGTGCGCATCCACCGACTCTTCTGCGACCTGGTGTCGACAAGCTAGGAAAGGAACGCCGATGTCCGGCCACTCCAAGTGGGCAACGACGAAGCACAAGAAGGCCGTCGTCGACGCCCGTCGCGGCAAGATGTTCGCGAAGCTGATCAAGAACATCGAGGTCGCCGCCCGGATGGGCGGAGGCGACCTGGCCGGCAACCCGACTCTCTACGACGCCATCCAGAAGGCCAAGAAGTCCTCGGTCCCCAACGACAACATCGACCGGGCCGTCAAGCGCGGCTCGGGCGCCGAGGCCGGCGGGGCGGAGTACAGCACGATCATGTACGAGGGCTACGGACCCAACGGGGTCGCGTTCCTGATCGAGTGCCTCACCGACAACAAGAACAGGGCCGCGATGGAGGTCCGCACCGCGATGAACCGCAACGGCGGATCCCTGGCCGACCCGGGCTCGGTCTCCTACATGTTCAACCGCAAGGGCGTCGTGGTCGTTCCCACCGAGCAGGACGGCAAGCAGGTCACCGAGGACGACGTCCTCGAGGCGACCCTGGAAGCGGGCGCGGAGGATGTCAACGACCTCGGCGAGAGCTACGAGGTGATCAGCGAGGCGACCGACCTGGTGTCGGTGCGCACCTCCTTGCAGGCCGCGGGCGTCGACTACGACTCCGCTGACGCCTCGTTCGTGCCGAGCATGCAGGTCGAGCTCGACGAGGAGGGCGCCACGAAGGTGTTCCGGCTGGTCGAGGCGCTGGAGGACCTCGACGACGTGCAGAACGTCTACGCCAACTTCGACGTCTCCGACGAGGTCATCGCGGCCCTGGACGCCCACGACGCCTGAGACGGCGCGGACGGACCCTCGACCGGGTGACCCGTCTCGGGGGTCTCCGGCGCGTCGCAACCCGACGGTGCTGGTCGGTCCGGTTAGCGTGGTGCGAACAAGTGTTCGGACGACGAGGAGTGCTCATGCGCGTGCTGGGCATCGACCCTGGCCTCACCCGCTGCGGAGTGGGGGTCGTCGACGGATCCGTCGGCCGCCCGCTGTCGCTCGTCGACGTCGGTGTGGTGCGCACCGCCGCGGACCTGCCGATCGAGCAGCGGCTCTGCGCCATCGAGGCCGGGCTCGAGGAGTGGCTGGACGCCATGCGGCCGGACGCGGTCGCGGTCGAGCGCGTCTTCAGCCAGCACAACGTCAAGACCGTGATGGGGACCGCCCAGGCGAGCGGCATCGCGCTGCTGGTGGCTGCGCGGCGTGGACTGCCCGTGGCGCTGCACACGCCGAGCGAGGTGAAGGCGGCGGTGACCGGAAGCGGTCGTGCCGACAAGGCCCAGGTCGGCACCATGGTCGCGCGGCTGCTGCGTCTGAGCGAGATCCCGAGGCCGGCGGATGCCGCCGACTCGCTGGCACTGGCCATCTGCCACATCTGGCGGGGCGGGGCCACGAGCCGGCTCGACGCGGCGGTGGCCGCCCAGGCCCTGATCGCGGGGAGTCGTCGATGATCGCGTTCGTGCGCGGCCGGGTGGCTGCCGTCGGTCCCACCGCCGCGGTCCTCGAGGTGGGCGGAGTCGGCCTCGAGCTGCACTGCACGCCCGACACCCTCGCGGGCCTGCGCATCGGATCGGAGGCGACGCTGCCCAGCAGCATGGTGGTGCGCGAGGACTCACTGACCCTGTTCGGGTTCGCCGACGAGGACGAGAAGCAGATGTTCGAGCTCGTGCAGACGGCGAGCGGAGTGGGTCCGAAGCTCGCCCAGGCGATGCTCGCCGTGCACCAGCCCGAGACGTTGCGTCGCGCGGTGACCAGCGATGACGTCAAGACCCTGACGGCGGTCCCCGGCATCGGGCAGAAGGGTGCGCAACGCATCATCCTCGAGCTGCGCGACCGGATCGGGCCACCGACCACCACCCTGGCCGCCCGTCCCGGTGCGGCGGCGGCCAGTGGCTGGCAGGCCCAGGTGCAGGCTGGCCTCGTCGGGCTCGGCTGGTCAGCACGCGAGGCCGACCAGGCCGTCAGCTCGGTGGCCCCGGAGGCCGACCAGATGGCCCAGCCTGACGTGGCGAGCCTGCTGCGGGCCGCCCTGCAGACCTTGAGCAAGGCGTGAGCAGGTGAACGAGTCGGAGCTCGAGGCCGCCGAGGCTGCCTACGTGACGAGCAGGCCGCTCACGGCGGCGGATGCTGACGGTGACGAGCGCGTCGTCGAGGCAGCTCTGCGGCCCCGCACCCTCGCCGAGGTCGTCGGGCAGGAGCGCGTGCGCGAGCAGCTCTCACTCCTGCTCGAAGCGGCACGGGCGCGTCAGCGCGTCCCGGACCACGTCCTGATGAGCGGGCCACCGGGCCTGGGGAAGACGACCCTGGCGATGATCATCGCGGCGGAGATGGGCGCTCCGCTGCGACTGACCAGCGGTCCGGCGATCACCCACGCCGGCGACCTGGCCGCCATCTTGTCCGGGCTCAACGAGGGTGACGTGCTCTTCGTCGACGAGATCCACCGGATGTCCCGTCCCGCCGAGGAGATGCTCTACATGGCGATGGAGGACTTCCGGGTCGACGTCGTCATCGGGAAGGGACCCGGTGCCACCGCCATTCCCCTGGACATCCCGGCGTTCACGCTGGTCGGGGCGACCACACGCGCCGGGCTGCTGCCCAGTCCGCTGCGCGACCGGTTCGGCTTCACCGCGCGCCTGGAGTTCTACGAGCCCGGCGACCTCGAGCGCATCGTGCACCGGTCCGCGGGCCTGCTGGACGTGGAGCTGCGCGGCGACGGCGCCCGGGAGATCTCGCTGCGGTCCCGCGGGACGCCCCGGATCGCCAACCGGCTGCTCCGCCGGGTCAGGGACTTCGCGCAGGTACGGGCCGACGGGGTGGTCACCCGCGACCTGGCGCGCGCGGCGCTGGAGCTCTTCGAGGTCGACGAGTCGGGGCTCGACCGGCTCGACCGTGCCGTCCTGGACGTGCTCTGTCGTCGGTTCGGCGGCGGGCCGGTGGGCGTCAGCACGCTCGCGGTCGCCGTGGGCGAGGAGCGCGAGACAGTCGAAGAGGTCGCGGAGCCGTTCCTGGTGCGCCAGGGGCTGTTGGCACGCACGCCGCGCGGGCGGGTGGCAACGAGGGCCGCCTGGACCCATCTGGGCATCCCGGCACCGGCGGGCGCGATCGGAGAGGACCCTCTCCTCTTCGAGTCGCAGTCCGATTGAGCCGGGAACGGCCGTTACACTTCACGTTCGGTGCCGCAGGCGTCCCCGTGCTCGAGTCCTCCCCGGTCTCAGCCGTCGGTCCTCGGCGTCCCAGGAACTGTTCCCTTCCCTTGGAGTTGTGTGTCGTGCCTGCCTACGCGCAGTTGCTCGTGATCGTCGTGGCCATGCTCGCTTTCTGGGCGGTCGTGATGCGTCCCGCCCGAACCCAGCAGCGTCGGGTCGAACAGCTCCAGAGTGAGCTCGAGGTGGGGCAGGAGGTCGTCCTCTCCGCGGGGATCTTCGGCACCGTCCGTGCGTTGAACGAGGGCAGGGTCGAGATCGAGGTCGCTCCGGGCACGATCCTCACGGTCGCGCGCCAGGTCGTCGTACGTCGGGTGGACGAGGTCGAGCCCGGTCGCGAGCACCCGGGGGAGTCGGGCCCGTCACAGGCCACGACCGAGCCAGAGGACTGAGGAGACACCCACTGTGGCGAAGAAGACGCCCCGCCCCGCACGCACGTTGCTCGTCTTCGGGCTGACGATCGTCGTGATCTACGGGTTGGCTGCACTCGGACAGACGTGGAAGCCGCGCCTGGGCCTCGACCTCGAGGGCGGCACCCGGATCACCCTCTCGGCGATCCCGCAGGGCGGCGCGATCACTCCGGCCAAGCTCAAGCAGGCCGCCGGCATCGTCGACGCCCGGGTCAACGGCAGCGGTGTCTCCGAAGCGGCCGTGTCCACCCAGGGCGACCGCAACATCATCGTCGAGATCCCGGGCCAGAACGCGAGCAAGCTCGTCGACCAGGTCAAGCGGACCGCCCAGCTGCGGTTCCGCCTCGTGGCCGGGCCAGCCCCAGCCGGGAACCCCAGCGCCGAGCGCCTCGCCCAGCCCCTCGGGCGGCCAGTCGTCCAGCCCCTCAGCCAGCCCCTCGGGCACAACCGGCAAGCCGAGCACGACCACGGTCCCCAAGGCCAGCTCCTCGGGCAACCCCCGCCCCGCGCCGTTCGCCAAGCCCAGCGCCAAGGCCAGTGCGAAGGCTGCGCCCGCTGCCGAGACCGAGCGCCGCGCCGAGCGCCGTCCCGAGCCAGACGGTCCCGTCGCCTGCCGCGCAACCGCAGCTCACCCAGAAGGGCGCCTCGGTCGACGATCCGTTGGCCTGGTCCCAGAACCCTGGCGTCGCCTGGCTGGAGAAGTTCTCGGCGTACACCTGCCCCCCGAAGGGGGAGTCCGCCGCCCCGGTCGCCGACATCTCCGACCAGCCGCTGATCACCTGCGACGACAAGGGACAGAAGTTCCTGCTCTCCAAGGCCGTCATCGAGGGCACCAACCTGAAGTCGGCCTCCTACGGCACGCCACCCCAGGGCGTCGGCTGGGTGGTCAACCTCGGTCTCAAGGGCGAGGCGCGTCAGGCGATGGCCGACACGTCGACGGCGCTGTACAAGAACAACGGCACCTTCGCCATCGTGCTCGACGGCCAGGTGATCTCCTACGCGGGGTTCAACGAGCCGATCCTCGACGGCAACGCGCAGATCAGTGGTGACTTCAGCGAGGCCGAGGCCAAGTCGCTGGCCAACTCCTTGAAGTACGGTGCGCTCCCGCTGAAGTTCGACACCACCACCGAGACGATCGGCCCGTCCCTCGCGGGCAACCAGCTCTCGGCCGGCATCTACGCTGGTGCGATCGGCCTGGCGATCGTGATGCTCTACTGCCTGTTGTACTACCGAGGGCTGGGGACCGTCGTGGTCGCCTCCCTGATCATCGCCGGAGGAGTGACCTACGGTGTCGTGCTCGTGCTGGCCAAGGCCGCCGGCTTCACGCTGACGCTGCCCGGCATCGCCGGGCTGATCGTCGCGGTCGGCATCACCGCAGACTCCTTCATCGTCTACTTCGAACGAATACGTGACGAGATGCGCGACGGCAAGTCCATGCGGGTGGCCGTGGAGACCGGCTGGGCGAGGGCGCGGAACACCTGTCTTGCGGCAGACGCGATCTCGATCCTGGCCGCCGTCGTCCTCTACATCTTCGCGATCGGGGTGGTCCGTGGCTTCGCGTTCGCCCTCGGGATCAGCACCTTGATCGACCTCGCCGTGTTCTTCTGGTTCACCAAGCCCGTGATGACGCTGCTGGCGCGCCGCAGGTTCTTCTCCAGCGGCTCTCGCTTCTCCGGTCTGTCCCGGGAGACGCTCGGCATCGACGAGAGCAGGCGCCACAACCTGGCGGGAGGGCGAATCTGATGGGCAAGATGAGCAGGCTGGGCAACGCGCTCTACGAAGGCGATGTCTCGATCGACTTCGTCGGACGCAAGTGGCTCTGGTACTTCATCTCCGGCATCATCGTGGTCCTCGCCGTCGCCGGCCTCTACTTCAAGGGGCTGAACTTCGGCATCGAGTTCGAGGGCGGGGTCGAGTACAAGATCAGCGTCCCGGCCGACCAGGCCACCCAGAGCACTGCCGACACCGTCCGTCGGGCGGTCGCCGACACCGGCCTCGACGCAGCGTCGTCGCCGATCGTGACCACCTCGGGCACCGACTCGATCCGGGTGCAGACCGAGCAGCTCACCAACGACCAGGCCATCCAGGTCGGGGACGCGATCGCCAAGGCGATCAACGTCGACCCCGAGAACGACATCTCCACCCAGGACGTCGGCGCGAGCTGGGGCGAGCAGGTGGCCACGCGCGCCCTGACCGGGCTCGTGGTCTTCCTCTTCCTGGTGATCCTGTTCATCTGGGCCTACTTCCGGGAGTGGAAGATGTCCGCGGCGGCCATCGTCGCCCTGGCCCACGACCTGACGATCACCGTCGGCGTCTACTCGCTGGTCGGCTTCGAGGTGACCCCGGCGACGGTGACGGGACTGCTGACGATCCTCGGGTTCTCCCTGTACGACACCGTCGTGGTCTTCGACAAGGTGCGCGAGAACACCCGCAATCTGCGTCAGAGCCGCAAGACGTACGCCGAGCTGGCCAACCTCGCCGTGAACCAGACGCTGGTCCGTTCGATCAACACCTCGATCGTGGCCCTGCTCCCGGTCGGAGCCCTGCTCTACGTCGGCGTGGCCACCCTCGGGTCGGGTGCGCTCAAGGACCTGGCGCTCTCGCTGTTCGTCGGGATGGCGGCCGGTGCCTACTCCTCGATCTTCATCGCCACCCCGCTCGCCGTACAGCTGAAGTCGGGGGAGAAGGAGATCACCCAGCAGGACGCGCGGGCCAAGGCGCGTGCCCGCCGCGGGATCGACCCCTACGCGGACGTCCCCGCGTTCAGCGAGGACCTTCCCATCCGGGAGATGCCCGAGGGCTTCGACGACGACGAGGACCTCGAGCATCCGGTCGCTCGGGTGCAGGCACCCCCGCGCCGCCCGGAGGCCACCGGATCGGGTCGCGTCGTGCCGGGAGCGAAGGCTCCGGTGGAGGAGTCCGGCGCCGCCAAGCGCAGCCAGCCGCGACGGCAGCCACGCTCCAAGCGCGGCAAGTGAGGACCGGGCGCATGGGCAGCGGCACGACCGTGGGGCTGACGCCGGACCAGCAACGCCTCAGCGCACTGATCGCGTCGTTGGTGCGTGACGTGGTCGACTTCCCCCAGGCCGGGGTGACCTTCAAGGACATCACCCCGATCCTCGACGACCATGCCGCGTTCACCGCGGTGATCTCCGCACTGGCCGACGCCGGTCGTGACGAGAACGGCGCCGTGGTGGTCGACAAGGTCGTGGGCATGGAGGCTCGCGGGTTCATCCTGGCGGCGCCCGTCGCACTGGCACTGGGGGTCGGCTTCATCCCGGTGCGCAAGCCCGGCAAGCTGCCCTGGTCGACTCGCGCGGTCAGCTATGAGCTTGAGTACGGCTCGGAGACCCTCGAGATGCACACCGACGCCCTCGCGGAGGGGGAGCGTGTCCTGATGGTCGACGACGTCCTCGCGACCGGCGGCACGGCCGTCGCGACCGCGGAGCTCGTCGCGGGGGCCGGGGCAGTGGTGCACGGGGTCGCGATGATGATGGAGCTGAGCTTCCTCTCCGGGCGCGGCGTGCTCGGAGACCTGCCGCTGACGGTGCTGCACACGGTTTAGCGGTCACCGGCCCGCCGGGCACGGCCTAGACTGGCGGGAGCGGTTTCCGGCGTGTGAGGGGAGGTGCCATGGCTGAGGACGGGCTGGCGACCGACCCTGCGGTGGACGTACCACCCACACCCGAGCGCGCGCCCACCCTGACCGGCCGCGGCGTGCGGGCCAGGCTGGCCCGCATCGGCACCAGCAAGCAGGTCGGCAACCCCGTGCTGGAGCCGCTCTTCCGCACCGTCCGGGCGAACCACCCCAAGGCAGACCTGGCCCTGCTCGAGCGCGCCTACGACACCGCCGAGAAGCACCACCGCGGGCAGATGCGCAAGAGCGGCGACCCCTACATCACCCACCCGCTCGCGGTCACGACCATCCTCGCTGACATCGGCATGACCGAGCCGACCCTCGTGGCGGCCCTCCTGCACGACACGGTCGAGGACACGCCGTACACCCTCGACGAGCTGCGCAAGGACTTCGGCGAGGAGGTGGCCGTGCTCGTCGACGGGGTCACCAAGCTCGACAAGGTCAAGTACGGCGACTCCGCGCAGTCCGAGACCATCCGCAAGATGATCGTCGCGATGAGCAAGGACATCCGCGTCCTGGTCATCAAGCTCGCCGACCGGCTGCACAACATGCGCACCCTGCGCTACGTCAAGCAGGAGACCCAGGAGCGCAAGTCCAGGGAGACGCTGGAGATCTACGCGCCGCTGGCCCACCGGCTGGGCATGAACACCCTCAAGTGGGAGCTCGAGGACCTGGCGTTCGCGACCCTGCACCCCAAGATCTACGACGAGATCGTGCGCCTGGTCGCTGAGCGCGCACCGTCGCGCGACCAGTTCCTCGCTCAGGTGATCAACCAGGTGGAGGGCGACCTGCGCGCCAACAAGATCAGCGCGCGGGTGACCGGGAGGCCCAAGCACTACTACTCGATCTATCAGAAGATGATCCACGGTGGTCGCGAGTTCAGCGACATCTACGACCTGGTCGGCATCCGGATCCTGGTCGAGAACGACGGCGACTGCTACGGCGTGCTCGGTGTGCTGCACAACCGCTGGAACCCGCTGCCGGGCCGGTTCAAGGACTACGTCGCCATGCCGAAGTTCAACATGTACCAGTCGTTGCACACGACCGTCATCGGGCCCTCCGGCAAGGCCGTGGAGATGCAGATCCGCACCGTCGGGATGCACCGCCGTGCGGAGTACGGCGTCGCGGCGCACTGGAAGTACAAGGAGGACGTGCGCTCCGGGCAGGACGCCGAGAGGGCCACGAACGACTCCGACATGCAGTGGCTGCGCCAGCTGCTGGACTGGCAGAACGAGGTCGAGGACCCGGGCGAGTTCCTCGACTCGCTGCGCTTCGAGATCAACAGCGCCGAGGTGTTCGTCTTCACCCCTCGAGGCGACGTCATCGGCCTGCCGATCGGGTCCACGCCGGTCGACTTCGCCTACTCGATCCACACCGAGGTGGGTCACCACACCATCGGAGCCCGGGTGAACGGCCGGCTGGTGCCGCTGGAGTCCGAGCTCGAGCACGGCGACGTCGTCGAGGTGTTCACCTCCAAGTCACCCAACGCCGGACCCACCCGTGACTGGCTGACCTTCGTCAAGTCCCCGCGGGCGCGGAGCAAGATCCGGCACTGGTTCACCAAGGAGCGCCGCGAGGAGGCGATCGAGCAGGGCAAGGAGCAGATCGGCCGGCTGCTGCGCAAGGAGGGTCTGCCTCTGAAGCGGGTGATGACCCACGAGTCGCTCACCCAGGTCGCCAACGAGCTCCGCGTCGCCGACGTCACCGCGCTCTACGCGGCCGTCGGCGAGGGCAACCTCGGAGCGCAGACGGTCGTCCGCAAGGTCGTCGAGGTCTCCGGCGGCAGCGACGGCGCCGCCGAGGACCTGGCGGAGGCGGTGACGATCACGCGTCCGCGACGACGCGGGCAGGTCGCACACGACTCAGGCATCGAGGTCCTGGGAGCCACCGACGTACTGGTCAAGCTCGCTCGGTGCTGCACGCCGGTGCCCGGGGACGAGATCCTCGGGTTCGTCACCCGGGGGGACGGCATCTCGGTGCACCGCCGCGACTGCACGAACGCCACCCAGCTGCTGAGCCAGCCCGAACGGCTGGCCGAGGTGCACTGGGCGCCCGGCTCGCAGTCGACGTTCCTGGTGCAGATCATGGTGGAGGCTCTGGACCGCGCCCGGTTGCTCTCGGACGTCACGATGGTCCTCTCCGACCAGCACGTCAACATCCTCTCCGCGAGCCTGACCACCAACCGCGACCGGGTCGCGAAGAGCAAGTTCGCCTTCGAGATGGGCGACCCGAAGCACCTCGGCGCCATCCTCAAGGCCGTCCGCCAGGTCGACGGCGTCTTCGACGCCTACCGCGTCACGCACTAGTCCCAGGCTTGCCCCCTAGCACGCCGAGATGCGCCGAGCGGGCAGTTCTAGCACCTTGGCCATGGGTCGCCTTGTGCGCGTAGTGCCCGGTCAGCGTCGTACGGCGTGCGCGCAGTGCCCGGTCGGCGGAGGGGTCAGGAGAAGTCGGAGGCCGCGCGCTTGGCCATCTCGAGGAACTGCTGGCGGGAGGCGAGGTTCTCCTCGAGGTCCTTGACGGCCTTCTCGTTGCCGGCCGCCCGGGCCCGCTCGAGGTCGGCCTCGATGCCGCTGATCGCACGCTCGAGCTGGCCGAGCATGTCGTCAGCCCGCGCGGACTTCTCCGGGTCGCTGCGCTTCCACTTGTCGTCCTCGACCGAGCGGATCGCCTGCTCGACCTTGCGGATGCGGGCCTCGAGGGCCTTGATCTGCTCCCGGGGCACCTTGCCGGCGGCGTCCCAGCGCTCGCTGATGTCGCGGAAGCTGCGCTTGGCGGCCTCCACGTCGGTGACGGGCAGCAGTGCCTCGGCCTCGACGAGCAGCTCGAGCTTCTTCGTCGCGTTGGCCTCGAACTCCTTGTCCTGCTCGGCGTTGGCCGCGTCACGCGCCCCGAAGAACGCGTCCTGGGCCGAGCGGAAGCGCTGCCACAGCGCCTCCTCGGCGTCGCGCGGCGCAGCGCCGGCGTTCTTCCACTCCTGCATCAGGCTGCGGTAGCGGGTCGACGTCGGTCCCCAGTCCGTGGAGTCGCTGAGCGACTCGGCTTCCGCGAGCAGGCGCTCCTTGACCACTCGCGCGCCCTCGCGCTGCTCGTTGAGCCCGGCGAAGTGCGTCTTGCGGCGTCGGGTGTACGCCGTGCGCGCACCGGAGAAGCGGTGCCACAGCTCGTCGTCGGTCTTCTTGTCCAGCCGGGGAAGGGCCTTCCACTCCTCGAGCAGGTCACGCAGCCGGTTGACGCCGTTGCGCCAGTCCTTCCCCTGCGAGATCTTCTCGGCCTCGCCGACGATCGCCTCCTTGCGGGCGCGCGACTCGTCGAGACGGCGAGCGCGCTCCTCGCGGCGCTTGCTGCGCTGCAACCCGATCAGTGGACCGAGTGCGTCCAGTCTCGCGCTCAGGCCCACGACGTCACCGACGGCGTTCGGCTCGACGAGCTGGGCGGCGACCTGCTTGACCGACTCGGCGGCCTCGTCCGGGGTCAGGGCGCCGGAGCGGACGCGCTGCTCGAGCAGCTGCACCTCGAACTCGAGCGCCTCGAACCGGCGGGTGAAGAACGCCAGTGCCTCTTCCGGGCTTCCCTCCGGATACTGCCCGACAGCGCGTTCGCCGGTGGCGGTGCGGACATAGACGGTTCCGTCGGCCTCGACCCGGCCCCACCTGCTGGCCGCGGGACCGGCGTTCCCGGGATCGTCCTGCGGACCCTCGACGGGGGAGTTGCCCTGCGCGGTCACGTTGCTACACCTGCTTCTGCGTTGTCCGGGGGAGCGGTTCCAGCGTGGCCTCATCGTACGCATGCCGAGGTCACGATCCGGGGCCAGTAGGCTGACCCGGAGGTTCGTCCCGGACCCACACCCCCCGACGCAGGAGACGCACACGTGCTGATCGCAGGCTTCCCGGCTGGCCCGTGGGGCACCAACTGCTACGTCGCTGCGACCGGGCCTGGCTCCGAGTGCGTGGTGATCGACCCGGGGAAGGACGCCGCCGACGGTGTCGCCGAGGTGGTCCGTGAGCACAAGCTCAAGCCCGTCGCCGTCCTGGTCACCCACGGTCACGTCGACCACATGTGGTGCGTCGCCCCGGTCGCGGGCACCTACGACGCGACCGCCTGGATCCATCCCCGCGACCGGCACCTGCTCGCCGACCCGATGGCGGGCATGTCGGCCGAGACCACCGCGATGATGCTCGGCGGCAAGTACGAGTTCGCCGAGCCGGACCGCGTCGAGGAGCTCAGCGACAACCAGCGCCTCGAGCTCGCCGGGCTGGAGCTCGTCGTCGACCACGCTCCTGGCCACACGGAGGGCTCGGTCACCTTCAGGACGCCGTACGGCGACGCGGCGGGCCAGCCCGACATCTCCGAGCTGATGTTCTCGGGTGACCTGCTGTTCCAGGGCTCGATCGGCCGCACCGACCTGCCGGGCGGCGACCACCCGACGATGCTGCGGAGCCTGCGCGAGAAGGTGCTCACCCTGCCCGACGACATCGTGGTCCTTCCCGGTCACGGCGAGCAGACCAGCATCGGCCGCGAGCGCGCCACCAACCCGTTCCTGCTCGACCTGATCGGCGAGGGCGCCCCCACCAGCCCGGTCACCCGGGGACTCTGAAATGGCCCGTCCCACCCCGCTGAGCGGGTTTCCCGAGTTCCTGCCCGCCCAGCGCTTCGTCGAGACGCAGGTGCTGGCCCGGCTGGCGCGCACCTTCGAGCTGCACGGCTTCGCAGGCATCGAGACCCGCGCGGTCGAGCCGCTGGACCAGCTGCTGCGCAAGGGGGAGACCTCCAAGGAGGTCTACGTCCTTCGGCGACTCCAGGAGACCGACGCCGCAAACGACGCCGGGGTCGGTCTGCACTTCGACCTCACCATCCCCTTCGCGCGCTACGTGCTCGAGAACGCCGGCAAGCTCGAGTTCCCCTTCCGTCGCTACCAGATCCAGAAGGTGTGGCGCGGCGAGCGGCCCCAGGAGGGTCGTTACCGCGAGTTCACCCAGGCTGACATCGACGTGATCGGGCGCGACCACCTCAACTTCCACCACGACGTGGAGGTCGCGCGGGTGATGCTGGACGCGCTCGGCGGGCTGGACTTCCTGCCCGGCTTCCGCCTCCAGGTGAACAACCGCAAGCTCATCCAGGGCTTCTACTCAGGCCTGGGCGTGGCCGACACCGAGGCCGTGATGCGCACGGTCGACAAGCTCGACAAGCTTCCCGAGGAGCGGGTGGCCGAGCTCCTCGTCGACGAGGCGGCACTCAGCCGCGAGCAGGCGGACCAGTGCCTGGCGCTCGCGCGGATCAGCACGCCCGACACCTCCTTCGTGGAGCAGGTCCGGGCTCTCGGGGTCCAGCACGAGCTGCTCGACGTGGGCCTGGCGGAGCTGGCTGCGGTCATCGAGGGCTGTGCCTCGCTCGTGACCGACCGCGTGGAGATCGTGGCTGACCTCAAGATCGCCCGCGGGCTCGACTACTACACCGGCACCGTCTTCGAGACCCGGCTCGACGGCTACGAGAGCCTCGGCTCGATCTGCTCCGGCGGTCGGTACGACGCCCTCGCCAGCGACGGGCGGACGACGTACCCCGGCGTCGGCATCTCGCTCGGCGTCAGCCGGCTGCTGGTGCCGCTGCTGAGCCGCGGCCTGGTCGTGGCGGACCGGTCGGTCCCCAGCGCCGTCCTCGTGGCCGTGGTCGGCGAGGACAGCCGGGCGTCGAGCGACACGCTGGCCGATCGACTCCGGGCCAACGGGGTGCCGTGCGAGGTCGCCCCGAGCGCAGCCAGGTTCGGCAAGCAGATCAAGCACGCAGAACGACTGGGGATTCCCTTCGTCCTGTTTCCCGATCCCGAGGGCGGAGACCCCGAGATCAAGGACATCCGCAGCGGCGAGCAGTCCGCCGTGGACCTCACGACCTGGACGCCACCGGTCGAAGACCTGCAGCCGCGCGTCCGAAGCAACGAACAGGAGCAACAGTGATCCGCACCCACGACGCCGGCAGCCTTCGGCCCGGCGACGTCGACACCGAAGTCACCCTCGCCGGATGGGTCGCGCGCCGCCGTGACCACGGGGGAGTGGCGTTCATCGACCTGCGCGAGGCCAGCGGCGTCGTCCAGGTCGTCATCCGTGACGAGGCCGTGGCCCACAACCTGCGCAGCGAGTACTGCCTCAAGATCACCGGCACCGTCAGCCAGCGTCCCGAGGGCAACCAGAACCCCAACCTGCCCACCGGCGAGATCGAGGTGATCGCCACGGACGTGGAGGTGCTCAGCGAGGCCGCGCCGCTCCCGTTCCCCATCGACGACGCCGGTTCCTCCGGAGGGGGCTCGGTCGGTGAGGAGGCTCGACTGCGGCACCGCTACCTCGACCTGCGGCGCAGCGGTCCCAACGCCGCGATCCGGCTGCGCAGCCAGGTCAACAAGGCCGCTCGCGCCGTGCTCGACGCTCGAGGATTCGTCGAGATCGAGACCCCGACGCTGACCCGGTCGACTCCTGAAGGAGCACGCGACTTCCTGGTTCCGGCGCGGCTGCAGCCCGGCAGCTGGTACGCCCTGCCCCAGAGCCCGCAGCTGTTCAAGCAGCTGCTGATGGTCGCCGGGATGGAGCGCTACTACCAGATCGCGCGCTGCTACCGCGACGAGGACTTCCGCGCCGACCGCCAGCCCGAGTTCACCCAGCTCGACGTCGAGATGAGCTTCGTCGAGCAGGACGACGTGATCGCACTCACCGAGGAGATCCTCACCGCCCTCTGGGCACTGATCGGGTACGACGTGCCGACCCCGCTGCCCCGGCTGACCTACGCCGAGTCGATGTCCCGCTTCGGCTCGGACAAGCCCGACCTGCGCATGGGTCTCGAGCTCGTCGAGTGCACCGACTTCTTCGCCGACACCCCGTTCCGGGTCTTCCAGTCCGACTACGTCGGCGCCGTGGTGATGCCCGGGGGAGCGAGCCAGCCGCGCAAGCAGCTCGACGCCTGGCAGGAGTGGGCCAAGCAGCGGGGCGCCCGCGGACTTGCCTACCTGCTCGTCAAGGAGGACGGCGAGCTGACCGGCCCGGTGGCGAAGAACATCAGTGACGAGGAGAAGGCCGGAATCGCCGCCCACGTCGACGCACAGCCGGGCGACTGCATCTTCTTCGCTGCCGGCCCGGCCAAGAGCAGCCGGGCCCTGCTCGGTGCCGCCCGTCTGGAGATCGGTCGTCGCGGAGGGTTGATCGACGAGGACGCCTGGAGCTTCGTGTGGGTGGTCGACGCCCCGCTGTTCGAGCCCGCCGCGGACGCCACCGCTGCGGGTGACGTCGCCGTCGGTTCCGGCGCCTGGACGGCCGTGCACCACGCCTTCACGAGTCCCAAGAACCTCGACGACTTCGACCAGGACCCCGGCAACGCCCTCGCGTGGGCCTACGACGTGGTGTGCAACGGCAACGAGATCGGTGGTGGCTCGATCCGGATCCACCGCAGCGACGTGCAGAGGCGCGTCTTCGCTCTGATGGGTCTCGACGAGGCGGCCGCGCAGGAGAAGTTCGGGTTCCTCCTCGACGCCTTCGCGTTCGGGGCGCCGCCGCACGGCGGGATCGCGTTCGGGTGGGACCGGATCTGCGCCCTGCTCAGCGGTGCCGACTCGATCCGCGAGGTGATCGCGTTCCCCAAGAGCGGCGGCGGATTCGATCCGTTGACGGGCGCACCTGCGGCGATATCACCTGAACAGCGCAAGGAAGCGGGCGTAGACGTCCGTAAGGCGGAGGATGTACGGTCGTCCGCGAGTCCAGCCGAATAGTCGCGCCAAGATAACGATTGGCCCCTCAACCCGGTTCAGGTATTACCCGAGCAACCTGGGATGACTACTGTCGCGTAGTCGTAACGGGTCATGGACGATCCGGTCGAGGTCGAACCCATGGGGCGGCCACACACAAGGAGGAGTACGTGAGAAGTAAGCGCATGTTCGCGATCGGGGCGGTGGTCGCGTCCGTGGCCATGGTCGGTGCGGCCTGTTCGGCCCCGAGCGCCTCGGACAACACCACCAAGAGCCAGAAGACGTCCCTGAACCTCGGGTGGAACCAGCCGTTCTACTCCTACAACGAGTACACCTCGAACGGCAACGCCACCGCGAACGCCAACATCAAATACCTGATGAACGGGCAGTTCTGGTACGTCGACGCCGAGGGCAGCCTGCAGGCGGACTCCTCGTTCGGCACCTACGAGAAGACCAGCGACAACCCGCTGACCGTCAAGTACACGGTCAACCCCGACACCAAGTGGTCCGACGGCACTCCCGTCGACGCGGCTGACATGCTGCTGTGCTGGGTCGCCCAGGGTGGCAACCTCAACACGATCGACGCCTCCAAGGTCAAGACCGACGACGCCACCGGCCTGCCCAAGAACACGGCGGGCAAGGTCTACTTCGACAGCTCCTCGGTGGGCCTGAACCTGGTCAAGGAGACCCCGACCATCAGCGACGACAACAAGTCGCTCACCCTCGTCTACTCCAAGCCGTTCGCCGACTGGCAGTACGACATGTCGGTCAACCTGCCGGCCCACGTGACCGCCCAGAAGGCGCTCGGCATCAGCGACGCCCAGGAGGCGAAGGACGCCTTCGTCAAGGCCGTCCAGGACAAGGACACCGCCAAGCTGGCCAAGATCTCCAGCTTCTGGAACACCGGCTTCGACTACACGAAGATGCCCGACGACAAGTCGCTGGCCCTCTCCGACGGTGCCTACCTGATGAAGGACTTCAAGGAAAACCAGTACATGACCCTGGAGGCCAACCCGGACTACAAGGGTGACCACGGTCCTGCGATCGACCAGCTGACCGTCCGTTGGAACGAGGACCCGCTGGCCCAGGTGCAGGCGCTGGAGAACGGCGAGCTCGACATGTTCTCCCCGCAGGTCACCACCGACGTCGTCAAGGCGGCCGAGAAGGTCAAGGACGTCGACATCAAGGCCGGCGTCGAGGGCACCTACGAGCACATGGACCTGGTGCAGAACAACAAGGGCCCGTTCGACCCCGCCAGCTACGGTGGCGACGCCAAGAAGGCGCTCCTCGTGCGACAGGCCTTCCTGCACGGCGTGCCGCGCCAGGAGATCGTCGACAAGCTGATCGTGCCGAGCAACCCCGAGGCCAAGGTCCGCAACTCCTTCGTCAAGACCGAGGGAACCCCCGGCTACGACGAGATCGTCGCTCAGAACGGCTCCGCGGACTACGCCCAGGTGGACCCGGCGCTGTCCAAGAAGCTGCTCAAGCAGGCGGGCGTGAAGACCCCGATCGACGTGCGAGTGCTCTACGCCAAGGGCAACGCCCGCCGCGAGAGCGAGTTCCAGCTCTACAAGCCGGCACTCAAGGAGGCTGGGTTCAACCTGATCGACAAGGGTGACCCCGAGTGGAGCGCCAAGCTGGGCGACGGCACCTACGACGCCGTCTACTTCGGCTGGCAGTCGACCACCCCGGCGGTCAGCGCGGACCGGGAGATCTTCGCCACGACCGGTCTGAACAACCTGATCGGCTACAGCAACAAGAAGGTCGACGACCTCTTCGACCAGCTCGTCGTCACCTCCGACGAGGCCGAGCAGGTCAAGATCCAGACCGACATCGAGAAGATCCTGTTCCAGGACGCTGTGGGGATCACGATCTTCCAGTTCCCCTCGGCCAACATCGCCAACAACAAGAGGATCTCGGGCGAGAACCCGGCGATCCTGGCACCGACCATGTTCTACGGGTACTGGGACTGGAAGATCCCCAGCGCCAAGTAGTCCCTCTCGGGGAGTAACCAGAAGAGTCACCGCTGGTGGTGGGTACGGTCATGACGGCCGTGCCCGCCACCGAGCGGCGTACCGCACCGAATACCCTCCAAGAAGTCAGGTCTGGCCTTGCTCGTCTTCTTCGTCAAGCGACTGCTGGCGTCCCTCGTAGTGGTCCTGATCTCCACGCTCATCATGTATTACCTGGTCGACGCAGCGATCGATCCGCTTCTCGACCTCCGCACCAGCACCTCGCCGAACAAGGCGAACCTGATCGCCAACCGGATCGCCGAGCTGCACCTCGACCAGCCGGTGATCACGCGCTACCTCGACTGGCTCAAAGGAGCCTCGGGCTGTCTCTACGGCAACTGCGACCTCGGATCGAACTGGAAGACCCACCAGACGGTCAGCTCGTTGCTCAACGGCGCGGTGATGACCACGATCCAGCTGGTCGGTGTCGCCACCGTCCTGGCCATCCTGCTCGGTGTCCTGGTGGGCATCGTCAGCGCCCTGCGCCAGTACACCGGCTTCGACTACTCGATCACCTTCCTGTCGTTCCTGCTCTACTCGCTGCCCGTCTTCTGGGTGGCCGTGCTGGCCAAGGTCTACCTGGCCATCGACTTCAACAACTTCCTCGCCGACCCGCACGTCTCCGCGGTCGCGATCGCGGTAGCCGCTGCCTTCGCGGGTCTGGTGATCTCCGCGGGGGTCGGCGGCGAGGCTGTGACGAGGATGCGCACCTTCGCCATCGCCGCCGGGGTGGTGGCGCTCACGCTGGTGTACTGGAACCTCACCAACTTCTACGAGGACCCCTCGATCGGGATCGTCGTGATCACCCTCAGCGCGGTGGCCTGGGCCTTCCTGGTGACGCTGCTCAGCACCGGGCTGCGCAACCGACGTGCGCTGTACTCAGCGCTCTCCGTCGCCGCCCTGGGAGCAGTCCTCTGGCTGCCGATGCTGTTCGTCTGGGACGCCGCGCGGAGCGCCGGCATCCTCGGATGGCCGCTGGTGATCGCCTTGTTCCTGCTGGCCGTGGCCGTCAGCGCCGGGATCGGGCTGGCCTGGGGCGGCCCGGACCGCACCCGCTCCGCACGGACCGCAGCGCTGACTGCGATCCCCGTCTCGCTGATGCTCTTCGTCGACCGGCTGCTGCAGAGCTGGGTCTCCTACACCACCAACGGCTCCATCAAGGGGCGCCCGATCGCCACCCTGGGTCGGGCAACACCCAACCTCCAGGGCGACTTCTGGGTGCAGACGCTGGACACGTTCACCCACCTGCTGCTCCCGACGGCGACGCTGATCCTGATCTCGTTCGCGTCGTACACGCGCTACACCCGCGCCTCGATGCTCGAGGTGATGAACCAGGACTACATCCGCACGGCTCGCAGCAAGGGCCTGACGGAGAGGACCGTGATCATGCGACATGCCTTCCGGAACGCGCTGCTGCCGCTCGCGTCGATCGTCCCGATCGACATCATCACCCTGCTGGGCGGGGCCGTGATCACCGAGACCGTCTTCGGCTGGTTCGGGATGGGCCGGCTGTTCGTCGACTCCCTGCTGAACAACCAGATAGACCCGGTGATGGCCTACATCGTGATCGTGGGGATCCTCGCGGTGCTCGCCAACTTCGTCGCTGACCTGATCTACGCGGTCCTCGACCCACGGATCCGGGTGGCGGCATGAGCACCCCGCTGGAGCCCACGGGCGGACTCGGCTCCGAGACCGTCGAGAACGCCATCGAGCTCAAGGACGTCGAGGGCCTCTCCCAGGGCCAGATCGTCCGCCGACGGTTCTTCCGGCACCGCGGAGCGCTGGGCGGTCTGCTGGTGATCGGTCTGATCGCGGTGCTCGCCTACTCCTCGATCGGAGGAGCAGGAGTCCCTGGCTGGTGGAAGTTCAACCACTACACGCCGGGCGCCGTGCAGAACGGCGGATCACCGACCCTGAGCCTGCCGGGATGGCTCGGCGGCAGCGGGTTCGCGATCGGCGACCACCCCTTCGGCCAGGACGAGATCGGCCGCGACATCTTCGCCCGCGTGATGCGGGGCACCCAGACCTCGATCAACGTGATGGTCGTGATCAGCGTGCTGGCCGCGTTGATCGGCATGGTCGTGGGCGCGGTGGCGGGCTACTACCGCGGCACGGTCGACCAGCTGCTGATGCGCTTCACCGACCTGTTCATCACCTTCCCCGTGGTCGTGATCGGCGCCGTCCTCGGCAAGCTCGTCGGCGGGGGCGGGGCGTTCTTCCTGGCGCTCGCGCTGGGTGCCATCACGTGGACGACCCTGGCGCGGCTGGTCCGGGGCGAGTTCCTCTCGCTGCGTGAGCGCGAGTTCGTCGACGCAGCCAAGGTCGCCGGTGCGAGCAGCTTCAGGATCATGCGCAAGCACATGATCCCCAACGCGATGGGGGTGATCATCGTGAACACCACGTTGCTCGCCTCCCAGGCGGTGCTGCTGGAGACGGCGTTGAGCTACCTCGGGTTCGGGATCAAGTCACCGGACGTGTCGCTCGGCACGATGATCTCGGAGTACCAGTCCGCGTTCTCGACCCGTCCGTGGCTGTTCTGGTGGCCCGGCCTGTTCATCGTCCTGATCGCGCTGTCGGTCAACTTCGTCGGTGACGGGCTCCGCGACGCGTTCGACCCGCGCCAGAAGCGGATCCCGTCCGAGCGCAAGATGCGGCGCGGTGTCGTGCACGCCGACTCCGCAGCCTCCACGGATGACGACCAGTGAGCGGGCGACTCGCGGACGGCGTCCTCTCGCCGGTGGCGCCCCTGGCCTCAGGCCAGGAGCGGCAGCAGCACCGAGGCGCAGACCAGCAACCCCACGGCAGTCACCACCGGGACGTGCCAGGTCGTCGTCAGCCGGGGTGCCTCGAGCCGGCGATTCTCCAGGTGACCCTCTGCGCGCAAGGCGTCCAGTCGCTCGGTGACCGCCCGGGCCGTCGCGCCGGGTTGCTGCTGGCGCCGGTCGCGTCCGCGAGGTGCGGTCGCGGCCCAACCGGTCACGGTGCCGTACGCCGTGCGCAGTCGCAGCCCGTAACGTCCGTCCACCTCCTCGACCGCCGGCCAGGGGACCTGCACGGTGCGCACGACGTTGGACAGCGTCACCCCGCCGTCCGAGATCTCGACGTAGGGCTGCCAGAAGGCCGCCCAGCCCAGCAGGCCGAACAGCGTCACCGGTGCGGCGTAGCGCAGGATCGTCTCCGACCCGCCCGCGAGGGCGGAGCCGAGACCGAGAACAGCCACCAGCACCATCGCGGCACCGAGCGCCTGGGAGCTGCGGGGCCGGATCCGCTCGGTCGGGGTCATGGCGCCACCATGGCAGACCCGACCCCACGAGAGGCAGCGCCACCATCCGGCTCGTACGCCGTAGCGTCGAAAGGCACGTCATGACCACCCCCGATCAGGGACAGCCCGTCCAGCCCTGGGACGAGGCAGGGCCGATCCTCGAGGTGCAGGACCTCTCGGTGTCCTTCTACGTCGACGGGGAGTGGTTCCCCGCAGCCATCGACGTGAGCTACCACGTGGACGCGGGCGAGGTCCTGGCCATCGTCGGTGAGTCGGGCTCGGGCAAGACGCAGTCGTCGATGTCGCTGCTCGGACTGCTGCCGGTCAACGGGCGGGCGAGCGGCAGCGCCAAGCTCAAGGGCGAGGAGCTGATCGGGCTCTCCGGAGCCGGTATGCGCCGGATCCGGGGCAAGGAGATCGCGGTCATCTTCCAGGAGCCGATGACCGCGATGAACCCGGTCTACACGATCGGATTCCAGATCGTGGAGACCCTCAGGTCGCACTTCGACATGGGACCGAAGCAGGCGCGGGAACGGGCCATCGAGCTGTTGACGATGGTGGAGATCCCCGAGCCGGAGCGGCGCTTCGACGCCTTCCCCCACCAGCTCTCCGGTGGTCAGCGCCAGCGAGCGATGATCGCTCAGGCGCTCGCGTGCGAGCCGCAGCTGCTTGTGGCCGACGAGCCCACGACCGCCCTGGACGTGACCGTGCAGGCCGAGATCCTCAAGCTGATGCAGGACCTGCGCGAACGGGTGAACGCCGGCGTCGTGCTGATCACCCACGACATGGGTGTGGTCGCGGACATGGCCGACCGGATCGTGGTGATGCAGCACGGCCGGATCGTCGAGTCCGGCACTGCCGAGCAGATCTTCAGCTCGCCGCAGCACCCGTACACCCAGCAGCTTCTCGCCGCCGTGCCCCACTTCGGCTCGGTCAGCACCAAGGAAGCCGAGGCGCGCACCGAACGCGACCACGTGGCAGCCGCCGCCGAGACCCGGGAACCGATCCTGGTGGCGGAGAACCTCGTGCTGGAGTACCCCAAGCGGGGCAATCAGCCTGCTTTCCGGGCTGTCGACGACGTCACGCTGACCGTGGGGCGTGGCGAGGTCGTGGGGCTGGTGGGCGAGTCCGGCTCCGGGAAGACGACCATCGGGCGCGCCGCGCTCGGCCTGCTGCCGGTCACGGGCGGCAGCCTCGAGGTCGCGGGGGTCCAGATGCGCGGAGCCGGGCGCAAGGAGCACGCGCCGCTCCGTGACCGGGTGGGCATCGTCTTCCAGGACCCGGGTAGCTCGCTGAACCCACGGCTGCCGGTCGGTGAGTCCATCGGCGAGCCGCTCTACCTGCACCGGCGCCTCAAGGGCAAGGCACTCGACACCGCGGTCGAGGAGCTGCTCGACAAGGTCCAGCTCCAACGCGGGTTCCGCAACCGCTACCCGCACGAGCTCTCCGGGGGCCAGCGTCAGCGCGTCGGCATCGCGAGGGCGCTGGCCCTGGATCCCGACCTCCTGGTCGCCGACGAGCCCACGTCGGCGCTGGACGTCTCCGTCCAGGCGAAGGTCCTCGAGCTGTTCCAGGAGCTCCAGCGGGAGCAGGGGTTCGGCTGCCTGTTCATCAGCCACGACCTCGGCGTCGTCGAGATCCTGGCCACCCGGATCGCGGTGATGTACCGGGGCAAGATCGTGGAGATCGGCGACCGCGACCAGATCGTCCGCAACCCGCAGCACGAGTACACCCGTCGCCTCGTCTCCGCCGTGCCCGTCCCCGACCCGGCCGAGCAGCGCCGCCGCCGGGAGGTCCGGGACGCGATCATCGCGCAGAGCGGGGTCTCGTAGGGAGGCCTCCGGCGACGGATAGGGTCGAGCGGTGGACGGGCTCTTTGCGTACGACGGACCAGGGGCAGCCGGCGAACCTGCCGCGTCGGGCTCCTCGGGCGGGACGCTCGCCGGGAACTCCCACGAGTCCGCCCCGCTGGCGGTGCGGATGCGACCCCAGAAGCTCGACGAGCTCGTCGGTCAGCAGCACCTGCTCGCTCCCGGCTCGCCCCTGCGCAGGCTCGTCGAGGGCGACCAGTCGATGTCGCTCCTGCTCTGGGGGCCGCCCGGAACCGGGAAGACGACCATCGCCTCGATCGTCTCGGGACAGACCAACCGCCACTTCGTGGAGGTCTCGGCCGTGGCCGCGGGGGTCAAGGAGGTGCGGGCCGCCATCGACGGTGCGCGCTCCCGGCTGGTGTCCTCGGGGCAGGAGACCGTCCTGTTCATCGACGAGGTCCACCGGTTCACCAAGGCCCAGCAGGACGCGCTGCTGCCCGGCGTGGAGAACCGATGGGTGACCCTCGTCGCGGCCACCACCGAGAACCCGTTCTTCTCGGTCATCTCGCCGTTGCTCTCGCGCTCGCTGCTGCTCACGCTCGAGCCGCTCACCGACGACGACGTACGCGGGGTGATCCAGCGTGCGCTCGCAGATCCGCGCGGGCTCGGTGGACGTCTCACCATCGAGGAGGACGCGCTCGACCACCTGGTGCGGCTCGCCGGGGGTGATGCCCGACGCTCGCTGACCTACCTGGAGGCGGCCGCGGGAGCCGCTGCTGCCCCTACGGGCCGGGCCGCCGCACCGTCCTCGCGCAGCGACACACCCCGGCTCGTCATCGACCTGGGGACCACCGAGACGGCGGTGGACCGTGCCGCCGTGCGCTACGACCGCCAGGGAGACCAGCACTACGACGTGACCAGCGCCTTCATCAAGTCGATCCGGGGTTCGGACGCCGACGCTGCTCTGCACTACCTCGCCCGGATGACGGAGGCGGGGGAGGATCCGCGGTTTATCGCGCGCCGCCTGGTGATCCTGGCCAGCGAGGACATCGGCCTGGCCGACCCGACCGCCCTCACCACGGCGATGGCGGCTGCGCAGGCGGTCCAGCTGATCGGGATGCCGGAGGCGCGGCTGAACCTCGCCCAGGCCACCATCGCGCTCGCCCTGGCTCCGAAGTCGAACGCCGTGACCACGGCGATCAACGCGGCCGGCGCCGACGTCCGTGCCGGCAAGATCGGTCCCGTCCCCGCACACCTGCGGGACGCGCACTACGGCGGCTCCAAGAAGCTCGGGCACGGCAAGGGCTACCAGTACTCCCACGACGCCCCGTTCGGCATCGCGGAGCAGCAGTACGCCCCCGACGTGGTGCAGGACGCGGAGTACTACCGACCGACCACACTCGGTGCCGAGGGCGCGCTGAAGGAGCGGTGGGAGCGGATCCGGCGGCTGATCCGAGGCAGGTAGGGTCGGGCATCATGGAAACGCCAGTCCTGATCGCCAGCGCGGGGGTCGTGCTGCTGATCCTCGTCGCTGCGACTTCCCTGGCGCTGCGCAGCAGGGCGAGGACGCGTCGCCGGCTCGCTGGTGCCCTGGCGGCAGCGCAGGAGGAGACCGCGGATCTCCGGCGCCGGCTGGACGTGCTCACCACCCAGCTCGAGCGACAGTCCGCGACGATGATCAGGGTCGACGACCCGGCCTTCGTGATCACCGATGCCGGCACCCGCGACGAACCGACGGTCTCCGACCGGGTCGTCCTCACCGCGACCCTGGGCGAGCCGCTGGTCAAGGCGGCGGCCCTCGGCCACGGGCTGCGTCGCGCCCTCTCGGCCGAGTCGCGCAACAGGATCTGGTTCGAGATGCGCCGGGAGGTACGCCGCGCACGCAAGCAGCGTCGTCGCGAGATGAAGGACGCGTGGCGCCGCGTGCAGGCCCAGGGATGAGCAGGGGCTTCTGGTTCGTCGCGGGTGCGGGCGCGGGCGTCTACGCCGTGCTGAAGTCCCGCCGTGCGGCCGAGGTGTTCACGCCCGAGGGACTGCACGACCGGCTGGCCGGTGTCGGCCTCGGTGCCCACCTGTTCGCCGAGGAGGTGCGCGCAGGGATGACGGAGAAGGAAGCCGAGCTGCGCGACCGGCTCGGCTGGACGCTGGAGGGTCTTCCCGAGATCGAGCCGTCCTCGCACAGCAGGGGTCTCGAGGCGCTCGCCGAGGCTCGCTCGACCACCAACGATCTGGAGAACACCGACTGATGGACACCGCCGAGATCCGCCGCCGCTTCCTCGCGCACTTCGAAGCGGCCGGTCACCAGGCGGTGCCCTCGGCATCACTCCTGGTCCCCGATCCCAACCTGCTGTTCGTCAACGCCGGGATGGTGCCGTTCAAGCCGTTCTTCCTGGGTCAGGAGACCCCGCCGTACAAGCGTGCCGTCAGCGTGCAGAAGTGCGTGCGCACGCCCGACATCGAGGACGTGGGCAAGACCGCGCGGCACGGCACGTTCTTCGAGATGTGCGGCAACTTCAGCTTCGGCGACTACTTCAAGCAGGGTGCCATCGAGTTCGCGTGGGACCTGGTCACCAAGTCGCGGGCCGACGGTGGCTGGGGCCTGGAGGAGAGTCGGCTCTGGCCGTCGGTCCTGCACGGCGACGACGAGGCCCTGGCGCTGTGGCAGAAGGTCACCGGGCTCCCCGAGAGCCGCATCGTCAAGCTCGGTCCCAAGGAGAACTACTGGTCGATGGGCGTCCCCGGGCCCGGCGGTCCGTGCTCGGAGATCCTCTACGACCGTGGCCCCGAGTACGGCCCGGAGGCCGACTGGGAGTCCATGGGCACCGACATGGACCCCGCGCTCGAGGACCGCTACCTGGAGATCTGGAACCTGGTCTTCATGCAGGACGAGCTCAGCGCCGTCCGGTCGAAGTCGGACTTCGACATCGCCGGCTCGCTGCCGAAGCGCAACATCGACACCGGCATGGGGCTGGAGCGGGTCGCGTTCCTGCTGCAGGGCGTCGAGAACATGTACGAGATCGACGTGATGTTCCCGGTGATCCAGAAGACCGAGGAGCTCACCGGTCGTCGGTACGGCGCCGGCGGTGCCCAGGCTCACGAGGACGACGTGCGGTTCCGGGTGATCGCGGACCACATCCGCAGCTCGATGATGCTGATCGGGGACGGAGTCACCCCCGGCAACGAGTCTCGCGGCTACGTCCTGCGCCGGCTGCTGCGTCGTGCGGTGCGTTCGATGCGTCTCCTGGGCTACGAGGACCGCGCCTTGCCGGAGCTGTTCCCCGTCAGCCGGGACAAGATGGCCGAGGGCTATCCCCAGCTCGCCGCGGACTGGGAGCGGATCTCCACCGTGGCCTACGCCGAGGAGGACGCCTTCCGCCAGACGCTGCGCACCGGCACCACGATCTTCGACACCGCGGCGTGGGAGGTGCAGTCCTCCGGGGGCGCGGTGCTCTCCGGTGACAAGGCGTTCGCGCTGCACGACACCTACGGGTTCCCCATCGACCTGACGCTCGAGATGGCGGCCGAGAAGGGGCTGCAGGTCGACGAGGCCGGCTTCCGCAGGCTCATGGGGGAGCAGCGGGAGCGCGCCAAGGCCGACGCGCGCGCCAAGAAGGGTCAGCACGCGGAGACGGGCTCCTACCGCGCCATCGCCGACGGCATCGGTCGGTCGGTGGAGTTCACCGGCTACTCCGAGATCGTCAGCGAGGGCGCCGTGCAGGGCATCGTCAGTGGCGGTGCCCTGGTGCAGTCCGCCAGCGAGGGCGACGAGGTCGAGCTCGTCCTCGATCGCACGCCGTTCTACGCCGAGGGCGGCGGTCAGCTCGCCGACCAGGGCGTGATCGAGCTGGACACCGGTGCCCGCGTCGAGGTCTACGACGTGCAGTCCCCAATCACCGGACTCGTCGTGCACAAGGCGCGCGTGGTCTCCGGAGAGGTGCTCGTCGGCGGTGGCGTGCAGTCGATCGTCGACGTCGAGCGTCGCCGCTCCATCAGCCGTTCACACACCGCGACCCACATGGTCCACAAGGCCTTCCGGGAGGCCCTCGGCGAGACGGCGACTCAGGCGGGCTCGGAGAACTCACCGGGCCGCTTCCGCTTCGACTTCTCCGCGACGGGCTCGGTGCCGGCCTCTGCGATGAACGACGTGGAGGCCCGGGTCAACGACCTCGTGATCGCGGACCTCGGTGTGCACGCGGAGACGATGACGCAGGAGGAGGCCGTGCGCTCCGGCGCGATGGCGCTCTTCGGGGAGAAGTACGGCGACACCGTGCGCGTCGTCTCGGTAGGTGACTGGGCTCGCGAGCTGTGTGGCGGCACCCACGCACAGCGCTCGGGGCAGCTCGGCGTCGTCAAGCTGCTCGGCGAGAGCTCCATCGGCTCCGGCGTCCGCCGGGTCGAGGCACTCGTGGGCGGCGACGCCTACCGCTTCCTCGCGCGCGAGCACCTGCTCGTCGCCCAGCTCAGCGAGGCGCTGAAGGTGCGCCCCGAGCAGCTGCCCGAGCGGGTCAACGACATCGTCGAGCGGCTCCGGGTGGCCGACAAGGAGATCGAGAAGGTCCGGCTCCAGCAGCTGCTGGCGGCGGGCGGTGAGCTCGCGGCCAGGGCGGAGGACCTGTCCGGGGTGGCGTTCGTCGCTCACCAGGCTGCCGGCGCCGGGGGTGGCGACGTGCGCACCCTGGCCCTCGACATCCGCAACCGGATGGCGAGCGAGCGGCCCGGGGTGGCGGCCGTGGTCGGCACCGCGAACGACAAGCCGTCGGTGGTCGTCGCCGTCAACGAGGCAGGACGGTCCGCCGGCATCTCCGCGAACACGCTCGTGCGGGCCGCCTCGGAGGTCCTGGGCGGCAAGGGTGGCGGCAAGGACGACGTCGCCCAGGGCGGCGGCACCGACGTGTCCCGCACCGGTGACGCGCTCATCGCGATCAGGCAGGCCCTCGTCACGGGGCGGGCCGGGCGCTGAGATCCGATGGACCCGCACCGGTCGGCTGAGCTCTTCGGCGTACGCCTCGGGCTCGATCCGGGCGATGCCCGCATCGGCGTCGCGAGCAGCGATCCGTCCGGCATCCTCGCGACCCCGGTCGAGACGGTCACCCGTGCCGAAGGCGATCTGGACCGCATCGCGGCCCTCGTGGAGGAGCTCGGGGCCGTGCGGATCTATGTAGGTCTTCCTCGCTCGATGTCCGGGGGAGAGGGACCCGCGGCCGGTAAGGTGCGAGCGTTCGCGCGCGAGCTGTCCGGTCGGGTGAGACCCGTCCCGGTCAGGTTGTACGACGAGCGCCTGAGCACCGTGACTGCCGAGGGGCAGCTGCGAGCCCAGGGTCGCAAGGGCAAGAAGCGTCGCGCTGTGGTCGACCAGGCTGCTGCCGTCGTGATCTTGCAAGGAGCTCTCGAGCGGGAACGGCAGTCAGGCGCTCTCGCCGGGGAGCCGGTCCTGGTCGAGGACACGAGCGAGTAGGACGGTGCGTTGAGCCAGATCGGCCACGGCGATGACGAGGGCGACAGCCTCGGCGACGACCTCCCCTCGGACGACGCGTACGACGGGTATGACGCGAACGAACCCGTGGACGAGCCCTTTCTCGACGACACTCCCACCGAAGCCGTTCACCATCGGCGTCGCTGGGGTCGCGGCTGTCTGCCGGTCCTCGTCGTGCTCGCGGTCCTCCTCGGCGGGGGCTGGTTCGGCGGCCGCTGGGCCTACGACCAGCTCAGCGCGCGGCTGGGTTCCGCACCCGACTACTCCGGCGCCGGCACCGGGTCGGTCCTCTACGAGGTGAAGTCAGGGGCCTCCTCGACCGACATCGCCCGCGAGCTCAAGGCCAAGGGCGTGGTCAAGAGCGTGGACGCGTTCATCGAGGCGGCGCGGCAGAGCGAGAAGTCGCGCAACATCCAGGTCGGCTACTACCAGCTCAGGAAGCAGATGCAGGCGAGCCAGGCCGTCGCGCTGCTCGTGGACCCGAAGAACCTGGTGCAGAACCTGGTCGTGGTGCCCGAGGGCGCCCGGGTCGACCAGATCACCGAGACCATCGTCGCCAGGACCGACATCACCAAGAAGGCGGTGGTGGCGGCTCTGAAGGACCCGAAGGCCATCGGGCTGCCACCGGAGGCCAAGGGCAACCCCGAGGGTTTCCTCTATCCCGCCACCTACTCCGTCCCGCCCAAGCAGACCGCCGTCGGCCTGATCAGCCAGATGGTCGCCAAGACGGTGCAGGCCGAGAAGTCGCTCGACCTCGCGACCCAGGCGCGCAAGGTGGGGCTGACCCCGCTCCAGGTGATGACCGTGGCGAGCATCCTGGAGTACGAGGCAGACAACAGCGAGGACTACCCCAAGGTCGCGCGGGTGCTCTACAACCGGCTGGACAAGGGGATGAAGCTGCAGCTCGACTCGACGGTGTCCTACATCAGCAAGCGCAAGGGCGACGTCTTCACCACCGCCGAGGAGCGGGCGAGCACCTCGCCGTACAACACCTACGTGCACACGGGACTTCCACCGGGGCCGATCGGGTCGCCCGGCGAGGCGACGATCAAAGCGGCGCTGAATCCTGCCAAGGGCACCTGGCTCTACTTCGTGCCGGACTACGAGGCGAAGACGACGCGCTTCTCCACGACGTACGCCGAGCACGTCAAGTGGGTCGAGAAGCTGCGGAAGTACTGCCAGAGCAGTGCGGACTGCTGACCCGTGCGCTGCGCCGTCCTGGGCTCGCCGATCGCCCACTCGCTGTCCCCGGCGATGCACCGGGCGGCCTACGCGCGACTCGGGCTCGACTGGAGCTACGACGCCCTCGAGGTCGACGCGACCGGTCTCCCGGACTTCCTCGCCGAGCTCGACCCGAGCTGGCGGGGCCTCTCCCTCACGATGCCCCTCAAGCGCACCGTGGTGCCGCTGGTCGACTCGCTCGACGAGTGGGCCGCCCTCTCGGGGGTGGTGAACACGGTCGTGCTCGAGGGCGGGCGGCGGGCCGGGTGCAACACCGACGTCCCGGGCGCCCTGGCCGCCATGGCCGAGGGTCTCGAGGGTCCGGTGTCCTCGGCCGTGGTGATCGGTGGGGGAGCCACAGCGACGTCGGTGCTGCTCGCCCTCGCCGAGCAGGGTTGCCGCACCGCTCTGCTGCTGGTGCGCGACGCCACCCGCGCCGAGGAGACCGTGGCCGCGGTGGCAGCGCACCCCGGCGCACCCGAGCTGACGGTGCGAGATCTCGCCCGGACCGGGGCGCTCGAGGCGGACGTCGTGGTCTCGACGATCCCCGGTGAGGCACAGACTCCCGACCTCGTGGACAGCTGCGCCACCGTCCGGGCGGTCTTCGAGGTCGTCTACGACCCCTGGCCCACTCCGCTCGCTCGGGCCGCGCGGGCCTCCGGCCGTCCACTCGTCAGCGGGCTCGACCTGCTCGCGCACCAGGCGGTGCTGCAGATCGAGCTGATGACCGGGCGGACCGTCCCGGTCGAGCTCGTCCGTGCGGCCGGTCGCACCGAGCTGGCGAGCAGGGCGCACTAGCCTCGGGCCATGCACTGGCTCGAAGCAGGTCACCTGCAGGCCGCCGCGCTCTGCCTGGTGCTGAGCGCGGCGCTGGGCTGGTTCGCGCCCGCGCTGGTCGCGCGCCTGCCCGAGCCCCGGAAGGAGCCCCACAGCGAGCCCCAGAAGGAGCCCCACCACCTGAACCAGGCGGAGTCTGATCCCGCACCGGAGCCCGAGGTGGTCATCGACGTGGAGGCGGTGGCCGACGGCGCCGAGCGCAGGCTGTTCGCGCGCACGCTCCCCCCGGCCCCGGACAAGGAGCTCTACGTCACCATCGCGGCTCTGCCGCACCTGAGCTGGTGGGTGGCCGCGTGCTCAGCGCTGGTGGGTGCGGCCTTCGGTCTGGCGCTGGGGTGGACAGGTGCCCTGCTCTACCTGGTCCCGCTGGTGCCGATCGGCGTGGTCCTGGTGATCATCGACTGGCGCACGACGCTGCTGCCCACACGCATCCTGCACCCGACCTACGGGCTGCTGGCCGTCCTGATCCCGTTCGCGGCCCTCGTCGACCGCGACCTCGACTCGCTCTACCGGGCCGGCTGGGGGTGGCTGCTGGTCGGGGGCTGGTTCTGGATCTTCTGGTGGCTGGTGACGGCCTGGGGCTTCGGCGACGTGCGCCTCGCCCGCGTGCTCGGACCCGCCCTGGGCTACCTCGGCTGGCCCGAGCTGGTGATGGGTCTGGTGCTGATGCTGCTCATCGGGGCGTTCGGCGGGCTGGCGGTGGCAGTGGCACGGGGGAGCCTGCGAGCCCGCGTTCCCTACGGGCCCTCGATGCTGCTCGGCGCCGGTATCGCGGTCGTCGCCGGGCCGTGGCTGGCGCAGAGTCTCGGGTACTGACGGCGACGCCTCAGCCACGGGCGCTGCGTGAAAGACTGACACCATGCTGCGCTGGCTCACCGCAGGGGAGTCCCACGGCCCCTCTCTCACCGCGATCCTCGAAGGTCTCCCCGCCCACGTCCAGGTGACGACCGCCGACATCGCGGACGCCCTCGCCAGACGGCGTCTCGGCTACGGACGCGGCGCTCGGATGAAGTTCGAGCAGGACGAGGTCGCGATCACCGGCGGCGTCCGCCACGGCGCCACCCAGGGCGGTCCGGTCTCCATCGTCATCGGGAACACCGAGTGGCCCAAGTGGGACCAGGTGATGTCCGCGGACCCGGTCGACCCCGTCGAGCTCGACGCGTTGGCCCGCAACGCTGCCCTGACGCGTCCGCGACCGGGGCACGCCGACCTGGTGGGCATGCAGAAGTACGGCTTCCACGAGGCGCGGCCGATCCTCGAGCGTGCCTCGGCCCGGGAGACCGCAGCCCGGGTGGCGCTGGGTCGGGTCGCGTCGGCGTTCCTCGAGCAGGCGACCGGTGCCCAGCTGGTCGTGCACGTGGTCGAGCTCGGCGGCGTCCCGGCACCCGCAGGATCGGTGCCCACCGCCGCCGACGTCGGACACCTCGACGAGGACCCGGTCCGTTGCCTCGACCCCGATGCCTCCAAGCTGATGGTCGAGCGGATCGACCAGGCCCACAAGGACGGTGACACCCTCGGCGGTGTCGTCGAGGTGGTCGTGCACGGCCTGCCACCCGGCCTCGGCTCGCACGTGCACTGGGACCGTCGCCTCGACGCCCGGCTGGCCGGTGCCTTGATGGGCATCCAGGCGATCAAGGGTGTCGAGGTCGGGGACGGGTTCGAGCTCGCGGCGACACCCGGCTCCCAGGCACACGACGAGATCGTCACCGAGGACGGCGTGCTGCGGCGTACGTCCGGACGCTCGGGGGGTACCGAGGGCGGCATGTCGACCGGCGAGGTGCTGCGCGTGCGTGCGGCGATGAAGCCGATCGCGACCGTCCCCCGTGCGCTGCGCACGGTGGACGTCGCCACCGGAGAGGCCACGGTGGCGCACCACCAGCGCTCCGACGTGTGCGCCGTCCCCGCGGCTGGGGTGGTGGCCGAGGCGATGGTCGCGCTGGTGCTCGCTGACGCTGTCCTGGAGAAGTTCGGAGGCGACTCCGTCCCCGAGACCCGACGCAACGTCGAGGCCTACCTGGACACGCTGAGGTTCCGTTGAGCGCTGGGACCCGGCCACGACTCGTCCTCGTGGGCGCGATGGGTGCCGGCAAGACGACGGTGGGGCGACGCCTCGCGGCGCGTTGGGGCGTGGGCTTCCGTGACACCGACAAGGACATCGAGGCCCGCGAGAGGCGCTCGGTCTCCGACATCTTCGTGGACTCCGGTGAGGCTCGGTTCCGCGAGCTCGAGCGCGCCGCCGTGCTGGCGGCCCTGACCGAGCACGAGGGAGTGCTGGCGCTCGGCGGGGGCGCCGTCCTGGACGAGACCGTGCGTTCCGCCCTCGCCGGGCACACGGTCGTCTTCCTCCGTGTCGGGCTCACCGACGCAGCCAAGCGGGTGGGCCTGGGTGTCTCCCGACCGATGCTGATGGGCAACGTCCGCGGCCGTATCAAGCAGCTCATCGACGAGCGCACCCCGGTCTACGAGTCCGTGGCCACCCACGTGGTGGACACGGACGGGCTCGATCTCGCGGCCGTGGTCGATCGGGTCGAGTCGCTCCTCCAGCCGGCACCCGAGGAGTCCGGTTCCCGACGGTCCCGTTCCGAGCAGTCCGGTTCCGGGCATGCCTGAGCGCACCCGCATGCACGTGGGCGGCGCCTCGCCGTACGACGTCGTGATCGGCAGCTCGGTGCTCGACGAGCTCCCCGGCCTGCTCGGGCCCGAGGTCAAGCGCGTCGCCGTGCTCTACGACGGGGACCTGACCAGCCTCTCGGCCCACGTCCGGCTGCCCCTGCTCGAAGCCGGCTACGAGGTGACGGGCATCCCGCTCGTGCCTCCCGGGGAGGCATCCAAGTCCTACTCCATGGCTGTGAGCTGCTGGGAGATGCTGGGCAGGGCCGAGTTCACCCGGTCGGACGCGGTCGTCACCTTCGGCGGCGGTGCCACCACGGACCTCGGGGGCTTCGTCGCGGCGACGTGGCTCCGGGGGGTCCGCGTGGTCCACGTGCCGACCTCGCTGCTGGGCATGGTCGACGCGGCCGTGGGCGGGAAGACCGGCATCAACACCAGCGCCGGCAAGAACCTCGTCGGGTCCTTCCACGAGCCCGCCGGGGTGGTGTGCGACCTCGAGCTGCTCACGTCGCTGCCGCGCGTGGAGCTGGTGGCGGGGCTCGGAGAGATCCTGAAGTGCGGCTTCATCGCGGACCCCGAGATCCTCGACCTGGTCGAGGCGTCTCCCGCGGAGGCAGTCGACCCCGGTTCACCACTGCTCCGGGAGCTGGTCGAGCGCGCGATCCGCGTCAAGGTCGACGTCGTCGTCGAGGATCTCAAGGAGACCGGGGGCGATGATGCTCATCCCGGTCGTGAGGCGCTGAACTACGGTCACACGCTCGCGCACGCCGTGGAGAAGGGCACCGGCTACCGGATCCGCCACGGCGAGGCGGTGGCGCTCGGCATGGTGTTCGTGGCCGAGCTGGCGAGGCTGACCGGCCGGTTGGACGCCGCCACGGCCGACCGGCACACCTCGGCGCTGGCCGCGGTCGGCCTGCCCACCACGTTCGCCGGGGCCGGCGTCGAGCTGACCTTCGAGGAGGCGCTCGCGACGATGCGGGTCGACAAGAAGGCACGCGGGGCACAGCTGCGGTTCGTCGTGCTCGACGGGCTGGCCCGACCGGGCATCCTGGCTGATCCTGACGAGGACACGCTGCGCAGGGCGTACGACCGGGTGGCGGAGGTGGAGTGGTGAAGGTGCTCGTGCTCAACGGGCCCAACCTCGGACGGTTGGGCCGGCGAGAGCCTGCGATCTACGGCAGCACCACCCACGCCGAGCTCGAGTCGCTGTGCAGGGACTGGGGACGCGACCTCGGCCTCGACGTCGAGGTGCGGCAGACCAACCACGAGGGGCTGATGCTCGACTGGCTGAACGCAGCTGCCGACGACGCGACTCCCGTCGTGCTGAACGCTGCCGCGTGGACGCACTACTCGTTCGCGCTGCTGGACGCCTGTGCGCAGCTCACCGCGCCGCTGGTCGAGGTGCACATCAGCGACCCGAAGTCCCGCCCGGAGAAGTTCCGGCACCATTCGGTGGTCTCCGAGTTCGCCGTGGCCGAGGTCGTCGGGCAGGGAGTCGACGGCTACCGGCAGGCCCTCGAGCTCCTCGCCGAACCGTCCCCGACGAGGTGAACCGCTCCCGTGCCAGCTGATCCCGTTGTCCTGGGCCCGGAGGGTGGCCGCGCGCTGGAGCTGCTCACGGAGCGCGCGTCGCGAGCTCGCCCCCAGGTGGACCCCACTCTCGCCGCGGCGCTCGCCCTGGCCCGCGAGCTCGGTTCCGAGCTCCCGTCTCCGGCCCGGGGTCGGACCCGTGCCCTGTGGGAGGCGCTGGCGAGCCTGGGTGCGGTGGACCTGAGCGTCGCCCGTGCGATCGAGCCGCACCTCGACGCGCTGGCGATCCTCGAGGAGGCTCGCGACGCCGACCAGGTCGCGCCGCTGGAGGTCGCGGAGGACTCGGTGTGGGGAGTCTTCGCGGCCGAGGGCGGTGGCCGCCTGCGGGCGCAGCGATCCTCGGGCGGTGGCTGGGAGCTCACCGGACCCAAGCCGTGGTGCTCCCTGGCCGACCGGCTCAGCCACGCGCTCGTGACGGCCTGGGTCGACGACGACCGGCGGGGCCTCTTCGCCGTGGACCTCCGGCACCCCGGCGTACGCCACCGGTCCGAGCAGCAGGAGTGGGTCTCCCGTGGCCTGGCGGAGGTGCCCAGCACCGGGCTCGACCTGACCGAGGTGCCTGCCGTCCCCGTCGGCGACCCCGGGTGGTACCTCGAGCGGCCAGGCTTCGCCTGGGGTGGCATCGGGGTGGCCGCGGTGTGGTTCGGTGCCGCCGTCGCGGTGGCCCGCAGGGTGCGCTCGGCTGCACTGAGCCGGAAGCCCGACCAGATCGCGCTCGCGCATCTCGGATCCGTCGACGTCGCCCTCGGACGTGCCCGTGCGGTGCTGCTCGACGCCGCCATCGTGGTCGACCGACCCGCCGTCGACCGTGAGGCGGCGAGTCGCCTGGCACTCCGCGTGCGTCAGGTCGTCGTCGACTGCGTCGAGGAGGTGCTCTCCCGCTCCGCGCACGCGCTCGGTCCGGCCCCCCTCGCGCTGGAGGAGGAGCACGCCCGCCGGATCAGCGACCTCGGTGTCTACGTCCGGCAGCACCACGCGGAGCGCGACGCCTCGGCGCTTGGAGCCATGCTGTTGGCTGAACCCGCGAAAGGGGAGTGGTCGTGGTGGTGAGCACTGGGGAGCAGCATTCCTTCACTCATGTCGGACCCGGTACGCCGACCACGGCCTGGCGTCGCCACGCCGAGTGGGGAACGGGTGAGACCGTGTCCCTGGACGGAGTCGACCACGTCGTCGTCGTGGCTGCGCACCCCGATGACGAGAGTCTGGGTGCCGGTGGGCTGATCGCGTGCGCACGGCGGCTCGGCATCCCGGTGGACATCGTCTGCGCCACGGACGGGGAGGGCAGCCACCCCGACTCCCCGACGTGTCCCCCTGAGCAGCTGGCGGTCGTGCGCGCGGCTGAAGGACGACAGGCAGCGGCGGTCCTGGGCGTGGGTGAGGACCGACTGCGCCGACTCGCGCTGCCGGACGGTGCCGTGACCGGGAGCGAGGACGCGGTGACGACCGCCGTGGTCGAGATCGTCGGTGACGGTCGGCGCAGCGTGATCGTCGCTCCCTGGCGCCGGGACGGCCATCCCGACCACGAGGCGGCCGGCCGGGCCGCAGCCACGGCGGCGCGGCGTACCGGGGCGGACCTCTGGGAGTTCCCGATCTGGTTCTGGCACTGGGGCCACCCCGAGGACGCGCCCTGGGTGCTCCTGCGCAGGTTCGACCTGGACGCCGAGGCGGTCGCGACGAAGGGTCGCGCCATCGGTGCCCATGCCAGCCAGGTGACGCCCCTCTCGCAGCTCCCGGGCGACGAGACGCTCCTGGCCCCGGAGCTGCTCGCACACTTCACCCAGGGCCCGGAGACCTACCTGCGCACAGCCAGCGCCGACTGCCCCGACGACTCACTGGACCAGCTCCACCAGACGGACGGCGATCCCTGGGGTGTGGAGTCCCGGTGGTACGAGCAGCGCAAGCGCGACCTGGTGCTCGCGATGCTGCCTCGTCCCCGGTTCGAGCGGGCCATCGAGGTCGGCTGCTCCACGGGCGCCCTGGCCGCCGCTCTCGCCGACCGCTGCGGGCAGGTGCTCGCCGTGGACCGCTCCTCGGCTGCGCTCGCTGCTGCCCGTCGTCGGTTCGAGGCAGACGAACGGGTCACCGTCGCGGGTCTGGACGTGGGGCGCGAGTGGCCGCAGGACGCGACGTTCGACCTGGTGGTGGTCTCCGAGGTGGGCTACTTCCTGAGCCCCGTGGAGCTCGAGGCGCTGGTCGGTCGGATAGCCGGGTCGCTGACCCCGGACGGCGTCGTGGTGCTCTGTCACTGGCGCCACAGGGTCGAGGGCTGGGTGCTCGACGCCGATGCGGTGCACGGGTCCTTCCGGGACCCTCGGCTGCCGGAGGTCAACGCGACGTACGTGGATCGTGATGTCGAGATCCGCATCCACGCGCGTGAGCACGGCTGGCCCTCACCGCTGGGATGAACGACGAGCGAGGTGTCGACGTGGTCCACGTCGTGGTCCCGGCACGCAACGAAGAGACGCTCCTGCCACGTCACCTGGCCTCGCTGCGCGCCGCGACCGACGAGCTGAGGAAGGCCCACGGCCACGTCGAGGTCCGAGTCACCCTGGTGCTGGACTCGTGCACCGACGGCTCGCGTCAGATCCTCGAGGAGTCTCCGTGGGTCGACGTCGTCGAGGTGGAGTCAGGCGTGGTGGGTGAGGTCCGCGCCGCCGGCGTCGCCCGCGTCCGCGAGCTCGCGGGCGGTCGGTCCGAGGGCTCGGTCTGGGTGGCCTGCACGGACGCCGACACCGTGGTCCCACCGAGCTGGCTGGTCGAGCAGGTCGCCCTGGCTGCGAGGGGCAGCATGCTCGTGATCGGGACGGTCGTTCCTGATCCGCGGGACCTGACGCCCGAGGTCCTGTCCAGGTGGCAGGCCCGCCACTGGCTGGGCGAGGGCCACGCGCACGTCCACGGAGCAAACCTGGGCTTCACTCTCGGGGCCTACGACGCGGTCGGTGGCTTCGAGCGGGTGCACACCGGCGAGGACGCGCGCCTCGTGGCGCGGATGCAACGAGCTGGCATCCCGTGGTGCGCGACGGCGAGGACGCAGGTGGTCACCTCGGGCCGACGCCTCGGCCGCGTGAGGCGTGGCTTCTGGACCTATCTCGTCGAGCTCGCCCCGTAGTAGCGCGCAGCTGGCTGGCACGGATCCGGCCGACGACGCAGTGCGGCCACCGGCAGCAAGAAACAGTGCTTGCGCACGCACTGGAGCTTTGCGTGCTCGACAGGGCCATCGGTGCTTTCGAGCACTGCGCGCCACTGGATCTCAGCCAGCTCGGAACACTCTGGACAGACGGTCAGCTCCATGGGTCTCGACCTCCCTGTAGGGGGCTCTGTGAGCTCAAGAGTCCGCAGGACCCGACGTACGTACGCCGTGAGGGGTCGGATGTCAGTCGTCTGGCGGCGGGCGGCCGTGACGCAGGGCTCGGTGGGTGTCGGGTGGTGGGTGGAACTCGAACGACGCAGGTCCGGCCCGGTGGATGGTCCAGGGGCCGGCGTGGATCAGGCGGTGGTGGTGTCCGCAGAGCAGGATCAGGTTGTCCAGGGACGTGTTTCCGCCGTCGGCCCAGTGCTGGAGGTGGTGGGCGTGGCAGGTCACGGGTGGTCGTCGGCAGTGCGGGAACCGGCAGTGGGCGTCTCGGGCGACGAGGGCCTTCCAGATGGCTGCGGTGACCAGGCGTTGGGTGCGGCCGACGTCGAGGACCTCCGAGGCCGTGCCCAGGACGGCGGGGATCAGGTGGGAGTCGCAGCAGATCCGTCGGATCGCAGAGGCGGAGAGCTCGCGCCCGGTCTCGGTGACCGCGAAACCACTACTGTCGCGGAGAGCCTCGTAGTCCATGGTCAGGGTCAGCCGGGGGACGGCGCCGTGGGACTCCGGGAGCAGCTCGGTGCTCTGCAGCCTTGCGCATGCTTCGACGAGGGCGTCGAGGAGTCGGGCGCCGTGGTCGCGGGGGTCGCGTCCGTCATGGCCACACCCGGGGACCGCGCAGGTGGGCGGGTCGCAGACCGGTCCGGCGGCGGGGTGGGGTGCGGCGAGCGGGATCAGGGTCGCCTTGACCAGCTCTGCGTCCTCGCTGCTGCACCTGCCTTTGATCCAGGCACCGCCTGCCTGGTCGTCGGTGATGGTCAGGTAGCGGTCGCAGTGGGCGGCTCGTTCGAGACGGTCCAGCTCGCGTTCGGCCCGGCGTTCCTCCCCGTCAGGGTCGACCACGCTGATCAGGTGTCGGGTGAGCTTCTTCAGCTCGGTCGCATCCAGTGCCTTGGCCTCACCGAGCAAGAAGGCCACGCCGCGCTGCCGGAGGTCCCGCTCACCGGGCAGCGTGTCGACGGCGCGTTCGATGACGTGGGCCTTCGCGACCGAGAGCCACCCGTCACCCATGGCTTCGGCGACCGGCGCCAAGACCGGTCCTCGACCGCAGCGGCGAGCCGGACGGTGGCGGGTCCGGTGCCCTTGTGCCCACCGGCCACGGCGGTCACGAAGTCCTGCGTCGAGGCCCAGCCCGCGGGCTTGACCGCGTCGGTGGCGTCGAGCTCACGGACGACCTCGAGCTCGACCGCGTCCAGGGTCGACTTCAGTGCCTCGATCTCAGCGACCGCGTCCATCAGCTCATCACGACCACGGACGGCCCACAGCGTCTCGCCCATCGCCTTCACGACCGAACGGAACCGCGCCAGCTCACCCGCGACACCCCTCCGCGCGGGCCTGGGATCGATGGTTCCGGCTGGGTGGTCATGAGTGAATTCAAGCACCGAGCACCGACAACCCGAGGACTGAGAATCCCCTGCTGTGGAACGGAATTCGAAGCAATCTCGGAGCATCTCGTGATCGCGGTGGCCGCCGCGGGAATGAGACAGCTCACGATCACCGCAAGCGCTAGACCCGCAACCCGCAACTAGGCCGAACCCCGCTTCTCAGAAGCTTGAGGCGCCCGCACACGGGGCCGGGCGAGATCCGCCGTCGGGTCAGTTCAGCCGGCGTCAGGGTGATGGAGCTTCTCGTCGAAGAAGGCGAGCACCCGGTCCACGCCATCCTGCTGCCGGTGCTCGGTGAGCGTGGAGTGCCGACGACCCTCGAACTCGACTCGGATGAACGCATCACCCAGCTCGCGGGTCAGCGTCTCGAACCGCGTGCCCACGGCGGGGTCGCCCTTGTACCGGAGGCCCATCACCTGGCAGCCGGCGGCGACGCGCTCCTTCACGATGGCCAGGTCGGAGGGAGTCAGGTTGATGTCCGCCGCCCGAGCCTTGCCAACGGGGAAGGGGGTCGCGGGCTGGGCCAGCACCGGAGCGACCACAGAGGTGTCGACCATCATCGCCAGGGCGAACCCGCCGGTGAAGCACATGCCGACCGCACCGACGCCGGGTCCGCCGAGCTCGTCGTGCAGCTCGCGCGCCAAGCTGCGCAGCCAACCCGCGACGGGAGTGGTGACGCCGGTCGCGAGCTTGGTGAACTCGCGGCTCACGCACACCTGGCCCATCGACCTCGCCACGGTGACCGGACCCATGCCGGCGCCGGGGGTGCCGAACAGGTGCGGCATCACCACGGTGAACCCCGCTGCCACGACCTCGTCCCCGAAGCCGATCACCGACGGCGTCATTCCCGGGATCTCGTGGATCACCACGACACCCGGTCCGGTGCCCTTCCGGTACGTCGGGTGGCTCACACCAGCGAAGGAATGGCTGCCGGGGGTCCAGCTGTCCAGGGTGGTCATGCCGCTGATTGTGCCGCAGGCGGCTGTGGAAGGCTTCTGCGGTGAAGGCATTCCGCTGTCGTGCGTGTGAGAACCCCCTGCACTTCGAGAACTCCCGCTGCGTGCGCTGTGGCACCCGGCTCGGGTTCTCCCGGGAGGAACGGGCGATCGTCCCGGTGGACGAGGAGGGGGGCTACCTGGACGGAGCGGGCGAGCAGTGGCACGTGTGTCGCAACCTCCCGCTCTCGGGGTGCACCTGGCTGACCCAGGTGGAGGACGGTCAGTGCTTCAGCTGCAGCCTCACGCGTACGAGGCCCAACGACGACGACGCCCGGGGTCTGGCGAACTTCCCGGAGGCCGAGCGTGCGAAGAGACACCTGGTCTTCGAGCTGGACACCCTCGGCTTCCCGGTGGTGAGCAAGCACCACGACCCCGAGAACGGGCTCGCGTTCGACCTCCTCAGCAGCGTCGACGAGAACGTGGTGATCGGGCACGCGAACGGCCTGATCACGATCGACCTGGCCGAGAGCGAGGCCGCCCACCGGATGCAGGTGCGGGAGAACCTCGGCGAGCCCTACCGCACCATGCTCGGACACTTCCGTCACGAGGTCGGCCACTACTACGAGTGGCAGCTGGTCACCGGCGCCGACCTGCTCGACCGGAGCCGGGAGCTGTTCGGCGACGAGACGTTGGACTACCAGGGCGAGATCGACCGGCACTACGCCGAGGGGCCGCCCGAGGGCTGGGAGTCGTCGTACATCTCGAGCTATGCCACGATGCACCCGTTCGAGGACTTCGCGGAGACCTGGGCGCACTACCTGCACATCTGCGACACGATCCAGACGGCGTCGGAGTACGGGCTCGCCACGGTGGGCAGCGTGACGTCCTTCTCGCAGTTCCGCGACGTCGTCGTCGGGATCTGGGTGCCCCTGAGCGTGGCCCTGAACATGATCAACCGCAGCATGGGGCACGAGGACCTCTACCCGTTCGTGATCCCCGCGACCGTGCTGGAGAAGCTCGACTTCGTCGCGTCCCTGGCTCCGTCGGCCTGACAGCGGCGACTGCCTGCCGCAACGCGAAGGACGCGACGCTCCCGGGGGAGCGCCGCGTCCTCTGTCGGCGTCGGGTGCGGTCAGCCGAGCGCCTTGACCAGCGTCTCGGCCAACGGGCCGGAGGACGCCGGGTTCTGGCCGGTGTAGAGATCGCGGTCGACGACCACGTTCACCGACCACGGGTCCGCCTCGTCGAAGTCGATGCCGAGCTCGACCAGCCGGTCCTGGAGCAGCCACGGCGCCTTGTCGGCGAGACCCGCCTGGGTCTCCTCCGCGTTGGTGAAGCCGGTGGCGCGGTAGCCGGAGAACGGAGAGGTGCCGTCCTCACCGGCGGTGGCCAGCAGGGCTGCCGGTGCGTGGCACACGATGCCGAGCGGCTTGCCGGACGCGAGGGTCTCGGAGAGCAGCTTCGCGGACTCGGCGTTGACGGAGAGGTCCTCCATCGGTCCGTGCCCGCCGGGGTAGAAGACCGCTGCGTAGTCGTCGAGGCGCACGTCCTCGAGCTTGCGCGGGTCCTTCAGGTCCGTGATCTCGTCGAGCTGCTGCTTGATCCGGTCGGCGTTCTCCTGCCCACCGTTGACCTCCGCGGCGAGGCTGCCCTGGTCGACCACGGGGACGACGCCACCGGGGGTCGCGAAGGTCACCTGGTGCCCCGCGCCGGTGAACACGCCGTACGGCGCGACCAGCTCCTCGGCCCAGAAGCCGGTCGGGTGCTCGGTGCCGTCCTTCAGCGTCCAGTGGTCGGCTCCGGTCACGACGAAAAGTATTGAGCTCACGCGTTCTCCTGGTGCTGATCGAGGATGTCTACACCTGGTCGAACAGACCGGGACGCCGCTGCATTCCGGGCACTGGTGGGCTGACCGTTCAGCCGCACCGCTCGCGCAGGGTCGCGACTCCCTCGCCGGCGAGATCGTCACAGGCGGACCCTCGGCCCGTCGCCGCCATCAGCAGCGACAGCAGCGGGCCCTCGACCAGGGGGCCGGAACCGTGCGTCCAGTCGGTGTCGGTGGCCACCAGGGTGAGTCCGGCGATCCGGTCCTTGGTGCCGATCAGGGCGTTCGATCCCTGGTAGAAGTCGATAACCGAGCGCACGCTCTCGAGCGGGTAGACGTGCCGGATCCCGAGGGGGCGTCGGATGTCCTCGGCGTGCACGATCGTCTCGCCCAGCCAGGAGAGCTTCGGTCCGGGCGGGGACGACGTGGAGCCCTGCTGGGCCCGGAAGTTGTGCAACGTCTCGTCCGGCGTGCCGCCCCGGTGCTTCGCGATGCCCCGGGCAGCGAACTTCGGGAAGTCGAACCCCGCGCTGAGGAACCCGACGAGGAACTTCGGCGGCGTCATCGCGGCCGTCGAGGTCATGTGCGCCAGCACGTCCTGCACGGTCCAGCCCGCGCAGAGCGAACGGGCGCCCCACTCCGCGTCGGAAAGGTCGACCAGGTCGGCGGCGAGATCGCCGCGCTCGGCGGCGATGGTGCTCCACATGTCAGTCATGTCCTGAGCCTAGAGCCCTGGGAGCCGGGAAGCGTCGGCCTTCCCAGCCCACCGCGAGCTCCGTCTGACGTGTCGCGCAGAGGCCTCCAGCCGTCGTGATGGCTGCTGCTCCTTCCACGTGGTGCCTCCCCCCGTCCTGGGCGTCCCCGTGCCACGCTGGCTCCCATGAGCGCCGACAGCGTGCCCGCCGACTTCACCGAGCGGCTGCTGAGACGGTTCCTGCTCCTGTGCGAGAGCCCCCGCACCCAGCGTCGTGCGCTGGCGCTGGTGCGGGGCAGTGTCAGCAACGCCCGTGCCGGACGCGCGTTCTACGCCTTGGTGAACCGGGTAGTGGTCAACCCCGTGGCCCGGGCCGTCGGCGTCGAGTCGTCCGCTGTGCGGATGGAGCTGGTGGGCTCCCAGCTGATCGGGTTGGCGATGATCCGATATGTCCTGAAGGTCGAGCCGATCGCCTCCTTGGGCGTGGACGAGCTCGTCGAGCTGATGGCGCCGCCCCTGCGCCAGGCGCTCACCGGCAGCGCGGACCCGGCGCCGGTCGTCCTCGTCTGCGACGTCCATCCTCCGGAGCTCGCGGTGCTTCCCTGGTAGACCGGCGCCAGGCCCGGGTCGCCGGGGTCGCCGGCGACCCGCTCGTGCCTGTGGATTGTCGTTCGACGGATCTGACGGTCGAGACCACCCTGTGTCCATGGACGAGACCCCGCCTTTCGACCCGCCGCCGTCGGACCCGCTGCCGTTGGACCCGCTGCCCGCCGCGTTGCCGCTCGATCGCCCGTTCACCCCCGCGATGGCGCGAGCGGCCGGGATCGAGCGTCCGTCGCTGGACCGGATGGCACGCGAGGGCGAGGTCCGGCGGCTCGTCCGGGGTGTCTACGCCTCCGCGTCCGCACCCGACTGCCGCCAGCTCCGCGCCGCCGCGCTGGCGCTCGTGGTGCCACCGGAGGCTGTCGCGGTGGACTGCACCGCCGCATGGGTCCATGGCGTCGACGTCCCGGTCCTCGACCCGACCCGTCCCCGGCCCGTGGAGGTCGTCGCGCGCGGCGGCGCCCGCCGCCGGGGGAGCTCAGCGGGGAGACGGCGGCTCGCCGGGCACGACGTGCAGCAGGTCGAGGGGCTGCTGCTCACGACGCCACTGCGCACGGCGCTCGACCTCGGCCGGATGCTGCCACCCCCACTCGCCCTCGGGGCGATGGACCTGCTGCTCGCCGGAGGGAGCTTCACCCACGTCGAGCTGTTGGCGGAGGTCGCGCGGTGGGGGGCGCACCGGGGCGTGGGCCAGCTGCGCGCCCTGGCGGCCCAGGCCGACGCACGCTCCTCCTGCCTGGCCGAGTCGATCCTGCGACTGCGCTGGAACGAGGCGCTGCTCCCCACGCCTGTGCCCGCGCTGCCGGTGTGCGCGGCCGGACGGCTGGTCCGACTCGGTCTCGGTGTCGAGCGCCGACAGTTCGGAGCCGTGCTGTCGGGCCGCGCGTCGGGAGCCGACCTGGTGGCGCTGCAAGGTGCGGGTGGCGGGTCGTGGTGCTCAGCGAGCAGCGGCTCCTGGACGCCGACCCGGCACTGGTGACCCGGCACCTCGAGCGGGAGTTCCACCAGCAGCTGCTGGCCCAGACCGGCTGAGTCGGCCGACGAGCGGGTGTCCCGGCGGCGACCGCGGCTCCCCGAGGGGCACTAGGGTGACGGGGTGGACCAACCAACGGTGGACGAGACGACGTGGCCCCGCACCTGCCCAGAGTGCGGCACCGCGCTCCAGCACGCGGTGATCGACTTCGACGCGACGAACGACACCCGCGCGGAGCTGAATCCCGGCGAGATGGCTGCCGTGGACTTCTGCCCCAACCCGCGCTGTCCGACCAACGCGGCCGAGCCGGAGCCCGAGGCGCGACCGCTAGTCCTGCTCGTCCCCGAGGGCGGTGATCGCCTCGTGGATGCTCAGCGTGCGGTGCGCGGACTCCACGTGCAGGTTCTCGATCATCCGGCCGTTGTAGGTCACCACGCCTGACCCACGGCCGTCCTCCCATGCCTGCAGGATGCCGCGCGCGTCCTCGACCGCCTTCTGCGAGGGTGCGAACGCCTCGTTGGCTCCCTCGACCTGACCGGGATGGATCAGGGTCTTGCCGTCGAACCCCATCTCGCGACCCTGCTGGCACTCGGCGAGGAAGCCCTCGGTGTCCTTCACGTCGTTGTAGACGCCGTCGATGATCGCCTTGCCGGTGGCGCGCGCGGCGAGCAGCGCCAGCGAGAGCCCTGTCAGCAGGGGCTGGCGACCGGGCACGTGCTCGGCGTACAGCTCCTTGGCGAGGTCGTTCGTGCCCATCACCAGGACGGTCAGTCGCTCCGAGGCGCCGGCGATCTCCTCCGCGTGCAGCATGGCGTACGGCGTCTCCACCATCGCCCAGAGCTTGGTGTGCTCGGGTGCGTCGTGGCCGGCCATCGCGTCCACGAGCCGGAGCACCGCGTCGGCAGAGTCGACCTTGGGCACCACGATGGCGTCCGGCCCGGCGGCACAGGCAGCAGCGAGGTCCTCGGAGTGCCACTGCGTGTCGGCGCCGTTGATCCGGATGGTCACCTCGCGCTTCCCGTACTCGCCGGAGGCGACGGCGGTGCAGGCCGCCTCGCGGGCCTCGACCTTGGCCTCCGGGTGCGACGGCGTCCTCGAGGTCGAGGATCAGGCCGTCGCACGGGATCGACGTGGCCTTCTCCAGCGCACGTTCGTTGGACGAGGGCATGTAGAGGACCGATCTGCGCGGGCGGAACGCGTCCTGGGACACCGGTTCAGCCCACCGCGTTCGCGGGTCAGCGCTGTCGATCGCGTCGTACTGCTTCTTCAGCTCGGGGTCGATCGCGGCGAGCTCGTCGGCGAGGGCGACCATCACCTGGCACTGCTTGACCGACGCGTCGTCCTCCATCTTGCCGTCGATCATCACCGCACCGGTCCCGTCACCCATGGCGGCGATGACCAGCCGGGCGTGCTCCACGTCCTCCACCGAGGGGCTGAACACCCTGTTGGCGATGGCGATCTGCTTGGGGTGCAGCGACCAGGCCCCGACGCAGCCGAGCAGGAAGGCGTTGCGGAACTGGTCCTCGCAGGCGACGGTGTCGGCGATGTCGCCGAACGGCCCGTAGTAGGGGTAGATCCCGTGCATCGCGCACGCGTCGACCATCCGCGCGATCGTGTAGTGCCACAGGTCCTGCTGGTACGTCGTGCGCTGAGCGTCGATGTCCCCGTCGGTCGGGTCCTGGCGCACCAGGTAGCCCGGGTGCCCGCCACCGACGCGCGTCGTCTTCATCCGGCGGTCGGCTGCGAGGTCGGCCGGTCCGAGCGAGAGGCCCTGCATGCGCGGGCTGGCCCCGCAGATCTCCTCGATGTTCACCATGCCACGTGCGGTCTCGAGGATCGCGTGCACCAGGAGCGGCTTCTGCAGCCCGGCCCTGGCCTCGAGCTGCGACAGCAGCCGGTCGACGTAGTGGATGTCCTCGGCGCCCTGGACCTTGGGGACCATGATCACGTCGAGCTTGTCGCCGATCTCGGAGACCAGGGTGGTCAGGTCGTCGAGCGCCCACGGGGAGTCGAGCGAGTTGATCCGGGTCCAGAACTGGGTGGGCCCGAAGTCGACCTCCTGGCCGATCTTGACCAGACCGGCACGTGCGGTCTCCTTGTTCTCCGCCTTGACGGCGTCCTCGAGGTTGCCCAGGAGCACGTCGGTCTTGCCGACCATGTCCGGGACCTTGCCGGCCATCTTCGGGTTGCCCGGGTCGAAGAAGTGGATCGCCCGCGACGGGCGGGCGGGGATCTCGCGGAGGGGCTCGGGGGCTCCGACGGCGAGTGGGGCGAAGAAGTCCTTGGCAGAGCGCATGGAGCGGACGCTAGCAGCGCCCGGGCGACGGACGGTATGACGCAGAACACCCCCGAGGGATCGGCGGGCGCAATGGCCGACCATCTCGGGACCTTCGGCACTCATGCCCGGTCGCTGCGCCGGGTTGAGTGCAGGTGAAGCACCTAAGGAGGCGCGATGAACAAGCTCGTCATCCTCGGCAGCGGCACGGCCGGCACGATGATCGCCAACAAGCTGCGGCACCGGCTGGACGCCCAGGACTGGGGCATCACGGTCGTCGACCGTGACGACGACCACCACTACCAGCCGGGATACCTGTTCGTCCCGTTCGGTGGCTACTCGCGGCAGCAGGTGGTCCGGTCACGACACGCGTTCCTCCCCGACGGTGTCGACTTCGTGCTGGGTTCGGTGGACAGGGTGGAGCCCACCGACAACGTGGTCCTGCTCGAGGACGGCCGGACACTGGAGTACGACCAGCTGGTGATAGCCACCGGCGCCACGCCGCGACCGGACCAGACTCCCGGGCTGCTCGACGGCGAGTGGCGGCACAGCATCTTCGACTTCTACACCCTCGATGGCGCCGAGGCGTTGGCCGAGGCGCTGACGCACTTCGAACGCGGTCGGCTCGTCGTGCACGTCACGGAGATGCCGATCAAGTGTCCGGTGGCCCCGTTGGAGTTCACGTTCCTGGCCGAGTCCTGGTTGCGCCAGCAGGGGATCAGGGACCGGGTCGAGCTGGTGTACGTCACGCCCCTCGACGGCGCGTTCACCAAGCCCGTCGCCTCGGCGTACCTGGGCGGCATGCTTGCAGAGCGCAAGGTGCACGTCGAGACCGACTTCATGGTGGAGCGCGTCGACGCAGACCGGAAGGTGCTCGTCTCCTACGACGAGCGTGAGATCCCCTTCGACCTGTTGGTCACCGTGCCGGTGAACATGGGCGCGGACTTCGTGGCGCGCTCCGGCCTGGGCGACGAGCTGAACTACGTGCCCGTCGACCGGCACACGCTGAGATCGCGGACCCACGAGAACGTCTTCGCCGTCGGCGACGCCAGCGACATCCCGGCCTCGAAGGCCGGTTCCGTGGCGCACTTCGCCGTCGAGATCTTCGTCGACAACTTCATGGAGCACATTGCAGGGCGACCGATGACCGGATCCTTCGACGGGCATGCGAACTGCTTCGTCGAGTCCGGTGACGACAAGGCCCTGCTGATCGACTTCAACTACGACACCGAGCCGCTGCCTGGCAAGTACCCGCTGCCCGTGATCGGGCCGATGGATCTGCTCAAGGAGACCCGTGTCAACCACCTCGGGAAGCTGGCGTTCCGCTGGATCTACTGGAACGTGCTGCTCCCGGGCCGCCCCGTCCCACTGCCGGCGCTGATGTCCATGACCGGCAAGAGGGTTCCCGAGACCACGTCACCGAACAAGCAGGAGGACTGACATGCCCGTCACCGTGATCAACGGTCACGAGATCCACGTCGACGACGAGGGGTTCATGACCGAGTACGAAGAATGGTCCGAGGATCTGGGCAGGTCACTGGCCGCTCAGATCGGCATCGAGATGACCGACGAGCGCTGGCAGGCGATCCGGTTCCTCCGCAGCGACTTCCCCGAGCGGGGCGAGACCGCCACGCTGCGCCGTGTCGCCACCGTCGGAGGACTGCCTACCAAGGAGCTCTTCGGGCTGTTCCCGAAGAAGCCCGCGAAGAAGATGGCCTACATCGCCGGGCTGCCCAAGCCCCGCGGCTGCGTGTGAGACGACAGGAGACAACGACATGACCACCCTTGAGACCACCCCACTGGTCCCGTCCTTCGAGGAGGCCGACAGCGGGCGCAAGCTCGCGGTCATCTGCTCCAAGGGGAACCTCGACATGGCCTACCCGGGACTCATCATGGCGAACGCCGCCCTCGGCGAGGGCGTGGAGACGCATCTGTTCTTCACCTTCTGGGGCTTCGACATGATCAACAAGAAGACGATGAACGACCTGAAGTTCACGATGCTGGGGAACACGGCCACCCACATGCCCCAGGGGCTCGGAGGGCTTCCCGGCATGACGGCGATGGCGACGCACCAGATGAAGAAGTCGATCGCCGACGCAGGTGTGCCGGAGGTTCCCGAGTTCCTCCAGCAGGTCGTCGACTCGGGCGGACACCTGTGGGGCTGCAAGATGTCTGCCGACATGCAGCATCTCGAGCCCAAGGACCTCTATGAAGAGGTCGAGGGGATCATCAGCGCGAGCGACTTCATCGAGAAGACCGCCGGCGCGCAGCTGCTCTTCATCTGAGTCCCACCCGGGGGCGTCGGTAGTCTGCGCCCATGCGCACGAACCGGCTCGAGGCCTTCAGCGACGGCGTACTCGCCATCATCATCACGATCATGGTGCTGGAGCTGAAGGTGCCCGAGGAGCCCACCCTGCACGCGCTGGGGGACTCGGTCACCGGCCTGCTCACCTACCTGCTGAGCTTCGTCTACCTCGGCATCTACTGGAACAACCACCACCACCTCTTCCAGCTGGCTCACCAGGTCGACGGAGCCGTGCTGTGGGCGAACCTCAACCTGTTGTTCTGGCTCTCGCTCTACCCCTTCACGACCGCCTGGATGGACGAGTCGCACCTCGCCCGCACCCCGGTGGTGGTCTACGGAGCCAACCTCCTGGTCGCGGCGCTCCTCCTTCTACCTGCTCCAGCTGACCATCATCCGCGCCGAGGGGGACACCTCGATCCTCAGGGAGGCCCTCGGTAGCGACGTCAAGGGCAAGGTCTCGCCCGTCATCTACCTCGTCGGGATCGCGCTCTGCTTCGTGACGCCCTGGCTGGGGCTGGTCCCCTTCGTCGTCGTCGCACTGATGTGGCTGGTGCCGGACCGCCGGATGGAGTCCTACGTCGTCGCACACGGCAGCCCGGAGTAGTCGCAGGACTGGCGCGCGTCGCACCCGTCGGGCGACTAACATTCTCTCGTGAAGGATGAAGTCACCACGGTCGCCTACTTCGGGGACGACCCCACGCGCATCTACCAGCTGAGCCAGTGGCTCCCGGTGCTGGAGATCCTCGACGAGCGCCATCCGGTGGGGATCGTGGTGCGGGACCCGGCGCTCGGCCACCCTCCTGGCCGCCCGGACCTCGCTGCCCGTCTTCACGGCGCCGTCGTTCCCGGAGCTGACGGCGCTCTACGAGCAACTCGACGCGAAGGTGGTCTTGTACTGCAACAACTCGATGCTGAACTTCCAGTCCCTCATCAGCGGCCGGACGTACGTGCACATCAACCACGGTGAGAGCGACAAGCAGAGCATGGCGAGCAACAACGCGAAGGCCTACGACCGGGTGTTCGTGGCCGGCGACGGCTGCCGTGGACAGGCACTGCGCCGGACTGCTGGAGTTCGACATCGACCGCCTCGTGCGGATCGGGCGACCACAGCTCGACCTGCGCCCGGCCTCGCTGCTGCCGCCCAGCTCGCGTCGGACCGTCCTCTACGCCCCGACCTGGGAGGGCGACGCGGAGTACAACGACTACACCTCCCTCGACACGATCGGGCGGGACGTCGTCCGGGCGATCCTGGCGGTTCCGGACGTGCGGGTCGTCTACAAGCCGCACCCGCAGGTGCTGACCAGCCGGACGCCGGAGATCCGGGACGCCCACCAGGACATCCTGACGATGGTCGCGGAGGCCGGCCAGCAGGACCCGGACGCCGGGCACGTCGGCGATCACCCGCGGCGACATCCTCGCGGTCATCCCTGACTGCGACGCCATCGTGACCGACGTCTCCTCGGTGGGCCTGGACTGGCTCTACCTGCGCACCGACCGGCCGCTCTTCCTGACCGACCGGCACCACGACGCGGAGCGGCTGCGCCAGGAGGTGCCCGGTCAGCCGGTGCGTCGACGTGATCGACGACGTCGACGTGCAGGACCTCGCCGCCGCTGCATCACCGCACGCCTCGAGTACGACGAGCACCACCTGGCCCGGGTGGCCATGCGCAACCACTACTTCGACGACATGCAGGTCGGCGAGAGCACCGCTCGGTTCCTGGACACGGTCTCCGGTCTGGTCATGCTCCGTGATCGCCTCCTCGGCGCGGGGCCGGCCCCGGACGCCATCACGGCCTGACTCTGCGACCGGGGCGACGGCCGCGCCGCCTCAGCCTGCCGCGGCCCTCAGGTGTGCGTCAGCGCCGGCCGATGCGCCGCGAGCAGGCCGGCCAGGCGCGCCACCCCTGACCGTCGCAGGATGCGCGTGGCAACGCGGATCTGCTGACGCTTGGTCGCACGGTGTGGCAGGGCGGCGTACCGCTTGCCGCCGAAGGCACGCCAGGTGCCGGGTGCTGATCTGCAGCCCGCCGTAGTAGCCGTTGCCCGTCGCGATGTGCCAGCGGCCGCCGGACTCGCACTTGGCCAGCTGCGACCAGGTCCGCATCGAGACGGCGGCACTGGCGGGAGCGGCGAGCGTCGAGGTGACGAGGACGGTGCTGATCAGGGCGACCAGCAGCGTCGAGATGAGCGTGCGCATGCGCATGGGGTTTCCTCCGTGCGCCTGCGAGGTTAGCTGTCGGGTTCGGGCTGGAGTTGCCCGGCCACGTGGGTGGCCTCACCCCGAGGGTCGCTCTCACGACCCGGGAAGATTGGGTTCCCCGCTCAGTCCGCTTCGATGTCGGTGGCCCACCGCGCGGACAGACTCGGCGACAAAAGGGGGCGTCCCGGTCGTCCGGGACGCATCACCTTAGACAGACGATCTGGGAGACGGCAATGGCTCGCAAGGGCCAGATGTCACACGGGGCTCCCAGCGAAGGGCTGGGGGGACCCGGGTCACCCCCGTCGGGCGAGCTGCTCGACGAGCGTGGCGAGCTCCGCGACGTCCGCCTTGTTGATCAGGTGGACCTTCAGACGTTCCGCGTCCTCAGCGTCGAGGTTCCCGGCCCACCCGGTCCACAGCACGATCGGGATGGCGTCACCCACCATGCGCCGCTGCGCCGCGACCTCCAGTCCGCTGCCGGGCGGCATGGTCTGGTCGAGGACGGCGACGTCGTAGTCCTCGTTCTCCAGAGCCGCGAGTGCCTCGGCGCCGGAAGTGACCGTCTTCACCGTCCACCCCCGCATGGCGAACAGCTGCGCGGTCAGCTCACGGACGTCCGCGTCGTCGTCCGCCACCAGGACATGGGTCATCCGAGGTGCTTCGACAGCGTCAGTGCGAAGACGGTCCCGTCGGACCCGTCGACTCCAGCACCAGGGCACCGCCCTGGGCGACGGCCGCCTCCCGGGAGACGTGCAGGCCGAGGCCGTTGCCCTTGGTCGCAGTCGAGGGGCCGAACGCGTCGAAGAGGAAGGGGAGAACCTCGGGGCTCACGCCCTCCCCGTCGTCGACGACCCGCACCGTGACGTCCTCCTCGGTCCAGCTGAGCTCGATCTCGATCTTCGACTGGGTCACCCTCTGCGAGTTCTCCACCAGGTTGTGCAGGATCCGCCCGTGCGCTGCTGGTCACACGAGACCTCCACCGTCGCCGCGTCTCCGATGACCAGCACACGTTCGTGCTCGACGGCGACCGCATTGACCAGCTCCATCAGGAGCACCCGCTCGAGCCGGACCGGCAGAGACTGGTTCATGCTCAGTCGCGACCAGTCGAGGAACTGGGTCACCAGGCGGGAGAGCTGGGACGCCCGCGCGCGCGCTCTGGCGGCGATGTGACGTCGCTGCTCCTCGTCGATGTCTTGATCTCCGAGCAGCCCCAGGGAGGTCGTGATCACGGCGAGTGGCGTCTGCATGTCGTGGCTGACACCGGCGAGGAGCGCCCCACGGACCTGGCTGGCGGCGGCGCTCGCGCGATACTCGGCGAGCTCGAGGCTGGTTCGGCACCTGGCCAGCAGCTCACCCGGGGTGAAGGGCTTGACGACGTAGTCGTCGGCTCCGGCGTCGATCGCACCCGCGGCGGCCTCGGGACCGGCGCGGGCCGAGAGCAGGATCACGGGGGTGCTGCGCAGGGTCTCGTCCCCACGGATTTCCGCCACAGCTCGAGCCCGTCCATCCGGGGCATCATCACGTCCGAGACCACCAGGTCGATGTGCCGGGACCGGAGCACCGCGAGTGCAGACATGCCGTCGGACGCCGTGGAGACGTGGCCCAACCCGGTCAGCAGGCGGGACACGCGCGCACCCACGGCGGCGTTGTCCTCGACGACCAGGATGGCCGGTCCAGCTCCCGCCTGCGATCCTCGCAGGTGCTCTCCGAGAGGGTCTCGTCACGCGCGGACGCGTCGGTGGCCAGCGCCTGGATCGCCCCGGGGTGAGACGCCGAGGTCCTCGTGGGCGCCGCGGTCGCGCGGACGAGTGCGAGCTCGACCTCGAAGGTCGAACCCACGCCCGGCTCCGACTCCACCCTCGCGGCCCCGCCCAGGGCCCGGGCGGCCTCGGCCACGAGGGTGAGACCGATGCTGGTCCCGCCGACGGTGCGGTCACCGCCGTGCTGGACCCGGTGGAACCGGTCGAACACCTTGTCGACGTCGGACTCGGGGATGCCCATGCCCGTGTCGGTCACCCGCAGCAGGACGTGCTCGCCGCGGCGACCGAGGAGGACTCCCACGCAACCGTGCGTGGTGAACTTGATCGCGTTGGCGACCAGGTTCAGGACGATCTTCTCCCAGAGCTCGGGGTCCGCGAGGACGGGCCCCAGGTGCGGGTCGACGTCGAGCTCGATCGCCAGGCCCGCGCGGGCGGCTGCATCCTCGAAGGGCTGCAGGCGGCCCGGGTGATCGGGAGAGGTCGTTCGGCCTCGGGGGAGGGTGCCAACCCGTCGGCCTCGATGCGGGCGACGTCGAGCAGGGCGTTCACCATGCGGAGGAGCCGGTGCGCGCTCAGGTGCATCACCTCGGCGTCCTCGCGCCCGATCGTCGCCGCCCGTCCGTCGAGGACGTCCTCGAGTGGGGCGAGCAGCAGGGTGAGGGGGGTGCGGAACTCGTGGCTGACGTTTGAGAGGAACGCGGTCTTGGCGGCATCCAGCGCGGCCAGTGCCTCGAGGCGGGCGTGCTCACGCGCCCGCGCGGTCGCAACGGCCAGGATCTGGGCGAACTGGTCGGCGACCAGGCTCAGGAACCTCTGGTGGTCCTCGTCGACCGGGCGTAGCGGTCCGGGGGAGCAGCAGAACGGCCTCAACCTCGTCCTGGCCGCGGAGTGGGAAGGCTGCCCAGTGCACCGGGCTGCCCACCACCGGGTCACGTCGGGTCGGTGACGGTAGCGACGGTTGCCGTTGGGACCACGCGACCGACACGGGATAATCGGGCGAGTCGACGAGGTCGGGCACCTCGTCGTCGTCGGGCTCCCGAACGACCCGGTGCGGAACAGCCCCGGAGGCTCGTCCGCGGTGGCCAGGCCCTCGGCGTACAGAGCCCGCAGCGCAGGTCCTCCGGACGCTCCGGCGAGCACCGCGAGGGCAGCAGCCATGGCCTGGTCGGGGGCGGTCGCCTGGGTGCCCACCATGGCGAGCTGGTTGAGCAGGGCCAGCCGGCGAGCTGCGACCACCTTGTCCGTGGTGACGGTGAGCACGGCGAGCACGCCGCCGGTGCCGGACTCGTCGGGGACGTGGGAATAGGAGAACGTGAAGAACGCCTCCTCGACCCGGCTCGGCGCTCGATCATCAAGCGGAGGTCCTCGAACCAGGTTGCCTGGCCGCCGGCCAGCACCGAGCGCTGCATCTGGCCGATCGCGTCCCAGACCTCGGCGAACTCGTGGGGGAGCAGGCCGCCGAAGGCGCCGGGGTGCTTGGTACCGGGTGGGGATGAAGGCGTCGTTGTACAGCATCACGAGGTCCTCGCCCCAGCTCAGCAGCATCGGATAGCGGCTGCGCAGGACGATCGCGACCGAGGTCCGCAGGCTCTGCGACCAGGAGTCGAGCGGGCCCAGGGGAGTGCCCGACCAGTCGTAGGCGGCCAGACGCTCCGCCATCTCCCCCTCGCAGTCCAACAGGGGGTCGCCCGCCGCCGTCATGGGACGAGGGTAAACCTACCGGGGCCCCGGGGCCCGTGGTCGTCCGATCTCAGGCAGCGACGAGACGGGTGAGTGCGAACCGGGCCACAGGTGCGTAGCCCAGGATGACCGGGAGGGGGCCATGGACCCTGAGGCACGTCGCGGAACCGCGGTCGTGGGCGGTGACCCCGTGCTCGAGGCGGAGGCTGACCGGGCCGAGGTGAGCGCGCCAGCACCACTGCATCGCGGGCTCGTCGACCTCGAGGACCTCGAACGGAACGGGCAGCCTCGGGCCCACTGCCAGGCCGGCGCGCACCGTTCCGGTGCCGCCCACCGTGAGCCGCTCCATCCCGGTGTCCACGCGTTGGATCTGCGGTGCCCAGGTCGACCAGAGGCCCGGGTCGGCGTACCGCTCCCGGCCAGGGGACAGGTGCGCTTCCGTGTGCACGCAGGGTGAGGGCGGCCATGCCGCGACGCTAGCCGATCGGTAGGTTGTGGCGACGGCGTCGAGCAGACCGCGCCTCGTGATGCCATGGCGCGCGCCGCCACTGCTCGAGACCCGGGCGACCATGAGGAGACCCATGACCCGCTTCACCGCCAAGACCAGCTCGACCGCGACGTTGAAGTCCTCGCGGTCCGACATCTGGGACGCCCTGACCGACCCGGTGCTGCTGCCGAAGCTGACGCCCTACCTGCACCGGATCGATGTGGACGGCGACCGGTGGCAGTGGCACGTGGCCAAGATCCCGCTCCTGGGCAAGTCGATCGGCACCACGTTCACCGAGGTGATGACCTTCGAGGAGCCGCACCGGATCGGCTTCACCCACGACCCCGATCGCACCGACGAGCACAGCTCGGTGGAGGGGGAGTACCTGCTCGAGGAGAGCGGCACCGGCACCCGGGTGTCCATCGAGCTCGGGGTACGGGTCGAGCTTCCGTTCGGCAAGCTGACCCGGCCGGCCGTCGAGGGCGGCATGCGCGCCGTGATGGCGCTGATGGGCCGACGGTTCGCTGCCAACCTGCTGCGCCACCTGGGGGAGTGACCGTGCGGATCCTCGTCCTCGGGGCGACCGGCTACGTCGGTTCCCGGCTGGTGCCCGCCCTGCTCGATGCCGGGCACCCGGTGGTGGCGGCCTCCTCGTCGCGTCCGGCCCCGAGACGCTTCGCCTGGGGCGACCGTGTCGACTGGGTGCGGTGTGACGTCACGGACGCGGACGACGTGCGCGGGGCGCTGACCGACGTCGACGGGATCTGCTACCTGGTCCACTCGCTGAACACCCGCGGGTTCGGCGAGCGGGACAGGCGAGGGGCGGAAGTGGTCCGGGACGCGGTCGCGGACAGTGCCGTACGACGCATCGTCTACCTCTCCGGTCTCGTTCCCGAGGTCCCCGAGCAGGACCTCTCCCCGCACATCGCCTCCCGGCTCGAGGTCGAGGAGGTCCTCGCCGAGGCGCAGACGCTCGAACGAGCGGTGCTCTCGCTGCGCGCCGGCGTGGTGCTCGGGGCGGGATCCACGTCCTTCGAGGTGATCCGGCAGCTCGCCACCCTCCTGCTGGTCCAACCCGTGCCGAGCTGGCTCGGGCACAAGGTCCAGCCGATCGCGGTCAGCGACGTGGTGCGCGCCGTGGTGGAGGCCTTCTCCACGGCCGAGGGCGGGCCCGGCCTGGGCAGCGCATCGGGGACGCTCGACATCGGTGGACCTACGGTCCTGGCCTACTCGAAGCTGCTTGCCGAGTGTTCCCGCGGCGCGGGCCTGGTGCGTCTGCGGGTGCCGACCCTGCCGTTGCCGGCCGCGTTGGTCGGCCTGGGCACCGCCGCGCTCTCCGCCGCTCCGTTCTGGACCGTGACGGCTCTGATCGCGAGCCTGCGTCACGACATGGTCTGTCGCGAGGGGCACACCTGGGAGCCAACGGACGGGTTGCCGCTGATGGGGGTGCGCGAAGCGGTGTCGCGGGCGTTCGGACCGGCGGGGAGCACTCCGGAGGCACCGCTCCCCAGCGACCCGGACTGGACCCGGATGCGAGCCCCGATCCTCGACGAGCTCGGCGCCCCGGCCACGGTGCGCGCCGGTGCCAGCCTCGTCCTGCGCCGGGTCCGCGCCGTGCTCGGCCAGTAGGCACCCGGTGCCGAGCACCGATCCAGGAGCGCTGGTCAGGTGCTGCGGACCGGCTCCTCGAGAGGTGGAGCGGCCGCCGCCGCACGCTGGCCGCCGAGTGCGAGCCAGACCCCCACGCCACTGACGGCGAGGCCGGCCACCCCGACCAGGGTCACCCGCTCGCCGAACATCACCCACACCCAGAACATGGTGGTCGGCGGAGTCAGGAACAGCAGGGTGCTGACCACCGTCGCTCCCTGCCGCTCGGCGACGGACACGTACATGACGTAGCCGCCGAGGCTCGCCAGCACGATCAGCCAGGCGACGGCCCGCCAGAACTCCACCGTCGCCGGCGGGGTCCCCTGTCCGAACGCGAGCGCCAGCCCCATCAGCAGGACCGCTGTCACGACCGACTGCATGGTGATGGTCTCCAGCAGGCTCTCCGGCGGGCGGAGGCGCCGCCCGAGCACGGTGCCGCTGGCCAGGCACAGCATCCCGACCGTCGGCAGCAGGTAGGCCCACACGGGTGCCCCGGTCACGCCGAGGTCACCGGACACGACAATACCCACCCCGACGAGCCCGAAGGCCATGCCGATCCAGGTGCGGACCGAGGAGTGCTCACCGAGCAGGGAGCCGGCGACCGTGGCGACGAGCAGCGGCTGCACCGAGGCGATCAGGCTCGCCGTACCCCCTGGGACGCCGTGGGTGACTCCCTCGAAGACCAGGAGCAGGTAGGCCGCCTGGCACAGCACGCCGAGCGCGATCTGCCGCCGCCACGCACGCCAGCCCGGCAGCGGCGTACGCCGGACCAGGGCCACGGCCACGAGCAGCGTGGCCAGGATGACGAAGCGCCAACCGAGCAGGGTCAGCGGCAGCGCGCCCGCGCGTGCTCCCAGCTCGGCGCCCACGAATCCTGAGCTCCAGGTGATCACGAGGGCGAGCCTGGAGAGGGTGCCGGCACGCTCGCTCAGGAAGCGGGGTGCGCGCATGGAGCACAGGAAACCACACCCCTGATCAGGTCCCGGCACGAGGTCAGGTCGTCGGCCCCTCGTCGCGCAGCCGCTGCACGCCGGTCATCGCCTCGCGGAGCTGACCCAGCCACTCCTCGGTGTGCTCGCCGACCAGCCTGACGCACCAGGCCAGCGCCTCGGCGCGGCTCCGTGCCACCCCCGCCTCGACCAGGGTGTCGAGCACGATCCGCTCGGACTGCCGCAACCTGGTCATCACCGGGACGGCGAGGTTGGTGAACACCCCCCGGACCGGCCCGCACTTCGCACCCCAGGCGATCTTGCGTCCGAAGCGGTGCTCGGCCTCACGGGCGATGGCGATGCGCTCGTCGCGGGTGTCCTCGCGGAACCGTGAGATCCGGCCGTGGGCGGCCTCGGTCATGTCAGGTCCGTCGGGCTCACCCTCGACGTCCTCGGGGGTGGCGAGGGTGCCCAGGACTTGGATCTCCTCGCGGTCGATCGTCACCTCGGCCGGCCCGGTGAACCAGGCGTCCGGGAGCCGGCCGCGCAGCCATCCGGTGATCTCGTTCGTGCTCGTCATTCGCGTTCTCCTCAAGGTGTAAGAAAGTAATCATGTAATCAAACCGCAGGCAGCACAAGGACGTCCGCTGTGGGCAGAACGCGGACGCTGCGTGCGCGAGCGCGGCATGATGTCCGGATGCCTGATGTCGTCGTACGCCCGATCGCCCCCACGGACCATGCCGCCTGGGCCCCGCTGTTCGCCGGCTACCGCGAGTTCTACGAGCTCGACGAGGCGCCCGAGGTGGTGGCTCGCGTGTGGAGCTGGATCCTGGACGGTGGGCACGAGACGAACGCTCTGGTCGCCGTCGTCGACGACGAGGTGGTCGGCTTCGCCCACCATCGGTCCTACGCCCGACCCTCGGAAGGGGGCAGGGGTCTCTTCCTCGATGACCTGTTCACGCGGAAGGACGTGCGCGGCCGGGGCGTGGCGCGGGCACTGATCGGTCGCCTCGCCGAGATGGCTCGGGAGCAGGGATGCTCCAAGGTGCGTTGGGTGACCGCTGCCGACAACACGGTCGCTCAGCGGCTCTACGACGACGTCGCGGAGCGCACGTCGTGGCTCACCTACGACCTGCCGGTCTGACCGGGACCGCCCGGCGCGAGGGCACGGGCCCGTGACAGCCGCCGGCTCTTGACCGCGACGTGCAGCTGGGTGCGGCGCATCCCGTCGCCGAGGTCGCCGTCCAGCAGGTCGACGATGCGCCGCAGCCGGTAGTAGAGGGTGGTCCGGTGCAGGTTCAGGGTCGAGGCCGTCCGCTGCGCGTCACCGGCGAGGTCCAGGTAGGCCTCGAGCGTGTCCAGCAGCATGGACCCAGACCCCTCGGCGTCGCTCAGCCGCTGCAACGGTGACTGCCACGCCGTGAGGTCCGGTTTCCCCAGGAACAGCTGGTAGAGCCCCAGCCGGTCCCAGGACAGCTCGAACTCGCCAGACAGCCGGGGATCGGCGGCGACGCACTCGGCGGCCAGCCTGGCCTGGGCATGTCCGCGGAGCAGGTGTGGGGCGGAGAAGGGCACAGCCGGCCCCGTGCCCACCGTGAGCCGTCCATCGGCGAGCAGAGTGCCGACTCCGGCGCGCAACCCGGCACCGACGTGATCGGCGTCCGTCGCCTGCAGCCTCAGTGCCACGAACCGGTCCGCGCGAGCCACCCCCGTGACGAGGCCCCCGCCGGGCTGGATCAGCCGGGCGAGCAGACGCTCCAGTACCACCGTCTCCTTCGGTGTGAACTCGGCGCCGTGACCGGGTGCCTCCGGGACGGGTGCGCCGACGACGAGTCGGACCTCTGCGTTGCGAAGCTGAGGAGCCACCTCGACCATCTCGTCGACGTGCCGCTCCGCCTCCTCCGGTGTGGCCGGTGCCGTCAGCAGCTGCAGCAGTCCGGCCAGGCGTACGCCGGCGCCACCGCGCTCGGCCCCGCCGGTCAGCAGCCGGACGATACGCGCGCCCGCATCTGCGGCGCGCTCGATCTCCGCCTCCGACAGGGCCGCCCGGGACTCCAGAACCCAGAGGTAGCCATGACCCGAGCCGCTCTCGCGCAGGGGCACGCACAGGCGGGCACTCATCTGCAGCGCCTCGTTGGCGGGCAGGTGCACCGGAGCGGTGGCGGTGCTGATGCGGTGCTCGTCCTGCCACGTGCGCGCGGCAGCGGGCACCTGCCGCGTCAGGATGGCCGCGATCCTGGTGTCGTCGGCGTCGTCGGCCTGCACGCTGTAGCCGAGCAGCCGCCCGTCCGGGCTGTCCAGCGAGACGCCGCGGCCCAGCGCGGCCGCCAGTCTGTCCAGCTCGTCCTGCACGTCGTCACGCAAGGTCGTCCCCGATCGTCGTCTCCTACAACTGTAGGAGAGCGGCCACGAAACTCTCGTCATCTGCGCGATGACGAGGACGCCGCGCTGTTCCTACCCTGGGAGCGACCCCGCAGCAGACCCTCGAAGGGACCCCGAATGAGCCTGGCCCTCAGCACCCGCCCCTGGCTCCCCCCCGCCGTGACCGGACGGGTGGATGAGGTCTCCGGCGCCGCGAGCGGCCTGTCGGGCCAGTCGCTGCAGCGCGAGATCGAGCGACTCGCCGAGGAGAACCACCGCATCCACGACGTCACCTGCGTCAACCTCAACCCCGCCACCAACGTGATGAACCCGCGGGCCGAGGCCCTGATGGCTGCGCACCTCGGGTCGAGGGCGTCGTTGGGCTACCCGGGGGAGAAGTACGAGACCGGTCTCGAGGCCATCGAGCAGATCGAGGTGCTCGCCTCGGACGTGGCGGCGCGGGTGTTCGGGGCGCGGTACGCCGAGGTGCGGGTGGGGTCGGGCGCTCTGGCCAACCTCTACGCGTTCATGGCCTACTGCCGCCCTGGGGACGCGATCATCGCGCCGCCGGCTGACATCGGTGGCCACGTCACCCACCACGCGAACGGAGCCGCTGGTCTCTACGGGCTGACGACGATCGCGGCGCCCGTCGACGCGGACGGGTACACCGTCGACATCGATGCCCTGCGCACGCTGGCGCACGAGACCGACCGCGGCTGATCACCATCGGCGGCAGCCTCAACCTGTTCCCCCACCCGGTCCGTGAGGTCCGCGAGGTGGCCGACGAGGTCGGCGCCAAGGTCCTCTTCGATGCGGCCCACCAGTGCGGCATGTTCGCCGGCGGCGCGTGGCCCAACCCGCTCGCCGAGGGTGCCCACGTGATGACGATGAGCACGTACAAGAGCCTCGGCGGGCCACCCGGGGGACTGATCGTGACCGACGAGGCCGACCTGGCGGAACGTCTCGAGGCGATCGCCTATCCAGGACTCACCGCCAACTTCGACGCAGGCAAGACCGCGGCCCTGGCTCTCACTCTGGCTGACTGGGAGGTGGCCGGAACCGCCTACGCCAGTGCCATGATCGACACGGCCCGGGCCCTGGCCGAAGCGCTGATGTCCCTGGACGTGCCGGTGTTCGCGGCCGAGCGCGGGGGCACGACGTCCCACCAGTTCGCTGTGCTCGCGCACCCCTACGGCGGAGGGCAGCGCGCGGCACGGACGCTACGCCTCTCCAACCTGCTCGCGTGTGGCATCGGCCTGCCCACCAGCCCGGTCGAGGGCGACCTCAACGGGCTGCGCATCGGCACTCCTGAGCTGGCCCGGCTCGGCATGGCGCCGCGCGACATGCCCGCGCTGGCTGCCTTCATCGCCCGGGCACTCGCCGACGACACGGGTGCCGCCGACGTCGGAGGTGAGGTCACCCAGTGGCGACGCCAGTTCCAGGGGGTGCACTTCACCGCCGACAACCCGACCTGACCCGGTCACGGCGATTCCCGCGACCTCCCCGGCCGATCAGGCGCGGGCCACCACCAGGATCGCGCCCAGAGTCCCGGCGCGGGTGGCGGCCACGTTGTTGCGCACCCGCTCGACGAAGGCCTCACCGAAGACCATTGCAGGAGACAGCCTCCCCACCGGGGGTGGTCCGAGCGTGCTCGCCGTCCGGTCCTCGACCGCGTCGACGGTGAAACCAGCCGTCTCGAGGGCGGTGGTGTAGGCGGCGACGTCCTCCACGAAGGACGAGCGCTCGTCGACGGCCCAGGGCAGCGGGTAGGGAAGATCGCCTTCCCCCGTGCGCATCTGCTCGAACAGGGCGAAGTGTGCGCCCGGCTCCAGGACCCGACGTACCTCGGCGAGGACGGCTCGCTTGTCCGGGATGTTCATGGCGACGTGCACCATGAACGCTCCGTCGAAGGTGCCGTCGTCGAAGGGCAGCGACTCCCCGGCGGTGGCCAGGAAGGCGGCCCTGTCGGCCAGGCCCGCCCGGGCCGTCAGGTCGGTCGCCGTGTCAACGAACTCCTGGGAGAGGTCGATCCCGGTCACCCGGGCGCCGTACGTCGCCGCCATCCTGGACGGACCACCGATCCCGCAACCGACGTCGAGCAGGTGCGAGCGCGAGTCCGGAGCGAGCTGATCGAGGAGGTGGCGCGTCGCCGCCGCACCGCCTGCGTGCAGCTGGTCGACCGCGAAGAGGTCCTCGGCAGCGAGCGCATCCACGTCGAGGCCGGCCTCGGACAGCGTCGCGAGGATGGCGTCGGTCAGCTGCCCCGGGCTGTAATGGTCCTCGACGAGCTCGCGCACATCCACGACAGCACCGTAGAGCTGCGACGGCGTCACGTCACGAGGTAGTCGGAGGTGGACTACCTCCGTCCGTGGGAGGCGACCCGCCGAGCTCCTTGCGCCGCTCCGCCGCGAGCCGCCTGCGCTCCTTCTTCTCGATGTCACGCTCGATCGCGAGGATCGAGTCCTCCTTGCTGATCGCGAGCTGGAACCACCTCGTGCCGGTGCCGATCATCACGAACGCGGGCCACGGAAAAGCGGTCCCGCCGCCGGTCAGCACCGAGACCCAGATGATCCAGCAGATCAGGGTGGGCGTCAGGAAGCTGATCAGCGCCTGCTGCCGCGAACGGCGGTAACGGTGCTCGGCATCGGCGCGTCGGTCCAGCGCGACAGGCACCGCGGGACTCGTGACCGCCACCAGGTCGTCGACGATCGCCGGCAGCTCACCCAGGGTTCGCGCCGAGGTGACCAGGTCGGTCCGTTCGTCGTGCTCCTCGGGGTGAACCGCTGCCACACGCTGTCGGCCATGGGATCAGCCTATGACGGTCGCTCGGAGGAGAGCATCGACCAGGACTGCATGTCACCGCGCCTTCCCGGGGAGTGGTAGACCGACCTGAGGACGCCCTCGAGGGTGAACCCGACCTTCTCCGCGACGCGGGAGGAAGCCGTGTTGTCGACCGAGATCAGGGCCGTCACGCGCTGCATCCCCTGGTCGAGTGCCCATCCGGTGAGCTCACGCAGCGCGGCGGTGGCGACCCCTCGACCGCGGGCCCAGGGAGAGACGGCGTAGCCGAGCTCGACGGTCGATCCCTCCCAGTCGATGGGCCCGGTGACGGCGTACCCGAGGAAGCTGCCCTCGGCGTCCACGATCGCGAAGCAGGCGCGGACGCGCCCGTCGAACGCGGCGAGCCACTCCTGGAGCCATCCGTCCGGCATCGGATCCGGAGTGCGGGTGAACCGCAGCACGTCGTCGTCGCGCATCGTCCTGAGCAACGGCGGCAGGTGCTCCTCCTCGAGGGCGACGAGTCGGACCGTTCTCACGTCCGGAACGCTAGAGCATCGAGGTGCTGGGATGCCGGTGAACCCGCGATGCAGATCGCTGCGCGATCCGCTGCGTAGCCATGGGTGATGCCCCTGCGATCGGCGCGAGACGTCGGACCCTCCCGGTTTGTCAGGTTCTCGCAGGCCCATCGATGCCGAACCGATACCCTCGGGCGCCGCATCGGCCCGGGAGGTTGGTTAGGTTCGATGGATGACTAATCGAATCATGATGACCATGGCGAGCGCGTCGCTCGTCGCCCTCAGCCTCAGCGGTTGCGGATCCTCCTCGTCGACCACGGCTGACGGCGTGAAGCTGATCGAGAAGGGCAAGCTCTCCGTGTGCACCCAGCTGCCCTACAAGCCCTTCGAGTTCCGGGACGGCGACAACGTCGTCGGCTTCGACGTCTCCCTGATGGACCTGGTTGCCAAGGACCTCGGCGTGAAGGTAGCCATCGTCAAGACCCCGTTCGAGGGGATCCAGTCCGGACAGGCCCTGAACATCGGGCAGTGCGACATCGCTGCCGCCGGCATGACGATCACCGAAGCCCGCCAGAAGGTGCTCGACTTCTCCGACCCCTACTTCGAGGCCACCCAGGCACTGCTCGTGAAGAAGGGCTCGGGCTTCGACTCGCTGGAGTCGCTCGCCGGCAAGCGGATCGCCGTCCAGCAGGGCACCACCGGCGAGATCTACACCAAGGAGAACGCGCCCAAGGACGCGAAAATCCAGGTGTTCGAGGACCTCGGCCTGCTCACGACCTCGGTCAAGACCGGCCAGGTGGACGCTGCGGTGCAGGACAACGGCCCGCTGCTCGACTACGTCAAGGGGAACCCCGAGCTCGAGGTGCCGGCCGAGTTCGACACGGGCGAGGAGTACGGCTTCGGCATCAAGAAGGGCGGGAACGACGAGCTCCTGACCAAGGTCAACGCCATGCTCAAGAAGGCCAAGGACGACGGGACCTACGACAAGCTCTACAAGCAGTGGTTCGGTACGGCGCCGAAGGCGTGAGGTCGATGCCCGTCACGCAGTCAGGAGCCGACACATGGGGATGAGCCCTCGGAAGCGCGCCAAGATCAGCCGGGGAGTCCAGTACGCCATCTTGGTGGTGGTCCTGCTCGTGCTGGCCCTCGTGGCGGACTGGCCGCTGCTCCGCTCGCAGTTCCTCGCCCCTGACGTCCTCCCGGAGCTGTTCCCGCGGATCATCACGGTCGCACTGAAGAACACGATCCTCTACACGATCGGGGCATTCACGTTCGGCCTGGTCCTCGGGCTGATCCTGGCGCTGATGCGGCTCTCGCCGATCGGTCCCTACCGCTGGATCGCCACGGCGATCATCGAGTTCTTCCGCGGGGTCCCTGCGCTGATCGTGTTCATCGCCTTCCAGTACGGCCTGCCCATCGCCTTCGGGGTGCTGCTGCCGGGCGGGACCCTCGGCACGGTCACGATCGCGCTGGGCCTGGTGGGTGCCGCCTACATGGCCGAGACCCTCCGTGCTGGCATCCAGGCGGTCCCGAGGGGCCAGATGGAGGCGGCACGATCCTTGGGGATGAGCTCGGGACGGGCGATGATCTCCATCATCATCCCGCAGGCGTTCCGCATCGTGCTGCCGCCGTTGACCAACGAGCTGATCCTCCTGACGAAGGACTCCTCGCTGGTCTACGTCCTCGGTCTCTCGGGGGCGACCCTCGAGCTGACCGCCTTCGGTCGCGAAGGTCTGAACCAGTTCGTCAACCTGACTCCGCTGTTCGCGGCGGCGCTCGCCTACCTGCTCATCACCATTCCACTCTCCATCGTCGTCAGGCGCATGGAGGCACATGCCGAGAGGGCCCGCTGATGGACTCCAACCAGCAGGATTCGCCGCAAGGATCGACGCAGAAGTCCTCAGTTCCGGCCATCGACGTCCAGGACCTGCACAAGTACTTCGGCGACAACGAGGTGCTGACCGGGATCGACTGCCACGTCGACGACGGAGAGGTCGTCTGCGTCATCGGACCCTCCGGATCGGGCAAGTCGACGCTGTTGCGTTGCGTCAACCTGCTCGAGGAGCCGACGTCGGGTCGCATCTTCGTCGAGGGTGACGAGATCACGGACCCGGACGTCGACGTCGACGAGATCCGGAGTCGGATCGGGATGGTCTTCCAGCAGTTCAACCTGTTCCCGCACCTCACCGTGCTGCGCAACCTCACGATCGCGCAGATCCGGGTGAAGGGCCGCAGCAAGGACGAGGCCGTGGAGATCGCCCGCAAGAACCTGGAGAAGGTGGGCCTCGGTGACCGCGAGGACGCCTTTCCGGCGCACCTGTCCGGTGGCCAGCAACAACGCATTGCGATCGCTCGCGCCCTGTCGATGGACCCGGACATGATGCTGTTCGACGAGCCGACCAGCGCCCTCGACCCAGAGCTCGTGGGGGACGTCCTCGGAGTGATGAAGGACCTGGCTCAGGAGGGCATGACCATGATGGTGGTGACGCACGAGATGGGCTTCGCCCGTGAGGTCGGAGACTCGCTGGTGTTCATGGACGGCGGGGTGATCGTGGAGCGCGGGGACCCGCGCGAGGTCCTGGGCGATCCGCAGGAGGAGCGCACCCAGCTGTTCCTGTCCAAGGTCCTCTGAGGTCAGGGCGCGCCGACCGGGGTCGTCCCACCTCGGCCGGCGCTCGGACCGATGACACGGGCGGCGCGTGCGGATGCCATGCTCGCGTCCCAGCTCCTCGATCGACGTCCGTCGTGGCCGGGAGGGGCTCGAGATCGGGGTAGGGGATGACGACGGAGTCCTACGTGCTGAAGGTGCGCGAGGTGGTCGAGGAGACCGTGGACGCGCACTCGATCGTCCTCGAGGTCCCTGACGCGCTGGCGGAGCAGTTCGTCTACACCGCCGGGCAGTTCCTGACGGTCGCCGTACCCAGCGACCGGACCGGCCTCGCCGCCCGCTGCTACTCGCTGTCGTCCGCGCCCCACTCCGGACGTCACCAGATCACGGTGAAGCGCACCGTCGACGGCTACGCGTCGAACTGGATCTGCGACAACCTCCGCGCCGGTGACAGCCTGCGGGTGCTTCCACCCAGCGGCATCTTCACCCCCCGGGACCTCGACGCCGACCTCTTGCTGTTCGCCGGGGGGTCAGGGATCACGCCGGTCATGTCGATCACGCGGTCGGCCCTGGAGCGGGGGCAGGGGCGGGTGGTGCTGTTCTACGCCAACCGCGACGAGCAGTCGGTGATCTTCGCCGACGAGCTGGCCACGCTGGCCTCGCAGCACGCCGACCGGGTGGTCGTGCTGCACTGGCTCGAGTCCGTGCAGGGGCTGCCGACCCAGGAGCAGCTGAGGACGTTCGCCTCCCACTTCGTCAGCTATACGGCGTTCGTCTGCGGGCCGGCGCCGTTCATGAGGGCGGTGGTGGCATCGCTCAAGGAGCTCGGCTTCCCGCGTGAACGGCGCCACCAGGAGAAGTTCGTCTCGCTCGGTGGCAACCCGTTCGGTGACGTCGCGGAGATGCAGGCAGCCGCCCGGACCCTGGCTGACGCCGACGACCCCGAGGACGACGGGGCGTAGACCGTGGGGGAGTGCCTCGTCACCACTCGACGAGCGCGGGTCTCACTGCTGGGGACCGGGCCTCCGGTCGCGCGAGCACTCACCAGCCGCGTTCGCGCCACTCCTCGAGGTGCGGGCGCTCGTTGCCGAGGACGGAGTCGTTGCCGTGGCCGGGGTAGAACCAGGTCTCGTCGGGCAAGGTGTCGAAGACCTTCGTGCTGACCTCGTCGACCAGCGTTCGGAAGGCGTCTGCGTCGCCGAACGTGTTGCCTACGCCACCGGGGAAGAGGCTGTCGCCGGTCCACAGGTGCGGAGTCCCCTCGGGGTCGTCGTAGAGCAGCGCGATGGAGCCCGGGGTGTGGCCGACGAGGTGGATCACCTGGAGGCGGCAGTTCCCGAACTCGACGGTGTCCCCGTGCTGCACGGCATCGTCGACCTCCACTCCCGACTGCTCGGTGATGGCTGCGGCGTCCTCGGCTCCTGCGACGACCACGGCACCGGTCGCGGCGACGACCTCAGCCAACGCTCGGTGGTGGTCCCAGTGCTGGTGGGTGGTGATCACCTTGGTGATCCCCGACGGGCCGATCAGCGTGCGCAGCATCTCGGGCTCGGCCGCCGCGTCGACGAGCACCTGCTCGTCGGTCGCGCGGCAGCGAAGCAGGTAGCAGTTGTTGGACATGTCGGGATCGACCGCCAGCTTGGTGATGATCAGACCCGCGAGCTCACGGGTGTCGGGAGGTCCTCCGGGGGTGACCTCGCCGGAGTACGGACCGCTGTCGCCGATGCTCGCTGCCATGGGCCCCAGCCTAGGCTCGGACCATGCGCCGACCGAAGCCCGACCGACCAGCCCCCGGCCAGGAGTCCGTGTGGGACTACCCCCGCCCGCCGCGCGTGGAGGAGAGCGGCGAGACGGTGGAGGTCGAGCTGGCCGGGCAGGTGATCGCGAGCACGACGCGCAGCTGGCGGGTGCTGGAGACCAGCCACCCGCCCACCTACTACGTCCCCCGGGCCGCCTTCGTCGCGGGTGCCCTCCGTGCGGCACGGGGTGCCAGCCTGTGCGAGTGGAAGGGCTCTGCGGCGTACTTCGACCTCGTGGCCGGCGACGTCGTGTCTCCCCGGGCGGCCTGGACCTACCCGCAGCCCACGGCAGGGTTCGAGGTGCTGGCCGACGCCGTGGCCGTGATGCCCGCCCTCGTCGACCGGTGCACCGTCGGTGGCGAGGTGGTGCAGCCGCAGCCCGGACAGTTCTACGGGGGCTGGATCACCAGCCGCGTGGTCGGACCGTTCAAGGGCGAGCCCGGCACGATGGGCTGGTGACCCGGTCCGGCCTAGCGCTCCGGCCCAACCAGAGCACGTGGCCAGTGACCGAGCGAGGGCAGCGGGCCCGTGTCGCAGGAGAGCTCGGCGCTGGCAGCACGGCCGGTGAGCCACCAGCCGAGCAGGGCTGAGGGACCCGTGACCGTCGGCCCGCCATCGCCTCCGACCGTCCAGCCACGTCCGAGGTCGGTGGCCCGCACCCGGAACGGGCCGGACGAGGCGTGGTCGACGGTCACCACGTCCAGGAGCTCGACCACGAAGTCCTCGGGCCAGTCGGTGGGGGAGTAGGAGGCGCCGAGGTCGGCGTGGTGCACCTCGACCTCGCGGCGTCGGGTCGGGACCACCGCCCGGACCGGCCACGAAGGCCCCCCGGGCACTCGGTCGACCTCGCCGGCCCAGTGGGAGTCGTGCATCCGAGCCAGCGCGTCGGTGAACTCCGTCGTCGCCACGAGATGCTGCTCCCGCAGCACGCTCGGCTCAGCCCCCGCGAGGCTCTCGATCGCCTCGTCCCGATCCTCGGTCGACGGATACATCGGGACCGGGTTGTCGTGGACGAGTCCGTTGACGACGTTCGCGAGCGCGAGACCGTGGAGGGCCACGTGCGCGACGACGTGCGCTCGGGTCCAGCCCGGCAGCAGCGAGGGAGCTGCGAGATCCTCGTCGCTGAGACCGTCGACGGTGCGGGTGTACTCGCGGCAGGAGCGGTCGAGGCCGGTCAGGTCGGGGTGCATGTCCCCACTCAACCTCGCCGGGGGATTCGATTCCAGGTCCCGTGCCGACGTGCCGCCACGGCCCGGGCCGATCAGTCCTCCTCGTCGCCGGTGATCGGCAGGAAGACGGACTGCAGCCGGGTGCGCGGCGGGGCCACGGACTGGGGCCCGAAGATCCGTGCGCGCGCCGGAGCGGTGAGCACGCCGAGCGGAGCCGTCAGCAGGTAGGAGCACGCGACCACCAGGCCCGTCGCCGAGGCGTCGAGCACCAGTCCCACCACGAGGGCCGTGGCGAGCACCGTCGTGATGACGCGCGCCTGGCGGGTCTGGGGCGACAGCAGCCCGCGGAAGGAGCGGAACCGGACGGTCGTGACCATGAGCAGGGCGGGAATCACGCTCACGCCCACCGGCACCAGCACCCAGGGACCGTGCTCGGGGGTCCCCAGCGCGAAGATCGTGGCGATCACCACCAGGGTCGCGCCCGGGCTCGGCAGGCCGACGAAGTACTTCTTGTCCGCCATCGGATCGACCGTCACGTTGAACCGGGCAAGCCGGAAGCCGGCGCAGGCCAACCAGAAGAACGCGGAGAGCCACGCGGTGATCGGGTTCTCCGGCAGCGCCCAGGTGTGCACCAGCACCGCCGGCGCGACGCCGAACGAGACGAGGTCGGCCAGCGAGTCGAGCTGGATCCCGAACGGCGAGGTGGCTCCCACGAGCCGGGCGACGGCACCGTCGGCGATGTCGAGCACGATGGCTCCCGCCAGCACGATCGCGGCGAGGGTGAACCGGTCGGCGAAGGCCAACAGGATGGCGGTGAACCCGCAGGCCATGTTGCCGGTGGTGAACATGCTCGGTGCGGTGACCCGGAGGCGCTCCTTGGGTCCGAGCTGACGCAGCGAGACGACCGCCGCACCGGAAGGGGACTTCAGGCGCCATCGGTCCAGGATGCGGCGGTTGCCCCGCTCCGGAGTCAGTGCGAGCTCCCCGACCGGTCGCCGGCGGGCCACCGCGCGATGACCGTCTCGCCCGCCACGGTCCGGTCGCCCTTGGTCGCGACGAGCTCGACGTGGGGCGGCACGAAGACGTCCATCCGCGACCCGAACTTCATCAGCCCCATCCGCTGACCGGAGCTGAGCACGTCGCCTGGCTTGACGCGCGTCACCACCCGGCGAGCGACGAGACCGACGATCTGACGGAAGACGACCCGCCGCTCCTCGCCGTCGACGGTGTGGCTCAGGACGATCTCGCTGCGCTCGTTCTCGGTCGCGCTCTCGAAGCGGTAGGCCGCGTGCCACTTGCCCGGGCGGTAGCTGACCTCCTCGACGCGGCCGGCGTACGGCGTGCGGTTGATGTGCACGTCGAAGAGGGACAAGAAGATGCTCACCTGCTGCCAGTGACCCTCGGGAGCGACGCCGACCTGACCCGGGCCGGCGTACATCACCATGCCGTCGGCGGGGGCCACCACGAGGTCCGGGTCGAGCTGTCGGTGGTCGGGCGTACGGTCGGGATCCCGGAAGAACGCGGCGATCCCGATCGGAAGCGAGACCAGTGCGAGTGCAGCTCGGCGGTGCCCCATGAGCGCAGCCAGGACAGCAGGGACGGCGCCGACGGCCACGGCCGGGACGGCAGCCCGGTCTATTGCTCGGGTCAGGGAGGGCACGAGCCAAGAGCCTAGATGCTGTGCGCATCCGGTGCTCGGACCCCCCGCGTGGCGGTTTGCCCGATCCGTTAGGATCACGAACACTTGTTCGAACCATCCCACACACATCGCAGGGGTTTTCATCCGTGGCTGATCAACTGGTCATCCGGGGCGCGCGCGAGCACAACCTCAAGGACGTCTCCCTCGACCTGCCCCGCGACTCCCTGATCGTGTTCACCGGGCTCTCGGGCTCGGGCAAGTCCAGCCTCGCCTTCGACACCATCTTCGCCGAGGGGCAGCGTCGCTACGTCGAGTCGCTCTCCGCCTACGCGCGCCAGTTCCTCGGGCAGATGGACAAGCCGGACGTCGACTTCATCGAGGGCCTGAGCCCGGCGGTCTCGATCGACCAGAAGTCGACCTCGAAGAACCCTCGCTCCACGGTGGGCACGATCACCGAGGTCTACGACTACCTCCGCCTGCTCTACGCGCGGGCCGGCCGCCCGCACTGCCCGGTCTGCGGGGCCCGGATCGAGCGACAGACCCCGCAGCAGATCGTCGACCGCGTCCTGCAGCTCGAGGAGGGCACCCGGTTCCAGGTCCTGGCGCCGGTGATCAGGGGTCGCAAGGGCGAGTACATCGAGCTGTTCCGCAGCCTGCAGTCCCAGGGCTTCAGCCGGGCACGGGTCGACGGGGAGACGATCCAGCTCGCCGAGCCGCCCAAGCTGGACAAGCAGCGCAAGCACACGATCGAGGTCGTCGTCGACCGGCTCTCGGCCAAGCCGTCCTCGAAGCGTCGGCTGACCGACTCCGTGGAGACCGCGCTCGGGCTCGCCTCCGGTCTCGTCGTGCTCGACCTCGTCGACCTCGACGCCAAGGACCCCCACAAGGAGATGAAGTTCTCCGAGAAGATGTCGTGCCCCAACGAGCACGACATCGAGACCGACGAGCTCGAGCCGCGTTCTTTCTCGTTCAACTCGCCGTTCGGCGCCTGCCCCGAGTGCCACGGCATCGGCACCCGCATGGAGGTCGATCCGGAGCTGGTCGTCTCCGACCCGGGCGCGACCCTGGGCGAAGGCGTGATCGGCCCGTGGTCGGGGGCACACGTCAGCGACTACTTCACCCGCCTGCTGGGTGCGCTCGGCAACGAGCTGGGCTTCGACCTGAACACGCCGTGGGAGGACCTGCCCGCCAAGGGGCGCAAGGCGATCCTCGAGGGTCACGCCACGAAGGTGCACGTGCGGCACACCAACCGCTACGGCCGCGAGCGTTCCTACTACACGAACTTCGAGGGCGTCCGCCCCTACATCGAGCGGCGCCACCGTGAGGCGGAGACCGACACCAGCCGGGACCGCTACGAGGGGTTCATGCGCGAGGTGAACTGCCCGGCCTGCCAGGGCACCCGCCTCAAGCCGGTCTCGGTCTCGGTGACGCTGGGGGAGCGGGACCAGGGCGGCAAGAACATCGCCGAGGTCTGCGCCCTGCCGATCAACGAGACGGCTGACTTCCTCGCCGAGCTCGAGCTCTCCGACCGCGAGCGCCAGATCGCCGAACGGGTGCTCAAGGAGATCCAGGAGCGGCTCCGGTTCCTGCTCGACGTCGGCCTGGACTACCTCTCCCTGGACCGGCCCTCGGCCACGCTCTCCGGTGGGGAGGCACAGCGGATCCGGCTGGCCACCCAGATCGGTGCGGGTCTGGTGGGCGTGCTCTACGTGCTGGACGAGCCGAGCATCGGTCTCCACCAGCGGGACAACAAGCGACTGATCGAGACGCTCGTCCGGCTCAAGGAGCTCGGCAACACGTTGATCGTCGTCGAGCACGACGAGGAGACGATCATGACCGCCGACTGGGTGGTCGACATCGGTCCCGGCGCGGGCGAGCACGGCGGTCAGGTGGTGCACTCCGGCACGGTCAAGCAGCTGCTCAAGCATCGTGACTCCGAGACCGGGCTCTATCTCTCGGGTCGCAAGTCGATCCCGGTGCCCGCCGTACGCCGCCCGCCGACACCCGGACGCGAGCTGGTCGTCCACGGAGCCCGCGAGAACAACCTCAAGGACGTCGACGTCTCGTTCCCGTTGGGGTGCTTCGTCGCGGTCACGGGGGTCTCCGGCTCGGGCAAGTCCACGCTGGTCAACGACATCCTCTACACCTCGTTGGCCAAGCAGATCTACAACGCCCGCACGGTCCCCGGGCGGCACCGCAAGATCACCGGCGTCGAGCACGTCGACAAAGTGATCCACGTCGACCAGTCGCCGATCGGCCGCACGCCGCGCTCCAACCCGGCGACCTACACCGGAGTCTTCGACCACGTGCGCAAGCTGTTCGCCTCCACTCCGGAGGCGAAGATGCGTGGCTACCTCCAGGGCAGGTTCTCCTTCAACGTCAAGGGCGGTCGCTGCGAGGCGTGCTCGGGTGACGGCACCATCAAGATCGAGATGAACTTCCTGCCTGACGTCTACGTCCCCTGCGAGGTCTGCCACGGGGCTCGTTACAACCGCGAGACGCTCGAGGTGCACTACAAGGGCAAGACGGTCGCCGACGTGCTCAACATGCCGATCGAGGAGGCGGTGGACTTCTTCGCCGCCATTCCCGCGATCTCCCGCCACCTGACCACTCTGGTCGAGGTCGGGCTCGGCTACGTGCGGCTGGGGCAACCGGCCACCACGCTCTCCGGGGGCGAGGCCCAGCGTGTGAAGCTCGCCAGCGAGCTGCAGAAGCGCTCGACCGGCCGCACCGTCTACGTGCTCGACGAGCCCACGACCGGGTTGCACTTCGAGGACATCCGCAAGCTGCTCGGCGTCCTCTCCACCCTGGTGGACAAGGGCAACACCGTGCTCGTGATCGAGCACAATCTCGACGTCATCAAGACCTCCGACTGGATCATCGACATGGGGCCCGCCGGCGGCAACAAGGGCGGGACGGTGGTCGCCACCGGCACCCCCGAGCAGGTCGCCCACCATCCGGAGAGCTTCACCGGAGAGTTCCTGCGGCCCTTGCTCGACGGCACCGGACGGGGGTCACGCGAACCGCGCCAGGCCAGCGCGCCCGCACGCCGCTCGCGGTCCAAGAAGTAGGTTGGAACGGCCATCACTCGATCAGCAGGAGGTCCCATGTCCGGGAACGAGAGTGCCGCTGCGAGCACGGCATCACGGCGCGCCGTCGTCGGTGGTTTCGTGGGGCTGGGGGTCGGCGTGCCGCTCGTTGCCGCGTGCGGCTCCGGCTCAGGCAGCGACGACGGTGCCGGGAGCGCTGCCGGCACCGGGACCACGTCGTCGGGGCCCGTGGGGAAGACCTCCGAGGTGCCGGTCGGCAGCGGCAAGATCTACCCGGCCGAGAAGGTGGTGGTCACCCAGCCGACCCAAGGTGACTTCAAGGCCTTCAGCGCGGTCTGCACCCATCAGGGCTGCGTGGTCGCCGAGATCAAGGGCAAGGACATCGACTGCACCTGTCACGGCAGCAAGTTCTCCATCACCGACGGCTCGGTGGTGGCGGGTCCTGCGACAAAGCCCCTGCCCGAGCTCAAGGTCACCGTCTCGGGCAGCGACATCAGCGTGGCTTGACCGACAGCACCGGGCACGGCGCGTCGAGCAGGACGTGCTGGGCGGTGCTTCCTGCGATCAGCTTGCCCACCGGCGTACGACGCCGCAGCCCGATCACGATCAGGTCGGCCGAGCGAGCGGTCGCCGCATCGAGGATCGCCTCCGCGGCCGGTCTCCCGTCGGACGGCTGGAGCACCTCGTGCTCGAGCCCGGCCTCGGTGAGCTCCGCCGAGATGGCGTCGAGGTCTCGGGCGCTGGCGAAGTTCGGGTGCGAGTTGTCGCCGTGCCGGCCGGTGTTGACCACCACCAGCTCGGCCGTGCTCGCCAGTGCCCACTGCTTCGCGTGCTCGAAGGCAGCGGTGCCCTCTGGGGTGGGCAGGTAGCCCACCACGATCGTCGCGATGTCGAGGCTCATGGGAGCCTCCTTCCGACTCCGTAGCTCATCAGGACTGCTTTCCGGGGGTCTCCTCGAGCGTCGTCGCGCCCGTCATGATCGCGACCACCTCGTTGGGCGTGTGGGACGCAGGCGTGACCACGCCAGCGCACCGGCCGAGCCGCTGGATGTGGATCCGGTCCGCGACCTCGAAGACGTTGGGCATGTTGTGGCTGATCAGGATGACCGGCAGCCCGCTCTCCCGCACCCGGTTGATCATCGAGAGCACCTGGTTCGTCTCCTTGACCCCGAGCGCCGCGGTGGGCTCGTCGAGGACGATCAGCTTCGTGGCGAACGCCGCCGCCCGGGCCACGGATACGGCTTGGCGTTGACCACCGGACAGCGTCTCCACTGCCTGGGCCATGTTCTGCAGGGTGCCGATGCCCAGATCTGCCATGGACTGCGCGGCGCTCTCGCGCATGCCCTTGTGGTCCAGCATGCGCAGCACCGACCCCAGGGGTCCCGCGCGACGCATCTCGCGTCCCAGGAACATGTTCGCCGCGATGTCCAGCGCCGGTGCCACGGCGAGGGTCTGGTAGACCGTCTCGATGCCGGCCTCCCTGGCCTCGGTGGGACGCTTGAAGCTCACGACCTTGCCGTCGAGACGGATCTCACCGGCGTCGGGGACCAACGCCCCGGTCGCGGCCTTGATGAGCGTGGACTTGCCGGCACCGTTGTCGCCGATGATGGCGAGCACCTCGCCGGGGTAGAGGTCGAAGTCGACCCCGTCGAGCCCCACGACCCGGCCGAAGGTCTTCACCAGTCCTCGGGCCGAGAGCACCGGTGTCTGTGCACCTGCAGGTGTCGAGCCGGTAGCTGTAGCTGTCGTCGCACTCATGCGCGTACCTTCCTGATCCACTGGTCGATCGAGACCGCGCTGATCACCAGCACGCCGATGGTCAAAACCCGCCACTGGTCGTCCACACCCGCCAGCGAGAGGCCGGTCCTGAAGTAGCCGACGATGAGGGCGCCGAGCAGGGTGCCCAGGAGCGCTCCTCGCCCACCGAAGAGGCTGGTGCCCCCGATGACGACGGCGGTGATGGACTCGAGGTTGGCGTCGGCGGCAGCGTTCGGGCTGGCCGCACCCGCGCGGCCGATGAGGATCCAGGCAGTGATGCCGTAGATCACGCCGGCGAGCGTGTAGACGCTGAGCAGCACCCGGTTGACCGAGATGCCGACGAGCAGGGACGCCTCGGAGTCGTTGCCCACCGCGTAGACGTGGCGGCCCCAGGTCGTCTGCTTCAGTGCGAAGCCCACCACGAGGTACATCAGGACCACCAGCAGCACGCCCGTGGTCACCCGGAACCCGCCGAGGTTGACGATCTTGCCGGTCCAGGTCATCAGGTCGGGCATGGCTGGCGCCTGCACGCTCTGGCCGCTCGAGTAGAGCAGCGCCATCGCCGTGAAGATCGACAGCGTGCCGAGCGTGACGATGAACGGAGGCAGCTTCAGCCGGGTCACCAGGAGGCCGTTGACGGCTCCGGCTGCCGTTCCGACCGCGATCCCGATCAGGATGGCGACGGGCCCAGGGACACCACTGTCCGCGCTCAGCTTGGCGCTGTAGAGCATCCCGAGGATGGCGATGGCGCCCACCGACAGGTCGATGCCCGCCGTGAGGATGATCAGGGTCTGCCCGATGGCAAGCGCGCCGACCACGGCGACCTGCTGCATGATCAGAGACTGCGTGCGCAACGTGCCGAAGTTCGGGTTCATGTAGCTGAAGACGAAGAACGACACCACGAGCACGAGCAGCGGGCTGATCGCGGGATGGGCGTGCAACAGGTGCTGTAGTCGCTGTAGAGGGGAATGGCGTCGCTTCGCGAACTGCTCGGCGGCCGTGCTCGACGGCGGCGCGGCTGCGCTCGAATCGGTGGCGGCTGTGGGTGTCACGGCTTTTCTCCTTGCCGGTGTGCAGCGCGTGGTCCGAGGGACCCGGTGGCCCCCCGGACCACGGCTGCGGTGGTGCTCGAATGATGCGGTCAGGTCCGAGGCCTCAGCCCCAGCAGAGCTCCGTGCCCTTGGTGGTGTCGATCGACTCCAGTCCGTCGACCGGCTTGTCGGTGACGAGGGAGACGCCGGTGTTGTAGAAGTCGAGCCCTTCGGTGTTCTTGGGCTTGGACCCTCCGTCGGAGATGGTCTTGATGGCTTCGACCCCGAGCTGGGCCATCTTCAGCGGGTACTGCTGTGAGGTCGCCCCGATGACGCCCTTCTTGACCTGGTTGACCCCGTCGCATCCGCCGTCGACCGAGACGATCAGCACACCCTCGGGCGACTTCGTGCCCTGCTTCAGGGCACCGTAGGCACCCACGGCGGCCGGCTCGTTGATGGTGTAGACGACGTTGATGTTCGGGTTCTTGGTCAGGCAGTTCTCCATCGCCGTACGACCACCGTCCTCGGCGCCCTGGGTCGGCTCGTTGCAGACGATCTCGTAGTCGCCGCCGTCGTAGCTGCCGGTCTTGGCCTCGTCACCGTTCTTCTTCTTGTCCGCGGTGTCGATGCCCATCCCGGTCAGGAAGCCCTGATCGCGGTCGTAGTCGACGGAGATGATCTTGTCGTTGAACAGGTCCAGCATCGCGATCGTGGCCTTCTTGCCCTTGAGCTGCGCCTTGGTCCACTGCCCGATCAGCTCGCCCGCTTTGAAGTTGTCCGTGGCGAAGGTGATGTCGACGGTGTTCGCCGGGTCGGGTGGGGTGTCGAGCGCGATCACGTAGAGGCCCTGGTCGCGGGCCTTCTTGATGGCCGGGTTGACGCCGGGGCCGGCGGGCGTGATCAGGATGCCTTTGTCGCCGCGGGCGATGGCGTCCTCGATGGCAGCGATCTGGCCCGCCTCGTCGCCGTCCTCCTTGCCCGCAGCCGTGGTGACGGCGACGCCGTCCTTCTTGCCGGCCTCCTTGGCACCGTTCTGCATGGCGACGAAGAAGGGGTTGGTGGAGTTCTTGGTGATCAGGGTGACAGCGATCTTGTCGCTGCCGCCTCCTGAGCCACCGCTGCCACAGGCTGAGAGCAGCAGTGTGGCGGCGCCGAACGCGGCGATGGCCGCGGCATGTCGTGTGCGCGTCAAACCGAACATGGTTCAAGTCCCTTCGCAGCGTTGCGCGTCCCTGTCGGACCCGATGACAACGTTGTCTTATCCGGTACCCTGCTGCAGGTACGGCGCCGTGTCAAGGGTCACACTGCTAGATTGACAACGTTGTCCTCCGCTCGGGCCAGGAAAGGAATGATTTGTGCAGACCCACGATGGAGCAGCGAGCACCGACCGCGTCAGACCGCCCGGTCGCGCGACCATGCAGGAGGTGGCCGCCCATGCGGGCGTGTCCCTGAAGTCGGTCTCCAGGGTGGTCAACGGAGAGGCGGGCGTCTCGGAGTCGCTCGCGGCCCGGGTGCAGGCCTCGCTGGATGCGCTCGGCTATCGGCACAACCTGGCCGCGAGCAACCTGCGCCGGGGCCATCGCACCGCGTCCATCGCGATGCTCGTGCAGGACCTGTCCAACGGCTTCTGCAGCGAGACCCTGCGCGCGGTCGAGGACCGCGCCCGGGAACGGGGCGTCGTGGTGATGACGGCCAGCATCGACGAGGACCACGAACGTGAGCGCGAGCTGGTCCAGGGTCTGGTGGCGCGGCGGATCGACGGCCTGATCCTGATGCCGAGCACGCGCGACCTCTCGTGGCTCGACGCCGACCGCGCCTCCGGACTGGTGGTGGTCACGGTCGACCGGGTGCCGGACCACCCCGCGACCGACGGTGTCGTCGTCGACAACCGGAGCGCAGCGAAGCGTGCGGTCAGCCACCTGCTGGCGCACGGACATCGCCGGATCGGCTTTCTCGGGGACCTGCCCCACATCACGACCGCAGTGGGGCGGCGCGACGGCTACCGCGACGCGCTGCAGTCCGCAGGGGTGCGGCCGGTGCAAGCGCTGGAACGGCTCGGTCTGCGCTCTCGGGACGATGCCCGATCGGCCGCGCTCGCGATGCTGGCCCTTCCGGCTCCGCCCACCGCGCTCTTCGCAGCGCGCAACGTGATCTGTGAAGGAGCCCTGATGGCACTGCAGCAGCTGGGGCTCTCCTCGGAGGTCGCGCTGATCGGCTTCGACGAGGTGGCTGTGGCCGAGATGGTGGAGCCGCAGATCAGCGTGGTCCGCCAGGACACCTACGAGGTGGGGACCCGCGCCATCGACCTGCTCCTCGCCCGGCTGGACGGCGATGACTCGCCGGTCCGCGTGGAGGTGGTGCCCAGCACCCTGGTGGCCAGGGGGTCCGGCGAGATCAGGTCGGCTCAGGACGCGGCCTCCGCCTGACTGCGGGGCCCCTCGGCCCCGGGCGGCCCCGGGTGGCCCTGGGCGGCCGTGTCACCGTTGCCTCGTAGGGTTGGCCCGTGGCCGACCCCTCGACGTACCGTCCGGAACCGGGGTCGATCCCTACCCAGCCCGGCGTCTACCGGTTCCGCGACCAGCACGGCCGCGTCGTCTACGTCGGAAAGGCCAAGAGCCTGCGGCCCAGATTGTCGTCGTACTTCCAGGACCTCGCCAACCTGCACCCGCGCACGGCCACGATGGTGACCACCGCGGCGTCCGTGGAGTGGACGGTGGTGGGCACCGAGGTCGAGGCGCTGCAGCTGGAGTACTCCTGGATCAAGGAGTTCGACCCGCGCTTCAACGTCAAGTACCGCGACGACAAGTCCTACCCGTGGCTGGCCATCACCATGAACGAGGAGTACCCGCGGGTGATGGTGGGCCGCGGTGCCAAGAAGAAGGGCGTGAAGTACTACGGCCCCTACAGCCACGCCTGGGCCATCCGCGAGACCGTCGACCTGCTGCTTCGCGTCTTCCCGATGCGCTCGTGCAGCAACGGCGTGTTCAAGCGCTCCGCCCAGATCGGGCGACCCTGCCTGCTCGGCTACATCGAGAAGTGCGCGGCTCCCTGCGTGGGACGGGTCGACGCCGCGGAGCACCGCGCGATCGCCGAGGACTTCGCCGACTTCATGGGCGGGCGGACCGAGGCGTTCGTCAGGCGCATCCAGCGCGAGATGTACGCCGCCTCGGCCGGCCAGGACTACGAGCGGGCCGCCCGGCTGCGTGACGATCTCGGTGCGCTGACCAAGGCCCTGGAGAAGCAGGCGGTCGTCTTCGGGGACGGCACCGACGCGGACGTGATCGCGCTCGCGGAGGACCCGCTCGAGGTCGCGGTCCAGGTCTTCCACGTGCGGGCAGGTCGCATCCGCGGCCAACGCGGCTGGGTGGCCGACCGCGTCGAGGACATCGACACCGCCGGCCTGGTCGGCGAGTTCTTGCTCCAGCTCTACGCAGGTGAGGAGGGTGACGCCATTCCGCGCGAGATCCTCGTGCCCGCGATGCCCGAGGACGCCACGACGTTCGAGGAGCTCCTGGGGGAGACCAGGGGCAGCAAGGTGTCGATCCGGGTCCCCCGACGCGGCGACAAGAGGACGCTCCAGGAGACCGTCGCCAAGAACGCCGGCCAGTCCCTGGCGCTGCACAAGACGCGGCGGGCCAGCGACCTCACCGTCCGCAGCCAGGCGCTGGAGGAGATCCAGGAGGCGCTGGACCTCCCGTCGGCCCCCCTCCGGATCGAGTGCTACGACGTCTCCAACCTCCAGGGGACCGAGGTGGTGGCCTCCATGGTCGTCTTCGAGGACGGGCTGGCTCGCAAGAGCGAGTACCGCCGGTTCGTCATCCGCGGGGTCGACGGCCAGAACGACGTCGCCTCCATGCACGAGGTGATCACCCGACGCTTCCGGCGTCTCCTCGACGAGCGGATCGACACTCCCGAGCTGCCCGGCGGGGAGGTCGGCGCCGACGACCCGGTGACCAACGGTGGACCGATGCTGGTGGACCCGGAGACCGGCCGACCCCGCAAGTTCGCCTACGTCCCCGGCCTGGTCGTCGTCGACGGAGGACCGCCCCAGGTGGCGGCTGCTCAGCGAGCCCTCGACGAGCTCGGCATCGACGACATCGCGCTGTGCGGCCTGGCGAAGCGGCTGGAGGAGGTCTGGGTGCCGGGGGAGCAGGATCCGCTGATCCTGCCGCGCTCGAGCGAGGGCCTCTACCTGTTGCAGCGGATCCGCGACGAGGCGCACCGGTTTGCGATCACCCACCACCGCTCGCGCAGGTCCAAGACGATGGTGGAGAGCATGCTGGACGACGTCCCAGGGCTGGGCGAGGTGCGTCGCCGGACGCTGATCAAGCACTTCGGGTCACTTCGCAAGCTCAGGACTGCGACGATCGAGGAGATCGCGGAGGTGCCCGGGATCGGGACCCGGACCGCGACGGCCATCTCCGAGGCCGTCACGGCAGCGGCGGGGACCGTCTCGGTGAACACCGCGACCGGCGAGATCATCTCGACCGGGACCGAGAGCCGCAAGGAGCACTGATGGACAGCGCCAACGAGCTGGGCGAGCTGGTGGTGGTCACCGGCATGACCGGCGCCGGCCGGAGCACGGCGGCCAAGGAGCTGGAGGACCTCGGCTTCTTCGTGGTCGACAACCTCCCCCCGGAGCTGGTCGCCGACGTGGTCCGCTTGATCGACGACAAGCAGGGTGTCGGGCAGCCCGTGGCTGCCGTGGTCGACGTGCGCGCCGGTGTGTTCTTCGAGTCCCTGCGCGAACAGCTGGCCTCCGAGTTCCCGACCCGGCGTACGACTCTGCTCTTCCTGGAGGCCTCCGACGACATTCTGGTCAGGCGCCAGGAGGCGGCCCGGCGGCCGCACCCGCTGCAGGGCTCCGGGCGGCTGCTCGTCGGAATCACCAGCGAGCGCCAGGTGATGGCCGACCTGCGTGGCGACGCCGACCTCGTCATCGACACCACCTCGCTCAACGTCAACCAGCTCAAGGGTCAGGTCGCGCGCGCGTTCGGCACTCCCGAGGCGGTGCGCCTGCGGGTCACGGTCGTCAGCTTCGGGTTCAAGTACGGCGTGCCCGTCGATGCCGACCTGATGGCGGACATGCGGTTCCTGCCCAACCCGCACTGGGTGCCTGAGCTCCGGGCGCGCACCGGCCAGGACCCCGACGTGGCCGCCTACGTGAAGGACCGGCCCGACGCCGAGGAGTTCCTCGAGCGCTACCTGCCCGTGATCGAGACGGTCGGTGACGGCTACCTGCGCGAGGGCAAGCGCTTCATGACGGTGGCCATCGGGTGTACCGGAGGCAAGCACCGGAGCGTGGCGATGTCGGAGGAGATCGTCGACCGTCTCCGAGCGCTGGGCCTCGACGCCGAGGCCACCCACCGCGACATGGGTCGGGAGTAGCAGCCCGTGCGCTGGTCGGCCGAGCCCTCGGTCGTCGCCCTCGGTGGTGGCCACGGCCTCGCTGCGTCGCTGACGGCGCTGCGCAGCGTGACCACCGACCTGACGGCCGTGGTCACCGTGGCCGACAACGGTGGCTCGTCGGGTCGGTTGCGCGACGAGTTCGGCGTGCTGCCGCCCGGCGACCTGCGGATGGCCCTGGCTGCGCTGTGCGGCGACGACCGCTGGGGCCAGACCTGGGCCCGGGTGCTCCAGCACCGATTCACCTCCGAGGGCGAGATGAGTGGCCACTCGATGGGCAACTTGTTGATCGTCACGCTCTGGGAGCTGTTGCACGACCACGTGGACGGGCTCGACTGGGTGGCCGGCCTGCTCGGAGCGAACGGTCGGGTGCTGCCCATGGCGCTGACCCCGCTGGACATCACCGCCGAGGTCAGAGGAGCCGGGGCCGACCCCGAGAAGATCTCGACCGTGCGGGGCCAGGTTGAGGTCGCGAGCACGCCGGGGAAGGTGCTCTCGGTCAGCCTGGACCCGGTCGACTCGCCAGCCTGTCCGCAGGCGGCGGAAGCCATCGCCGCCGCCGACTACGTGGTGATCGGGCCCGGATCCTGGTACACCAGCGTGCTGCCCCACCTGCTCGTCGCCGGGCTTCGGGACGCGCTGTGCAGCACTCCTGCCCGCGTCATCGTCGCGATGAACCTCGAGCCGCACGCCGACGAGACCCGGGGGTACGACCTCGCCGACCACCTCGACGTACTCCTGCGGCACGCACCCGACCTGCGCATCCACACCGTCCTGGCCGATCCGAGCGCCGTTCGTGACGGCGACCGGCTGCGCGATGCCGTGACAGCCGCCGGGGCCCTGCTCGAGGTCGCCGACGTCGCCTCGACCCGGGCCGGTGTCCACGATCTGCAAAAACTAGCCGCCGCGTATGCGCGTTTGATCACGGCGAACTAAGGTGACGCCCATGGCAATGACGGCACAGGTTAAAGCAGAACTGGCCAGCACCATCGTGACCAAGACCTGTTGCCGGAAGGCCGAGGTCTCGGCGATGCTCCGGTTCTCCGACGCCCTCCACCTGGTCAACGGAGGAATCGTCGTCGAGGCCGAGCTGGACACCGGCGCAGCAGCGCGGCGGATGCGCAAGGACATCTCCGAGGTGTTCGGCCACCAGCCCGAGATGGTGCTCCTCAAGGGCAGCGGCATCCGCCGGGGCACCCGCTACATCGTGCGCGTCACGCGCGAGGGGGAGTCGCTCGCGCGCCAGACCGGACTGATCGACCAGCGCAACCGCCCGGTCCGTGGTCTGCCCCCCGTCGTCGTCAACGGCTCGGGCTGCGACGCGGTCGCGGCCTGGCGAGGAGCTTTCCTCGCCCACGGCTCGCTCACCGAGCCGGGACGGTCAAGCTCCCTCGAGGTCACCTGCCCCGGCCCCGAGGCCGCGCTCGCGCTCGTCGGCTCGGCCCGCCGGCTCGGCATCTCCGCCAAGGCCCGTGAGGTGCGCGGGGTCGACCGGGTCGTCATCCGGGACGGCGACGCCATCGGCCAGCTGCTCACCCGGCTCGGAGCCCACGAGTCCCTGCTCGCGTGGGAGGAGCGCCGGATGCGCCGGGAGGTGCGCGCCACCGCCAACCGCCTCGCGAACTTCGACGACGCCAACCTGCGGCGGTCCGCGCGGGCCGCCGTGGCTGCGGGAGCACGGGTCGACCGGGCCCTGGAGATCCTCGGCGAGGAGATCCCCGATCATCTGCGTCAAGCGGGTCGGCTGCGCCTCCAGCACAAGCAGGCCTCCCTCGAGGAGCTGGGGCAGCTCAGCGAGCCGGTGCTCACGAAGGACGCCATCGCTGGCCGGATCCGACGCCTGCTGGCGATGGCCGACAAGAAGGCCGAGGAGCTGGGCGTCCCGGACACCGAGTCGTCGCTCACCCCGGACATGCTGGCCGAGGAAGCCTGAACCACCGCGCTCCTACACCCTGCTGGCGACCCTTCCGGTTACCCGCACGTACCGCGGACTCGGTCTCCGGTGCGTCCGTGAGGGCGCGATAGGGTCGTGTTCAGACCTCTACTGCTGACCAGGAGAAACCGCTGTGACTGTCCGCGTAGGTATCAACGGCTTCGGCCGCATCGGCCGCAACTTCTTCCGCGCGGTGCGGGCCTCGGGCGCCGACATCGAGATCGTCGGCGTCAACGACCTCACCGACAACAAGTCCCTCGCCCACCTGCTCAAGTTCGACTCGATCCTGGGACGCCTCGATGCAGAGGTGTCCTCGACCGACGAGTACATCGCGGTCGGCGACCAACAGATCACCACGTTCGCCGAGCGCGACCCGGCCAACCTGAAGTGGGGTGACCTCGGCGTCGACGTCGTCGTCGAGTCGACCGGCTTCTTCACCGATGCCACCAAGGCGCGTGCGCACATCGACGGTGGTGCGAAGAAGGTCATCATCTCCGCGCCGGCGACCAACGACGACTTCACCGTCGTGATGGGCGTCAACCACGACGACTACGACCCCGAGACCCACACGGTCATCTCGAACGCGTCGTGCACCACCAACTGCCTGGCCCCGATGGCGAAGGCCCTCAACGACGAGTTCGGGATCGTCAAGGGCCTGATGACCACCATCCACGCCTACACCGCCGACCAGAACCTCCAGGACAACATCCACAAGGACCCGCGCCGCGCCCGCGCCGCTGCGATCAACCTGGTGCCGACCTCGACCGGCGCGGCCAAGGCGATCGGACTGGTCCTGCCCGAGCTCAAGGGCAAGCTCGACGGCTTCGCGATCCGGGTCCCCGTGCCGACCGGCTCGGCCACCGACCTCACCTTCGAAGCCGGTCGTGAGACCAGCGTCGAGGAGGTCAACGCCGCGATCAAGGCCGCTGCCGACGGGCGTTTCCTGCGCTACTCCGAGGACCCGCTGGTCTCCTCCGACATCGTCACCGACCCGGCCTCGTGCATCTTCGACGCCCCCCTGACCAAGGTGATCGGCAACCAGGTCAAGGTCATCGGGTGGTACGACAACGAGTGGGGCTACTCCAACCGCCTCGCCGACCTGATCACCCACATCGGCGCCACGCTCTGATCGGCGACGCAGCATGAGCGCCACCATCGACACGCTGGCGGAGCAGCTCGGGGGCACTCTCGCAGGCAAGCGCGTGCTCGTCCGTTCGGACCTGAACGTCCCGCTGGACGGCGATCGGATCGGCGACGACGGACGGATCCGGGCGAGTGTCCCGACGATCGGCGAGCTGGCCGGCAGGGGCGCCCGGGTGGTCGTGCTCGCCCACCTCGGTCGACCCAAGGGGGCACCCGACCCGGCGTACTCCCTCGCGCCGGTGGCCACGCGGCTGGGGGAGCTGCTCGGCAGCGAGGTGCGTTTCGCCACCGACACGGTCGGGGAGTCCGCACGCTCCGTGGTCGACGCCCTCGAGGACGGTCAGGTCGCCCTGCTGGAGAACGTGCGGTTCAACGCCGGCGAGACGAGCAAGGACGAGAGCGAGCGGGCGGCCTTCGCCGACCAGCTCGCCTCCCTGGGCGACGCTTTCGTCAGCGACGGGTTCGGCGTCGTGCACCGCAAGCAGGCCAGCGTGTACGACGTGGCGCAGCGGCTGCCGCACGCGATGGGCGGGCTGGTGAGTGCCGAGATCGAGGTGCTCCGCAGGCTGACCGAGACACCCGAGCGCCCCTACGTCGTGGTGCTGGGGGGTTCCAAGGTCAGCGACAAGCTCGCCGTGATCGACAACCTGCTCGGCAAGGCGGACAAGCTGCTCATCGGCGGAGGAATGGTGTTCACCTTCCTCGCCGCCGAGGGGCACGAGGTCGGCAACAGCCTGCTCGAGAAGGATCAGGTGGACACCTGCCGGGACTATCTCCGACGCTCCGTGGAGCTCGGCGTCGAGATCCTGCTGCCCACCGACATCCTGGTTGCGCCCGAGTTCGACAAGGACTCGCCGGCGACGACCGTAGCCGCGGACGCGATGCCGTCCGACCAGATCGGCCTCGACATCGGTCCGGAGTCGGCGAAAGCGTTCGCCGAGGCGATCAGGGACGCGCGCACCGTCTTCTGGAACGGCCCCATGGGCGTCTTCGAGTTCGAGGCGTTCTCCGGTGGCACCCGCGCCGTGGCAGAGGCGCTCACGCAGGTCGACGGGCTCTCGGTCGTCGGTGGCGGCGACTCTGCGGCCGCCGTGCGCCAGCTCGGCTTCGCCGAGGGTGCGTTCGGCCACATCTCCACCGGCGGCGGCGCCAGCCTGGAGTACCTCGAGGGAAGGGACCTGCCCGGCATCGACGTGCTGGACCACTGAACCGACGTCGGCCGCACCCCGCATGGCCGGCACCACTCTGAGAAGGACTGTTCATGGCAGCGAAGATCCGTACGCCCCTGATGGCCGGCAACTGGAAGATGAACCTGAACCACCAGGAGGCCGTCGTCCTGGTGCAGAAGCTCACCTGGACCCTCTCGGACAAGAAGCACGACTACGGTCAGGTCGAGGTCGTCGTCGTTCCGCCGTACACCGACATCCGCAGCGTGCAGACCATGGTCGACGGCGACCGGCTGCAGCTCAAGTACGGCGCCCAGGACGTCTCGGTGCACGACGAGGGCGCCTACACCGGTGAGATCTCCGCCGCCATGCTGGCCAAGCTCGGGTGCTCTTACGTGGTGGTCGGTCACTCCGAACGTCGCGAGCACCACGGCGAGGCCGACGACCTCGTCAACGCCAAGGCCCACAAGGCGCTCGCTGCCGCGATGACGCCGATCGTGTGTGTCGGCGAGGGACTCGAGGTGCGCAAGGAGGGTCGTCAGGTGGAGCACACGCTGGCGCAGGTCGACGGCTCGCTCGCGGGCTTCACAGCCGAGCAGCTGGCCGGCCTGGTCGTGGCCTACGAGCCGGTCTGGGCGATCGGCACCGGTGAGGTGGCCACCCCCGACGACGCCCAGGAGGTCTGCTCGGCCATCCGTGCGCGGGTCGCCGAGACAGCGGGGGAGTCCGCCGCTGCCGGGATCCGGATCCTCTACGGGGGCTCGGTGAAGGCCGCCAACGTCGGAGGCATCATGGCCAAGGCGGACGTCGACGGATGTCTCGTCGGCGGTGCCAGCCTGCAGGCCGACGAGTTCGGCGGCATCTGTCGTTTCTACGACATGCCGCTGCTCGCGTGACCGGACTCTGACCAGCGCGCCTGATGTTGTTAGGCTCCACCCCGTGGTTATCGTCTTCGAGGTCTTGCTGGTCATCTCGAGCCTGCTGTTGATCCTGCTGGTGCTCCTCCACAAGGGGCGTGGTGGCGGGCTCTCCGACATGTTCGGTGGTGGCGTCTCGAGTGGGCTCGGCGGATCGTCCGTCGCCGAGCGCAACCTGGACCGCATCACCGTCGGTATCGGGCTGGTGTGGTTCGCCTGCGTCGTCGGGCTCGGGCTCCTGCTCAAGACCAGCAACTGATCCTCAACGATCTCGAAGGAGACCAACCGTGGCAGGCGGAGGAAACGCCATCAAGGGCAGCCGTGTCGGTGCGGGCCCGATGGGTGAGGCGGAGCGCGGTGACGCCGCTCCGCGCCAGAACGTCACGTACTTCTGCTCCCACGAGCACCTCACGCTGATCGCGTTCGCGGTCGAGGCGCAGGCCCCCGACACCTGGGACTGCCCCCGCTGCGGCCTTCCGGCCAGCCTGGACAGCGACAACCCCCCGCCGGCTCCCAAGGTCGAGCCCTACAAGACCCACCTCGCCTACGTGAAGGAACGTCGCTCCGACGCCGAGGCCAAGGACATCCTCAACGAGGCCATCGCCACCCTGCGGGCTCGCCGCAAGAGCGGCGACATCATCTTCTAGCCCCGCCGAGCGGGCGTTCCACGCACGCCGTTCGACGCCGAGCGGGCACTCCACGCACGCTGTTCCTCGCCGAGCGGGCACTGAGCGCACGCTGTTCCCCAGGGGCTGTGGATTCCGGCAGCAGGATCCATCGAGATCGGCCACCCTGCCGGGATGCATCCGTCCTGGTTGAACGACCGCGGCGTACTCCTGACCGCACAGTGCCCCCTGCCCCAGCACGCGCCGTTCACGGCTGGACAGGCGCACATCTGGGGTGTCTCCCGGAGGAGCTTCTCCGCCATGCTGGCCTCGGGACTGGTGCGTCGGGTCCTGCGTGAGGTGTACGCCGTGGCGCAGGCTCCCGACGACATGTTGCTGCGTGCCCAGGCGCTCAGCCTGGTGATCCCAAGGACGGCGGTGGTGACCGACCGAACCGCGGCGTGGCTGCACGGAGTGGACATCCTGCCGAGATCCGCGTTGACCACGCCGCCGCCTGTGTCGGTGGTCCATGTCGACGACACCCGGGTGCGCCGCTCAGAGGTCGACGGCCGGCGGCGTGGCCTGACCCGCACCGACATCACCGAGGTCCACGGCGTTCAGGTCACCACCGCTCTGCGCACGACGCTCGACCTCGGCCGACTGTTGTGGCGATTCGATGCGCTGGCAGCGATCGACGGGTTCCTGCGGATCGGCGTACCGCATGAGCTGCTGAGCCTGGAGATCGGTCGCTTCCGGGGCTATCGCGGCGTACGACAGCTGCGCCGTCTCGTGCCGCTGGGTGACGGACGAGCCGAGTCTCCTGGCGAGTCTGCGTTGCGCCTGCACTGGCACGAGGCGGGGCTCCCCAGGCCCGAGCTCCAGGTCTGGGTGTACGACGACGCCGGCACGCCGCGATATCGGCTCGACCTCACCGACCCCGACCTGCGCTACGCCGCTGAGTACGACGGAGAGGAGTTCCACACCGCACCCGGCGATCGTGAGCACGACGCTCACCGGCGTTCGTGGCTCACCGAGCAGCGTGACTGGGTCGTCGATGTCCTCACCAAGGCCGATGTCTACGGTCCCGGTGGCGTTGCCGGCACGAAGCTGGTGTGCGGACATGGTCGGGCTCGCTGCGGGCTGAGCAGGTGGACTCCAGCACGTCGGACGGGGTGAGCGTGCGCGCAGTGCCCGCTCGGCGGCGTACGGCGTGCGCGGACTGCCCGCTCGGCGGACTAGAGGGAACTGGCGGCGGGCCGGTCGAGCCACCAGGTGGCGTTCTCGCAGGTGATGCCGCGGGCGGGGGTCTGGTGCACCGAGCCGTCCTCCGCGAGGGCCCGGGCGACGGCCTCGGCCTTGCCCTCGCCGGAGACCAGGAACCAGACCTCGGCGGTGCGGTTGAGTGCGGCGAAGGTCAGGGAGATCCGGTTCGGCGGCGGCTTGGGGGAGCCGGTCACCGCCACGGCGACGTCGTCGTGCACGTCGAGCTGGGGGAAGCCGGGGAACAACGAGGCGACGTGACCGTCGGGTCCGAGCCCCAGGAGCACGAGGTCGAACCGCTCGCCACCGTGGGTGCGCACCAGCTCGGCGTAGGAGGCAGCGGCATTCTCGAGGTCGGGATGGGCCTCGTCCAGCGCCGGCATCGCGTGCACCCGAGCAGGGTCCACCCCCACGACGTCCAGCAGGTCGAGCTCGGCAGCGCGGTCGTTGCGGTCCGTGGAGTCCGCAGCGACGTAGCGTTCGTCGCCCCACCAGAAGTCCACGCGCATCCAGTCGACGTCGGCCGACGGCAGCCCGGCCACCGCCTGGTAGACGGAGTTCGCGATGGTGCCGCCCGTCAGCACGACCGACGGCACCCGGCCCTGCGCCTGGACGGCAGCGATCCGCGCCACGAGGTGCACCGCGACCGTGCGCGCGAGGTCGTCGGCACTGGGAAGGACCTTGACCTCGTTCACTTCGCGGCCAGCTTCACCAGTCGACGCGCGGTGGCCGCGTAGGTGTCGTCCTCGTCGAGACGACGCAGCTCCTCGGCCAGCAGCTCGGGCACCGTACGCCGCTTCAGCGCCACCGGCCGGTCGGGCTGGCCCGGCGAGATGAAGAAGGCCAGCTTGCCGTCGGGACGGTGGATGCTGATGTCGCCGGACTTCGTGGTCATCACGACCTCGGTGATCCCGGGCCCCTCGGAGCTCGAGCGGCCGACCTCGACCTTGAGGCGGTCGGCCAGCCACGCGACGAGGAGGTCCGCGCTCGGGCTGATCCGCTCAGCAGTCACCGAGGCGCGGAGCACCTTCTCGGGGTGCTGGTCCAGCGCCGCCGCGAGCAGTGCGCGCCACGGGGTGATCCTGGTCCAGGCGAGGTCGGTGTTGCCCTTCGCGTAGTTGGCGCACTGGTGGTGGATCGCCTTGCCCTTGGCCCGGGTGGCGGCCGCGGCGTCGGTGATCCGGCGCTGGGCGAGCGAGCCCAGCGCGTCCTCGGCCGGATCCGTCGGAGCATCGGCCGGCCACCACACCGCGACGGGGGAGTCCGGCAGCAGCAGGGGCAGCACCACGGAGTCCGGGTGCTTGACCACCTCACCGCTCAGCCGGATGAGCGCGGTCTCCCCGCTCCACCCGGACCCGGTGCCGACCTGCGCGTTGATGACCGCGTGACCACGACCGTCGCCCAGGATCACCCCCAGCACGCGGGCCGGGTGTTCCTGGGAAGCCGCGCGTGCGGACTCCATGGCGTCGTGGGCCTGTTCCTCGTCGACCACGATGATCATGGTCATCACCATTCCCATCGCGGGCGATCCGGCCTTCTTGCGTGCGCGGACCAGCTCGGCAGCGATGCCCGCTGAGTTGGTGTCGGTGAGCTCGATCATTCCGGGGTCCTCGCATGGTCGCCGAACAAGACGCGTGGCTTCGTGGACGGAGTCACGGTCTTCTCCAGACACGGCCGTCGCGGGCCAGCATGGCCTCCGCCGAGGCCGGCCCCCAGTTGCCCGACTCGTACTGCTCCACGCTCGACTTGCCGGCCGTGTCCTGCTTGGCCCAGTGCTGCAGGATCGGGTCGAGGATCTTCCAGGACAGCTCGACCTCCTGCTGCTGGGGGAACAGCGGCGGATCACCGAGGAGCACGTCCAGGATCAGACGCTCGTAGGCCTCCGGGCTGGCTTCGGTGAAGGAGCCCCCGTAGGCGAAGTCCATGTTCACGTCGCGGATCTCCATCGCCGTGCCGGGCACCTTGGAGCCGAAGCGCATCGTGATGCCCTCGTCGGGCTGGATCCGGAAGACCACCGCGTTGTGGGTCAGGTCCTCGGTCGCGGTGGCCGAGAACGGCAGGTGAGGTGCGCGCTTGAACACCACCGCCACCTCGGTGACCCTGCGGCCCAGCCGCTTGCCCGTGCGCAGGTAGAACGGGACACCCGCCCAGCGGCGGGTCTCCACGTCGAGCCGGATCGCCGCGAACGTCTCGGTGGTCGAGGTCTTCGCGATGTCCTCCTCCTCGAGGTAGCCGTTGACCTTCTCACCGCCGGCCCAGCCCGCGGCGTACTGGCCCCGTGCGGTGTTCAGGTCGAGTCGCCGGGGGAGTACGACGGAGGAGAGGATCTTCTGCTTCTCGATCCGGAGGCTCTCGGCGTCGAAGGAGACCGGCTCCTCCATGGCCACCAGTGCCATCAGCTGGATCAGGTGGTTCTGGATCACGTCACGGGCGGCGCCGATGCCGTCGTAGTAGCCGGCCCTCCCGCCGATGCCGATGTCCTCAGCCATGGTGATCTGCACGTGGTCGACGTAGTTGGAGTTCCAGATGGGCTCGAAGAGATTGTTCGCGAACCGCATCGCCAAGATGTTCTGGACCGTCTCCTTGCCCAGGTAGTGGTCGATGCGGAAGACCGACTCGGGCGGGAAGACCTTGTCGACCACGGCGTTGAGCTCACGGGCCGACTCGAGGTCGTGCCCGAACGGCTTCTCCACCACCACGCGGCGCCATGCCCCGTCACCACCATCGGTCAGTCCGTGCTCCTGGAGCTGGTCGATGACGTCACCGAAGAACTTCGGCGGGATCGACAGGTAGAACGCGTGGTTCCCGCCCGTCCCGCGGAGCTCGTCGAGCTCCTCGATCGTGCGGCGCAGCTTCTCGAAGGCGGCGTCGTCGGAGAAGTCGCCCTGCACGAAGCGCAGGCCCTCGGAGAGCTGTCGCCAGACCTCCTCACGGAACTCGGTCCGCGAGTGCGCCCGCACGGAGTCGTGCACAATCTGGGCGAAGTCCTGGTCGGCCCAGTCCCGTCGCGCGTAACCGACCAGGCTGAAGCCGGGCGGCAGCAGCCCCCGGTTGGCCAGGTCGTAGATCGCCGGCATCACCTTCTTGGTGGCCAGGTCGCCGGTGACCCCGAACAGCACCATCCCGCAGGGGCCGGCGATGCGCGGCATCCTGCGGTCCTCGGGGTCCCGCAGCGGGTTGGTCCACGAGCTCATCGGGTGCGCTGCTCTCGGTAGTAGGCGATCAGGCTACGGGTGGAGGGGTCCTGCTGCGCCAGGGCTGCCTCGTCGCCGGAGATCGCCGGACCGACCTCCTGAGCCAGCTTCTTGCCCAGCTCGACGCCCCACTGGTCGAAGCTGTCGATGCCCCAGACCACACCCTGGGTGAAGGTGATGTGCTCGTAGAGAGCCACCAGCTGGCCCAGGACCGCCGGGGTGAGGCCGGCCGCCATGATCGAGGTCGTGGGGCGGTTGCCGCTGAAGACGCGTGCCGGCACGGTGGCCTCGCTGGTGCCCTCGGCGCGGACCTCCTCGGCGGTCTTGCCGAACGCCAGCGCACGGGTCTGGGCCAAGAAGTTGGCGAGGAACAGCTCGTGCACGTCCACTGCGCCGTCCTGGAGCGGGTACGCCGGGTTGGCGAAGGCGATGAAATCGGCAGGCACGAGCCGGGTGCCCTGGTGGATCAGCTGGTAGAACGCATGCTGACCGTTCGTGCCGGGCTCGCCCCAGAAGATCTCGCCGGTCTGGGTCGACACCGCCGACCCGTCCCACCGGACACTCTTGCCGTTGGACTCCATGGTCAGCTGCTGGAGGTACGCCGGGAACCGGTGCAGCAGCTGGGAGTAGGGCAGCACCGCGTGGCTCTCGGCGCCCAGGAAGTTGGTGTACCAGACGTTGAGCAGGCCCATCAGCAGCGGGACGTTGCGAGCGGGCTCCGCCGTCCGGAAGTGCTCGTCCATCGCGTGGAAGCCGGCGAGGAACTCGGCGAAGCGTTCGGGACCGACCGCCACGACGAGCGAGGTTCCGATGGCCGAGTCGACCGAGTAGCGACCGCCGACCCAGTCCCAGAAACCGAACGCGTTCGCCGGGTCGATGCCGAACTCGGCCACCTTGTCCAGCGCCGTGGACACCGCGACGAAGTGGCGGGCCACGGCCTCGGCCGAGTCGTCACCGATGGCACCGGCGTCTCTCAACCCCTCCAGCAGCCAGGCCTTGCACAGCCGAGCGTTGGTGAGCGTCTCGAGCGTGCCGAACGTCTTGCTGGCGACGATGAACAGGGTCGTGGCCGGGTCCAGGCCCTGCAGCGTGGTGGCCGCGTCCGTGGGGTCGATGTTGCTGATGAACCGGCACTCGAGCCCGTCGGGCCGGTAGGGGGCGAGCGCCTCGTAGGCCATCACCGGTCCGAGGTCGGAACCACCGATGCCGATGTTGACCACGGTGCGGATCCGGCTGCCGGTCACCCCTGTCCAGGAGCCGTCCCGGACCCTGCCGGCGAACTCGTAGACCCGGTCGAGGACCTCGTGCACGTCGGCGGCGACATCCTGGCCGTCCACCTCGACCCCGGACCTGGTAGGCAGTCGCAGCGCCGTGTGCAGCACGGCGCGGTCCTCGGTGACGTTGATGTGCCGACCCGCGAACATCGCGTCACGCCGACCGGCGACCCCCACCTCGTCGGCGAGCGCCAGGAGGTCAGCGAGCACTCCGTCCTCGACCAGCGCCTTCGAGAGGTCGACCACGAGGTCCCCGGACTCGAAGGTCAGCTTCTGGACCCGGTCGGGGTCGGCGTCGAACCATCCGCGCAGGTCGGGGTCGAAGTCCTCCGCGCGGGCGGAGAGACGCGACCAGGCCGGCGTGGTGCTCGGGTCGACCGGAGCCTCGTCGCGGGGGTCCGCCCCCTCGGTCACCGGGCAGCCTGCAGGTTCGCCTTGACCGTGTCGAGGAGCTCGTTCCACGACGTCACGAACTTCTCCACGCCCTCCTGCTCGAGCGTGGCGATCACGTCGTCGTAGTCGATGCCCGCGTCCGCGAGGTCCTTCATCACCGCACGTGCGTCCTCGTAGTGCGGTCGCACCTGGTCGCCCTTGACCTGCCCGTGGTCCTTGACCGCCTGCATGGTCTTCTCGGGCATCGTGTTGACGGTGTTCTCCACGGCGAGGTCGACCACGTACATGGTGTCGTCGTAGTCGGGGTTCTTCACGCCCGTCGAGGCCCAGAGCGGACGCTGGCGGTTGGCCCCGGCGGCCTTGAGCGCCTCCCAGCGCTCCCCGGAGAAGAACTTCTCGTAGGCCTCGTAGGCCAGTCGGGCGTTGGCGATCCCGGCCTTGCCCTTGAGGTCCGCGGCCGCTCCGGACTCGTCGAGCCGCTTGTCGATCTCGCTGTCCACCCGGCTCACGAAGAACGAGGCGACCGAATGGATGGTGGACAGGTCGTGGCCGTTGTCCTTGGCCTTCTCGAGCCCGGTCAGGTAGGCATCCATGACGCCCTGGTAGCGGTCCAGCCCGAAGATCAGGGTCACGTTGACGCTGATCCCCTCGCCGAGGGTGTCGCTGATCGCCGGGGCGCCCTCGGTGGTCGCCGGGATCTTGATGAACAGGTTGGGCCGGTCGACCTCGGCCCACAGCTCCTTCGCCGAGGCCAGGGTCGCGTCGGTGTCGTGGGCCAGGTCGGGGGCCACCTCGATGGAGACGCGGCCGTCGACCCCGTCGGTCGCGCGGTAGACGGGCTCGAGCACGTCGCAGGCGTTGCGTACGTCGGTGGTGGTGAGCGCGAAGACCGTCTTGTCGACGTCGGCGCCCTGGGACGCGAGGTCACGCACCTGCGCGTCGTACCGCTCACCCTCGCCGAGCGCAGCCGCGAAGATCGAGGGGTTGGTGGTGACGCCCACGACGTGGTCGTTGTCGACGAGGTCCTGGAGGTTCCCGGTCTCGAGACGGTCACGCGAGAGGTCGTCGAGCCAGATGGAGACGCCGGCCTCCGACAGCTCCTTGAGGTGGTCGGTCATGTGTGCTCCCTGTGGTTGAGCTGTAGTGGGGTGGGTGGTGGTGCGGACTAGCCGGTCGCCACCCGGATGCTGTCCTCCGCGGCAGCGGCCACCGCCTCGGCCGTGACGCCGTACTCGCGGTAGATCCGTTCGTAGTCGGCGGAGGCCCCGAAATGCTCGATCGAGACGATGCGGCCGTGGTCGCCGACGATCTCCCGCCAGCCCTGGGCGACGCCGGCCTCCACGGAGACGCGTGCCTTGAGGGTGGGTGGGATGACGGTCTCGCGGTAGGCCGGCGTCTGGGCGTCGAACCACTCCCGGCACGGCATCGAGACGACGCGGGCAGCGATGCCCTTCTCGGCGAGGATCTCGCGCGCCCGCACCGCGAGCTGCACCTCGGACCCGGTGCCGATCAGCACGACGTCGGGGGTCCCGTTCTCGGCGTCGAGCAGGACGTATCCGCCCTTGGCGACGTTGGTGGTGTCGGCGAAGCCGTCCTTCCCGCGCGGGAAGACGGGCACGTTCTGTCGCGTGAGCACGAGGCCCGCGGGCCGGTCGGTGTGCTCCATCACGGCCTGCCAGCACGCGGTGGTCTCGTTGGCGTCGGCGGGACGGACGACGTCCAGCCCGGGGATCGCGCGCAGCGAGGCCAGGTGCTCGATCGGCTGGTGGGTCGGCCCGTCCTCACCGAGGCCGATGGAGTCGTGCGTCCAGACGTAGGTCACCGGCAGCTGCATCAGAGCCGCGAGACGCACCGCGCCGCGCATGTAGTCGGAGAACGTCAAGAAGGTGCCGCCGAACACGCGGGTCCCGCCGTGGGAGGCGATGCCGTTCATGATCGCGCCCATGCCGTGCTCGCGGATGCCGAAGTGCAGCACCCGGCCGGCGAACGGGTCACCCTTCCACAGCTTGCTCGATCGCTCCTCGGGAATGAACGAGGCAGCGTTCTCGATCGTGGTGTTGTTGGAGCCGGCCAGGTCGGCCGACCCGCCCCACAGCTCGGGCACGGTCTTCGCGATCGCCTGGATGACGGCACCGGACGCCTTGCGGGTGGCCATCCCCTTCTCGTCCGCCGGGAAGGTGGGCAGATCCGCGTCCCAGCCCTCGGGCAGCTGGCGCTCCCGCAGGCGCTGCAGCAGCTGGAAGCGCTGGGGATAGCGCTTCGCCCAGGCGGCGAGCTGGTCGTCCCAGGTGGCGCCGTCCGCGGCGCCGCGTTCGCGCAGCAGGCGGGTGTGGGCGATCACGTCTGCGGGGACCTCGAAGGTCTGCTCCGGGTCGAAGCCGAGCACCTCCTTGGTGGCGGCCACCTCGGCCTCGCCGAGGGCCGAGCCGTGGGCCTCTCCGGTGCCCTGGGCGTTCGGGGCCGGCCACGCGATGATCGTGCGCAGCAAGATGAAGCTGGGCTGGTCGGTGACCTTCTCCGCGGCGCGGATCGCGCGGTGCAGCGCGGGCACGTCTTCCTTGTACTCCTTGCCGTCGTTGGTCCAGTCGACGGTCTGGACGTGCCAGCCGTAGGCCCGGTAGCGCGCCGCGACGTCCTCGTTGAAGGCGATGTTGGTGTCGTCCTCGATGGAGATCTGGTTGTCGTCGTAGATCACCGTGAGGTTGCCGAGCTTCTGGGTGCCGGCGATCGACGACGCCTCGGAGCTGACCCCTTCCTGGAGGTCGCCGTCGGAGCACAGGGCGTAGACGTGGTGGTCGAAGGGGGACTCGCCCGCAGGTGCCTCCGCGTCCAGCAGGCCGCGCTCCTTGCGAGCGGCCATGGCCATCCCGACCGCGTTGCCGATGCCCTGGCCGAGCGGACCGGTGGTGGTCTCGACCCCGGCGGTGTGGCCGTACTCCGGGTGTCCCGGGGTCTTGCTGCCCCAGGTGCGCAGTGACTTGAGGTCCTCCAGCTCCAGGCCCCAGCCACCGAGGTAGAGCTGGATGTAGAGCGTCAGGCTCGAGTGTCCGCAGGACAGCACGAACCGGTCCCGGGAGATCCACTCGGGGTCAGCGGGGTCGTGGCGCATCACCTTCTGGAACAGCAGGTAAGCGGCGGGTGCGAGACTCATGGCGGTGCCGGGGTGGCCGTTGCCGACCTTCTGCACGGCGTCCATGGCCAGCACTCGTGCGGTGTCCACCGCACGGTCGTCGAGCTCGGTCCAGTCGAGGCGGGCATCGGTAGGCACGTGGGGGGTCCTCTCGTCGCGGTCACACGTCGGCTTCGAGCCTAGTGCGCGGAAGTGGTACCGGTCACGCCGGTCGGTTCGTGGGACGGACCAGGCCGGAGATAGACTCAACGGGCTCGTACCCCGATTCTGTTCCACGATCCGTCCCCTCACCGGGGTCGGCGAAGGCGAGGCCTGGTGACCGCGCTCGACTCCGAGGTGCCCGTCCACGGGCGCTCCCAGGGTGAGCCCACCTTCCGCGACGTCGTGGGTGCCTACGTCGGGCTGACCAAGCCCCGGGTGATCGAGCTGCTGCTGCTCACCACGGTGCCGGTGATGTTCTTCGCCCAACGAGGCGTGCCGCCCCTGTGGCTGGTGGTGGCGACGGTCGTCGGCGGCACGCTGTCGGCCGGCAGCGCCAACGCCCTGAACTGCGTCTATGACCGCGACATCGACGAGCAGATGCGACGCACCCGACGTCGCGCGCTTCCGCGCCACATCGTCACGCCGAGGTCAGCGTTGGTCTTCGGCCTCACCCTGATGGTCCTCTCCACCCTGGTGCTCGGCTTCCTCGTCAACTGGCTCTCGGCCGGACTGGCCCTCGCCGCGAGCGCGTTCTACCTCTTCGGCTACACCATGGTGCTCAAGCGGCGTACGACGCAGAACATCGTCTGGGGCGGCCTCGCCGGCTGCTTCCCGACGCTGATCGGGTGGACGGCCGTCACCAACGAGCTCGCCTGGCCGCCGTTGGTGCTCTTCGCGGTGGTGTTCTTCTGGACCCCCCCGCACACCTGGGCGCTGGCGATGCGCTACCGCGAGGACTACGCCCGCGTCGACGTGCCGATGCTCCCCGTCGTCAAGGACGCCGAGGGTGTCGCCAAGCAGATCGTCGCCTACTCCTGGGTGATGGTCGCGACGTCGCTCGCGCTGTGGCCCGTGGCCGGGACCGGAGTGCTGTATCCCGTCGTGGCGGTGGTTCTCGGTGCCGGCTTCCTCGTCGAGGCGCACCTGATGTGGCAGCGCGCCCGCCGCAGCAACGAGCTCGTCGACGTGAAGCCGATGCGGCTGTTCCACTGGTCGAACATGTATCTCTCACTGCTGTTCGTGGCCGTTGCCCTGGATCCGTTGATCAAGCGCTGACCTATCCCGTCTGGCAGACCCGCGGCTCAGGACGAAGGGGTCGCGCCCGCGAGGGCGGCCAGCACACCTCGGGTCATCTGGGTGGCGCGGGCGAAGGGATCCGCCTGGCCCGCGGGCTTCCCGTCGACTCGTGCGGTGACCACCTCGACCCCGTTGGACGCGGCGATCGTCGCGGAGTCCCCGGACTTGCCCTTGCCGGTGCAGGCCCGCACGGCCCCCGGGATCTTGGCCGAGGGCTGCACGGCGTACGTGGCGGGATCCATGGCACGGCACTGGCTGGCCAGCACATCCTCGGCGGACGCCGTGTCGTCGAGCTGCACCCAGGTCACCACCGCGCGGACGGAGCCGGAGGAGCCGTCGGGGGAGCGGAGCGAGCAGGCCGCCGTCGGGTTGCCCGTGGTGTCGGTGTTGGTGTTGGTCGCCAGTCCCGCCCGGGCGGTCTGGGGGATCAGGGCGCACAGGTCCGCCGGGACCTCCGGGGACGCCGCTTGCAGGGGCTCCGCCTTGGTGGTGCCGCAGCCGGCTGCGAGGAGGAGCGTGCCCAGGAGTGCTCCCAGGTGCGCGGGACGCGATCGTGCCGGCATGGGCCTCTCCTCGTCGTCAGGCTCCAACCGGGACATTCCACCACAGGGGACCGGTCCGCGGGCTGCGACGGGCGCGCCTCGGACCGCTGGCGACCGCGGCCGTGCGACGTCCGCACGCGAAGCAGCCACGGGGTTCGTCCATCAGCGGGGGAATCCTCTGCTGCCACGTGTGACAGTCGTCGGGTGGGGTCTGCCGCTGGCGCGGCGGCGTAGGTCGGAGGGTGGGTGGAACTCGTAGTTGCCGGGGGCGCTGGTGTGGATGGCCCAGGGTCCGGCGTGGATGAGTCGGTGGTGGTGGCCGCAGAGCAGGATCATGTTCGGTAGCGAGGTTCGCCGCCATCGGCCCGGCTGCGGCCCCCGGTGCGGCCGGGAGCCGATCACCTCCCGGCCGAGGATGGTCCGGGTGTCCCCCGGATCGGCGTGGAGACCCGTGGTGGCGACGTCGAGAAGCACGGCCGTGCAACGCCTTCGCCTCACGATGCGCTCCTGGTCGAGTTCAGTCAACGGAGGACGACGGTCGAGGCTCGCCGGTGGCAGCGCTTGAGACGCGGTGGTGAGATGCAGGCTCTCGAGATGCGCCACATCTCTGATCAGGCCGTGGGCTCACTTCGGGCATGCGATCTGGTCACGGCACCGGGGTTCTGCGCCGTGCCCCCTGTCCCCGGGCAGACCGGCCGGTGACCGGGTGGCGTGGTCGGGTCGGACCGTCTGGGTGACCGGCTTGGCCTTGTCGTGGGACTGGTCGACACCGCAGCCGATCACGGTGACGGACATGACGACGCCGGCGATGACCCCGACGGCGGTCTTGGCAGCTGCTCGTGGTCCAGGCTCCAGGGTCGGGAGCGCTGCCTCGAAGCCCGAGGAGGGGCGGCGGGTGATGGACGTGATCCTCATGGTGATCCTCCTTGGATCGATCGTTGGCTCGACCGTCGCTCGCGGCCCTCAACGGGGGCCGTTCCTGGTTATCTGTAAGCACTGTAACAGTGCTTATAGATAAGTCAACGAGGTTGACGTGCCTGAATCCGCCGCGACATGACGGTGGTCTCGAGCAGGCCGGATGGAGTGGGCCGGAGCCGTTCACCGAGCCCCGCCTGCCGCCTTGATCACCAGACATGTAAGTGCTGTTACGGTTTGAGGGTGACTGAAGATGTGACAAATCGGAGCCTCTGGCGATCCGCGCGCGAGTTGATGGAGCGAGTCGACGACGACATCGCCCGTGTCTATGAAGCGTCGCCGGACACCGCTGACGTCCGAACCTCGTGGGTGCTGGAGATCCTGCGACTCGACGCTCGCGGCCCTATGACCATCAGGCAGCTGTCTGCGTCAGTAGGGCGTACTCACTCGGCGTCCAGCCAGAAAGTCGCGGCCATGGTCAAAGCAGGGCTCGTCGAGACAAGTCCAGGCAGCGACGCGCGTACGCGGCGCGTACAGCTCACTCATCGCGCGCGCGGCCTGGTGGGCCGGATGCGCGCCGAGTGGATCGCAACTGAGGAGACATTGGCCGAGCTGGAGAGCGAGACTCCGTACCCCCTCAGCCGGGCGGTCGCCGACCTCAACGCGGCACTCGACCGCAAGAGCTTCTACGAGCGCCTGAACGAACGCCTGACGGCGTCCGGCGAAACACCCAACTGAGGCCGCACCGGGCGAAGATCGAGTCCAGGCGCACGCGGCGCGGACGACGCCCTGACCTGGCCCCGAAAGCCGTGTGCTCGTCGTGCGTCACGGGGCCGGTGCGCCGGGATCGCTCGCCTCAGACCTGGGTCTGCTCAAGGACGCGCTGCCGGTCGCCAGCCGGCTCGCGCACCTCGACGAGCATCCACGTGACCGTGGCCGCGACCAGCGAGGCGCCGAGCAGGTGGAAGCCGACCAGGAGGACCGGCAGGTCGGTGAAGTACTGCACGAAGCCGATCAGGCCCTGGGCGAGCTCGACCCCGAGCAGGGTCACCGTGGCTCGCGTGGGGTGAGCGATCACCAGCGCCACCGTGAGGCCCACGAGCAGGAACACGAAGTCGGCGTGCAGCTGGGAGAGCTGGAGCGGGTCGAGTCCGTTGCGGGGAGCCTTGAGGTCACCTGCGTGCGGGCCGGACCCGGTCACGACGGTGCCGAGGTAGAGCACCACCCAGGCTGCGGCGTACGTCGCCCACGCCAGCGGGACCAGTGGGGACCGCTCGCGGACAGCGGCTGATCCGGGCGCGTCGATCCGGTGCAGGTAGAGCACCGCCAGGCTGATGATGCTCAGCGAGACGAGCAGGTGGAAGGACACGATCCACGGGTTCAGGTCGGTGAGCACGGTGATGCCACCGATCACGGCCTGGGCGGGGATGCCCAACGCCAGGAACACTGCCAGCCGACGCAGGTCGCGTCGTCCGGACCGCCACGCGCTGACGAGCGTGGCGACGGCGATGGCCGTGAGCACGAAGGTGAGCGTGCGGTTCCCGAACTCGATGGCCGAGTGGTAGTTGAGCGCGCCGTGCGGGGTGAACGACTCGTCGGTGCAGCGCGGCCAGGTGGGGCAGCCCAGTCCGGACGAGGTCAGCCGGACCGCGCCGCCGGTGAGGACGATCGCGATGTTCGCGACCAGGCTGGCCCATCCGAGCCGCCGCAGCCAGGGACGTTCGCCCAGAGTCACTCCCACTTGAAGGTCCTGGCCGTGAGGATGGTGCCGATCGCCGCCCAGGCCGCGAGCACGAGCAGGGAGGTCCACCGGAGGTCCCCCGACCAGAACGCGTGCCGGAGCCCGTCGCCGAGAGCGCCGGAGGGCAGCAGCCGGGTGACCCCGCCGAAGGCGCCGTACGCCGTGGACGGGAGCACGACAGCCCCGCCGGCCATCAGCAGCAGGTAGACCAGGTTGGCAGCCGCGAGCGTGGCCTCGGCCCGGAGGACCCCGGCGACGAACAGCCCGAGCGAGGCGAACGCGGCCGTGCCCAGCACGATCGTCAGCAGCGCCGCGGGGACCGACACGTGCGGTTGCCACCCCAGTGCGAGCGCGACCAGCGAGATCACCAGGATCTGCAGCGCCTCGACCAGCAGCAGCGCCCCGACCTTGCCCAGCAGCAGTCCGGAGCGGGGCAACGGTGACGACCCGAGCCGCTTGATCACGCCGTAACGACGTTCGAACCCTGTGGCGATCGCCAAGGAGGTGAACGCCGTCGACATCACGGCCAGTGCCAGCACCCCCGGGGCGAACTCGTCGACGGGCCGTTGCGAGAGGCCCAGATCCACGTGCTTGGCGGCCTCGACGCCGCCGAACAGCACGATCACCGGGATCACCACGGCCAGCAGGAGCTGCTCCCCGTTGCGCAGCATCAGCCGCGACTCCATCGACGCCTGGGCGAGCACCTGCCTCACCAGGGGCGCCGCGCCGGGTCGGGGGGTGAACGCGTGCTGGTCGAGGCTCATGGCGCCAGCTCCCGGCCGGTCAGCTCGAGGAAGGTGTCCTCGAGGTTGCGCTGCCCGAGGTTGAGGGACTCGGGGAGGACACCCTGCCGCTCGCACCAGGTCGACACGGTGGCGAGCGTGGTGCTGTCCGCCGGCCCGGTGATGAGCAGGCTGACGTCGCTGATCGTCCGGACCTCGAGCCGGTGGCCGAGCGCCTCCTGCAGCAGCGCCGGGGCACCGTCCGGGAAGGGCTTGGTCACGACCAGACGGATCGTCGAGGTGCCGCCGCGAGTGAGCTCCAGGGGCGTGCCGGAGGCGATCATCCGCCCGCGGTCGATGATGTGGATCCGGTCGGCGAGCCGTTCGGCCTCGTCCATGTGGTGGGTCGTGAGCACCACGGTCACCCCGTCGCCGCGCATCTCCTGCAACAGCTCCCAGGTCGTACGCCGGGCCGCCGGGTCCATGCCGGCGGTCGGCTCGTCGACGAAGACCAGCTCAGGGCGTCCCACGACCGCCATCGCCAGCTTGAGCCGCTGCTGCTGCCCTCCGGAGAGCCGTCGGTAGGGCGTGCGGCCGCAGTCCCCGAGCCCGAGCCGTTCACCGAGCAGGTCCACGTCGAGGGGCTCGGCATGCAGCCGGGCGATGTGTCGCACCATCTCCATCGCACGCACTCCCGACCACGCCCCACCGTCCTGCAGCATCACGCCGATGCGGGGGAGCAGGTCGCGCCGCCGCCGCTGGGGGTCGAGCCCCAGCACCGAGACCGATCCCTCCTGCGGCTTGCGATAGCCCTCGCAGGTCTCCAGCGTGGTTGTCTTGCCCGCTCCGTTGGGACCGAGCACGGCGGTGATCGTGTGGCGCTCGACCGTCAGGTCGAGGTGGTCGACGGCCACCTTGTCGGCGTACCTCATCACCAGGCCACGGACCGCGACCGCGGGCTCCGCCGGGTCGGAGGCAGTCGGGATCGCGGGCACGCGTGGATTCTACGGAGCGGCACATCGCCGGACTGCGCCCGGCTCAGGTCTGGGTGGCCGGGAGGCCCTTCACGTAGTAGACCTGGCCCAGGTGCTGGAGGCAGTCGCTGAGCACGCTGACCAGCCGGGTCCCGGCCGTCACCGGCGGGTCCCACTGCCGGTCCACCACCCGGTCGAGCTCTGCGGCGTCGACCCCCTCGAGGTAGCGCATCGACTGCTGGTGCACCGCCCCGTGGTAGTCGACCAGCAGCTCGAGCCGGTCGACCTTGACCGCGTCCACGTCCGCCGAGGTGTGCCCGTAACCGTGGGCCGATTCGTCGAAGGGCAGGCTGAACCGCTCGGCCCAGCCGTCGTGCCAGGCCTGGGGCCCACCGGATATCCCCGCGACGTGGTCGTCCTCGACCCGAGCGGTGTGCCAGAGCAGCCAGACGACGGGGTTCCCGACCCCACCGGGGCGGCGGTGGGCGGTCTCGAGGTCGAGGTCCTGCACTGCGCCGACGTAGAGCTCCCGGATGCGGACGAAGGTGTCGGTGAGCAGCTGTGAGGTCTCCATGACCAGCGACGATACGGCGCGACAGCGAGGTTAGGACCGCCTTATTTGAATGCCTTGCCGCATTAAGGGCACACTGGTGTTGTGGAAATCGCCGGAGAGCTGCCCAACCAGGGTCAGACCCAGCACGACCAGCCGACGCGCGAGCGGGTGGTGCGGTCGGTCATGGTCAACGGCCCCTCCACGGCGGCTGCCCTGGCGGAGCGGTTGGAGCTCACACCGGCCGCTGTGCGGCGCCACCTCGACCATCTGCTCGAGGACGGCACTCTCGAGGCCCGTGAGCCCCGCATCGGCGCGGTGCGAGGTCGCGGGCGACCGGCCAAGGTCTTCGCTCTGACGCCCTCAGGGCGCGACCGCCTCGACCAGGCCTACGACGACCTCGCTGTCCAGGCGATCCGGTTCCTGGCCGAGACCGGTGGCAAGGAGGCGGTCCGGCAGTTCGCCGACCGCCGGGCCAACAAGATCGAGCAGCGCTTCGGCGCTCTCGTCGCGGAGCACCCCGAGCTGCTGCCGGTCGAGGCGTTGGCACAGGTCTTCACCGACGACGGCTACGCGGCCGCGGTGCGCGACCTGCCGATGGGGGAGCAGCTCTGCCAGCAGCACTGCCCGGTCTCCCACGTGGCGCACGAGTTCCCCGAGCTGTGCGAGGCCGAGACGGCCGCGATCAGCCGGATGCTGGGCGGCCGGCACGTGCAGCGTCTCGCGACGATCGCGCACGGAGACGGCGTCTGCACCACCTGCATCCCCGACATGGTTTCGACAGGCATGACCAGCACCACTGACAGCTCCACCACTACAGGCAAGGAGAGGGTCACACGATGACTTCTATCGAAGAGCTGAACCCGACGATCAAGGACATCGGTCGCTACGAGTTCGGCTGGTCCGACAAGAACGACGTCGGAGCAACGGCCAAACGTGGCCTGAGCGAGGACGTCGTACGCAACATCTCCGCACTCAAGAGCGAGCCGCAGTGGATGCTCGACCTGCGCCTGAAGGGGCTCAAGCTCTTCGGCCGCAAGCCGATGCCCAAGTGGGGCTCGGACCTCGACGGCATCGACTTCGACAACATCAAGTACTTCGTCCGCTCCACCGAGAAGCAGGCGCAGACCTGGGACGACCTCCCGGCCGACATCAAGAACACCTACGACAAGCTCGGCATCCCCGAGGCCGAGAAGGCTCGTCTCGTCTCCGGTGTCGCTGCCCAGTACGAGTCCGAGGTCGTCTACCACAAGATCAACGAGGAGCTCGAGGCCCAGGGCGTGCTGTTCCTGGACACCGACACGGCGCTCAAGGAGCACCCGGAGATCTTCCAGGAGTACTTCGGGACCGTGATCCCGGTCGGTGACAACAAGTTCTCCGCACTCAACTCGGCGGTGTGGTCCGGAGGGTCGTTCATCTACGTGCCCAAGGGCGTCCACGTCGAGATCCCGCTGCAGGCCTACTTCCGGATCAACACCGAGAACATGGGTCAGTTCGAGCGCACCCTGATCATCGCCGACGAGGACTCCTACGTGCACTACGTGGAGGGCTGCACGGCGCCGATCTACTCCAGCGACTCGCTGCACTCCGCGGTCGTCGAGATCATCGTGAAGAAGGGCGCCCGCGTCCGCTACACGACGATCCAGAACTGGTCCAACAACGTCTACAACCTCGTCACCAAGCGGGCGACCTGCGAGGCGGGCGCCACGATGGAGTGGGTCGACGGCAACATCGGCTCCAAGGTGACGATGAAGTACCCCGCGGTCTACCTGATGGGCGAGCACGCCAAGGGCGAGACCCTGTCCATCGCGTTCGCGGGGGAGGGCCAGCACCAGGACGCCGGCGCCAAGATGGTGCACGCAGCCCCGAACACCTCCAGCTCGATCCTGAGCAAGTCGGTGGCCCGTGGCGGCGGACGTACGTCGTACCGCGGACTGATCCAGATCAACGAGGGTGCGCACGGCTCGAAGAGCAACGTGCTCTGCGACGCGCTCCTGGTCGACCAGATCAGCCGCTCCGACACCTACCCCTACGTCGACATCCGCGAGGACGACGTCTCCATGGGGCACGAGGCGAGCGTCTCCAAGGTCTCCGACGACCAGCTGTTCTACCTGATGTCGCGCGGCATGGAGCAGGACGAGGCCATGGCCATGATCGTGCGCGGCTTCATCGAGCCGATCGCCAAGGAGCTTCCGATGGAGTACGCCCTCGAGCTGAACCGGCTCATCGAGCTGCAGATGGAGGGGGCTGTCGGGTGATGCTCTCCCCCCGGCGTCCCCCCGCAACGGGGACGGCGGCGAACGCAGCGACGGGCCAACCACCCCTGCGCTCGTTCCTCGCTCCGGGGGGCCAGTCCCATCCACGACCCGCCGCTGCGCCCGCCGCCCTCCCAGGCTGTCGGCGTACGCACACCATGACCACCACCCCAGAAAGCTGAAGGCACTCGAACCTGTGACTGTGACTACCGAGAGCGTGCGAGACGCGCTCGAGATGCCCGCCGGCAAGGTGCTGAGCCACCTGCACCCGGAGGGCTCCTTCGACCTTGCCGACCACGTGGTCCCGACCGGGCGCGAGGAGGTGTGGCGGTTCACGCCCCTGAAGCGGCTGCGCGGCATCCACCACGACGCTCCTCTGGACGGCCACGCCTTCGACATCGCGGTGCAGGCCGCACCAGGCGTGACCGCCGAGGCCGTCAGCACCGACCACCCGGCGCGTGGCACCTCCGGCCTGGTGCCGCCCGACCGGGTGAGCGCCCGCGCCTGGGCCGCGTCGGAGTCGGTGTTCCTGGTCGACATCCCCGAGGAGCACACCGGGACCGGGGCCACCACGGTGACGCTCACCGGCACCGGCAACGAGGTCGCCTCCGCCGGCCACCTGGTGGTCCGGGCCGGGGCGTTCTCCCAGGCCACCGTGGTGCTCCGCTTCCAGGGCACCGCCACCCTGGCCGAGAACGTCGAGATCGTCGTCGGTGACGGGGCCGAGCTGACCGTCGTGACCCTGCAGGACTGGGCCGACGACGCCGTGCACCACAGCACCCAGCACGCGATGGTGGGACGCGACGCCACCCTGCGCCACGTCGCCGTCTCGTTCGGCGGCGATGTCGTCCGCCACGACGTCACCACCGAGTACGCCGGTCCGGGTGGCTCGGTCGAGATGCTCGGGATGTACTTCGCCGACGCTGGCCAACACATCGAGCACCGGCTCTTCGTGGACCACAACCAGCCCCAGACCCGGAGCAACGTCAACTACAAGGGCGCGCTCCAGGGTGACGGTGCGCACGCGGTCTGGATCGGCAACGTGCTGATCCGCAAGATCGCCGAGGGCATCGAGACCTACGAGGAGAACCGCAATCTCGTGCTCACAGACGGCTGCCAGGCCGACTCGGTGCCCAACCTGGAGATCGAGACCGGCGAGATCCTCGGAGCCGGGCACGCCTCCGCGACCGGTCGGTTCGACGACAACCAACTGTTCTACCTGCGCTCACGCGGCATCGAGGAGTCCGAGGCGCGACGCCTTGTCGTGCACGGGTTCTTCCACGACCTGATCCGCAAGATCGGGGTGCCTGAGCTCGAGGACCAGCTCGTCTCCACGGTCGAGGCCGAGCTGGAGAAGAACGTCCACCGGATCACGGGGGCGACCACTCCGCTGGAGGTCGTGCGATGAGCTTCGTGCGCGCCTGCGGGCTCTCCGAGCTGACCGACAGCGTCCCGCTGCGGGTCGAGCTCGACGCCGTCGACGTGGCCCTGGTGCTGCACGGCGAGGAGATCTTCGCCATCGAGGACGAGTGCAGCCACGCGGCGGTGCCGCTCTCCGACGGTGACGTCGAGGACTGCACCATCGAGTGCTTCCTGCACGGGTCGCGCTTCGACCTGCGCACCGGCAAGCCCACCGGCCTGCCCGCGACCGAGCCCGTCCCGATCTATCCGGTCAAGGTCGTCGGCGACGACGTGCTGATCGACCTCGACACGCCCCTCGCGGGCTGACCACCACAGACCTAAACGAACCAAGGAGCAACACATGGCAACGCTGGAGATCAAGGACCTGCACGTCTCGGTGGACGCATCGGACGAGGACGGGGGCTCGAACGGCTCCAAGGAGATCCTCAAGGGCGTCAACCTGACCATCGAGGGCGGGCAGACCCACGCGATCATGGGCCCCAACGGCTCGGGCAAGTCCACGTTGGCGTACTCGATCGCGGGTCACCCCAAGTACACCGTCACGCAGGGCTCGATCACCCTCGACGGTGTCGACGTGCTGGCCATGAGCGTCGACGAGCGGGCCCGCGCCGGCCTGTTCCTCGCGATGCAGTACCCCGTCGAGGTTCCCGGCGTGTCGGTCTCGAACTTCCTGCGCACCGCCAAGACCGCGATCTCGGGCGAGGCGCCCAAGCTGCGTCACTGGGTCAAGGACGTCAACGAGGCGATGGAACGCGTCAACATGGACAAGTCCTTCGGCACCCGCAACGTGAACGAGGGCTTCTCCGGTGGCGAGAAGAAGCGTCACGAGATCGTGCAGCTCGAGCTGCTCGACCCCAAGGTCGCTGTGCTGGACGAGACCGACTCCGGCCTCGACATCGACGCTTTGAAGATCGTCTCCGAGGGGGTCAACCGCTTCGCCGAGTCCGGCGACAAGGGCGTTCTGCTGATCACCCACTACACCCGCATCCTGCGCTACATCACGCCCGACTTCGTCCACGTCTTCGTCGACGGTCGCATGGTCGAGGAGGGCGGCCCGGAACTTGCCGACCAGCTCGAGGCCGAGGGCTACGACAAGTACGTCAACGCGAAGGCCGCGATCTGAGTGGTTCCCACGACCAGCCCCCTGACCCTTCCTGGTCTGCTTCCCAACCTCGAGGTGATCCGCAAGGACTTCCCGATCCTGGGGCGCCGGCTCAGTGGTGACCTTCCGTTGGTCTACCTCGACAGCGCCAACACCTCGCAGAAGCCGCAGGTGGTGATCGACTCCATGGTCGACCACCTCGAGCGTCACAACGCGAACGTGGCCCGGGCGATGCACCAGCTCGGAGCGGAGTCGTCGGCCGCCTTCGAGGAGGCGCGCGACAAGGTCGCCGCCTTTCTGAACGCACCCTCGCGCGACGAGGTGATCTTCACCAAGAACGCCTCCGAGGCGATCAACCTCGTCGCCAACACGATGGCGTGGGCGGGTCCGCTCGAGGTCACCGCGGGCGACCGAGTGGTGATCACCGAGATGGAGCACCACTCCAACATCGTTCCCTGGCAGCTGCTCACCGAGCGCAAGGGTGCAGAGCTGCGCTGGTTCGGGCTGACCGAGGACGGCCAGCTGGACCTCTCGAACATCGACGAGCTGATCACCCCGGAGACCAAGGTGGTCGCTCTGACCTGGGTCTCGAACATGCTCGGCACGATCAACCCGGTCGCCGAGATCGCCCGACGCGCCCACGAGGTCGGCGCCGTCGTGGTGGTCGACGCCTCCCAGGCTGCCCCGCAGCTGCCGGTGGACGTGCAGGCGATCGACGCTGACTTCCTCGCCTTCACCGGCCACAAGGTCACGGGGCCGACCGGCATCGGTGTGCTCTGGGGCAAGGCAGACCTGCTCGGAGCGCTGCCGCCGTTCCTCGGCGGCGGCGAGATGATCGCGACGGTCTCCATGGAGCGGTCGACGTACGCCGGCATCCCGCACCGCTTCGAGGCGGGCACCCCGCCGATCGTCGAGGCCGTCGGTCTCGGCGCCGCGGTCGACTACCTGCTGGAGATCGGCCTGGCCAACATCCACCGCCACGAGCAGGCCGTCACCGGCTACCTGCTCGACGGACTCGCCACGGTCGGCGGCGTCACCGTGATGGGTCCGCTGGACCCGGCGATGCGTGGGGGAGCGGTGTCCTTCGAGGTCGATGGCGTGCACCCGCACGACGTGGCCCAGACCCTGGACGCCCGCGGGATCGCCGTTCGTGCTGGGCACCACTGCGCCAAGCCCGCCCACAAGCGGTACGGCGTGCAGAGCTCGACCCGAGCCTCGTCGTACCTCTACACGACGCCCGGCGAGATCGACGCCCTGATCGACGGGCTGAACTACACCAAGAACTACTTCAAGGTGGCCTGAATGGACCTCGACAGCCTGTATCAGGAGATCATCCTCGACCACTACCGCAGCCCCCACCACGCGGGTCTTCGGGAGCCGTTCGAGGCCGAGGTCCACCACGTGAACCCGACGTGCGGTGACGAGGTCACCCTGCGCGTGCACCTCGACGGCGAGCCGGGCAACCAGACCGTGAGCGACGTGTCCTACGACGCGGAGGGCTGCTCGATCAGCCAGGCCGCGGCGTCGGTGATGGCTGACCTCGTCATCGGTCAGCCCGTCGGCAAGGCGCTGCAGACCCACGAGGCGTTCGTGGAGCTGATGCACGGCCGGGGCAAGGTCGAGCCCGACGAGGAGGTCCTGGAGGACGGGATCGCCTTCGCCGGCGTCGCCAAGTTCCCCGCGCGCATCAAGTGCGCGCTGCTCTCGTGGATGGCCTTCAAGGACGCCACTTCCCAAGCTTCGACGGCGAGCTCACCAGCCGACATCAAGGAGAACTCATGACCGACCTGCAGCACGACTCCCACGACGACCTGCCCGACGTGCCCGAGGCCACCGGAGGTGGCACCGCCACCGCGACCAAGGACGACGTCTTCGAGGCGATGAAGGATGTCGTCGACCCCGAGCTCGGCATCAACGTGGTCGACCTGGGTCTGGTCTACGACGTGCACCTGGACGAGCACTCGAACGCTGTGCTGGACATGACCCTCACCTCGGCGGCGTGCCCGCTGACCGACGTGATCCAGGACCAGACCAACTCGGCCCTCGAGGGTCTCGTCGGCGACGTGACCATCAACTGGGTGTGGATGCCGCCGTGGGGGCCGGACAAGATCACCGACGACGGCCGCGAGCAGCTCCGCGCCCTCGGTTTCAACGTCTGAGCAGACGTGGAGCTGGACGTCGACCTGCCCGAGCACCTCGAGGGGGTCCGGGAGGCGCTCGCCGCGTTCGTCGACCACGCGCACCGTGCCGGTCCGGGCGCCCCGGTGCCGACGACCCCCGGCTGGACCGTCCGAGAGCTGACCGCGCACCTCGGAATGGTGCACCGGTGGGCGACGGCGTACGTCGTGGGCGAGCGGGTGGACAGTCGCGCGTGCGAGGCCGAGGGCCTGGCCTCCGCGGACCCCGTGACCTGGCTGCACGAGGGCGGTCTCACCCTGCTCCAGGCCCTGCAGGAGGCACCCGAGGACCTCGAGGCACCGGTCTTCCTCGACAACGCGCCGTCGCCGCGCCGGTTCTGGGCCCGACGGCAGTGCCACGAGACGACGATCCACTCCGTGGACGCGCTTGCCGCCTCGCTGGGCCGGATTCCAACGGCTGAGGACACCTGGATCACTCGGTCGATGGCGCTGGACGGGATCGAGGAGCTGCTCACCGGCTTCCTCACCCGCAAGCGCTCGAAGCTGCGCAGCGAGCGGCCGATCACCTTCGCGGTCCGACCCACTGACGTGGAGCGCTCCTGGCTGGTCCGGGTCAGCTCGGACCCGGTGCTGGTCGAACGCGGTCAGCGGGGCCACGCTGACATCGTCCTCGAGGGCACGGCCGAGGCGCTGTACCTCGCTCTGTGGAACCGCTCCGACACGCGCGACGTCGAGGGGTTCGAGCTGTGGCGGGAGCTCGCCACGGTCACCTGGACCTGACGCGACGAGGTCACGTCTGGGTCTACCTTGGTCGCCATGACCAGCGACCACGTGTCCGTCGAGCTGCCCGACGGCGCCATGCCCGCCCGGCTGTGGACCCCACCCACGGGGACAGGACCCGGGATCTTGCTGCTGCAGGAGATCTTCGGGGTCAGCAGCTACATCAGCAGGCGGGCAGAGGACCTGGCCGACCTCGGGTACGTCGTGATGGCCCCGGAGCTCTACTGGCGCCTGGGCGTCTCGCGGGTCGAGGACGGGCCCGAGGCCATGGAGCAGGCGCTCGCTCTGGTGCAGCGGCTCGACTGGGACGACGCGGTCGCGGACGCGATCTGCGCCCTGACCGCGCTCGCTGGGCGTCCCGACGTCATCGGAGGCACGGGAGTCCTGGGGTTCTGCTTCGGAGGAGGAGTCGGCTTCAACGTCGCCGCAGCGGCCGACCCCGACGTCCTGGTCAGCTACTACGGCTCCGCGCTGCCGGACCTGCTGGCCCTCGCGCCCCAGGTCACGGCACCCTCGTTGCACCACTTCGGCCTCGCCGACAGCTACGTCGACCTAGCCACGGTGCAGCGCGTCCGGGAGGCCGTGGCCACCCGTCCGGACGTCGAGTTCGAGACCTATGCCGGCGCCGACCACGCGTTCGACAACCCCGACCTCCCGCTCCACCACCCGGAGGCCTCCGCGCTGGCCTGGCGACGCACCGTCGACTTCCTGGGCACTCGTCTGCCGACGAGATGAGCACGACCGTCCTGGTGCCGGTGCCGCGCATCGAGCGTTGGGTGCACAACTTCGGCACCCGGCACGGCGAGTTCGAGCTGTCGGTGCTCGACGGCTCGCTGAGGGGCACCGCTGCGGACGGGTCCGCCTTCGTGGCCCGCCCCCCGTTGGGCGTCGCCCACGTCGGGGCTCCTGAAGCTGCTGCGTTCGCCGAGGCCTGTGGGCCCCCGCGGCGCTGGGGGCTGCTGCTGGTGCGCAAGGGTGGTTTCGCGGTCGCCAGGTTGGCGGGCCCGGACATGGCGGAGTCCAAGGTCGGTCAGCGTCACGTGCAGGGGCGCACGAAGGCCGGCGGCCAGAGCCAGCAGCGGTTCGCCCGCCGCCGCGACAACCAGGCCCGGGTGGCCTACGAGGCAGCGGCCGAGCACGCCCAGCGCATCCTCACCGGAAAGGTCTCCGCGCTGGTGTGCGGCGGTGACCGGACCGCCGTGGACCAGGTGCTCGAGGACCCCCGGCTGCGTCATCTGGCCGGGGTGCGCGTCGAGCCGTGGCTCGCCGTACCCGACCCTCGACGTGGTGTCCTCGAGAAGGCACTCCAGGATGCCCTCTCGGTGTCCGTCACCGTGACCGACGCACGCTGACCTCTCTCTCCCTCTCTTTCTCCCCCCAAGAACACGCCGAGACGTCTCATCTGAAAGCCCGCACATCGCCGAGACGTCGCATCTGAAATTTCAGACGCGACGTCTCGGCCGGTGGGAGGCTTTCAGATGCGACGTCTCGGCCGGTGGGAGGCTTTCAGATGCGACGTCTCGGCGGGTTGGGGGCTTTCAGATGCGACGTCTCGGCGTGAGCGGGGGGACGGGGGTGGGGGTGGTGCTCTGTCAGGATGAGCGGCATGTGGGAGCCGGACCCGACGTGGCGTCGGCTTCCGGGCGTGGGTGGGCCCTCGACGCAGGGTGTCTGGCTGGCCGAGGTCGATGGACTCCGATGGGTGGTCAAGCGGCTGGCAGCACCGCACGAACCGACGACGGCCCTGCTCTCGCCGCGGCACGCGGGCTACTGGCGCCGAGAGGCGGAGGTCGCGCGTGACCCTCGGGTCGTGGACGGCCCCGGTCTCGTCCCTGCCGGGTTCGGTGCGGTCGAGGAGGACGACGAGGGGGTGACGGTCTGGAGCCGGGAGCAGGTGGGCGAACCTCCGACGAGCCTGATGGTGGCCCGCGCGCTGGGACGCTTCGCCGCCGCGGCGTACGACGCACCGGCGTGGGCGGCACGCCGGCTCCTCACCGACCGGCTCGCGATGACCGAGCAGCGCGGCGGGTGGCGCACCCTGGCTCGCACCACGCTGGCCGACGTCGCCGACGAGCTCTGGCAGCGGCGCGGGCACTGGCTCTCCCGGTGCGACGACGGTCCGCACGGTCGCGTGCACGGTGACGCCGTGCCGGCCAACTTCCTGGTTCAGCGGGGTGAGGACGTGGTGGCGGTCGACTGGCAGTGCTTCGGCGTGGGACCGGTCGGAGCCGATCTCGGCTACTACGCGCTGTCGTGCCGCGAGGAGTTCGACGTGCTGCTCGAGGCCTTTCTCTCCGGCGTCGGACCGGGGGCCGACCGTGAGGCGATCGGGCTCGCGGCCAGGGTGAGCGCCGTCTACTCGGTCCTCAGCCGCGCCGAGTGGGCCCTGGCCCAGGCAGCCAAGGGCGAGGGCGCGCTGGCCGGGAAGTTCCGCCACCCGGCTGTCGCGCCGCACGTGCGGGCCCTGCAGCGCCAGTTCCCGCAGATCGAGCACCTCGTCGGCTGAGCAGGCGCCTCAGACCGTCACCTCGGCCTCGCCCGCGAGCAGGTCGCCCACCGGTCCGCGGACCTCGTCACCGAGAAGCGTCGCTCGCACGAAGTCGGTGGCTGCCCGCTCGAAGATCCCGCGACGACGCAGCATGGCGTGCCGCCCCCCGTTGACCCGCAGGAACCCGAGCGGGCCCGTCCCGGCGGCCCGCGCGACCAGAGCAGCGGACCGGCGAGGATCGGCGACCCGGTCCTCGGAGCCGTGCACCACCAGCCCCGGACGTCCCCCGAGATCCACCCGGTCGCTGGCCTGCACCCACGGGTTCAACGCCACGACGCTGTGCACCTGAGCCGCGTCGCCGGCGAGGAGGGCGGCGCGTCCACCGAGCGAGTGGCCGACCAAGGAGGTCGGCAGCGGTCCACCGTGGCGTTCCGCGAGCTCGCCCAGCGCCCAACGCACGTCCTGGACCGGGGAGGAACTCGCGTCCCAGCCACGCACCGAGTTCAGCAGCCGTACGACGGCCAGACGGCCCCGTCCCGCCCGGGCGATGCGCTGGGCGATCGGGACCATCCGCAGGACGGAGAGCTGCGTCGGGCTGACCATGCTGCTGTCCCGTCGGGAGCCACCACCGTGCAGCACCAGCACGAGTCCCTCGGGATGCCGCGGGCTGCGGGTGGTGATCAGGCGGGCAGAGGTCTCCATGGTGCTCCTGACGGCGGTGCCGGTGGCTCCGGCACGGACCATCATGGAGCCGGGGGCCAAACGAGCGGGGCGACAGCGCTCACCGACACACCAGGTCCCGGCGAGTGAACGAGCGCACGGAGAGGGCGCCGAGAGCCACCGCCACGAGCAGCACGGTCCCCACGGCCGACCAGGGGACCGGCTCCACCGGGAACCGTCCGAGATGGCTGAACGGAGACAGGTCCACCAACCAGTCCGGGAGCCGCAGCGCCGCAGCGAACAGCAGCACGACCGCAGACAACGTCAGTCCCAGCCAGGACAGGACGCCCCACCGCGGCGCCGCGGCCACCACCAGCATCGTGACCCCACCGAGGACCAGCACCGCGGGGAGCATCACCACGGTCGCACCGAGCAGGTCGCCGAACCTGCCCCAGTCGCCGGTGGAGAGGCCGAACCCGAGCCCCATCCCCGTGCCCGCTGCACCCACCACCAGCGCGCTGCCCGCGGTGGTGATCAGCACGTTGCCGAGCCACCACCGCCTCCGGGGCATCGCGGTGGCCACCAGCGCCTCGAGCCGACCGTCCTCCTCCTCGGCGCGCGGCCGCAGCACCGAGGACACGGTGAAGCCCGAGGCGATCAGCGCCATCATCACCGCGGCGGTCGCGTAGAAGGCGTCGACCAGGTCTCCCGAGCCTCCGACGAAGAGGTCTGCGGCCAGTCCGGAGTCGCCGATCAGCGACTTCACATCGGAGCCGATCGAGCCGTAGGAGACCCCGGTGAGCAGCAGGCCCACCGTCCAGCCCGCCACCGCGCCACGCTGCAGCCTCCAGCTGAGACCGAAGTCGCTGCGCAGTCCCGGGCCGGCGCTCTCCGGCCCCGGTCGGGTGGGCCACAGGCCGCTGCCGAAATCGCGGCGGCCGAAGGCGGCGTACGCCACGGACAGGACCACCCCGGTGAACCCCAGCAGCAGGAGGAGCGGCCACCACCGTTCCCCGGAGTAGGCATGCATCCCCTGGTACCAGCCGATGGGGGAGAGCCAGGAGAGCCAGCCACCGCTGACGTCACCGATCGCCCGCAGCCCGTAGGCGAGGCCGATCACCGCTCCGGTGATGCCGTAGGCCGCGCGGGTGCTGCCGGTGAGCTGCGTCGCGAGCAGCGCCACCGAGCCGAAGGCCCACCCGCAGGCCGCCAAGCCCGTGCCGAGCGCCACCGCCCCCGGCACGGCGAGGCCGTAGAGGATCAGGCTGAGCGCCACTCCGGCCCCCACCAGCAGGTTCGCCGCCGCGGTGGTCGCCACGGCCGCGGTCATCGGGGTACGCCGGGAGACGGCTCCGGCCCGCAGCAGCTCGTCGCGACCCGACTCCTCCTCCGCCCGGGTGTGCCGGCCGACCAGGAACATGCTCATCAGGCCGGCGACCACGGCACCGAAGGCCGCGGCCTGCCAGGCGACCTGGCCGCCGGTGGTGTCCAGCGCCCGGGCGGGGCCTGCCATCGCGATGAACGCCGGGTTGTTGCCCATCGTCGCAGCGGCCTCCTCGAACGCAGCCCGGGTGGTGTAGATCCCGTCGACGCTCGGGGCCTGCGACCAGTAGAGCAAGGTGATTCCCGCGACGAACCACAGCACCATCCAGCGGTCGCGGCGGGCGAAGGTCCGCAGGAAGACGCCGAGCCCGGTCATGCCGGGTCCTCCTCGACCCGGTCGCCGTAGTGACGCAGGAACAGCTCCTCGAGGGTGGGCGGCTGGCTGGTCAGGGTGCGGACGCCGTACTCGCCCAGGGCGCGGAGCGCGGCGTCGAGTCGGACCGTGTCCACCTCGAACGAGGCGCGGTTTCCCTCCACCACGAGGTCGTGGATCCCCTCCGCCTGGTCGAGCCCGGTGGCGGGGCGGTCCAGCTCGACCCGGATGGAGGTGCGGGTCAGGTGGCGCAGGTCGGCCAGGGTCCCGGACTCCACCACTCGGCCGGCTCGGACGATGCTGACCCGGTCGCAGAGGCTCTCCACCTCGGCGAGGATGTGGCTGGAGAGCAGCACGGTCCCGCCGTTCTCGCGGAACCTCTCCACGCACGCCTGGAACCGGCTCTCCATGATCGGGTCCAGTCCCGAGGTGGGCTCGTCCAGCAGCAGCAGCTCCACGTCGGAGGCCAGGGCCGCCACCAGCGCGACCTTCTGCCGGTTGCCCTTGGAGTAGGCCCGTCCCTTCTTGGTCAGGTCCAGCTCGAAGAGGTCGACGAGCTCGGCCCGACGCGCGAGGTCCAGCCGACCACGCAGCCGGCCGAGCAGGTCGATGGTCTCGCCCCCGCTCAGGTTGGGCCACAGGGTCACGTCCCCGGGGACGTAGGCCAGCCGGGCGTGCAGCTGCGCGGCGTCGCGCCACGGGTCGCCGCCGAGCAGCCGGACCGAGCCGGAGTCGGCCCGGAGCAGCCCGAGCAGCACCCTGAGGGTGGTCGACTTCCCTGAGCCGTTGGGGCCGAGGAAGCCGTGCACCTCGCCCTGGTGCACCTGCAGGTCCAGTCCGTCCAGCGCCCGGGTGCGTCCGAAGGTCTTGACCAGGCTCGCGACGTCCACCAGGGCTGTCATCTTCTCAACCTACGCCTGATTCACAGAATTGTGAAAGATTTCAAATCGGTGAATCGGTGCGGTACCTTCTCTGCATGCCCCCGCCACGGCACCCGACCCGGTTCGTCGAGCAGTTCGCCGTCGCGATGGCCGAGCTGGGGCTTCCGCGGATGCCGGCACGGGTGTTCTCCCTGTTGCTCGGGAGTCCCGAGGAGTCGTTGACGGCCAAGGAGCTGGCGACGCGGTTGGAGGTCAGCCCGGCCGCGATCAGCGGCGCCGTGCAGTACCTCATCCGCACCAACATGGTGATCCGCTCCCGCGCCACGGGGGAGCGGCTGGACCGGTTCGGTCTGGGCACCCACGTGTGGGACCAGATGCTGGCCGCCGGGGCCGCGGCGTACGCGCCGCTGACCACGCTGTGCGCCGACGCCCTCGAGAACGACGACGTGCCTGCACCGGTCCGCCTCCGGCTCACCGAAACCCGGGACTTCCTCACCTTCCTCTCCGGGGAGCTGCCGGAGCTGGCCCGTCGCTGGCGCGCCACCCGGGACTCCGCGCCGGACGCCGGTGTGAGCACCGCTACCGAGCCTGCTCCCTAGGCTGGCCGGATGACGCCCGCGACCGCCTCGCTCGGTGACCCCGTGGGCCTCCTCGGTGAGTGGCTGCTCTCCCGGGTCGTCGAGGAACGGCAGTCGGGGGAGCGCAGCCGGGTCGAGGGACGACTGGCACTGGTCGCTGACGCCCCGGACCGGATCCGCTGGGAGGAGCACGGCGTCTGGCACCGGGCCTCCGGCACGGTGGAGGTACGCCGCAGCCTGTGGATCGTGCGGGTCGCGGAGACCGGCGCGTGGTGGGTCAGGTTCGAGGACGGGCGCGACTTCCACCCGTGGACCCCAGGGGTGCCCGTCGTACACCCCTGTGGCGCGGACACCTACCGCGGCGCCGTCTCAGGGACGCCGCAGCGATGGACCATCGACTGGGACGTCACCGGACCGACCAAGGACTACGCCATGTGGACCGAGCTCAGCGCTTGTGCAGCGCGTCCACACCCCGCCACAGGGCCGGCAGGCAACCCGCCGCCAGCAGGATCTTGAGCCCGTCGCCGAGCAGGTAGTTCTTCATGCCGATGTCCCACGCGCCCGCCAGGCCGATGTTCAGGTCGAACATCAGGTAGGCCAGGCCGAAGAGGTAGACCACCGCGTTGCCGAGCAACATCGTGCCGATCACCGGGAGCGGCTTGCGGTCCCCGCCGCGGCTCGCGAGTGCGCCGACCAGCCCGGCGGCGAAGACGAAGCCGATCACGTAGCCGAACGAGGGGAAGCCGAAGCCGGAGCCACCTCCGGCGTACCACGGCATCCCGGCCATGCCGGCCACCATGTAGAGCGCGAGCGCGGCAGCGCCACGCTGCCAGCCGAGCGCCGCCCCGACGGTCAGTGCGGCGAAGGTCTGCCCGGTCACCGGGACGGGCGAGCCGACCACCGGGATGGCGATCTGGGCCATCAGGCCGGTCAGTGCGGCCCCGCTGAGGACGAGGAGGATGTCGCGCACCCGTGCACCCGGGATCAGGTCGGCCAGGACCAGGGGACGACGTTGGTGCAGCGGCGCGGACATGGCGGAGCTGGACATGGAAGGACCTCCGGGAAGACGGGCCAGGATGCGCCTTGTCTACCAGACCGAAGCCCTCTGGGTGAGCGTCGGTCGGCTACTGGACGGTCACGAGCTCACAGTCTGCCGGCGGCGAACGTGTCGCAGCCCTTGATCGTGCCTTCCGTCATGCCACGGGTGAACCAGCGCGTGCGTTGCTCGGCCGAGCCGTGGGTGAAGGTGTCGGTGTTCACCCGCCCCGAGCTCTTCTTCTGGATGCGGTCGTCCCCGACCGCCTGCGCAGCATCGATCGCGCGCTTCACGTCGTCCTGGGTGAGGTCGGAGATGATCACCTCGCCCTGGCTGTCCTTGGTCTCCTGGGCACCCTTGGCCCAGACGCCGGCCAGGCAGTCCGCCATCAGCTCGACACGCACCGCGTCGCTGTCGGCCCCTTGCTGGGTGCGGATCCTGCCCAGGACCCCGAGCTGGTCCTCGACGTGGTGCCCGTACTCGTGGGCGATGACGTAGCCGATCGCGAACGGGCCGCCCTTGGCCCCGAGCTGACCCTCCAGCATGTCCTGGAAGAAGGTGGTGTCCAGGTAGACCATCTGGTCGTTGGGGCAGTAGAAGGGCCCCATGTCGGCACGCGCCGGACCGCAGGCCGAGCTCGTGGACCCCTGGAACCGCACGGTCTTGATGGGCTCGTAGGCGTTCCCGACCTGCTGGGGGTAGGTCCGCCCCCAGAAGTCCTGCACCGAGGTGGTGAACAGGTCCGTCGCACAGGCCTGCGAGCCGTTGGCGTCCGCGCCTGTCCTGCACTCGTTGGTCGTCGCCTGGTCCCCACCGCCGGACGAGCCGCCCCCGGCGAGCTGCTGGACGAGGACGAACAGGACGATCACCACGATGGTGCCGAGCCCGATCTTGCCGCCGCCTCCAGCGGGGATCGGCAGGCGCATGGCACCCCCACCACCGCCGCCACGCCGGGTCTCGATCTGGCCCTGGTCGATCCGGGCCCTCGGGTTGAACCGCATGCGTGGTCCTTTCAGCCGAATTCGCCTCGTAGACTAGCCACCACCGGCCTCCGACACCCTGCCGGACCCGTCCACCGAGACGGTGTCGCCCCCTCTCTTCTCGAAAGCCTGTCGTGATCACTGTCTCCAAGCTCGAGGTGCGTGCCGGCGCGCGCCTGCTGATGGACGACGTCTCGTTCCGGATCGGTGCGGGCGACCGCATCGGTCTCGTCGGCCGCAACGGCGCCGGGAAGACCACGCTGACCAAGATTCTCGCCGGCGAGGCGCTGCCCGCAGGCGGCACGATCTCCGCGTCGGGGTCGATCGGCTATCTGCCCCAGGACCCGCGCACCGGCGACCCCGAGGTCCTCTCCCGGGACCGGATCCTCTCGGCGCGCGGCCTGGACACCGTCGTACGCCGCCTCCGGGAGGCCGAGACCGAGATGGGCAGCGAGGACACCCTCATCCGTGACCGGGCCATGAAGCGCTACGAGAAGGCGGAGGCAGCCCTGCACGCGGCAGGGGGCTACGCGGCCGAGGCCGAGGCCGCCCAGATCGCCTCGTCCATCGGCATCGCCGATCGCCTGATGGACCAGCCGCTGCGCACCCTCTCCGGAGGACAGCGCCGACGGGTCGAGCTGGCCCGGATCCTGTTCTCGGGTGCTGAGACGCTCCTGCTCGACGAGCCCACCAACCACCTCGACGCAGACTCCATCGGCTGGCTGCGGGAGTTCCTGCGCAACCACAAGGGTGGCCTCGTGGTGATCTCCCACGACGTGGGGCTGCTGGATGCCTGCGTCAACAGGGTGCTGCACCTCGACGCCAACCGTGCGGTGATCGACATCTACAACATCGGGTGGAAGGCCTACCTCGCCCAGCGCGAGACCGACGAGAAGCGACGCAAGCGCGAGCGGGTCAATGCCGAGACCAAGGCCAAGACCCTCACCGACCAGGCCAACAAGATGCGCGCCAAGGCCACCAAGGCCCAAGCCGCCCAGTCGATGCTCAAGCGCGCCGAGAAGCTGATGGAGGGGATCGAGGGGGAGCGCAAGGCCGACCGCGTCGCGCGCATCAAGTTCCCCGCTCCGGCCCCGTGCGGCAAGACGCCGCTGATGGCCAGCGAGCTGTCGAAGTCCTACGGCTCCCTCGAGGTTTTCACCGACGTCGACCTCGCCGTCGATCGGGGCAGCCGCGTGGTCATCCTCGGTCTCAACGGCGCGGGCAAGACGACGCTGCTGCGCATCCTCGCGGGCGTCGACGAGTCCGACACCGGCGGCGTCGAGCCCGGGCACGGGCTGAAGATCGGCTACTACGCGCAGGAGCACGAGACTCTCGACTCCTCGCGGACGGTCCTGCAGAACCTGCACGCCGCAGCGCCCCAGCTCCAGGACACCGAGGCACGCTCCGTGCTGGGGTCGTTCCTGTTCTCCGGCGACGACGCCAACAAGCCGGCGAGCGTGCTCTCCGGCGGGGAGAAGACCCGGCTCGCGCTGGCGATCCTGGTCGTGTCGAGCGCGAACGTGCTGCTCCTCGACGAGCCGACCAACAACCTCGACCCTGCCTCGCGCGAGGAGGTCCTGGCGGCGATCCGCGAGTACGCCGGGGCGATCGTGCTGGTGACCCACGACGAGGGTGCCGTGCACGCCCTCGAGCCTGACCGGGTGCTCATCCTGCCCGACGGCGTCGAGGACCTCTGGACGCCCGACTACGCCGACCTGGTCGCCCTGGCCTGAGCCGGACGCTCAGCCCGCCAGGCCCCGCACGAACGTCGCTATCCGTGCGTCGTACGCCGGTGGGTCGGCGTTCCAGGACCGCACGTGCTCGACTCCCTCGGTCTCGACGAGGGTGACCAGCCCGGTGCGCTCGTGCGCCAGCCTGCGGCTGGTGGCCACCGGGACCGTGGTGTCGGCGGTCCCGTGGAAGACCAGCGCGGGCATCGTCAACCAGGACGTGTCGGAGAGGTAGTCCAGCGCGCCCCAGTCGATGCCGTAGCGCAGGGCGGCGATCTGCTTCGCGGTCCAGGTCAGGCTCTCGGGGAGGTGACCGATCACCGGCACCCGAAGCTGCTGGGCGCCGAAGCTGACGGTCTCGCCGAAGTCGAGCATCGGGGCGTCCAGGACCAGACCGGCGACGGGCGGCGCCCCGCTGTCGGACCCGCGGTGACGCAGGTAGGAGGCCACGATGCCACCCCCCATGCTGTCCGCGCCGAGGACCACGCGCTGCGCACCGTGCGCGCCGGCATACCCGACCGCTGCCGCCAGGTCACGCCACTCCGTGCGGCCGTACTGGTAGTAGCCGGAGGGGTCGCGCCGCTGGCCCTCGTCGTTGCGGTAGGTGATGTCCAGCGACGGCAGTCCTGCCTCCGCGGTGGCCCGCGCCATCCGGAACATCTCCATCCGGGAGCCGCCCTTGCCGTGCACCAGGATCGCCCAGGTGGTGCTCCCTGGTGAGCCGGCCGGTGCGCTGCCCGGGACGAACCAGGCGGGAAACTGACCGAGCGACGAGGTGTAGGTGAGGGTGGCCACGTCCGGGCCGAGCGCGTGGACGGGGTCGTCGGGAAACGCGACCAGGTCGATCTCGGCCTTCGTCCCGGCTGCAGGCGCGCCTCCGGTCACCACCTCGAAGTGCCGTACGACGCTCCCGTCGGTCTGCGACACCACGGGTCCCGACACCCGGCCGTAGCCGTCGGGCTGCCACTTCAACCCGTACGTCGAGGGTGCCTGCAGCATCGTCAGCTCCCTGGATACGTCCGTGCGGATGGCGATCGTGTCCCCGGCCTGCGGAGTGAGCACCAGGTTGCGCTCGATCGGGTAGATCTTGACGTCCAGGCCGTCGGAGCGGATCTGGCCGGAGAAGTACCAGCCACCGCCCCCGAAGAAGACCAGCGCCAGCAGCACCGCCGCGAGCAGCACGCGGCGCAGGACGCGCACGCCGCGCCGGGGCCTCGTCGTGTCGGTCACGGCGCCAGTCAACACCCGGGCACCTGCACCTAGAGTTCGGCCCATGGGACTTCCCTCCGAGACCGACCTGCAGCGCGCCGGGCTGGCCCTGGACGTCGCCGGCCCGGTCCTGACCGTGACGCTCGACAAGGCCGACCGGCGCAACAGCCAGACGCCGCGCATGTGGCACGCCCTGGCGGCGATCGGCGAGGCGCTGCCGGCCGACGTGCGCGTGGTGGTGCTGCGGGGTGCCGGTGCGACCTTCTCGGCCGGCATCGACACCCGCCTGCTGACTCCCGAGGGTCTGGACGGGGAGGACTCGGTCGCGGAGCTGATGCATGGCAGCGACGAGGCGGTGCTCGAGGCGATCGACGGCTTCCAGCGCGGCTTCGTGTGGCTCTCCGACCCGCAGGTGGTCTCCGTGGCTGCGGTGCAGGGCTACGCGATCGGCGCGGGATTCCAGCTGGCGCTCGCCTGCGACCTGCGCGTCGTCGCCGACGACGCGCAGTTCTGCATGAAGGAGCCTGCGCTCGGACTGGTGCCTGACCTGGCGGGAACAAAACCGCTCGTGGGGCTTGTTGGCTACTCGCGGGCGCTGGAGATCTGCGCCACTGCGAGATTCGTCGAGGCGGACGAGGCCCAGCAGCTGGGCATCGCCACCGTCGTCGTGCCACGCGGTGACCTGGAGGCGGCCACCTCCGACCTGGTCGAGGCCGTCCTCGCCACCAACACGGGGGCGGTCCGCGAGACCAAGTCCTTGTTGGCCCAGGCCAGTGCCCGTGACCTGCACGAGCAGCGGCTGGCCGAGCGGCAGGCGCAGCTCCGCCGGTTCCGTGAGCTCGTCGGTCGTGCCTGACAGGCTCTCCCAGGGGCGGCCACACCAGAAGGGGAGGCACCGATGAGTGGAATGCATCCGGGGATGATGATGCGCTCGATGCGCAGCGACCCCACGGTGGTCGACCAGAAGCTGACCCGCCAGACCGTGCGCCGCGTCGCCGGCTTCGCAGTGCCCCACAAGCGGCTGATCGGGATGTTCCTGGTCTTCGTGGTCCTCGACGCGGGCCTGGTCGTGATCAACCCGCTGCTCGTCAAGCACATCCTCGACGACGGCATCCTCGGTCACAACGCCTCACTGGTGGTCTGGCTCGCTCTGGCCATGGGGCTGGTCTCGGTCCTGGACGCGATCCTGGGGGTCGGCTCCGGCTTCTTGTCCGCGCGCATCGGCGAGAGCCTGATCTTCGACCTCCGGACCCAGGTCTTCGCCCACGTGCAGCGGATGTCGCTCGCGTTCTTCACGCGCACCCAGACCGGCGCCCTCGTCTCCCGGCTCAACAACGACGTGATCGGGGCCCAGCGGGCGTTCACCTCGACGCTCTCGAGCACGGTGTCCAACTCGATCAGCGTCGTGGTCGTCGGCATCACGATGTTCGCGTTGAGCTGGAGGGTGACGCTGGCCTGCCTGCTGCTCTTCCCGCTGCTGCTCCTGGCCTCGCGCTGGGTCGGACGCCGGATCAGCGGCCTGACACGACAGCAGATGGACGGGAACGCCGACCTCGGCAACATGATGACCGAGCGGTTCAACGTCGGCGGCGCCCTGCTGCTCAAGCTGTTCGGACGCCGCCACGAGGAGGATGCGAAGTACGCCGAGAAGGCCGGCCTGGTTCGCGACCTCGGCATCCGGATCTCCTTGGTGACGCGCATCTTCGTGGCCGTGATGATGCTCATCCCGGCGCTGGCCACCGCGCTGGTCTACGGCATCGGCGGCAGCCTCGCGGTCAACGGTGCCCTGACCATCGGCACCCTCACCGCGCTCGCCACCCTGCTGCTGCGGCTGCTGGGGCCGCTCCAGGGACTGTCCAACGTGCGCGTCGACGTGATGACCGCGCTGGTCAGCTTCGACCGCGTCTTCGAGGTGCTCGACCTCCCCTCGACCGTCATCGAGAAGGACGACGCCGTCGAGCTCGCGCCCGGTGCCGCCCGAGTGCAGTTCGACCGGGTGTCGTTCACCTATCCCCGAGCCGACGAGGTGTCGCTCGCCTCGCTCGAGACCGTTGCCAGGGTGGAGAAGCGCAACAACAACCAGGTGCTGCACGACATCGACTTCACTGCGGAGCCGGGCCAGATGATCGCCCTCGTCGGGCCTTCGGGCGCGGGCAAGACGACCATCACCCACCTCGTGGCACGGCTCTACGACGTCACCGGGGGAGCGCTGCGCGTGGGCGGGCAGGACGTGCGCGACCTCACCCTGCAGTCGCTCGAGGACGCCGTCGGCTACGTCACCCAGGACGCGCACATGTTCCACGACACGATCCGCGAGAACCTCCGCTACGCCTCGCCCGAGGTCACCGACGAGGAGATCTGGACGGCCCTCGAGTCGGCCCGTATCGCCGATCTCGTGCGCGCGATGACCGACGGCCTGGACACCGTCGTGGGGGACCGGGGCTACCGGCTCTCCGGCGGGGAGCGTCAACGTCTCGCGATCGCGCGGCTGCTGCTCAAGTCACCACGGATCGTCGTGCTCGACGAGGCCACCGCCCACCTCGACTCCGAGTCCGAGTACGCCGTGCAGCAGGCGCTCGACCGGGCCCTGGAGGGCCGCACCTCGCTGGTCATCGCCCACCGGCTCTCCACCGTGCGCAACGCCGACCTGATCCTCGTCGTGGACGGGGGTCGCATCGTGCAGCGCGGCACGCACAGCCGGCTGCTGGCCGAGGGCGGCCTCTACGCGGACCTCTACCGCACCCAGTTCGAGGAGGACGCGGCGCAGCCCGAGACGGTCGGGTACTAGTCTCGCCCGCATGGACCTCGGACTCGACCAGCACGTCTATGTCGTCACCGGCGGAGCTCGCGGCCTCGGTCGCGCCACCGCGGACCAGCTCGTCGCCGAGGGGGCTCGGGTGGTGCTGTCCGGTCGCAGCCAGGACACGCTCGACTCGGCGGTCGAGGAGCTGGGGAAGAACGCCGTCGCCGTCGTGGGGGACAACGCCGAGCCGAGCACGGCCCAGCGTCTCGTCGATGCGGCGACCGACACCTGGGGCCGGCTCGACGGGGCACTGATCTCCGTCGGGGGACCGCCGACCGGCTCGGTGATGGACACCACCGACGAGGCGTGGACCAGCAGCTTCGAGTCGGTGTTCGTCGGTGGGCTGCGCGTGGCTCGCGCCGTCGCGAACGCGATGACCGGGCCGGGGTCCATCGCGTTCGTGCTGTCCAGCTCGGTGCGCTCGCCGCTGCCCAACCTGGCCATCTCCAACGGGCTGCGGCCGGGCCTGGCGATGGCCGCGAAGACTATGGCCGACGAGCTCGGACCCCGCGACATCCGGGTCAACGGCCTGCTTCCCGGCCGGATCGGCACCGAGCGGGTCGCCGAGCTCGACGCCTCCACGGGCGACGCCGAGGCCGCCCGCGAGAAGGCACTCGCGACCATCCCGTTGGGACGCTACGGGGAGCCGGGGGAGTTCGCCGCAGCAGCGGCCTTCCTGCTCAGTCCTGTGTCATCCTTCGTCAGCGGCGTGATGCTGCCCGTGGACGGCGGCATGCTGCGCTCGCTCTGAGCGACGCCGGCCCCGCCGCTGGCGGAACTCGTCCCAGGCGAGGTAGCCGAACCCGAACACCGCGAGTGCCCCGAAGAACCACCACTGCAGGCCGTAGAAGAAGTGCGGGCCGTCGCTGGTGTCGTCGGGCAGCTCGGTCGCTCCCAGCTTCGTGGCGGGGGCCGGGCTCTCCTGCGCCAGGTCCACGAAGCCGCGGTAGAGCGGGTACGGCGTGATGGCCGCGATCTTCGTCGACGAGATCGCCCTGGTCGACAGCTCGTTGACCTCGGTGGCGCTCCCGGTCGCGTCGCGGCGTACCCACCCGGTCACGGTCACCTGCCCCTCGGTCGTCTTCGGAAGGTCAGGACGGCTGGCGTTGTTGTCGGTGGACATCCACCCGCGGTCCACGAGCACGGCCGGCCCCTGCTCCGTGACCAGCGGCGTGACGACGTCCACACCGGCGCCGGCGTCGCGGGTCTGGTACTTCAGGACCAGAGTGTGGGCGTCGTCCCAGGTCCCGTGCACCGTCACCCGCCGCCACTCGTCGTCGGCACGCGGGCCAGAACGGGTGGACAGCACCTCCTCCACCGGGACGGGTGGCAGGTCGAGGTTGGTGGCCACGACGCGGTTCTCGTGCCTGCGCTCGTCGAGCCGGTGGAACTGCCACTGGCCGAGCAGGCTCGCCCCCCAGGCCAGCACCGCCACCGTCAGGGCGAAGAGCACCCAGCGCCGACTCAGCAGGAATCCCACGCCGCGAGACTAGTTCGTGACCCCATTGCCTAGACTGGCCGGGTGACGGCTCCTACGCACGACCTCGGACTCTCGGACAGCTACGGCCGCGTCGCCACGGACCTGCGGGTCTCGTTGACCGATCGGTGCAACCTGCGCTGCAACTACTGCATGCCGGCCGAAGGCCTCGACTGGCTGCCCACCGACGAGACGCTCACCGACGACGAGGTGGTCCGGCTCGTCACGATCGGGGTGGAGCAGCTCGGTGTGCGCGAGGTGCGGTTCACCGGCGGCGAACCGCTGCTGCGTCGTGGACTGGCCGGCATCGTGGCTCGGACCAAGGCGCTGGACCCCAGTCCCGAGGTGTCCATCACCACCAACGCGCTCGGGCTCTCCCGCACCGCGAGGGCGCTGGCGGAGGCCGGGCTCGACCGGGTCAACGTGAGCCTGGACACGATCCGCCGGGACGTGTTCCTCGAGATCACCCGGCGCGACCGCTTCGACGACGTGGTCGCGGGACTCGAGGCGGCCCGAGAGGCGGGGTTGACCCCCATCAAGGTCAACGCGGTCCTGATGCGCGGCGTGAACGACCAGTACGCCGCAGAGCTGCTGGGGTGGTGCCTGGAGCGCGACTACCAGCTCCGGATCATCGAGCAGATGCCACTGGACGCGCAGCACGGGTGGTCGCGCGAGGGCATGGTGACAGCCGAGGAGATCTTCGCCACCCTGGAGGCCGAGTTCACCCTGACGCCCGACCCGGAGCACCGCGGCAGCGCTCCGGCGGAGACCTTCCTGGTCAACGGGGGCCCCGCCACCGTGGGCGTGATCGCCTCGGTGACCAGGCCCTTCTGCGGGGACTGTGATCGCGTCCGGCTCACTGCCGACGGCCAGGTCCGCAACTGTCTCTTCGCGCGGGAGGAGTCCGACCTGCGCGCCGCCCTGCGCGGGTCGGCGACCGATGAGCAGATCGCCGACCAGTGGCGACTGGCGATGATGACCAAGCGTCCCGGGCACGGCATCGACGACGAGAGCTTCCTCCAGCCGACCCGATCCATGTCTGCCATCGGCGGCTGACCCGCTCGGCTCAGTGCGGGGCGACCTCGCGCAGGAAGTTGCGCGCCGCCAGGAAGGCCGAGAGGCTCTCGCGGTGGTCCTCGCAGGCGAGCCAGATCTTGCGTCGCTCCCGGGTGTGCAGCTTGGGGTTGTTCCAACGCAGCTCATGGACCGCGGGCGCCTGGCATCCCTTGGCCGAGCAGGTCGCGGGGCCTTCGTGCTCCTCGGTCACGGGCTGAGCCGACCGAGGTCCTCGCGTCCCGACGGCGCGGTCCCGATCTGCCTGCGGCCGGTCTCGGGCGCGATCAGGTCGGCCCCCTCGATCCGCGGCGCTGCCGAGTTGGCCATCACCACGGCGACGTACGGGAGCACGAACGCGCCCGCCACCAGAACCCACCGCAACCAGCCGTCGCCGACCACGACGGCGCCGACGAAGCAGAGCGTCCTGATGCCCATGGAGATGAGGTAGCGCCGCCTTCGGCGGTCGATGTCGTCGCGCCGGTTGGTGGGGGCGGTGGTGATGCGGATCGGCTCTGCCTCGCGTCGTGCCCTGCCTGGTGCTGCCACATCCTCCAGCGTACGTCGCGGGTTCATGGCCGCGACCGACACATGGCATTCTTGGCAGGTCCCCACCCCTTTGACCCAGGAGCATCCAGATGTCCAACCGCACCTACCGCGTCACCGAGATCGTCGGCACCTCCCCCGACGGCATCGACCAGGCCGTCCGCAACGGCGTGGAGCGTGCCGCCCAGACCCTGCGCCACGTGGACTGGTTCGAGATCACCCAGATGCGCGGCGCCGTCCTCGACGGCAAGGTGGAGCACTTCCAGGTGGGCATCAAGGTCGGCTTCCGGCTCGAGGACGACTGACGGCGACCGGGCGCCCGAGCCCTGCGAGGGACGACATGATCGACGACGCGGGTGAACGCGGGTGAGTGACACCGTGGACGCCGCCGGCAGTGCCGACGGGAGCTCCGCCCTCGTGGAGCTGCGGGTGCTGGAGGGGCCGAACCTCTACTTCCCTCGCGCTGCGGTCAAGCTCACCCTTGACGTCAGCGCGCTGGCTCGAGCGCCGGAGGCCGACCTACGGCGGCTTGCCGAGCGCCTCGGGATCGCTTCGATCCGTGCCGGCGTCCCGCTGAGCGGGTTCCGGCAGCGGTCCCTCTCCCGGCTGGTCACCAGGCTGGTGCGCCGGGTGGCGGCCGAGTCGGGCACCACGCGCCTGGGAGTCCGCGTGCGACCGACGGCGCGGCCCGAACGGATCGTGGTGGCCTACCCGTGGCGCGACCGCAACCGGGCGACGGCTCTGGGTGAGGCGGTCGCCTCGGTGATCGACGGCCTGGGCGCCGCCGACGTCGACACCCTCGTCGCCACCGCGGCCGGGCACGTCACCTCGGCCGAGCGGGGTCCCCGGCCGACCACGATCCGGCCCCGGGTGCCCGTGGTCGCCGTGACCGGCACCAACGGCAAGACCACGACGTCGCGGATGATCGCGCACATCGCGCGAGAGGCGGGCCACCTGGTCGGCTGGTCGAACACCGACGGCATCTACATCGACGGGGAGCTCGTCGAGGCCGGTGACTACTCCGGGCCCTCCGGCGCCGGACGGGTGCTCGCGTACGCCGCGGTCGACTTCGCCGTGACCGAGACTGCTCGTGGCGGGATCCTGCTCAAGGGGATCGGACTGGTCAGCAACGACGTGTCGGTGGTGACCAACGTGACCGCCGACCACCTCGGGCTGCACGGCATCGACACGGTCGACCAGCTCGCCGAGGTCAAGGGAGTCGTCGCCAGGATCACCAAGAAGTCCGGCTGGGCGGTTCTCAACGCGGACGACCCCCGGGTCTTCGCGATGCGCACCATCACCCCGGCCCGGCCCTGGGTCTTCTCCCGTGACCACGACTCTCCCGCCCTGCGCGAGATCCTCTCCCACGGTGGTCGGGGCACGACGGTCATCGACGGCTGGATCACCGTGCTCGACGGCAACCGGGCCGACCCCCTGGTCGAGGTCGTCGACGTCCCGATGACCCTGGCCGGGCTGTCGCGGTTCAACGTGGAGAACGCGCTGGCGGCCGCCTCGGCTGCGATGGCGGCCGGCATCGGGCGTTCCCACGTCATCTCGGGCCTGCGCTCGTTCCTTCCCGATGCCGCCCACAACCCTGGACGGATGAACATCTACAGCCTCCACGACACCACCGTGGTCATGGACCTGGCGCACAACGAGGCCGGCCTCGAGGCCATGATCGAGGTGATGCGCGGCCTGCGTCCTCCGGGCCGCCGGCTGCTCCTGGGCCTGGGGGTGGTCGGTGACCGCCAGGACGACCTGATCGAGATGCTCGGCGAGATCGCCGCACGGGACGCCGACGTCGTGGTGATCGGGCACAAGGAGCACTATCTCCGCGGTCGGACGACCGAGGAGCTGGACGCCCTGATGCGCGCCGGAGCCGAGCGGGTGGGGGTCACCGACGTCGCCGCCTACCCCACCGAGCTCGCCTCGCTGGAGGCACTGGTGGCGACGGCCGAGCCGGGCGACGTCGTCGGACTCATGTGCCACGCGGAGCGCCAACCGGTCTACGACTGGCTCGGCGGGAAGGGTGCCACCCCGGACGGGCTCGAGCAGCTGCGGAGCAAGGTCGAGCATGCGTCCGGTCGGGGCTGAGCCCGACAGCAGTGACCAGCCCGACGACGGGCTCCTGGCGCTTCGCTCGAGGCGTGGGCGCATCACCCTGGCCACCGTCACCCTCGGTTCGGGGGTGGCGCTGCTCGACGGCACCGCGGTCAACATCGCGCTGCGCAGGATCGGCATCGACCTCGACGCCTCGCTCGCGGAGCTGCAGTGGATCTCGAACGCCTACCTGCTGACCCTGGCCTCCCTGATCCTGGTCGGAGGTGCCCTCGGTGACCGGCTCGGGCGACGCCGCACCTACCTCGTCGGGGTCGGCGGGTTCGCCCTGGGCAGCGCGCTGTGCGCCTTCGCGCAGTCACCCCTTCAGCTGATCTCCTTCCGCATGCTCCAAGGCGTCGCGGCGGCACTGCTCGTCCCCGGTGCCCTGGCCCTGATCCAGGGTTCGTTCCGGCGCGAGGACCGGGCGGCGGCGATCGGGACGTGGGCGGGTGCCTCGGGCATCGCGGCGGCGATCGGGCCGTTCCTGGGCGGACTGCTGGTGGAGCACGCCGGCTGGCGCTGGATCTTCGCGATCAACCTGCCGCTGTGCGTGCTGGTGGTCCTGATGGGCCTGCGGGTGCCGGAGTCCCGAGATGACGAGCCGTCCAGGCGCTTCGACGTCGGCGGTGCGTCGGCAGGGGTGGTGGCCCTGGGCGCCACGACCTACCTGCTGACGTCCTGGCGGGGTCTGGAAGGGCTCGTGATCGCTGCCGTGGCCCTCGTCGCCGCCGTTGCCTGGGCATCGTTCCTCGCGCTCGAACGCCGTCCGGGAGCGATGGCACCACTGTCGCTGTTCAGGTCACGGGTGTTCACCGCGGCCAACGCGATGAGCTTTCTCGTCTACGGGGCGCTCGGAACGGTGCTCTTCTTCCTCGTCCTGCAGCTCCAGGTCAGCGTCGGCTACACCGCGGTCGAGGCAGGGCTGTCCACGTTGCCGATCTCGGTGGTGATGCTGCTGCTGTCCTCGCGCTCTGCCGTGCTCGCGTCCCGCACGGGTCCACGCCTGCCGATGACGGTCGGACCGATGGTGTGCGCACTCGGCACGTTCCTGCTCAGCGGGGTGGAGGCCGGGTCGGCGTACTGGACAGGCGTGTTCCCCGGCATCGTGCTGTTCTCCCTGGGCCTCGCCGCGCTCGTGTCACCGTTGACGGTGGCGGTGCTGGCGGCGGCGCCGGACCGGCACGCGGGGGTGGCCAGCGGGATCAACAATGCCGTTGCGCGTGCCGGCAGCCTGCTCGCCGTGGCGGCGCTGCCTGCGATCGTGGGCCTCACAGGGGCGGAGTACCAGGATCCGGTGGCGCTGACGGCGGGGTACCAGCACGCTCTGGTGCTGGCGTCAGGCATGCTGGCAGCCGGAGGGCTCATCTCCTGGCTCGGACTGCAGGAGGTCGGCCGGCTCAGCGAGACCGGCCGCCCCATCACGGAGAGGGACACCACATGAGCGACGACACCAGTCGGCTCGCCGTACTGATCGATGCCGACAACATCTCACCCAAGGTCGCCAAGGACGTCTTCGAGGAGCTCGCCGGCTACGGCACGCTCACCGTCAAGCGGGCTTACGGCGACTGGACCACCTCACAGCTCAACGGGTGGAAGGAACAGCTGCACTCCTACGCGATCGCACCGATGCAGCAGTTCGCCTACACGGTGGGCAAGAACTCCACCGACTCGGCGCTGATCATCGACGCCATGGACCTGCTCTACGCCGGTCATCTCGACGGCTTCGTGCTCGTCTCGAGCGACAGCGACTTCACCAGGCTCGCGACCCGGCTCCGCGAGTCCGGGATGACGGTCTACGGCCTCGGCGCGAAGAAGACGCCGCGCGCGTTCCGGGACGCGTGCGACAAGTTCACCTTCCTCGAGGTGCTGCGCACGGAGCAGGCCGAGGGCCAGGGCACACCGGACTCCACGGTCCAGGACGAGACCCGCGAGGAGACCCCCGGACGAAGCCGGGAGGCCTCGGCCCCGAACCTGCAGAGCATGCTCACCAAGGCCCTGAACAAGACGGCCACGGACGACGACTGGTCGGCACTGGGGTCGCTGGGCAGCCACCTGAACCGGACCGACCCCTCCTTCGACCCGCGCACGCACGGGTTCGCAAAGCTGAGCGACCTCGTCAAGGCGCAGCCCTTCCTCGAGACCAAGACGGTCGAGTCGTCGGGACGGGGTCAGCTCTGGGTGCGGTTGAAGCGACGCGCCGCCACGAAGAAGTCCTCGCGGGCTCCGGCCAAGAAGGCGACCGGCGGCAGCGAGAAGGCGCCGACCGCGAAGGCGGCCGACGTCGCAGGCCAGGCAGCCGACAACACACCGGACAACACACCGGGCGACGCGCCGGTCAAGAAGTCGGCCCCTCGACGGACGACCCGGAAGGTGACTCAGACCACCGCGGGTGGCGTGTAGTCGGGGTCCGCGACCGGGGTGTCGTCACCACCGGAGGAGGCGCCGGCCTGGGCGTGCGGGGACCAGTTCTCCAGCTCGGCCATCACCTGTCCGTGCTTGTCCACGCACACGATGACCAGGTCACCGCGGTTGGCCCGGCTCATCGCGTGCCGCACCGCCTCGATCTCGGAGACGATCACCTCGAGCTGCCGGCACCGGACTCCTTGGTCCATGGCCCGGCGTACTCCCTCGGCGACCAGCCCCGCCGTCTCGCCACGCTCGCGGCGGCGCAGGGCCTCGTCCTCGCGGACGACGACCACGTCGAAGTGGTGCGCCGCGACCTCGCCCAGCTCGCGCATGTCCTCGTCGCGCCGGTCGCCCGCGGTCGCGATCACACCGATGCGGGAGGGCTTGCCGAGCTCGCTGCCCGAGTCGAGGCTGTCACCCACCTGGTCGACGAAGTCGCCGAGCATCCGCATGCCCGGAGCGTTGTGGCAGTAGTCGATGATGACGTTGACGCCGTTGACCTCGATCTCGTTGAGCCGCCCGGGGGAGAGGTAGTAGCTCGTGGTGAACGTGCGCAGACCCTGCCGGATGTCGTGCAGCGGCGCCCCGGCCGCGAACGCCGCAGCGGCCGCCGCGAGCGAGTTCTGGACGTTCATCCGCGCGCGTCCTGAGAACGTCGAGGGCAGCAGGTGCGTGAACGCGAGCTGCATGTCGCGACCGCCGTGGCGTACGACGATCATCTCGCCGCGCTCGGTGGGCTGCAGCACCAGCGCCTTGCCACCGCGACGACAGTGCGCGTCGATCATGTCGCGCACCTCCGAGCCGGGCTCGGCCATGGAGAACCACACCACCTGTCCGGAGCAGCGGCGCCTCATGTCGCGCACCAGCGGGTCGTCGGCGTTGAGCACGGCGTGCCCGTCGCGCGGGACCGCCTCGACCAGCACCGCCTTCACGTCGGCGAGCTGCTCGACGGTGTCGATGCCGCGGAGCCCGAGGTGGTCGGGCTGCACGTTGAGCACGACGGCGACGTCGTTGCGCTCGTAGCCCAGCCCCTCCCGGAGGATCCCTCCGCGCGCCACCTCGAAGACCGCGAAGTCGACCCGCGGGTTCTGCAGCACCATCCGGGCACTGCGCGGACCGGAGGCATCCGAACGGATCAGCAGCCGCTCGTCGATGACCACGCCGTCGGTGGAGGTCATCCCGACCTTGCGGCCCATGCCCTTGAAGATGTGGCTGATCATCCGTGCGGTGGTGGTCTTGCCGTTGGTGCCGGTGACGGCCACGATCGGGATCCGGCTCGGCGCACCCGGCGGGAACAGCATGTCCACGACCGGCTTGGAGATGAACTGGGGCTCCCCGATGGTCGGATGGGTGTGCATCCGGAAGCCGGGAGCGGCGTTGACCTCGCAGATGGCGCCACCGGTCTCGCGGACCGGCTGGGTGATGTCGGGACAGATGAAGTCGATGCCGGCGATGTCCAGCCCGATCATCCGAGCTGCCTCCTCGGCGATCTCGGCGTTCTCGGGGTGCGCCTCGAAGGTGCGATCGATCGAGATGCCACCCGTGGACATGTTGCCGGTGAGGGCCAGCTTGACCATCTCGCCGAGCTCCGGGACCGAGGACAAGGTGTGCCCCTGCCCGGCCAGGACCTCCTCGGCAGCGGCGTCGATCTTGATCCTGGTCAGGATCTTCTCGTGACCCACACCGCGGCGCGGGTCGGCGTTGGTGTCGTCGACGAGCTGCTGCACCGTGTGCGTGCCGTCGCCGACGACGTGCGCCGGCACCCGCTCGGCGATCGCGGCCACCTTGCCGTCGATGATCAGGCAGCGGTAGTCCTTGCCGGTGACGAACGACTCGACGATCACCGTGCCACGACGGGACTGGCCCTGGGCGGTCGGGAACGCCGCACGCACCGCGTCCTCGTCCTGAAGGTCGAGGCACACGCCCCGCCCGTGGTTGCCGTCGAGCGGCTTGATCACCACCGGGAAGCCGATGCGCCTGGCCATGGTGGCGGCCTGGTCCGCCGTACGCACCGACTCCTGCTTGGGCACCGGCAGACCCGCGGCCCCGAGCAGCCGCGTCGTCAGGTCCTTGTCGGAGGCGATGTCCACCGCGATCGAGCTGGTCTCCGAGGTCATCGTGGCGCGGATCCGCTTGGCGTGGACCCCCTGGCCCAGCTGGACGAGCGAGTGCTGGTTCAGCCGGATCCACGGGATGTCGCGGGAGACCGCCTCGTCGAGGATCGCCTGGGTGGACGGGCCGAACGCGGTGCGCTGGGCGCGCAGGATGAAGGCGTCCAGCTCCTCCTCGAAGTCGAAGTGGGGGTCGGCCTCGACGAGGTGGTTGACCAGCCGCACGGCGAGTCGGGCCGCCTCCAGGCCGACCTGCTCGTCGACGTAGCCGAAGATGATGTTGTAGCGGCCCTTGTGTCCCTTGACCTGGCGCGTCTTGCCCCGACGGATGTCGTGCCCGACCACCTGCTGCAGCGCGAGGGCCGTGTGCTCGGCGACGTGGCCGAGCCAGGTGCCCTCGTTGAGACGCTCGACGAAGCCTCCACGACGGCCCCGCGAGCAGGAGTGCTCACGCAGTCCCGGCAGGGCTGCCAGCAGGTGGTCGGTGAATCCCGGGATCGTGTTGGTGGGGTAGTCCTCCAGGACGCCGAGCTCGACGACGAGGTGGATCGCCTTGTCGTAGGACCAGATGTTGGCCCCCCGGTAGACCCGCGTCTCGATGATCGTGAGGTCGGCGGTCGGACGGCCGCCCGTGTGACGCACCGAGCCCTGCTCGGTGGCCACGTCGTACCTGGCGCTGTCGGTCACTGAACGGCTCCTCTGCTTCGTCGGACGATTCGGCGGCGCAACACCGACGGCCCGGCGTCCCCGGCCGCGATGTCTCGAGCCATCTTGCGCAGGTCGTGGTTGGCCATGGCCAATTCGTCGGCCTCGGCGGGGTCCACCTGCTGCTCCTTGGCAAGCAGCGCCCGGGTGGTCAGGTCGAACCGTGCGCCGGCCGGGAGCACGTGCAGCACGACCCCCGAGGCGAGGATCGGGCGGTGCTCCCGGGCCTCGTGCGCGTTGGAGACCATGTGTGCCCCGTCCATCAGGGTCACCGCGCCCCGTCCGATGACGGTGAGGATGTCGGACTCGCCCTCGCGCGTGATCACGGCCGCCGTGTCCTCGTCAACGCCCATGCCGAGCAGCTGCGGGCTCTGCGCGACGATCATCAGCAGCCGTCCGTAGCGGTTGCGCTGGGCGAAGTGCTGGTCGATCACGCAGCTGGGCACCAGCCCGAGCCCGGCGGCGACCTGGGTCATCCTCTGCTTGGGCGTCGTCCCGCCCGGCCCGAAGGCGACCATGTGCGAGGACTGGATGCTGGCCCCGGCCGAGGTGCCGGCGATCGTGACGCCTCGACCGCGCGCCTCGACGATCGCCTCGCCGAAGGGCGTCCCGGCGATCACGTTGGAGAGCTTGAGCTGGTTGCCGCCGGTCATGAAGATTCCCGTGGCGCGGCTGAGCTCCTCCACGATGGCCGGGTCCGACGACTCGGCCCGACTCTCGGGGCGGACGCCGTACACCTCGGCGGCGCCGAGCCGGGAGAACAGTGCGGCGTAGACGTCGAGGATCTCCGGTCCCAGCGAGGAGGCTGTCGCGATGACTGCGACCCGGGCCTCCGACCCACCCGCGCGCCTGAGGAACTCCTTGAGGACCGTGCGCCTGCCGAGCTTGTCCTCAGCCCCACCGATGACGAGCAGGTCGCCTTCTCCGCCCGTCATACCCGTTGTCATGACAGGAAGCCTAAGGGGTGAATAGAGTGCGTCGATGAGCCCGTCTTCGCCCGATTCTCCTTCCCGGGACCGACGACGCCTGATGGTGGTCATGCGCCACGGCAAGGCAGAGGCCTTCGCGCAGGAGGACCACCGTCGCCGTCTCACCGCCCGCGGTCGCCGTGAGGCGGCCGCCGCCGGCGCGTGGCTTGCCGAGCAGGGGATCGTGCCCTCGGAGGCATTCGTCTCGTCGGCGGTCCGGACCCGCCAGACCTGGGAAGCGCTGGCCGAGGCCAACCCGACCCCGGCACAGACCCACGTCGAGGACTCGGTCTATTCCGCAGACGCAGAGACTGCCCTGGACATCCTCCGGCACGCGGCGCCCGACTCCGAGTCCGTGCTCTACCTCGGGCACAACCCCACGGCCGCGTCGCTCGCGCACCTGCTCGACGACGGCAACCCGGATCCGGAGGCGTTCCGCGCCATGAGTGCGGGGTTCCCGACGAGCGCCATCGCGGTCCTGGAGATCGAGGCGCCCTGGGCCGAGCTCGGCACCGCCAGCGGTCATCTGGTCGCGTTCTACGCCGGCCAGGCCTGACCCCAGGTCCGGGTGTGTCCGGGGAGCTGACCTACGCCGAGGTCGGCGGCACGCGTGCTGCCTCCTCGTCGAGTCCTCCGGGGTATTTCGCTCTGAGCAGGCGCTCGCGGATCGGCGGCCCCGACGTCTTCGAGGCCGCGGCCGAGTTCGTGCTGGGTTTCGGCCTGCAACGCGGTGCGGGGTTCCGCGTCCGGTCCGGTACCCCCACGGCCGAGGAGGGGACCGAGGCCGTGCTGCAGGCCTGGTTCGGTCCGGTGCGGGTGGTGGCCCCGGTGCGGGTGGTCTACGTCGTCGACTCGGCTGACCGCCGCGGTTTCGCCTACGGCACGCTTCCCGGTCATCCGGAGTGCGGCGAGGAGAGGTTCGTGGTCACGCGCGAGGCCGACGGCACCTGGCTGGAGATCCGCGCCTTCTCCCGCCCCGGCCGTTGGTTCGCCCGCGTCGCCGGCCCGCTCGGCCGACTCCTCCAGCGGCGGGTCACCGCGCGGTACTTCTCTGCGGTGAGGCGGGCTGTCTGCTCGTAGGTGCCGGCCCTGCGAATGTCACGCGTGGGACTGAAGTGGCACTCCTGCCCCCCGCAGCCACATTCGCATGTCCAAGGGCGGGACCGTCCCACCGTCACCGCCAGCACATCCTACGGCCACATTCGCATGCCCCAAGGGCGCGGACCGACCCACCGTCACCGCCAGGTGCTGACGTCGTACGACGAGGTCGCCGACCGTCCTGGCCGAACATGCCAATGTCACGCGTGGGACTGAAGTGGCACTCCTGCGCCCCGACAGCCACATTCGCATGCCCCAAGGGCGCGGACCGACCCACCGTCACCGCCAGGTGCTGACGTCGTACGACGAGGTCGCCGACTGTCCCTGCCGAACATGCCAATGTCACGCGTGGGACTGAAGTGGCACTCCTGCGCCCCGACAGCCACATTCGCATGCCGCTAACGCCCCCGGACGACCCCGACCCCAGCCCCCGGACGACCCCGACCCCAGCCCCAGCCGACCCACGCCTCCCACGCCGCGCAGGCTCAGAGGCTCGGCTCCGGGGTGGTGATGCCGGCCTCGGCGTCGGCGGCGACGATCTCCTCGCGACTGATGCCCAGCAGGTAGAGGACGGCGTCCATGTAGGGCACGTTCACTGCGGCGTGCGCGGCCTCCTGCACGACGGGCTTGGCGTTGAACGCGATGCCGAGTCCCGCGGCGTTGAGCATGTCGAGGTCGTTGGCCCCGTCACCGATGGCGATCGTGGCGCTGACCGGCACGCCGGCCTCGTCGGCGAACCGGCGCAGGGCAGCGGCCTTGCCGGCCCGGTCCATGATGGCGCCGACCACGCGACCGGTGAGCCTGCCGTCGACGACCTCGAGCTCGTTGGCCACCGAGAAGTCGATGCCCAGCTCCGCGGCGAGGCGGTCGATGAGCTGGCTGAAACCGCCACTGACGAGAGCGAAGCGATAGCCCAGCCGCTTCAGCACCCGCACGGTCGTCCGGGCGCCCGGCGCGAGCTCGATCCCGTCGTACACCTGGTCGAGAGCGCTGGCGTCGAGCCCCTCGAGCAGCGAGACCCTGTCCCGCAGGCTCTGGGCGAAGTCGAGCTCACCCCGCATGGCCTGCTCAGTGACCCGGGCGACCTCCGCCTCACAGCCGGCACGAGCGGCCAGCATCTCGATCACCTCTCCCTGGATGAGGGTCGAGTCGACGTCCATGACGATCAGCCGCATGCTGCGACGCAGCAGGTTCGCCGCCTGCACCGCGATGTCGACGCCCTGCGCGGCCGCCTCGCGGGCCAGGATGTCGCGGAGCCTCTCGGGATCGAAGCCCGACACGTGCAGGTCGATGGCGGTGATCGGGTAGCGGGCCATGCGCTCGATCCGGTCGATGTTCGCCCCCGTGTCCGCGATCCGGCCGGCGATGGCGGCGACCGCGCCTGACCTGAGGGGAGTGCCCAGCACGGTGACGTGGCTGCGACCTTCCGGCCGTGGTCGGTTGTCGCCGGAGCCCTTGTCGAGATCCAGTGTCATGCCGAGCTCGGCCGCCACCTGCTCCATCGCCAGGCGCAGCGGCTTCCAGTCACGCGGCGTGGTGACCAGGAGCCCGAGGATCAGCCGGCGCCGCAGAACGATCTGCTCGATGTCGAGCACCTCGACCCCGAACCGCGCGAGCGTGTCGAAGACGAGGGACGTCACGCCGGGACGGTCCTTGCCGGTCAGGGTGATCAGCAGTGTCCGCGACGGCTCGCGGGGCGTCTCCTCCAGCACGGGACGAGGTTAGCCCGGTCGAGCGATGTCGGCTCAGTCGGTCCACGACGAGCACGCACCCACGAGCGCCCGACGCGCTGCCCGGTCGAGGTCCGCGAGAGCGACCCGCCGCCGCTCCATGTCGTACGTCGAGACCGCGATGCCCACGTCGGCACGCGCGAGCTCGACGATCTCGAGGCAGAGCACGGCCCGTTCCGTGGTCTCCGTCCTGCGGAGATCGTGCCCGGGCGGCAGGGGCAACGCGGTCCGGTGGCGCAGGTTGAGGAGCAGGTCAGGGATCTCGGGCTGCCAGGCCGCCACGTCGAGGTCGGCCAGACGACGGGTCACGTCGGCCAGGACGAGCCGCAGCTCCGCCGCGGTCTCACGCTCGTCGACCCACGGCACCCTGCCGACGCCGTGGGCCCGCCAGAACACCGTGCGCGCGTCGAGCTCGGGGACGAGGCCGACGCTGCCGACCACCAGCGCCTCACCGGCGTCGAGAGCGGCGAGGTTGAAGTCGGGGGGACCGCCCAGTCCCAGCAGGTCACCAGGAGCAGGCAGCGCGAGCGAGATCGAGCCGGACAGCGCGGCGGGCAGCTCGTGCAGCTCCACGACGTCTCTGTCGGGCAGCCCCGACACGAGGTGGCGAGGGTCCGTGCCACGCACCGCATCGGCGAGGTCGTCCGGACCCACGTGTCCCGCGCGGACGGCCGCCAGCCAGGTGGCGAGGACGGCGGAGGCCGGCAGTGAGCTCACCGCTGCAGCGTAGTGAGGCACGTCGTGCGCGACCCGCCCCGGCCCGCCGGGTAGGTTGACCGCGATCGCACCTGCTGCCGACCCCGCCCCTGAGGTCTCTTTGTGAACGCCGTACTCGAGCTCGCCTCCGTCACTGTCAAGCGAGGCCAGTCCACCCTCCTGGACAGCGTCGACTGGACGGTCGAGGAGGACGAACGCTGGGTGATCCTCGGCCCCAACGGTGCAGGCAAGACCACCCTGATGCAGATCTGCTCCGCGCAGATCCATCCCACCTCGGGGGTCGCCGGCATCCTCGGCGAGGTGGTGGGCACCGTCGACGTCTTCGAGCTCCGTCCGCGGATCGGCTGGACCAGCGCTGCAGTGGCCGAACGGATCCCGCGTCACGAGATCGTGCGTGACGTGGTCGTCTCGGCCTCCTACGGCGTCGTGGGTCGCTGGCGCGAGCAGTACGACGAGCTCGACCACGACCGCGCGCGTGCGCTGCTCGTCGAGGTCGGTGCCGGCGCGCTCCTGGACCGCACCTTCGGCACTCTCAGCGAGGGGGAGCGCAAGCGGGTGCAGATCGCCCGGGCACTGATGACTGACCCCGAGCTGCTCATCCTGGACGAACCGGCGGCCGGGCTGGACCTCGGCGGTCGCGAGGACCTCGTGGCGACACTCTCGGCCCTGGCGATGGACGAGGACGCGCCGGCGACCATCCTGGTCTCGCACCACGTCGAGGAGATCCCCCCGGGTTTCACCCATGCGCTGATGCTGCGCGAAGGACGGGCGGTCGCTGCCGGTCCGCTGCCGGAGGTGATGACCGAGCGCGTGCTCAGCGAGACGTTCGCGATGTCGTTGGCGCTGCACGAGGAGGACGGCCGCTACTCGGCACGGCGCCGCGCGCGTCGACACGCCTGATCCTTGCGGGTCGTTGGCTAGGCTCATGACATGGACTGGCTGAGCGAGCACATGTGGGAGGGCTGGCTCGCGCTGGCCGTCGTACTCGGTGCGCTGGAGCTGGTCAGCCTCGATCTCTTCCTGGTGATGCTCGCCGGGGGAGCGATCGTCGGCGGTGTGACGGCCCTGGTGGGCGGCCCCGTCGCGCTGCAGATCATCCTGGCCCTGGTCTCCTCGGTGGGGCTGCTCGGAGTGATCCGTCCCAACGTCGTACGCCGGTTGCACGGCGGGCCCGACCTCAAGGTGGGCGCCGACGCGCTGATCGGCCAGCACGCGACCGTCCTGCGCGAGCTGGCGCACGGCAGCCCCGGCCGGGTGAAGATCGGCGGGGACGAGTGGACGGCCGAACCCTATGACGAGGACGACCGCATCGAGGCGGGCGCACTCGTCGACGTGGTACAGATCAAGGGCGCGACGGCCTACGTGCTGCGCGCTCACCGACTCGGGTCCTGACCGATCCGAGACCGCTGCAAAAGAGAAGAGGGGTCACGATGGGTCAAGAGATCCTCATCCTGTTCGCGCTGTTCCTGGTCTTCGTGGTGCTCGTCCTCGCGAAGACGATCCGGATCATCCCGCAGGCGCGCGCCGGGATCGTCGAGCGGTTCGGCAAGTACCGCACCACCCTCCAACCAGGACTCAACGTGGTCACCCCGTTCGTGGACCGGGTCCGCTACGTCATCGACATCCGTGAGCAGGTGGTCTCGTTCCCGCCGCAGCCGGTGATCACCGAGGACAACCTGGTCGTCTCGATCGACACGGTCATCTACTTCCAGGTCACCGACCCGGTCTCGGCGACCTACGAGATCGCGAACTACATCTCGGCGGTCGAGCAGCTCACGATGACCACGATGCGCAACATCGTCGGTGGCATGACGCTCGAGCAGACGCTGACCTCGCGCGGGGAGATCAACCAGGGGCTCTCGCTCGTGCTCGACGAGGCCACCGGGCGCTGGGGCATCCGCGTCGGTCGGGTGGAGATCAAGGGCATCGACCCGCCGCCGTCCATCAAGGACTCGATGGAGAAGCAGATGCGCGCCGATCGCGACAAGCGCGCCGTGATCCTCACCGCCGAGGGTCAGCGTCAGTCCGCCATCCTCACCGCGGAGGGCAACAAGCAGGCCGCGATCCTCAACGCCGAGGGCGACCGGGAGGCACTGATCCTGCGCGCCCAGGCCAACCGCGAGGCGGCGATCCTGAAGGCGCAGGGCGAGGGGCAGGCCATCCAGACGGTGTTCCAGGCGATCCACGACGGACAGCCGGACCAGGCGCTGCTCGCCTACCAGTACCTCCAGATGATGCCGAAGATCGCAGAGGGCTCGGCCAACAAGGTCTGGGTCGTCCCCTCGGAGATCACCAGGGCGCTCGAGGGGCTCGGCTCCGCGGTCCACGAGGTGGCCGGCATCCCGAAGAAGGTCGACGGTCCGCGCAAGCGGGTCGAGGTGCCGACGATCGAGCCGAGCACCACGCCGGACCTGTCCAGCGCTCACGAGGAGGTCCAGAAGGCGATCGCCGCGGCAGAGGAGTCCGCCCGGTCAGCCAGCGGTGAGCCCACTCCCCGCACCGAGACTCCCCGCACCGAGACTCCCCGCACCGACCCCGGTGACCCCACCGGAGAGGCATCCGCCCCTCAGTGAGCCCACTGGAAGTCGTCGCCATCCTGCTGGCCGGGGTGGCGGCAGGAACGATCAACACCGTGGTGGGGTCGGGAACGCTGATCACGTTCCCGACCCTCCTCGCGTTCGGGATCCCTCCCGTCACCGCCAACGTGTCGAACACGGTCGGGCTCGCGCCGGGCGGCGTCTCGGGCGCGATCGGGTACCGCAGGGAGCTCGTCGGCCAGCGCCCTCGACTGCTCCGCCTGGGCGTGGCCTCGCTCCTCGGCGGCATCGGCGGAGCGCTGCTGCTGCTGGTCCTCCCGTCCGCGGCGTTCGACACCATCGTCCCGGTGCTGATCCTGCTGGGGTGCGTGCTGGTGATCCTCGGACCGCGCATCTCGCGCAGGGTCGCCGCTCGGGCGGAGACGCGCGGGGGGTTGGCCGAGCACGGCGCCTGGTGGGTCTGGCCGGCGGTCGCGTTGGCCGGTGTGTACGGCGGCTACTTCGGCGCCGCGCAGGGAGTGCTCCTGATGGCAGTCCTGGGCATCGGTGTCAGCGACACGATGCAGCGGCACAACGCGACCAAGAACGTGCTGGCCCTGATCGTCAACGCGGTGGCCGCGGTGATCTTCATCTTCGTGGCCGACGTCAACTGGCCGGTGGCCGGCCTGATCGGTGTCGGTTCGGTCATCGGCGGCCAGATCGGCGCCACCGTCGGCCGCAGGCTGCCGGCCAACGCGCTGCGCGCGGTGATCGTGGTCGTCGGCCTGATCGCCATCGCCATGTTCGTGCTCCCGATCTGACCTGCTCACGCTCAGTGGTCGACGTAGGCACCCAGGAAGCGCCGCAGCTCCTCGAAGACCCTGCTCCGGGCCGGCTCGGGCGACAGCGTCACGTCGTGCAGCGCGCCGGGGACCTGGGCGATCGTCACGTGCCGCGAGAGCCGGGCGACCCGGCGGCGCATCCGCTCGACGTCGAGGACGACGTCGGAGGATCGGAGGTCATCCGGGTCCTCCGGGTGGCCCGACCGGTCCGAGCTGACCATCAGGACCGGGGCGTTGACCTCGAGCCCGCGCTCGATCCGGGCCTGCCCGCGGCGGACGGCCCGGATCCATCCGGCGTACACCGGCCAGGACGACTCCGGCTTCCAGGCCAGGTCGAAGTCCCACTCACCCTGAAAGTCCCGGTGCAGGCTGCGGGTGTACCCGCCGCTGACGTTGCGCGGAACCTCTCGCATAGGTCGCACCCGTCCCAGCCGGTGCAGGGCGGGCATCGCGAACAGTCGGGTGAACGAGTCGCCGTGCATGTCGATCCACGGGGCGTTCAGGAACACCCCGGCCGCCGGGAACGCCCGGTCGTGCAGCCACAGCGGCAGCGTGAGGCCGCCGGTGGAGTGGGCGGAGAAGACGATGTGGTCGTGGGTCTCCGCCACGTGTGCGAGGGCCGAGTCCAGCTCCTCGTAGTACGCGCCGAGGTCGGCCACGAAGTTAGGTGTCTGGTGCGGGCGCAGCGATCGGCCGTACTTGCGCAGGTCCAGGGCGTAGAAGTCGTAGCCCCGGTCCGCCCAGAAGTCCGCCGCCGCGGTCTGGAAGAAGTAGTCGCAGAAACCGTGCACGTGCAGCACGGCCCTGGTCGTCGGCACCCCGGCCGGGCGGTGGACCAGGGTGGCAACCACCTCACCCTCCGCATCGGGACGCAGCTGCAACGTCCGCGCCACGTACGGCGGACCGAGCAGGTCGTCCTTCCATTCGGGCATGGCGGCGATCCTGTCATGCACCGTGCCCGCCACTTGGCGAGGGCTGTGGACGTTCCGTGGCCGGCTCAGGCCTTGATGAGCGGCCATAACCCCGATTTACATGGGGTCGGCGGCCTCGTCCTTGGCGTCGCCGGGCTGAGCACCGGGCGCGCCGAGGTCGGCGCCCTGGCGGACGAGCTCCTCGATCCTCTTCCCGGTGTCGGCGTCGACGCTCTTCCAGTACTCGAAGGCGCGCTCGAGCACGTCACCCTCGACGCCGCCGAGGAGGTGACCGGCGACGGTCTTCACGAACGCCTCGCGCTGCTGGTCGTCCCAGACCTCGCGGACCAGGGTCCCCGGCTGGCTGAAGTCGTCGTCGGCCTCGCGCAGCGTGTAGGCCTGGCGCACCATCGCCCCGTCGGCCTCCCACCCGTCAGTGACCTCGCCGACCTCGTCGGCGTAGCCGCGGCCGAACGAGTTCGGGGCGTAGACCGGGTCGTCGGCACGGTGCTCGAAGACCATCGGGCCGTCCTGGGTGTAGGAGTTCACCTCGACCCGGGGACGGTTGACCGGCAGCTGGAGGTAGTTCGGCCCGATCCGGTAGCGGTGCGTGTCGGAGTAGGCGAACGCCCGCCCGAGCAGCATCTTGTCTGGGCTGAACCCGATCCCGGGCACCAGGGCACTCGGCTCGAATGCCGCCTGCTCGATCTGGGCGAAGAAGTTCTCCGGGTTGCGGTTCAGGGTCATCGTGCCGACCTTGACCAGCGGGTAGTCACCGTGCGGCCAGATCTTGGTGAGGTCGAAGGGGTTGTAGCGGTAGCTGCGGGCGTCCTCGTAGGGCATCACCTGGACGAAGAGGGTCCAGCTCGGGAACTCGCCCCGGCCGATCGCCTCCGACAGGTCGCGCCGGTGGAAGTCCGCGTCCTCGCCGGCGATCCTGGTCGCCTCGTCGTCGGTCAGGCCCTCGACACCCTGGTTGCTGTGGAAGTGGTACTTCACCCAGCTCTTCTCGCCGGCCTCGTTGATCCACAGGTAGGTGTGCGAGCCGTACCCGTTCATGTGCCGCAGGGTCTTCGGGATGCCCCGGTCACCCATCAGGTAGGTCACCTGGTGCGCCGACTCGGGGTTCAGGCTCCAGAAGTCCCACTGCATGTTGTTGTCACGCAGCCCGTTCCCGGCACGCCGCTTCTGGGAGCGGATGAAGTGCGGGAACTTCATCGTGTCGCGGACGAAGAAGATGGGGGTGTTGTTGCCGACGAGGTCGTAGTTGCCCTCGCTGGTGTAGAACTTCAGCGCGAAGCCGCGCGGGTCGCGCCAGGTGTCGGGGGAGCCCTGCTCCCCGGCCACGGTGGAGAACCGAGCAAGCATCTCGGTCTTCACGCCCGGCTGGAACAGCGCCGCCTTGGTGTAGGCCGAGACGTCCTCGGTGGTCTCGAACTCACCGAAGGCACCGGTCCCCTTGGCGTGCACGTTGCGCTCCGGGATGCGCTCACGGTTGAAGTGCGCCATCTGGTTGAGGAAGTGCACGTCGTGCAGCAGGATCGGGCCGTCCGGGCCGAGGGTGAGCGAGTTGCGGTCGCTCGGCGCCGGGGCGCCGGTGTCGGTCGTGGAGCCCAGCCGCGCCTCCTCCGAGGGTGCGGTGGCGATCGAGGTCTCTGCAGGCTTCGGCAGGTCAGGCATGCTCACTCCTTGCTGGTGGACGATCTGGGTAGACAGGGGGTCAGTGCTGGTAGGTGCCGTGCACGATCGCGCGCCCGGCGGTCTTGAACGCGAGGTTGAAGCTGACCACGGCGGGGGAGGCGTCGGAGTCGACACCGAGCTTGTCCTCCTGCACTGCGTGCACCACGAAGTAGTAGCGGTGCACCTGGTCACCCTCGGGCGGGGCGGCGCCCATGAACGCTTTGGTACCGCCGTCGTTGCGGCACATGAACGCGTTTCCCGGCAGGTCGGCACCTTCGGCGCCCGCGCCCGCATCGAGCGAGGTGACGTCGGCCGGGAGGTCGACCAGGACCCAGTGCCAGAAGCCTGACGGAGTAGGGGCGTCCGGGTCGAAGCAGGTGACGGTGAAGCTCTTGGTGCCCTCCGGCGCGTCCGACCACGACAGCTGCGGTGAGGTGTCGCCGCCGGAGCTGACCTGGTCGTCCTTGAGGGGCTCGCCATCGGTGACGTCGTCGCTGGTGACCGTGAACGAGGGCACCTCCGGGAGCAGGTCGTAGGGATCGGGGTGCACGGGGCGCTCGAGGCTCATGAGCCCGAAGATAGTCCGGCAGGTGGTCGCACAAAACCCTGCGCCCCTCTCGTGTCCGCACAATGGTGCAGTGACCCCGCGATCCGAGCCCCCTGGCGACTTCCCGACGTACCCCGTCGGGCTGCGTCTCGCCGGGCGCAAGGTGCTGGTCGTCGGAGGCGGCAGCGTCGCCCAGCGCCGGGTACCCACCCTGATCGCAGCTCGTGCCGAGGTGCACCTCGTCTCACCCGTGGTCACGCCCGCGATCGAGGGCCTCGTCGGCTCCGGCGAGGTCGCCTGGTCACCGCGTGGGTTCGTCGACAGCGACCTCACCGGCGCCTGGTACGTGCTGGCCGCCACCGACGACAGATCCGTCAACGAGCGCGTGAGCGTGCTCGCCGAGGAGCAGAGAGTGTTCTGCGTACGCGCGGACGACGCGGACGCGGCCACCGCGTTCACCCCGGCAGTGGGCAGCCACGGGGGAGTCACGGTCGCGGTGATGGGCAGCTCGGCCGCAGAACGCGACCCACGACGCTCGGCAGGCGTGCGCGACGGAATCGTGGCCGGACTGCGCGAGGGCTCGATCGCGTCCAGGCACCACAGCGGCCGCCCGGCGGGCGTCGTGCTCGTCGGGGGAGGACCCGGCGACCCCGAGCTGATCTCGGTGGCCGGCAGGAAGGCGCTGATGGGCGCAGACCTGGTCGTCGCCGACCGGCTGGCACCGCGAGAGCTGCTCGCAGAGCTGCCCGCGGACACCGAGATCGTCGACGTGGCGAAGCTTCCGCGCGGACGCTCGACGACCCAGGAGCAGATCAACCGGATCATCGTCGAGGCGGCCGTGGCCGGTCGGCGGGTGGCCCGGTTCAAGGGCGGCGACAACTTCGTCTTCGGCCGTGGCTACGAGGAGGTGCTCGCCTGCCGGGCGGCCGGGGTGCCGGTCACCGTCATCCCCGGGATCAGCAGCCCCCTGGCCGTTCCGGCGATCGCCGGGATCCCGGTGACGCATCGCGGCGTCACCCACGACCTCACCATCGTCTCGGGTCACCTGCCTCCCGGGCATCCCGAGTCGCTGGTGCAGTGGGGGGCCCTGGCCAGCCTGCGCGGCACGATCGTCTTGATGATGGCCGTCGACAACGCCCCGCTGATCGGTGAGGTGCTGGTCCGCGGTGGACGATCGCTCCGCCACCCCCGTCGCCGTGATCTGTGACGGTTCGATGCCGACCGAGCGCACCGTCCTGACCACGCTCGGAGAGCTGGGGGAGACGATCACCCGCGAGCAGGTGCGACCGCCCGCCATTCTCGTGGTCGGCGAGGTGGTCGCCGTGGCGCACCCTGAGCGGTTCCGCCGGCGCGCCGTCCCGTCGGGCGCCTGAGCCATGGCGACGTACGTCGAGATCTCCGATCCTGCCGACCCGCGCCTGGCCGACTACCGCCATCTTCGGGACGTGCAGCTGCGGCGCTCGCTCGAGGCGGAGCAGGGCCTTTTCCTCGCCGAGGGCGCCAAAGTGGTCCGCCGTGCCATCGAGGCGGGCTTCGCAGCCCGGTCGTTCCTGATGGCACCGCGCTGGATCGACGGGCTGGCCGACGTGCTGGGGACGAGCGAGGCACCCTGCTACGTCCTCCCCGAGGCGCTGGCCGAGGAGGTCACCGGCTTCCACGTCCACCGCGGGGCACTGGCCTCCCTCGCCCGGACCCCGCTGCCGACCGTGGCGGAGGTGCTCGGCGGACGCCCGGACCGTGGTCGTCTGCGAGGACATCGTCGACCACACCAACGTGGGCGCCATCTTCCGTTCCGCCGCGGCTTTCGGCGTCGATGCCGTGCTGCTCGCCCCCCGGTGCGCCGACCCGCTCTACCGTCGTTCGGTCAAGGTCGCCATGGGCGCTGTCTTCGCCTTGCCCTGGACACGGATGCCTGACTGGCACGACGCCCTCCCGGCGGTCGCCGCACACGGGTTCACCACGGTGGCCCTCACCCTGGCCGAGGGCTCCATGCCGATCGACCAGGCCGTTGCGGGCTGGACAGGGTCGCCCTGGTGCTGGGTTCCGAGGGGCATGGGCTCTCGCCGCACTGGGAGCGCACGGCGCAGCGCAGCGCCGTGATCCCGATGCGGCCGGGCATCGACTCGCTCAACGTCGCGGCCGCCACAGCGGTCGCCTGCTACGAGACAGCACGCAGAACTCCGGCACGCGCCTGATGAGCACCTATCCTGTCGGGGTGGCGACACCAGCAGCGCAGCAACCGGGTCTCTACGAGGCCGGGTTCTACAAGGCGGAGTTCTACGAGGCCATGGTGTCCCAGACCGTCGACTTCGCCATCATCGGACTCGACCCCAACGGAATGATCCAGACCTGGAACCTCGGCGCCGAGCGCCTGCACGGGTTCACCCGCGAGGAGGCGACGGGTCGCAGCTTCGCGATGTTCTACGGCCAGGCCGACCGGCGCAACGGGGTGCCCCTGGCAGTCCTCACCCGGGCTCGCGAGGACGGCCGGGTCGAGCAGTCCGGCTGGTGGTCGCACCAGGACGGCTCGAAGTTCTGGGGGGAGGTCGTGATCACCGCCCTGCAGGACGAGGGCGGCCTGGTCTCCGGCTTCGCGGTCGTGGCCCGTGACCGCACCGAGCAGCACCGGCTCCAGACGGAGCTGCGCAGCAGCGAGGAGCGTCATCGGCTGCTCGTCGGCCAGGTCGTCGACTACGCGATCATCGGGCTGGACGCGCAGGGCATCATCCAGTCCTGGAACCTCGGTGCCGAGCGGCTCCAGGGCTACACCGTCGAGGAGGCGGTCGGTCGCAGCTTCGCGATGTTCTACGGCGAGGACGACCTGCGGGCCGGCCTGCCGCTCGCGCTGCTGGTCGAGGCCCGTGACCAGGGTCGGGTGGAGCACTCGGGCTGGCGGATCCGCAAGGACGGCTCGAGGTTCTGGGCGGACGCGGTGATCACGGCGCTGCACGACGACGAGGGCCGCCTCACCGGATTCGCGAAGGTGACCCGGGACCTCACCGAGCAGCACGACCTCGAGGACCAGCTGCGTTCCAGCGAGGAGCGTCTCCGGCTGCTGGTCGGCCAGGTCGTCGACTACGTCATCATCGCGCTCGACCCCCAGGGCACCATCGAGACCTGGAACCTCGGTGCCGAGAAGGTCAAGGGCTACACCGCGGACGAGGCCATCGGTCGCAGCTTCGCAATGTTCTACAACGAGGAGGACCGGCGCTCCGGCCTTCCGTTCAGCCTGCTGGCCGAGGCCCGGGAGCGAGGTCGTGTCGAGCACTCAGGGTGGCGAGTGCGCAAGGACGGGTCCAGCTTCTGGGGCGACGTGATCCTCACCGCGCTCCATGACGACTCCGGGAACCTGACTGGCTACGCCAAGGTCACCCGCGACCGGACCGATGTGAAGGCGCTCGCGGACGCCCAGGACGCCTTCTTCGCCGTGTTCAACCACGACTTCCGGACGCCCGTCACGGCGCTCAAGGGTTTCGTCGAGGCGCTCCGGGACGTGGACGACGCCCGTCTCCGGGACACCCTGATCGACCGGGCCGAGGCCAATGCCGACCGCCTGCTGACCATGGTGGAGGGGTTGATCGAGTTCGCCAGCCAGAGGGCGGTGCACGCCTCGCTCCGTCTGGACGACATCGACATCGCCCAGGTCGCCCGCGACGTCGTACGCGAGCTCGCTCCTGCCCTGGACCCCGCACGAGTCTCGATCATCGACGACGTCACCCTCGCCCGGGCCAACGGCGTCGCCATGCAGCGCGTGCTGTCGAACATCGTGGTGAACGCCTTGAAGTACTCGCCTGCCGGGTCACCCGTGCAGGTGACCTTCGAGCGACCCCAGCCAGGTCACGTGCAGGTCTCGGTCAGCGACCGGGGCCGGGGGATCGACGCGGGCGACCTGGACACGATCTTCGCTGAGTTCGCCCGGGGCAGGCTTGCGGAGGACGACGGCGGCACCGGGCTCGGGCTGGCGAGCGTCCGGGAGCTGGTCGAGCAGCAGCACGGCCGGGTCAGCATCGAGAGTGAGGTGGGGGTGGGTACGACCGTCTCCGTCGAGCTGCGCTCACCGCGCACGCTCAGGCCGGAAGCGCCCGGTCAACGGGTGTCGCCGTCCAGCTCGTCGAGCCCCCCGAGCCCGTCCGACCCCTCCGGAGCTTCACCGGCAGCACCGCCCCCGGTGACCTCGCCGAGCGGCCAGTCCTCCGGGTAGTCGGGCGCCGCTGCCTCCATCTGCTTGCGCAGCTTCTTGCGCGCGCGGTCACTGAGCCGGTCGCCGAAGACGATGCCGTTGACGTGGTCGGTCTCGTGCTGCAGCGCCCGTGCGAGAAGTCCGTCGCCCTCGTAGGTGACGTCCTCGCCCCGAAGTCCCCGACCCGTCACGCGCGCCCAGTCCGGACGGGCGCACTCGACGAACGCCCCCGGGTAGGACAGACAGCCTTCGTCGCCGTCGTCGAGCCGTCGCTCCCGCCCTTCCGGGAGCCCGATCACCGGGTTGCACACCACCCCGCGGTGCAGCGTCCCCGACTCGTCGGGGCACTCGAAGACGAACACAGCGAGGTCGACCCCCACCTGGCAGGCGGCCAGCCCGACCCCCTCGGCGGCGTGCATGGTCGCGACCATGTCCGCGACGAGGGTGGCCAGCTCCTCGTCGTACGACGTGACCGGCCGGGCCGGGCGGTGCATCACGTCGGCGCCCCAGCGGACGACCCGGCGCACCGCCCCGTGGGCGGGCAGCGCGACCGACGTGGGGGAGACGGGCTCGTTCGGCGGCGCAGGATCAGAGTCGGCCATGCCGGAATCCTAGGGTGTGGCCCGCAACACGTACGGCAGGTGTGGCGCAATGTGTAACTCAGAGTTACATTTTCTGCCATGCCTTCGAACTCAGCCAGCGAACCCCAGAAGCTTCCGTGGAGCCTGCTGCGTGCGGGAGGTCGGCACGGGCTCTCCGACAGCGAGAGGCGCGACCCGATCGGGCTGGCGGTCGCAGCCCTGAACCGGCTGGCGTCGAGCGACCTGCTCGACTCGCTCGGGCTGCGCAGGGCGAGCGAGCGCAGCGTCTACCGGGTCACCAGTGCCGGGTTCCGCACCGCCGGCAACGTCGGGCGCACCTTCGCCCGCGCCGGTCGGGCCACCCAGGGCAACCGGGTGCCGACCGCGAAGAACAGCGGCTTGTTCGACCTCACCCCGGGGGAGGACGAGCAGATGCTGGCCGACGTCGTGGCTGAGCTCGCCGAGGAGATGCTGCGCCCCGCCGCCGGCGAGGCCGACGAGGCGTGCGCGGCCCCGGACGATCTGCTCAAGGCCTCACTGGAGATCGGGTTGCCGATCCTCGGTGTGCCCGAGGACCTCGGCGGCATCGCCACCGAGCGTTCCGCCATGGCCGGCACGCTGGTCCACGAGGCGCTCGCCAAGGGGGACATGGGCCTGGCCGTGGCCGCCCTCGCGCCCGGCGCCGTGGCCACCGCGCTCTCACTGTGGGGGACCGACGAGCAGCAGGCCACCTACCTGCCCGCCTTCACCGGCGGCGAGGTCCCGGCGGCCGCCCTGGCGCTCGCCGAGCCGACTGCCCTCTTCGACCCGACCCGGCCCGCCACCCGGGCCGAGCGCAGGGGAGAGGGATACCTCATCAGCGGGGTGAAGTCGGGCGTCGTGCGCGGCGCCGACGCCGAGCTCTTCATCGTCGGTGCCGAGCTCGACGGCAGGCCGCAGCTGTTCATCGTGGAGTCCGGCGCCGAGGGCGTGACGATCGAGTCAGACCCCTCCATGGGTCTGCGAGCTGCCAGCCTGTCTCGTCTGGTCCTCGAGGACGTCGCGGTCGAGCAGATCTCCGTGCTCGGTGACGCAGCCGACTTCCTGGACTGCGTCCGGTTCTCCCGCCTCGCCTGGTGTGCCCTGGCTGTCGGCACCGGTCAGGCCGTCCTGGACTACGTCACGCCCTACGTCAAGGAGCGCGAGGCGTTCGGTGAGCCGATCGCCCACCGCCAGTCGGTGGCGTTCATGGTCGCCAACATCGCCATCGAGCTCCAGGGCATGCGCCTGGTCACCTACAAGGCAGCCAGCCGCGTCTCCCAGGGCAACGCAGCCGCGCGGGAGATCGCGCTGGCTCGTCGCCTCTGCGCCGAGCGAGGCATGCAGATCGGCTTGGACGGCGTACAGCTCCTCGGTGGGCACGGCTTCGTCAAGGAGCACCCGGTCGAGCGCTGGTACCGCGACCTGCGGGCCATCGGCCTGATGGAAGGCGCGGTCCTGGTGTGAGCAGCGCCGGTCGAACCAGTCGAAACCACGTCGTCACCAAGGAGAACCCGTGATCAACCTCGAGACCCCCAAGAAGATCCGACCGTTGGTCGACCAGGCCCACCAGGTCGCGATGAACATGCTGCGACCGATCTCGCGGAAGTACGACGAGGCCGAGCACGAGTACCCGCGGGAGCTCGACATGCTGGCCGCGATGATCGACGGCATCTCCGAGTCGGGCGCGACCGGGGGTGCCGGTGCTGCCGGGGTCCGGCGCGACGAGAAGCCCACGGAGAAGCAGGGGAACAGGAACGGGGCCAACCTCGCCTCGGTGCTCTCCGTGCTCGAGATGTGCTGGGGCGACGTGGGCCTGCTGCTCTCGATGCCCCGCCAGGGGCTGGGCAACTCCGCGATCGCCTCGGTCGCCAGCGACGAACAGCTCGAGCGCTTCGCCGGCACCTGGGCTGCCATGGCGATCACCGAGCCGGGCACCGGTTCGGACTCGGGGAACATCCAGACCACCGCGCGCAAGGAGGGCGACGAGTACGTCCTCAACGGCGAGAAGATCTACGTCACCTCCGGAGATCGCGCCGACAGCGTGGTCGTCTGGGCGACCCTCGACCGGAGCCTGGGGCGCGCCGCGATCAAGTCGTTCGTGGTCAAGAAGGGCAACCCCGGGATGCGGGTCGAACGCCTCGAGCACAAGCTCGGCATCCGTGCCTCCGACACCGCGGTGATCATCTTCGACGAGTGCCGGGTGCCGGCGGAGGACCTGCTCGGTGACGCCGACGTCGACCCCAAACAGGGTTTCGCCGGCGCGATGGCGACCTTCGACAACACCCGTCCGCTGGTCGCGGCCATGGCCCTCGGGTGTGCCCGCGCCTCGCTCGACCTGACCCGCGAGATCCTCGCGGAGGCCGGGGTGGAGATCGACTACGACCGGCCGGCACTGACCCAGTCGGCAGCGTCCGCGACCTTCCTGCAGCTCGAGGCGGACTGGGAGGCGGCGTACCTGCTCACCCTGCAGTCGGCCTGGATGGCCGACAACCGCCAGCCCAACTCGATGCAGGCCTCGATGGCCAAGGCCAAGGCCGGCCGGATGGGCTCGGACGTCACGCTGCGCTGCGTCGAGCTGGCCGGAACGTTCGGCTACTCCGAGGTGGAGCTCCTCGAGAAGTGGGGCCGGGACTCCAAGATCCTGGACATCTTCGAAGGCACCCAGCAGATCCAGCAGCTGATCGTGGCCCGGCGGATCCTGGGGCTGTCTTCTGCGGAGCTGAAGTAGCGGGCTGCCGGTTTCCCCGGTCGGCCGGGGAAACCGGTGGTGGTCGGCCGAAGCATCACCCCACAAGCGCGAGGATCACCAGGCAACCCCACCCGATTCGTCCGTCTCCGCCTGCCGGCACGTACGCCGGGGTCAGCCCACTCTCGCGCCCGGGCCCGGCACTGCCACCAGGTATTCGGGCTCGGTCCACCCGTGGGCGATGAAGGCGGTGGTGACCGCGGACCGGACTGCAGCAACCCGCTCCAGTGGGACCAGTGCGATCGCCGAGCCGCCGAAGCCGCCCCCGGTCATCCGCGCCCCGAGGGCCCCGGACTGACGCGCCGTCTCGACCGCCACGTCGAGCTCCTCGCAGGAGACCTCGTAGTCGTCGCGCAGGGAGCTGTGGGAGGCATCCATCAGCGGCCCCAGGGCCGACCAGTCGTCGGCCCGCAACGCAGCGACGAAGTCGTCGACGCGCGCCACCTCACTCACGACGTGCCGGGCGCGACGCAGCAGCGGCTCGGGGAGCCCGTCGATGCTCGTCGCCCGGGCGAGGGCACGCTTGTCCAGGCCGAGCCGCTCGGCAGCGGCCCAGGCCTCGTCGCGGCGCGAACCGTAGCCGCCGTCGGTCAGCTCGTGGCTGACCTTGGTGTCCATCACGAGCACGGCGAGGCCGCGGGCTTCCGGGTCGAACGGCACCTGTTCGCGCCGGCCGGTGGCGAAGTCGATGAGGAGGGCGTGCCGGGGCTCGGCGTACACCGACACCGCCTGGTCGAGCCCGCCCGTGGGGGCGCCGACCGTCTCGCTCTCCGCGCGGACGCACGCCTCGACGAGCTCCTCCGGGGACCTGCCGAGCCCCAGGGCCGCGTCGATGCCGACGGCCACGCTGCACTCAAGGGCTGCCGAGCTGGAGAGACCGGCGCCGACCGGGACGGTGCTGGAGATCTCGATGTCGAAGCCGTGCACCACCTCCAGCGCGAGCTGCACCCCGGCGACGTACCTCACCCAGCCCGGGGCCCCATCGAGCCGGTCGACGTGCCCCTGCCAGGAACGGGCGCCGCTGGTGACGTGCAACCGGTCGTCGTCGCGGAGGGTGAGGTGCGCAGTGGTCGACTCGGTGAGGGCGAAGGGCAGGCATCGACCGCCGTTGTAGTCGACGTGCTCGCCGATCAGGTTCACCCGACCCGGCGCGATCCCGACGGCCGAGAGCCCGACGGCGGAGGGAGATGATCCCTGGGGCCGGGTAGATTCTTCTCCCGTGCGATTCCTCTCCGACACGCAGCCACCCTATGACCTGACCTACGACGACGTGTTCATGGTGCCTCGTCGTTCCGGCGTCGCTTCGCGCTACGACGTGGACCTCGCGCAGGACCCGACCCACGGCGACGGCACGGGTACGACGATCCCGCTGGTCGTGGCCAACATGACGGCCGTCTCCGGCCGCCGCATGGCCGAGACCATGGCGCGACGTGGGGGACTCGCGGTGATCCCCCAGGACATCCCGCTCGACGTGGTCGAGCAGGTCGTGGCGTGGGTCAAGCGCCGTCATCCTCTCTTCGAGACACCGATCACGCTGAGCCCTCAGGACACCGTCAGCGACGCCATCGGGCTGCTGCCCAAGCGAGCACATCGCGCTGCGGTCGTCATCGAGGACGGGCGCCCGGTCGGCATCGTCACCGAGGCCGACTGCGCCGGGGTCGACAGGTTCACCCAGGTCGGCGACGCGATGACCACGGGCATGGTCACCCTCAAGCACACGATGGAGCCGCGCGAGGCCTTCGACGTGCTCGCGTCCTCGCGCTTCCGACTGGCTCCTGCCGTGGACGACGAGGGAGCACTCGTCGGAATCCTCACCCGCACCGGCGCGCTGCGCTCCACGATCTACGAGCCCGCCTTGGACCAGCACGGCCGGCTGCGGATCGCCGCGGCGGTCGGCGTCAACGGTGACGTGGCCCGAAAGGCGGAGCGACTCCTGGCCTTCGGCGTCGACTGCCTGGTCGTCGACACCGCCCACGGCCACCAGGAGCGGATGCTCGAGGCCCTGCAGACGATCCGCTCGCTCGACCCCAAGGTGCCGATCGTGGCCGGGAACGTCGTCGGCGCCGACGGTGTCCTCGACCTGATCGAGGCGGGCGCGGACATCATCAAGGTGGGCGTCGGGCCTGGCGCGATGTGCACCACGCGGATGATGACCGGGGTCGGACGACCTCAGTTCAGCGCCATCGTCGAGTGCGCCGAGGCCGCCCGGGGGCACGGGAAGCACGTCTGGGCCGACGGGGGAGTCCGGCACCCGCGTGACGTCGCCCTCGCTCTCGCCGCCGGTGCCTCCCAGGTGATGATCGGGTCCTGGTTCGCAGGCACGCACGAGTCGCCGGGGGACCTGCACGTGGGCTCCGACGGACGCCCCTACAAGGAGAGCTTCGGGATGGCGTCCGCGCGTGCGGTGGCCAACCGGACATCCTCGGACAGCGTCTTCGACCGGGCTCGCAAGGCGCTCTACGAGGAAGGGATCTCGTCCTCGCGGATGTATCTCGACCCCGAACGTCCCGGTGTCGAGGACCTCGTCGACGAGATCTGCTCGGGCGTCCGCTCGTCGTGCACCTACGCGGGTGCGCACGACCTCGCGGAGTTCGCCGACCGTGCCGTCATCGGGGTGCAGTCCCCGGCAGGCTTCGCTGAGGGCCGCCCCCTGCCTGCGGGCTGGTAGTCCCGCCCAGAGCGCCCGAGCCGGGCCTGGTCCCTGGGCATCGTCGCCGACCAGGCCGGCACGGCAGGACTCGACCGCCGTGACCCCGGCACGGAGCAGGGGCGACACAGCCCCGATTGCTCGTTTCGGCGCACGGCTTGCTAGTCTTGCCGCGCTCGTCCGGGTGGCGGAATAGGCAGACGCGCTAGCTTGAGGTGCTAGTCCCCGTATTAGGGGGTGGGGGTTCAAGTCCCCCCTCGGACACCACAGATAGGCCCCGCACCGCGGGGTCTATCGTCATTCTCGGGCGCATCGATCGCTGCGCGGGGCCGGACCCCTCGTCCCCGTCGTGCTCGACCAGGAGGACGCTGAGGTCTCGCGGGTCGCCTTCGGTCTCCGGTCCGTTCGGGAGGCGGTCCTCTAGGCTGGCCGGGAGACGATCTGCGCCGAGGTCGGGACTGGGTACGGCGGCGTGGAGGTCGGCTTGCTCCACAGCGGAGAACAGGTCTGGCAGCTGCCGGGCGCGCCGACCTCCCCGCGGTGGCTCAGCGACAGGCCGGCACACCTCCCTGAGGAGACATCGTGACCGAGCACCATGCATCTCGCTCCCGACAGCCACAGCCACGGCTGAGCGGCGACGCGATCCGCGCCCGGGCCGAGCAGCTCACAGCCGAGATGACGCTCGCGGAGAAGGCCGGCCAGCTCACCCAGTACTTCTACTTCGGCGGACTGACAGACGCTGACGCGGACCCCACCGACGGCCCGCTGCCCTCCGAGCAGGCGGCGATGGTGGAGGCGGCGGCGGCACGCGGAGAGCTGGGGTCGCTCCTCTTCGTGACCGATCCCGCGGAGATCAACCGACTGCAACGACTCACCATCGAGGGCAGTCGCCACGGTGTCCCGGCGCTGTTCGGGTTCGACGTGATCCACGGCTTCCGCACGATCTTCCCGGTGCCGATCGCGATGGCCGCCTCGTGGGACCTCGCCCTCATCGAGGAGGGCCAGGCGGTCGCGGCCCGCGAGGCCCGGGCGGTCGGCATCCACTGGACCTTCGCACCGATGGTCGACATCGCTCGTGACCCGCGCTGGGGCCGCATCGTGGAGGGAGCGGGCGAGGATCCCTTCCTCGGCGCCGCCGTGGGCGTGGCGCAGGTGCGCGGCTTCCAGGGCGAGCACCTGGGATCCCCGGAGCGGCTCATCGCCGGACCCAAGCATCTCGCCGGGTACGGCGCCGCCGCCGGCGGACGCGACTACGACGAGGTGAACCTCTCGGACTCCGAGCTGTGGAACGTCTACCTCCCGCCGTTCCGCGCCGCGGTCGAGGCGGGCGCGGGCAACATCATGTCGGCCTACATGGATCTGAACGGCATCCCGGCAACGGGCAACGCGTGGCTCTTCGACGAGGTGCTGCGCGACACCTGGCGCTTCGAAGGCTTCGTGGTCAGCGACGCAAACGCCGTCAAGAGCCTGATGACGCACGGTTTCGCCGAGAGCCTGCGCGACGCGGGCGCCCGTGCGGTGAACGTCGGCCTCGACATGGAGATGGCCATGGACGACCCCGCGTTCGCCCACCTGCCGGAGGCGGTGGAGCGGGGCGAGACGACCGAGGCGACGATCGACCACAGCGTGCGTCGGGTGCTCGAGGCCAAGCTACGGATGGGTCTCTTCGACGAGCCCTATGTCGACGTGGACCGCGCTGGCGAGGTGCTCGCAGACACCGCGCACCGGGAGACGGCGCGCGTGGCCGCGGAGCGGTCGGCGGTCCTGCTGCGCAACCAGGAGGACCTGCTGCCCCTCGATGCCACCGCGCTCGGCTCGGTGGCCGTGATCGGAGCGCTCGCGGCCTCGTCGCGCGACACCTTGGGACCGTGGTGCTTCGAGTACGACCCGGACGAGACGGTCACGGTCCTCGACGGCATCCAACGGCGTCTCACCGGGGTCGCCGAGGTCAGCTACGCCCCCGGCGTACGGCCGGCACAGCGCAGCTTCCCCTCGATCTTCGACCGGTTCGGCGACAACATCCCGGAGGATCCCACCGGCTTCGACGACGACGCGGAGATCGCACGTGCCGCAGGAGTGGCCCTGGAGGCGGACGTTGCCGTAGTCGTGGTCGGGGAGTGGCAGAGCATGATCGGCGAGAACGCGTCGCGGTCCTCGCTCGAGCTGCCGGGTCGCCAGCTCGAGCTGTTGCAGGCCGTGGTGGCCACCGGCACGCCCGTCGTGCTGCTCGTGATGAACGGACGGCCGTTGGACCTGGGCTGGGCGGCGGAGCACGTGCCGGCCATCCTCGACGTCTGGTACCCCGGGACCCGGGGCGGGGAGGCGGTCGCCCGCCTGGTCTTCGGTGACGTGGCGCCAGGCGGCAAGCTGCCGTTCACGTGGCCGAGGAGCGTGGGGCAGGTGCCCATGGTGCACTCCCACACCCGCTCGCACGAACCCGAGAACCAGGCCCGGCGCTACTGGGACGTGCCGAGCACACCGCTGTACCCGTTCGGGCACGGTCTGAGCTACGCCCGGTTCGAGTACGCCGACCTGGCCGTCGACCAGCAGGAGATCGCCGCCGGCGAGGCGGTGACCGCCTCGGTCGAGGTCACGAACGTGGGAAGCCGCGAAGCGGATGAGGTCGTACAGCTCTACCTTCACCAGCGCTACGGGTCGGCCTCACGTCCGGTCCGCGAGCTCAAGGGATTCCGCCGCGTCACCTTGGGGCCGGGCGAGGCCCGCACCGTGCGGTTCAGCGTCGGCCCCGCCGAGCTGAGCTACTGGAACGCCGCGTCACGAGACTGGGTGCTCGACGCCTCCACCTTCGACGTATGGGTCGGCGGCGACTGCACGGCGCAGCTCACGACGACCTTTCGGGTGACCGGTCCCCAGGGCTGACTCAGCTGAGCTGCACAGCGGGGGAGGGGTCCACACGCAGCAGCGCCCGGGCCACCATCGCCATCCCCACCGCTGTCATCGACCACGCAACGAGGTCGAGGGGTGGGCTGCCCAGGACCACCGCGGCGACGAAGTGCAGCGGTTGGGAGACCGCGAGCACCCACCCGGCCCAGGCAGGGACCCGCCCCGACCTGACCACGGCGATCCCCAGGAGAACTGTCCCGATGACGTGGCCGAGGACGAAGACGCCGACGGAGAGACCAACGGTCGGGTGCGCGGCGGCCAGGAGCGAGGCGCTGTCTCCAGCGGAGAGGCCTGCCCGCGAGGCGCTCCACACCATCTGGTCGGTGACCAGGAGCACGCCCAGCGAGAGGTAGCCCGGAACGGACAGGGAGAGGGCCCAGACGGTCAGGCGGGGGGACGCGTCACGGCAGAGGCCGGCGACCGCGAAGACACCGGGCACCAACGTGAGGACGGCGATGAAGCCGAGCCACAGGACCGCCGACTCGCGGCCGGGATGACGTGCGACCTCCGCTACGACAGCACTGTTCGAGTCAGCTGTGTAGTACGGCAGGATGAAGCGGAGCACCGCGACCGCCGCAGGCCCGACGGGCAGCAGCAGGGCTGCTGCCCACTGGGCAGCAGGGGCGCGTGACGTACCCGTGGACCGACGAGGTGCGGCAGTGGTCGTCATGACGTCACCTGGACGTCGTGGTCCAGCAGCGACACAGGGGCCGCCACTGACGAGAGCACCGGCCGCCGGGCCGGGGGTCCGACCGGGCGGACTGAGGTCTGCTTCATGATGGCTCCTCGGGGCAACAGATGATGCTGACGACCCTCGGCGCCTTCCCTGCCCGCGCACCAGAGCAGATCTCCCGCAGCGGCCGGGCAGCTGCCCGGGTCGGTCGGGAAGTTTTCCCGCGCTTCCCGGTGCGAGCGCAGGTATCTTCGGCACAGGCTCGGCCCTCAGGGGGTGGCAGGTGCGCACCAGGTTGCTAGCGGCGGTTCTCGGCCTGCTGTCCGTGGTCGCCACCACGACCGCCGTCCTCGTCGCGCTGCGACTCGGCTGGTCCTTTCACGAGGCCGTCGAGGCCTTCGTCGTCAGCAACAGCCTGATCGGCCTCAGCTTCGCCCTGTGCGGCGCGCTGATCGCCTGGCACCGGCCCGGTTCGACCCTGGGCTGGCTCTTTGCAGCAGGTGGCCTGTGCCAGAGCATCTCGGCCGCCGCTGCACCCCTCGCCCAGCTGATGCACACCTCGGGCGCGCCTGAGTGGCTCGTACGACTGGACCTCACCCTCTTCGCCTGGGCCTGGCCGATCAACATCGGCCTCGCCATCCCGCTGTCCCTGTTCCTGCTCCCTGACGGCCGTTTCGCCTCGTCCAGGTGGCGTCAGATGGGGTTGGCGGTTGCGGTGACCTCGCCCCTGTTCGTGCTCGAGGTGGGGCTGGGTCCAGCCGCGATCGCAGGACTGCCGCAGCCCTACCTCATCCTGGACGGCTACGACCGCTACTCCTGGTTGTGGACGCTCAGCGAAGTGCGCTGGGCCGTCTCGATGCTTCTCGGTGTTGCCTGTCTGGTGGTGAGGTATCGGCAGGGAGACGAGGTCGTACGGCGACAGCTGCTCTGGCTGCTCGGCGCCATCACCATCATCGTCGTGGCTGTGACGCCCTGGGCCCTGGTGGCCGGCACGCCGATCCTCGTCCTGTTCACCATTCCGCTGTTGCCGGTGGCGGTGACCGTCGGCGTGCTGCGGCACCAGCTGCTCGACATCCGGCTGGTGATCGCCCGAGGCCTGACCTACGGCCTGCTGTCGGGGCTGGTGCTCGCTGCCTACGCGGCACTGGTGGTGGTGCTCTCCGGTGTCGCCTCAGCACTTCTTGTCGCGCTCCTCGCGCTACCGCTCAGGTCGCGGCTGCAAGCAGCGGTCGACACGCTGTTCTACGGCGAGCGGGGCAACCCGTTGCGGGTGGCAACGCGCGTCGGACGCACGATGCCGGGAGGCCTTTCGGAGACGTTGGCAGAGCTGGGGGAGTCACTGCGCCTTCCCTACGTCGCGGTGGTCGTCGACAGCGTGGTCGTCGCCTTCGGCGGTGAGCCCGAAGGGGCGTGCGTGACCCTGCCCCTGGACGAGGGCGCTCTGGTCGTGGGCCTTCGGCGCGGAGAGAGGCGACTCTCGACGGCAGACAGTCGGGTCCTGGCTCTGCTCTCCGGTCCGTTGGCCACCGCCCTGCACGCCACCCGGCTGCTCGAACAGCTGCAGCTCTCCCGCGGCCGCCTGGTCTCTGCGCAGGAGCAGGAGCGCCGTCGCCTCAGGCGCGACCTCCACGACGGCCTGGGTCCGCTGCTCACCGGAGTGGCTCTGTCAGCAGACACCGCCTCCAACCTCGCCGGTCACGCCGGAGACCCGGCGTTGCAGGATCGACTCAGTGCGGTGCGGCGGGACAGCAGGTCGGCGATCCTCGAGGTCCGCCGGATCGTCGACAACCTCGGGACCTCGGCGCTCGACGAGCTGGGGCTGTTGCAGGCACTACGGCTGCGCGCCGCCCAGACCACGCGCCGATCGGACGGCTCGAGCCTGACGACGCTCGTGGAGGCGGAGTGCGACCTGCCGACCTTGCCAGGAGCCGTGGAGCTGGCCGCCTACCGAATCGCCACGGAGGCACTCACCAACGCGGTTCGCCACTCCAACGCCACCGTCGTGGTCCTACGCCTGGGCTGCGACGGGGACCTGCACTGCGAGGTGGTCGACAACGGCACCGAGACGGGCTCGTGGCGGCCAGGAACCGGGATCACTGGCATGCAGGAGCGCGCAGCCGACCTGGGCGGGGTGTGTGAGGTAGGCCCAGGACCAGGGGGCGGTCGCGTGCGCCTGTCGCTACCGGTGGTGTTCGGATGATCCGCGTGGTGGTGGCCGACGACCATCCCGTCGTCAGGTCCGGCCTTGCGGGGGTCCTGGGTTCGATCGACGGCTTCGAGGTGGTGGCGGTGGCGGCGAACGGCCGCGAGGCGGTGCGCGAGGTGCTGCTCACGCGTCCTGACGTCGTGCTGATGGACCTGCAGATGCCGGAGATGGACGGCTTCGCCGCGATCCGTGAGCTGGCCGTCTCCGCCCCCGACGTACGGGTGTGCGTGCTGACCATGTTCGACGATGACGTCTCGCTCATCGGCGCCATGCGAGCCGGCGCCCACGGCTACCTCCTCAAAGGCGCGGAGCAGGAGGAGATCGCCCGCGCCGTACGCTCCATCGCCGCCGGGGAGGTGCTCTTCGGCCCCGGGATCGCGGGTCGGGTGCTGCGCCAGCTGGCCTCACCACCCGTGACCGCTCCGGCCGACCCGTTCCCATCGCTCACGGCCCGGGAGCTCGAGGTGCTCGCCCTGCTTGCGAAGGCGATGAGCACGGCTGCGATCGCGCGCCGCCTGGACGTAGCGCCCAAGACCGTCAGCAACCACATCTCCAACATCTTGGTGAAGCTCCAGGTCGCTGACCGCACGCAGGCCGCCGTTCTCGCCCGTGAGTCAGGCCTCGGTCGCGACGCTCCTCCCACGGCCTAGGAGCGAAACAGGTGTCCGCTCGGTCTGAGGCGGGGGACGGGAAGCCGATCCCTGGTCACGTCGTGCCGGGCCTCTCACGCAGGGTGGGTGACCGGGAGCGTTATCAGGAACGTGGTGGAGTCGCCCTCGTCGACCAGCGTCACGTCGCCGCCCAGGTCGCGGGCGGTCTCACGCGCGAGCCAGAGCCCCAGTCCTCCTGCGACCGTGGCGTCGCGACTGCTGACCCACGCGTCGAACACGTGCGGCGCGAGGCCAGCGGTGATGGGCTCGCCCGTGTTCGAGATCGATACCAGCAGCGTGGAGCACGAGGTGCCGTCCAGCCGTACGTCGAGGTCGATCGAGCCGTCAGCGGGGGTGTGACGTACGGCGTTGTCCAGGATGGGGTCGACGATCTCTGCGAGCTCCGCGCACCGCATCTCGGGTGTGATCTGCTCGCCGATCTGCACGTTCAGGGTGACGCCGGCCAGGGTTGCCTGTCGGTGCCACCGGCTGCTGGTCTCGCCGAGGACGTGCACGACGGGTGCGAGCGTTCGGCTGTGGGCGCGGCTCCGAGCGAGCATGCGATCGACGATGTGGGTGAGCTGGTCGGCGTCGTGGACGACGCGCTCGAGGGCGGCCGTGAGCTCGTCGGGGTCGGTCTCGCGCAACGCCAGCTCGGCCTCCGCGCGCAGGCTCGCGACGGGTGTCCGCAGTCGGTGCCCGGCGTCGGCAGCAAACGCGAGCTCGGTGGCGTGGCCGCCGTGGAGCCTCGCGAGCATCCGGTTCAAGGCTTCCACCAACCGTGCCAGCTCGGCATCGTGGCGCGGGACGGCCAGACCGGTGGCCAGGTCTCGTGGGCCTACAGCCTCGGCGCTCTCGGTCAGGCGGGTGACGCTGCGAAGAGCCCGACCGGTGAACAGCCACGCCAGGGCGGCCATCGCGATGACCACCGTGAGCAGGCCGATGACGAGGAGCCAGAGCAGGTCCGAGGTGGCGGTGTTGAACCCTTCCACGTCGGTGGCGACTACCAGGACCCCGGTGCCTGCCGGGGTCTCGCCCTGGGCGGTGAGGCGCAGGGGCACGGCGAGGACAGCCAGGTCGATGTCGGGCCGTTGCAGGGAGATGCGCCGCTCCATCCCGCCGCTTGCGGACTTCAGCTCGGCGGTGTCGACGAGCGGCGGCACCTGGGCGAGCGCGGGGCTGCTGGCGCGCGGCTGACCGTCCGGCCCGAGCACCTGGACGAGATCGGTCTTCGGGTTGCCGCCGTCCTGGCGGATCGTGCCGTCTGCTGCGACTTCGTCCCGCGCCAGCTCCATCCGGCTCTGCAGGGCGGCGGTGATGGCCTGACCCTCGGCGTGGTGCACCCGCCAGGCTGCGAGTGCACCGAAAAGGACCGCGAAGACGAGACCGACGAGGACGGCGCCGAGGACCAGACGGTTGCGCAGCGACGAGGGGGTGAGCCTCACGGACCGGTGCCCAGCCGGTAACCCACCCCGCGGACGGTCTCGATGAGCTCGGGGCACCCCACCTCCGCCATCCGTCTGCGCAGATAGCGGACGTAGACGTCCACGACGTTCGAGGTGCCGTCGTAGGCGTAGTCCCAGACGTGGTCCAGGATCTCACTGCGCCGGAGCACGTCACCGGGGCGGCGCAGAAAGTAGTCCAGGAGGGCGAACTCGCGGGGGGAGAGGTCGAGTCCGTGTTCTCGCCAGCGCGCCCGGTGCTCCGCCGGGTCGAGCTCGAGGTCGCCGTGTCTGAGGGTGACAGGTCTGGTGGTCTCCCCGCGTCGGAGCAGGGCTCGCAGCCGCGCGGCGAGCTCGCCGAACGCGAAGGGCTTGCCGAGGTAGTCGTCGGCGCCGCAGTCGAGGCCGGCGATCCGGTCGCTCACCCCAGTGCGTGCCGTGAGCATGAGAACCGGTGTCCGGTGCCCTTCGTCGCGAAACTGGCGGCACCACTCCAGTCCGGACTCGGGCCCGGGAAGTCCGACGTCGCACACCACGGCGTCGTACGGCGTGCTCTCGACCGCGTGCCGCGCGTCACGAGCATCCCCGACCAGGTCCACGGCCCAGCCCTCCTGGGCCAGCCCTCGTCGCAGGAGGCCGCCCATCCGGATGTCGTCCTCGATCACCAGCAGCTTCATCGACGGGCCTCCTGCGCCGAGGCTAGTCGTCCTTCCCGAAGGGTCGGCACGGTCGGGTCACAGGTCCCGGAGCTCGCTGGGACCAGCGCGGGCCACGAGGCGCCCGACCCCGGCGACGACCACCACGGTGACACCCCCGACGAGAGCCACCAGGAACGTGAGGTATCCCCATGGAATGGTGGCCGATGCGGGAGCCGGGTCGAAGATCCCGGTGAGCACCTTGACCAGGAGGTAGGCGATGGTGGTGCCGATCGCCGCACCTCCTGCGACCCCGGCGACCACCATGGCTCGTGCCTCGGTGGCGAGGAACCTCCCGCGTTGGCGTGCGCTCGCGCCCAGAGCGGCCAGCAGCACGAGCGCGCGGCGGCGCTCGACGATGCCGCCCAGGAGTGCCAGGCCCGAGCAGGCGAGCGCCAGGAGCACGCCGAACCCCAGCTCCAGGCGGGAGAGGCCGGACAGGTCGGTGCCGGCGAGCCCCGCGGCGCTGGTGACTCCCGCTCCAACGGTGGAGATGTCCTGCACCCGGGCACCTGAGGTCGCCGAGAGCTGCGAGCGCAAGGCGGCCGCGGTCGCACCCGGCGTCGTGGACGAAGCCAGGAACGTGCCGACCGCATCGGAGCCGGTCTGCTGCGTCACGTAGCCGGCGTTGGCCACGATGAAGCTGTCCTTGGGTGCAGTGGGCCACTCGGTGACCTGTCCCACCACGTGGAAGTCGACGGGCCGGTAGGTGTGGTCGGCTCCGGTCTGGAGCCGGATCCGGATGAGGTCCCCGGTGTGGAGCTGGTAGTCGTGGAGGGTCTCGGCGGAGAGCAGGACTCCGTCCGGGGTTCGCTGGAGGGCGGCGAGGGTCGTGGCGATGGTCGAGCCGGGCACGAAGGCGTCCTGGAGAGGACCCACCCGGGCGAAGGTATCCGCCTGGACCCCGTAGAGGTCCTGGAGGTCCGGCCCGACGTACCCGAAGCGGTGCTGGAGCGGTTCGACGGCGGTGACCCCCGGTGCACGTGCGATGGCGGCGGCCGCCTGGGGCCCCACCGTCGAACCAGGCGGCTCCACCACAGCGACATCGCTGCCCACCGTGAGTGCGACGTCGAGACGTGCCTGGGCGTCGTAGGTGGAGGTGAAGATCGCTGTGGAGACTGCCAGGCCGAGCGCTACGGCCAGTCCCGCCGCTCCTCGAGCGATCACGCGACGACGCTGGCGCAGTGCTGCCGCCTCCAGCTCGGGAGCCGTCCCCGCACCGCCCCAGGCCCAACGACCGGTGCGCCGACTGGTGATCCATGCGGTGATGCGCCAGACCAGCAGCGCCAGACCTGGCCAGGCAAGTGCGGGCCCGGCGAGGGCGGCATAGTTCACCTGGGTCTGCGGGATGCCCTCTGGTGCGAGCACGACCTGGTAGCCGCTGCGCGCGGTGAGCGCGAAGGAGATCGCCGCCCCCGTCAGCAGGATCAGGTCGAGGCCGGCCCTGAGCGGCCAGGGGGTGCCGCTGCGTTCACCGCGCGACGCCTCCGCCGCGACACCGGTGCGCTCGCGACCGAGAGCCAGTCTCAGGACAGCACCAGCCTGGGTCGCGAGAGCCAGCAGCAGGCCGCTGACGACTGCCGCGATGGTCCAACCGAGCGAGAGCGGGGTGCCGGGCGGAAGTGCCAGACGAATGGCGAGCAGGGCCAGTGGAACCCCGAGTGCCGCGCCTAGCGCAGCCACGGCAAGCGACTCACCGGCCACGATGCGAACCACCCCCCAGACGGAGGCTCCACGCAGGCGCAGCAGCGCGATCTCACGTCGCCGCCTGTCTGCGCGCAGGGCGACGACCAACCCGGCGACCACGGCCGCGAGGGCCAGCCCGGGAAGCCCCAGGAGCAGGAACAGCAGGTTCGCGTAGTTGGCGTCCTCGCCGGCCAGGGTCAGAGCGGTCCCCAGGTTGTCGCCGACGAGGGCACCCCCGGCCACTGCGGCCTGAAAATTGTTGGCGCGGCCCTGCACGGCGATCGCGGCGGTCTGGGGGTCCGCCGGGAGGCCGCCGTGGGTGAAGCCGACGTGCAGCTGATGGACCACGGGGGTGTTGCCGATGACGGAGCGGAACACCGCCGGAGGCACCAGCACCACGTTGTCGGGGGGTGCGCTGACGCCGGCGCCGGGTGCGAGTCCGACGACCTGGAAGAACGAGTCCTCGGCGGGCAGGTCAACGATCCCGTCCACCTTGAGTGGATGGGATCCGGACACGGTGCGCACGGTGATCTGTCCACCGGGCTCAGCGGCGAGGTTGGCGGCGGTCTGTTGGAAGAGCATCGAACCGGTCGTGGCGCCGAGGAGGTGGCGCAGCTCACCGGGGAACGTCTTGGAGTACGCCGGCGAGATGGACACGACGTAGGCCGCGCCGGTGCTGCGGGCGCCTTGGGCTCCCGTCGACTGCAGCGCCTTGACGTGGGCGAAGTCGACTCCCTCGACCGCACGCACGCCGGGGAGCGCACGCACGTCCTTGGTCACCCCGGCCGTGTCGCCCTGCGGTGTGACCTGCACCTGCCAGTCCACCGGGACCGAGGCTGCGGCACGCACGGTCAGTGCGGCGTGGCTCTGGGTGACGAACGAGCCCAGCGAGGCGACGAACGCGATCGTCAACGCGATGCTGACGGCCGCGACGAGCAGCTCCATCGGGCGACGTCGGACGAGTCCGGTCAGCCATCGGGTGGTTCTCATCGTGTCCTCACGGCTTGGTGGATGGTGCCGTCGGCGACGGCGAGCTGCTGGTCGAACATCCCTGCCAGCTCCGGGTCGTGCGTGGCCAGCACCAGCGCGCCCCCGGTGGCGGCGACGCCTTCGCGCAGGGCCAGGGCTGCCTCGTGGGCGTGGGCGCGGTCCAAGGCGCCGGTCGGCTCGTCGGCCAGGACGAGTCGATGTCCGCCTGCCAGCGCGCGCGCGATCGCCACTCGCTGTTGCTGCCCGCCGGAGAGCTGGGCGGGCAGTGCGTCGGCGAAGTCGGTGGCGGCGACCAGGGCCAGGGCGCCCAGAGCCTCCTCTCGAGCGGGTTCCAGCCCTACGCCGCGTAGCCGAAGCGGGAGGGTGACGTTCTGCAGTGCCGTGAGCTCGGGCATCAACGACGGCGCCTGGAAGACCATGCCGATCTCGCCGCGTCGTACTGACCGGTCCGTCGAGAGGCCGGGCCAGGCCACCGTGCCGTCGGAAGGCGCCAGAAGTCCGGCGAGCACCAGCAGGAGGGTGGTCTTGCCGCTGCCGGATCGACCGGTCAGCGCAAGGTGCGCCCCTGCGGGCACGTCCAGGTCGATCCCGTGCAGGATCGAGGTCCCGGCGTACCGCACCCCCACCGAGCGCGCGGAGACCAGACTCGTCCCGTCGTCGGCCCTCATCGTGTCCGCCCGTCGACGACGCCGTTCAGGAAACCGGTCACGACGCGCCCGTCCACCAGCTCGACCGTCCGGTCGACGGCAGCGGCCACACCGGGGGAGTGGGTGACCAGCAAGGTGGCCCCGTCCGAGGGCTGCAGCGACCGGATCAGACGCAGCAGTGACGCCTCTTCCGCCGTGCTCACCTCGGCGGTCGGCTCATCGGCAAGGAGGACCCGCGGACGTCCGGCCAACGCGACTGCCAGGTTCGCCCGCGCGGTCTCACCTCCAGACAGCGTCGAGGGTCGTGAGTGGGCCTGCTCGGACAGCTGGACGCTGGCCAGCAACGAGCTGAGCTCGTTCACCGTCGGCCTCGTGGCGCGGAAGGAGCCTGCGAGGCGGAGGTTGTCCAGCACGTCGAGGTGCTCGACCAGCCCGCTCGCCTGTGTCAGGACGCCGATCAGCTCGCCCCGCAGGCGGGCCTGGACGGTGGCGGTCTCATGGCTGAGCTGGCGACCTGCCACACGAACCGAGCCGCCGTCGGGGTCGTCGAGCCCAGCCAGCATGTTGAGCAGGGTGGACTTGCCCGAGCCCGAGGGCCCGACGACGGCGACCAGCTCACCGGGGAACAGGGTGAGCGAGACGTCGCGCAGCGCAGCCACCTCCTCGCCGCCTCGCCGGAAGAAGCGGTGCAGTCCCTGAGCGTCGAGCACGGGCTCGCCCCCGGGTGCGGGGTGCTGGATCCGGTCGCGCACGACACTCATCGGATGGTCAGGCTCTGCGACATCGTGCGGTAGGCGTCGACGTTGTCGGCACCGACCGGCCCGTAGAGGTCCATGCGAACGAGTCGTCCGGCGCTGTAGACGGCGTACTCCTCGACCTCGTCCCGGAAGACCCTGCCGGTCACCTGGTCGGGCTCGGAGTTGCGCCGGAAGACGATGTGAACTCCCTGTCCAGCGGGAAGGGTGACGGCGGACACCGTCCGCAGCTCGAATGCGGGGACCGACCGCTGCAGCCGTGGGATGTCTGTGGACCGGGCCTCGGCGACGGTGGGCGCCCCGGTGGCCTTCAGGCTGTCCACGCTTACCCCGTTGAGCTTGTCGGTGAAGCGCACCTGGGTCCCGGTGCCGGTCCGGGCCCAGCCCTCCGGGTGGGTGAACGCGTAGCCGCCTGTCGAGCTGCCGTAGCTCACGAAGGCCAGGTTGTCGGGGATGTCACCGGGTGGGTTCTTCTCCACGGGGACCGGTGCGACCTTCGGCGCCGGGGCCGAAGGTGGGGACGAGGGGGACGGGGCCTTGGTGGAGGCGTGGGTGCTGGGGGCTGCGCTCGTGGTGGAGCTGGCAGCGCCGCACGCGGTTGCCCCCGCCGCGAGGGCGAGCAGCGACACGACGATGAGTGGTCCACGTGCTGACCGGGGGGACAGTGAGATCTTCATGTTCCCCACCCTGAGGGGGCGACGATGAGACCACGATGAGAGCGGTGTCAGCGGGGAGGACTGTGCCGCCGTCGTCGCCGGTCGATGACCAGGGCGGTGCCCCCGACCACGACCAGGACGGTCGCGGCAGCCAGGAACACCTGCTGGATCTCGAGACCGTCACCGTGCGCCTCACTGGAGCGTGAGACCGCGTAGCCGATGAGAGCCACCAGCAGGGCGGCTCCCGTGGCGCAGGCGATGCCGAGACCGCCGGCGATGTCGACAGCTACGCGCCCGGAGAGGACCATGCCGAGGAACACGAGCGCGAGGGGAAGTCCGTCGTCGAGGATCGGGCTCACGTTGGGGGTCCATTGGAAGAAGCCAGCGACAGCGACGGCGACCAGCGCACTCGTCACGAGAAGGCCGAAGATCGTAGCGGTTCCGACGACGATGTCGGCCGGGGCGGACCGTCCGTGACGGGCGGTGGCGGTCGTTGACCTCATCAGGGCTTCCCTACGGAGTCGAAGAAGAACGCCAGGTAGCCAGCCGTGAGGCGTTGGGTGTCCTGGAAGTGCTGGAAGGTGCCGCGGACTCGCCCGTCGATGACGCTGGGGTCGCTCGGCAGGGGCTGCGCGGTGTTGACGACCAGACCCGCGGCGCGGTGCGCGCACTCGTCGACCCAGCCCTGGGTGCGGGCGCTGTTCCACTCGGGCCCTCCGTGGGCCCGCGTGGCCCGGAAGTCGCCCTGGTAGATCCCGCCGCGGTCGACGGCAAGCGAGGACTGCACGCGCATCATCAGGTTCTCGTAGGCGCGGTGGTTGGGGACGAGGAAGACCTCGTGCGGCGGAGTGCAGGCGTCGGCGACGAGGTGGGCCGCCGCGCCGAGGCGGTACATCGCCTCGGCGCGGTCTCCGGCCGCCCAGGCGCTTGCGGCCTTGCGGAACTGCTGCTCGGCCCAGGTGGCTCCGGAGCTGCCGGCGATCAGGCCCTTGCCGGAGTGGGTCCACCAGTTGAAGAAGTGGTCGGGCATCTCCGGCTTCTTCAGCACGCGGTCTGCGTCCCGCGCTCCGAGCTGGAGACGCCACAGGTAGGACTCGTGCGTGCGGGTCCCTGGGCGCAGGGGAGCGGTGAGGTCTGAGGAGGCAAGGAAGTCCGCAAGGGAGGTTCGGCCATCGTGACGCAGGATCACAGCAGCCTGCTGGAGGAAGAAGGCGTGCGTGTCGAGCTCCACGACGATGCCGCTCCCGGCGACCATGCGGGGGTCCCCCGCCTTCGGCTCACCGACCGTCCAGGCCCCGGCTCCGGCGACGGAGGTCCCCACGCCGACAACGCCGACGAGCACGGCCGCGGACCACGCCATGAGGCGCCCCCCGGACGCGAGCGCCGCGGCGACGGCGGCGCCGGCGCCGAGGCCCACCGGCACGACCGCGTCGAGAGGGAGGACGAGGAGCGTGGCCGTGACGAAGGCTGTGGGCCACGGTGCAAGCACGCCGATCACAGCTGCCGCCCGAGCCGACCCGGTCAGGCTGCGAGCCGAAGCCCAGGCGGCTGCGCCCACACAGACCGACATCAGCAGGGTGGCCAACCAGGCGCCTGCGGGACCGGGCAGGGTAGCGAGGTACTGCGTTGCGGCGGCCAGTCCGACGGCGGCTGCCACGCTCGTGGCAACGTCGAACCGGCGAAGCATCAGTGCGCACTCCTGGGTCATCAAGGGCTACGCAGTCTAGGCGTTCGCCGACCGGGCCCGCGGCGAGCACGAGTCGGTGGCCCAGGCGCCCTACTATCGGCGGGATGGACGTTGACCGCAGCACCCCACCCCGCCGGGGCAGCCCAGGTGACAGCTGAGATGGCGCCGGAGGTCACACCCGCCGCGCCCGGGGACCGCGACCGTGACGAGGGCGGTCGTGCCAGGCAGGCACGGCCTCGGGACGCGCTCGGGAGACCGCTGCCCTACGGAGCCGTGGGGGTCGAACCCGTGTCCGAGGCTCCTCTGCCTCCCGAGGAGACGGTGTGGGTCGCGCGCGGCCTCCTCGACGAGGGCAGGCCCTTTGCCGCTCACGAGGTCCTCGAGGTCCGGTGGAAGAGCGGCCCGGACGCCGAGCGCGACCTGTGGCAGGGCCTGGCCCAGCTGTGCGTCGCCCTCACCCACGGCGCCCGAGGCAACACCGTGGGGGCGCAACGTCTCTTCGAGCGGGCGCGCGGACGGCTGTCGGACTATGGCGCGACGGGGTTGCCGACCTACGGCCTCGACCTGCAGGAGGTCGTCGACTGCACGCGCCGTCGACTCACACCCGTTGGAGGCTGACGCTCAGGGACGCAGCCCGTGGGTCGGCAGCCAGGCCTGGGGGTCGACCGGGTCGCCGCCGCCGGGGTGCACCTCCAGATGCAGGTGCGCACCCGTGGTGTTGCCGGTCGAGCCGACGTAGCCCAGCAGGTCCCCAGCAGCCAGACGCTGCCCGACCGAGACCCCGAGCCGACTCTGGTGGGCGTACCAGAGCACGGTGCCGTCGTCGAGGCGCACGACGGTCTTGTTGCCGAAGGCGCCGTCGTAGGAGGCCCCTGTCACTACCCCGGGAGCGATCGACCGGATCACGGTGCCCTCGGGCGCCGCGAAGTCGAGGCCGGTGTGCGTGCTGGACCACAGGCCGCTGGACTGACCGAACCGACCGGTCAGGCGGTAGCCCGTGACGGGCAGGACCCACGGCGGGGGCTTGGCCTCGAGCCGGATGCCCGGAACCACCCGGTACGGCGCCACCGGTGCTGGACGCGCAGCCGGGGCGACGCTCAGGGCGCTGCTCGGAAGAGATCCCATGGCAGCGGCCGGGGTCGCGCTGGCCAGGCTGGTGGTGGCGAGGAGACCCGTCAACAGGACGGGCGCGACGGCACGGCGTACGGGAGAAGTGGAGAACATGGCGGGGGAGTTCCTCGTGCGCCTCGGGAAGGAGTCATCTCCCTCGCCCGGCGCAGTGACGCGCCTCGCTGCTCGTCTGAGGTTCCTGTGGGGGGGACACACCGGAGGGGTACGAGCAGTTGGCGCTTCCCGCTCCGGCAGTTTCTCGGGGCCGACGCTGCCTTTGCAAGCAACGTCGTACCAACATTGAGGCACGCAGGACCCTGAAGTGCAAACCGAGTGCTAGCAATCTGTTAGCGCGGTCACATCGTTCGCGTCCATGCCCCGCTCGGCACGCTTCACACTGGGACGGAGATCACACGCGGTGCGTCGTGCACCGGAGGGCTACCGTGTCGAGCACCCGATGAAAGGACACCCACATGGGCGCGGAAGACAAGGCCAGCAACTCGTTCAAGGACGCCAAGGGCGAGGTCAAGGAGACCATCGGCAAGGCGACCGACGACGAGCAGCTCGAGGGCGAGGGCAAGGCCGACCAGGCCGAGGCCTCGGTCAAGAAGGGCTTCGAGAACCTCAAGGACGCTGCGGGCAACGTGAAGGACGCGTTCAAGAAGTAGCCACGGGGCCTGCCGCGGCCCCGTCGAACGGGCGAAGCACAACGTCGACGGGGCCGCGGTGTCACGCTCCGACCGTCCCTCCAGGCAGATCCGTACCGACCGGCCTAGACAGGTGAGGGCAGCCGGCGATCTCGATGGTGCCGACCCAGGTGCCGGGGCCCTAACCTGCGGCACATGGACGACACCCAGGCACCCGCGCACGTGACGTCAGTACTGGGGACCACCGCCCTCGGTCGGCTGCAGATGCGGGTGCCGGAGGAGGGCGGCTTCGAGGAGGTCATGGTGGAGCGCCGCTGGCCCGACATGAAGTCCGCCCGAGGCTGGTGCGAGCGCACCATCATGCGCGCGCCGCATGGCGCCGTCGTCCTGGAGATCCAGGTGTTCGAGGAGAGCTGGCAGCATGCCAAGTCCTGGGAGACCACGAAGACCCGCCCGACCGCCGAGGCGCTCCAGCTCGGCGTGGTGAGCGACACCGGCCGCGTCCGCTGGTCGGACCCGCGTCCGATGACCCCGCGTGCGGGCGCCCGTCACCTGCTCTGAGGGGCCGCGTTTCCGTTCGCCCGTTCTGAGGCAGTATGGGATCCATGAACGCCTCCTTCGACCCTGCCGCCCCGGCGACCGACTACGACCCAGCAGCCGAGGTCACGGAGATCTGTCGCGACCTGATCCGCATCGACACCACGAACTACGGGGACCAGCCCGGGCCGGTGAGCGCAAGGCGGCGGAGCACGTCGAACGTTGCTCGACGAGGTCGGCATCGAGACCGACGCTGTGGGAGGCCGAACCCGGCCGGACCAACGTGCTCGCACGATGGGGCGGCACCCAGGGCGACCCGATCCTGATCCACGGCCACCTCGACGTGGTGCCCGCCGACGCCGAGGACTGGACCTACCACCCGTTCAGCGGCGAGATCCACGACGGCCAGGTCTGGGGGCGCGGTGCCGTCGACATGAAGGACTTCGACGCGATGCTGCTCTCCACCGTGCGGGCGCGGGCACGCGCCGGCCGGTGCCCGACCGCCCGCTGGTGCTGTGCTTCACCGCCGACGAGGAGGCGGGCGGGACCAAGGGTGCGGGACCGCTGGTCGCGTCCCACCGGGAGTGGTTCGAGGACTGCACCTACGCCGTCGGCGAGGTCGGCGGTTTCTCCACGACGGTCCGTGGGCGCCGCCTCTACCTGGTCGAGGCCGCCGAGAAGGGGATGGCGTGGATGCGCCTGACCGCCAAGGGCAACGCCGGGCACGGCTCGATGCGCCACCCCGACAACGCCGTGACGACCCTCGCAGAGGCCGTGGCCAGGATCGGCCGCCACCAGTGGCCCGTCCAGCTGACTCCCACCATGAAGGTGCTGCTGGCCTCGGTGGGGGAGCTGGCCGGCACGGAGGCGACCCCGGAGAACGCCGAGACGCTGGTGGAGGAGTTCGGCCCGGCGGCGAGGATGCTCGGCGCCGTCATCCGGCACACCACGAACCCGACGATGCTCGAGGCCGGCTACAAGGTGAACGTCGTGCCCGGGCACGCGACCGCCCAGGTGGACGGCCGCTTCCTGCCCGGGTTCGAGGACGACTTCGTGGCGACCCTGCGCGACCTCGCCGGCCCCGACATCGAGATCGAGTGGGTCAGCAAGCATGCCGGCCTCGAGACGCCCTACGACGGGGAGATCGCCGACGCGATGACCGCATCCCTGCTCGAGGAGGACCCGGAGGCGATGGTGGCGCCGTACCTGATGAGCGGGGGGACCGATGCGAAGTACTTCGCCCCACTGGGGATGCGTGCCTTCGGGTTCACCCCGCTGCGACTGCCCGAGGACCTCGACTTCACCGCCCTGTTCCACGGGGTGGACGAGCGGGTGCCGGTGGACGCGCTCGAGTTCGGGGCGCGGGTCTTCGACCGGTTCCTCGGGAAGCTCTGAGGGTCAGACCAGGTAGGCGATGCGCTGCCGGATGATCCTGCGGCGCAGCTGCACCCGGCGGGTCCCGTCGGGACCGAGCCGGAGCCGGTCGAGCTCCCAGCCGTGCTGTTCGGCCAGGTCGACGAGCATCCGGGTGACGGCGCCACGCGAGACCTCGCGGGAGATCAGGAGCTTGTCGAACTCGTACTCGACACCGGGGCGCAGCGCCCGGTGCTCGATCCTGCGTTGTTTGGCCGAGCTCAACCGGTGACCTCCAGTCCCTCCGAGACGTCCGCGAGCGCCTGCGCTATCTCGACCGGCAGCTCGCACTCCTCCACCCGGAGCGAGTCGCGCAGCTGAGCAGCCGTCCGGGCGCCGACGATCGGGGCGGTCACGCCGGGGCGGTCACGTACCCAGGCCAACGACACCTCGAGCTGGGACCACCCCAGGCCGTCCGCCGCCCGGGCCACGGCCTCGACCACCCGTTGGGAGGACTCCCCGAGGTAGCGGCCCACGAACGTGGCGAAGTGCGGTGAGGCGGCCCGCGAGTCGGCGGGCGTGCCGCCGCGGTACTTGCCGGTGAGAACTCCGCGGCCCAGCGGCGACCAGGGCAGGACGCCCAGCCCGAGGGCCTGCGCCGCCGGGATCACCTCGGCCTCGACCGCCCGGTTGAGCAGCGAGTACTCCACCTGGTGCGAGGCCACCGGCGCGCGCCCGGGGACCGCCCGTTGCCAGGTCGCCGCCTGGGCGGACTGCCAGCCGGTGTAGTTGCTCACCCCGACGTACGACGCCCGACCCGTGCTCACCGCGTAGTCCAGCGCCGACAGCGTCTCCTCCAGGGGAGCGTCGTCCACCCAGGTGTGCACCTGCCAGAGATCCACGTGGTCCACGGCCAGCCGCTTCAGGGACGCGTCGAGCGTGCTGATCAGGTGACCTCGCGAGACGTTGGTGACCCGCTCCTTGCCACGACGGCTGATCCCTGCCTTGGTGGCCAGCACGATCTCGTCGCGATCGCACACGACCCCGATCAGCGAGCCGATGAGCCGTTCGGAGTCACCGTCGGTGTAGCCGGCCGCCGTGTCCAGGAGAGTCCCGCCGGCGTCCACGAACGCGACCAGCTGCGCGCGCGCCTCGTGCTCGTCGGTGTCGCGGCCCCAGGTCATCGTGCCGAGACCCAGACGCGAGACCGAGAGGCCGGTGGAGCCGAGGAACCGCTGCTGCATGTCCAAACGCTATCCACCGCGACCCACCCCGGGCGGTCCGGCTCGCCGTCGGGAGCCCAGTCAGGTCACGGTCAGCCGCCGCTGCGTACTCTGTCTCCTGCCATGGACTACATCGACGCGATCATCCTGGGAATCGTGGAGGGGCTCACCGAGTTCCTGCCCGTCTCGAGCACCGGCCACCTGACCATCGTCGAGAAGGCCCTGGGCCTGAAGGTCGATGATCCCTCCATCACCGCCTACACGGCAGTGATCCAGATGGGCGCCATCGCAGCGGTGCTCCTCTACTTCCGCACCGACATCTGGCGGATCGCCGTGGCCTGGTTCCGGGGACTGTTCCACCCGGAGTACCGCGGGCACTTCGACCACCGGTTCGGCTGGTACATCATCGTCGGGTCGATCCCGATCGGCATCGTCGGCTTCCTCGGCAAGGACGTGATCTCCGGACCGTTGCGATCACTGTGGTGGGTCGGTGGCGCGCTGGTGGTGTGGAGCGCCGTGATGGTTTACGCCGAGCGCGCAGGGCCGCAGAGCGCGGGGAGCGTGACCTCACGATGGGCGACAGCATCGCCGTCGGGCTGATCCAGTGCCTCGCGCTGGTGCCCGGAGTCTCCCGCTCAGGAGCGACGATCTCGGGAGGCCTGCTGCGCGGCCTCGACCGGGTGACCGCGACCCGGCTGAGCTTCTTCCTCTCGATCCCGGCGCTCACGGCCGCCGGACTCTGCGAGCTCAAGGACGCAGTCGACGGCGACATCGGGGTGGGACCCACGGCCGTGGGCACCCTGGTCAGCTTCGTGGTGGCGTACGCCGCGATCGCCTGGCTGCTGAAGTTCGTGGCCGGACACTCCATCACCTGGTTCGTCCCCTACCGCATCCTCCTGGGCGTCGCGCTGCTCGGCCTCCTGGCGACGGGCGTGATCGGCGCGACCTGATCGAGGACGGGCAGCCTGCTCAGAGCCACCCGGCACGCTTGCTGATGACGAGGACCACCAGCGAGCTGAGCACCATCAGTCCCAGCGCCATCGGGTAGCCGAAGCCCAGCTCAGCTCGGGCATGTTCTCGAAGTTCATGCCGTAGACGCTCCCGACCAGGGTCGGGGCTGCCACCAGTCCGACGGCCGCGGAGATGCGTCGCATGTCGTCGTTCTGCTGGATCGAGATCTGGGCGGTGTGCGCCTCGAACGCGGTGGAGAGCAGCGTGTCCAGGGTGTCGATCGTCTCCGAGACCCGGGTCAGGTGGTCGGCCACGTCACGGAAGTACGGGCCGGCGTCCCCGTGGATCCCGTTCACCGACCCGTCGGCGAAGTTCCGCATCGGCTCACGGAGCGGGGCGACGGCGCGACGCATCTCGGCGAGCTCCCGCTTGAGCACGTAGATGCGCTCGGAGTCGTTGGTGCGCTCGGTCGAGAAGACGGAGGTCTCGACCTCGTCGACGTCCTCCTGCAGCGAGCCGGCGACCTCCTCGTAGCGGTCGACCACCTGGTCGCACACGGCGTACACCACGGCCGAGGGTCCGTGGGCCAGCACGGCGGACATCTGCTCGAGCTGGTGCCTGGCCTCGCTCAACGCGCCGCCGGTCCCGTGCCGCACGGTGACGACGAACTGGTGGCCGACGAAGAGGCTGATCTCGCCGGTCTCCACGGCATCGTCCTCGTCGACGTACCAGAGCGTCTTGAGCACGATGAACAGCGAGTCGCCGTAGCGCTCCACCTTCGGGCGCTGGTGAGCCCGGATGGCGTCCTCGACTGCGAGGGGGTGCAGCCCGTAGAGATCGGCGACTGCCTCGAGCTCCCCGCGAGTCGGGTTGGTGCAGGCCCACCCAGACGAAGTCGTGGGGTTCCGTGGCCTTGGCGCGTACGCCGGCCAGGTCACCGGTCTCCAGGGCCAGCTCGACCCGTTCACCCTTGCGGTACAGCGCGTTGTCCACGATCACGCGAGAAGGCTACGCCGGGCTCCGGCTACGCTCCGGGATGGCAACGGTGATCCTGGCTCGCCACGGGCGGACGGCTGCGAACGCGACCGGAGTCCTGGCAGGTCGCAGCAAGGGCGTCCACCTCGACGACACCGGGACCGCGCAGGCCACGCCGCGGCGGAGCGGCTCACCGGGCTGGAGCTGGCCTCCGTGGTGAGCAGTCCGCTGGAGCGTTGCCGCGAGACCGCACGGCTGATGGCGCCGGGTGCCCGCACGCTGACCGACCGTCGGCTGCTGGAGTGCGACTACGGCGACTGGACCGGACGCGAGCTGAAGAAGCTCGCCAAGGAGAAGCTGTGGCGCACGGTGCAGGCGCAGCCCTCCGGCGCCCGGTTCCCCGGCGGGGAGTCCTTGCCGGAGATGTCGGCGCGCGCCGTCGCCGCGATCCGCGACCGCGACGCCGCGATGGAGTCGCAGGTGGGTGACCACGCGGTCTGGCTGGCGGTCTCCCACGGTGACGTGATCAAGGCGATCCTCGCCGATGCCCTCGGCATGCACCTCGACGCGTTCCAGCGGATCATGGTGGACCCGGCCAGCCTGTCGGTGGTCCGCTACACCCCGCACCGGGCCTTCGTGGTGACGATGAACTCGCGGCACGGGTCCCTCGCGCACCTGGCCACCAAGCCCTCCCGCCGGCGTACCCGCGCCAGCGACGCTGCCGTCGGAGGCGGGGCCGGTCCCTCGGCCGCAGCGGTTTCGACCGACCCCTAGGCTCAGGACATGCCTGTCGTGCACCGCTTCGACCCGCCCGAGCGCTTCGTGCCCGGGACGGTCGGCGAGCCCGGCTCGCGCACCTTCTTCCTGCAGGCGCGGTCCGGCAACCAGGTGACCTCGGTGTCCCTGGAGAAGCAGCAGGTGCAGATCCTCGGCGAGCGGGTGGCCGAGCTGCTCGACGAGCTGATCGTCGCGGACGGGGCCTCGGCCACGATCCCTGCGATGACGCCCGTGGCGATGATCGACAACGAGCCCCTCGACCAGCCGATCGAGGAGGAGTTCCGGGCCGGCACCATCACCCTGTCCTGGGACGCCGAGGACGAGCGGGTGGTCATCGAGGTGTTCCCGGTCGTGGAGGTCGAGGTCGAGCTCCCGGTCGAGGCGGCGGAGCAGGAGCTGATCGACCTGCCGATCGAGGAGCCCGAGCCCGACGAGCTCCTGCTGGTGCGGATGCCGGCCGCGATGGCACGGCTGTTCGCGGCCCGGGCCGAGTCCGTGGTGGCCGCGGGTCGTGCGCCGTGCCCGTTCTGCGGGGGCCCGATGGACACCGCGGGACACCTGTGCCCGCGCGCCAACGGCTACCGGCGCACCCAGGGCTGAGCCCCGTGCACGCCCTCGACCCCGGTGAGCTGCTCGACGGCCGGCTCGTGGTGCTCGGACGGATCATGCCGGCGTCCAACCACACGTTCCTGACCCGGCTGGGCGACAGCGGCGCCGAGTGCGTCTACAAGCCGAGCTCGGGGGAGCGCCCGCTGTGGGACTTCACCGACGGCACCCTGGCGGACCGGGAGTACGCCGCGTGGGTGGTCTCGGACCACCTCGGCTGGGACGTCGTCCCGCCGACCGTGCTCCGGGACGGGCCCGCCGGACGCGGGATGGTGCAGCTGTGGATGGAGAGCGAGGAGGCGCCCGCGGGGCGGCCGGACCCGATCGACGTCATCCCGGCTGGTCCGGTGCCACCCGGTTTCCTGCACGTGCTCGACGCGACCGGCGCCCACGACGAACCCGTGGTTCTCGTGCACGAGAACTCCGAGCCGCTGCGCCGGATGGCGGTCTTCGACATCATCACGAACAACACCGACCGCAAGGGCGGACACGTGCTGCCGATGGCCGACGGGCACCGCTACGGGGTGGACCACGGCGTGTGCTTCCACACCGAGGACAAGCTGCGCACGGTGCTGTGGGGGTGGGCGGGCCAGGCCCTGTCCGCGACGGAGAGCGGCGGGGGTGGAGCGGTGCTCGAGGGACTCGACGGTGAGCTGCGCACGACCCTGGCCGGGCTGCTCACCAGGCAGGAGGTCGATGCCGTCGCCCGGCGCTGCGAGCGGTTGCTCCGGGCCGGCTCCTTCCCGGTTCCGCGGGGGGGCTGGCCGTCCATCCCGTGGCCGCCGTTCTGAGGACGGCCGCTAGGCTCGGCCGCATGCGTGCGTGGACTCCACCTGGCGGCTCGACCGGGACGACGGCCCTCCCGGAGGGAGTTCGCGGACCGGCCGTACGCGTCTTCGACAGCTCGACCGACGGCCTGCGTCGAGCTGGCCCCGGTCGGACGGCCCAGCCCGCATGTACGTCTGCGGCATCACGCCGTACGACGCCACGCACATGGGCCATGCCGCGACCTACGTGGCCTTCGACCTCCTCAACCGCGCCTGGCGCTCGGCGGGCCTCGCCGTCCGCTACGTGCAGAACGTCACCGACGTCGACGACCCGCTGCTCGAACGTGCCACGGCCACCGGCGAGGACTGGACCGAGCTCGCCGAGCGCGAGATCGAGCTGTTCCGCACCGACATGGAGGCACTGCGGGTGCTGCCCCCGGACGACTACGTGGGTGCCGTCGAGGCCATCCCGCTGGTCGTGGACATGGTCGAACAGCTCCAGGAGGCCGGCAGCGTCTACGAGGTCGCGTCACCGGAGTCCGGGCACGGGACGACCTCTACTTCTCCGTCACCCGCGACCCCGCCTTCGGCGAGGTCTCCCGCTGGTCCCGCGAGGAGATGTTGCGCGTCTTCGCCGACCGGGGTGGAGACCCCGACCGGCCGGGCAAGAAGGATCCTCTCGACTGCCTGCTGTGGCAGGCCGAGCGCCCCGGCGAACCCGCGTGGGACTCGCCGCTGGGACGGGGCCGTCCCGGATGGCACATCGAGTGCTCGGCCATCGCGCGTCGGCACCTCGGCGCCACCATCGACGTCCAGGGCGGCGGCAGCGACCTGGTCTTCCCGCACCACGAGATGAGTGCCTCCGAGGCCCAGGTGGCCGACCCGGGCGCACGCTTCGCCCGGGCCTACGTGCACGCCGGCATGGTCGGGCTCGACGGAGCGAAGATGTCGAAGTCGAAGGGCAACCTGGTGCTCGTCTCGACGCTCCGCGAGAGTGGTCTCGACCCGATGGTGATCCGACTGGTCCTGCTCGGGCACCACTACCGCGACGACTGGCACTGGGACGAGGCCGACGTCTCCGCGGCCGGGGCGCGCCTCGACAGGTGGCGCGGCGCAGTGGCCCGCGGTGCCGGCGCCCCGACCCAGCACCTCGTGACCGACGTGCTCACCGCCCTGGCGAGCGACCTGGATGCCCCTTTCGCGCTGCGGTTGCTCGACCACTGGGCCGACGCGACCGACTTCGGCGACGACAGCGAGCCGGGTGCCGGCGAAGTGGTGCGGTCGCTGGTCGACGGCGTGCTCGGCATCGAGCTCTGACCGACCTGCCCGGCTGCGGCTGCTACCCCTCGGGCTTGTCACGCCGCTTGAGGTAGCGCTCGAACTCCCGGGCGATGGCCTCCCCGCTGGCCTCGGGGAGCTCGGCGGTGTCCTGGCTCTCCTCGAGGCCGCGGACGTACTCCGCGACGTCCTCGTCCTCCTCGGCCAGCTCCGCCACGCCCCGCTCCCAGGCCCGGGCGTCCTCGGGGAGGTCACCCAGCGGGATGCTCGTCTCGAGCAGGTCCTCGACCTGGCTGAGCAGTGCCAGCGTCGCCTTCGGGCAGGGAGGCTGCGGGAGGTAGTGCGGGACGGCTGCCCAGAACGAGACCGCCGGGATGTCGAGCCGGGCGCACGCGTCCTGCAGCACGCCGATGATGCCGGTGGGGCCCTCGTAGGTGGCCGGCTCGAGCTTGAGCCGGTCCTCGAGGTCGAGCTCGGTGGCGGTGCCGCTGACCTGGATGGGCCGGGTGTGCGGAGTCTCGGCGAGGAGGGCGCCGAGGGTCACGACCAGCTCCACGGCGAGCTCGTCGGCGCAGGCGAGGAGCTCGGCGCAGAACTGGCGCCACTTCATGTTCGGTTCGATGCCACGCAGCAGCACCACGTCCCGATCGGCACCGGGCGGCCTGGCGACGTACACCTGGGTCGAGGGCCAGGTGATCCGGCGCATGCCCTCGTCGGTCGTCGCGATCATCGGGCGGTTGACCTGGTAGTCGTAGAACTCCTCGGGATCCACGACGGCAACCACCTCGGCGTTCCACATCTCGATGAGGTGGTCCACGACCCCGGTGGCCGCGCACGCGGCGTCGTTCCACCCCTCGAACGCAGCCACCATCACCGGGTTGACGAGGCTGGGTACGTCGTCGATCTCGATCACCTTGCCACCCTAGGACGTCTCGCCCAGCGACCTTGCGGGGCCCCCATGACGAAAATGGCCGCTGCCGCCCGGCTGGCCTGCCGGGGTTGAGGTTCGTCGACGATGCTTCGGAGTGCACCTGTGACCATGCACGGCCGACCGAACGGCGCCTGCTCGGCGCGCCCGGACGCGAGCGAGGTCCTCGCCGACCTCCTGCGCGAGCGCATCCTGGTCATCGACGGCGCGATGGGCACGATGATCCAGGGTCACGGGCTGGACGAGTCCGGCTACCGCGGCGAGCGGTTCGCCGACTGGGACAGCGACGTGCGCGGCAACAGCGACCTGCTCAGCCTCACCCAGCCCGAGATCATCAGCTCCGTCCACCGCGGCTACCTCGAGTCCGGCGCGGACGTCGTCGCGACCAACACCTTCAACGCACAGCGGATCTCCCAGGCCGACTACGGCATGGAGGACCTGGCGTACGAGCTGAACTACGAGTCGGCGCGCCTGGCGCGCGAGCAGGCAGATGCAGTCACCGAGGCCGACCCGTCCCGTCCGCGTTTCGTCGCCGGGGGACTGGGTCCGACCAACCGCACGGCGTCGATCTCACCCGACGTCAACGACCCCGGTTTTCGCAACACCAGCTTCGAGGCGCTCGTCGAGGCCTACGTCGAGCAGGCCAACGGGCTCGTCGACGGCGGCGCCGACCTGCTCCTGGTCGAGACGATCTTCGACACCCTCAACGCCAAGGCCGCGATCTTCGCCCTCGAGACGCTGTTCGAGGAACGCGGACGACGCTGGCCGGTGATCGTGTCCGGCACGATCACCGACGCCTCCGGACGGACGCTCTCGGGCCAGGTCACCGAGGCCTTCTGGAACTCGGTGCGGCACGCGCGGCCGCTGGCGATCGGCCTGAACTGCGCGCTGGGCGCCTCCGAGATCCGCCCCTACCTGGCCGAGCTCTCGCGGGTGGCCGACTGCTTCGTCTCCTGCTATCCGAACGCCGGCCTGCCGAACGCGTTCGGGGAGTACGACGAGACCCCCGACCAGATGTCGACGGTGCTGGCAGAGTTCGTCGACGCCGGCCTCGTCAACCTCGTCGGTGGCTGTTGCGGGACCACGCCGGACCACATCGCCCGCATCGCCGGCGTCGTCGAGGGTGCCACCCCACGCCGTCGCGCCGAACCAGGTCCAGCGATGCGGCTCTCGGGGCTCGAACCGCTGAACATCACCGAGGACTCCCTCTTCGTCAACATCGGAGAACGCACCAACATCACCGGCTCGGCGAAGTTCCGCAACCTGATCAAGGCCGGCGACTACGACGCGGGGCTCGCGGTCGCGGGCCAGCAGGTGGAGGCCGGCGCACAGGTCGTCGACATCAACATGGACGAGGGGATGATCGACGGCGTGGCGGCGATGGACCGCTTCACGAAGCTGATCGCCGGTGAGCCCGACATCAGCCGGGTGCCGGTGATGGTCGACTCCTCGAAGTGGGAGGTGATCGAGGCGGGCCTGCGCTGCATCCAGGGAAAGCCGATCGTCAACTCGATCTCGATGAAGGAGGGCGAGGACGCCTTCCGTGAGCACGCCCGGCTGTGCCGCAAGTACGGCGCCGCCGCGGTGGTGATGGCCTTCGACGAGGAGGGTCAGGCCGACGACCTCGAGCGTCGCAAGCAGATCTGCGAGCGCGCCTACCGGATCCTCGTCGACGAGGTCGGCTTCCCGGCCGAGGACATCATCTTCGACCCGAACTGCTTCGCCCTGGCGACCGGCATCGAGGAGCACGCCAACTACGGCGTCGACTTCATCGAGGCGACGCGGTGGATCAAGCAGAACCTGCCAGGTGCCCTGGTCTCCGGCGGCATCTCCAACGTCTCCTTCTCCTTCCGGGGCAACAACCCGGTCCGCGAGGCGATCCACTCGGTCTTCCTGTTCCACGCCATCCAGGCCGGGCTCGACATGGGCATCGTCAACGCCGGGGCCCTGGTGGTCTACGACGAGATCGAGCCCGAGCTGCGCGAGCGCATCGAGGACGTGGTGCTCAACCGCAGGCCGGACGCGGCCGAACGCCTTCTCGAGATCGCCGAGCAGCACCGTGGCTCGGGGGAGCAGCAGGAGGTGGCGGCTCTGGAGTGGCGCTCGCTGCCCATCCGCGAGCGCATCACGCACGCGCTGGTCAAGGGTCTTGACGCCCACGCGGAGGAGGACGCCGAGGAGCTGCGCGTCGAGATCGCCGCGAGCGGGGGCAGGCCGATCGAGGTGATCGAAGGGCCGCTGATGGACGGCATGAACGTCGTGGGCGACCTGTTCGGCGCCGGCAAGATGTTCCTCCCGCAGGTGGTCAAGTCGGCCCGGGTGATGAAGAAGGCCGTGGCGCACCTGATCCCGTTCATCGAGCAGGAGAAGATCGACAACCCGGAGTACGCCACCGCCAAGGACACCAACGGCACCATCGTGATGGCCACGGTCAAGGGCGACGTCCACGACATCGGCAAGAACATCGTCGGGGTCGTGCTGCAGTGCAACAACTACGAGGTCATCGACCTCGGCGTGATGGTGCCGGCGCAGAAGATCCTGGACAAGGCCAAGGAGGTCGGCGCCGACCTGATCGGGCTCTCCGGACTGATCACGCCGTCGCTGGACGAGATGGTGCACTTCGCCAGCGAGATGGAGCGCCAGGGGTTCACGATCCCCCTGCTGATCGGTGGCGCCACCACGTCGAGGGCACACACGGCCGTCAAGGTCACCCCTCGCTACAAGGGTCCGGTCCTGTGGGTCAAGGACGCGTCCCGGTCCGTGCCCGTTGCCGCGGCGCTGCTCTCCGAGGACCAGCGGGGCAAGCTGCTGGCCGACACCGAGGCGGACTACGACTCCCTGCGGAAGCGGCACGCCGCCAAGAACGACCGGCCGCTGGTCTCGCTCGAGGACGCGCGGGCCAACCGGACCCCGGTCGACTGGTCGACGTACACGCCCCCGATGCCGGTGATGATGGCGACGACCCCCACCCCGGGAGCACCGGCCACGCGGCACTTCGAGGACTACGACCTCGCGGAGCTGCGCGAGTACATCGACTGGCAGCCGTTCTTCAACGCCTGGGAGATGAAGGGCAAGTTCCCCGACATCTTGAACAACCCGGCGACGGGTGAGGCGGCGCGCAGGCTCTACGACGACGCGCAGGAGATGCTCGACTCGATGATCAAGGAGAAGTGGGTCACCGCCAACGGCGTGATCGGCTTCTTCCCGGCCAACGCGGTCGGGGACGACATCGAGGTCTACCGCGACACGGAACGCACCGAGGTGCTGACCACGCTGTTCAACCTGCGCCAGCAGGGCAAGCACCGCGACGGCGTCCCGAACCGCTCGCTCGGCGACTTCGTGGCACCGAAGGAGACCGGCCTGCCGGACCACGTCGGGGCGTTCGCGGTCACCGCGGGACTGGGCGGGCAGGACAAGATCGACGAGTTCAAGGAGGCGCTCGACGACTACAGCGCGATCTTGCTGGAGTCGCTGGCGGACCGGCTCGCCGAGGCCTTCGCCGAGCGGCTGCACCAGCGCGTCCGCACCGAGCTCTGGGGGTACGCGGACGACGCCGGGCTGGACAACGAGGCGCTGATCGCCGAGAGGTACGCCGGCATCCGTCCCGCCCCCGGCTATCCAGCCTGCCCCGAGCACACGGAGAAGCGCACCCTGTGGCAGCTGCTCGACGTCGAGCAGCGCACGGGCATCGAGCTGACCGAGTCGATGGCGATGTGGCCGGGCGCCTCGGTCAGCGGGTGGTACTTCGCGCACCCGCAGTCGCAGTACTTCGTCGTCGGCCGGCTCGGCCGTGACCAGGTAGCGTCGTACGCCGAACGCAAGGGTTGGACCGTGCCGGAGGCGGAACGCTGGCTCTCCTCCAACCTCGGCTACGACCCGGAGGACTGATGGACGAATCGGACTGGGCTGAGGGTCGATCCCTGACGTTGTTGGGTGATGCAACGGCCGACAACCCCCGGTTTCCCCGGTCGACCGGGGAAACCGGCCCCCTCCCGCGCGCCGTCCTCTGGGACATGGACGGCACCCTCGTCGACACCGAGCCCTACTGGATGGCGTGCGAGTTCGCGCTCGCGGAGAAGTACGGCGGGACGTGGTCGGACGAGCATGCGCTGGCGGTGGTGGGGGGCGACCTGATCGACTCGGCGACCTACATGCGCACCCACATGGGCATCGACCGGACGCCGCTCGAGATCGTCGAGGAGCTGCTCGACGGCGTGGTCGCGCGCGTCGAGGAGGAGGTGCCCTGGCGTCCGGGAGCGCGCGAGCTCCTTGCGGCGCTGCGCGAGCAGGGGGTCCCGTGCGCCCTGGTCACGATGTCGTGGCGCAGGTTCGTGGAGCCCGTGCTGCGGAGCCTGCCCGAGGGGTCCTTCACCGTGCTGGTCTGCGGCGACGAGGTCTCTCGCGGCAAACCGCACCCTGAGCCCTACCTACGGGCTGCCGAGCTGCTCGGAATCGCGGCCGAGGACACCGTCGCGATCGAGGACTCGCCGACCGGCGCGACCTCCGCGGAGCGCGCCGGCTGCCAGGTACTGGTGGTGCCCAAGCACGTCGAGGTGCCACCGGGGGAGCGGCGCGTCCTGCGCGAGACCCTGGTCGGGCTCAGTCCCCAGGACCTGGCTCGGCTGTCGTAGCCCGGTCCACCGAGCCTCGTGAGGAGAACGTCGGCGGCAGGGTCTCCGGCAGCGGTGGGGGCTCGTTCCCGAACGCAGGACAGTGAGCCTGGAAGCTGCACCACCGGCAACCGGCCCCGGGGCTGGGCAGCCACTCACCCGAGCGACTCGCCTCGTCGATGGCGCGCCACATCGCCTCGACCAGTCGTTGCGTGGCCCGGAGGTCGTCCTCGTCGGGGCGATAGCTCACCAGCTGCCCGTCCCCGAGGTAGATCAGCTGCAGCAGTGCCGGCACGACGCCCCGGGTGCGCCAGATGACCAGCGCGTAGAAGCGCATCTGGAACAGCGCCTTCGCCTCGAAGCCGATCCCGGGAGAACGACCGGTCTTGTAGTCGACCACCCGGAGGGAGCCGTCCACGGCGACGTCGATGCGGTCGACGAAGCCACGGAGCAGCAACCGGGAGTCGAGCAGGGCCTCGACGTAGACCTCGCGCTCGGCCGGCTCGAGACGTCGGGGATCCTCGAGTGCGAAGTAGGCGCGCAGGCTCTCGCGGCACGACGCCAGCCAGTCGACGATCTGGGGGCCGACCTCCCTCGCGCCCTCGGTGACCGCTGTCGTGCTCGCCTCGAACATGGCCGCGAGCTCGGGCTCCTCGACCGCGACCTGTTCCCAGGCGCCTGCGACCATGGCCTCGGCACGCTCGGGGGTGCGCTCGGCTGCCGGCAGGTCGAACAGGTCCTCCAGCACCTTGTGCACCACGGTTCCCCGCACCGCCATCGGGGAGGGGGCCTCCGGCAGCCGGTCGATCGTGCGCAGCCGATACATCAACGCACAGGTGCGGAAGTCGCCGGCGCGGCTGGGGGAGAGGGATCCCAGCACGTGTTCACCGTCGACAGGGGTGCCTGGGCGTGTCCGGCCCGGGGCGGGCGACGACGGCACTGGCGTGCTGCCCGTGGAGTCCCGGCCCGACATCGCGGCTTCCTCCATGGCCACAGCGTAGGGCGCCGGTCCGACAGGTTCGGTGCGCGCTAGCGTTGGGGGGTGAGCGCAGACGAGGGACCGCCCGGGTCCGCAGGCCGACCCGACCGCGCGACATACCCACCGGGCACCCTGCGTGTCGGCTCGATCGGTGGCGTGGACGTCCTGGTCCGGTCCTCGTGGCTGCTCGTGGCTCTGCTGATCGCGGTCCTGCTGGCCCCACGGGTCGAGCAGGTGCAGCCCGGTCTCGGTGCACTGAAGTACGTCGCAGGGCTGGCGTTCGCGGTGCTGCTCTACCTCTCGGTGCTGCTGCACGAGATCGCGCACGCCCTGATGGCCCAGCGCTACGGGCTGGGAGTCCGCTCGATCAGCCTGCACTTCCTCGGCGGGGCCACCGAGATCGACTCCGAGACCCGCACGCCCGGCCAGGAGTTCAAGGTCGCGGTCGTCGGGCCGCTGACGTCCGTCGTCATCGGCCTGCTGGCGCTGGCGCTGCTGATGGTGACCCCGTCGGGCCTGCTGAGCCTCGCGGTCGGGGGCCTGGCAGGAGCGAACCTGATCGTCGGCGTGCTCAACCTGGTGCCGGGGCTACCCCTCGACGGCGGTCGGTTGCTGCGCGCGCTGGTCTGGAAGACGACCGGCAGCATGCACCGCGGCACGATCGTCGCCGCGTGGGGCGGTCGGGTGGCTGCGGTCCTGGTGCTGGGCTGGCCCGCCCTGGCGCGCACCCTCTACGGCACCAAGCCGGACGTCTTCGACTACCTGATGGCCGTGATCATCGCGTCGTTCCTGTGGTCGGGGGCGACCGCCTCCATGGTGAACGCACGGGTGCGCCGGCGCCTCCCCTCCCTCAAGGCCCGCCCGCTCGCGCGACGCGTCGTCGCCGTCCCCGACGAGCTCCCGATCACCGAGGCCGTCCGCCGGGCCCAGGAGGTAGGGGCCGGGGCGATCGTGGTGCACGCGGGCGACGACCGGCTCAGTGGCGTGGTCAGCGAGACCGCGCTGCTGGCGACACCCGAGGAGCGTCGCCCCTGGGTGCCGGTCAGCTCGGTCTCACGCACCATCGAGGACGGCATGGTCCTCGGCGCAGACATCGAGGGCGAGGAGCTGATCAGGGCGATGGCGAGCACACCGGCCGAGGAGTACGTCCTGGTGGAGACCGACGGCACCATCCTGGGGGTGCTCGCGACCAGCGACGTGGACCGTGCCTTCGAGGAGGGTGTTGCCCGGTGACCGAGCACGACGCACCGGACTGGTCCGGCGTACGACGTGGACCGCTGCAGCCCGGCGAGTGGGTGCGTCTGGTCGACGCGAAGGCCCGGCGGCACAACATCTGTCTGGAGGCCGGGAAGTCGTTCCACACCAACCGTGGCGGTCTGCTGCACGACGACATCATCGGGCGCGAGGAGGGCTTCACGCTCACCTCCACCTCTGGCGGGGAGTACCTCGTCTTCCGACCCCTGCTCAGCGAGTTCGTGGTCTCCATGCCCCGTGGTGCCGCCGTGGTCTATCCCAAGGACGCTGCGCAGATCGTCGCGATGGCCGACATCTTCCCCGGTGCCAGGGTCGTCGAGGCCGGAGCCGGATCCGGCGCCCTGACCTGCTCGCTGCTGCGCGCGGTCGGACCCACCGGACGGGTCTCCTCCTACGAACGCCGCGATGACTTCGCCGACGTGGCACGCCGCAACGTGACGCAGTTCTTCGGTGGCGAGCACCCCGCGTGGTCGCTCACCGTCGGCGACCTCGTCGAGGCGCTGCCCTCAGGCGACGAGCCCGGCTCCGTCGACCGCGTCGTCCTGGACATGCTCGCCCCCTGGGAGTGCATCGACGTGGTGGCCGAGGTGCTGGTCGCGGGTGGCATCGTCGTCGCCTACGTCGCCACCACCACCCAGCTGGCGCGCGTGGTGGAGACCCTGCGGGCACACGGTGAGTTCACCGAGCCGCAGCCCTGGGAGACCCTGGTGCGGGACTGGCACGTCGAGGGCCTCGCCGTACGACCGGGCCACCGGATGAACGGGCACACGGGTTTCCTCGTGACCGCCCGCCGGATGGCGCCGGGCAACGCGGCCCCGGTGAAGAAGCGACGCCCGGCTCCGGGCGCCTACGGAGTCGACTACGAAGGGCCGCGGCCGGTGGGCCTGCCTCCCCAGGTTGCAGATCAACAACGTGATGAGTGAAACACGCCAGGAACGGCTTGGGATCTGAGGTCGGCCGAGTAGGGTCAAAATCCAGATCCTGCCCAGGAGGTGGTTCACGTGCCCGACTCAGGTGCCGAACAAGGACCGACCACTGCCCAGCTGATGACCCAGGTCTCGTTCCTGGAGGCCGAGGTCGCAGAGATGCGTCGGCGACTCGCGGAGGTGCCCGGCAGCTCCCGGGCCCTGGACCAGAGGTTGCTGGACACCCAGCGCTCCCTGGCTGCCGTGACGTCCCAGAACGAGCGCCTCGCGACCACCCTGCGTGAGGCCCGGGACCAGATCGTCACGCTCAAGGAGGAGGTCGACCGTCTGGCCCAGCCCCCGACGGGGTTCGGCACCTTCCTCAAGCGCAACGAGGACGAGTCGGTCGACGTCTTCACCGGCGGACGGAAGCTCCGGGTCAACGTGAGCCCCTCCGTCGACCTCGACAGCCTGACCAAGGGCCAGGAGGTCATGCTCAACGAGGCTCTCAACGTCGTCGCCGCGCTCGAGTTCGAGGAGGTCGGCGAGGTCGTCATGTTCAAGGAGGTGCTCGCCGACGGCGAGCGTGTCCTGGTGATCGCGAACGCCGACGAGGAACGGGTGGTGCGGCTCGCCGAGCCGTTGCGCGAGACGACGCTGCGCGCCGGTGACTCCTTGCTCCTCGACGCGAAGTCCGGCTACGTCTACGAGCGGGTGCCCAAGTCCGAGGTCGAGGAGCTCGTCCTCGAGGAGGTGCCCGACATCGACTACACCTCGATCGGTGGGCTCTCCGCCCAGATCGAGCAGATCCGCGATGCGGTCGAGCTGCCCTACCTCTATCCCGAGCTGTTCAAGGACTACCAGCTCAAGCCGCCGAAGGGTGTGCTGCTCTACGGCCCCCCCGGCTGTGGCAAGACGCTGATCGCCAAGGCCGTGGCCAACTCCCTGGCCAAGAAGGTCGCCGAGAAGACCGGTCAGTCCGGTCGGTCGTTCTTCCTCAACATCAAGGGTCCCGAGCTGCTGAACAAGTACGTCGGGGAGACCGAGCGGCACATCCGGCTCGTCTTCCAGCGTGCGCGTGAGAAGGCGAGCGAGGGGACTCCCGTGATCGTCTTCTTCGACGAGATGGACTCCCTGTTCCGCACCCGTGGTTCCGGGGTCTCCTCCGACGTCGAGAACACGATCGTGCCGCAGCTCCTCTCCGAGATCGACGGAGTCGAAGGGCTGGAGAACGTCCTGGTCATCGGCGCCTCCAACCGGGAGGACATGATCGACCCCGCCATCCTGCGCCCGGGGCGCCTCGACGTGAAGATCAAGATCGAGCGTCCCGACGCCGAGTCCGCGCGCGACATCTTCACCAAGTACCTCACCGCCCAGCTGCCGCTGCATGCCGACGACCTCGCCGAGTTCGGCGACGACAAGGACGCGACGGTGGCCGGCATGATCACCGCGACGGTGGAACGGATGTACACCGAGTCCGAGGAGAACCGCTTCCTCGAGGTCACCTACGCCAACGGCGACAAGGAGGTCCTCTACTTCAAGGACTTCAACTCCGGCGCGATGATCCAGAACATCGTCGACCGGGCGAAGAAGATGGCCATCAAGCAGGTCATCGACCACGACCAGCCGGGCCTCCGGGTCCAGCACATGCTCCAGGCGTGCGTGGACGAGTTCAAGGAGAACGAGGACCTGCCCAACACGACGAACCCCGACGACTGGGCACGGATCTCGGGCAAGAAGGGCGAGCGCATCGTGTTCATCCGCACGCTCATCACCGGCAAGCAGGGCACCGAGCCGGGTCGCTCGATCGACACGGTGGCCAACACCGGGCAGTACCTCTGACCCGGCGTCCTGACGCCGTTGCTCGGCGTCAGGAAGCGCCGAAGGGGCGTCGACCATCATGGTCGGCGCCCCTTCGTGCGTCCCGGGCCGGGCCGTGGCTCAGCCCTCGGGGGTCATGTTCTTGTAGATCCCCTTGCCCCACGGGATGGTGTTCCCCGGCGGCAGCAGGCGGCCCTCCGAGCCCTTCTTGCCATAACCGGGGGAGTGCGACGAGCCTTGAACCCAGGTCGAGTTGAAGTTGGCCAGGTAGCCGCGGGCAGTGCCGTAGCCGACGATCTGCTGCATCTGCTCGTCGTTGCTGAACGCGGCGTTGCTCCAGTTCGCGGCACCGGTGAAGGTCACGTAGGAGTTCGTCGCCGGGCCCCAGTTGCCGGCGATCGTCATCCACTTGCTGTGGTTGTACTTCACGATCTCGTGCCGGCTGTTGGTGATGACCGACTGACGCATCGGGATGGCGCCACGACCGGAGCCGTTGCGCAGGATGCTCAGGATCGGCTTGGTGGCGACCGAGTAGATCACGGCCACGTCGCACCCGGCGTTCCACAGGCTGCGCAGCTTCTTGGACAGCCAGATGCCCCGGGTGTCGTAGATGGCGTACTGGATGACGCGGATCTTGGTCCTGCCGTTGGGCGTCGCCGTCGATCCGGTGCAGCGGACCTGGTTGAGCGTCGCCATCACAGGGTCACCGTTCACCGAGGTCGACGGCCGCGGGAAGAACATGCTGGTCGTGCTGCCGGTGACGAAGGTGCGGTACGGCTGGCTCTGCGGGACCCCGAGACGGGTCTCCCGGAAGATCGAGAGGAAGTCGTTGTACAGCGCCGCGGAAGCAAACGTCTGGGAGGAGTTCCACTGCCCCTGGAAGCCCATCGTGGTCAGGTTCATCGAGGTCGACACCACGATGTTCTGGAGGTGCCGGCTGCCGACGTTGTTGAACAGGAAGAACTTCGAGTGCGGGGTTCCGCCCCGGCCCCGGCACGCACCGCGGCACTCACGGGCGAAGCTGACCTTGTCGGAGCCACCTGCGACTCCGGGCTTGTAGTTCCAGCCGCCGAGCCTCTGCTTGAGCCACCGCCAGGGCTTGTGATCCTTGTTCGGCCCCTGGGCGGCCACGATCTGGACACTGACGCCTCGACGGGAGGCGTCGTAGAGCGCCTTGGCGATGGCCATGTCGTTGAACGACCAGGTCGAGATCCTGATGGTGCCGTTGGAGGGCAGGGGCAGCCCGTTGGCATCCCGCGGCCCTCCCCAGACGCTCTGGATGGTGTAGAGGACGCGGTTGCGGATCGCGTACTTGTCCGCCGCGCCCCGGTTGGGGAAGGCGAACAGCGTCCCCGAGGGGATCACGTAGTTGCGCGGCGGCTGCCCGGGATAGGTGACGGCTCGGGCGCTGCTGGGGGAGGAGACTGTGGGAGCGCTGGGCGCCGCGACGGCGCTTCCCGTCACACTCAGTGTGCCGGCAAGCACGACGAGACCCGAGAGCGACGCGACAATACGCTTGGACATGAGTGTTTCCCCCATAAGAAGGTGACCGAGAACGCCCTGCGAGGCTCGCGCAATCTAACACGCACCGGTCCGTAGTTCAGGATTACGCCGAGAGGACCGGACTGCACGTGGTCTAGCCCGTCGTCGCACGTACGCTCGCACCGTGAACCTGTTCGTCAGCACCGCCATCTTCCGGCCCGCGTCGTCCTGGGCAGGAGCGCGATGAGCGTCCGCAGGGTCATGGGAACCGAGACCGAGTTCGGGATCTCGGTGCAGGGGCACCCGCACGCCAACCCGATGGTGGCCAGCACCAGGCTCGTGAACGCCTACGCCACCGCGACCCTCAACGCACGTCGCGCTCGGTGGGACTTCGAGGAGGAGTCGCCGTTGCGCGACGCCCGCGGCTTCGAGATGTCGCGCGAGGTGGCCGATCCCAGCCAGCTCACCGACGAGGACCTGGGTCTGGCCAACGTCATCCTCACCAACGGCGCCCGGCTCTACGTCGACCACGCGCACCCGGAGTACTCCACACCCGAGTGCACCACCCCGCTCGACATCGTCCGCTGGGACAAGGCCGGCGAGCAGATCGCCCTCGACGCGTGCCGCTTCGCCTCGGTCAGTGGTGAGCCCGACCTGCTGCTCTACAAGAACAACACTGACAACAAGGGTGCGTCGTACGGCGCGCACGAGAACTACCTCGTGCGTCGGTCCACGCCGTTCGGTGACATCGTGCGCCACCTGACGCCCTTCTTCGTGAGCCGCCAGGTGGTGTGCGGCGCCGGCCGGGTCGGCCTCGGGCAGGACGGGCATGGTGACGGCTTCCAGATCACGCAGCGGGCCGACTACTTCGAGGTCGAGGTCGGCCTGGAGACGACGCTGAAGCGCCCGATCATCAACACCCGGGACGAGCCGCACGCCGACCCCGAGAAGTACCGCCGGCTGCACGTGATCATCGGTGACGCCAACCTCTCCGAGATCTCGACCTACCTCAAGGTGGGCACCACGGCCCTGGTCCTGACGATGATCGAGGACCGGTTCCTCAGCGGCGCCGACCTCTCGGTCGCGCGGCCGGTGGCCTCTCTCAAGCACGTCTCCCACGACCCCGGGCTGACCCACCTCCTCGAGGTCGGCGACGGCCGCACCATGACGGCGGTCCAGCTGCAGTGGGAGTACTTCCACCTCGCCCAGCGCTACATCGACGAGCGGCGTGGCGGCGAGACCGACGACGCCACCCGCGACGTCCTGGAGCGCTGGGAGTCGGTGCTCACGAGGCTGGAACGGGATCCGTTCGAGTGCGCGGACGAGCTGGACTGGGTCGCCAAGCTGAAGCTCCTGAACTCCTACCGGGAGCGCGACGGCCTGGCCTGGTCCGACGCGAAGCTCCATCTCATCGACCTGCAGTACGCCGACCTGCGGCCCGAGAAGGGGCTCTACCACCGGCTGCTCAAGCTCGGCCGGATGAAGCGCCTGGTCGACGACGCGGGTGTCGAGGACGCGATGCACGAGCCTCCCGAGGACACCCGTGCCTACTTCCGCGGCCGTTGCCTGAGCAAGTACGCCGACAACATCGCGGCCGCGTCCTGGGACTCGGTCATCTTCGACCTGCCCGGGCACGAGTCCCTGCAACGGGTGCCCACGATCGACCCGCTCCGGGGAAGCAAGGCGCACGTGGGCGCACTCCTGGACAGCCACGACACCGCGCTGGGCCTGTTCGAGGCGCTCACCCGCCGCTGAGGCAGCGTCGCCGGATCAGTCCTCAGGCAGGTAGCGGTAGATGCCCTTGCCGAACGTCGGCTCGCCGTCTCCGAGAGGCACCATCATCCGCCCGAAGGCGGCGACCCTGCCCGGTGCCGCTGTCGGTCGCCTCGAGGACTTCTGCCGCCAGGTCTTCGCGAAGGTGCTGAGGTAGCGCAACGACTCGCTGCGACTGGAGACCCGCTGCATCTGCTCGTCGTCGCTGAACGCCAGGTTCGACCAGTTGGCGGACCCGCTCAGCGTGATGTAGGCGGCGCGGGAGCTTCCGAAGCGCCCGAGGATCAGCATCCACTTGCTGTGGTTGTACTTGATGATGTGGCCGTAGCGGTCCTTGATCACGGACTGCTTCATCGGCACCGGCCCACGACCCGACCTGTTGCGCAGGATCGACAGCACCGGCCTGCTGGTGACGGCGTAGACGATGGCGACGTCGCAGCCGGCGTCCCACAGCTGACGCAGCTTCTTGGCGATCCACACGCCCCGTTCCCCGTAGATGGCGTACTGGACGATGCGGATCATGGTGCGCCCCCGGCGACCGTTCAAGGCACCCGCGCACGCCACCGGGTTCAGGTTCTGCATCACGGGGTCCTGGGCCGCGGTGGCGTGCGGCCTCGGAAAGAAGTAGTTCATGTAGGGGGGGATCGAGGCGAGGTGGTAGGGCTGCGCCACGGGGCGGGCCATCCGGGACTGCACGAAGATCGGCGTGAAGTCGTCGTAGACCCGTGCGGTGTGCGAGACCTGTGCCTGGTTCCACTGTCCCCAGTACGCCATCTGGGTGAGGTTCATCGAGGTCTGCACGACGATCTTGCGCACGTGGGCGGCGCCGACGTTGTCGAACATGAAGTACTTCGAGTGCGGCGTGCCGCCCGGTCCGCGGCACGACCCACGGCACTCGCGGGCGAAGCTGAACATCCGGCCGGTGCTCGGGTAGCCGGGCCGGGAGAGCCGCGAGCCCAGACGCTTGCGCAGCCATCTCCAGGCCGCGTGGTCCCTGTTGGGGGCACGCGCTGCGATGACCTGGACGCTCACCCCGCGCTTGTGAGCAGCCCAGAGGGCCTTGGCCACCACCCAGTCGTCGAAGGACCAGGTGGCGATGCGGATGGTGCCGTTGGTCGGCAGCGGCGAGCCGAGCGAGTCCCGAGGACCACCCCACACGCTCTGGATGGTGTACAGCACCCGGTTGCGGATGGCCATCCGCTCCTTCTTGCTGCGGTTCGGGAAGCTGAAGAAGCTGGTCTGCGGGATCACGTAGTTGCGCGGCGGCTGTCCCACGATCCGGGGCTTGGTCGGCGCGGGCTGCTGCTTCTTGCGGGCCTGCGTGTCCGCGCGGGAGCCCGCAGCGCTCCTCGCGTCCGCGGTGCCGACGAGCGGCAGGAGCACAGCCACCATGGCCAGCAGGGCCACGAGGGCAGCTGCCACCACGGGACGGGCACGGGGACTCGGCCTGCCAGGGGGGAAGGCCTTGAGTAGAGACATCGTCGTCTTCCCAAGTTCAAGGGGCGGGTCCATGACATCGCATCATGGAACGGTCCCGATCCGTGGGAGGCGTGGCCGAGTGGTGGCCGGATCACCGGGCGACGCGGCCGTCCTCACCAGGGGGGGTGTTCGGTCCCCGCCTGACCCCATCACTGGATAGGGTCGAGGCAACGACGTACCGAGGAGGTCGCGATGGCGCAGGAGCAGAAGCAACCGCGCAAGTCCCACGAGGACGAGGCCGGTGACGCAGCAGGGGCGCCGGCGGAAGTGGTCGCGGAGCGCAAGGAGAAGCTCGACGAGGACATCGACGCGATCCTCGAGGACATCGACGACGTCCTCGAGACCAACGCCGAGGACTTCGTGAAGTCGTTCATCCAGAAGGGCGGTCAGTAGTCCCCGATGAGTGATGCCCGTCTGCCGCACGCCTACCTGAGACCCGGCACGTCCTCGTTCGCGGAGTTCGTGGGCTCGGTCGCGCCCGACCTGCTCCCCTCGCACCGACTGCTCCCTGCGGGCGACGCGACGGCGCTAGCCCCGCACGCCACCACGATCGTCGCGGCCACGTTCGCGGACGGAGTGGTGATGGCCGGCGACCGGCGGGCCACCATGGGCAACATCATCGCCCAGCGCGACATCGAGAAGGTCTTTCCGACCGACGAGTACTCCTGCGTCGGGATCGCCGGGACGGCCGGCCTCGCGGTCGAGATGGTGCGCCTGTTCCAGACCGAGCTCGAGCACTACGAGAAGATCGAGGGCACGACGCTCTCGACCGACGGCAAGGCCAACCGGCTCTCGGCGTTGATCCGCGGCAACCTGGGCATGGCGATGCAGGGGCTGGCGGTGGTGCCCCTGTTCGCGGGGTACGACCTGGTGCGCCAGCACGGCCGGATCTTCTCCTACGACGTCACCGGTGGACGCTACGAGGAGACCGCCTTCCACTCGGTCGGGTCCGGCTCGGTGTTCGCGCGTGGGTCGCTGAAGAAGCTCTACCGCGATGACTTCGACCAGACCCAGTGCGTCACCGCGGTCGTCCAGGCGCTGTACGACGCCGCCGACGACGACTCGGCGACCGGGGGACCGGACCTGTCCCGGCGGATCTTCCCGATCGTCAGCGTGATCACCGCCGGCGGACACGTCCGGCTCGACCAGTCCGAGGTCGCTGCCATCGCGGACCAGGTCGTCGCGGCCCGCAACGAGCGCCCCGACGGCCCCGCAGCCCCCCTGATCTGACGAGGAGCACCACTGCCCATGACCATGCCGTTCTACGTCTCGCCCGAGCAGATGATGAAGGACCGGGCGGACTTCGCCCGCAAGGGCATCGCGCGCGGACGTTCGGTCGCGGTGATGCGCTACGCCGACGGCGTCCTGTTCGTCTCGGAGAACCCGTCGGCCGCACTGCACAAGGTGAGCGAGATCTATGACCGGATCGCCTTCGCCGCGGTCGGCCGGTACAACGAGTTCGAGAACCTCCGCATCGCCGGGGTGCGACTCGCAGACATGCGGGGCTACTCCTACGACCGTCGGGACGTGTCTGGCCGGGGTCTGGCCAACGCCTACGCCCAGACGCTCGGGACGATCTTCTCCAGCGGGGGCGAGAAGCCCTACGAGATCGAGATCTTCGTGGCCGAGGTGGGCGACGCGCCCGGCGACGACCAGGTCTTCCGGCTCACCTTCGACGGCCAGGTGGTCGAGGAGCACGACTTCGCGGTGATGGGCGGGGCTGCCGAGTCGGTGACGAAGTACCTCGAGGAGCGCTACGCCCCGGGACTCTCACGCGACCAGGCTCTCGAGCTCGCCGCCGCGGCTCTGGGGCACAGCGAGACCGGGCACCGGAACATCCCGGCCGGTGACCTCGAGGTCGCGGTGCTGGACCGCACCCGCACCCAGGAGCGCAAGTTCAAGCGGCTCAACGCTGACGTGCTCAGCGAGGTTCTCGGCAAGCCGCCGGCCGAGCCCCTCGACGCAGCCGACGGCACCCCTGCCGCCACCGGGGAGGACGACCAGTCCGGCGCTCCCTCCCGGACGAGCACCCGGACGAGCACCCGGCCGTGTCCCCGGACGAGCCCTCCGGTCCCGACGACGCACCGCCCGTGGCGCCCTGACCGGTCGAGGTCGCTGACGTCGCGGAGCGGGGTCCCCGTCTCCGAGAACCCCGCTACGCCACGCGTCGGTGGGCGCTCAGCCGGTGGTCAGGCTGGTGTCGTCGACCAGGAAGCTCGTGGCGGCCGAGGAGTCCTCGACACCGGTGAGCTTGAGGGTGATCGTCTTCCCCGTGTAGGCGGAGAGGTCGATCGTCTTCTGCACGTAGCCGGTCGTTGCGTTCACGTTGGAGTACGTCGCCTTGGTGGTCGTCGTGGTCCCGCTGGTGACCGCCACCGTGAGGGTGTCGTACGCCGTGCTGCCGACCTCCGCGGTGTCCACGCGGAGGTAGAACGACAGGGTCGCCGCCGCAGCCGCTGGGACGCTGACCGTCTGGGAGAGCGTGTCGGTGTGCGCGCTGCCGTAGCCGTCGAGCCAGGCGTAGTAGCTTCCCGAGCGCGGGGCACCGCTCGTGGAGCTCGTGATCACCCCCGAGCTCGAGGTCCACGAGGTGGCCCCGGACTCGAAGCCGGGGTTGGCCAGCAGGTTGCTGCCCGTCCCACCGGTGGTGCACGTCTCGGTCGGAGTGACGCTGACCCCCTTCCAGGCCGCCACCGTCGCGATGCACTGCGACGACGTCGTCCCGTAGAGGTCCTTGGCCGCTTTGACCATCCCGTTGGCCGCCTGGGGGTAGGTGGTGGTGGAGGTCCAGTAGGTCGTCATCGCGCGGTACCACTCCGCAGCCGCCGCGGAGCGGCCGATGCCGGTGAGCGTGGCGCCGTTGCAGGACGTCCCGGAGTGGGGGAGACCACCGATGGTCTTCGAGCCGGTGCCCTCGGAGAGCAGGTAGAACAGGTGGTTCCCCACTCCTGAGGAGTAGTGCGGGTCCAGGTTCTTGGTGGTCGTCGACCAGCAGTTGACCGAGGCGCCGTCCGCGGACGGGTTGTCCATCCTCCGCAGGTAGGTGCCGTCCTTCATGATCTTCTCGCCGATGTAGTAGTCGCCGGGATCGCTGGCGTTGTTGGCCGAGAACTCGACCATCGTGCCCATGACGTCGGAGGTCGCCTCGTTGAGGCCCCCCGCGTCACCGGTGTAGACGAGTCCGTCGGTGGCCGCCGTCACGCCGTGTGACATCTCGTGACCGGCGACGTCGATGGAGACCAGGGCCTTGAGGCTGGCGCCCCCGTCGCCGTAGGTCATGCAGAAGCACGAGTCGTCCCAGAACGCGTTCTCGTAGCTGTTGCCGAAGTGCACCCGGGAGAAGGCCGCGACACCGTCGTTGCGGATGCCGGTGCGGGCGAAGGTGTTCTTGTAGAAGTCCCAGGTCAGGGCCGCTCCGTAGTGCGCGTCGACCGCCGCGCTCTGCTTGCTGGAGGTGGCGCCGTTGCCCCAGACGTTGTCGGCGTCGGTGAACAGAGCTCCGGGGGTGTAGTCGCTCTCGCTGGTGATCCCGGTGGCGTCGTAGGTCTTGTGCCCGCCCCGGGAGCCGTCGGTCAGCGTCCAGCTGGCGCCGCTCTTCGTCGTGGTCACGGCGACCGTCCCGCTGTAGAGCGAGCTGCCGGTGCCCGTGTCGGTCTGGACCTGCGGGTAGACACCGAGCTGGTGTCCGCTGGCGGCGTCCGTGTAGACCAGGTCGCGGATCGGGGTCCCGTCCTTCTCGGTGCCGCGCACCGTCGACTCCCACGCGAGCACGGGCGCCTCGCCCACGGCGTAGACGACCACTCGGGCACGGCTGCCGCGGACCTGGCTCGCCGGGACCGTCGGGGTCGTCGACCCCAACGAGATGTCCGCCGGAGATGCCCAGTCGGTGGTCCGGGGTGTTCCGTCGGCCGCCTGGTGGACGACCAGGTCGCCACCGACCACGGGGAGGCCCGCATAGGTGCGCTCGTAGCGGACGTGCTCGATCCCGTCGACATCGCGCTGGACGTCCTTGACCAGCAGTGCCTGCCTGGCCCCCAGCCGCAGCTGGCGAGCGACCGTGCCCCTGTCCTGGCGCGCCTGTGCCACAGCAGCGGCGCGCTGTGGCGGGCCGAAGGAGGGATCGGCCCGATGACCGGTCGGGTGCCCGGTCGGGTGCCCGGACAGGTGCCCGGACAGGTGCCCGGACTGGTGCCCGGACTGGCGTGCCCCGACCGGGCTGGTGGCCGCGGACCGGGTGGTCGCGGACGACGCCCCCGTCACGGCCAAGGGAGCCAGCGCGAGGGCCGCCACGGCCCCCACGCACGTCCCGAGATGTGCTCGCATCATGCAACTGCCTCTCTGCTCCACCGGACCGGGATCTCCGTGCCGGCGCCAGGAGCCCGGGACCGCGACCGACTGGTGAGTCGTTGCGGGGGAGGGCTCGATGGCTGCGCTGAGCCTCGTCCTCCACGGCCCCGTGCACCAGCCCGGAGAATGCGCACTGCACGTTCATGCAGAACAGTGGAGAAACCGGTCTCGGTCCGCGAGGTCGCGACGTCCGCAGCCATCGGCCGCATAGGGTGTTGCCGTGGACCGTCGCATCTTCGGGATCGAGAACGAGTACGGCGTCACGTGCACGTTCAAGGGCCAGCGGCGACTCTCGCCGGACGAGGTGGCCCGCTACCTGTTCCGCAAGGTGGTCAGCTGGGGCCGCAGCAGCAACGTCTTCCTGGCCAACGGCGCTCGGCTCTACCTGGACGTGGGCAGCCACCCGGAGTACGCCACTCCAGAGTGCGACGACATCGTCGACCTGGTCACCCACGACAAGGCGGGGGAGCGGGTCCTGGAGGGTCTGCTGGTCGACGCCGAGCGACGGCTCCGCGACGAGGGCATCTCCGGCGACGTCTACCTGTTCAAGAACAACACCGACAGCGCCGGGAACTCCTACGGCTGCCACGAGAACTACCTGGTCAGCCGGCACGGGGAGTTCAGCAAGCTCGCGGACGTGCTGATCCCGTTCCTGGTCACCCGGCAGATCATCTGCGGGGCCGGCAAGGTGACCCAGACCCCTCGCGGGGCGTCCTACTCGGTGAGCCAGCGCGCCGAGCACATCTGGGAGGGCGTCTCGAGCGCCACCACCCGGTCGCGTCCCATCATCAACACCCGTGACGAGCCACATGCCGATGCCGAGCGCTTCCGTCGGCTGCACGTGATCGTGGGGGACTCGAACATGTCCGAGACCACCACCATGCTCAAGGTGGCCTCGTGCGACCTCGTCCTGCGGATGATCGAGGAGGGCGTGGTGATGCGCGACCTCACCTTGGAGAACCCGATCCGCGCCATCCGGGAGATCTCCCACGACATGACCGGCCGCCGCAAGGTGCGCCTCGCGAACGGACGCGAGGCCAGCGTCCTGGACATCCAGGGCGAGTACCTCGCCAGGGTCCGTGACTTCGTCGACCGCCGCGAGATCCAGACGCCTGTCATCGAGCAGGCCCTCGACCTGTGGGAGCGAGGCCTCAAGGCCGTGGACTCCGGAGACCTGTCACTCGTCGAGCGTGAGATCGACTGGGTGATCAAGTGGAAGCTGATCGACCGCTACCGTGCCAAGCACGGGCTGCCGCTGGGTCACCCCCGCGTCGCCCAGCTCGACCTCGCCTACCACGACATCCACCGCGAGCGAGGGCTCTACTACCTGCTCGAGAAGCGGGGGGCCGTCAAGCGGGTGAGCAACGACCTCGCCATCTTCCGCGCCAAGTCGGTGCCGCCGCAGACCACTCGCGCACGGCTGCGCGGCGACTTCATCAAGCGGGCCCAGGAACGACGGCGCGACTTCACCGTCGACTGGGTGCACCTGAAGCTGAACGACCAGGCCCAGCGCACCGTGCTGTGCAAGGACCCCTTCCGCTCGCACGACGAGCGCGTCGAGCGACTCATCGAGGGAATGTGACCCAGCTCAGCCGAGCCGCCGCCGCCCTGGCGCTGGCGCTCACGACTTCGGCCTGCGGTTCGTCAGCGACCCCGGCCTCCCCGAACGTCCAGGACCAGATATCGGTGGGCGGAGCCTTCGGCACGGCGCCCACCGTCACGATCGACGGTGCACTCGAGCTCGACAAGAGCTCGTCGTGGGTCGTCGAGAAGGGCAAGGGCGACCCGGTCACGCAGGGGGGCACGACCATCCTGCAGCTCACCCTCGTGGACGGCCGCACCGGCAAGGTCGCGATCTCCACCCTCGACAAGGGGGAGCGTCCGCTCGAGGCGCAGGTCGGCGAGCAGATGTTCCCCTCGCTCGTCAGAGGCCTGCAGGGACAGCCTGCGGGAAGCCGCGTGGTCGTGGCCTCCACGGGCCAGGACGCCTACGGCGACAACGGCGCCCCGCAGGTCGGGCTCGAGGCCGGTGACCCGGTGGTGATGGTCGCCGACATCCTCTCCGCGGATCCCACCACCGTCCTCGACGGACCGACGGGACCGGCCCCGAAACCACCCGCGACGGTCCCTGCGCTCCTCGAGAAGGACGGTGTGCCCTCGGGCTTCGACTTCGCTCGTGCGGTCAAGCCCAAGAAGCTGGTCGTGGTCCCGTTGCGGGAGGGCACCGGCCCCGCCGTGGAGAGCCCAGACCGGGTCACCGTCCACTACCTCCTGCAGGTCTGGGACGCGGGAAAGCCGGTGGAGTCGTCGTACGCCAAGGAGCCGTCCACCTTCTCGATCGGGCTCTCGGGGGTCATCCCCGCGTGGGACCGTGCGCTCGTCGGGCAGAAGGAGGGCGCTCGCGTGCTGTTGATCGCCCCTCCCGACGTGGCCTACGGCGCGAAGGCCCAGCCAGACATCCCCGCCAGCTCGACGCTGGTCTTCGTGGTCGACGTCCTGGGCGTCGGGTGAGCCAGGCGAGCGGACGTGGCATGACGTCGGCGAAGTCGGAGCGACTGCTCAACCTGGTGATCCTGCTCCTGGTGGCGCGCAACTACACCACCAAGGAGCAGATCCGAGCGCTGATGGAGCCCTACCGGGCCAGCAGCGACGAGGCGTTCGACCGCATGTTCGAACGTGACAAGGATGATCTGCGGGCGCTCGGCATCCCCCTGGAGACCGGCTTCGTCGACAAGTTCTTCGAGGACGAGCAGGGCTACCGGATCAAGCGCGACGCCTTCGAGCTGCCCTCGATCGACTTCACCGCCGACGAGGTCGCGGTGCTCGGACTGGCCGCCCGGGTGTGGCGCCACGCCGGCCTCGCGGCCGCGACCTCGGACGCCCTGGTGAAGCTGACGGCGGCAGGTCTCGACTTCGACCGCGAGCAGCTCGAGCACGTCCAGCCCACCCTCGCCGCCGAGGAACCGGCTTTCGAGGCCATGTGGCAGCACACCGTGAACCGCACCCCGGTCCAGTTCGACTACAGCCGCGCCGGACAGCAGGGGGCCACGACCCGCAACGTCGAGCCGTGGGGAGTCGTGACGGCCCAGGGGCGCTGGTACGTCGCCGGGCTGGACACCGACCGCGGCGAGCCTCGGATGTTCCGGCTGAGCCGCATCGTCTCGGAGGTGAGCTCCACCGGTGCGCCCGGGTCGTTCACGGTGCCGGAGGGGACCGACCTGCGCGCGATGTCACAGGCACTGACCCCGCAGCAGCCCGACCGCAGCGCCCTGGTGCTGGCCCGGTCGGGAGCTGCCCACGGACTGCGCCGCCGTGCCGAGGTCCTCGCCGCCGACGTGGTCGGGCCGGACGGCGAGCCGGGCTGGGACCGGCTCGAGGTCCCCTACGTCTCGGAGTCCGACTTCGCCGGCGAGCTGCTCGGCTACGCCGACGTCGTGGTCGTCGACTCGCCGGCCGAGCTGCGCGTCTCGGTGCGGGACCGGCTCACGGCTGTTCTCGCAGGAGCCGACGGGGTGGACCGCCGATGAGCGGGGCACGGGAGCAGGTCTCCCGGCTGCTCGCGCTGGTGCCCTACCTGCAGAGCCGCATCGACGTGCCGCTGACCCGGGTCGCTGCCGACTTCGGGGTCACGGCCGACCAGATCATCTCCGACCTCAAGGTCCTCTGGATGTGCGGGCTCCCTGGTCTGACCCCGGACAAGATGATCGAGGTCGACTTCGAGGCCTTCGAGGACGATCCCGAAGGCGTCGTACACATCGAGAACGCCGAGTTCCTGTCCCGGCCGGTGCGGCTCGGCAGCTCGGAGGCCTCGGCGCTGATCGTGGCCCTCCGCGCCCTGCGCGAGGGCAGTCCGGACTCGTCGTACGACGTGATCGACCGCTGCCTGGTCAAGCTGGAGGACGCCGCGACGACCGGCACAGCAGCCCCGAAGGTCGAGGTCCATCTCTCCCGGTCGGAGTCCGCACGACGGCACGCTGCAGTGCTGGGCGACGCCATCGCGAGCAACCGTCAGGCACGGCTGGACTACTACGTCCCGACCCGCGACGAGACCACCACCCGGACAGTGGACCCGCTGGACCTGCACACCCGCGACGGGCACGACTACCTGGACGCGTGGTGCCACCTGGCGCAGGCCCGGCGACTGTTCCGGCTCGACCGGATGCACGCCGTGGAGGTGGTCGACGAACCACGGCGGGAGCACTCGCTGCGCCCACGTGACCTCGCCGACGGGCTCTTCGAACCGGGCCCCGACGACCTGGTGGCGCTCGTGCACCTGGAGCGGCACGCCCGCTGGGTGGCCGACTACTACCCGGTGGACCGGGTCGAGGAGCTCGACGAGGGCCGACTCGCCGTCACCCTGCGGGTCGGCGACCCCCGGTGGCTGGTCCGGCTCGCCCTGCGGCTGGCCCCGGCCGTCACGGTGGTGGAGCCCGAGACGCTGCGCGAGGAGGTCCTCCGCACCGCGCGGGCGACCGCAGCCCTCTACGACCCCGACTCCTGACCCGCCCCTCAGCACGTCGCCCCACCTGTGCCGTTCACGAGACCGCTCACCAGGGCCGCTCAGCAAGGCCCGGACGACCACCTGCGACGCGCGGGCGGGTCGACTGTCGCCATGCGCCGTGGTGGCTGGGTCGCCGGGCGTAGCATGGACGGCATGACCCACGCGCTCGTGCTTCCCCTCGTCCTCGGCCTCGGGACCCAGGAGCTGGTGATCATCTTCGCGGTGATCATCCTGCTCTTCGGCGCCAAGAAGCTCCCCGAGCTGGCCCGGGGGAGCGGCCGGGCGCTGCGCATCTTCAAGGCCGAGACCAAGGGCCTGATCGACGACGATGACGACGAGGACAAGACTCCCGAGCAGCGCGCGATCGACGCCCAGAACCGCGCCGCCACCGAGCCGGGCCGCGAGGCCCAGCCCGGCTCCGAGGGCTCCGGGCCCTCCGGCAACGCTCGCTGACGCCGGACCAACCCAGCAGTGTCCGTCGGCGGTGTCTTCGAGCTCTTCCGCGGCCGGCCCCGTGATCCCGTCGGGGAGGGCGGCCGCATGTCCCTCGCGGACCACTTCCGCGAGCTCCGGGCCCGCGTCATGCGCTCGAGCCTCTACCTCGTGGTGGGCACGATCATCGCGCTGTTCTTCTGGCAGCAGCTCTTCGACCTGATCTACGCTCCCTACCGCGACGCGTCGCAGGCCCTGGGCCAGAAGGTCCAGACCCGAGCGGTGATCACCGGCATCGGCAGCCCGCTGCTGCTCCAGCTCAAGCTGTGCGGGGTCGCCGGGATCGTCGGCACCTCACCCCTGTGGCTCTACGAGCTGTGGGCCTTCATCGTCCCGGGCCTGCACTCGCACGAACGTCGGTGGACGCGGCTGTTCGCGCTCGTGGCCGGCCCGCTGTTCATCGCCGGGGTCGCGGTGGGCTACTACGTGCTGCCGAAGGGCATCGCAGCGCTGATCGGGTTCACACCCCTGGAGCTGACGCAGCTGACCGAGTTCGGCGACTTCTTCACCTTCATCACCCGGATGCTGCTCGTGTTCGGGGTCGCGTTCGAGATACCGCTGTTCATCGTGCTGCTCAACCTGGCGGGCGTCGTGTCCGGGAAGTCGCTGGGACAGCACCGGCCCTGGATCATCGTCGGGACCTTCATCTTCGCCGCGGTGGCGACACCGTCCACGGACCCGTTCTCGATGCTGATGCTCGCGATCCCGATGCTGGTGCTGATCTTCCTCAGCGAGCTCATCGCGCGCCTGGTCGACCGTCGGCGCGGGCGAGCCGTGGTCGCCGAGCTCGACGACGACGCCGCCTCGCCGCTGTAGTCCACGCCCCCAGGGTCACGGCAGATAGGGTCGTCGCGTGCCCCCGGAGATCGCGCTGCTCACCAATCCCTCGTCGGGCAGGGGCAGGGGAGCGCGGACGGTCGACGAGGCGCTGCGGCGTCTGCGCGACGCCGGGTACGTCGTCCGCAACCTCGCCGGACGGGACGCGGACGAGGGCCTCGACCTGGCTCGGCGGTGCGTCGCCGACGGTCTCGAGACGCTCGTGGTGGTCGGAGGCGACGGCATGGTTCACCTCGCGCTGCAAGCCGTCGGCGGCACCGAGACCCGGTTGGGGCTGATCCCCGCCGGGACCGGCAACGACGTGGCTCGCTACTTCGACATCCCGCGCACGGACACGGCGAGAGCGACTGACGTCGTTCTCGGCGGCAAGGAACGTCGCGTGGACCTCGCCAGGATCGGGGCGACGTACTTCGTGACCGTCCTCGCAGCGGGGTTCGACGCCATCGTCAACGAGCGGGCCAACGCGATGACCTGGCCCAAGGGGCAGATGCGCTACAACCTGGCCACGCTCGCGGAGCTGCGCACGTTCACCCCGATCCCCTACGTGCTGGACATCGACGGCGAGCAGCACCGGTTCGAGGCGATGATGGTGGCCGTCGGCAACGGCCCGTCCTTCGGCGGTGGCCTGAGGATCACCGAGGGAGCCGTCCTCGACGACGGGCTGCTGGACGTGGTGGTCATCTGTCCGATGTCCAAGCTCGAGCTGCTCAGGACCTACCCCAAGCTGTTCAAGGGCACCCACGTCCACCACCCGGGCTACCGCCACCACCACGCCAGGAAGGTGACGATCGCCGCACCGGGGATCACGGCCTACGCCGACGGGGAGCGCATCGCCGCACTCCCGCTGACGGTCGAGGTCGCGCCACTGGCCCTGCGGATGCTGGTCCCATGAGCACCCCCTCCCAGCAGTACGCCCGGTTCCGGCGCAACCGCGAGCACCCGATGCTGGCCGACTTCGCCTCCCGGCAGGAGTTCAGCCTCGACGACTTCCAGCTCCGGGCCTGTCGGGAGCTCGAGGAGGGCCGCTCGGTGCTGGTGGCGGCGCCCACCGGGTCGGGCAAGACCATCGTCGGGGAGTTCGCCGTCCACCTGGCGCTGGAGAGCGGCCGCAAGGCCTTCTACACCACCCCGATCAAGGCACTGTCGAACCAGAAGTTCAACGACCTCTTCAAGCGCTACGGCGCCGACCAGGTCGGGCTGCTCACCGGCGACAACAGCATCAACGGCGACGCGCCGGTGGTCGTGATGACCACCGAGGTGCTCCGCAACATGCTCTACTCCGGTTCGAGCACCCTGACGGGGCTCGGATTCGTGGTGATGGACGAGGTGCACTACCTCGCCGACCGGATGCGCGGCGCGGTCTGGGAGGAGGTGATCATCCACCTGCCCGAGTCCGTCGCGCTGGCGTCGCTGTCGGCGACGGTGAGCAACGCCGAGGAGTTCGGCGAGTGGCTGGGGACCGTGCGCGGCGAGACCACGACGATCGTCGAGGAGCGCCGTCCGGTGCCGCTGTACCAGCACGTGATCGTGGGCCGTCGGATGTATGACCTGTTCGCCGACGAGACCGGCACCGACCCGGCGGACTACGACCCGGCGCACAGCACCGGCCACCGCGAACCCGAGGTGAACCCGGAGCTGGTGCGCGTCGCCCGCGACGACTGGGCGCGGGGACGGATGCGCGACCGCCGACCCGCTCGCGGCGCCAAGCGACCCAACAAGGGTCCCGGGAACACCCGGGCGGCCTGGACCCCGGGCCGCAGCGACGTCGTGCAGCAGCTCGACCGCGCCGGGCTGCTGCCGGCCATCATCTTCGTCTTCAGCCGGGTGGGCTGCGACGCTGCGGTGCAGCAGTGCCTCGACGCGAACCTCAGGCTGACCTCGCCGGAGGAGCGCGAGGCCGTCGTGGCCTTCGTGGAGGAGCGGTGCTCGCACATCCCCGAGGAGGACCTCGAGGTCCTCGGCTACCACGCGTTCCTCGACGGCCTCTCGCGCGGCATCGCCTCCCACCACGCCGGGATGCTGCCGACGTTCAAGGAGTGCGTCGAGGCGCTCTTCCTGCGCGGGCTGTGTCGCGTCGTGTTCGCGACCGAGACCCTCGCCCTGGGGATCAACATGCCGGCCCGGTCCGTGGTCATCGAGAAGCTGTCGAAGTGGAACGGCGAGACCCACGCCGACATCACCCCGGGGGAGTACACCCAGCTCACCGGGCGGGCCGGACGTCGCGGCATCGACGTCGAGGGGCACGGCGTGGTGCTCTGGCAGCAGGGCTTCGACCCCAAGGCGGTGGCCGGACTCGCCTCGACGCGTACCTACCCGCTCAAGTCGTCGTTCCGCCCGTCGTACAACATGGCGGTCAACCTGGTGCACCAGTTCGGTCGCGAACGGGCCCGGGAGCTCCTGGAGTCCTCGTTCGCGCAGTTCCAGGCCGACAAGGCCGTCGTCGGGCTGGCCCGCCAGCTGCGCAAGAGCGAGGACGCGCTCGCGGGGTACGCCGACGCGGCGACCTGCCACCTCGGCGACTTCATGCAGTACGCCGCCCTGCGACACCGGCTCTCCGACACCGAGAAGAACCTGGCCAAGTCGCGGCGCTTCGACCGTCGTCAGGAGGTCGTCGACTCCCTGGAGTCCCTCCGCCCGGGCGACGTGATCGAGATCCCCAGCGGCCGCTACGCCGGAATGGCCGTCGTGCTCGACCCCGGCACCCGTGCCGACCGCGAGGGTCCACGCCCCTACGTGCTCACGGCGGACAAGCACGCCCGACGACTCAGCCTGATCGACTTTCCCAGCCCGGTCAGCCCGTTCACCCGGGTGAAGATCCCGAAGAACTTCAACGGCCGGAACCCGCAGTCGCGCCGGGACCTCGCCTCCACCTTGCGCAACCGGACGCACGACCTGACCCCGCCGCCCCCGGGACGACGCGGGCCTAAGGGAGCGAGCGCCCCGCACAACCCTGTCGAGGACAGCCGCATCGAGGCCCTGCGCCGGGAGCTGCGGGCACACCCGTGCCACGGCTGCCCGGACCGGGAGGACCATGCCCGCTGGTCGGAGCGCTACTTCAAGCTGGACCGGGACGCGAAGACGCTCAAGCGACGCATCGAGCAGCGTACGAACACCATCGCGCGTCAGTTCGACCGAGTCTGCGACGTGCTCACCACGCTGGGCTACCTCGAGGGCGTCGGCGGAGCCTCGACCGTCACCGAGCGCGGGCAGACCCTGATGCGCATCTACAACGAGATGGACCTGCTCACCGCCGAGTCCCTGCGCGTCGGCCTGTGGGACGGGCTCGACGCCTCTGCGCTCGCCGCCGTGCTCTCCACCCTCGTCTACGAGTCCCGGCGCCCCGACGACGCGGTCGCGCCTCGGCTGCCCGGCGGCCAGGTCAAGCTGGTCCTGGCCGACATGGTCTCGATCTGGTCCGACCTCGAGGCCCTGGAGCGCGAGCACCACCTCGACCAGCTCCACGAGCCCGACCTCGGCTTCGCCTGGGCGGCCTACCGCTGGGCCGAGGGGGACGAGCTCGACGACATCCTGGACGCCACCGACCTCGCCGCCGGCGACTTCGTCCGCTGGGTCAAGCAGCTTCTCGACCTCGCCGACCAGGTCGCCGACGCCACCCGCGACCCCGTCCTGCGTCGTACCGCCCGGGAGACCTCCTCCCGCCTGCGCCGCGGCGTCGTCGCCTACTCCTCGGTCAGCGAGTAGAGCCTCCGGCCCTCGCATGTAAATCGGGGTTGTGGACGCTCATCAAGGCCTGTTCCGGGCCCGAACCGTCCACACCCCTCGCCAAGTCGCCAGGTCAGCAGGTCAGCAGGTCACGAAGGTCGCCGGGTCAGCGCTTGGCCAGCACCTCGAGCAGCCGCTGGACCGGGCTGCCCAGACCCCACTGCTCGGCGATCGCGGCCAGCATCTCGGGATCCGCGGGAGTCGTCGGGAGCTCGAGCTCGGGCGCGCCGAGGTCGATGTCGCGGGCCACGGCCACCACGGCCGGCGCCACCTCGAGGTAGTCCAGCGCCGCCTTGATCCTGCCGCGCGGACCTGGCCCCATGTCGCCGTCGGGATCGCGCGCCGCGGCGATGATCGCGTCCAGGTCACCGAAGCGGTTGAGCAGCACCGCCGCCGTCTTGTCGCCCACGCCGGCCACCCCGGGCAGCCCGTCGGAGGAGTCCCCGCGCAGGGTCGCGAAGGCGGCGTACTGGGCGGCGTCGACGTCGTACTTCGCCCGCATCCAGTCGTTGTCGACGCGCTCGTGCCTGCCTACGCCGCGACCGGTGTAGAGCACCCGCACCTGCGCCTCGTCGTCGACGAGCTGGAACAGGTCGCGGTCCCCGGTGACGATGTCCACGGGCATCCCGGCGTCGGTCGCCAGCGTCCCGATCACGTCGTCGGCCTCGAAGCTGTCCGCGCCGACGATCGCGATGCCGAACGCCTCCAAGGTCGCGACGATGATCGGGATCTGCTGCTCGAGCGGGTCGGGCACCTCCTCGACGTCCGGCGCGTCCCCGGGTCGCGCCACGACCACCCGGTGCGCCTTGTACGTCGGCAGCAGGTCCACGCGCCACTGCGGGCGCCAGTCGTTGTCCCAGCAGCAGGCGAGATGGGTCGGCTCGTACTCGTCGACGAGCCTGGTGATGAAGTCGAGCAGCCCGCGCACGGCGTTCACCGGTGTGCCGTCGGGGGCGGTCACGGTGTCGGGCACCCCGAAGAACGCACGGAAGTACAACGACGCGGTGTCCAGGAGCATCAGCCGATCAGCCACGTCGGCGAGTCTAGGTGCCGGGCGGCTCGTGTCTCAGTGGGGCCGCCAGGCGTCCTCGTCCTCGGTGCGTGCCGACACCTGGTCGGGCAGGTCCCTCGCGACCAGCGCACCGATCGTGACCTGCTCGAGCACCTCGCGGAGGCTGCTCCGCGCGGCGATCCACACCTGCTGCAGACCGGCCGCGGTCTCGTTGTAGCGCACCGCCTCGGGACGTACGTCGTGGATGCTGACCAGGGGACCGTCCACCGCGCGCATGACGTCGGCGACCGTGACCGTCCCTGCGTCGCGGGCCATCCGCCAGCCACCGGCCTGGCCCCGCTGGCTGCCGACCACACCGGCGCGACGCAGGTCAGCGAGGATCGCCTGGAGGAAACCGTGCGGGATCTCCTGCAGCTGGGCGAGCTCCTCGGCCGTCACGGCCGTCCCGTCCGAGCGGCTGGCCAGCTCGATCAGCGCACGCACGGCGTAGTCGGTCTTGGCGGAGACTCGCACGCAGCAAGTTTGTCAGAGAACAGCACAACGAGACCGGAGCACGCCGGGAAGGCCGTTCCAGCCTCGGGGCGGTGAGGGCTCGGCCGACCGGGGGGCGCCTGGAGACTCCTCGACGCCGACCTCGCTAGGCTCGGGCCGTGGAGAAGATCGATCGCCAGATCCTGGGCCTGCTGGCCGATGACGGCCGCATGTCCTACACCGACCTCGGCAAGGCGACCGGCCTGTCGACCAGTGCGGTGCACCAACGGGTGAAGCGGTTGGAGGAGCGGGGGCTGATCCTGGGCTACGGCGCGACCATCGACCACGCCGCGGCGGGGAAGCCGCTCACCGCATTCGTCTCGATCACGCCGTTCGACCCGTCCGAGAGCGACGACTACCCCGACCGGCTCGAGGGCGTCAGCGAGATCGAGTCGTGCTGGTCCGTCGCCGGTGAGGAGTCCTACATCCTCAAGGTCAGGGTCGCCACGCCTGCCGATCTCGAGGACCTGCTCGCACGGGTGCGCGCGACGGCCAACGTGTCCACCCGGACGACGATCGTGCTGTCCACGCCGTACGAGAACCGCCCCACGCACTGACCTTCGGGTGCCTCACACGCCGGCGTACGCCGCCTCGAGCTCGGCGATGTCGAAGGGTCTCCCGTCGACCTGCATGAACGCAGCCGTCACACGCTGCACCCTCTCGGGGTCGGGGTCGTCCAGCATCCGATGGAGGGCTGTGGGGGTGATCTGCCAGCTGAACCCGAAACGGTCCTTGAGCCAGCCGCACGGACCGGGTTCGCCACCCAGGACCAGGGCCTCCCAGAGCCGGTCGACCTCCCCCTGGTCCTCACAGCCGACGGCGAAGGACACCGACTCGTTGGGGACGAACCTGGTCGCGCCGCCGTTGAGAGCGACGTAGGGCCGACCCATCAGCTCGAGGCGGACGACCATCTTCTCTCCGGCGTACTCACCGGCGTCGGGACCGTACTCGTTGGTGCCGGTGATCTTGCTGTCCGCGAACAGCGAGCAGTAGAACGCCGCCGCCTCTTCGACCCTTCCGTCGTTGATCCACAGGGTCGTGGTGATCTCCGCCATGGCGCTTCCTCTCAGTCGCGGGTTGTCGAGAGAGTGGACCATCCCCGGTCCGTGAACTCATCGTCGTGCCCCGCGGCGCCAGGTGGAGCTCAGCTGAGCATCTCGAGCACAGCCTTCTCGAGGGCCCGCTGGCGCGTCGCCGGGCTCTTGTGCCGGGTCAGGATGGCCGGATCGATCGTGGTGCCGTTCTCGTAGAGGTCGATCACCCGCGGGTCGATGTAGGAGTTCTTCGCGATCGTCGGGGTGTTGCCCAGGTACTCCGAGACCTCGACGACGGCAGCCTTGACCGCACGGCGGCGCGAGGCCACGGTGTCGCCCGGCTCGTCCGAGCCGGCCAGGGCAGCGGCGGCGAGCACCGTGGCGTGCCAGGTGCGGAAGTCCTTGGCGGTCAGGTCCTCGAGCAGGCCGTTGAGGTAGAGGTTGACGGCCGAGGAGTCCAGGTCCCGCCAGCGCCGTTCTGCCTGGTAGGCGAGCAGTCGCTCAGTGCCCCCACGGCGGCGTCGGAGCGTGTCCAGGGCCACCAGCACCTCGGGGTCGTCGATCTCGATGCTGTGCTCGATGCCCGACTTGCCCACGAACCGGAAGAGGACCCGGTCCCGCTGCTTGCGGACGTGGCGCCGCTCCAGCGTGGTCAGGCCGAACGAGCCGTTGGTGTCGGCGTAGATGTCGCTGCCGATCCGGAAGTAGCCCAGGTCGAGCAACCGCACCGCCACCGCGTCAGCCCGTTCGAGCGGCATTCCCTCCAGCCCGAGGTCGCGGGTGATCGCGCGGCGGGCGGCGGGGAGCCTGCGAGCTGCCGCCAGGACGCGGTCGAACTTCATCTTGTCGCGCTTGATCCGCCAGGCCTGGTGGTAGAGGTACTGCCGTCGCCCGGCGTCGTCGGTTCCCACCGCCTGGATGTGACCGTTCGGGTACGGCGAGATCCAGACCTCGCGCCACGCCGGCGGGATCGCGAGGGAGCGGATGCGCTCGATCTCGGCGGCGTCGGTGATCCGGCGGCCCTCCTTGTCCAGGAAGACGAAGCCGGATCCAGCGCGACGCCGGGTGAAGCCGGGCGAGCTGGGGGAGATGGTCCTGAGCCGGGGCATGCGACACATGTTCCCCGAGCCGCGTCGCGCATGCCGCGGAACGGCTCACACCGAGGAGACGGACTCCTCGGCCTGCGCCCGCGCCTGGTGCGTCCACCAGTCCCGGCCCTCGGCGGGGAGCGTGTGGATCGGGTCGTAGTACTCGTAGGTGCGAGTCAAGGCCTCGGGGTCGGAGGACTCGATGGAGGTGCGGTAGTTCTTGGTCCAGCAGGAGATGCCACGGACCTGGTCGTACGACGCGAGCTGGTGCACCCAGCGCTTGCCCACGAAAGGCACGTCGCAGACGATGCGCGGCGTCGCGAAACCGGGCAGGTAGCCCATGATGTGGTGCTGCAGACGCTGAGCGTCGGCGACCGAGATCCGCCAGTGCTCCGCGGCCGGGATCATGTCGCACATGTAGAAGTAGTAAGGCATGATCTGCGCCCCGTCGAGCAGCCGGAAGCACAGGTCGAGCAGCGCGTGCGGGTCCGCGTTCACGCCGTTGAGCAGCACGCCCTGGTTGCGGACGTCGCGCACGCCGGCCTCGAACATCGCCGAGGCAGCCCGGGCCACCAGTGGCGTCACCGAGTTGGCGTGGTTGACGTGGGTGTGGATGGCGATGGCGACGCCGCGGGACCGTGCGATCGCGCACACGCGGGCCATGCCCTCGCGGACCTCGTCCTGCAACCAGTGCTGCGGCAGGCCCATCAACGCCTTGGTCGCGAGCCGGATGTCCCGGATGTTCTCGATCTCGAGCACCCTGGTCAGGAACTCCTCGAGCCGGGCCCAGGGCATGTTGGCCACGTCCCCACCGGAGACGACCACGTCACGCACCTCGGGGTGGTGGCGCAGGTAGTCGAGCATCTCGGCGTACCTGTCGACCGGCTTGCCGAGGAACTTCAGCTTGTCCACGCTGGCGGTGGAGTTGCCGACGAGGTCCATCCGGGTGCAGTGGCCGCAGTACTGCGGACACGTGGGGAGCAGCTCGGCGAGCACCTTGGTGGGGTAGCGGTGGGTGAGACCCTCAGCGGCCCACATGTCGTGCTCGTGCAGCGAGTCGCGGCTGGAGTGCGGGTGCGAGGGCCAGTCGGTGCGTCGGTCCGAGAGCACCGGGATCATGTAGTGCCGGACCGGGTCGGCGTAGAACGCCTCGGTCAGCGAACCCGGACCCCCCACCGGCTCGTGGGGCGCCATCGTGTTCATCATCTGCGGGGGAATGAGCATCGACATCGTGGCGCGCTCGGCCTGGTCACGCTCGAGGTCCGCGTAGAAACGCTCGTCGACGAGGTCACCGAGCAGCGTGCGCAGCTGGCGGATGTTCTTGACGCAGTGCGAGCGCTGCCACTGCGCGCTCTCCCACTGCGCGACCGTGACGTCCTTCCACCCCGGGAACCGGGTCCAGTCGGGTTCGACCAGCTCGACCCGCCGGTAGGGGTAGGGCTGACCGGTCGCGCCCTCGACGATGGAGGCGATGGACGTCTCGATGCTCATGGTTGCTCCCTGCGACGTGCCGCACGCGAGGTTTGTGTCTCGCATCCCTTACCTGCGACAGTATGAACACGATATTGCGGCAAACCAAACCACACGCCGCAATATCTCTCGTTATCGTGAAGTTCGACAGGAAGGTGTGTGGGTTTCGTGGGGCGAATGACAGGTGATCCGGTGGGCATGCACCGGGTGCTGGAACCTCTCGGGGTGCTGCCGCAGGCCGCCTGGCGGCTCGACACCGATCCGGTGCTGCGCGACGACGAGGTGCGGGTGCGGGTCGAACGGCTCAACCTCGACGCGGCGTCGTTCCGCCAGCTCGAGGACAAGCACCGAGGGGACGGGAACGCCGTACGTCGCGAGGTGCTCGAGATCGTGCGCTCCCGCGGCAAGATGCACAATCCCGTGACCGGCTCCGGCGGCATGCTGGTCGGCACGGTCGAGGAGGTGGGGGAGAGCTCCCCTCTGGGGCTCACCCCCGGGATGAGGATCGCGACGCTCGTCTCGCTGACCCTGACCCCGCTCGTCATCGAGGACGACCTGGTCGACTGGGACGGCCGCAGCGAGCAGGTGCCCACCGACGGGCACGCGATCCTCTTCGGGCGCAGCATCGCAGCCGAGCTGCCGGAGGACCTGCCCGCGCCCCTGGCCCTCGCCGTGATGGACGTGTGCGGTGCCCCAGCGCTGGTGCAGCGTCATGTCGCCCGCTACGACGAGCCTGTCGTCGCGGTCGTGGGCGGCGCCGGCAAGTCCGGTTCCCTGTGCCTGGCAGCCGCACGCCGCGCCGGGGCGAGGCACACCGTCGCGGTCGTGCCCCACCAGGCGGAGGCCGACCTGCTGACGCCGACCGGGCTGGCCGACCACGTGCTGGTCTGCGACGCACGTGACCCGGTGGCGCTGCGGGACGCGATCGCTGCGGCGGGGGGACCAGCCGACCTGACCGTCGTCTGCGTGGACGTGCCCGGCTGCGAAGGTGGTGCGATCCTGTCCACGGCCGAGGGTGGCACGGTGATCTTCTTCTCGATGGCGACCTCGTTCAGCGCGGCCGCTCTGGGCGCGGAGGGGCTCGCCGCCGACGTGACCATGATCGTGGGCAACGGCTACGTCCCGGGGCACGCCGACCTGGCACTGGAGCTCGTGCGCGGCGACCGCGGCGTCCGCGCCCTGTTCGAGCGGAGGCTGTGACATGGCGTCGACACCCGCGAGGACGAAGAAGCTCGACCTCGACCCGGCCACCGTCAGGCAGGCACGCAGTCTCGCCCGCAAGGTAGGCAGGCCCATCGTCAGGCTCGCGCAGGCGCACACCACGATCTCCGTGGAGCGGGCGACGTTGCGCCTGGCCGGCCTCGCAGGGGCCGACCCCGACGGCACCCCCTGGGTGAACCGGCTGGCCGACGCGGTGCGGGCCGACGTCGGGCTCGAGCACGGCCTCGCCCTGCCCGTGTGGGACGCGCTGCTGCGGGGCGAGGCGGAGGACCTCGAGACCCTCGCGCAGAAGGCGTCCGCCGGTTCTGCGCGGTTCCGGCTGCCCGACGGTCGCGACGCGACGCGGGCCCGGTCGGCGGCCCGCAAGCAGGTGGCCTCCGGAGTACGCCGGATCGACGGCCGACGACGCGAGCGTGAGCGCCTGATCGCGCGGATCGGGGACGCGCCCCGGCAGCCGTGGATCTACCTCATCGTCGCCACCGGCGACATCTACGAGGACATCCCCCAGGCCCAGCAAGCAGCGCGCGAGGGTGCCGACGTGATCGCGGTGATCCGCTCGACCGGGCAGTCGCTGCTCGACTACGTCCCCGAGGGCGCCACCCGCGAGGGCTTCGCCGGGACCTACGCGACCCAGGAGAACTTCCGGCTGATGCGGGCAGCGCTCGACGAGACCGGCAAGGAGCTGGGGCGCTACATCCGGCTGACCAACTACGCCAGCGGGCTCTGCATGCCGGAGATCGCCGCCCTGGCGGGGCTCGAGCGGCTGGACATGATGCTCAACGACTCGATGTACGGGATCCTCTTCCGCGACATCAACCCCATCCGCACGTTCGTCGACCAGCGGTTCAGCCGGCAGGTGCACGCGCGGGCCGGGATCATCATCAACACCGGTGAGGACAACTACCTCACCACTGCCGACGCGGTCGAGGCTGCCCACACCGTCACCACCAGCCAGCTGCTCAACGAGTACTTCGCCAAGGAGGCGGGCCTCGAGGACTGGCAGCTGGGGCTGGGGCACGCCTTCGAGATCGATCCCGACCTCAAGGACTCCTTCCGGATGGAGCTGGCGCACGCGCTGCTGGCACGCGAGCTGTTCCCGAAGGCTCCGCTAAAGTGGATGCCACCCACCCGGCACATGACCGGTGACGTCTTCCGCGGCTACCTCCTCGACGGGTTCTTCAACCTGGCCGGCGCGCTGACCGGCCAGGGGATCCTGCTGGTCGGGATGATGACCGAGGCGGTGGTGACTCCGTGGATCAGCGACCGCGACCTCGCGCTGCAGAACGTGCGCTACGTGATGGAGGCGGCCGGGGCGCTGCACGAGGACTTCCGCCCGGCGCCCGACGGGTTCATCGCCCAGCGGGCCCGCACCGTGCTCGCCGAGACCATCGACCTGCTGGACCGCATCGCGAGCGACACCGACGGCTCGGGGAAGGCGCCGCTCCTGGCCGCGATAGCCGACGGCACCTTCGGGCTGATGAAGCGACCGGCCGACGCCGGCCGGGGCCTCGACGGTGTGGCGAAGAAGTCTGCGTCCTACTACAACCCCGCGACCGAGATCCTGGAGGATGAATGAAGTCCACAGACGCCGCCACCGAGACGACGGCATCGACCGGCAGGGACGAGAGGAGGCTGATCCGTCCCTACGGTGACACCACCGGCGACGGCATGGTGCAGCTCTCGTTCACGCTGCCGATGTCCTCCCTCGGCTCGGGCGCCAAGGTCGCCGACGGCGCCGCCATCCAGCTGGCGAACAAGATGGGCATGGACCCGGCGCTGGTCGCGCACTCCAAGCCGATGGGTCCCGGTTTCACCTTCTTCGTGGTCTACGGGCGGGTGAACCACCTCGTGGATCCCTCGGTCGTGGAGGTGGTGGAGCGTGACTACGAGCTGCTCACCCCCAAGGAGGTGAATGCAGCGGTCAAGCGTGCCCTGCGCCGCCGTATGGTGGTCGTCGGCGGCTGCATCGGCACCGACGCGCACACGGTGGGCATCGACGCGATCCTGAACATCAAGGGCTTCGCGGGGGAGAAGGGCCTGGAGTACTACCGCGAGCTCAAGGTGGTGAACCTCGGCGCCCAGGTCTCCGTGCCCCAGCTGGTCGAGCGAGCGGTCGCGGAGCGCGCCGACGCAGTTCTCGTCTCCCAGGTCGTCACCCAGCGCGACGCCCACCTGCTCAACACCCGCGAGATGTCCGCGGCGTTCCGCGAGGCCTTCCCGCCGGCACGACGTCCGCTGCTGGTGGTGGGCGGACCACGCTTCGACGAGTCCATGTCGGCCGCGCTGGGGGTCGACCGGGTCTTCACCCGGGGTACGACGCCCGGGGAGGTCGCGAGCTACCTGGTGCACCGCCTGGTGACCGAGAGGAGGGCGTCATGACGACCACCGAGGGGCCCACGGTCGGCCTGCGGGTCGTGCACCGGCTCTACGTGCCCTACTCGCACGCGCACTACGCCGGCCACCTCGTCGACGGCGCGTGGGGGCTCGGGCGCTTCGGCGACGTCGCAACGGAGATGTGCATCCGCACCGACGGGGACGAGGGCCTGTTCGCGTCCTACTCGGAGGTCCAGTTCCTGGCCCCGGTCCGGGCGGGCGACGTGGTGGAGGCCAGCGCCACCCTCGTCCGCGTCGGCACCCGGTCACGGGAGCTGGACCTCGAGCTGGTGGTGGTGGCCCGCGGTGACGCGGCGGCCGGGCGCGCGTCGGCGGCCCAGATGCTGCACCAACCGATCGTGGCCACCACCGCGCGCGGCACCGTGGTGGTCCCATAGGTCTGGACCACCCCCGGCGTGTCCGCTGCGACACGCCGGACTCGGCAATTTTCACGAAACTTGTCGTCGATCTGGAAGGTCCACGCTGACCTGCTTTTTTCTCACATATCCGCAGGTCCAGGGGTGTTGACAGGGAGCGCCCGCGCGGGTGAGGGTCTCCGAGTTACTCCGGGCAGAACGTCAGATTGCATGTCCGACGGATGTGGTTCCGGGCCATCTGGCCAAGATGGTCGCAGGAAGCACACTTGGCGGGTTGGGCAGCGCAACCTCGACGGGAGGACACGGGGGGAGTGCGGCGACCAGTAGACAACGCCTGCGGCTCTGGCACCCAGCCAGGGCGTGAGCGGTCCGAAGGTCACCCAACTCCCCCCGACCTGCCCTCTCGCCCCTCGTGTGCACGCCGCGGGTGAGAGTTCCTGGGGGAGCGCCCCCGACCTCGGGTGCGGGGGGACCCGCCACCACGGTGCTCGTGGCGCCGGCTCCGGCTGCCTCGCACGGCTGCCGGAGCGCCTCCCGATAGGTTGGCGCCATGGCCGACCTCGACACCACGGGCACCCCGCGCGGTCGGGTGGTGATGGTCATCCCCACCTATGACGAGGTGCACAACCTGGCGTCGGTGATCGAGCGGCTCCGGACCGTCGAGCCGACCGTGGACGTGCTGGTCGTCGACGACAACTCACCCGACGGGACGGGTGCGCTCGCGGACCGGATCGCGGTCGCGGACGCGCACGTCACGGTGGTCCACCGCCCCGACAAGCAGGGGCTGGGTGCGGCGTACCTGCACGGTTTCGAGGTCGCCCTCGAGCGCGGTTACGACGTGATCGGGGAGATGGACGCGGACGGGTCGCACGCGCCCGAGCAGCTGCACCTCCTGCTGGACGCGCTGGCCGGGGCCGACCTCGTCATCGGCTCGCGCTGGGTGCCGGGCGGCAACGTCGTGAACTGGCCGTTGCGTCGCGAGCTGCTCTCCCGCGCGGGCAACCTCTACACCCGGCGCCTGCTCGGCATCGGGATCCGCGACGCGACCGCCGGCTACCGCGTCTTCCGGCGTACGACGCTCGAGCGGATCCATCTCGAGACGATCGCCTCGCGGGGCTACGTCTTCCAGGCGGAGCTGGCCTACCGGGTGATCCGGGAGGGGCTGCGTGTCACCGAGGTGCCGATCGAGTTCGTCGAGCGTCGTCACGGGACCTCGAAGATGAGCGGCGCCGTCGCTGCCGAGTCGCTCAGACGGATCACGGTGTGGGGGATCGCCGAGCGGTCCCGCGGCCTGCTGGCGACCCTGCGGCGTGACCGGGCGCACGGGACGGCGCGGAACGGCCACCCGCTTCCAGACGTTGACCAGACATGAGTGCGACGAGGAGGCGCGGCTTCCCGTGGTGGCTGCTGCTGGTGGCCTTCGTGCTGGTGCCGCTGCTGGAGATCTACGTGATCATCCAGATCGGCCAGGTCATCGGCGCCTGGTGGACGATCCTGCTGCTGGTCGCCGACAGCGTCCTGGGCGCCTGGATCGTCAAGCGGGAGGGGATGCGCGCCTGGCGGGCGCTCCGCTCGGCGCTGGAGCAGCGCCGGATGCCCGCCCAGGAGCTCGCCGACGGGATGCTGATCCTGGTCGGAGGCACGCTGATGCTCACGCCCGGCTTCGTCACGGACCTCGTCGGCATCCTGTGCATCCTCCCGCTCACCCGCCCGGTGGGTCGCACGGTGCTGACCAGGGTGATCAGCCGCAGGCTGGTGGGCGTCGGCTTCCCGACCGCGAGCACGAACCCGGGGTCCGGGCGGACACGACAACGCCCCGGACCAGCGGATCCCGCGAACGGTGTGGTCCAGGGCGAGGTGGTCGACGAACGACCCCCCGAGGGGCACCAGCCCCCCGGATGAGGTCGGCCGGCTGCCTCAGACAGTCGCCTTCTTCTTGCGGGCACTGGCGCGGTGCAGGTGCGCCGGGCCGATCTCACCGCCGCGGAGCAGCTCGAGGCGCTCGGTGAGGATGTCCTCGAGCTCCTTGATGGAGCGGCGCTCGAGGAGCATGTCCCAGTGCGTGCGCGCGGGCTTCACGTCCTTGACCTCGGGCTCGATGCCGGACGTGGCCCGGCCCTCGGCACCACAGCGTGGGCACTCCCACAGCGCCGGGACGTCGGCCTCGACCGACATGGTGATCTCGAACTCGTGTGCGTGGGCACAGCGGTAGCCCACCTGCTGACGGGCGGCGAACTCGATGCCGCGCTCGTCCTCGAAGCTCTGACCACCCAGCCGGGCTCCGCGTAGCGTGCGCTCTCCCATGAGAACCTCCAAAGTTCTACACTCACGGCCGGAAAGGCCGCGGATGTCGTGCCCCTCATGCGTACCGCCCATGTGGCGGTGCGACAAGCCGGTCGTGATGCCGGTCGGGTCGAAAAGGTGTGCTGGCGCCTCGAGGCGCCGTCTCTACTCCAACGAGCGTAGCGGCCCGAGGATTCCCGATAAAATCCGCCGCAATCGCCCCTCGGTCGACCGAGGGGCGGCGCAGGCTCGGACTCGGGTCCTCCTGGGGGTGCTCACGGGCGGGCCGGCACCCGGTTGCCGGCCTCGCGGATGCCGCGATCGGCGTCGAGGCGGAGCAGGAAGAAGGCACCGAGCACGAAGAAGATGATCAGCGCGAGGATCGCCGGCCGGTAGGAGCCGGTCACCTGGAACACCACGCCGAAGAGCAGCGTCCCGAACCAGGACGTGCCCCGCTCGGCTGCGCCGTACAGGCTGAAGTACTCGCCCTCGCGTCCGCGGGGGATGAGCAGGCTGAAGAACGAGCGCGACAGCGCCTGGGTCCCGCCGAGGACGATCCCGATCGCGATCGCGAGGGAGAGGAACAGCGCCACGTTCTTCTCCGGGAGGAACAGCGCGAGCACCACGATCAGCATCCAGGCGTAGGTGCCCCAGAGGATGGACCTGTAGGCGCCGTACCTCGCTGCGAGCCGGCCGAACCAGAGCGCTCCCCCGAAGGCCACGAACTGGATGAGCAGGATGGTGGCGATCAGCACGCTCTGGTCGAACTTGAGCTGCTTGGAGCCGTACGTCGACGCGGCGTAGATCACGGTCTGAATGCCGTCGTTGTAGAACAGGTAGGCCAGCAGGAACGTCAGCGTCATCGGGTAGTTGCGCAGCTCCTTGAGCGTGGTGAGGAGCTGGCCGAAGCTGCGCTCGAAGATCGTGCCTCGCTCCGCCACCACGTTGACCGGCGCGTAGTTGCGCAGCCGCACCACCGGGATGATCGTGAAGCCCGCCCACCACAGTGCGGCGGAGAGCAGCGAGAGCCTCACGGACATGCCCTCGTCGAGACCGAAGGTGTCGTGCATCGTGTAGACCACGAGGTTGAGCAGCAGCAGCAGCCCACCACCGAGGTAGCCCCACGCCCATCCGCGGGAGGACGCCCGGTCGCGCTCGTCCTCGGTCGAGATGTCGACGAGGATCGCGTAGTAGGCCACCAGCGAGCAGCCGCCGAGGATGCTGCTGAGCACCACGGCGACCGCCCCGAGCTGCCAGCTCTCGCCCTGCACGAAGAACAGCAGCCCTGCGAAGAACGAACCCGCGAAGGCATAGCCGGCCATGTGCCACTTCTTGCGCCCTGAGCGGTCCACGAACGCACCCACGATCGGCAGCAGGAACGCGCTGAGGATCGTGGCGAAGCTGATCAGGTAGCTCGGCAGGGCTCCCGCCGCGAGGTGCAGGCCGAGCACGGAGACCGTCTTGGTGCAGGTCTCGTCGGGTTCGGAGCAGCCGGCCGCCCTGCCGGCGACGGTGATCATGTAGGGCGCGAAGAGCACCGAGAGCACCGTCGTGTAGAACGCCGAGTTGGCCCAGTCGTACCAGTTCCACGCCTTCTGCTGCTGCAGCCGGTCCACGGGGGAGAGGTCGGCGATGCCCATCGGTGCGGGGGTGCTCATAGGTGGTTCCTCCACTGGTCTCGGCGGATCAGCACGTCCTTGAGCACATCGGTCCGATCGGTGATCAGTCCGTCGACGCCCATGTCGAGCAGCACGTCCATCTCTGCGGGGTCGTCCACGGTCCACACGTGCACCTGTGCGTGGGCGCCGTGGGCACGCCGTACGAATCCGGTGGTGACCACCGGGAGCGGACCCCGACGGTGCGGCACCTGGAGCGCGGCCACCCCTCGACCGGTCAGGAACCTCGCCGCCGCACCGGAAGGCAGGACCAGGAAGCGCGCCACCTCCAGGGGGGACGCCGACGTGGCGACCCGGCCCCCGGTCGCCCGCCGAAAGGCGTCGAGACGGCGCTGGGAGAAGGAGCCCACGCATACCCGGTCCTGGCTGCGGGTCGACTCGAGGAGGTCGACGAGCGGGCGGACGGCGCCCAGCGACTTGAGGTCGATGTTGAACCGGCACTGCGGAAACTCCTCGAGGAGCTCGGCCATGGTCGGCACCGGGTGCTCGCCCACGATCCGTGCCCGGGCGATCACGTCGGCCGTCAGGTCGTCGAGGCGACCCTGGGCGTCGGTCACCCGGTCCAGCACCTCGTCGTGGAAGGCCAGCAGCACGCCGTCCCGTGTGGTGTGCACGTCGGTCTCGAGATACCGGTAGCCCAGCGCGACGGCGTGCCGGAAGGCGTGCAGCGTGTTCTCGGCGCCGGGGATCTCGGGGTGCAGGGCCCCGCCGCGGTGCGCCATGGCCAGGACCGACCCGGGCTGGTCGAGCACCGCGTCGAGATAGGCGTAGCCGGTCACGGGGCGTTGTCCGCGCTGACGACTCCCCTCCGCGGCCACGCCAGAAGTATTCACCTGCATCTGCCGATGGTGGTCCCGAATCGCCGCCTGGACCATCCGCGTTCCTACTCAGTCGCCTTCGCTGCCAGGAGTACCGTGCGAGACATGGACGAGATGACCTGCCCCAAGTGCAGCGGCGCCATGGCAGCGCGATCTCACGACGAGGTGAGGGTCCGGCAGTGCGAGAGCTGCCAGGGGGTCTTCCTGGACCGCGCCGACCTCGGGAGCCTGATCGAGGCGGAGAACGACTGGCACGCGCACCGCTCGGCCGACACGGCGCAGCTGCCCCGCATCACCGCGGACATGAAGGCGCCGCCGCCGGCACCCAAGGCCCGCTCCTACGTGGACGCCTTGTTCCGCAGCCGTGACTGAGTCGGTCCTCCCGCGGATCAGAGGTCGTGGAAGGCCTCGATGTGGGCGCCGAGCTCGTTGAGCCGGTCGGCCAGTCCCTCGTAGCCCCGGTGGATCACGTAGGTCGACCGCAGCACCGACGTGCCCTTCGAGGCCAGCATGGCGAGCAGGATCACCACCGCAGGCCGTAGGGCCGGTGGGCACACCACCTCGGTGCCCGACCAGCGTGTCGGACCCTCGATCATGACGCGGTGCGGGTCCATCAGCGTGACCTTGCCGCCGAGCTTGTTCAGCTCGGTGAGGTAGATCGCCCGGTTCTCGTAGACCCAGTCGTGCAGCATCGTCTGCCCCTGGGCCGTCGCCGCGATGATCGCGAAGAAGGGCAGGTTGTCGATGTTCAGCCCCGGGAACGGCATCGGGTGGATCTTGTCGATCGGGGAGCGCAGGGTCGAGTGCAGCGTCGTCACGTCGACGAGCCGGGTGTGCTTGTTGGCGGCGAGGTACTCCGCCGACAGGGTGTAGCGCAATCCCATCTCCTCGAGGACGGCGAGCTCGATCTCCATGAACTCGATCGGCACCCGCTTCACGGTGATCTCCGAGTCGGTGACGATCGCTGCCGCGAGGAGCGACATCGCCTCGATCGGGTCCTCGCTGGGGGAGTAGTCGACGTCGACGGCGATCTCGGTGCAGCCGGTGACCCGCAGGGTCGTCGTGCCGATGCCCTCGATCTTGACGCCCAGCTTGAGCAGGTAGAAGCAGAGGTCCTGGACCATGTAGTTCGAGCTCGCGTTGCGGATGACCGTGGTGCTGTCGCAGAGGGCCGCTGCCATCAGGGCGTTCTCGGTGACCGTGTCGCCGCGCTCGATCAGCACGATCGGCCTCGTCGGCACGATGCCCGACTGGACCTGGGCGTGATAGCTGCCCTCGGTCGCCGTCACCTGCAGGCCGAAGGGGCGCAGGGCGGTCATGTGCGGCTCCACCGTGCGGGTGCCGAGGTCACAACCACCCGCGTAGGGGAGCTCGAAGTCACTGCGTCGGTGCATCAGCGGGCCGAGGAACATGATGATCGACCGGGTACGCCGCGCCGCCTCCTCGTCGATGCTGCTCAGGTCGAGGTTCGGCGGCGGGGTGATCTCGAGGTCGTTCCCCTCGTTGAGCCACCGTGTCTTGACACCGATGCTCTCGAGCACCTCGAGGAGCCGGTTGACCTCCTCGATGCGAGCGACCCGACGCAGCGTCGTACGCCCCCGGTTGAGCAGCGACGCGCACAGCAGCGCCACCCCCGCGTTCTTGGAGGTCTTCACCTCGATCGAGCCCCGCAACGTGGTGGGACCGGTCACGCGGAGGTGGGTGGGGCCCTGGCCGATGCTGACCAGAGGTGAGTCCAGCGCCTCGCCGATGCGGGCCAGCATGTCCAGGGAGAGGTTCTGGTGGCCCCGCTCGATGCGGTTCACCGCGCTCTGGCTGGTGCCGAGCACCTCCGAGAGCTGCTGCTGGGTCCAGCCGCGGTGCTTGCGGGCGTCGCGGATCAGGGTGCCGACGCGTCCCAGGTAGCCTTCAGTCATCGCGCGATCCTATCTCAGATATGAGATAACGCCCCATCTGTCAGGATGCGTTTCATGCGAGTCACCACCATCCACGGCCCCCGCGACATCCGACTCGAGGACCGGCCCACGCCGGTGATCGAGGAACCCACGGACGCCATCCTCAAGGTCTCCGCCGGCTGCATCTGTGGCTCGGACCTGTGGCCCTACCGCGGGGAGAACGACATCACGCCGGGGGACACCATCGGCCACGAGATGATCGGGGTGGTCGAGGAGGTCGGCTCCGAGGTGCGCTCGTTCAAGCCTGGGGACTTCGTGATCGCGCCGTTCTGCCACAGCGACAACACCTGCCCGAACTGCCGTGCCGGCGTCACCTCGGCGTGCATGAGCGGCGGCTTCACCACCGGGGGACAGGGGGAGTACGCCAAGGTGAGCCAGGCCGAGGGGAGCCTCGTCAAGACCGACGGGATGCCGGACCCCTCGCTGCTTCCCTCCCTGCTCACCCTCTCGGACGTGTTCCCGACCGGTTGGCACTGCGCGGTCGCCGCTGGGGTCAAGCCCGGAGACACGGTGGTCGTCGTCGGGGACGGCGCCGTCGGGCTGTGCGCGGTCCTGGCTGCGGCCCAGATGGGTGCCGAACGCGTGGTGGCCATGTCGAGGCACCCGCAACGGCAGGAGATCGCCCGCAGGTTCGGGGCGACCCACATCGTGGCCGAGCGTGGCCGAGAGGGTGCCGAGCGCGTCAAGGACCTCACCGACGGCGTGGGTGCCGACGCCGTGCTCGAGTGCGTCGGCACGAACGACTCGATGCTCCAGGCCTTCGGGTCGGCGCGTGCCGGTTCGACCGTGGGGTTCGTCGGCGTCCCGCACGGCGTGGACCTGCCGATCCGCAAGATGTTCAGCAAGAACGTGGGCCTGGCCGGTGGCGTCGCGCCGGTGCGCACCTACCTGCCCGAGCTGCTCGACCTGGTCACCTCCGGCACGGTCGACCCCGGTCTGGTCTTCGACGCCCGGATGCCGCTGGAGCAGGTGGCTGAGGGCTACCGTGCGATGGACGAGCGCCGGGCGATCAAGGTCTACCTCGACGTCTGAGCCGCACGACCCGGCCACGGCCGACCTCGCCGCCCTCGCCGACCTGGTCGCCCGGGTCTCGCACGTCGCCGCGGCCCATCCGGAGCTGGGCGAGCTGGAGCTCAATCCGGTGCTCGCGTCAGCCTCGGGAGCGCTCGCGCTGGATGCGCGGGCCGTCCTGACGGGCGCGAGCGCCACCTCGCGCGGGTAGCGTGCAGGTCACCGGAACGGGGCCGGACAGCCCGGCCTAGACCAATATGTCGAAGGGATGCATCGACCGGCAATCGCGGGGTACACGCTTCGCGCTCACCAGGTTCCGGGATCGACCCGCCGCACCACCAGATCGCTACGTCGCACCAGCTGCCGACGTGGAACCACGGCGCAGCAACCCGCCGGCTGCTGTCAAGGCCCGCGAGTGCTCGGGCGCACACAGACGCTCTTCCAGGAAGCGACCATGGACTCGACGAACCAGATGGGACTGCTCCGCGAGTTCGCGGAGGCGCTCGCCGCCGAGCACGGGACCGAGCCGGTTCTCGGTGTGGCCCTGCCACGCCTGCTGCCGATCGCCATGGCCGACGCAGCCCTCGTGCTGCAGCTCGAGGAGGAGGTCCGGGTCGTCTCGAGCGCCGGCGCCGAGCTGGATCACGAGGCGCTGCGTACCGTCCTCGCCGCTGCCTCGTCCGAGCTCACCGACCTCGAGGTGCCGGCGTCGTGGGGGAGGGCGGGGGTCGTCCGAACGGCTGCACGGCGACTCCCCGGCGAAGCAGGGGTCCTGGTGCTGGCCTGGTGCGCCCCCGCCACCGTCGAGGACTCCGCGCTCCGGCTCGCGGTGGCCTACCTGGAGAGCCGCCTCGCCACGACCGCTCGGGCGGAGCCGCTCACCGCGCTGGTGGCCCGCACGGACCACGCCCAGCGGCTGGCGAACATGGGGGACTTCGAGTGGCACATCGCCACCGACCGGAGCTCGTGGTCGGACCAGCTGTTCAGGATCTACGGGTACGAGCCGCAGTCCTTCGCTCCTCGCTACGACACCTTCCTCGCGCACGTCCACCCCGATGACCGGGAGCGGATCGCCAGGGTGCACGAGGAGGCGTGCGCGACCGGCGCGGCGTACGAGGTGATCGAGCGGATCGTCAGGCCCGGAGGGGAGGTCAGGCACCTGAGCTCAACCGGCGAGGTCGTCATGGACGAGGACGGCAACCCGGTGCGGTTGCGCGGCACCTGCGTGGACATCACCGACCGGGCCAGGGCCGACCAGGAGTGCCTGCGGGTCACCACCCGGTTCCGAGGTCTGGTCAACGCCGCCCCGGACGCGATCCTGCTGCTCGACGCCGAGGGGCGCGTCCTCGAGGCCAACGAGCGTGCCCGAGAGCTCCTCGACGGAGATCCCGAGGGCCACCCGGTCGACGAGTTCCTCCCGGCGTGGCCCCGCACGCACGGCGGCGCGGTGCACGCCTCGAGCCTGAGGGGGCTCCCGCTCAAGCTGGACGTGATCAGTGTCAGCGTGCCGACCGCGGAGGGTCTCGATTCCGACGAGGACGTGCTCGACGCCCTGTTCCTGCGCGACGCCGGGCCGCGTCTGGAGGGTGAGGGGGTCTCCGCCCGACTGAACGAGGCGCAGCTGAAGCGCCGTCAGGCGCTGGAGATCAACGACAACGTCGTCCAGGGCCTGGTCGCAGCCGTCTACTCCTTGGACCAGGGCGAGGTGCAGGGCACCAAGGCCTATCTCGACCGGACGCTCACGGCCGCGCGCACGATGATGGATGACCTGCTGGACTCGCTGGACGGGGTCGCACTGCAACCCGGTGACCTCGTCAGGACAGGTCCCGCGCTGCTGGGGACGAACGACGCCGCTCCACACCCGCCACCGCGGGACTCCGAGCCCCGTCGCACGCACAGCGTCCTCGTCGTCGACGATGCCGAGGACCTGCGACTGCTGATGCGCACGCGGATGGAGGCCGTCGGCGGGCTGAGCGTGGTGGGGGAGGCGGCCGACGGGGTCGCCGCCGTGGAGATGGCGACCCTGCTGCAGCCGGACCTGGTGCTCCTCGACCTGGCGATGCCGCGCATGGACGGCCTCGAGGCACTGCCGCTGATCCGCGCCGCGGTCCGCGGGGTCCGGGTGATCGTGCTCTCGGGCTTCAACCAGAGCGCGCTCGCGCAGAAGGCTCTGGAGGCGGGTGCCGACCACTACGTCGTCAAGGGTGGCTCCATGGACCGCTTGCTGCAGCTCATCGACTCGCTCCTCGAACCTGCATCATGACCGGCTAACGTCGAGGACATGAGCGAAGACCAGCTGCAGCCCGAGGACACCCTGGACGACCGTGGGGTCGACGACGTGCTCGACGAGGGTTACTCCCCACCAGAGCGTGAGACCGATCATCTGCGGCACCCCGAGGGTGGGGAGTCGCTCGACGATCGCCTGGCTCACGAGGAGCCCGAGGTCTGGGCCGAGGACGGCGAGCACTCGACGGACGACATCGTCGACGGCGACGTCGGCGGCGAGGTCGGCGGCGATCGCACCGGCCGGCTGATGGCGCCGGACGAGGGGTCACATCCTGACGTCACCTCCGAGATGGTGGCCGAGGACGAGGGCATCGACGGGGCCGGCGCCACTGCGGAGGAAGCAGCGATGCACACGATCACGGACGAGCAGCAACCCTGAGCGACGTCGCCGGGGCGGTGGAGGCGTTGTCGACCGGGGCGTGACGGAGCGGGATCGTGAACCGGAAGGTGCAGCCCTGCCCCACCTCGCTCTCCACCCAGATGCGACCACCGTGGGCCTCCACGATGTGCCTGGTGATCGTCAGGCCGAGACCGGCTCCGCCCAGGACCTTGGCATCGCTGGTGTCGACCTGGTGGAACCGGTCGAACACCGCGGCGAGCTGGTCCTGCGGGATCCCACGGCCGTGGTCGGAGACGGAGACCTCCACCTCCTCACCGCGGCTGAGCGCCTGCAACGTGATCTGGCCACCAGGGGGAGTGAACTTGACCGCGTTGCCGAGCAGATTGATCAACGCCTGCAGGATCTGGTCGGCATCGACCATGGCGCGCTCCTCGGCCGGGCAGCGGACCACGGTGATGCTCGCGTCGTCGGACAGGAAGCGCAGCGAGGCGGCAGCCTCGTCCAACAAGGCGTTCACGTGGTGCAGTGCGGGGCGGAAGGTGAAGACACCACTCTCCAGCCGTTCGAGGTCGATGATGTTGTCGACCAGCCTCGAGAGGCGCTCGCTGCCGCGGGCCGCCACGGCCACGACGTCGCGCGCCGTCGAGGGAAGCTCGCCGGCGTCGCCGTCAGCGAGCACCTCGAGGCATCCCCTGATGGCCGTCAGCGGTGTCCGCAGCTCGTGACTGACCGAGCTGACGAAGGTGTACTTCATGGCCTCCAGGCGGCGATGACGCTCGGTGATGACGGCCACCTCGTCGGTGCGCTGCACCACCCGACGCTCGAGGTCCAGACGCATCCGCTGCGCCTGCGCGGTCAGAGAGATCTGGCGCAGTCCGGTGAGCAGCAGCACGGCGGCGGCGAGCACCCAGGACCCGGTTCCGCGCAGCAGCCAGACCAGGCCCACGGCCAACGCCGCCACCGCGGCGAGGTCAGGCAGCACGGGCGCCCAGATGCCGGCCAGCTGACGGCGCAGCATCCGCAGCGAGGTGGGAAAGGTGTCCACACTCAGGGCAGCAAGCCCGAGAAGCAGAGGCGCCACCACGTAGACGACATCGACGAAGGTGCCGCTGTAGTCCTCACCCCGGACACTCAGCAGGGCATAGGCGTTGTCGGCGACGGCGTAGAGGGCGAACATCAGGCCCAGGAGGACCACGTCGATGCGTGCCTCACCGACACTGCGCACCAGCAGCACGAGCACCAGGCACGCCAGCAGCACATCGGTGGTGGGGTAGACGAGATACATGGTCACGTCGCGCGCGCTGCCTCCCTTCGCGGCCACCTCAGCGAAGACCAGCACCTGGCTCACCAGCAGCGCCGAGCTCCCGAGCACGGCCGCGTCGAGGACCACGGGCCACGGCACCGCGCGCAGGCCGCGAGCCACCGGGTAGAGCAGCAGGCCGATGACGGCCGGGGCGAGACCCGCGAGGTAGAGCAGGTCAGCCAGCGAGAGGATCGAGGGATGTCCGGACGCACCGCCGTAGACGAGCCACAAGACGTCGCCGCCGGTGAAGAGCAAGATCATCGAGGCGAGCATCGACCACGAGATCCGCATCCGTCCCTCGGTCCGCCGCACGGCGTACAAGCAGCAGCCGAGGGCCCACACCTCGGCGAGAATGCTCAGGTTGTCGCCGGTCACCACCGAGGTCCAGGACCAGGTCGCTCCAGCAGGCACGGGTCCGAACGTAGCGACCACCGCGCCGGCCGCGATCAGAGCCGCGGACAGGCTGCCGAGCGTGAAGGCGCGACCACCCGAACTGCCGAGCACAGCCTGCTCCTTCCCGCGCCTGGAATGGCTATCGTGCGCGCTGGGAAAAGCGTGGCACGGGCCAATCCGCAATTCCGGGAAATTGACAAATGAACTAAATCGGACATTTGTGTTTCGCTCGGGGAAGGTTCCCACTCAAGCGCTGGCACGCAAGCCGGACAGGCCGGACAGGTGGCGAGCTCACCCGCCACCGACAGGTGGCCATCGCCGACCGAGCGACCTGGCGACCTGGCGACCTGACGACCAGGCGACCAGGCGACGGGGCCGGTACAGGGCCAGGAGAGGGCCGGGAGCCCGGCCTCGCTGAGCTTGACTGCCTCGCCGATAAGGTACATTATGTCAAGTAGAACGTCGCAGCAGCGGGCGCTTCCCGCTCCCGGGTGAGTTTCCGGCCGCTCCCTAGGATCGGGTGATGATCCCCCGCGCAGGCATCGTCGTGACCGGCACCGAGGTGCTCACCGGGCGCGTCAGCGACGCCAACGGCCCATGGTTGGCTGAACGGCTGCTGGACCTGGGCGTCGACGTCGGCCGGATCGTCGTGGTCGGCGACCGTCCCGACGACCTCCACGCCGCCCTCGGCTTCCTTGCCGCCGACCACGCCCTGGTGATCACCACCGGCGGGCTGGGACCCACCGCGGACGACCTCACGGCCGAGGTGGTCGCGGACTTCCAGGGCCGGTCCCTGCAGCTCGACACCGCGCTCGAGCAGCAGATCGCCGAGATCGTCGCCGCACTCGGCTCAGCGCGTGGTGGGCGTACGGACCCGGAGGCCACCGCCGCGGCAACGCGGAAGCAGGCCCGGGTGCCGGAGGGCGCCCGGGTGCTGGTGCCCGTCGGCACCGCGCCGGGCCTGGTCGTCCCTGTTCGCGGAGGACGTGCGGGACCTCCCGTGCTGGTGCTGCCAGGCCCTCCTTCCGAGCTCCAGGGCATGTGGTCCGAGGCGGTGGAGGACCCCTGGGTGCAGGCGGCTCTCGACGGACGCGGCGAGCTGCGCCAGTCGACGCTGCGGCTCTGGGGGACGCCGGAGTCGGCGCTGGCGGCGACGCTGCGCCACCACGGACCCGAGCTGGACGGGCTGGAGATCACCACCTGCCTGCGCCAGGGCGAGCTCGAGGTCGTCACCCGGTACTCCCCCGGCGCTGCTGCGTCGTACGACGCCCTGGTCGGCGCGGTCCGTGGCGACTTCCCGGACACGCTGTTCTCCGACGACGGTCGCACGATCGACGAGATCGTCGCCGACGACCTGCTCTCCCGCGGCTGGACCATCGGCACCGCCGAGTCGTGCACCGCTGGTCTGCTCGCCGGACGCCTGGCGGACCGACCCGGCTCCTCGGCGTACCTTCTCGGCGGGCTGGTCACCTACGCCGACGACGCCAAGCGCGATCTGCTCGGTGTCCCGGACTCCGTGCTGGACGAGGTCGGCGCGGTGAGTGCCGAGGTGGCCACGCTGATGGCCGACGGCGCTCGTGCCCGTCTCGGCAGCGACGTCGGGGTCGGGATCACCGGAGTCGCCGGCCCCGGGGGCGGCACGGCCGAGAAGCCCGTGGGTCTGGTGCACGTCTGCGTGTCCGGTGCGGGCACCAGCCGGAGCCGGCGGCTGATGCTGCCCGGGTCCCGCGCCGGCATCCGGGCCCGGACCGTGGTGGTGGCGCTGCACCTGGTCCGCGAGCTGCTCGAGGACTGCTGAGCGACGAAGGCGGAGGTTCAGACCCGGAGGTTCAGACCCGGGGTTTCAAACGGGGTGCCCGAGCGCTGTGGCCAGGCCCGCCGGGTCGGCCACGGTGATCGTGGCTCCTGGGTGCTTGATCGTCCTGGTCGGGTCGATCGCCACGACCGGCTCGTGGAACCGGACGCACAGGGCCCGCTCGCCGTTGGTGGCGAACGTGACGCCTCGGTCGGCGAAGGACAGGTGCGCCGGCCCGGCCGTCTTCAGGAAGCCGAACCCGCCGCTCAGCTCCGCGCCCGCGACGTTGGCCAGCGGCGTACGCAGGGTCCAGAGCCCGAAGCGCACCCGCAGATCGCCGTCCTGGACGCACACCATCGCTGTGCGAGGAGTGACGCCGAAGGCCAGCGCCGGGAGGCGATAGCTCGGAGCGAAGGCGAACGGGAACAGCTGGGTCGTCGTGCTCATCCCCCGACCCTGTCATGCGCCGGGACACGCTTGGGCGGGAGGACTAGGTTCGGCAGATGTCGTACTCCAAGCTGATCTCCTTCGCCACCGCCGGCTACGGCGTCTTCGCGGCCGTCAAGCCCCGCCACCTCGCGGACGGGATCGAGGCTCCTGCCGAGCTGGCCCCGGCCTACGACCAGATGGCCCGCACCTACGCCGGGCGCGACCTCGCCATCTCCGGAATCGCGCTCGCCTCGAGGAACCCCTCCGTCGTCACCGCGATGATGACGCTGCGGATCCTCGGCGACCTCTCCGACGCGACCATCCTGGGCGCCGGCGCCTCCAAGCCCGGCGTGCAGAAGAAGGTCCTGGCCGTCACCCTCGGCTGGGCGGCCCTGAACCTGGCTGCACTGATGGCCGACAGGCGCAGACTGGCCTAGTCTGCGATGGCATGAGCACCGTTGCACCCGGCACCCACACCGCACTCGTCACCGGAGCATCCTCCGGCATCGGCAGGGCCACCTCGCAGATGCTCCTCGACCGCGGACACCGGGTGATCGGGACCAGTCGCCACCCGGAGCGGATCCCGGACGACTCCCGGCTCGACGGCGTGATCTACCGCGCGCTCGACCTCACCGACCTCTACGCCATCGAAGGGTTCGTGAGCGCCCTCGGAGCGGAGGGCCACCACGTCGACATCGTGGTGAACAACGCGGGCGAGTCGCAGAGCGGGCCGCTGGAGGACCTCCCGGTCAGTGCGCTCGAGCGGCTCTTCCGGCTCAACGTCATCGGTCCGGTGCACCTGACCCAGCTGCTGCTGCCGGGCATGCGGAGCCGGGGCTACGGCCGGGTCGTGATGGTCGGGTCCATGCTGGCCAGCTTCCCGCTCGCCTACCGGTCCTCCTACGTCGCCACCAAGGCGGCGCTGAAGGGCTTCGCGACCGCCGCCCGTTTCGAGATGTCGCCGTTCGGCGTCTGGCTCACCACCGTCGAGCCCGGCTCGATCAACACCGGGATCAGCCAACGGCGCACGAGGTACGTCGCTGAGGACTCCCCCCACCTCGCGTCGTTCCGCGCGATGCTGAAGATCCTGGACCGCAACGAGAAGGAGGGTGCCCATCCCGCCCGCGTCGCCCGGACGATCGTGCGCGCCATCGAGGCGGACGAGCCCGACCCGCTGTACGCCGTGGGCAGCAGCGCCCCCGCCATCTTCGCGTTGCGTCGAGCCCTCCCCCAGTCGGTGGTCGAGGGACTGCTCGCTCGCAAGTTCGGCATCTCCCCCCGGCACGTGCGCCACGGCTGACTGTTCCCGGCCCTCGTCGCCCGGCCGTCGTCGCCCGGCCCTCGTCGCCCGGCCTGCCTCCGTCGGCGTTGCAGAGCAGTCGATACGATCGCGGCGTGACTTCCCCCCACCGCCTCACGTTCCTCGTGCTCGTCCCGCTCCTCGCGCTCGTCGCGGCCTGCGGGAGCAGCACCACCACGACGACCTCCAGCGACGCCGCCACCAGCGAGTGCACCTACTCCCCCGGTGGACCGGCGTCCAAGCAGGTCGAACCGCCACCGGGGTCCCCGGCGAAGGATGCCGCCTCGGAGGTCACCGTCGCCACCGACCGCGGCGACGTGAAGATCAGCTTCGACGCCGACAAGGCGCCCTGCACGGTGAACTCGTTCCTCTCCCTGGCCAAGCAGGGCTACTTCGACGGCACGACCTGCCACCGGCTCACCACCGAGGGGCTCTTCGTCCTCCAGTGCGGTGACCCGTCGGCCACCGGCACCGGCGGCCCGGGATATTCGTTCCAGGACGAGCTGGTGCCGCAGGACCCCCGGCTGCAGCCCTGCCAGACGGACCCGGGATCGGGCACGGAGCTCTGCACCTACACCGCGGGGACGGTGGCCATGGCCAATGCCGGCCCCGACACCAACGGGTCGCAGTTCTTCCTGGTCTACAAGGACTCGCCCCTGCCTGCGGCGTACACGGTGTTCGGCCGGATGAGCGCCGCCGGCCTCAAGGTCGTCCAGAGCATCGCCGCTGCCGGCACGGCGGCCGACGGTGTCGCACCCAAGACGCCGGTCACGATCACCTCGGTGAAGTAGTCGTCGGCCCGGCCGCCGACCCCATCGACAGACCGGGCACCTCGCCGTCTTGGCGTCGCCCGTAATCTCGGGCACATGGAATTCCGCTACCTCGGCAACTCAGGCCTGAAGATCTCCGAGATCACCTACGGCAACTGGCTCACCCACGGCTCCCAGGTCGAGAACGACGTCGCCACGCAGTGCGTGCGCGCCGCGCTCGACGAGGGCATCAGCACCTTCGACACCGCCGACGTCTACGCCAACACCAAGGCGGAGTCGGTGCTCGGCGACGCCCTCAAGGGCGAGCGGCGCGAGTCGCTGGAGATCTTCACGAAGGTCTACTGGCCGACCGGCCCAGGGGGGAAGAACGACACCGGACTCTCGCGCAAGCACATCATGGAGTCGATCAACGGCTCGCTGACCCGCTTGCAGACCGACTACGTCGACCTCTACCAGGCGCACCGCTTCGACACCGAGACGCCGCTCGAGGAGACGATGCAGGCGTTCGCCGACATCGTCCGGCAGGGCAAGGCCCTCTACATCGGCGTCAGCGAGTGGACGGCCGACCAGATCCGTGACGGGGTCGCGCTCGCCCGTGACCTCGGCATCCAGCTGATCTCCTCACAGCCGCAGTACTCCATGCTCTGGCGGGTGATCGAGGACGAGGTCGTCCCGGCCTGTGCCGAGCTCGGCGTCTCGCAGATCGTGTGGTCGCCGATCGCCCAGGGCGTGCTCAGTGGCAAGTACCTGCCCGGACAGGCACCTCCCGAGGGATCGCGTGCCACCGACGAGAAGGGCGGCGCCAACATGATCAAGCGGTTCATGGACGACGACGTGCTCGAGCGCGTGCAGCGGCTCGAGCCGGTCGCGCAGGAGCTCGACCTCACCATGGCCCAACTCGCGATCGCGTGGGTGCTGCAGAACGACAACGTCGCCGCCGCGCTGGTAGGGGCGTCACGACCGGAGCAGGTCAGCGAGAACGTCAAGGCTGCCGGCGTGCAGATCCCCGAGGAGCTGATGACGCGCATCGACGAGGCGCTCGGGGACGTCGTGGAGAAGGACCCCGCGAAGACGACCGAGACCGCCCCGCAGTCGCGGGTCGCCTAGCTCGTCCGGCAGCTCTTGAACGCGGCGTAGTCGACGAGGTCCGGGTACGCCGAGTCCAGCTGTGCGGGAAGGACGTTGTCGGCGATCTCCTTGGTGACCCCCCCGGTGACCTTGCTGCCGTCCACGGCGTACGAGGTCTGCTTGACGTCCCAGGCGAACACCACGCCGTGCGGCTCGTGCGCCACAGCCTCGGTGATCACCAGTCCCCCGTCGGCGCAGTCGATGCTCAACGGGTGCTCCTGCACGTCGAGGGCGACGAACGGGACCAGCGAGTGGCCGTCGACCTCCAGCTCGGCGAGGCCGTTCTCGCCCTGGGCGAACACCCGGAGCTGGAAGCCGCCTCGGGGGTGGTCCTGACGCGTGACGAGCAGGGCACCCGTGCGGCCCGGCACCTGCACCCCGTAGGCCTTGGTCAGCGGAGGCTGGTCGGTCGGCAGCCGGGCTGAGACGTAACCGTCACCCTGCTTGGAGAAGATCACGTCAGGGCAGTCACCGGTGGAGGCAGTCTTGCGCACTGCCTCGCGCTGGCCGTCGCCGTCGAGGTCGACGGTGGCTACGGTCTTCGCGGCGGTGACCTCCGGTGAGTCGACGGGGCAGGAGCCGACCTGCGCGGTGCTCTCGACCTCGGCGGGATCCGGGGCGCGGTCCGACGTGGCCGGGGCCGAGCCGCACCCGGCGAGGACGAGCACGGCACCGAGGGCGACCGTCGACCTGGAAAGTACGCGCATCATGGGGATCTGACGCAGTCGGGAGCGCAATGGTTCCGGCATGCGGCTCACGGTAGCCCGATCCTGCGCAGCCCGCGGCTCGCCCCACCCACGCGCGTCTAGAGTCACGGGGTGACCTCCACGAGGGCCCGGCGGCCTGGCCCATCGGTACGGACCCGCGTCTCCGAGTTCCGCGACGGCACCCGCTTCGAGCACGAGGACCGGGTCGCCACCGAGGAACCGCTCGAGATCCGGGTGGCTGCCCCCGGGCTCGCGTCCCAGCGGGTGGCGGTCACGATGCGGACACCCGGTCACGACTTCGAGCTGGCCGCCGGGTGGCTGGTGCACGATCGGGTCACCGCCCCCGAGGACGTACGCGCAGTGAGGTACTGCACCGACGCGACGTTGAGCGAGCTCGAGGAGTTCAACGTGGTCACCGTCGATCTCGTCGCGCCACCGGCTGCGCTCCCCCCGGCGAGATTGGTCAGCTCGGCCTGTGGCGTGTGCGGCGCCGACACGATCCACGACGTCCTGACCGGGGCCACTCCCCCACCACGGAGCACCATCCCGCTGGACACGCTCCTCGCTCTTCCCGACAGGCTGCGCAACCGCCAGCCCGGATTCGGCCGGACCGGCGGACTGCACGCCGCTGGGCTGTTCGAGACCGACGGCACGGAGGTCGTCGTTCGCGAGGACGTGGGACGGCACAACGCCGTCGACAAGGTGGTGGGCTCGCGGATCCTCTCCGGCGCGCCGGTGCCCCCCGTGCTGGTGCTGAGCGGCCGGATCGGCTTCGAGCTGGTGCAGAAGGCCGTCGTCTCCGGGGTCGGCGTCATCGTGGCGGTCGGTGCGCCGACCTCGCTGGCGCTCTCGCTCGCCGAGGACGCCGGCCTGGTGCTGGCGGGTTTCACCCGGGCGCAGCGCTGCGTCGTGTACGCCGGGTCCGAGCGGGTGCTGGACTGAGCGCGGCGTGTGATCCCTGATCTGTCGGCGGCCTCTCCTAGCGTGGCCCCATGCGCATCCTGCACACCTCCGACTGGCACCTGGGCCGGTCGTTCCACGGCGAGGACCTCCTCGCCGCGCAGGCTGCCTACGTCGACCACCTGATCGAGACCGTCGAGGCCGAGGACGTCGATCTCGTCCTCGTCTCGGGCGACGTCTACGACCGCGCCCTGCCCTCGGTCGACGCGGTGGCGCTCGCGGACGATGCGTTCACCCGTCTCGCGACCTCACGGGCCCGGGTGGTCGTCACCAGCGGGAACCACGACTCCGCCCGGCGCCTGGGCTTCAGCTCGCGCCTCGTCGACGCAGCCGGGGTGCACCTGCGCACGGACGCCGGACGGGTGGGCGAGCCGGTCCTGCTCGAGGACGCGCACGGCGGTGTGGCGGTCTACGGGATCCCCTACCTCGAGCCCGACGTCCTCAAGCGCGCCTGGGACCTGCCCAGGCGTTCGCACCACGCGGCGCTGGCCGAGGCCATGCGACGGGTCCGGGCCGACCTCGCCACCCGCCCGCCCGGCACCCGCTCCGTGGTCCTGGCCCACGCGTTCGTCGCGGGCGGTCTCGCCAGCGAGAGCGAGCGCGACATCGCGGTCGGGGGGATCTCCGTGGTGCCCACCGAGCTGTTCGACGGCATCGACTACACCGCCCTGGGCCATCTGCACGGGCGTGCTGTCCTGACCGAGTCGGTGCGCTACTCCGGCTCGCCGCTCGCCTACTCGTTCTCCGAGGCCGGCCACACCAAGGGCTCCTGGCTGGTCGACCTGGACACCTCCGGTCTGTGCGCGGCCCGGTTCGTCGAGGCTCCGGTCGTCCGCAGGCTCGCCTGTCTCGAAGGCGCGATCGCCGACCTCCTGACCGACCCCGCTCTCGTCGTGCACGAGGACGCCTGGCTCCAGGTGACCCTGACCGACGACGTACGTCCCGCGCAGGCGATGGAGCGGCTGCGCGCCCGGTTCCCGCACGCCCTGGCCCTGCGCTTCGCGCCCGCCGGAGGTGGAGCCGCTCCCACGCGGCCGGTGACGACGGGCAAGGCAGCCCATGAGATCTCCCTGGACTTCGTCCGGCACGTGCGGGGGGCATCGGCGACCCCCGAGGAGGCTGCGCTGCTCCGCGCCGCTCTGGAGTGCTGTTCCGAGGACCCCGACCTCAGGCTCGACCGCGATGCGGTGGTGAGCGGCTGATGCGGCTGCACGAGCTCTCGATCACGGCCTTCGGCCCGTTCGTGGACACGGTCACGGTCGACTTCGACGAGCTCGCCGCAGCGGGCGTCTTCCTGCTGACCGGTGACACCGGCGCCGGCAAGACCAGCGTGCTCGACGCGGTGTGCTTCGCGCTGTACGGCGAGGTCCCAGGTGACCGGCACGCTGCCCGCCACCTGCGCAGCGACCACGCCGACCCGGCGGCGGAACCCCGGGTGGTGCTGCGGGTGAGCATCGGCCACCGGACGTTCCGGTTCACCCGCTCGCCTTCCTGGGAGCGTCCCAAGCGACGCGGCTCGGGCAACACCCGCGTGCAGGCGCACGTGGTCGTCGAGGAGCAGCAGTGCGGCGAGTGGGTCGCCCTGACGAACCGCCTCGACGAGGCGGGAAAGCTCGTCACGACGTTGCTCGGGATGACCTGCACCCAGTTCACCCAGGTCGCGATGCTTCCGCAGGGACGGTTCCAGGCCTTCCTGAGGGCCACCTCGACCGAGAGGCACGCGGTGCTGCAACGGCTCTTCCGCACCCGCCGGTTCGAGGAGGTCGAGCGCTGGCTGGTCGATCGGCGACAGACGCTGCGCCGACGCAGCCAGACCTTCCACGACCGGACGGCCGGCGTGGTCAACCGGCTCCAGGAGGCGAGCGGTGCCCCGACCCCCGACGGCTGGGATCTCCACGACCTCGATCCCGTCGCGGCGGAGGGCTCCCTGCTCCCCTGGTCCGAGCGGCTCACGCAGACGGCGACGACCGCGGCGCAGTCCCTGGAACGCGACACCCGCACCGCCACCCGACGGCTCACGACCGCGCGGGACGCCCTCGAGGAGGCCAAGGCCGTCGCCGAGGCACGGCGCCGTGGTCAGCGTGCCCGCGCCACCCTCGCCGAGCTCGAGGCCTCGGCCGAGGCCGAGGCCGTCATGATCGCGGCGGTCGAGGCCCATCGGCGTGCCGCGTCGGTGCTCCCGGCGGCGCTTCGTGCGGAGACGGCGACGGCGGCCGCGAAGAAGACGGAGACCGCCGCGGCGGTGCACCTCGCGCGGGTGACGCCCCTGCTCGGGGTCCCTGCGGACGAGGTGCGCTCGGCAACCCTCACGCAGGCGGCGTCGCGCGCCAACGAGAGCCGCGCGGTCGCCGAGTCCTGGCTGCCGCGCGAGACCGAGCTGCACGACGAACGCGCACGGTCCAGGTCCCTGGCCGCCCAGGTCGCGCACCTGCAGGCACAGATCGGAGCCATCGAGCAGCAGCGGACAGAGCTGGCCCGGACGCGGACCCGGACCGTCCCGCTCGTCGCCGAGACCAGGCAGCTGGCGGGGCGGTGCGAGGCGTCCCGTCTGGCCGTGGAGAGTGCCGACGCCGGGTTGGCCGCGGCACGTCAGGTGGTCGAGGTGACGGCGCAGCTCGCCGAGACCCGCGCCCGCCTCGACGAGACGACCCAGCATGCCCAGGACCTGCGTGAGCGGTACCTCGACCTGCGTGAGCGGCGGATCTCGGGGATGGCGGCAGAGCTGGCGGTCGGTCTGGCGGCCGGATGCTCGTGCCCGGTGTGCGGGAGCGCCGAGCACCCGTCCCCGGCCACGGCCTCCAGCCAGGTCAGCCGGGCCGAGGAGGACGCTGCCCGGGAGGCCCACGAGACGGCCGACTTCGAACGGCAGGCCGTCAAGGACGTCGTCACCGGGCTCGACTCCCTCCTGCAGGGCGCCCGCCGCCAGAGCCGGGCGCACGACACCGCTCACTGGGCCGGCGTCCGCGCCTCGGCCGCGGCAGCTCTGGAGCGCAGCCTCGACGCCGACCGGCGGCTGGGGTCCCTCGAGACCGAGCTCGCCTCGCTCGGAGAGCGCGAGATCGCGCTGACGACAGCCCTGGCCGCCGCACGCGCCACCCTGGAGGCGCGTGCGCAGCAGTGCCACGACTCGGAGACCCGGTGCCAGAAGCTGGCCACCGAGCTGGCCGGGCTGCTCGACGTGCAGCCCGGCGCCGACTCGGTAGCGGCCCTGGTCGAGCTGCATGCCCACGCCGTGGAGGTGCTCGAGGAGGCACGCGACGCCCTCACCAGGCACGACCGCGCCACCGCCGAGGTGGTGCAAGCGAGAACTGGCGCCGAGGCTGCGGCCCTGGCCGCCGGCTTCGACTCGCTCCCCGCGGCCCTGGGGGCGGTGCTCACCGGCTCCGGAGCGGCCGAACGCTCCGCTGCCCTCGACGTCCGCAGAGCGACCCGCACCGCGGCGACGGCGACGCTCGACGAGGTCGCCGTGGCGCACGCCCTCGAGCAGCCTGCCCCGGACCTGGCGGCACTCGAGGCGACGGTGCAGCAGGCCGAGAGCGTTCGCGACCGGGCGCACGCGGAACACCGGCAGGCGGCCGCACGCGCCGAGCGGCTGGTCACCCTCGGCCTCGAGCTCGCCCGGGAGGCGGCCGCGTGGGAACCGGTGCGCCGCGACCATGCCGTGACCGCCGCCCTCGCCTCGCTCGTCGAAGGTCGCAGTGCCGACAACCAGCTCAAGATGAGGCTCTCGGCGTACGTCCTGTCCGAGCGGCTGCGCCAGGTCGTGGCCGCGGCCAACGAGCGGCTCGGAGACATGACCGACCAGCGCTACGCCCTCGAGCAGGCTGACGAGAAGGGTGCTGGCGAGCAGCGGGGGGGCCTGAGCCTGCTGGTGCGTGACGAGTGGAGCGGCAAGCGCCGCGACCCGGCCACCCTCTCGGGCGGCGAGACGTTCCTGGTGTCCCTCGCGCTCGCGCTCGGGCTCGCCGACACCGTGAGCAACGAGGCCGGAGGCACCCAGCTGGACACGCTGTTCATCGACGAGGGATTCGGCGCCCTCGACGCGACCACGCTCGACGCGGTGATGGACACGCTGGACTCGCTCCGTGACGGCGGCCGTGTCGTGGGACTGGTCAGCCACGTGGTCGAGCTGCGCAGCCGGGTCCCCTCCCAGCTCGAGGTGCGCAAGGCACGCCAGGGGTCCACCCTCCGCGTGTCGGTCGCAACCGGCTAACCCATAGGGTCTCCCGCATGGCACCGAACGAGATCGATCCGACGTTCCTGGCGCTGCCCTACGAACGACTCGCCCAGGCGGCCTTGGAGCGAGCCCGAGACTTCGGCGTGACCCACGCAGACTTCAGGTTCGAGCGCAACCGCTACCAGTACTTCTCCGTGCGTGACGGGGCCCTCGAGGGCGCCCAGGACGCCGAGGACCTCGGCTTCGCCGTGCGGGTGATTCTCGACGGCGCCTGGGGGTTCGCCTCCGGCGTCGCCCTCACCGAGTCGGAGGCTGTCACCGTCGCCGAGACGGCCGTGACGGTTGCGAGAGTCGCCGCGAAGATGACCAGCAGGCCGGTGCAGCTCGCGCCCGAGCCCGTCCACAAAGACGTCACCTGGGTCTCCTCCTACGACGTGAACCCCCTCGAGGTCCCCCTCGCCGAGAAGACCGGACTGTTCGCCGGCTGGACCCGTGAGCTGATGGGTGCCCGCGGCGTCGACCACGCGACGGGCAGCCTGCAGCAGGTCCACGAGAACAAGTACTACGCCGACCTGGGGGGCTCCTCGATCACCCAGCAGCGGATCCGGCAGGAGCCGCACGTCGAGGTCCACGGGTCCGACCGGGCGAGCGGAGCCTTCGACTCCATGCGCACCATCGCTCCCCCGGTGGGTCACGGCTGGGAGTACTTCGACTCCGACATGTTCGGCTTCGCCGCCGAGCGCGCCCAGCTGCCCGACCTGCTGCGCGAGAAGCTCGCCGCCCCCAGCGTCCGTGCGGGTGTCTACGACCTCGTGATCCACCCGTCCAACCTGTGGCTGACCATCCACGAGTCGATCGGGCACGCCACCGAGCTCGACCGTGCGCTGGGCTACGAGGCCAACTACGCCGGGACGTCGTTCGCCACCTACGACAAGCTCGGCACGCTCGCCTACGGCTCGCCGGTCATGCACGTCACCGGCGACCGCACCACAGAGCACGGCCTCGCCACGATCGGGTACGACGACGAGGGGGTCGCTGCGCAGTCGTGGGACATCGTGCGCGACGGCATCCTGGTCGGCTACCAGCTCGACCGGGAGATGGCCCACACCTACGGCGCCGAGCTCAACGGCGGCCGGTCCAACGGCTGTTCCTACGCCGACTCCCCGGGCCACGTCCCGCTGCAGCGGATGGCCAACGTCTCGCTGCAACCCGACCCGAACGGACCCGACACCCAGGGGCTGGTCGACCAGGTCGAGCGTGGCATCTACGTCGTCGGGGACAAGTCGTGGTCCATCGACATGCAGCGCTACAACTTCCAGTTCACCGGGCAGCGCTTCTTCCGGATCGAGGACGGCGAGCTCAAGGGACAGCTGCGCGACGTCGCCTACCAGGCCACCACCACGGACTTCTGGGGCTCGATGGAGGCGGTCGGCGGACCGCAGACCTACGAGCTCGGCGGTGCGTTCAACTGCGGCAAGGCGCAACCGGGCCAGTCGGCCGCAGTCAGCCACGGAGCCCCCACGGCCCTGTTCCGTGACATCCGGATCCTGAACACCACCGAGGAAGGGACCGCCTGATGCACACCCGCCCGCAGCGGCTCGTCGAGCATGCCCTGGAGACGTCCTCGTCCGAGCAGTGCATCGCGATCGTCCAGGACACGACCAGCGCGAACCTGCGCTGGGCCAACAACACCCTGACCACCAACGGGGTGATGCACTCCGTCGACGTCACCGTGATCGCCTTCCAGGGTGCGGGGAACGCGTCGGTGAGCGGCACCGCCGCGTCGCTGGACCAGGTCTCAGCGCTCGTGGCCGACGCCGACCGGGCAGCCGTTCTGGCCGACGAGGCAGCAGACCGGGCGGAGCTGGTCACCGGCGACGCCGCCGCCGACTGGGACGACGCGTCAGGTGAGACCTCCATCGGGGTCTTCGAGGAGTTCGCTGCCCAGCTCGGTGACGCCTTCGGCCAGGCTGACGCGGAGCGCCGGATCCTCTACGGATTCGTCTCCCACGAGGTCACCACCACCTATCTCGGCTCCTCCACCGGTCTGCGGCTGCGCCACGTGCAGCCCACCGGGCACTACGCCTGCACCGGCAAGAACGTCGAGCTGACCAACAGCGCCTGGGTCGGCGGCGCCACCCGCGACTTCTCCGACGTCGACGGTGCCAGGATGGCTGCCGACCTCGCCGCGAGGCTGGCCTGGGGCGAGCGTCGTCTCGAGCTGCCGGCCGGGCGCTACGACACGATCCTGCCGCCCTCGACCGTGGCAGACCTGATGATCGACGCCTACTGGAGCGCGGGCGCGCGCAACGCCGACGACGGCCAGACGGTGTTCTCCCGCCCCGGCGGTGGGACGCGCATCGGCGAGCAGATGGTGGACTCCGCGGTGCGGCTCTACAGCGATCCCGCGCACCCGGGTCTGGAGTGCTCGCCGTTCGAGGTCGCGGGCGGCTCCTCGGACCGCAGCAGCGTCTACGACAACGGACTCGCGCTCGGCCACACCGACTGGATCCGTGACGGCCGGCTGACCTCGTTGATCCAGACGAGGCACACGGCGGCGTTGACCGGCCAGCCGACCACGCCCGGGATCGACAACCTCGTCCTGGACATCACCGGGGCGTCAGGCACCGAGATGGACCTCGTGGCCGGCATGGAGGACGGCCTGCTGCTGACCTGCATGTGGTACATCCGCGAGGTCGACCCCCAGACGATGCTGCTCACCGGCCTGACCCGGGACGGCGTCTACCGCGTCCAGGGTGGTGAGATCACCGGAGCCGTGAACAACTTCCGCTACAACGAGAGCCCGATGGACCTGCTGCGACGCTTCACGCACGCCTCGGAGACGGTGCCCAGCTTCTCGCGCGAGTGGGGCGACGACTACTTCTCGCGGACCGCCACCCCGGCGCTGCGGATCCCCGACTTCCACATGAGCTCGGTGTCCCAGGCGCTCTGAGCGCGCTCGCTGACCTGCGGCCCAGGGTCGCTCAGTCCTCAGGGCCCGTCAGGGTAGGGCTCGCGGGTGTACACGAAGGTCGCGCACTCGAGGCGGTCGATCGCGCCGTCCTCGCGCCGGACGACGTGCAGGGTCTCGCCGTGGTGGTAGCCGGCGAGACCGACGATCCGGTCCTCGACCCTGCCGAACTGCTCGGCCAGGGCCCCGCGCGCGAGGTCGCGCCACTCGAGCACCTCGTTGTTCCACCGGACCTCGTAGGCCGAGTTCCCCCAGTGCCAGTAGCCGAGCAGGCCCCGGGCCCACTCGGGCACCCGCTCGGTCGGCACCCACGGCTGCATCGACCCCGGTGTGCGGCCGCCCAGCAGGGCGCCGGCGAGCTCGGTGCCGGAGAAGCCAGTGGTGGCGTTGGTGAGCGCGACCACGGCGACGTGGTTCAGCGGGTCGGCGAACGCCATCGCCTGGAAGCCGGGCATCGACCCGGTGTGACCGGCCAGCACCCCGTCGGCGTACGGCAGCAGCCGCAGGCCGAGCCCGTAGTCGACCGCGGGCGGCACGGGCTGACGCATCTCCAGCAGGGTCCGGGCGGCGAGCACCTCCGGGTCGCCGCCGAGCAGGAACGTCGCGAAGCGGGCCAGGTCGGACAGCGTGCTCCACAGCTGACCGGCGGGTGCCATCGCCCCGGTCTCGTGCAGCGGCTCCTCGGTGAGAGTCCCCTCGAGGTGGTGCACGCTGAGGCCAGGCGCGAAGGGCGCCTGCGGCAGGTACGTCGTCCGTGTCATCCCCAGCGGCCGCAGGATGCGCTCCTCCACCAGCGAGCACCACGGCCGGCCGCGCAACCGTGCGACGACCTCGCCCAGCAGCGCGTAGGCGAGGTTGCTGTAGTGGTAGTGGACTCCGGGGCCGAAGACCGCCCCGGACTTCCCGTTGGCCGCGAGCAACGTCTCGATGTCTACCCCCGGCGAGCGTTCCCACCACGGCCCGACCGGCTCGCTCTGCATCCCCGAGACGTGGGCGAGCAGCGAGCGCAGCGTCGCCGATCCGTAGCCGGACTCCGGCACGAAGCGTGCCAAGGGGTCCTCGAGCGAGAGCAACCCGTCGTCGCGGCACTGCATGACCAGCACGGCGGTCATCGTCTTGGTGATCGAGCCGATCCGGTACTGGGTGTCGATCGAGGTCTCCGCTCCGGCCGAGCCAGTCCAGACCAGGCGAGCTCCGGAGACCACACCGGCGACGACCGACGGGAGCCTCCGCTCGGCCTGGTAGCGGTCGAGGACTGCACCGTAGTGGAGGGACCGGTCATCCATGGCGGGCCGGGAGGCTCACTCGAAGGACTCGATCGGGGGGCAGGCGCAGAACAGGTTCCGGTCGCCGTAGGCCTGGTCGATCCGGCCGACCGGCGGCCAGTACTTGTCAGGGTCGGGTCCGGCCGGGAAGACCGCGACCTCGTCGGAGTAGGCCCGCACTTCCGTGCCCGCGAGCACAGCAGCAGCGGTGTGCGGTGCACCGCGCAGCGGAGAGCTCTCGGGGGTCCACTCCCCCGCCTCGACGCGGGAGATCTCCGCGCGGATGGCGATCATCGCTTCGCAGAAGCGGTCGATCTCGCCGAGATCCTCGCTCTCGGTGGGCTCCACCATCAGGGTTCCGGCGACCGGGAAGCTCATCGTCGGTGCGTGGAACCCGTAGTCGACGAGACGCTTCGCCACGTCGTCCACGCTCACTCCGCTGGTCTTCGTGATCCCACGGAGGTCGAGGATGCACTCGTGCGCGACCCGGTCGTGGTGCCCGCGGTAGAGCACCGGGAAGTGGTCGTCCAACCGTTCGGCGACGTAGTTCGCCGCGAGGACAGCGACGGCCGTCGCGTGGGTGAGGCCCTCGGCGCCCATCATCCGCACGTAGGCCCAGGAGATCGGCAGGATCCCGGCCGACCCGTACGGCGCGGCGCTGATGGGTCCGATCCCGGAACGCTTCTCCGGGTCGGGGTGCATCGGGTGCGAGGGCAGGTAGGGCGCGAGGTGCGCGCGCACCCCGACCGGCCCCACTCCGGGGCCTCCGCCGCCGTGCGGGATGCAGAAGGTCTTGTGCAGGTTCAGGTGCGAGACGTCGCCGCCGAACTCACCGGGCTTGGCGTAGCCGAGCAGCGCGTTCAGGTTCGCCCCGTCGACGTACACCTGGCCGCCGGCGTCGTGCACCACCTCGCACAGCTCGGTGATGGTGTCCTCGTAGGCACCGTGGGTCGAGGGGTAGGTGACCATGATCGCCGCCAGGTGCTCGCGGTACTCCTCGCACCTCGCCCGGAGGTCGTCCATGTCCACGTAGCCGTCCTCGGCCGACTTCACCACGACGACCTTCATACCGGCCATCACCGCCGAGGCGGCGTTGGTGCCGTGCGCCGAGGACGGGATCAGGCAGATCCGTCGCTCGCCGTTCCCGTTGTCCCGGTGGTAGGCGCGGATCGCGAGCAGCCCGGCGAGCTCACCCTGTGAGCCGGCGTTGGGCTGGATCGAGACGCGGTCGTACCCGGTGACGGTCGCCAGCCACGACTCCAGCTGGTCGACGAGCCGGCGGTAGCCCTGGGCGTCCTCGGCCGGCGCGAAGGGGTGCAGGTCGGCGAACCCCGGGAGGCTGACCGGCTCCATCTCGGTGGTGGCGTTCAGCTTCATCGTGCACGAGCCCAACGGGATCATGCCTCGGTCGAGTGCGTAGTCGCGGGCGGAGAGCCTGCGCAGGTAGCGCAGCATCGAGGTCTCGGAGCGGTGGCTGTTGAAGACCGGGTGCGTCAGGAAGTCCGTCGTACGCCGCAGCCCTGGTGCGATCGCCTCGGTCACCACATCGTCCGCGGTCGAGCCGTCGGCGGTCGTCGGGCCCGCCTCGAGGCCGAACGCAGCGAGCACCGCGTCGAGCACATCGGTGTCGGAGACCTCGGAGGTGCTCAGGCCCACGTGGTCGTCATCGACGAGCCGCACGTGCACCCCCGCGTCCCTGGCGGCCGCCACGACCCCAGCGGCCCGGCCGGGCACCCGGGCCAGCACCGTGTCGAAGAACGAGTCGTGCACCACCTCGACTCCTCCGGCCCGTAGCCGCTGAGCCAGGGCCAGCGCCTGCGCGTGCACGGCGCGCGCGATCCGGGTGAGGCCGTCGGGTCCGTGGTAGACGGCGTACATCGACGCGACGACGGCCAGCAGCACCTGCGCGGTGCAGATGTTGGAGGTGGCCCGGTCCCGGCGGATGTGCTGCTCGCGGGTCTGCAGCGAGAGCCGGTAGGCGGGGCGACCCGCGGAGTCCACCGAGACACCGACCAGTCGACCCGGGAGGTGGCGCTCCAGGCCCTCGCGCACCGCCATGAACCCGGCGTGGGGGCCGCCGTAGAACAGCGGGACACCGAACCGCTGCGAGGAGCCCACGGCCACGTCGGCCCCCAGAGTGCCCGGGGACTCGAGCAGGGTGAGCGAGAGGAGGTCCGCTGCCACGACCGCGAGCGCTCCCCGCGCATGGGTCTCCTCGATCAGGGTGCGCGGGTCGTGGACACGACCCGAGGCACCGGGATACTGCACCAGCACGCCGCTGAGCTCGCCCTCGGGAAGGCCCTCGGCGAGGTCGGCCACCACGACCTCGATCCCCATCGCGGCGGCGCGGGTCCGGACGACCTCGATCGTCTGCGGCAGCGCGTCGGCGTCGACCACGAACGGGCCGTCGGCCTTCCGGTTGGCCCGCCGGACGAGCGTCATCGCCTCTGCGGCGGCGGTGCCCTCGTCGAGCAGCGAGGCGTTGGAGGTCTCCAACCCGGTCAGGTCCGCGACCATCGTCTGGAAGTTGATCAGCGCCTCGAGCCGGCCCTGGCTGATCTCCGGCTGGTACGGCGTGTAGGCGGTGTACCAGGACGGGTCCTCGAGCACGTTGCGGCGTACGACGGGCGGGGTGACGGTGCCGTGGTAGCCGAGTCCGATCATCGGCACGAGCGGGTTGTTCAGGGAAGCGATCTGACGCAGCTCCGCAGCCGTGGCGCGTTCGGTCGCCGCAAGCGGGAGGTCGAGACCCGCGGAGCGGATCCGACCGGGCACGGCGTCGTCCATCAGGGCCTCGAGGCTGCTCACCCCGAGTCTGCGGAGCATCGCGGTGACCTGCTGATCGTCGGGACCGATGTGCCGCTCGCGGAACGGGCGCGGCTCGAGCGCGGCGGCAAGGGTGAGGTCTGACATGTGGCTCCTCGGGAGAGGTCCGGTGGTGAGGCGGTCGGTTCGCCTCCCCCTCAGTCAGGACCCGGGCTCACGCCCGGTCCCCTCCAGAGTGCCAACCTGTGCGGTCCTTGAGCCTGAGAGGTTGCGGGGAGGGCTTGCCCCTTCGGCGCTCCGGTCGCCCTGGGGCGCCGAAGACTCTCCCGCACAGGATTGTCAGCAGGCACAAAACTACCAGCCCCGGTCCCGAGTGAGCGGGTGCCGGGGCTGGAGTGCGTCGTCGGTTGCCGGCGCGAGCCGGCCAGTGGTGGTGCGGGGTGGCGATCAGCCTGTCATCCGGGCCTTGCGGCGTGCGGCGAGCTCGTCACTGGCGAGATCGGACTCCACCTCGGCGGTGCGCTCGGAAGGCAGGTCGGCGAGCGATCCCTCGATCTCGCGCCACACGCCCCCGATCGCGATGCCGAAGACACCCTGGCCGCCCTGGAGCAGGTCGATGACCTCGTCGTTGCTGGTGCACTCGTAGACGCTGGCGCCGTCGCTCATCAACGTGACGCGCGTCAGGTCGTCGGTGCCCCGCGCCCGGAGGTGCGCCACAGCGGTGCGGATCTGCTGCAGCGAGATGCCTGCGTCGAGCAGCCGCTTGATCACCTTGAGCAGCAAGATGTCGCGGAAGCCGTAGAGGCGCTGCGTCCCCGAGCCGGTTGCTCCGCGGACCGTGGGCTCGACCAGACCGGTGCGCGCCCAGTAGTCGAGCTGGCGGTAGGTGATGCCGGCCGCGCTGCACGCCGTCGGGCCCCGGTAGCCGAGGTCGTGCGGCAACGTGGAGACGTCGTCGTCGAAGAGCAGACCCTGCTCGTCGGCGTTCAGCGCCGCCTCCAGCGCAGCCTGTTCTGCCTGCGGGTCATGGCTGACCGTGGTGCTCGAGCCGCCGTCGCCGTTCTTGGTCCCCACTGTTACCTCCGAAGTTGGCTCCACTGAGCGTAACCCCCGGAAAGGGTGGCTGGCGGGTTCTCACCTGACTCGCGTCAGGGGAATGGCAGCCGTGGAGTTACAGCGAAGACATTGCGAAGGTAAACCCCCACTCGAGGGTTGGTCAAAGACGTGGGCGGCGTGTCGCCATAACCTTCAAGTTCAACTTGAGGGTGAGGTGTGACTCAGGCCTGGCCCTTGTCGAAGTCCTCGGGCGAGACGTGGTCGAGGAACTCCCGGAACTTCTCCACCTCGTCCTCCTGCTCGTCAGGGACCACGATGCCCGCGTCGTCGAGCAGCTCCTCGGCACAGACGATCTTCGAACCCGTCCGGAGTGCGAGAGCGATCGAGTCCGAGGGTCGTGCGCTCACCTCGACTCCCGAGACGAGCACCAGGGAGGCGTAGAAGACGTTGTCACGCATCTCGGTGATCCGGATCTCCGCCACCTCGTTGCCGGTCGCCTCCAGCACGTCGCGCAGCAGGTCGTGGGTCAGGGGCCTCGGGGGCACCACGCCCTGCTGGGCGAAGGCGATGGCGGTCGCCTCGACGGCGCCGATCCAGATGGGCAGGTAGCGCTCCCCCATCCGCTCGCGCAGCAGCACGATGGGCTGGTTGGAGGGCATCTCCACCCTGACTCCGACGACTTCGACCTCGAGCACGTCGCCAGACTACTGCCCCACCCGAACCTGGACGGTGTGCGCTCCGCAGACCCCAGCGCAGACCCTACGCAGACCTCAGCGCAGAACTCAGCGCAGCGAACGCAGGCCTGCCTTGACCAGCGCGGCGTGCAGCCGCACCGAGAGGACGGCCATCTCGTCCACGGTCTGAGCCGCGCGCCCCTCGGCACCCTCCTCGCGACTGCGACGGATCGGCGAGATCACCTGCTCCATCAGCCCGACCTCGCGGTCTGCCGCGGTCTTGAAGGCCCGCAGGTGGCGCGGCTCGATGCCGTACGCCGCCAGCTCGCCGGCCACCTTGGCGATCACCAGCGCGTCCGCGTCATAGTGCTTGGAGCCCGCGCGAGGACGGACCAGCCCGAAGTTCTCCAGGGCGTCGAGAGTCTCCTCGGTGATCTCGGCCGTCTTGACCAGCTCGCGGCGCGAGATGCGCACGTCGGCGGAGCTCGCCAGCAGCGACTCCACCCCCGGCGCCGGGTTGGCGAGCAGCTCCCCGGGGATCCGCGGCGACCCACTGACCGGTGGCGGCTCCAGACCCCGGTCGAGGGCGTCGAGGTGCTCCTTGATCACCCGCAGTGGCAGGTAGTGCTCACGCTGGGCCCGGACGATGTAGCGGAGCTTCTCCATGTCCTCGATGGAGTACTTGCGGTAGCCGGACGGAGTGCGCTCGGGCTCGACGAGCCCCTCGTTCTCCAGGTGCCGGATCTTCGACTCCTTGATGTCGGCGTCCGGGAACTCCGCCTTGAGGTCGGCGACTGCCTGCCCGATGGTGATTCGGGCCGCCTGACGCACGACTCAGCTGTCCCTTGCGTCGCTGGCGAAGAAGATCAGTCGGAACTTGCCGATGCGGACCTCGTCACCGTTCTGGAGCTCGGCGTCGTCGACACGGTCACCGTTGAGGTAGGTGCCGTTGAGGCTGCCCACGTCGTGGAGCCGGAAGGTGGCGTCGTCGCGGCGGAACTCCACATGTCGTCGGGAGACGGTGATGTCGTCGAGGAAGATGTCGCTCTCCGGGTGCCGTCCCACGGTGGAGAGATCGGTGTCGAGCAGGTAGCGACTTCCGGCCCCCGGACCGCGCTGGACCACGAGCAGCGCACTCCCGGCCGGCAGCGCATCGACCGCCGCGGCATCGGCTGCGTTCAGCGAGCCGCGTTCGTCGGCCTCGGACTTGGCCGGGGCTCCGAACGTGATGGTCGCGGTCGCGTCATCAGGGACCGGCTCGTTGGTGGGCGGAGCCAGCGGCGTGCCGCACTGCGAGCAGAAGCGCGCATTGTCGGAGTTCTGGCTCCCGCACTGCGAGCAGAAGGGCATGTCGTGGATCTCCCCTTGTCACTTGGTGATCGTGTCCTCGGACCCGGCCGGTCAACCCTGAAGCGTCACCGGAGGGTGAGGGTTCTGCCGTCAACCTACCAGCGCCCGGCAACGCGTTCGATGACCGCGATCGAAGTTTCCCGCGAACCCCGGAAGTTCGCGAGCGAGTCTCTCGGAGCACTCAGCTCGCGAGGGTCTCCTCGTAGGTCGCCGAGTCCAGCAGATCGGCCGATCCGGTGTTGTCGGGGACGATCTCGAAAAGCCAGCCGTCGCCGTACGGGTCGGTGTTGACCAGCTCTGGCGTGGCGTCCAGCGCCTCGTTGCGGGCCACGATCTCGCCCCCCATCGGCGCGTAGACCTCGCTCACCGACTTGGTGGACTCCAGCTCGCCGACGACAGCACCGACGGTGACGGTCTCGCCCACCTCCGGAAGCTGCACGAAGACGATGTCCCCGAGCGCGTCCTGGGCGAAGTCGGTGATGCCGACCCGGACCGAGCCGTCGGCCTGCCCCGGGTCGCGCAGCCACTCGTGCTCGGAGGTGTACTTCAGGTCTTCGGGGATCACGCTGCTCCTCGGTCGTAGCCTGGGCACCGGCCGAGGTCCGACAGGCGCCACTCGGCAGGCTACTGCTCGGGGACGGGTTGGGCGTAGCGGGGCTTGGCCGGCGACCTCGTCACGGTCACCTTGACCTGGTCGAGCTTCTTGATCGAGACCGACCCGGAATCGATCTTGACGTCGTCGGTGAAGCCTCCCTGGAAGTCCAGAGCTCCGGCGAGGGTGTCCGGGTTGCCGATCGCGTCCAGGACGTAGGGCGCCTTGAGCAGCGTCCCGTCGACGCGGATGCCGTCAGGGTCGTCCTCGAAGGAGGTCTGCGCGACGACCCGCACCCGGTCGTTGAACTCCATCGCCTCCACCCCGGCGTTGCGCAGCTCCTCGACCCCGTCCAGCAGGTGGTTCAGGCTCAGGTCGCCCTTGGGGTCCTCGACCGTGATCCGGATCCCGGGTCCGGTCGCCGGCACGGTACCGGCCAGGACGCCGAGCGTCTTGACCTCGTTGCGGGCCTGCTCGAGCGCAGCAGCGCGGCGCTCGGTGCTGCTGCGCAGCCGGTCCCGGGTGGTCTCGAGCTCGGCGACGTCCTGCTCGGCCTTGCGGGAGGCGGCCTGGAGTCCGTTGAGAGCCTGGATCAGCTCGGCCTGGCGCAGCCCGGCGTAGGTGTCGTCCTTTCCGGTGAGCCGCGCCTGCGTGACAGCGGCGAAGGCCAGCACCCCGACCAGGACCGCCACGACGGCCTGGCCCCGTGAAGGCGCGAAGAACGCGCGCCGCAGCCGGGTCAGGCCGGACGGAGGGCCCTCCGCGGCGGGCGTGCCGCTCCCGGGGGCCTTCGCGCCGTCCTCAGGCATGGAACAGGTGCCGGCGGATGGCGGCCACGTTCGAGAAGATCCGGATCCCGAGGACGACCACCACTCCGGTGGACAGCTGGGCACCCACCCCGAGCTTGTCGCCGAGGAAGACGATCACTGCAGCGATCAGCACGTTGCTGATGAAGGAGATGACGAAGACCTTGTCGTCGAAGATCCCGTCGAGAAAGGCACGGAAGGCACCGAAGACCGCGTCGAGCGCCGCCACCACGGCGATGGGCAGGTAGGGCTCCAGGGTCAGCGGCACGTCCGGGGTCAGCACCAGCCCGAGGACCACGCCGACGACCAGCCCGATGATCGCGATCACGACGTTCCTCCTGCTCGTTGCTGGTTCGCGTAGCGCAGCGAGACCTCGGCTGCGGGCAGCCGGAGCGAGGACGCCGGTGTGATGGTCAGCTGCAGGCCTACCTCGCGCTGCAGGTCCAACCATGCCTGACCGCTGGAGGTTTCTGCGAAACGTGCCGGCAGCGTGTCCTTGTTCCCGATGGCCGTCACGACGTAGGGCCGCCGCAACGAGCGGGCGTTCACCGTGATCGCGCCTCCCGCCAACCGGATCGTGCTGAGGTTGGTCAGCCGCTGGCCGTTGATGCCGATCGCCTCGGCGCCCGCCTCCCACAAGCCGTTGACCAGCTTCTGAAGGTCGGAGTCGAGCACCGTGTTGCGAGCGCTCTCGGCTCCGACGGCGTCGTCGGCCACCACCCGCACGCCCGGGCCGCGCACCGCCACCGTGCCTGCCTTGGTGCCGAGCAGCGACATGGTCTCCAGCAGACCCTGGGCAGAGGTGTCGCCACGCAGCTCACGTGCCTCGAGGACCGCGGCCTCGGCACGGAGCGCGGCCAGGCGTGCTCGCTGTGCCGCGAGCTGGCTCCGCGCCTGGCTGACCTGCGTGACCAGCTCCTTGCGCTGCCGCTCGTCGCTGACCGCGTTGCGGGAGGTCTGCACAGCCGCGGTCACGACCAGCACCGCGAAGACCGCCATCACCACGGCGCCCACCAGGCCGATGCGTCGCTGTGACGTCGGCTCCGCGCGAGCGGTCCGCTGCCGGGAGACGAAGGCGTAGTCCTCGTCCAGTGCGTGCGTGGTCAGGTAGTCGAGCAACCCCATGGTGGCCTGCGGCGGCAACCGCGCAGGCGTGACGTCGGAGGACCTGGCCGGGTCCTTTCTCGAGCGGCTTCCGGGCACGGTCGTCTCACCCTTCCGAGAGGGTCGGGGCGCGCCGGTCACGGTCGGCCATCAGCTTGCGCACCTGCCAGGCGTAGAGCAGCCCGGCCCACCAGTACAAGCCGATCCCCCAGATGGCGAAGGCCCAGCCGAACACCTCGGACAGGGTCGGGATCGCCCCCTCGCCGTCGCCCAGGAAGAGCATCGGGAAGGAGTAGAGCAGGGCTGCCGTCGCAGCCTTGCCCAGGTAGTGCACGGGGAGGGCGGAGTAGCCCCGGGTGCGCAGGAACGGGACCAGTCCCCACAGCATCAGGTCCCGGAGCGGGAGCAGGATCGCGATCCACCACGGGATGATGTCGCGGTACAGGAGCCCGATCACGGCAGCGAGGATGTAGAGGCGGTCCGCCACCGGGTCGAGGATCTCCCCCAGCTTGGACATCTGGTCGAGGCGGCGCGCCAGATAGCCGTCGAGCCAGTCGCTGAACCCGGAGACCATCAGGACGACGAGCGCCCACACGTCGGCCTCGGGGCCGATCACGAGCCACAGGAACAGGGGTACGCCGGCCAGCCTCACCATGCTGATGATGTTGGGAAGCGTCCACACCGCGGAGATGCGGCCGCCGTCCTGGTGCCGGGCCACGGATCCTCCTGACGGGTCGTCGGAGGTCACCCTATCGGCGGCGGTTCGGGACGGGTGGTGCCATGCCGGCACGCGGCTCAGCGCGTGCCCGACAGTCCCTCGCTCAGCTCAGGCAGCAACCGCAGCGAGGACAGTGCGCCCTCTTCGTGTCGCCGATCTCCTGGCCGCAGCCACACACCGTCACCGTGGTGACACCCGATCCGCTCGTGGCCCCAGGTCCGAACAGGGCCGCTTCTGTTGCAATCATCGTGATCTCCCTTGATCTCCTCTCCCATGGGACTCCCTGTCCGATATGTCAGCCACCCCAACACGCCCGAATAGTCCGGATGGACTATGGTTTTCGGTCCGGAGGGACCATCTCCCAAGCGAACTGGTCTGGACCAGAATCTGACGTTTTGACTAATTTGCACGAAATGTGCCCTAGGGGAAGCCCGGTCGTTGGTCGAGAGACCGAGAGGAAGCCCGGTCGTTGGTCGATAGACCGGGCAGCGAGTGCCGGCTCCCGAGGCGACGAGGATGTTTCCGGGCTCGCTCATCGGGTAGCGGTGCCAGGGGAGGTTTTTCACCGCTTCGTCCGCGCACCGAGCTGAAAGGGCCGCCATGACCCAGACCAGATCGAGCACCGCCTCCTCCTCGTCGCAACGCCGCATCGTGGCGGCCAGCCTGATCGGCACGTCGCTGGAGTGGTACGACTTCTTCATCTACGGCACGGCATCGGCGCTGGTGTTCAACAAGGTGTTCTTCCCCAGCTTCGACCCCCTGGTCGGGACGTTGCTCGCGTTCGCCACCTACGGGGTCGCCTTCCTGGCCCGACCGCTCGGCGGCGTGGTCTTCGGTCACTACGGCGACAGGATCGGCCGGAAGAACGTGCTGGTGGTCACTCTCATGATGATGGGGATCAGCACGTTCCTGGTCGGCGTCATGCCCGGCTACGCGACCATCGGGGTGTGGGCACCGATCACCCTCGTGGTGCTGCGGTTCGTCCAGGGGCTCGGCCTCGGCGGCGAGTGGGGCGGTGCCGTGCTGATGACGCTGGAGTCCGGCGACCAGAGGAGCCGTGGCCTCAACGCCAGCTGGCCCCAGGTGGGCGTGCCGATCGGCCTGCTGCTCGCCAACGGGGTGCTGGCCCTGGTAGCAGCCTTCACGACCGAGAGCGCCTTCGCGTCCTGGGGATGGCGGATTGCGTTCCTGCTCAGCGGCCTTCTCGTGCTGGTGGGTCTGTGGATCCGGCTGACGATCGTGGAGAGCCCGTTGTTCAAGGAGGTCGAGGAGAACGACGCCAAGGCGCAGACTCCCATCGTCGAGGTGCTCCGTCGGTACTCCCGTCAGGTCCTGCTGGCCGTCGGTGCGCGGGTCGGGGTCGACGTCGCCTTCTACTCCTTCGTGCTGTTCCTCGCCACCTACCTCACCACCACGCTCGACCTGCCTGCGGACTACGCACTGAACGCCGTGCTGATCGCGGCGGCCGTGCAGGTGACGCTCGTCCCCTTCTTCGGCGGCCTCTCCGATCGTCTCGGCCGACGCCCGGTCTACCTGGCGGGCCTGGCCGGGGCGGCAGTCTGGATCTTCGTGTTCTTCGCCCTGCTGGACACCCGGAGCTTCCCCCTGATCGTGCTGGCCACCGTGGGGGGGTTGGTGTTCCACGCCGCCATGTACGGACCGCAGGCGTCCTTCATCGCGGAGATGTTCCCCACGGAGGTCAGGTACACAGGCGCGTCGATGGGCTACCAGCTCGCGGGGATCGTGGGCGGCGCCCTGGCTCCGATCATCTCCGTGGCGCTGTTCAGCAGGTTCGAGACCTCGCTGGCCGTGTCGCTCTACGTCGTGGCCAACCTGGCCCTCTCGGCCGTCTGCGTGCACCTCGCCCCGGAGACCTCGGGCACCGACCTCCACTCCGAGCCCGCCGTTCCCCGCCGAGACGTCGCATCTGAAATTTCAGATGCGACGTCTCGGCGGGGGTGGGACGCCTAGTCGGCAGAGATGCCCGGACCTCGCCCGTGGCGTAGGTGCTGCGGGTGCACAATGTCGCCGTGTCCGCTGCCGTCTCCCCGGAGGTCTTTCCGGAGGTCTTTCCGGAGGTCCTCCCGGAAGTCAGGCCTGGGGTCTCCCCCGCCGTCTCAGCTGGTCCGGCCTCCCACGCGGAGATCAGCGAAGAGATCGCGCGCATCCTCGACCGCCCCGAGAGTGCGACCGCCGGACTCCGACCTCGAGCCCCGTCACCACTCGGTGTCAGGGCCACGCTGATCGACCAGCTCCTCGACCGCGCGCGGCGACCGGTCCCCCGTCCCCACCAGCAGGAGTCCACGTGAGCGTGCCCACGATCAGCGCCCTGAGGCTCACCGGCGCGGCGCACAGGGCCGAGCTGCCGCTGCTGGTGCTCGGCCCGTCCCTGGGAACCTCTGCGGCGTCCCTGTGGACCGAGTGCGCGACCGCCGGGCTGACCGAGGTCTTCGACGTGGTGGCCTGGGACCTGCCCGGCCACGGCTACAACCGCGCCGTGCCCGACGAGTCCTTCACGATGGCGGAGCTCGCGTCAGGGGTGCTCCGCGTCCTCGACGACGTCCTGGAGCAGCGAGGGGAGTACGGCGCCTCCTTCGCCTACGCGGGTGTCTCGGTGGGCGGCTGCGTGGGACTTCAGCTCCTCCTCGACCACCCGGCTCGGGTGACCTCAGCCGTGCTGCTGTGCACCGGCGCGCGGATCGGGGACCCCGCGATGTGGTCCGGCCGGATCGGGCAGGTCAGCGTCTCGGGCACCTCGGTGATGATCGCAGGCTCGGCGGAGCGGTGGTTCGCGCCGGGCTTCCTGGATCGCTCACCGAGCACCGGGTCGGCGTTGCTCCAGTCGTTGCAGGACGCCGACGACGTCGGATATCTCCAGGTCTGCGAGGCGCTTGCGGGCTTCGACGTGCGCGACCGGCTGGGCGAGATCGACAGGCCCGTGCTGGCGATCGCGGGGACAGCGGACTCGGTGACCCCCTCGACAGGGCTGCGAGCCATCGCCGAAGGGGTGCAGCACGGCCGGTTCGTCGAGCTCGCCGGCGTGGCGCACCTCGCGCCCGCGGAGGCGCCCGCGGAGGTCGCGCGGCTGGTCCGCGAGCACCTGCTCGGCGAGGAGCCTGCTGCCGAGCGGCCGACCGGGCCGGCGTACGAGGCCGGGATGCAGGTGCGTCGCGAGGTGCTGGGTGACGAGTACGTCGACCGGGCGAGCGGGGGTGCGACGCCGTTCACCCAGGACTTCCAGGACTTCCTCACCGAGTACGCCTGGGGTGGGATCTGGACCCGGCCGGGGCTCGACCGGCGGAGCAGGTCGCTGGTCACCCTGACCGCCCTGATCGCGCGGGGCCACCACGAGGAGCTCGCGCTGCACCTGCGAGCGGCTCGCACCAACGGCCTGAGCGACGACGAGATCAAGGAGCTCATCCTGCAGTGCGCCGTCTACTGCGGGGTGCCGGACGCCAACACGGCGTTCCGCATCGCCCAGGAGGTGCTGCACCCGTCCGTCGGCACCGAGGGAGACCGGTGACCGCCTACGTCCACGACGCCGCGCGTACGCCGTCCGGCACCGTGACCGTTGGCCTGGCTGTCCGCCCGGCCGGCCTGGCGACGTGGGTGCCGACCGCCGTTCGCGAATGCTCGGGCCTCGACCTGCTCGGCAGCTGAGGGTCGACGCCTCTACGTCTGGGGACCTTCGTCCCTGTCCTGGCAGGCCGCTGCCCTCCATGCTCCAGGTAGGGGCCCAGACAGGAGGAGCCATGCTCGTGAAGGACGTGATGACCCGGCATCCGGTGACCGTGACGGGAGAGTGCAGCCTCAAGCAGGCGGCCGTCCTCCTGTCGGAGCAGCAGGTCTCCGCGCTGCCGGTGCTCGATGCCCACGGCCGGCTGTGCGGCATCGTGAGCGAGGCCGACCTGATCCGTGACGTCGTCACCCTCGACCCTCGTGCCCATCAGTGGGCACATGCTTCGGCACCGCGGACCCGGGCGGTGCTCGTCTCCGAGGTGATGACCTCTCCAGCCGTCGTCGTGGAGCCCGGCACCGACCTGGCCGAGGTCGTCGGCCTGATGACGACCGAGCACTTCAAGGCCCTGCCGGTCGTCGACCGCGCACAGCACGTCGTCGGCATGGTCAGCCGCAGTGACGTCATCAGGGTCCGCGCACGTGCGGACGCGTCCCTGGAGCAGGAGGTCGTGGCCATGCTGCTCCAGCTCGAGCACCCGGACTGGCGGTCGGAGGTCCGCGACGGCGTCGTCGAGATCGCGGGACCTGCCACCCCCCTGGAGCGGGCGATCGCCGAGGTCACCGTCGGCACGGTGCCGGGAGTCGTCGAGGTCCGTGTCGATGCGGCGCCTGCCACGTCCGTCGAGGGGAGCGCCCCGTGAGCACACCCACCAGAGCACTCGCCCGTCGTGTCGTGGAGCTGGCGTGCCTCGCACCGAGCGTCCACAACACCCAGCCCTGGCGCTGGCGCCTGGTCGGGGACGCGACCATCGAGTTGTTCGCGGACCGCACCCGGCAGCTCGCCGTCAGTGACCCCACCGGTCGCAACCTCGTCGTCAGCTGCGGCGCTGCGCTCCACCACGCCTTCGTGGCCGCTCAGGCGCTGGGCCTGACGGCGGAGATCGCCGTGTGCGCGGGACAGGGCGACGAGCACCCGTTGGCGCGTGTCCAGCTCTCTCGCGGGCAGACCACCGCGGAAGCCGTCGAAGCACTCGCGACGCTCGAGTCCCGATGCACGGACAGACGCCGGTTCACCTCGTGGCCGATCCCGGAGCCACGCCTGGAGGGACTCGTCCAGGCCGCGTCGGGCTGGGGGGTCCGCCCGATCCCGATCACCGACGTCACCGCCCGGTTCCGCACCGAGCAGCTCGTGCAGCGCGCCGTGGCGGTGCAGGCCGGTGACCCGCGGTTCGCCGAGGAGCAGGACGACTGGATCGGCCACGGCGTCGTGGACGGCATCGCGACCGCCAACGCCGTGCCGGCATCGCGCGGGGGTCGCACGACCCGAGGTCACAGGTTCACCGCCGCCGGCACGGCCGGCACGGCCCGGGGCGACCGTGACGACCTCGGGATCGAGAGCTCGGACGGACTGGTGGCCATCTGCTCCGCCTTCGACGACCAGGAGTCCTGGGTGCGGACGGGCGAGGCCATGAGTGCCTTCTGGCTGGAAGCGACCCACCACGGATTCTCGGTCGTGCCGCTGAGCCAGGTGATCGAGGTGGAGGAGACCCGGCACGCACTGCAGCGCGACGTCTTCGACGACATGGCACGCCCGCAGGTCCTGCTCCGGGTGGGCTGGCAGGAGACCAGCCGGGCCCCGCTGCCGCGCACCGCTCGCCGCCCGGTCGACGCGGTCCTGCTGTGACCGGCTTCGTCCGCGACTTCTCGGAGGGTGACCGGTCCCAGGCCGACCTGCTGGGTGGAAAGGGAGCCAACCTCGCCGAGATGTCCAGGCTCGGGCTGCCCGTGCCGCCGGGGTTCACGATCACGACCGAGGCGTGCCGTCGCTACCTGGGTGACGGCGCAGCCCCCGAGGGTCTCGATGCCGAGGTCGGCGAGCACCTCGCCCGCCTCGAGCGGCAGATGGGCCGCCGCCTCGGCGACAGCTCGGACCCCCTGCTCGTGTCGGTGCGTTCCGGGTCGAAGTTCTCCATGCCGGGGATGATGGAGACGGTGCTCGACGTGGGGCTCAACGACGAGTCGGTGCGAGGTCTGGCGTTGCACGGCGGTGAGCGCTTCGCCCTCGACTCCTACCGCCGGTTGATCCAGATGTTCGGCAGCACCGTGCTGGGCCTGGACGCCGCCGTCTTCGGCTCGGCGCTCGCGGACCTCAAGGAGCGCCGGGGGCGCGCGGATGACACCGCCCTCGAGGTCGGCGACCTGCGCGAGCTCGTGGCCGTCTACCAGGATCTGGTCCACGAGCACACCGGGAGACGTTTCCCCCAGGACCCGCGCGAACAGCTCGATCTCGCCGTACGCGCTGTGTTCGAGTCGTGGCACACACCGCGCGCTGCCTTCTACCGTCGCCGTGAACACATCTCGGAGGACCTCGGCACGGCGGTCAACGTCCAGGCCATGGTCTTCGGCAACCGCGGGGCATCCGCCGGCTCCGGCGTGGGATTCACCCGGGACCCGGCGACCGGCGCGAGCAACGTCTACGGCGACTACCTCGAGCAGGCGCAGGGAGAGGACGTGGTCGCCGGCATCCGCAACACCCTGCCTCTCACCGCCCTGGCCCGGCTCGACAAGACCTCCTACGACGAGCTTCTCGAGTACATGGCCACCTTGGAGAAGCACTACCGGGACATGTGCGACATCGAGTTCACCATCGAGGACGGCAAGCTCTGGATGCTCCAGACCCGGGTCGGCAAGCGCACCCCGGAGGCGGCGTTCCGGATCGCGCACGCCATGGTCCAGGAGGGGCTCGTCGACCTCGACGAGGCGCTCGCCCGGGTCACCGGTGCTCAGCTCGCGCGGCTCATGTTCCCGAGCTTCGACGGCGAGGACCGGGCGCCGCTCACCGTCGGCGTCAGCGCCTCGCCGGGAGCTGCCGTGGGCCGGATCGTGTTCGACGCCGACACGGCCGTCTCGTGGGCCGAACGCGGCGAGGACGTGATCCTCGTGCGCGAGGAGACGAACCCGGACGACGTGCAGGGCATGGCGGCTGCCCGCGGCACGCTGACCAGTCGCGGCGGCAAGACCTCCCACGCTGCTGTCGTCGCCCGCGGCATGGGACGCCCCTGCGTGTGCGGAGCGGAGGAGCTGCGCGTCGACGTCATCGGCAAGCAGGTCCGGGTCCGGGGCGGACCGCTCCTGCTCGAGGGCGACGTGATCTCCGTGGACGGGTCCACCGGGGAGGTGTTCGCCGGCTCCGTCCCGGTGGTCGACTCCGCCGTGGTGCGCCACTTCGAGGGCACCCACGTCGATGACCCTGTGGTCGAGGCCGTGTCTGCGCTCCTCCACCACGCCGACGACGTCCGCCGCATGGCGGTGCGCGCGAACGCGGACACTCCCGAGGACGCGGCGCGGGCTCGCCGTTTCGGCGCCGAGGGCATCGGCCTGTGCCGCACCGAGCACATGTTCCTCGGTGACCGCCGGATCCTGGTCGAGGACCTCGTCCTGGCCGAGGACGAGACCGCCCGTCAGGCGGCCCTGGACGCGATGCTGCCCCTGCAACGTGCGGACTTCCTCCAGATCCTCACCGAGATGGACGGGCTGCCGGTGACGATCCGTCTGATCGACCCGCCGCTGCACGAGTTCCTGCCCGACCTGACCCAGCTCTCCGTAGAGGTGGCCCTCGAGGACGAGCGAGCTGAGCCGGACCCGGTCCGGCACCGCTTGCTGGACGCCGTGCGTGCCGCCCACGAGCACAATCCGATGCTCGGCCTCCGGGGGGTGCGGCTCGGGGTGGTCGTCCCCGGCCTGATCGCGATGCAGGCACGGGCGATCCTCGAGGCGGCAGCGGACCGGCTCGAGGCCGGGGCCGACCCGCGTCCGGAGATCATGGTGCCCCTCGTCTCGACCGCCGGGGAGCTCGCGCTCGTCCGCCGAGCGCTGGAGAAGGTGGCGGCCGACGTCGAAGCCTCCCGCGGCTTCGCCGTACCTCATCGGGTGGGGACCATGATCGAGGTGCCGCGCGCCGCGCTCACGGCCGACCGCCTCGCGCCCGAGGCGGACTTCTTCTCGTTCGGGACCAACGACCTCACGCAGATGACCTGGGGGTTCTCGCGCGACGACGTCGAGGCCGCCTTCTTTCCGGCCTACCTCACCCAGGGGATCATCCCGGTGTCGCCCTTCGAGTCGCTCGACGTCGAAGGAGTCGGCGCACTGATCACCACCGCGGTCGCCCGCGGCCGGCAGGCCCGACCCGACCTGCACCTCGGCGTCTGCGGCGAGCACGGTGGTGACCCCGACTCCATCCACTTCTTCGAGCAGACCGGGCTGGACTACGTGTCCTGCTCACCCTTCCGCCTGCCCGTGGCCCGCCTGGAGTGCGCCCGCGCCGTGCTCGCCGGGCACTGAGCCGGGCCAGGGGCGAGCCCGCCTCAGTGCTCCAGGTAGGTCGCGGCCATGTCGAGATCGCCGTGGCCGGCGTCGACCGCGCGGGCCAGGTGGTCGCGGACCGCCGGCATCAGTCCCAGGTCGGTCCCCGAGTCCTTCGCCGCGGCCAGGATGAGCTCGACGTCCTTGAGGGCGCCGGAGAGCTTGAACGCCGGCTCGTAGTCCCCGGAGAGCATCAGCTTGCCCTTGAGCTGGACGTACGGCGCGTCCATCGCGCCACCGGCCACCACCTCCAGGAAGAGCGCCGGGTCGAGTCCGAGATCGCGCGTCAGTGCCAGGGACTCGGCGATGCCCTCGAGCACGGTCGCCACCCAGGCGTTGGCAGCGAGCTTGATCCGACTGCCCGCGCCGGCCTCACCGACCCACAGCGTGCGTCCGCCGATGGCCTCGAAGACGGGCGTGACGGCCTCCCTGGCGGTCTCCGGACCCGACGCGAGCACCACGAGGGCACCGTCCTCGGCGGGCTTGCGGGTGCCGAGCACCGGTGCGTCCACGAAGACGACGCCGAGGCTGGCTGCCATGGCGGCCAGCCGGTCGTTCCCCTCGACGCCCACGGTGCTCTGCTGCAGCCAGATGGTCCCGGCACCCAGATGCCCCCTGGCCTGCGCGATCGTGTCCAGGACGCTCTCGGCGTCGTAGAGCATCGTGATCACGATGTCGGCACCCTCGACCGCCTCGGCGACCGAGTCGGCCACCTGAGCCACGTCCGAGAGCGGCGCTGCCCTCTCCTTGGTCCGGTTCCACACCCGCAGCGAGAACCCCGCACCCGCGAGGTTGCGAGCCATCCCCAGGCCCATCGTCCCGGTGCCGAGCAGTGCGACGGTGGTGCTTCGGGTCATGGCCCTGCCTCTCGTCAGACGTCCTCAGGAAATGACGGCGTCGATCGTCTTCTTCAGGGCGCCCGGCTGGGAGGGCCGCTTGGGGGCCTTCTTCCTGGCCTCCAGCATCTCGGCCCCGAGGTCCTGCAGCGCCTTGCGCCCCAGGCCCTCACGCACCTTGGGGAACCACTCCTTCTCCTCCTCGTCGATGTGGTGGTCGACGTTCTCGATCAGGACCGTGGTCTTGGCCACGAACCGCTCGTGGTCCGGCTTCATCATCGAGAGCTCCATGACGAGCACGTCGGCCACGTGGTGCTCCTCGTAGGACTCGAGCACGTCGTCCTCGAGCTCGGGCAGGAGCTCGCGAACACGCGGGTACATCACCTCGTTCTCGAGGTAGGTGTGCACGGTCAGCAGCTCGATCATCCGGTCGACGAGCTTCCCCTTGGCGGCGTACGCCTTCTCCCCGGCCTTCTGGAAGTCACGGAAGGTCTTGCGGATCTCCTTGTGGTCGTTCTTGAGCAGGACGATGGCGTCGGTGGACACGGGCGCTCCTCAGCGTCGGTTCATGGATCCGCCCAGTACCCCGCTGGTGCTCGGCGACACCTGCGCCGCACGGGCGTAGGCCTCGTCGAAGCCCGCCAGCGGCACCGACCAGTCCAGCTCGGGGGGATGCGTCTGGTTGTGCGCCACCATGGCCGCGCGCAGCGCAGGCACGGTCGCCAGGCTCACCAGTGCCCGCGTCATCTCGTCGTCGTCCTGGCACAGGAACCCCTCGACCCCGTGGCGCACGAACTCGCCCACTCCGCCACTGCGCATCGCCACGACCGGGAGGCCGGCCGCGCGCGCTTCGAGAGCGGCGAGCCCGAAGGACTCCTGGTGGGACGGAGCGAGGTAGGCGTCGGCGTGACGGTAGAGGTCCCGGATCTCCTCACGGGAGCACTCGCCGGCCATCTCCACCCACTCACCGAGGCCGAGGGCGTCGATCCGGGCACGGACCTTGGACGCCAGCGGTCCCTCGCCGACGAAGACCGCGCGCAACGGCACCGCGTCCGGGACCGTGTCCCTGACCCTCGCGAGCACGTCGAGGAGCTGGAGCGGACGCTTGCGCCCGGCGAGGCGCATGACCGTCACCAGCGTCACCGGACGGCCCGGCTGGACCACCGGAGGATGCGCGCGCCACCAGGGCACCTCGACGGCGTTCGGCACGACGTGCACGGCGGTCCCCGAACTCAGCGAGCTCTTCATCGCCGCCGCAGCGGCGGCACTGACTGCCGTCCACTCCACCGGCCAGCGGTTCCAGCCGGCGATGGCACCCACGAGACGGGTCCACCCCTCGCGGCCGTTCCACATCGAGTGCACCGTGGCGATGGTGGGCACGCCCGCACGCACGGCCGCCTGCGCGACCTTGCTCGAGAACGGGGACACCACCGAGAGGTGCGCATGGACCACGTCGTACGACGAGACGTCGAGCGCGTGTGCTCCCGGCAGGAAGGGCAACGGCCACGGGCCGGACTGCGGTGTCCGGATCACCTCGACCGCGCTCCCCTGCGGGCTGGTCGGATCGCCGGGCGTCACGCTGAGCACGCTCACGTCGTGGCCCGAGGCGGACTGCCTCTCGGCGAGCGCCTCGACGAACATCTCGATGCCGCCCACACGTGGGCGGTAGACGTCGGTGACGTGCAGGATGCGCATCAGTGGCCTTCCTCGGTGGTCGAGACGTCCATCGCGGCTGAGCGACGACGCCGGCGGAGCAGCAACCACCCACCCAGCCAGATCCCGCCCACCGGGATCTCCAGCGCGTAGGTGAACCCGCGGTAGAGCAGCACGCCGGCCGTCATCACCGCAGGAGCTCCGCCGAGCGCCACCAGCACCGCGGCGGTGCCGGCCTCGGCGAAGCCGGTGCCCCCCGGGGTGAGGAACACCATCGACATGACCCGGTCGACCGCGAAGGCCGCGAGCACGACCGCAGGCGTCAGGTGACCTCCCACGGCGTGCAGGCAGGCCCACAGCAGACAGGCCTGCAACCCGCCGTAGCCGACCATCCCGAGCGAGAGCTGGGGCCATCGGGCACCGACGAGACCGGCGACCCGGTCACGGAACGCGAGCAGCTGCACGGCCACGACCTCCCGGGCCACGGGCCGGCGTACCAGCAGGCTCACCCGAGCGACGACCGGCGCGAGCACGGCCACCGCACGGCCGGCCGCACCGCGGGTCGCGAGGCCCGACAGCAGCACGACGACCACCAGGGCCAGCACCGCGGCCGCCCCGAGGCCGGTCCACCGGACTGTCTGGCTCACTTGCTCGCCGGTGACCACGAGCATGGTCAACGCGACCGCCGGGAGGGTGAGCTTGAGCAGCACCGACCAGACGTTGGTGATCAGCGTGTAGGCCGAGAAGCCGGAGGCGCTGAAGCCCCAGGACCTGATCATCAGGTAGTTCAGCGACATGCCCGCCGCCCCTCCGAAGGGCAGCACGTTGGCGATCGCGCTGCCGGTGAGGTTCAGGTTGAGGGCGCGTTGCCGGCTGAGGCCGGGCAGGGCCGCCGTGAGCACGAACGAGTAGACGAACAGTCCGGCGGCCCACAGCGCCGCGAGCAGCACCGACTCGGGAGCGGTCACCAGCCCGAGGGCGCGCACGACCTCGTTCACGGTGGTTCCCACCAGCCTGGGCAGGGCGTAGCCGAGCAGGCCGATCGCGAGGGCGAGGGAGAGCACGACCCGGGGTGCCCGACCCACGGACCGGCGCCGCTTGGGGTCGAGGGTGGCGTCCGGCTCCACCTGCGAGACTGCGGACGTGCCGTTCACCCTCGTCTCCTTCCACGCGCACCCGGACGACGAGGCGCTTCTGACCGGCGGAACACTGGCTCGTGCCGCTGCCCAGGGGCACCGCGTGGTCCTGGTGACCGCGACGGCTGGCGAGGCCGGTCTCTCAGATGGTACGGCGAGCGACGCCCCTCTCGGAGCACGCCGCCGTCTGGAGCTGGCTCGCGCCGCCGCTGCGCTGGGCTGTGCTCGCTGGGAGCTGCTGGACTACGCCGACTCCGGGTCGCACACGCCCTCGGTCGCGGACCCGTCCCGCCACCCCACGTTCTCGGAGCTCGACCCCGAGGTGCCGGCCGGTCGGCTGGCCGAGATCCTCCGCGAGGAGCGGGCCGACGTCCTGACGGTGTACGACTCCCACGGTGGCTACGGTCACCCCGACCACGTGCAGGTGCACCGGGTGGGGGTACGCGCGGCAGAGCTGGCCGGCACCGCGGTGGTGCTGGAGGCAACGGTCGACCGGGTGCTGCTCCAGCGCGTGGCCGCTGTGATGCGCTGGATCCCCGGCGTACGCCGGCTGGTCCCGCCGTCACGGTTCGCAGACGCCTTCGTGAGCCGCGCCGAGATGACCCACCGGGTCGACGTACGCCCGCACCTCGGAGCCAAGCGGGCAGCCCTGGCAGCCCACGGGTCGCAGGCGACGGGCGGGAGCTCGGTCCGGACCCTGGCGCTGCTGCTGCGACTGCCGCGACCGGTGCTGGCGCTGGTGCTGGGACGCGAGTGGTTCCGGGAGCGCGGACGCGCTCCGGGCGAGCTCCTCGACGACGTCTTCGCCACACTGCGCTGATCACCAACTCCGGCCTCGTGAGTCGGCTCACCCGACACTCGACCTCATGCTCGCGCAGGCCGCCTGACCGCAACCTGAACGGGTCAGCGTGCGGCGCGGTCGGTCACGGGCGCGCTCTGCGCCGCACGGTCGGCCCGCCCCGGCCGTCCGTGCGGATAGATCATCTTGTGCCCCAGATAGACCGCGAGCACGGCGATCGCGATCCCCGCGGGGTCGTCGACGAAGAAGTGCCAGCCGAGGTAGACCGTCGCGACGATCGTGCCGGCGAGGAAGATGCCCATCGCGATCGTCGTGCGGCGCATGCCGTAGTAGGCGCACATCAGGAAGATCACGCAGGTGACGCCGACGTGCAGGCTCGCGAACGCAGACACCTGGGCGAACGCGTCGTTGGCCTGGGGGTTCGCCAGCAGATGGGCCCGCTGGCCCATGTAGCGCGCCTGCGTGTCCTGGATCATCGTGTGCGGCAGCCCGGCGAACTCCTCAGGAGCGCTGTCGAAGGGCCCCAGGGACGGGATCAGGTAGTAGCACCCGACTCCGAGGATCCACACCCACAGCGCTGCGGCGATGGCCACGTAGCCGTCCCTGATCCTGGTGACGAAGACCATCGGCATCGGGATCGCGATCAGCACCATGGTCCCGAAGGACTCGTAGATGATCATCAGCGCGTACGCCGCGACGTGCTGACCGAGCAGGTCGTGCAGCAGCACCGCAGGACTGTGACCCAGGAAGAGCCACCGGTCCCACGCCAGCAGCATGCTGTCGCGCGGCTCGTTGAGGACGTCCCAGCTCTTCAGATTGTGGTAGCAGAAGTAGACGACGTGATAGGCCAGCAGGCCGCTCATCGCCAGCAGCAGGCGGTGCCTGGTCCAGCGAGCGCGCAGCATGTCCACGGTCCTGCGGTAGGTCCATTCGCTACGCCCCACCCGCAACGACGCGTCGATGAACGCCATCGGCACGAAGAAACCGAGGGAGATCGCGATCCGGGAGAGGAAGATCGAGCCGTGCGGATCCTTGATCGGGATCCCGACGTGGTGCGACCAGTAGATGGTCACGAGCGCAAAGGCGCCCACGAGCAACCACACCCGCCCCAGCCAGCGGTAGTTCGTCTCGACGTCGGGGGCGCCAGACACGGACTGACGAGTCGTCGGCAGCTCGGAGGTCGTCACGCAGGCAGCCTAACCAGCGTGGTGGGCGCGGCGCGGCTCGGGAGCATCGGCGCGTTGCTCGACATCTGGGCTGTTCCGGCTCTCACGAGTCCGCCCGCGCCGTGACGACCGCCTTGTGGTCCGAGTCGCTGGTGAGCAAGGTCACCTCGAGCGCCGGACCAGGACCGTGCACGTCGTCGACCTTGCGCCGGCCCAGTGTCCCGGGCTCGTGCTCCCGTCCTTCCCAGGCCGACGTCAGCCCGGTCAACCGGAACCCGTCGAAGTTCGAGTCCCCGACGGCGTACACGGTGCGCCCGAGGCCGCGCTCCTCGTCCACAAGACGCTGCAGTCTCTGTGCCTCCGCCCGGTGCCGGCCGGCCAGCACCGGTCGGTCGTCGCGGTAGCGGCCGCGTGCCTGGACGCCGTGGACGAGGTGGAAGCTGATCAGGGAGACGCTCCGGTCCTCGAGACGGTCCCGGAACACGCCGACGGTAGCGATCCGCGAGGGCTCGATCCCCCACGATCCCTCGTCGCGGTCGGCACGGCCAGGTGCGCTCAGGAAGTGCCAGCGGGACCGCACGTGCTCGAAACGTGCGGCTCGTGCCCCGACGACGCAGCCCCCGAGGACCGGGGCGCTCCAGAGATACTCCGCAGCGCCGCGCAGGCCGGACAGCGGCAACCGCGGTCCCGGCACGAGGTGCACGGGCCCGCTGCGGCGCAGCAGCCGGAGGCGGGGCAGGCGCCACTCCTGCAGGCCCACCAGGTCAGGCTCCCGGTCCAGCAATGCGTCCAGGCACCGTCCGGCGTCGTCCCGGGAGAGCTCGCCGTAGACGTTCGCCGAGGCCACGACCGTCCTCGATCCCCTGATCTCGTTCATGCGCGAGTCAGGTTCCCCTCGGTAGCGTCCTTGCATCATGACCAGTATCGCGAACGCCATCCTAGGCCTTCCGCCATGGCTGGTGCTCGCGCTCGTCTTCGTCATGCCGGCGCTCGAGTCGTCCGCCTTCGTCGGGTTCGTCTTCCCCGGCGAGATCACCCTGGTGCTCGGCGGGGTCCTGGCCTTCGAGGGGAACCTTCCCCTCGCGGCGGTCCTCGTGGCGGGCATCACCGGGGCCGTCGCCGGCGACAGCGTGGGCTACGCCGTCGGCAAGCGCCACGGACGGCGACTGCTCGACGGCACGCTCGGCCGGTTCGTCAACGCCCGACACCTCGACCGAGCCTCGACCTACCTCGCGGAGCGCGGTGGTCGGGCGGTCTTCTTCGGGAGGTTCACCGCCACCTTGCGGGTCCTCGTCCCCGGACTGGCAGGCATGTCCGGCATGCCGTACCGCACCTTCCTCCTCTTCAACGTCGCCAGTGCCTTCGGGTGGGGCACCCTCTCGGTGATGCTCGGGTATCTCGGGGGGCGCAGCTGGCGGCACGTCGAGCAGGTGGCATCCCGCATCGGGCTCGGCACCTTGACCGCCGTCATGGTGCTGGCGCTCGGGACGTGGCTGTTCAGGCGACACCGTGGCCGCGCCGCTCCGCCCGGGCAGGTTCGTGGGCAACCACCGTCACCGGCAGGCCGAAGTGATGGAGCCGATGAGCCAGGTCCTGATGCAGCCGGGTCGACAGACCGTGTGGCGCGACCGAGAGCATGATCTCGTCGATCGGCTCGGTGAAGATCGTCTCCTCGATGGCATCCATGGGATCGTTGCGCACCGAGACGGACCCGATCACCGGCCGACCCGCCGCCCGCTCGAGCTCGGGGATCGCCTGACTCAGCACCCGCTCGGCCGCAGCCGCCTTGTCGCGCCGCTCAGGGTGCAGGAGATGGATCTCGGCCCGAGCAGGATTGGGTACGACGACGCGGAACTGGACCCCGTCCTCCTCGGCCCGTCTGCGCATCGCGTCCATCAGTGCGGGCGACGGTTCCGCCGTGTCGGTGACGACCAGGATCCGCAGTGCTCGTGCTTGCTCCATGAAGAGCCCCTCTCGACTGATCAGCGGCCTGGCGCGTGGTCGGACCGCACGGCCCGACCCGGTGCCGGCCGATGGGCTCAGGATCTGCTCACCCGCCTGCCAGCCACCTGACTGACGGGTGGCCGCGACCTGGTGCCGCGACCTGGTGCCGCGACGCCAAAGCGCCTCCCCCGCGTTCGCGGGAGAGGCGCAGTGGAGGACCGAGCTCAGTGCTGGGGGGCGTCCGTGAGCTCGGTCCGGTCCTTGTGTGTCTTGGTGAGGTAGATGACGACCGCGAGGATCGTGCCCAGGAAGAGCACGCTGGTGCCCATGGTGCCCAGCCCCAGGCCGCCGTCGGTCCGGGGGGAGGCGAGGAAGTCGCCGATGTTGGCGCCCAGCGGCCGGGTGAGGATGTAGGCCAGCCAGAAGGACAGCACCGGCCCTGCCCCGAGCTTCCAGGCGGCGAGCACGGCCGCGATCAGACCCAGCGGCAGCAGCACCGAGGCTCCGGCGGACCATCCGGTCAGCTCGAGCGTCCAGTCACCGACCGCCGTGCCGAGCGCGAAGGTCACCAGCACCGTGAGCCAGTAGAAGGACTCGCGCGGGGTGGTCACGATCGTGTGGATCGACAAGGTGCGCTCCCGGGCGTACCAGATGCCGAAGACAGCCGCGAGAAGCAGGCCGAAGACTGTCGAGCTCAGCCACAGGGGCACCCCCTGGCCGTCTGTCAGGTTGTCGGTGAGCAGCGTGCCCACCACGCTGATCAGCACGACCGCCAGCCAGTAGATCCCGGGCACGTACCGGTCGACCCGGAACTGGGCGACGAGCACGGCGACCAGGGCCACCGAGAAGACGAGGGTGGTGTTCGTGAGCCCGAATCCCAGGGTCTCGTTGATGTAGTCGGCGAAGCTCTCCCCGACCGTGGTGCAGAGGATCTTGATCACCCAGAAGTAGACCGTCACCTCCGGGACCTTGTTCAGCATCTGTCGGCGGCGGCTCGCGATCTCGGTTGTCGTCGTCATGAGCGGAAGTCTCCGGGGCGCACCCTGTCAACAACCTGACTGCCTGTGGAGCGCCTGCTGACGGGGTCAGCTGGTGACGTCCTTGCCGCTGAACCGGGCCCACCCGGCCAGCCAGAACACGACCATGTACGCCGCGGCGACGAACAGCCCCTGCTGCACCCCGTCCCAGGCGATGGGCTGCCGGAACAGGTCCCCGAACGCCAGCCAGTGGTGCGTGATCAGGTAGGGATGCAGCCAACCCACCTGCGGGATGCTGTCGAGGATGAAGCTGGCGGTGCTGAAGATGACCACCGCGATCATCGCACCGATCGGTTGCTCGGTCAGCGTCGAGATGAACAGCCCCACCGCCCCGAGGGAGGCGAGGCACACCGACAGGTACGCCGTCGCGAGCAGCACCCGCAGCAGTCCCTCGGTGAAGCTGATCTGGCTCCCCGACAGCAGCGTCATGTCTCCCCCGCCGAACAGGGCGAGTCCCATGACCACCCCCGTCACCGACACGGTGAGCGTGGCGACCAGCGAGAACACCACGATCGCGAGGAACTTCACCGCGAGCAGGCGGGCGCGCTGGACCGGGACGGTCAGCAGGTAGCGCAACGTGCCGATGTTGGCCTCTCCGGCGACCGAGTCGCCGGAGATCGCGGCGACCGCCAGCGGCAGGAACAGGCCGAGCTCGATCGTGAGCGCGGCCAGGGCCACGAACAGGCCGTTCTCGGTGATCGAGCTGAAGAAGTCGGGGCCACCCCGGTCACGTCCCGGCGAGGCGAGCTTGACCGCCAGGGCGACGAGGACCGGGACGCCGGCCAGGACCAGGAGCCCCGCGAGGTTGCGTCGACGCTGGAAGATCAGTCGCAGCTCCGAACGCAGGAACCGCGTCGACAGTCCTGCTGGGCGACGTCGCGGACCACCAGCGGGTGGGAACTGGGTCGTCACGTCAGCTGCTGACATCGAAACCCTCCCCCGTGAGCGAGACGAACACGTCCTCGAGCGAGGGCGACGCGACCCGGAAGCCCATCACCGGGACGCCTTGGTGCACGCAGGCGGCGACGATCTTCTCGGGCGAGACGCTGCCGATCCGGCCGGTCGCCGACGTCGGCGACGTCTCGACCTGGAGCAGGCCCAGCTCGCGCAGGATGCGGGCTGCCTCCAGCGGCTGGTCGGTCTCCACCACCGCCTCCGGCTCGTTGCCGGCGCGAAGCTCTGCGCTGGTGCCCTGGGCGACCAGCTTGCCGACGTGCATCACCCCGACGTGGGTGCACATCTGCTCCACCTCCGAAAGCAGGTGGCTCGAGACGAGCACCGTGCTGCCCTCGTCGGAGAGGGATCCCACCAGAGACCGCACCTCACGGGTGCCCTGCGGGTCGAGGCCGTTGGTCGGCTCGTCGAGCACGAGCAGGTCACGCTGACGCAGCAGCGCGCTGGCAATGGCCAGACGCTGTCGCATTCCCAGCGAGTAGGCGCGATAGCGCTTGTTCGCCGCGGCCAGCAGTCCCACCCGGTCGAGGGCCCCGTCGATCCGCGCCTTCGACGTGCGCACGTCGGTGGTCAGGTCGGCGGCGTCGAGCCGCACCAGGTTCGCGCGCCCGGAGAGGTAGGGGTGGAACGCCGGGCCCTCCACCAGCGCACCCACGCGGGCGAGCACGTCCCTAGCGTCTGCCGGCATCGGCCGTCCGAGAACCTGGACGGCGCCCGCCGTGGGTCTCACCAGGCCGAGCAGCATCCGGATCGTCGTGGTCTTGCCGGACCCGTTGGGACCGAGGAACCCGTACACGGAGCCTGTCGGCACGACCAGGTCGACGGAGTCGACCGCGACCTGATGCCCGAAGCGCTTGGTGAGCCCGGAAGTGGCAACGGCCGTCCCCGGCTCGAGAGCGGTCATCAAGCCGCCAGCGCTGCGAAGAGCGCCTCCTTGGTGACGGCACCCACCACGAGCCTTCCGTCGTCGGTGAGCAGCGCCGAGAAGAGGGTGCCCTCGAGCAGGTGACCCGACCCCCAGCTTCCCGAGACCGAGGGGAGCGACGTGAGCACCTGCGCCAGCGACCCGGCGCCGGAGTCGGAGCGAGCACCGCTCCCGCTGGCGGTCGATGTCGCCGGGACCTTCGCCACGAGGACGGAGGTCCACCCCTTGCCCTTCACCGTCGGCCGGTCTGACGCAGCGTGGCCAGGCGCAGCGTGGTCGGGCGTCGCGTGGTCGGGAGCAGCGTTGTCGGTCCCTGCTCTTGCCTTCGCCGCGTCTGAGTCCGACTCCGTGACCGTGGTCCCCGGAGGCGGGTTGAACTCGAACGCCGACGTGTCGGGGGTCGTCGGGTCGAACCGGGTGAACGCCACCTCGAGGGCCGCCTTGTCGGCACCCCGGCCGAAGACCTGCACCCGGGTCGGGACTCGGGTCGCGCTGTCGACGGCGATGCGAACCGAGCCGATCAACGATCCCGACTCCTTGGGCTGCAGCACGAGCTCGTAGGCAGAGCGACCAGCCACGGTGGCGGTGCCGTCGGTGCTCACCTCGGTGCTCGGCGAGATCGCCGCGAGCGCGGCGTCGGCTGCCTGCTGAGGAGTCATCGGGGAGGCTGACGCCAGGCTTCCCGGTGTGTCCGCGCCGGCAACGGGCACCTTCCGATGCGTGGCGGTCTTGTCCTTGCTCGACCAGGTCCACAGGTCTGCACCGTTGCGCACGACGTCGGACTCACCCAGCGTGCCGAGCAGCGCGAGGCGCACCTTGTTGGGTCCGGCGTACCAGAGGCGCAGCGTGTGCGAGCCCGAGATCAGCGAGGTCATGTCCGAGCTGCCGCTGCCGCCGATGCCGGGGAGGCTGGGAAGACCGAGGTCGGCGTTCTGCACGATCGTCCCGGAGAGGCCCTTGACCTTCGCGTTCTGCACGTCGACCAGGAGCTGGGCAGCGCTTCGCTCCGGTAGGGGCGAGCCTGCGTTGGCGGTGAGCACCCCGGCGACGGAGCCACCTGCGGTGAGGAGCACGACTGCGGCGGCGGGCACCAGCCACCGCAGCGACGGACGACGCGAGAACAAGGTCATGCACCCATCGTGCAGCACGGGTGCTGTGAGATCGCTGAGGACCTGTGGGTGCGCTCAGGGGCGTGACACGCTGATGGGATGCGGCTGCTGGTGGTGGAGGACGAAGCCCGACTGGCGCACGCCCTGCGTCGCGGGCTGGTGGCCGACGGCTTCACCGTCGAGGTGGCCGGTGACGGCGCCTCGGGCCTGGACCTGGCTCGCCACGGTGACTTCGACGTCGTCGTGCTGGACGTGATGCTGCCGAGGCTGTCGGGGTACGAGGTGCTGCGCCGCCTCCGAGCCGAGGAGAACTGGGTGCCGGTGCTGATGCTCTCGGCCAAGGACGGTGAGCACGACCAGGCCGACGGCCTGGACATCGGTGCGGACGACTACCTCACCAAGCCGTTCTCCTACGTGGTGCTGCTCGCCCGGTTGCGCGCGCTGCTCCGCCGTGCCCCGCAGTCGCGGCCGTCAGTGCTCGCTGTGGGCGACGTCCTCCTCGACCCGGCCACCCGTCAGGTCACCGTCGACGACGTTCCCGTCGCCCTGACGCCACGCGAGTTCGGGCTCCTGGAGTACTTCATGCGCCGACCCGGCCTGGTGGTGACGAAGACCGAGATCCTGGACCACGTCTGGGACGCGAACGCCGATGTGAACCCCAATGCCGTGGAGGTCTACGTCGGCTACCTGCGCCGCAAGCTGGGACGTGGTCTCGTCGAGACCGTGCGCGGCGCCGGCTACCGCCTCGAGTCATGACGGGATCACCGACCGGGTCCCCGACGCGCGCGTGGCAACGACTCAGCCTCCGCGCCCGGCTCCTGCTGGTGGGAGTGCTGGGAGTCGCGGCGGCATTGGCGATCGGCAGCGTCGCCCTGTACGGCGTGCTCACGGTGGTCAGCTTCCGGGCGCTCGATGCCTCGGGAGCCGCCACCGCGAGGGACGTGGCCGACCTGGTGGACCGCAACCAGCTGCCCGACCCGATCCCGGTGACCGGGAGCCAGATCGTGCAGGTGGTCGACGCCCGGAACCGAGTCGTCAGCGCCTCGGTGAACGCCGACCGGCTCACCGCGATGCTGGGGCCCGGCGAGATCCGTGCCGCACTGGACGGCGACCACCCCCAGGTCTCGGGCTCGCGCATCGGCACCGACTCGCCGCTGCGCGTCACCGCCACCAGTGCAGGACCCGCCAGCACGCCGCGGACGGTCGTCGTCGCCCAGGAGTACGACGACATCATCCACAGCCAGCGCACCCTCAAGATGACCCTGCTGGCGACGTACCCCCTGCTGCTGGCCGTCCTCGCCGGGATCGCGTGGCGGGTCGTCGGCGCGGCCCTGCGGCCCGTGGAGGCACTGCGCTCGAGTGCTGAGCGCATCTCGGGGACCGGCCAGGACACCCGACTTCCGGTGCCGCCGTCCCGAGACGAGGTGCACGACCTCGCCGTCACGCTGAACTCCATGCTCGACCGTCTCGAGGCGTCCCGGGTCAGGCAACGATCCTTCGTCGCGGACGCTGCGCACGAGCTGCGCAGCCCGCTGGCCTCCATGCGGACCCAGCTCGAGGTCGCCGAGCGGCTGGGCGAGGGTGGTCAGGTGACCGGTGACCTCGCGGCAGAGGTCCGACGCATGGTCGTCCTCGTGGAGGACCTGCTGCTGCTGGCGCGGTCGGACGACGGCACCCTGCCCACTCGTCGGCGTGAGCCGGTGCCACTGCAGGCGCTGCTCACCGAGCTGGCGAGCTCGTACGCCGGGGAACGGGTGTCAGTGCACGCCTCTCCGGTGCCCGGTGCCGTGGTGGCGGGCGATCCGGACGAGCTCCGACGAGTCTTCGCCAACCTCCTGGACAACGCCGTCCGGCATGCCGACGCCTACGTGCGGATCAGCGCCGACGTCGCCGGCGACGTGGTCGAGGTGACGATCTCCGACGACGGTGCCGGGATCGCACCGGAGGACCGCCGGCGGGTCTTCGAGCGTTTCACCCGGCTGGACGCGGCACGTGACCGCGACGCCGGCGGCAGCGGGCTCGGGCTGGCCATCGTGCACGAGCTCGTCAGCCGTGCCGGGGGGACGGTCACGCTCGGGAGCGCCGACGGAGGAGGCCTGCGGGTCCGGGTCACGCTCCCCGTCCACTCGCGGCTGATCGACCGGACCGCCGGGCGAGGCAGCTGACCCGCGCTCGTTGCTGCTCCGCGCCGACCGTGCCTATCCTGCAGACGACGAGTGGGAGCCGCGGATGCACGAGCTGGCGATCGCCGAGAGCGTGGTGGCCTCGGTGCTGGAACGCACCGCTGAGCGCCACGTGACCATCGTTCGCCTCCGCGTCGGTCGCCTCGCCGGCGTGGTCCCCGACGCCCTCGAGTTCTGCTTCGAGCTCGCCGCCAGCGGCACCCCCCTGGAGGGGGCGACGCTGGAGCTGGCCGAGGAGCACGGCCGCGCGCACTGCCGGGCGTGCGACACCGACTTCGACCTCGACGACCCGTTCCTGCTGTGTCCGTGTGGCAGCGCCGACGTCGCCCTGCTCTCCGGGCACGAGCTCTCCGTGACGTCGGTGGAGCTGGTCTGAGATGTGCGCGACCTGCGGATGCGGCAACGGCGAGGCCCGGGTGAGCATGGTGGGCGCCTCGGGCGACCATCACCACCACGACGCCGACCATCACCACCACGACGCCGACCATCACCATGCCGACCAACACCACGCCGACCACGCCGACCACGCCCAGCCCGGGACCCAGGTCCACGTGCAGCCCGACGCCGAGATCCGCACGCACACGATGGAGCTCGAGGTCGCCGTGCTCGCCAAGAACGACGAGCTCGCCGCCCGCAACCGCGCCTCGCTCGACGCACGGGCCGTCACGGCCCTGAACCTGATGAGCTCCCCCGGGGCCGGGAAGACCACCCTGCTCGAGCGGACGATCGCCGCCTCTTCGCGCCCGGTCACCGTCATCGAGGGCGACCAGGAGACGCTCTTCGACGCCGAGCGCATCCGAAAGGCCGGAGCTCGCGCCGTCCAGGTCAACACGGGCGCCGGATGTCACCTCGACGCGGCCATGGTGGACCGGGCGCTGCGCGAGCTCCAGCCTGACCCCGGCAGCATCCTGTTCATCGAGAACGTGGGCAACCTCGTGTGTCCGGCCCTGTTCGACCTCGGTGAGCAACGCAAGGTCGTGGTCATCTCCGTGACCGAGGGAGACGACAAGCCCCTGAAGTACCCGCACATGTTCGCGGCCGCGGACCTCGTCGTGATCAACAAGATCGACCTGCTTCCCTACGTCGACTTCGACCCCGAACGGCTCACCGTGGACGCGCGCACGCTGCGCCCGGGCGTGCAGGTGCTGTCGGTCTCGGCGAAGACCGGCGAGAACCTCGACGCCTGGTACGACTGGATCGGTTGAGCTTTCCGACCACGGACCGAGTGGTTGGCCCGGCAGGGTTGACAGCAACTGTGACGCAGGTCTCAAATGTTTAACAGTGACAGCGGGTCTCGATTCCGACCCGAAACCGAGTGGGGGCTATGACGGGCACCCCCCGGGAAGCCGGCAGCATGCCAACCGTTGAGGCGACAAAAGCAGAAGAGACACTCATCCACGTGCTGTGGATCAACGCCGGTCTGAGCTGCGACGGGGACTCCGTCGCGCTGACCGCAGCGACGCAGCCCAGCATCGAGGAGATCGCCCTCGGTGCTCTCCCCGGACTACCGCAGGTGGCTGTGCACTGGCCGCTCATCGACTTCGAGTGTGGCCCCAACGGCGGCGCAGACGACTTCCTCGAGTGGTTCTTCAAGGCCGACCGCGGCGAGCTCGAACCGTTCGTGCTGGTCGTCGAGGGCTCGATCCCCAACGAGAAGCTGCACGACGAGGGCTACTGGTGCGGGTTCGGGAACGACCCGGCCACCGGCCAGCCGATGACCACCAGCGAGTGGCTCGACCGGCTGGCGCCCAAGGCGACGGCAGTCGTCGCGGTGGGCACCTGTGCCACCTACGGCGGCATCCACGCCATGCAGGGCAACCCGACCGGCGCCATGGGCGTGCCCGACTACCTCGGCTGGGAGTGGAGGTCCAAGGCGGACATCCCGATCGTCTGCGTCCCGGGATGCCCGATCCAGCCGGACAACCTCTCCGAGACCCTGACCTACCTGCTCTACATGGCGACAGGCCAGGCGCCGATGATCCCGCTCGACGACGCACTGAGACCCACCTGGCTGTTCGGCCAGACGGTGCACGAGGGCTGTGACAGGGCTGGCTACTACGAGCAGGCCGACTTCGCCACGGAGTACGGCTCGCCCAAGTGCATCGTCAAGCTCGGCTGCTGGGGACCTGCGGTGAAGTGCAACGTCCCCAAGCGCGGCTGGATCAACGGCGTGGGCGGTTGTCCCAACGTGGGCGGCATCTGCATCGGCTGCACGATGCCGGGGTTCCCCGACAAGTTCATGCCGTTCATGGACGAGCCGCCGGGCGGCAAGCTCTCCACCAACGCCGTGGGCTTCTACGGCAAGACGATCAAGCGGCTGCGCAACGTCACCACCCAGACCCTCGACAAGGAGCCCAAGTGGCGCTCCAAGGGATCTCAGCTGACCACCGGCGCCACCCGCACCTGGTAACTCCTCCGCACGCCAGTTCCAATTCCCGAAAAGAGGCGACGGATGACGTCGACCATTCCCGCACCAAGCGCCCGCGGCACGGACGCCGACGGACTCACCGAGATGGCCTGGGACCCGATCACCCGGATCGTGGGCAGCCTGGGCATCTACACCAAGATCGACTTCAAGCAGAAGATCGTCGCCGAGTGCAAGAGCACCAGCTCGATCTTCCGTGGCTACTCGATCTTCATGAAGGGCAAGGACCCACGCGACGCGCACTTCATCACCAGCCGCATCTGCGGCATCTGCGGTGACAACCACGCGACCTGCTCGTGCTACGCCCAGAACATGGCGTACGGCGTGAAGCCGCCGAACATCGGCGAGTGGATCGTCAACCTCGGCGAGGCAGCCGAGTACATGTTCGACCACAACATCTTCCAGGAGAACCTGGTGGGGGTCGACTACTGCGAGAAGATGGTCGCCGAGACCAATCCCGGGGTCCTCGAGCTCGCGAACAGCACCGAGGCTCCGCACGCGGAGGCCCACGGCTACCGGACGATCGGCGACATCATGCGGTCGCTGAACCCGTTCACCGGCGAGTTCTACCGTGAGGCGCTCCAGGTCAGCCGCTGGACGCGCGAGATGTTCTGCCTGATGGAAGGACGCCACGTCCACCCCTCGACGCTCTACCCCGGTGGGGTCGGCACGGTCGCCACGATCCAGCTGATGACCGACTACATCACCCGGCTGATGCGCTACGTGGAGTTCATGAAGAAGGTCGTGCCGATGCACGACGACCTGTTCGACTTCTTCTACCAGGCGCTTCCCGGCTACGAGGAGGTCGGCAACCGCCGCATCCTGCTCGCCTGCTGGGGTTCCTTCCAGGACCCGGAGCACTGCAACTTCGACTACAAGGACATGACCAACTGGGGACGCAAGATGTACGTCACGCCCGGAGTGGTCGTCGACGGGAAGCTGGTCACCACCGACCTGGTGGAGATCAACCTCGGCATCCGGATCCTGCTCGGCTCGTCGTACTACGACGACTGGGAGGACCAGGAGATGTTCGTCAGGAACGACCCCCTGGGCAACCCGGTGGATCGTCGCCACCCCTGGAACCAGCACACCAACCCCAAGCCCCAGAAGCGCGACCTCGACAACAAGTACTCCTGGGTGATGTCCCCGCGCTGGTTCGACGGCAAGGACTACCTCGCCCTCGACACCGGCGGCGGGCCGCTCGCCCGGCTGTGGTCCACGGCGCTCGCCGGCCTGGTCGACATCGGCTACGTGCAGTCGACCGGCACGTCGGTGAAGATCAACCTGCCGAAGACCGCGTTGAAGGGTCCGGTCGAGCTCGAGTGGAAGATCCCCCAGTGGAGCAACACCATCGAGCGCAACCGGGCCAGGACCTACTTCCAGGCCTACGCAGCGGCCTGCGCCCTGCACTTCGCCGAGAAGGCGCTCGTCGAGATCCGAGCCGGCCGCACCAAGACGTGGGAGAAGTTCGACGTCCCTCAGGAGGGCATCGGCTGCGGCTTCACCGAAGCCGTGCGTGGCGTGCTCAGCCACCACATGGTCATCCGTGACGGAAAGATCGCGAACTACCACCCCTACCCGCCGACCCCGTGGAACGCCAACCCCCGGGACTCCTACGGCACCCCGGGCCCCTACGAGGACGCCGTGCAGGGCCAGCCGATCTTCGAGGAGAACGACCTGGACAACTTCAAGGGCATCGACATCATGCGCACCGTGCGCAGCTTCGACCCGTGCCTGCCGTGCGGCGTGCACATGTACCTCGGGGACGGGAAGACCCTCGAGATGGTGCACACCCCGACCCAGTCCGCAGGCGTCGGCTGAGAGCCGGCGACATGGCGCATGCATCGCACGAGACCAGCGCAGCCGAGGGGGCTCCCGCCCCACCCGACCTGCGCGCCACCGGGGAGCGCATCGACGCCCTGATCGAGTCCATCGCGGGAGGCGGTGCAGGACCGGCCAACCCGACCAGGTCTCGAGAACGCGCCGAGGAACTCGTGCGGGCGGTGACCGACCTCTACGGCGCCGGTATCGAGCGGCTGCTGGACGTCATCTACGACAGCGGCCGCCTCGACGACGAGCTGCTCGAGCTGCTGGCCGGCGACGACCTCGTCGGCAGCCTGCTGCTCGTGCACGGGCTGCACCCCCATGACGTGCGCACCCGGGTGGAGAACGCCCTCGAGAGCGTCCGCCCCTACCTCGGCTCGCACGGCGGCGACGTCGAGCTGATCGAGGTCAGCGAGCTCGGCGCCGTCCATCTGCGTCTGCTCGGCTCGTGCGACGGGTGTCCGTCCTCGTCGGTGACGCTCGAGCTCGCGGTCCAGGACGCGATCGAGGCGGCCGCGCCGGAGGTCACCTCGATCGAGGTGGAGACCCCCGCGACCCACACTTCCCCCGGGGGCCTGATCCCGGTGGACTCGCTGCGCTCGCACATCGGCCTCGGTCCTCCGGAGGCCGGCGCCGGCAGCTCGTGGCACACGCTGCCCGAGGGAGCCGCCCTCGCCCCCGGGCAGGCCACCACCGCCACGGCCGGGGAGTCCGTGCTGTTCGTGTGCCGGGTCGGTCGGGAGACCTTCGCGTTCCGTGATGCCTGCGGACGCTGTGGCCGGAGTCTCGACGGAGCCGTGCCCGCGCGTCTCCTCGGCGGATCCGCGGGCGACGCGGTGCTCACCTGTCCGGGCTGCGGCGCGCACTTCGACGTACGTCGTGCGGGAGCCTGCCTCGACGACCCCGGCCTGCACCTCGAACCGCTCCCCCTCCTGACCGAAGGGGGCGTGGTCACCGTCGCGGTCCCGACCACGGTGAGCGCATGAGCCGGTCACCGCTGGGGACCCTCCGCCGGATCAGCAGCAGCCGCCCCCCGGTCCAGGTCGGGGAACGCTGCGAGATGTGCTCGGCTCCGGTGGGCGAGGACCACCAGCACGTCGTGGACCTGAGCAGCCGCAGCCTGATGTGCACCTGCCGTCCGTGCTACCTGCTCTTCACCGACACCGGGGCGAACCTGCGATACCGGGCGGTCCCGGACCGCTATCTCACCTTTCCCGGATTCCGGCTCGGTCAGGGTGACTGGGACGACCTGCAGATCCCGGTCGGGCTGGCTTTCCTGTTCAAGAACACCACCCAGGAGCGCGTCGTCGCGTTCTATCCCAGCCCTGCGGGAGCCACCGAGTCGGAGCTGCCGATGGAGGCCTGGGAACGCTTCCTCGACGGCAACCCGGAGCTGGACCTCGTGCTGCCGGACGTGGAGGCCTTGCTGATCCGCGGGACCCGCGAGGACGAGGGTTTCAGCTGCCACGTCGTGCCGATCGATGCCTGCTACGAGCTGGTCGGTCGGATGCGGCTGACGTGGCGTGGATTCGACGGCGGCCAGGAGGCCCGGGCGGCGCTCGAGGAGTTCTTCACCAAGGTCGACGAGCGCAGCGTCCCGTGGGCGGCGCAGCCGTGAACAGCTGGACGTTCAGGGTCCTCGACATCGCGGCAGCGCCCTACGCGGCCGTCCCGTCCCTGATCGCCAGGCTGGCCGTCGAGGAGTCGACCGGGGAACAGGTCCACGCCATCGCACTCCGCTGCCAGGTGCGGATCGAGCCCCAGCGCCGCGCCTACGACACTGAGGACGAGGCCGGCCTGCGAGCGCTGTTCGGGGACCGAGATCGTTGGTCCCAGACCCTCAAGCCGTTCCAGTGGATGCAGTGCAACACCACCGTGCAGGGTTTCAGCCACCGCACCGAGGTCGAGCTCGAGCTGCCGTGCACCTACGACTTCGACGTGATCGGCGCCCGCTTCCTGCACGCCGTGCACGCGGGCACCGTGCCGCTGACCCTGATGTTCAACGGGACCGTGTTCACGCGGGGGGACCAGGGGTTCAGCGTCCTCCAGGTGCCCTGGGACAGCGAGGCGCGCTACGACCTGCCGGTCCAGGTCTGGCGGGACATGCTGGCGGCGTACTTCCCGCGTCAGGGGTGGATCCGGCTCGACCACGACGTACTGGCCACCCTGGCCGACTTCCGCGCCCGCAACGGTCTGGTCTCGTGGGAGGAGACCGTGACGCGGCTGCTCGCGGAGGTCCAGGTGGGCGACGTCACCGGAGGGGTGGCGCCATGACCGTCTCCGCGGAGCGCCTGCAGCAGGCTCGGGTGATCGCCGACGCCGTGCTCTACGAGGGCTACCTGCTCTATCCCTACCGCGCGAGCTCGGAGAAGAACCGCAACCGGTGGCAGTTCGGGGTGCTCGGACCGCCGGGAGCCGCTGACAGGGGTCTCGGAGAGGCCGACTCGGTGACCATGCACACCATCCTCACCGGCGTCTCGGACTCATCCTCGATCACGGTGCACCTCCGGTTCCTCCAGCTGCAGCACCGTCAGGTCTGCGACCGTGTCGGCGACGAGGTCGGCTCGCTCGAGGTCGAGGGTCGCACGGAGATCACCTGGGAGGAGGCGGTCGAGCAGGAGCTGACCGTCGAGTTCGACGCCCTGGAGGTCAGCGCGGAGACGCTCACGTCCCGCGCCGGCGTGGTGGTCGAGGGAGGTGCCGACGTGGAGGTGCTTCCAGGAGCCGGCAGCGTCGTGCGACGGCGCTGGCCGCTGCGAGCCGTCATCGAGGTGACGGCCGAGCCGCACGGTGAGTTCACCAGGGTCTCGGTGCACGTCCGCAACGACCACCCCGAGCGACCGACCACCAGGGAGGAGGCCACCCGCACGTCCCTGCTCGGGGCGCACCTGATCGTCGAGGCCGACGACTGCGCGTTCGTCTCCATGGTCGATCCGCCGGAGGCCGTCCGGCACATCGTCGACGCTTCCCGCCACGACCGGTGCTGGCCGTTCCTCGCCGGGGACCCGGGTGAGAGCGACCTGCTGCTCGGCTCGCCGATCATCCTCTACGACCACCCCGAGGTCGCCGCGGAGAGCGCGCAGGCCCTCTTCGACGCCACCGAGATCGACGAGATCCTCACCCTTCGGGTGATGACGATGACCGACGCCGAGAAGGCCGAGGCCCGCGCGACCGACCCTCGCGCCGCGGCGATCATCGACCGGTGCGACGCGATGACCCCCGGTGAGCTGCAGCAGCTGCACGGGATCTTCCGAGACCCGCGTGGCCCCCTGGGTGGTCCCTCGCAGGCCGAGACCCTGGCGTGGAGCCGGCAGCCTCCCACGTTCACCGACACCGGCGGGAAGCCGTGGTGGGACCCGGCGACCGATGCCTCGGTCGACCCCGAGACCGACGCCGTGACCGTCGACGGCGTCGCGATCCGGAAAGGGAGTCGGGTGCGGGTACGCCCCCAGCGACGTGCCGACGCGCAGGACCTGTTCTTCGCCGACCAGGTGGCCCGGGTGACCGGCGTCCTGTTCGACGTCGACGGCGACACCCATGTCGCCGTGGTGCTCGAGGATGACCCCGCGGCTGAGCTGCACGACTGGTACGGCCGCTACTTCTACTTCGGCCCCGATGAGATCGAACCGCTCGAGAGAGCGCGGAAGGAGAGCTGATCATGGAAGCGATCGGCAAGTTCACCTCGGCTGTCGGCGTGGTCGCCGTCGCCGTCGCCCTCGTGGTCGGGTTTCGCTCGATCCCGGACGTCAAGCGGTACCTGAAGATGCGCGGCATGTGATCTCGCCGTGGGTCAGCGCATCCTCGTGGCGGGCATCGGCAACCTGTTCAACTCCGACGACGGCTTCGGCCCCGAGGTCGTCCGTCGGATGAACGGTCACGCCGGCGAGGGCGTCCGGGTCGTCGACTACGGCATCCGGGGCATGCATCTGGCCTACGACCTGCTCGAGCCCTACGACGCGCTGGTCATCGTCGACGCCGTACCGCACGGCGACGCTCCTGGGGACATCACCGTGCTCGCGGTCGGCCCGGACGACCTCGGCGGCGAGGCGTTCGACCCGCACGGCATGAACCCGGTCGCCGTGCTCGCCTCGCTCGACTCGCTCGGCGGCACGCTGCCCCCGACGTACGTGGTGGGGTGCCGGCCCACGACGACGCAGGAGGGCATCGGGCTGAGCGAACCCGTGGCCGGCGCCGTGCCCAGGGCCGTCGAGACCGTGTCCGGGCTGCTGGACGACCTGCTCACGTCGAGGGGGTCCTGAGATGTGCCTCGGGATCCCGGGCAGGGTGGTCGGCATCGAGGACGGCTACGCCGGCCAGATCGCCCTCGTCGACGTGCAGGGTGCCCAGCGCAAGGTCAACATCGGGATGCTCGAGGCCCAGCCGCGGGCCGGGAGCTGGGTGCTCATCCACATGGGTTTCGCGATGGAGGTCATCGACGAGGCCAAGGCCGAGCAGGCAATGTCGGGACTGGAGATGATGGGTCGCGCACGTGAGCCGGCCGAAGAGCCGGAGGTTCCCCTTGGCTGACCTGCGGATCCTCGATGCCACCGTCGTGCGCCGGCGCAGGATCGTGGTGCGCGGTGTCGTCCAGGGCGTCGGCTTCCGCCCGTTCGTGGCTCGGGTCGCGCGTGAGCTCGGCCTCTCCGGGCACTGTGGCAACGACGCGCTCAGTGTGTTCGTCGAGGCCGAGGGACCACCCCTCGCCCTCGACGAGCTCTGCCGCAGGATCGAGACCGAGGCCCCACCGCTGTCCGTCGTGGCCGCGGTGCACAGCGAGTTCCTGCCCCCCGTCGGCGACTCGACCTTCCGGATCGTCGCGAGCAGGTCGGTCGCCGGGGCACGCACCCTGGTGGCCCCGGACGCGGCCACCTGCGAGGACTGCCTCGAGGAGATGGACGACCCCGAGGACCGTCGCTACCGGCACCCGTTCATCACGTGCACCAACTGCGGACCTCGCTTCACCATCATCGAGGACCTGCCCTACGACCGCCCGGCCACGACGATGGCGGCCTTCCCACTGTGCGACCGCTGCCGGGTGGAGTACGACGACCCGCAGGACCGCCGCTACCACGCCCAGCCGATCTCCTGCCACGACTGCGGCCCACACCTGTGGGTCGAGCAGGGCGGCACCCCCGTGGAGACGAGCGACGACGCTGCGCTCGTGCTGGTCCAGAAGGCCCTGCGGGCGGGCAGGATCGTCGCAGTCAAGGGAATCGGCGGCTTCCACCTCGCCTGCGACGCCGGCAGTCCCGAGGCGGTGGCGACACTACGGGAGCGCAAGCGCCGTCCCGCCAAGCCGTTCGCCGTGATGACCTCGAGCGTCGAGGCAGTCCGGGAGCTCGCCGAGCTGTCGGCAGCCGAGGAGGTCTCGCTCACCCGCCCTGCCCGCCCGATCCTGCTGCTGCGGCAGACGGCCGGATTGGCGATCGCCCCCTCGGTGGCGCCCCGGCTCGACGAGATCGGCGTGATGCTGCCCTACACGCCGCTGCACCGGTTGCTGTTCGCGCAGGTCCCGGGCTCGTCGCAGCGCCCCCCCGAGGTGCTGGTGATGACGTCGGGCAACCTCACTGACGAGCCGCTCTGCTACAGCAACCAGGACGCCCGCGACCGGCTCGCTCCCATCGCGGACCTGTTCCTGTTCCACGACCGTGGGATCGCGGTCCCGTGCGACGACTCGGTGCTGGCGGTCTGGGCCGGGCAGGAGGTCCCGCTGCGCAGGTCGCGAGGCTTCGCTCCGTTGCCGGTCGCGCTGCCAGGTCCCGGGCCGGTCACGCTGGCGGTCGGCGCCGAGGTCAAGAACACCTTCTGCCTGGCCCGTGAGGACCTCGCCTTCTGTTCGGGTCACCTCGGTGACATGGGCAGCCTGGAGAGCCAGCACGCCTTCGACACCGCAGTGGGTCAGCTGACCACGCTGCACGGCGCGACGCCGCAGCTGGTCGTCGCCGACGACCATCCCGGCTACGCGACCCGGCTCTGGGCCGAGCGCTACAGCTGCGACCACGACGTACCCCTGCTGACCGTCCAGCACCATCACGCCCACGTCGCCTCGTTGCTGGCCGAGCACGGCCGGATCGGCACGTCCGTGCTCGGGGTCGCGTTCGACGGCACCGGCTATGGATGCGACCGCACCGTGTGGGGTGGGGAGCTGCTCCTCGTCGGGGCCGACGTCAGTCGGTCGTTGCGCGCCGGTCACCTCGAGGGCTTCCTACTCGCCGGCGGGGACCGTGCGGTGCGCAACCCGTTCCGCGTCGCCCTGGCGCTGTTGCACGCGGCGGGGATCGCCGATGCAGAGGGACTCGATCTGGCGACCGCCTGCCCGGCCGAGGAGCTGGCCGTGGTCAGGTCGCAGCTGGTCAGTGGCGTCGGTTGCGTGCAGACCACCAGCGTGGGAAGGCTCTTCGACGCCGTGGCGTCGCTGCTGGGAGTGCGGCACCAGGTCACCTACGAGGCACAGGCCGCTGTCGAGCTGGAGGCCCTGGCGCGGTCGACCGACGAGGCGGTCGAGCTGGGAATGGACGTCGAGGGTGACCGGCTGATGCTGGGCCGGCTCGTGCGGGCGTTGGTCGAGGGCGTGCAGTCCGGCCGGTCCACCGCAGGGCTCGCACTCGGGTTCCACCGCGCGCTCGCTCGCGCCACCACGGCGTTGGTGGTCCGGCTCGCCCACGAACACGACGTGACCACAGTCGGTCTGACCGGTGGTGTCTTCGCCAACCGGCTGCTGCTCGGCGACCTCTCCGATCGCCTGCACGCGGAGGGGCTCGAGGTGCTCACCCACCGGCGGTTCCCCTCCAACGACGGGGGGCTCGCGCTCGGCCAGGCGGTCATCGGCAGGGCAGTGCTGGCTGAGACGGCAACGCTCGACCGGACCAGGACAGGAGGAGCCGCATGACGACCACGCATGAACCCGTGCACCTGATCGGTGAGGACCTGAGCGATGACCTCGCCTCCGCCTCCCTCGCGCTGGCACGCAAGTTCCACGCCGGCGCCACGCTGTGGGTTATCTCGCCGCAGTGGGAGCCGCACGCGCACCACGTCGCCGTCGAGTTCGTGCACCCGGTGATCATGGGCAAGCGCGCGCTGCCCGCGGTGGCGCTGGTCGATCCCGACCCGGTGGCCCAGGCCAGGGTGGCGACCCGTGCCGGGGACGTCATCATCGCGGTCGCCTCCGCGGATGACCGCCAGGTGCAGGACGTGATGAGGCGGGCGCCCGCCTGGGGTGCGCACACCATCTGGATAGGTTTCGGCCCGAGGCCGACCGCCGGGAGTGCGGACCACGTGCTCTGGGTGGAGTCCGACGATCCGATGATCCCTGCCACCGGCCGGTTCGTGCTGATGTACCACCTGCTCTGGGAGCTCACCCATGTGTGCTTCGAGCACCCCGGCGTCCTCAGCGAGAGCGACGCGCAGTGCGCCGATGAGGTGTGCGTGACCTGCAGCGACGAGGGCAGGCTCGGTGAGGTCGTGCTCGCCCCCGAGTCGCAGCCGGCGCCGGCGCTGGTCCGGACCGCGGCCGGCGAGGAGGCAGTCGATGTCGCGCTGGTCGGTGAGGTGCTGCCCGGTCAGCTCCTCGTCGTGCACGCAGGCATGGCGATCAGTCGGGTCATGGACGAGCAGGGTGGTCCACGATGAGTGAGCAGAACCAGAACACCGACTTCCTCTACCCGTTCATCGAGGGCACCGAGCAGGATCCCGGCAGCCTCCTGGTCGACCTGGCGGCCTCGGCCCGCGGCAAGGCCGACATCAGCGCCCGGCTGCAGCAGGACTCCCTCGAGGAGTACGAGGACCAGCTGCAGGCGGCCGGCGCGGAGATGGCGGACCGCTTCGCACGGGGAGGCCGGCTGTACACGTTCGGGAACGGGGGCAGCTCCACCGACGCAGCGACGCTCGCCTCGCTCTTCTGCCGCCCGGCCCTCGGTCGTGCCGTGCCCGCCTGGTCGCTGGCCGCCGACCAGGCGGTGGTGACGGCGCTGGGCAACGACGTCGGCTTCGAGCTGATCTTCTCCAGACAGGTCATCGCCCACTCCAAGCCGGTCGACATCGCCGTCGCGATGTCGACGTCAGGCAACTCCGACGACCTGATCATGGCGCTCACCGAGGCCAAGCGGCGAGGCCTGCTCACCATCGGCTTCGCCGGGCACGACGGGGGTGCGATGTCGACCAGCGACGACGTCGACTTCTGCTTCACGATCCACTCACAGAGCATCCACCGGATCCAGGAGAGCCATGCCCGCGTCGGGTACCGGCTGTGGACCGTGGTGCAGGAAGCCACCCAGCGAAGGAGTCCGGCCCGGCCGGCTCCGGCCCATCCACAGCCAGGAGCCAGCCGATGACGACCGATTCCGTCACGCCGCACGTCAACCGCGAGGACCGGATGCTGCTCAAGATCGAGGAGTTCCGCAAACGACGGCCACGGCTGATCGACGAGGTGATCACCCTGGCGCACGGTGCCGGCGGGAAGTCCTCGGCCGCGCTGACCGACAACGTCTTCGTCGAGGCCTTCCGGAACCCCGAGCTCGAACAGCTCGGGGACGGTGCGGTGCTGACGCTGCCGTCGCAGGAGCGGCTGGCCTTCTCCACCGACTCGTTCGTGGTGAACCCCATCGAGTTCCCGGGCGGGACGATCGGCCACCTCGCAGTACACGGAACGGTGAACGACCTCGCAGTGAGCGGCGCGGTCCCGCAGTGGCTGTCGGCAGCCTTCGTCATCGAGGAGGGGTTCGAGATCTCCCGGCTCAGGTCCATCGTGGCCGACATGAGGCAGGCAGCTCTGGACTCCGGAGTGCAGATCGTCACCGGAGACACCAAGGTGGTCGCCAGGGGCGCTGCAGACGGGCTCTACATCTCGACCGCAGGGGTCGGGGTGATCCCGGCGGGGCGTCAGCTGGGTCCCGGCCTCGTGGAGCCCGGTGACCGCCTCGTGCTCTCGGGCACGCTCGGGGACCACGGCATGGCGGTGATGCTGGCTCGTGGCGACCTGGCCATCGAGGCGGACGACATCGTCTCCGACACCGCCCCGATCCACGAGATGGTGCAGGTGCTCCTGGAGGCGGCTCCGGGCACCCGGTGGCTGCGCGACGCCACTCGGGGTGGACTGGGCACCGTCTGCAACGAGCTGGCCCAGACGGCCGGGATCGGGGTGATCCTCGACGAGGAGGCCCTGCCGGTGCAACCGCAGGTCCTCGGTGCCTGCGACATGCTCGGCATCGATCCCATCTACGTCGCCAACGAGGGCAAGTTCGTGGCGGTGGTCCCCGAGAACGAGGCAGCGGCTGCGGTCGCGGCGCTGCGGGCGCACCCGTTGGGCGAGCGCGCCGCGGTGATCGGCCAGGTGGTCGAGGCGCCGACCGGGATGGTGGCGCTGCGCACGCCCTTCGGGGGCAGCCGGATCGTCGACATGCTCGTCGGCGACCCCCTCCCCAGAATCTGCTGAACCAACGACGTCACGAAGAAGGGTTGAACCAGCCATGTGCCTAGGGATACCGGGTCAGGTGGTCACGATCACCGACGCCGAGCAGCATCTTGCCAAGGTGGCCGTCAACGGCGTCCAACGCGTGATCAGCGTGCGCCTGCTGGCCGAGCAGGGGCTCGTCGAGGGCGACTGGGTGCTGGTCCACGTCGGCTTCGCCATGGCGAAGATCGACGAGGTCGAGGCCCAGCTGACCCTCGACCAGGTGAAGAAGATGGGAGCGGACTACGTCAACGAGATCGACGCGTTCAACTCATCCCAGATCGCCTGAGACGCACCCGCGCACAAGACCGAGACGAGGTAGACATCATGAAGTTCGTCGACGAGTTCCGCGACCCGGCCGCAGCGCGTGCCCTGGTCACGTCGATCACCAAGCTCACGGGTGACGATGAGTTCAAGTTCATGGAGGTGTGCGGCGGGCACACGCACACCATCTACCGGCACGGTCTCGAGCACATCCTGCCGCCGGGGATCGAGCTCGTGCACGGACCGGGGTGCCCGGTCTGCGTGATCCCGATGGGTCGCGTCGACGACGCGATGTGGCTCGCCGAGCAACCGGGTGTCATCTTCACGACCTTCGGCGACATGATGCGAGTTCCCGGCTCGAGGGGCAGCCTGCTCGACGCCAAGGCGCGTGGGGCCGACGTCCGCTTCGTCTACTCGCCGCTCGACGCTCTCAAGATCGCCGTGGACAACCCCGACAAGCATGTCGTGTTCTTCGCTGTCGGGTTCGAGACCACGGCACCGTCCACGGCAGTGACCCTGGTCCGTGCCAAGCAGCAGGGCGTGCACAACTTCTCCGTGTTCTGCAACCACGTCACGATCGTCCCGCCCATCAGGGCGATCCTGGAGTCCCCGGACCTGCGGCTCCACGGGTTCCTCGGACCGGGCCACGTGTCCACGGTCGTGGGCACCCGGCCCTACCGGTTCGTGCCGGAGGTCTACGGCAAGCCCCTCGTGGTGGCCGGCTTCGAACCACTCGACATCCTCGCAACCGTGCACATGCTGCTTCAGCAGATCCGCGACGGACGCTGCGAGGTGGAGAACCAGTACGGGCGGGTGGTGCGTGAGGAAGGCAACGTCGCGGCGCTGAGACTTCTGGGAGAGACCATGGAGCTGCGACCCCACTTCGAGTGGAGGGGTCTGGGCTTCATCTCGCAGAGCGCCCTGAAGCTGAACGCCGACTTCAGCGAGTTCGACGCGGAGGAGCGCTTCGCGATGCCCGGAATCCGAGTGGCGGATCCGAAGGCCTGCCAGTGCGGGGAGGTCCTCAAGGGTGTGATCAAGCCGTGGGAGTGCAAGGTCTTCGGCACGGCCTGCACCCCGGAGACCCCCATCGGCACCTGCATGGTCTCCCCCGAGGGCGCCTGCGCCGCCTACTACAACTTCGGGCGGATGCACCGTGAGGCCGCGGACATGATCGGACAGACCGCGGGAGTGTGAGGACGCCACCGATGCCAGGTCCGGTCTCCGTCCCGGTCCCGGCGGGACACCGGCTCTTCGCGAAGTACGCCCACGCCCCGAACGCGCTCGGCTACTGCGGACCGGAAGGGGCCGCCACGTTGTGCGCGGTGGCGTGCGGGCGGCAGGAGGAGGTCGACGTACGGCACCTCGCCGCCCAGTTCTCCGGGGCGTGGCCCTACCAGCAGGTCCTGGCGGACCTGGTCGGCGTGGCTGACCCGTTGGACGAGGCCGTGGTCCGTGCCTACTGGACCGGCAACGACCTGACCCACCGGGTTGACCGGAGGGCCTTCGGCAGCGCCTTGCTGGAGCGGATCCGGGGTCAGGCGGGCCACTACTGGAGCCATCTGGACGACAGCCTGCTCGAGGAGGCGGCGCCCACGCACGCGTTCCACGTGTTCGCGGTCTACCCGTGGTCGCGTCTGCTCGGCACCGGGAGACCGGAGCCGCTCGAGGTGCTCGACTCCTGCCGGATCAGGTGGTCGACCGTCGTCGCGACAGCGGACGACGAGCTGGTGGTCCGCGGGCGTCACCTGGAACGCGCCGAGGGAGCGCTCTCCCTGGGGCCGGAGCGCGAGGAACGCGTTCGGTTCCGGGTGGACGGCGGCAGCTTTGTCGGCCAGGTCCGTCCCGGTGATGTGGTCGCGGTGCACTGGGGCTTCGTCTGCGACCAGCTGACCCAGAGGCAGGCTGCTGACCTGGAGTGGTGGACCAGGTGGCAGCTCGAGGCGATGCGCCCGCGCCTGCTCGCGGTTTCTGGGCAGGTTTCTGGGTAGGTTGCTCGGAGGTTGCGGAGCGTCCGAGTCCTGCACCGACGAGGGGTCGAACGCCGATGCCGGAGCACGTGCGTCTCTACGGCTACCGCTGGGCGGTGCTCGCCGCCTTCATGGCCGTGAACCTGACGATCCAGATCCTGTGGATCAGCTACGCGCCGATCTCCACCCTCGCGAGGGGCTACTACGGTGTCTCGGAATCAGCGATCGCCGCGCTCGCGATGTCGTTCATGGTCGCCTACCTGCCGGTCTCCTTCCTCGCATCGCACGTGATCAACAAGCGAGGCTTCACCTACGCAGCCAGTGTCGGCGCGCTGCTCGCGGGCTTCTCCGGGGTGCTGCGCGGCCTGGTGGGGCCGCACTACGCGTGGGCGCTCGTGGCCACCGTGGGTGCTGCTGTCGCCCAGCCGTTCCTGCTCAACGCGTGGACCACCGTCGCAGCGCAGTGGTTCCCCCGCTCGCAGCGTGCCACCGCTGTCAGCCTGATCACGCTCGCCAACCTGGTCGGAGCGGGGATCGGGCTGGCACTCACGCCCGTCCTGGTCGGATCCATGTCGATCTCTGCGGTGCAGCTCTGGTACGGCGGCGGTGCCCTCGTCGCCGGAGCGGCGTTCGTGCTGATCAGCCGGGAGCACCCACCCACCCCTCCGGACGCAGCCGGCCGGGCGGGTCCGGTGCTGCTGCTCGTCGGTGTGCGTCAGGCGCTGCGCGTGCGCCCGTTCGTGGTCTTCCTGGGAATGGCGTTCGTGACGATGGGGGTCTTCAACGGGTTGTCCACCTGGGTGGAGGAGATCGTCGCGCCGCGAGGTTTCACCTCCGTCGAGGCCGGGGGCGTGGGAGCACTGCTGCTCCTGGGCGGCCTGCTCGGGGCGGTGGTGATCTCCGCCCTCTCGGACTGGTCGCGGCGCCGGGTGCCCTACCTCAGCCTCGCGCTCGTCATGTCGGCTCCGGCGCTGGTGTGGCTCGCGCTCGCACCGTCGCTGGCCGGGCTCGCGAGCGCCGCGCTGCTCCTCGGGTTCTTCATGACCAGCGCGTTGCCGGTGGGGATGCAGTACTGCGCCGAGATCACGGCGCCTGTGCCCGAGGGCACCAGCAACGGGATCGTCCAGCTGGTGGGCCAGGCGTCGGTCGTCGTCGTCTACCTGATGGCACTGACCAGGGCCCCGTCCGGTTCGTTCCTGCCGTCGCTCTACGTCCTGGCCGGACTGCTTCTCGTCGGCGGGATCGTGGCGTCGAGGCTGCCTGAGGCTGCACCCCGGGCGCGCACGCCGGAGGTCCTCGACGGCGCCGACGCCCCCGCTCTCTGACGACTCAGTCTCTGACGACTCAGGAGGCCAGGCTGTTCATCCGCTGGTGGTGCTGCATGTTGCGGACCAGGATCTCGCGCACCCGCTCGTCGCCCGAGGCACCTTCCGAGGGCAGCGCTGCGAGCAGGTCGTCGAGGGCCGCCTGCGTCGTGTAGGTGGACAGCTCGCTGCGCAAGGTGCGCAGATCGGCGCGGGCCCGGCGGCGCTCGCGGAGGTCGTCCCGGACCACCGCGAGGGCTCGGCGCGAGCGGGAGACGGTGGCGGTCAGCAGGGGTGTGTTCATGACATTCATGCTCCGCCCTCTGCATCCATACGTCCAATGACAGGCAAGGCCCCGACTCATAACCTAGAGTCATCACTATGGATACCGAAGTCCTCCGCTGGTTCCAGCAGGTGGCCGACGGCCTGACCGTCACCGAGGTCGCGCACATCGACCGGGTCAGCCAGCCCGGGGTCTCGCGTGCCCTCGGACGTCTCGAGCACGAGGTGGGAGCGCCGCTGCTGTACAAGACCGGGCGGGTGCTCCGGGTGACCCGGGCCGGCAGCGTGTTCAAGCGGCACGTGGACGCTCTGCTGCACCATCTCGACGACGGCCTGGCCGCCGTCAGCGAGCTGGTCGACCCGGAGACCGGCACCGTGACGGTCGCGTTCCAGCTGTCGCTGGGCACGTGGCTGGTTCCGGGGATGATCAGCAGGTTCCGGGCCGAGCACCCACGCGTGCAGTTCGTCCTCGAGCCCTCCGACGACGCAGCCGGGTCCTCCCCTCTCGCCGGTGCCCGCATCGACCTCGAGTTCACCGCACGTCGCTCGACGAACCCGGAGATCCACTGGGAGCGCCTGTTCTCCCAGTCGCTGCTGCTCGCCGTCCCTCCCGGCCATCCCCTCGCCGACCGCACGGAGATCTCTCTGCGCGAGGTGGCGGACGAGAGCTTCGTGATGCTGCGGCCCTCGTGGGCCCTGAGGACGCTGACCGACGAGCTGTGCGCAGACGCGGGATTCACCCCCAGCGTCGCCTTCGAGGGGGACGACCTCCCGGTCGTCCAAGGCTTCGTGGCGGCGGGACTGGGCGTGGCCGTCGTTCCCGCGCCCGACGCGGGAGGGCGCGCCGCGAGCTCGAGCACCGACTCCCTCATCCGGCTCACGGACCCGGGTGCCTACCGCGAGGTCGGCCTGGCCTGGTCACGGAGCCGTCGGCTGCTGCCGTCCGCCGAGCTCTTCCTCGACCACGTCCTGGCCACGCTCGACCCGGGCTCGCCGGTGGCGCTCCCGAAGCCCTGACCGACCGGGCCTGCGGTCCCTGCACGCCGATGACCCTCGCGCGTCGTGGCAGCCCTGCTCACTCGTCGAGCCGGTGCCCGTCGAAGAACATCAAAGGATCGCTGAGCAGCTCGATCTGGATCCCGTCGGGGTCCTTGAGATACATGGACTCCTCGATGCCCTGGTCCGGCCCGGTGTACGACACGCCTGCCGCGTCGAGCCGCTCGCGCACCTGCTCCCACCGGTCCCGCGGGGTCGAGATGGCGATGTGCTGGACACCACCGATCGCCTCGACACCGGGTCCGAGGCCCAGCCCGGGAAAGTCGAAGAATCCGAGAAGGGTCGAGTTGCCGAGGTCGAAGAAGAAGTGCGAGGACCCCGGGTAGTCGCGGTTCTCGACGAGCTCCACGAGAGGGAACCCGAGCAGCTCCTGGTAGAACCCGATCGTCCTCTCGACGTCCGCGCAGATCAGGGCTACGTGGTGGATGCCGCGCCCGGGGGTGGAGGGGCGATCGGCGGGCGGCAGCAGGAACCGCTGGCGCAGCTCGTCCCTGCGCGCCGCGATCTGCGCCAACGCAGCAGCATCCAGCACCGACGTCCCCGTTCCGCTCCAGAGTGGTTGGACTCTCAACGACTTCGACTCTAGACCCTGCCGGGAGCCGGGAGCCTAGCTGGCGGGCAGCCGGTACCGTGAGCCGACTCGTCGAGTCGACGCCACGGACAACGAGGGGACGATGATCCGAACCACGCCGTTCCACGCACGGCTCAGCGAGCTCAACAGCCAGGGCCTCTACACGCACTGGCAGGGGCATCTGTCCGCCCTGCGCTACACCAGCGCACCGAAGCACGAGTACTTCGCCGTCCGCAACGGGGTCGGGATCTTCGACACGTCCCCGCTGTTCAAGTACCGCATCCAGGGGCCCGACGCGGAGCGGTTCCTCTCCGGGGTCCTGACCCGTGACATCCGGACGTGCCGCCCGGGTGAGGCGCAGTACACGCTGTGGTGCGACGACCGCGGCTTCGTGATGGAGGACGGGGTCGCCTTCCGCCACTCCGAGGACGACCTCGTGCTCACGACGGCGCGGCCCAACCTGGGCTGGTTCTCCGACCTCCGCGGACGGTTGCGCGTCCACGTCGAGGACGTCTCCGACGACTACGGCATCCTCGCGGTGCAGGGACCGCGATCCAGGGCGGTGCTCTCGGCTCTGGCGCCCGAGGCCGACTCCCTGCCGTTCTTCGGGCACACGTCGGTCACGATCGGCGCCGCCGAGGTCACCCTCTCGCGCACCGGCTACACCGGGGACCTGGGCTTCGAGGTGACCATCCCGGCCGATCAGGCGGTGGGCGTGCTCGACGCGATCCTCGAGGCAGGCGCCGCCCACGGCATCCGTCCGTTCGGCGAGGACGCGCTGATGATGTTGCGGATCGAGGCCGGCCTGCCACTGGTGGATGTCGAGTGGCGCAACAGCCGGCTCGCGTTCACCGACCAGGAGCGGGTCACCCCGACCGAGCTCGGCCTCGGGTGGATGCTGCGCGGGGTGGCGGACGGGGACCGCGCGTTCGTGGGTGCCGCGGCGATCCGCCGCGAGCTGGCGACGACGTCGTCACGCTGGCGCACCGTCGGGATCGTCGTGGACTGGCAGGCCTGGGACTCAGCGCACCGCGATGCCGGTCTGCTGCCCGTCAAGGACGAGCATCCCCTGGCCTACGAGTGCGTGCTGCACGACCGACCGACGACCGACGGCGGCTCCCAGGTCGGCTTCGTCACCAGCTTCCTGTACTCCCCTGTGCTGCAACGTCACATCGGGTTGGCACGCGTCCGGCCGCACCTCGCGGCCCCGGGCTCCGAGGTGCACATGGAGCTCGCCCTGAACCACTCCAGCACCACGGTGCTCGCCCGGACCGCGAAGCTGCCCCTGTTCGACCCCGTGAGGAAGACGGCCACGCCATGAGTCCCGACACATCCCACAGCTACGACGCGATCGTGGTCGGTGGCGGTCACAACGGTCTGGTGAACGCCGGCTACCTCGCCAAGGCAGGCCTGCGCACGCTCGTCCTCGAGCAACGCGACCTGGTGGGTGGCGCCGCGATCACCGAGGAGCTGCTGCCCGGCTTCTCGTTCACCACGTTCTCCTACGCACTCAGCCTGCTGCGCCCTGAGATCGTCCATGAGCTCGACCTGGTCGAGCACGGGTTCCTGCCGCTGATGATGCCCTCCTCCTTCCACCCGACCGAGGACGGTGGCTACCTCCTGCTCGGTGACGACCATGCCCAGAACCTCCAGGAGATCCGACGACACTCGCGCCACGACGCGGACGCCTACGACCGTTATCACCACGACCTCGACCGGGTGGTCCAGGCCGTGCAACCGCTCTTCGACCAGGCTCCCCCCGACGTCTTCGGCGCCAGGTCGGGCAGGGACCCCGAGGACCAGGCCGACGTCACCTGGCTCCTCGAGCACATCGGGGGCGTGGACCGCAAGGTGCTGCACGACGTCGTACGCCTGCTCACCGGCAGCGCCTCGGACTGGCTGGAGGACTACTTCGAGAACGAGACCGTCAAGGGCTTCCACGCCTCGTCCAGCATCATCGGGACCAAGGTCGGACCGATGTCGCCCGGTTCGGGTCTGGTGCTGCTCTTCCACAAGATGGGCCAGCACGACGGACATCTCGGCTCCTGGGCGTTCCACAAGGGCGGCAACGGCGGCTTCACCCAGGTGCTCGCCCGCGCAGCGTCCGCCCACGGAGCGGAGATCAGGCTCGGCGCCCACGTCAGCTCGGTGCTGACCCGGGAAGGACGCTCGGTCGGGGTCGTCCTCGACGACGGCACCGAGCTCCACGCACCGGTCGTCGTGTCGGCTCTCGACCCCCGGCGCACGTTCCTGGAGCTGGTCGATCCCAGGGAGCTGCCCGTCGATCTCGTGGAGAACGTCGAGCGGATGAGGTTCAGGGGGGTCTCCGGCAAGGTGAACTTCGCCCTCGGCGGGCTGCCGGTGTTCCCGGCACTCCCGGACACGGCCGACCACTACGGCGGGTTCCTCAACATCGGCCCGACGATCGAGTACGTCGAGCGCGCCTTCGACGCAGCCAAGTACGGCTGGTACAGCGAACGACCGTTCATCGACGCGGCGATCCAGTCCGTGGTCGACCCCGACATGGCACCCCCGGGCAAACACGTGATGTCGTGCTTCGTGCAGTACGCGCCCTACCAGCTGCGGGAGAGCGACTGGGACTCCGAGCGCGAGCGTTTCGGCGACACCGCGCAGGCCGTCCTGGAGTCCCACTTCCCCGGCTTCGGCGAGCTGGTGCTGCACCGGGAGGTGGTGACCCCGCTGGACATCGAGCGGGTCACCGGACTCACCGAGGGCAACATCTTCGCGGGTGAGTTCCTGGCCCCACAGATGTACTTCTTCCGACCCGCTCCCGGTTGGAGCCAGTACCGCACGCCGATCGAGGGCTACTACCAGTGCGGCTCCGGCACGCACCCGGGCGGTTGCGTGATCGGGTCCCCCGGGAAGCTGGCCAGCGAACGGGTGCTGCGCGACCTGAAGTCACGCGGTGGGCTGCGCCCCTGACGCGCGGTCGACCACCCAGTGACCCCTGGTCGACGGGCCGGGGGCCGCCGGTGGCCTACTGGCCTAGACGCCGGCTCGACTCGGGCGAGAAACAATGACGGACGACATGCGAATGGGCATGATTGCCTCAAGCAGCCACTCCGCAGTGTTTCTCCCCCCCGAGGCAGCACGCGGGGTGGCTGCCCTGCTCTGACCTGCCCTGACCTGCCCTGCTCGGGTGCCGGGGGCCGCCCGGCGACGACTCGTTCAGCGGACCGTCAGGACCGGGCCGTCCGAGCGCACGAGCTCACCGACCACCGGGTGGCCGGGCAGCTCGCCGACCACCAGCAGACCTCCGGAGGTCTGAGCGTCCGCGAGCAGCACCAGCTCGTCGTCGGTCACCGTCGAGGACAGGTGCGGGCGGACCCAGTCGAGGTTGCGCACGCTGCCTCCCGGCACGAACCCGGCGCTCAGCGACGAGCGTGCCGGCTCGAGGTAGGGCACGGCCGCGGCATCGATCACCGCGGAAACGCCGCTGGCGCGGCACAGCTTGTAGAGGTGGCCCAGGAGGCCGAAACCGGTGACGTCCGTGGCAGAGCGGTGCCCCGCGGACAGCGCGGCCTGTGAGGCGGCACGGTTGGACGTGGTCATCGTCTCGACCGCCTCGGGGAAGACCTCGCCGGTCGCCTTGTGCCGGTTGTTGAGCACTCCGAGGCCGAGCGGCTTGGTGAGCGTCAGCGGCAGCCCCGGCGTGCCGGCATCGTTGCGCAGCAGCCGTGCCGGATCGGCCAGGCCGGTGACCGCCAGGCCGTACTTGGGCTCGGGGTCGTCGATGCTGTGGCCTCCCGCGAGGTGCGTCGCCTCGGCAGCACACACCTCCGCACCTCCCCGCAGCACCTCGGCGGCGAGCTCGAACGGGATCTTGTCGCGTGGCCAGGCCAGCAGGTTGACCGCCAGGAGCGGCAACCCGCCCATGGCGTAGATGTCGGAGAGCGCGTTGGTGGCCGCGATCCGCCCCCAGTCGTAGGCGGAGTCGACCACCGGGGTGAAGAAGTCCGCGGTCAGCACGACCGCCCGGTTGCCGTCGAGCTGCACCACGGCCCCGTCGTCCCCGTGCTCCAGCCCGACCAGGAGGTCTCCGCCGGCCTGCCCCGACGGCAGTCCCGCGAGGACGCGCTCGAGCTCCCCCGGAGGGACCTTGCAGGCGCAGCCGCCACCCGCGGCGTACTGGGTCAGGCGGTGCTGGACTCCGAGATCGCTCACGCCAGCGAGCATAGGCACACGCACGCTGCCGACCGGCCCCAGGTCAGCTGCCGACCTCCCCCGCGTCCACGCCTGCCGACTCCCGGGCCGCCGTGTCTCGGGCTGCTGCTTCTCGCGCGGCCAGCCGCTCGCGCTGCGGGATCACGACGTACTTCGGGTCGCGGGCGGAGGCGAGGCCGGCCTCGAAGACCGCGAACCTGGTCAGCACCGACGCAGCGACGTACGTCGCCCCGCTGACGGCGGAGCGGAGTCGTGAGCGGCCCGAGAACGCAGCGAGCACGGTCGCTCCCACGGTCATCCTGGTCGCCGTCCGCATCAGGAACCCCGAGCGTCCTTCTTCGTAGGGCTCGGCGAGCATGCCGAGGCGACGCTTCATCAGCCCATCGGCCCCGAGCTCGAGGGCGGCTCCCGCGATCGCCATCCGACGAGCCGGCTCGCTGTGCGAGCTCGAGGTCAGGATCATGGCCATCCCCCCGGCTGCCGTGGCGCCGGAGCCCGCGAACAGGAAGGGCAGCTCGCGGTAGCCCTCGTGCCAGATCGGCACCGCGGTGTTGGAGAACAGCGCCGCGGTGTAGGTGGCCAGTGGCGGGCCGAAGGCTGCCGCACCGAGCCCGGCGAGCCTGCCCAGACGTGGCAGCCTCCCGGTGAGCTGCGATGCTGCCGCGGCGGAGGACAGTGCGCTGAACGGGGCCAGGACGTAGGACCCGACCGAGAGCGGCGAGGTCACCTTGAAGACCCGCAGCATGTTGAGGAACCGCTCCGGTCGGCCGAGGTCGTGGACGAGGAAGACGGTGCCGATCCCGGCGCCGGAGGCCGCCACGATCCTCGAGACCCGCTCCAGCGCAAGGTTGTCGGTGGCCGCCGCGCCCTCGGCGAGCACTGCCGCCGCACCCGCCATCCCGCCGAGGAACAGGTAGAGCGGGACGTCCGGCGTCTTCCAGGTCGGGGTCTTGATGATCTGCTTGCCGTAGTAGGACTCGAACTCCGGCTCGGGGACCATGCTGGCTTCTCTCATGCGCGGCGTCCCAGGAACGAGGCGACACCCAGCCCGGCCAGGGCGACGGCCGCGGTCCCGACGTGCTTCCACATCGAGGCGATGTCGCGGGTGGTCACGATCGGGTCCGGCGGCAGCCCGTAGACCTCAGGCTCGTCGAGGAGCAGGAAGAAGGCCCCGTCACCTCCGACTCCGTCGTCGGGGTCGTGCCCGTAGAGCCGGGCGACGTCCACACCACGCTCGTGCAGCTCGGCGAGGCGCAGGTCGGCCCGCTGGCGCAGCTCACTGACCTCGCCGTACTGGATCGACTCCGTCGGGCACGCCTGGGCGCAGGCCGGCGTCTGTCCGTCCTTGAGCCGGTCGTAGCACAACGTGCACTTGAAGGCGCGTCCGTCCTCCTTGCGCAGGTCGATGACGCCGTAGGGGCAGGCCGGCACGCAGTAGCCGCACCCGTTGCAGATGTCGGGCTGCACGACGACCGTCCCGAACTCGGTGCGGAACAGCGAGCCGGTGGGGCACACGTCGAGGCACGCGGCGTGCGTGCAGTGCTTGCACACGTCGGAGGACATCAACCAGCGGATGCCGCCCTCCCCCGACTCGGTGGCCTGCTCCTCCCCCGTCGGCGCGGCCCGGGGCAGGCCGCTCTCGTGGGTGTCCCAGCCGGGAGGGCCCATGCCCGGCAGGCCGAGGTCGGTGGTCGTGGGATGGAGCGGCTTCTCGACGAAGGACACGTGGCGCCACGTGCTGGCGCCCAGCGCCTGGGTGTTGTCGTAGGACATGCCGCTGAGCTCGTAGCCGTCCTCGGGAACCTCGTTCCACTCCTTGCACGCGACCTCGCAGGCCTTGCAGCCGATGCACACCGAGGTGTCGGTGAAGAAGCCCATCCGGGGTGGGTGGTCGACGTAGCCCGCATCTCCGGAGACGTCGTCGAGCCGGCCGTGCAGGGAGCTGCTCATCGGGCATCATCTTCCTCGGTGGTGTCCTCGGGCTCCACGTCGGCGCGACGACGGTAGTCCTCGACGTAGGCGGTGAGGGCGGGCCCGCGGGGGCGGCGCCCGGGGCGGATGTCGCAGGTGCCGACCTTGTCCTGGATGTAGACGTTGGGGTCCAGGGTCAGGTTGACCAGGTCGTTCGGTGAGTCGCCGGTGGTCAGGCCGGTGCTGCCCCAGTGGTAGGGCAGGCCGACCTGTTCGACGATCTGGGTGCCGAGCCGCAGCGACCGCATCCGCTCGGTGATCAGCACCCGCGCCTCGATCGCCGTGCGCCCCGTGGTGATCGTGGCCCAGCCGAGGTGCTCGAGGCCGCGCTCGGCCGCCAACCGGGGCGAGACCTCGCAGAAGAACGCCGGTTGCAGCTCGGTGAGGTAGGGCAGCGTCCGGCTCATCGCCCCGGCCGTGTGGTGCTCGGTGAGCCGGTAGGTCGTGAAGACGTAGGGGTAGACCTCGCTCATGCTGGGGTTGATCGGGTTGGCGGGGTCGTCGATGTGCTTGCGGCCCGGGTTGTTCTGCTGGCCGTACAACCGATTGCGCACCGGAGACTCCGGCGGCTCGTAGTGAGTCGGCAACGGCCCGTCGGCCACGCCGAGCGGCGCGAAGAGCCAGGCCTTCCCGTCGGTCTGCATGATGAAGGGGTCCTGGCCGCCGATGGCGTCCGGACCGGTCGCTCCAGGCTCGGGTACGTGGTCGGGGGGCCGGTCGAGGATGAAGTCGGGGACGTCGGAGCCGACCCAGGACGTCTTCTCCTCGTCCCACCAGACGTACTTCTTGCGCTCGCTCCACGGTGTCCCGTCGGGAGCGGCCGAGGCCCGGTTGTAGAGGATCCGCCTGTTGGCCGGCCAGACCCAGCCCCACTCGGAGGCGACGTAGTCCTGCTCCCAGTGCGGCCGTCGGCGCCGGCTCTGGTTGAGCCCGTCCGCGTAGACCCCGCAGTAGATCCAGCACCCGCAGGAGGTGGAGCCGTCGTCCTTGAGCTCGGTGTAGGTGCTCAGCGGAGCGCCGTCGGGTCCGGTGCCGTTGATCTCGCGCAGCACCGCCTCGCCGTCGACGTCACCGCGCTCGTCGGTGGGGTAGTCCCAGGCCAGGTCGAGCAGCGGACGGTCCATCTCGTCGGTGGACCCGGCCAGCTTCTCGCGGATGCGCTGTCCCAGGTCGTAGTAGAAGTCGAGCTCGCTGCGACAGTCTCCCGGGGGGTCGACGGCCTTGTCACGCCACTGCAGCATCCGCTGGGTCTGGGTGAAGGAACCCGCCTTCTCCACGTGCGTGGCCGCCGGGAGGAAGAAGACCTCGGTCGCGATCTCGCGAGTCGCCAGCTCCCCGGTCTCGATCTCGGGAGCGTCCTTCCAGAAGGTCGCCGACTCGATCATCTGCAGGTCTCGCACCACCAGCCAGTCCAGGTTGGCCATCCCGAGTCGTTGCATCTTGCCGTTGGAGGAGCCGACCGCCGGGTTCTCGCCCACCACGAAGTAGCCCTTGCAGATGCCGTCGATCTGCGCCTTGACGGTGGTGTACGTCGAGTGGTCACCCGTCAGCCGCGGGAGGTAGTCGAAGCAGAAGTCGTTCTCCGCGGTCGCCGACTCACCCCAGTAGGACTTGAGCAGGCTGACGGCGTAGGAGCGCAGCTCGCCCCAGAACCCGGTGGCGCCGGCGTCGGAGGAGACGTAGGTCTCCAGGTCCTGGTGGTCCTGGGCGTGCGGCATCGGCAGATAGCCCGGGAGGATGTTGAACAGCGTCGGGATGTCGGTCGAGCCCTGGATGCTGGCGTGACCCCGCAGGGCGAGGATGCCCCCTCCCGGCCGCCCGATGTTGCCCAGGAGCGTCTGCAGGATCGAGGCGGTCCGGATGATCTGCGAGCCGGTGCTGTGGTGGGTCCACCCCACGGCGTAGGCCAGCGCGCTCGTGCGCTCGCGACCGCTGTTGCGGGTGAGCGCGTCCGCGACCTGCCCGAACTGGGCCGGCTCGATGCCGCAGACCTCCTGCACCATCTCGGGGGTGTAGCGGGCGAAGTGCCGTTTGAGAATCTGGAAGACGCAGCGGGGGTGCTGAAGCGTCTCGTCGCGCGGCGGCTTGCCGGGTATCGCCGGGCCACCGGACCCGTGCGACTCCGAGCGGGCGGCCTCGTGGGCGTGCTGCGCACCCTCGGGGTCGCCGGCCTGCACCGGGCCGGCGGGCTGGCTGGGGTCCCTCTGTCCCGCCGCGGGCGCCTCCTCGGTCCCTTCGTACTGCCACGAGGTCGGGTCGTAGGCCATGCGGTCGTGGTCGAAGCCGGAGAACAGCCCGTCGAGGTCCTCGGTGTCGCGGAAGTCCTCCCCCACGATCGACGCGGCGTTCGTGTAGGCCACGACGTACTCGCGGAAGTCGAGGTCGTTGCTGAGCACGTGGTTGACCAGGCCGCCGAGGAAGGCGATGTCCGAGCCTGCGCGGATGGGCACGTGCAGGTCCGCCAGGGCGGAGGTGCGCGTGAACCGTGGGTCGACGTGGATGATCGTCGCCCCCCGCTTCTTGGCCTCCATCACCCACTGGAAGCCGACCGGGTGCGCCTCCGCCATGTTGGAGCCCTCGATCAGGATGCAGTCAGCGTTCTGCAGGTCCTGGAGGAACGTCGTGGCACCGCCGCGACCGAACGAGGTCCCCAGACCGGGAACCGTGGAGGAGTGTCAAATACGCGCCTGGTTCTCGATCTGGATCGCGCCCATCGCCGTGTAGAGCTTCTTCATGAGGTAGTTCTCCTCGTTGTCGAGGGTCGCTCCTCCGAGGCTGGCGATGCCGAGGGTCCGGCGCGTGCGCCTGCCCTCCTCGTCCTCCCACTCCCAGAACTTCTTGCGCGTGGCGATCACCCGGTCCGCGATCATGTCCATCGCGGTCTCGAGCTCGAGGTCCTCCCACTCGGTGCCGTACGGGCGCCGGTAGCGGACCTTGGTGACCCGGCTGGGCGAGGTCACCAGCTGCTTGCTGGCGCTGCCCTTGGGGCACAGGCGGCCGCGCGAGATCGGACTGGCCGGGTCGCCCTCGATCTGGATGACCTCGCCGTCCTTGACGAACACCTTCTGCGCGCAGCCGACGGCGCAGAAGGGGCAGACCGAGCTGACCACCTTGTCGGCCGTCGAGGTGCGGGGCTCGAGGCCTTCGCTGCGGGCGGACATCGCGGCCGATCCGCGGCCCAGCTTGTCGAGTCCTCGGAGCTGACGAAGCAACGACCACGAGCTGACGAAGCCCTGCGCGCCCATCTCGACCCTCCTCGCCCGACGAACCCCGTGATCGCACCAGTTACCAGTTTCCGGCAGCCTAAACCCGGCCGACAAGGTTTCTGGCGGACCCCGCTACTGTGCGGCGTGGAGGCGTTCCTCGTCTGGTGACGGGCGCGGTCCTCAAAACCGTTGTGGCCGAGCACCTCGGTCAGGCGGGTTCGATTCCCGTCCGCCTCCGCCAGACGTTCGTCCGTGTGTTGTCCGTCCCGGTGCCCCGGGACCCGTGTGCCGGGAGGAGTACGGCGTGCCGGACCCTCGCCGGTCGACCCCCCGCACCGACGCGGTGCTGGCCGACCTCCGACTTCGCGAAGACGTGCAGCGCCTGGGACCGGGCTTGGTCAAGCGCCACGTCGTGGACGCACTCGCAGCCTGTCGCGCCGGCGAGATCGGGGCCGGCGAGGTCGTCGATCGCGTGCTCGACCGGCTGCCCGCCGCCGCCACCTCGCTGCACCGGGTGATCAACGCGACCGGCGTGGTGGTGCACACCAACCTCGGCCGTGCGCCGCTGTCCTCGGCAGCCGTCGAGGCGGTCACGATCGCGGCCGGGACCACCGACGTCGAGCTCGACCTCGGGAACGGCCGCCGCGGCCGCCGGGGCCGCGGGGCCCTCGCTGCCCTGGCAGCGGCTGCGCCGGACGCTCAGGCCGTGCACGTGGTGAACAACGGGGCCGGCGCCCTGGCCCTGGTCTGCTGCGCCCTCGCGATGGGCCGGGCCGTCGTGGTGGCGCGCGGCGAGATGGTCGAGATCGGTGACGGCTTCCGGATCCCGGAGCTGATGGAGTCCGTGGGGGCGCGGCTGCGGGAGGTGGGCACGACCAACCGGGTCCGGCTCTCCGACTACGCGGCGGCCATCGACGAGGACACGGCGTTCGTGCTCAAGGTGCACCCGTCGAACTTCAGGGTCGAGGGATTCACCTCCTCGGTCGGCATCCACGAGCTCGCCACGCTGGGGGTGCCGGTCGTGGCCGACATCGGGTCCGGCCTGCTGGCCCCGCACCCGCTCCTTCCCGACGAGCCCGACGCGGCATCGAGCCTGCGATCGGGTGCCACGCTCGTGACGGCCTCCGGGGACAAGCTGCTGGGCGGACCGCAGTGCGGACTCATGCTCGGCGACGCGGCCCTCGTCGAGCAGCTCCGCAGGCACCCGTTTGCGCGTGCTCTCCGCGTCGACAAGCTCACCCTGGCCGCGCTGGAGGCGACCCTGACGGGTCCGACGCCTCCGGTCGTGGTCGCTCTCAGCGCCTCCCCGGCCACCCTGGAGGAGCGGGCCCGGCGTCTGGTCGGGGCGCTCCGCGGAAGCGTCGAGGCGCAGGTGGTGGCCTCCGTGGGTGCCGTGGGCGGTGGCGGAGCGCCCGGCGTCGCACTGCCGAGCGTCGCCGTCTCGCTCGACTCCGCACTGGCCGACCGCCTCCGCACGGGCGAGCCGCCCGTCGTCGGCCGGGTGCACGCGGGTCGGCTGCTGCTCGACCTGCTCACGGTGCCACCGGAGCAGGACGCCACCGTGGCCGAGGCAGTACGCCGGGCCGTCGTCGACCGGAACCTGTGACGTGCACGTCATCGCCACGGCGGGCCACGTCGACCACGGGAAGTCGACCCTCGTCCGAGCTCTGACCGGGACCGACCCGGACCGGCTCGCGGAGGAACGCCGTCGCGGACTCTCGATCGAGCTCGGCTACTGCTGGACCGCACTGCCCGGCGTCGGCCAGGTCGCGTTCGTCGACGTGCCCGGTCACGAGCGGTTCATCTCCACGATGCTCGCCGGGGTCGGGCCCGTCCCCGCCGTGATGTTCGTGGTGGCTGCCGACGACGAGTGGATGCCCCAGGCAGCCGAGCACCTGGCGGCCCTGGACGCGTTCGGGGTGGCCCACGGCGTCCTCGTGGTGACGCGCAGCGACCTCGCGGACCCCGGACCCGCGCTCGAGCGGGCCCGCGACGAGGTAGCGCGAACCAGCCTGCGCGACATCCCTGCCGTGACCGTGAGCGGCAGGACCGGCGCGGGTCTCGACGAGCTGCGCCGGCTCCTGGTGGACCTGGCCAGGCGGACTCCGACTCCCCCGGCCGACGCCGACGTCCGGATGTGGGTGGACCGCAGCTTTCACGTCAAGGGCGCGGGAACCGTCGTCACCGGCACGCTCGAGGCCGGCACCCTGAACGTGGGGGACGTCGTCGACCTCGACGGTTCGCCGGTGCGGGTACGCGGCATGGAGTCCCTCGGACGCGCCGAGAGCGCGGTCAGCGGCGTCGCCCGGGTGGCGGTGAACCTGGGTGGGCGCGCTCCGTCGTCCTTGTCGCGTGGGAGCGTGCTGACCAGCCCGGACCGGTTCGTGCCGACGCAGGAGGTGGACGTCCGGCTGGGATCGGCGGTGCCGCCGCCGGAGCGGCCCGTGCTGCACGTCGGAGCCGCCTCCGTCGGCGTGCGGGTGCGCCCCCTGGTCGGCGACCTGGTCCGGCTCAGCCTGACCGAGGCCCTGCCGTTGCGGATCGGTGACCGCGCCGTGCTGCGTGACCCCGGCAGCCGGCAGGTCTGGGGCGCCGTCGTGCTGGCCCCGGACGCGCAGCCGCTGCGCCGCCGCGGCGCCGGCGCTGCGCGGGCACGGACACTGATGTCTCTCGACGGAACGGTGGATGCCGAGGTGTCGGCCCGCGGCCTCGTCCGCTCCGAAACCCTGGCACGGCTGGGGGTGCGCGGAGCTCCCGGCCCCGACGTGACCGTGAGCGAGGGCTGGCTGGTCGGGCCCGAGCGCGCCGCGGAGCTGCGTGACCAGATCGAGGTCACCGTGCGCGGCCGGGTCACTCCGCTCCAGCCGGGCGTGCCGGTGACAGCTGTGGCCGAGGTGGTCGGGATCGATCCCTCGCTCGTGAGGTCGTTGGCCACAGCACCCGTCCGGGTCGACGCCGGGCGTCTCTTCCTCGGCCACGACACCGACCTGCCCCCGGCCGTGGTCAGCGCCTGGGCCCAGGTGCGTGCCCGGCTGGAGCGCGATCCCTACGACGCCCCCGACGCCGACCAGCTCCGGACTCTCGGCCTCGACCGGTCGGCCCTGGCCGCCCTGGCCGGATCGGGCCTCGCCCTGCGCATCGACGACCTCGTCGTGCTGCTGCCGGCCGCAGACCTCGCGGCCGCACGCCGGTTGGCCGTGTTGCCGCAACCGTTCACGCTGAGTGCGGCACGTCAGGCGCTGGGGACGACCCGCCGGGTCGCCGTACCGCTGCTCGAGCATCTCGACCGACGCCGGATCACGATCCGACACCCGGACGACCGGCGCAGCATGCGCGAGCAGTGACGCCCGCTGCTCGCCTGCGCTAGAGGATGCGACCTCGACCGGCCTGCCGGGACGCGTCCAGCGACATCAGCGCGCCCAGCACCACCACCGCCGCGCAGATCCACTCGACCACCGCCACCGTCTCCGCGCCGTGCGCGGCGAACGCAGCCTGGGCTGCGAACCCGAGCCCGCAGACCACACCGAGGACCGTCGAGGGGACGTGCCTGCCGGGCGAGAACAGCGCTCGCAGGCCGACCAGGCCGACGACGACCGCGAGCCCGAGATCGCGCAGGGCGTTGTCCTGGCCCGTGACGGTGAACGGGTAGAGCGAACCCTGCAGAGCGAGGATCAGCGTCGCCACGAGCAGCAGCAGGAGCGCCCCCAGCGGCCGCAGCGGCGGGCGGCGGGAGGGCGAGGATCGGCGCGACGCGGTCTGCGTGCGCAGCGAGGTCGCCCGCGCATCCGCGGTGGTGGCGCTGGTCTGGAGGTCGTCGTCGGGAGCGACTCCGTGGTGCTCCTCCCCCGTCGCGACGTCGTGGGCCTCGTGGCGCAGGGGCTTGGTCGCGTGGACGTCGTACATCACCCCGCCGCGCACCGACCCGGCCACGCCCAGCGCGGCCACCACTGCCCCGCCGACGGCCGTCCACCAGGACGTCTCGGCGATCCCGACTCCGAGGATCGCCGTGCCGGCGAGGGCGAGAAGCAGGCCACCCCACACCCATCTCGGTCGCACGAGGTGCTGGTCGTCGCTCATGTCGTCGTCAGTGCTCATGTCTCCTCCTCTGGGTAGCTCGACGAGGTGCGAGTACCCAGCCGTCCAGAGACCTCACTCCTGTCCTCGGGAGCACCGACCTCCGGTCAGCGCGTCGGTAGCGCGACGGCTGACGACGCACGGTCGGCGAGTCCCGAGCCCAAGGCGTGCGTGCGGACCGACAGATCGCCACGGTCGACGACGAGGACCGAGTCGTTGGGCAGCAGCTGCCAGTCCACCGAGTCCTCCGGGGCGATCCCGGAGGAGGCCACCACCACCGCTCCGGGCAGCACCCGGTAGAACAGGTCGAAGTAGGGCGCCTCCGCCAAGTCGTCGGCATCGGCGTCGGCGGAGACCGTGGCACCGAAGTTGGGGGCTGCTGCCGGGTCGTGGCAGCTCACGGCGTACAGCGTGTCCGCGGAGGTGAGCACGGCATTGAGACTGCTCGGGCTGAAGTCGCGAGCCAGCCGCTGGGTCACGGCAGCGAAGGCGTCGGGCAGCGCGACGCCGCGCTCGGCTGCGTCGAGCACAGCGAGGAAGTAGCGCTCGCTGTCGGTGGAGCCCCCCATCCGGGCACGCGCCGAGGGAGCGAGGATCTCCTCGAGCCGCTCCGTGGGATAGATGGCACCGTTGTGGGCGAAGGCGTGCTCACCGTCCCGGAACGGGTGCGTGTTGGCCAGCTGCACCGGCAGCCCCGGGGTGGCCCAACGAAGGTGGAGCAGCCCGAGTCGGGAGGCCTGTTCCGAGCACGCAAGGGCGAACGCCTCGTCGAGGTCGGCTCGTCGGGTGGACCTCGTCACGAGGGGCCCCTCCGGCTGCCCGGTGGCCAGACCCCACCCGTCCGCGTGCAGGGCACTGAGCCGGTGGAGCGCGTCCACCCCCTCCTCACCCAGCGCCTCGCGTGCCGTCAGGGGACGCAGCGACGTCCAGGCGACCAAGCGACACATCAGACGTACTTCCCCATGCCCCCGGCGACGTCGATCGACGTGCCGGTCAAGTAGCTGGCCCGGTCACTGGCCAGGAAGGCCACGATGCCGGATACCTCGTCGGCGCTGCCGAACCGGCCGAGTGGGACCTCGTCGGCAGCGAGCGTGGCGAAGAACTCGTCGGCACTGAGCTCAGGCGCGCGCCGTTGGCGGATGTTCTCCCACTGAGGAGTGACCACGAACCCGATGTTCACGCTGTTCACGAGGATGTTCTCGGGTCCGAGCTCGATCGCCAGCGCCTTGCTGAGGTTGAGGCACGCCGCCCGGTTCACGGTGGTCGCGAAGAACGTCGGGTCGGGATAGCGGGCGTAGACCGCATTGACGTTGACCACCCGTGCTGCCTCGCTCTGCCGCAGGTGCGGCAGCGCAGCACGCGTGCAGCGGATCTGTGAGAAGAGCTTGACGTCCAGGTCTGCGTGCCAGTCCTCGTCGGTCAGGGACTCGAAGGAGCCCGGGTGGGCAGCCCCGGCGTTGTTCACCAGGATGTCCAGGCCGCCGAGAGCGTCGACCGACTCAGCGACCAGGCTCTCCACCTGGTCGGGCACCGTGACGTCGGCGACGAAGGCGTGCACCTGCACCCCGAGCTCGCGCACCTGTGCCGCCGCGGCCTCGAGCTCGTCCTCGTGCCGGGCGCACAGAGCGACGGACACTCCCTCGGCAGCGAGCTCCAGCGCGATGGCCAGTCCCAGCCCCTTGGAGCCGCCGGTCACGAGGGCGCGACGACCACGCAGTCCCAGCTCCACCTCAGGCCCGGTCCGCGGCGTCGACCTCGACCTGGTCCGCGGCGTGCGCGAGCAGGGTGCTGCGCGGGGGGTTGAACACGTCCACCTCGTAGCACGAGCTGTCCTGGGTGCGGGCCCCGTGTGGCACCCATGACGGGACCACGGCCACGTCGCCGGGCTTCATCACGCGGACGTCGCCGTCGAGCTCGAACTCGAACTCGCCCTCGAGGACGATGACGATCTGCTCCTCCTCGTGCACGTGCACCGGGGCCTCGGTGTGCGGCTCGAAGTGGACGAAGTTGGTCATCGTCTTCTCGCCCAGCACGGGACGGAACTCCAGGCCGGGGACGAATTCCACCGGTGCGACGTCCTCGACCACGACGTAGCGTCCAGGACTCGTCGGGGTTCCGGCGGCGTCGGTGGAGAAGTGGGCGTTGCTCATGGCTGCTCCTTGCGGTAGGTGGTCACCAGGGCAGCCAGTCGGCGTACCCCTTCGTGGATGCTCTGCTCGTCGACACGGCTGAACGAGAGGCGGATCTGGTCCTGCCCGCGACCGTCGGGGTAGAAGGGCGCTCCCGGGACGAAAGCCACCCGAGCCAGCTGGGAGCGGCGTGAGAGCTCGGTGGTGTCGACCCCGGGGAGCGTCAGCCAGGTGAAGAAGCCGCCGACGGGGCTGGTCCACGAGGCGTCTCCGGGCAGGTGCTCGGCCAGGGCAGCCATGGTCATGGCCGCCCTGCCGGCGTAGAGCTCCCGCGACCTCACCAGCTGTGTGTCCAGGTGCCCCCGGGTCACGTACTCCTGGAGCAGGCGCTGGCCGAAGGCGCCGGCGCACTGGTCGGAGTTCTGCTTCGCCTCCACCATCCGGGACACCAGGTGCCGAGGACCGGTCGCCCAGCCGAGTCGGACACCGGGGAAGAAGGTCTTCGAGTACGTGCCGATCTGCACCACGAGGTCGGGCGCCAGTGACCAGAGGCTGTCCTGCCGGGTCCCGTCGAAGGACAGCTCTCGGTAGGCCACGTCCTCGACGATCAGCAGCCCGTGGCGACGGGCGAGGTCGACCAGCGCGAGGCGTCGCTCGGCCGAGAGGGTCTGTCCGCTCGGGTTCTGGTGGTCGGGGATCGTGTACAGGAACTTCGGCCGAACGCCGGAGCGCAGGAGACTCTCGAGCTCATCGACCCGGAGTCCGTCGGCGTCGGCGTCGACGGCACTGACGCGGGCCTGGTAGCTGTGGAAGGCCATCAGGGCGCCGAGGTAGGTCGGCGCCTCGGCGACCACGACGTCGCCGGGGTCGAGCAGGCTCTTGGACAACAGCTCCAGTGCGTCGATGCCCCCGCTGGTGACCATCAGCTCGTCGTCGCCGGGTCGGCGACCCTCGCGCTGCTCGAGCCGGTCGGCCACGGTGGCGAGGACCGACTCCAGTCCCCGTGTCGGTGAGTACTGCAGAGCCACCGACGGATCGCTCGCGAGCAGGTCGCTGATCAGCGTGGAGAGCACGTCGACCGGGAAGGTCTCGGGTGCCGGGAAACCTCCGGAGAGCGTGATCACGTCGGTGGAGGTCGCGAGCGCCAGGATGTCGGCCAGTGCTGCCGCGCCCTCGGGAAGCTCGCGCACCCGAGCCGCCAGGGACGCCGTCCAGTCCGAGGTCACCGTCTCAACCATGGGGGTCCTCCTGAGCCCGAGGCGCGGACACTGCCAGTCTTGACAGCGCGCGTTCAAACGTACATGCTTCGGTGCGGAAAGTCGAACAAACGTCTTGTGGATTGCGTTCCTACTCGGTGATCACATGGTCAATAGCGATTGGAGGTGACGAATGGCCGACCATCCCGACCATCCCGACACTCCTCTTGCGGGCCTCGCCGGCCTCACCAAGCAGCCATCCCCGCGGGTCCCTCTCGACGACACCGACCTCGCCCTGCTCCGGCTCCTCGCCCAGGACGCCCGCAGCTCGCAGCGCAGCCTCGGCCGAGACCTGGCCATGTCACCCTCGGCCATCGGGGAACGCATCGCCCGGCTCGAGCGGAGCGGCGTCATCCGCGGCTACAGCGTCGTCCTCGACTGGGACGCGGTAGGACTTCCCGTCGTCGTCTATCTGGCGATTACCGCCGCCCAGGGGTTCGACCTGGGCCCGGTGATGGCCCAGGTCAGCCAGATCCCCGAGGTGGAGGACGTCATGGTCGTCACCGGAGAGCTCGACCTGCTGGCCCGGGTCAGGGTGCGCGACTACGTGCACCTGCGCTCGCTGCTGATGGAGGCGGTGTGGCAGATCCGTGGCGTCCAACGCACCGAGACCTACCTATCGATCGCCGAGAGCCCTTACAAGAACCTTGCCTCCGAGCTGCTCGAGTCCCTTCGTTCCCCCGCCAGTGACCATCGGACCTCCGGGTCCGCCTCCGAGGAGTGAGACCCATGAACGAGCCCCAGGACCAGGGCATCGGCCGCCGCGGCTTCGTCGCCGAGCACGGCCTGCACACCGACGAGCAGCGCGATGCAGCCGAGAGGGTGATCGCCCGCATCGAGGAGCTCGACCTCCGGACCGTTCGGATCGCCGTGGTCGACCAGCACGGCGTCCCGCGCGCGAAGTTCCTCTCGGCCGGTGCCGCCGTGGCGGCACTGCGCAACGGCGTCGACTTCTCCGGCGCGATCTACAGCCTCGACTCCGGCAACGCCGTGTTCCCGCCGGCCTTCGTCGAGGGTGGGGGGTTCGGCATCGCGGAGTTCACGGGCTTCCCGGACGTCGTGCTGGTGCCCGACCCGACGACCTTCCAGGTCCTGCCCTGGGCGGACCGCACCGGGTGGCTGCTGTGCGACTCCTACTTCAGCAACGGCAAGCCTGTCCCGCTCGACGGCCGCCGCCTCCTGCGCGACCAGCTGGACCGTCTCGGCGACCTCGGCCTGCGCTACGTCGCCGGCCTGGAGGTCGAGTTCTACATCGTGCGCCGGGAGAGCTCGGTCATCGGCCTCGACCAGACCGGGGCCCCGCCGCCCCCACCTGCCGTGACCGCCTTCGAGCACGGGTACCAGTTCCTCTCCGAGGTCCGTCTCGACGGGGTCAACGACACCCTGACGCTGCTGCGCGACACGCTCTACGACCTCGGCCTGCCGCCGCGCTCGATGGAGGACGAGTGGGGCCCGGGCCAGATGGAGTTCACCTTCAGCCCGATGGAGGGGCTGGCCGCTGCCGACGCCATGGTGCTCTTCCGGAGCGCCGTCAAGCAGGTGTGCCAACGACACGGGCTGCTCGCCACGTTCATGTGCCGTCCTGCGCTGCCGAACTTCTTCGCCTCAGGCTGGCACCTGCACGAGTCACTCATCGATGCCCAGGGCAGGAACGTGTTCAGCAGTCCCGACGAGTCGCTGTCGCAGGTGGGTCGGCAGTACGTCGCCGGCCTCCTCGAGCACGCGGCCGGGATGACGCTGTGCACCACCCCCACGGTCAACGGCTTCAGCCGGTTCCAGCCGTACTCGTTCGCCCCTGACCGGGTCGGGTGGGCGGTGGAGAACCGCGGGGCGATGGTGAGGGTCCAGGGAGGTGCCGGGGATCCCGGGACCCACCTGGAGAACAGGCTGGGTGAGCCGGCAGCCAACCCGTACCTCTACATGGCCGCCGACCTCGCGGCCGGCCAGGACGGCATCCGTCGCGAGCTGGTGCCTCCTGCCCCCGTCGAGGCGGACCCCTACGCTGCCGACGCCGTCGCACTGCCCACCAGCTTCGCCGCAGGGATCGAGGCCTTCGCGAACGACAAGCTCTACCGCGAGCAGTTCGGGGACGGGTTCGTCGACTACTACCTGATGATGAAGCGCGCCGAGCTGGCCCGCTACCAGGCGAGCCTGGAGGCCACTCCCCTGGCCGACGGCGCGACCGTCTCCGACTGGGAGATGCGCGAGTACTTCGACTTCTTCTGAGACACCTCCCAGCCATCGACGAGCATCCGGAGCAGCCATGACCCTGCAGCACATCGTCCTGTTCAGCTTTCCCGCCGATCTCGACCCCGAGGACGACCAGGAGATCCGCCGGCAGGTGGCGTCGTGGCGCGACGAGATCGGCACGATGGGCCGGCTCCGGTTCGGGTCCGACCTCACCGGCGCGCGTACGCGCGGCTACCAGTACCTGCTCTACACCGAGTTCGAGGACGAGGCCGCCCTGGCGGCCTACCGCGACCACCCGGTCCACCAGCGCTTCCTGGCCTGGATCACCGAGCGCGAGTGCACGCCGCTCGCCTTCGACTACCCGCTCGACGCAGCACACGTATTGAGTCCCGAACCGGAGTTCGTCACAGAGGAGTCAGCATGAGCACGACACCATCGGAGTCGCACGGCACCGTGGATGCCGCCACCCAGGAGCAGCATCTGGCGAAGGGCACCCTACGCACGTGGGACGCGGTCGCCATCTCCGTCTCGGTCCTCGCACCGGGGATGGCGATGCTGCTCAACGTCCCCGGCGTCGCCGCCGTGGCGGGCGGCTCGACGCCCCTGGCCTTCCTGCTCGGAGGCGTGGCGTGCCTCTCGCTGGCCTTCGTGGTGATCGGCTTCACCCGTCGGATGGCGTCGGCGGGCTACGCCTACACCTACGCCAGCCGCAGCCTCGGGAAGGAGAGCGGCTTCATGGCCGGCTGGCTCTACGCGTTCGGTCTGTGCTGCTTCGTGCCGATGACCATGGCCGGTGCCGCAGCGCTGGCGGCGGACCTGATGGGCCTGCCCAACAGTGCCTGGCTGCCGTTGTTCATCGTGGGGATGGTGCTCCTGGTGGTGCTCTCGATCGTCCGGATCGCGGTCACGACCCGGCTCCAGCTGGTGATCGGCGTGATCACCATCGCGGTGATCGTGATCGTCGACCTCGTGGTCACCGCCAAGGGCGGCGCGAGTGGCAACACCTTGGAGCCGTTCACGTTCTCGCACACGGTCAGCGGCGGGTTCAACGGCGTCTTCTACGGGATCATCCTCGGCGTCACCTCCTACATCGGCTTCGAGACAGCAGCCGACTTCGGTGAGGAGACCGCGAACCCGCGCCGGTCCATCCCCATCGCGATCATCGCCGCCACCAGCTTCGCCATCGTGCTCTACCTGTTCACCACCTACGCCATGACCATCGGCTTCGGCGTGGACAACGGGGACAAGCTCGGAGCGGACCCGTTCGCACTCAAGACCATCGCTGCGTCCTTCGTGGGCGGCCCCATGGGGGTCCTGGTCGAGATCGGCGGCATGCTCTCCGCCTTCGTCGTGTGTGTCGGTTGCGCGACCGCCGGCACCCGGACCCTGTTCGCGATGGGCCGCGAGGGCGTGCTGCCCGCGTGGCTCGGGCGCACCCACCCCCGCTTCCAGACTCCCGCCAACGCCACAGTCCTGGTCGCCGTGGTGAGCACCCTGCTCGCGGCGTTGGTCGGCTACACCGTGGGCGACGCCTTCGGCGCGGCCACCACCACGATCTACTACTTCTTCGCCACCCTCGGCACCCTCGCGATCATCGTGGTCTACATCGGTCTGTGCGTGGGCGGCATGGTGTTCTTCCGGAGCAACGAGCGCTGGAACCCGCTGGTCCACTTCGGGATCCCGCTCGTCGGCGTGGTCATCTTCGGAGCCGCGCTCTACGGCTCGGTCCGCCCGACGCCGCCGTACCCGCTCAACCTGACGCCGTACATCACGATCGCCTGGTTCGTCGCCGGCGTCGTTGCCGTGATGGTGCTGCGTTCACGCAATCCCGAGGCCGTGGCACGGATCGGCTCCATCCTCGGCGAGGAGGGTGGTGAGGAGTCCGCCTCCCCGACGGGAGTGCCGACCACCAGCACATGATCGACGACCACGCTCACCCGTTCCCGCTCGAGACCGACCGGTTCGACCCCGACCTGGTCACCCTGGACGTGGCCGGCGGACCGGCGGCCGAGCGACGTCGTCGCGAGCTCGGGCCCGGTCGCCTGGCCACCGAGATGCTCCGCGTGCGGTTGGCTCGCCACCTGGGATGCCCGGTCGAGGAGCTGGACGGGGCCCGCGCGGCAGCGGCGGAGGACTGGCCGGCCTATGTCACCGGCTTGTTCGGCGACGTGGGCCTCACCGGAATGCTGCTCGACCCGGGCAACGAGGGCTTCACCGACCAGGGCCTGGCGCCGTACGCGCGGCTGTCCGGTGTGCCTGCCTGGGAGCTGGTGCGCGTCGAGCCCCTGGTCGACGAGCTCATCGGGCGAGGAGCCGGTGCCGAGGAGATGTGCGCCGCGCTCGACGCCCGCCTGGAGGCCGGCGTGGCCCGGGGGGCGGTCGGCGCCAAGAGCGTGCTCGCCTACCGGACCGGCCTGGCCGTGGCACCCGAGGTGACCGTCGCGCAGGCACACGCGTCGCTGGCCGGGCCAGAGCCCCTGCGCCGCCGCGGCAAGGCGATGCGCGACCTCGTCTTCCGCCACCTGCTGGGGCGCTGTGCCGACCTCGGGCTGCCGTTGCAGGTGCACACCGGCTTCGGAGATTCCGAGATCTCGATGGCGAGCGCGAACCCGCTGCTGCTCGACGACGTCCTGCGGACCCCGGAAGGGGAGGCTGCGCCCGTGGTGCTGATCCACGGCGGCTTCCCGTGGCACGAGCAGGTCGCCTACCTCGCCGCGGTCCGGTCCTCGGTGTGGGTGGACCTGTCGCTGTCCAACCTGGTCAGTCCGGCGACGACGGCCGACCGGCTGCTGCGGCTGCTCGACCTGGCGCCGAGCCGGAGGCTGCTGCTGGGCAGCGACGGGCACGGGTCACCGGAGACCCACTGGTTCGCCCTGCACGTGCTGCGTGACGCATGGCAGGAGGTCCGGGGCAGACTCGCCGACGTCGCTCGTCCCGACTGGCTGGACGAGGTCGAGGAGGACCTGTTCACCGCGAACGCCGTACGCCTCTATCGCCTCCCCGGCGCCACACCGGGCCGGTCGGACACCTGAGCGCAGGCGGGGCGCTCCCCGAGGAGCGCCACCGACCTGGGCGTCGGCGACCTGCGCGTCAGTGACCCAGCGAGTGGGCCCGTCCGTCCATCTTCTGCGTGAGCGGGATCCCCATGGCGCGCAGGATCGTCGGAGCGACGTCAGCGGTGCGGAAGGGCGAGGCGGGCGAGCGCCCCTTCATCCCGTCCGACCAGAACACCATCGGGACGCGCTGCACGCTCTCCTGCGCGCCACCGTGGTCGCCGTAGACCCCGTAGCTGGTGTTGTCGTGCTCGAGACCGATCACGTCGGGGCCGTCCGGCGAGGCCATCGTGTCCACGATCTCCTGTCCGTGCGCCTTCCACCAGGACCGCTCCGACTTGGTCATCGCGTTGGTGCCGTGGAGCACGAAGTGATCGCCGTCGCGCCAGTAGGCCGCTGTGACCCCAGGCATCGTCAGCATGGTGCTCGCGCCCTGCTTCTTCTTCGGCACGGAGTGGTCGATCAGCCAGGACTCGATCGCCGTCGACTGGTAGGAGAACTGCAGGTTCCCGTCATCCAGCTTCTCGATGGCGGGCGAGGGGTGGGAGTAGAGGTCCTTCTCGGGAGCCGTGGCGCTCGTCCCCGCGTCGAAGACCCCGAGCTCCGGCGGCGCGTAGTACCAGTTGCTGTCCCCGGCCTTGGAGTCCGGCTTGCCGTAGAAGTTCTTGGCGTAGGTGGCTCCGTGGTCGGCCGTCAGCACGACGAGCGTCCTGCCGCCGCGCTCACGGTCCTCCTGCTTGATCTCGGCCAGCAGCTTGCCCAGCTGCGCGTCGGCGTTCTCGGCTGCGCAGCGCACGTGCGTCATACCGGCAGGGGTGCTGCAGTCCTGCGGGGCCGTGTCTGCCTGGGCCCCCCACATGTGGCCGGCCTTGTCGATGGCGCCCATGGTGACGAACATCCCCGACCAGTTCTCGTTCTGCATCATGGCGATCGCCGCGTCCGCGACCCAGGTGTCCCCCCCGAGGTGGTCGGGATCGGTCCCCGGCCAGAACCGGTTGCCGTCCGAGGGGTACATGAAGGAGGGGAAAGCGGCCTTGGTCCCGTAGTCGTTGCCGGAGTCGGAGTTGACGTAGAAGCGTCCGCACAGCGACGGGTCGGTCGCGTCGCGCGTGGTCAGGTAGCTGGGGACCGCCTTGCCCTGCGGCCCTCGCCACGCCCCGTTCCCAGGGACGCCCGGGATGGACAGGTTGCTGCAGGCGGTGCTGTCGCCGCTGGTGACGTTCGTCTTGCGGCCCGACATGCGTACGGCGATGTCCCCGCTCGCCCCGGTGGCCCCCTCGACGGCGTAGGACTTCTCCCCCACGCTGATGAACGTGGTGCCGGGTCGGGCCGCGTGCAGGTAGTCCGCGAGCTTGGGGTAGGACCGCCCGTCGTTCTTCTGGATGGTGGCGATGTCGCCGAGGCTGAGGTCGCCCGTGATGTGCATGGCGTCGACGCCCTTGCCGAAGGCGTTGGTGGTGTCTCGGTAGGCCTCGTCGGTGTAGCCCATGTGCTGGGGGTTCAGACCGGAGGGGATGACGTTGTGGGCGATCACGGTCTCCGAGGCCATGTACCCCAGGTAGGCCGACCGGTAGTTGGTCCCCCCGTCGCGGAGCTTGCGGAAGTTGGGCATCGCGAACTGGTCGGCGTACTGCGGAAGCATCTGGTCGAAGAGCACGATCACCACGCGGCTCGCGAGCTTGTCGTCCGGGCCGTGCCGGTCGTGCGCGCTGGCATCGTTGGTCGTGATCGCCAAGGAGAGGCTTGCTGCCACAGCCGTGGCAGCCACACTGGCGACCGCTCGTCTCTTGCTCATTCGGGTTCCCCTCATCGGGCCAGGGAAGCGGCCGCCTCGCTCCTGGTCGGACCCTCGTGCCCCGTTGCGCCCCGTGTCAATGGTTGCCTCATACGCAACAGCTTTCCTAGACCAGTCCCGCAGACCCCGTCTCCGTTAGACTGGCCCGGCCCACCCCCACCCATCCCCTCGGACGAAGATCTCGGTTCGAGAGGTCGCCCGCACCTGTGTGCACCGGCGGCAACGCGTTCCGCACGTGGCCCAGATGGCCTATTCCGATCCATCCACGAGGATGGTTGGCTCGAGGTGGCGCACAGTGCACGTCGTGCGCTGGGAGAGGGAGGGGGGGACGACACGTCGTGAAGGACGTCGAGGCCCAGCTGATCCACGACATGCAGAACACCGCGATGGTGCTGCGTGAGGCCGCCTGGCAATTGCACGAGAACCGCGACACCTTGCCTGACGGAGTGGTGGCTCACCTGTCCGAGATGATGGCCCGGCGCAGCGACATGCTCGTCCGCCTGCTCGGTGACTTGTCGACCTCGCACCTGGTCGAGCGCGGCGAGCTCGACCTCTCGCTCCAGGCGGTGTCGCTCTCCGAGCTCTGCGGTGAGCTGCTCACCGAACGGCAGCCGGCACCCGGCGCCCAGATCTCCGTGTCGGTCGGCGACGACGCCATCGCCCTGGCAGACCCGACCCGGGTCACCCAGGTGCTGGACAACCTGGTCACCAACGCCCTGCGCTACGGCGGCCCCAACGTGCGTGTGCACGCCGCACGCCACGAGTCCACGGTGCGCCTCACGGTCAGCGACGACGGCGCAGGCGTTCCCCCAGAGCTCATCGAGACGCTCTTCGACGCCTACGTGCACGGCACGTCGTCGCAGAGCCACGGAGGAAGCGGACTGGGCCTGCTGATCGTCAGTCAGCTGTGCGACGCCATGAACGGCTCGATCGAGTACGACGGCTCCGAGGGGGCCAGCTTCACAGCCGTCCTCCCCGCCCTTCCCGTGCCCCGGACGGTGCTCGGCCCCGACGTGGCCGGGGCAGGGCACTCGGTGGCGTTCTGGACCACCGAGGACGAGCTCGCCGAGAGCCTGGTCGACTTCGTCGCGAACGGCCTCGCCGCCGGCGAGGCCGTGCTCGTGGCCGCTACGCCGGCGCACCACAAGCTGCTCGAGGACGGGCTGTACTGCCTCGGGATCGACCCCGTCGCAGCGACCGAGAGCGGGCAGTACCTCCCGCTCGAGGCCGAGCGGCTGCACACCGACCTCCCGCGCATGCACCACATCGACCGCGATCGCTCCGAGCAGCTGATCGGCCAGACGCTGGTGCGGCTCTCCCACCGCTGGCGCGACGTCCGGGCCTTCGGGGAGATCGTCGACCTGTACTGGCGACGCAACGACGACCACCTCGCTCTCGAGCTCGAGGGTTGCTGGAACGAGCTCCGCTCCAGGGTCGCGTTCCCCTTGCTGTGCAGCTATGAGCTGACTCCCGGGCAGAGCGCGCACGCGATCTGCGACTGCCACGACGCCGTGGTCTCCGCCTGACCGGCGGACCAGACCATCGGGACATCCGGGCCATCTGGTCGGTAACCTCCACCTGTTCGGGTCATGGTCGCGGCGGTGTGGGGGATGTCAGGATGAGCACCGTGCCAAGCACGCCCGGGGCAGCAGGTCCTGACGGTCGGCTCCTGGATGCGCTTCCCATGGCTGCGGTCACCGTCGACTCGCAGCTGCGCATCGTGCAGGCCAACGCGGCCGCCGCCGACTTCTACGGACTCGAGCTCGACGACCCGGCCGGGCGTGAGGTGAGCGAGGCCCTGATCGCTCCCGCTGATCACGGACCCATCGGCGACGTGATCAGGACGGTGCTCGCCGGAGGACGCTGGAACGGGGAGCTCTCGGTGGTCCGACGGGGCGATGTCGTCCAGCGGGGCCTGGTCTCGGTCTCGCCGCTGCGCCACGATGGCAGGATCGACGGCGTGCTGGTGCTCGCCCAGGAGATCGGCACCAGCTCGGGCCGCGCGGAGCGGCTCTCGGAGCGGCTCACCCGGTTGGCACGGGTGACCACCGAGCTGCTGGTGGCCGAGAACCTGGGCGAGGTCTCCGACATCGTCATCGAGCACATGGCCGACGCGGCCGGGGCCACCGTCGCCTCGCTCTCGGTGCCACTGAGCGAGGACACGATGCAGCTGGTCGGGCTGCGCGGCGGGATGGAAGGTGCCTCGAGCCGGTTCCGGACCTACCCGGTCCACGGAACTCCCGCAGGAGACAGCGTCCGCACGGGTCATCCACTCGTGCTGTGCGGCCGCAACGAGATCGCTTCCCACTACCCCGACCTGGAGACTGCCGCCCAGGGCGAGCGCTCCCTGGTCTGCCTGCCCCTCGTGGCCACCGGCCGGGTGCTGGGGGTGGCCACGCTGTCGTTCCCCGGCGTACGGCGCTTCGACGGGCCCGAGATGGAGTTCTTCCGGGTCATGTCGGACACGTGTGCGCAGGCCGTCGAACGCGTGCAGGCCCTGGCCGCGGCCGCCGACCGGGCCTCCAAGCTGCGGTTCCTGGCCGAGGCCACCGACGAGCTGGCGAGCAGCCTGGACTACGAGCACACGCTGCGCAGCGTCGCCCGGCTGGCAGTCCCCTGGTTCGCGGACTGGTGCTCGATCGCGCTCGGCATCGACGGCGAGCTGCGCACCCTCGAGGTCGCCCACGTCGATCCGCAGAAGGTGGCGCTCGCCGAGGAGTTCAACCGCAGGTACCCGCCCGATCCGGATTCGGGACGCGGGTCCTACCAGGTGTTCCGCAGCGGCCGGAGCGAGCTCATCCCGGAGATCACCGACGAGATGATCGACGCGGGCGTCCGCGACGAGGACGGGCGCCGGCTGATCCGCCAGCTGGGCCTCTCCAGCGCGATGTCGGTGCCGTTGAAGGCCAACGACAAGGTGCTGGGCGTGATCACCTGGGTCAGCGGCGAGCGCGGACGGCGGTTCGGCGCAGGCGACCTGGCTTTCGGCGAGGACCTCGCCCGGCGGGCTGCGGTCGCGATCGACAACGCGCAGCTGCACACGGAGGTGCAGCAGATGGCCGTACGCCTGCAGCGGGCCGTCCTGCCGGAGACGTTGCCGCGCATCGACGGGTGGGACATGGCGGCGCACTACCTGCCGTCGGGGCACCTCGACGCGGGAGGGGACTTCTACGACGTCCTCCCCCTGGGCGAAGGGCGGATCGCCCTGTTCGTGGGCGACGTGACCGGGCACGGCGTGCACGCCGCGGCCGCGATGGCCCAGATGCGCTCAGCGATCCGTGCGTTCGCCGCGGTCGACCCGGACCCCCAGCACGTTCTCCAGCGGCTCGACCGACTCTTCGACCAGTACCAGATCGACCAGCTGGTCACGATGGTCTACGCGGTCGTCGACCCCGCTCGGCACGAGCTCACGCTCGCGAACGCAGGACATCCCCCGCCCATCCTCCTGCGGGCCGACGCGAGCAGCGAGCTGATGACCCTGCCCGAGGACGTGCTGCTCGGTGCCGACGGCTCCGAGCGGCCCACGGCGACCGTGCCGTTCCATCCCGGAGACGCCCTGCTGGCCTTCACCGACGGCCTCGTCGAGCGCCGCTCCGAGCACCTCGACATCGGCATGGACAGGTTGCTGCTGGCCAGCGAGCAGCTGCCGAGGGGCGTGCTCGCGGACAACCTGGTCCGCCTCGTAGCCGAGGTGCGCGACCCCACGCGCGACGACGACGTCGCGGCGTTGATCGTGCGTCGCACCGCGCGCTGAGCGTCGGCCGTGCGCAGCAACCACGACCGCCCAATGTGGCAATTTGTCCTTTTTGTAGCGACTCGTTGCGATCTTCCCTAGTCTGACGGCATGCCCCGAGTCAGTATCTTCCGTGCCGCCGCGCTCTTCGCAGGTGCGTGCGCACTGGCCACGAGCACGGCACTCCCCTCCGACGCCGCCTCGCACCGCGGCCACCACCCGCACGCCCACAAGCACAAGCACCACCACAAGCACAAGCACCACCACAAGAACCGGGCGCCCGTCACACCGCAGCCGACCACCACGGCGGGCTCGACCGCCTCGCCAACCAACGCCGCGAAGATCTTCCGATGGGGGAACGCGAGCCTCAACGACGAGTTCCACGGAGCACTGGCCCCCACGTGGGCAGTGAACTCGGCCGGTGCCGGGCTGGTCCGCAACCAGAACGGCATGCTCACGTTGAACACCACGGCGACGAGCGGGACCGTCACCGCCGACTGGAACGCCGGTGCCCGTCAGTACGGCCGGTGGGAGGCGCGCGTGCGGACCCGGCAGTACGGCACCGACCAGACGCCGTACCGCGCCGTCTGGGAGCTCGTCCCGACGACCGGCGACGTGTGCTCCCGCAACATCATCTTGAGCGACTCGACGATCGGCCAGAACCCGGCCACGTTGCACGTGCGCAACGCCGGCGCCGACTTCAGGGCGACCAAGGTCCTCGACCTGCGCCAGGACGTCTTCCACACCTACGCCGTCGAGGTCACACCGGACCACATCTCGTGGTTCATCGACACGCGGGTCGTGATGACCGAGCAGCGCAGCGCAGCGCGGACCGGGGCGACCTACCGCGTCAGGTTCCGGATGGTTGCCCCCTCGGGAGCCCGGATGAACCCGGGACGCATGCAGATGGACTGGGTCCGCTACTACACCCTCGAGCGCAAGAACGCCCAGTCGATCTCAGCGCCCCAGGCGACCCAGACCAGCAACGACAGCGCCTGCTGAGCCGACGACGTCACCGTCACGGTGCCGCCGCTGACCGAGCACGCTCAGGCGGAGCCGGTCCTGCTCAGGACGTCACGGATCTCGAGCGCAGTCGCGGCGAGCACGCGGTGTGCGTGCTCCACGACGTCGTCACCGACCCTGGCCAGCGGCCCCGACATGGACAGGGCCATCGGCTGGGGAGCGCCGGGAACGGCGACCCCGACGCATCGGACACCGACCTCCTGCTCGCCGTCGTCGACGGCGTAGCCGAGCCGACGCACCTCGGCCAGCTCGGCCACGAAGGCCGCCGGCGTGGTCAGGGTGTGCTCGGTGTGGCGTTCCATCCCGGTGCGCCCGAGCAGGGCGACCACCTCGTCCTCGGGGAAGTCCGCGAGGATCGCCTTGCCGACCGCGGTCGCGTGCGGAGCGATCCGACGACCGACCTCGGTGAACATCCGCATGAAGTTGGCGGAGGGCTGGACCTGGGCGACGTAGACGATCTCGTCAGCGTCGAGGACGGCCAGGTTGACCGACTCGCCGAGCTCGGCGACCGCTGCCGTCATCGCCGGTCGCGTCCAGGCACCGACGCGCTTCGACGCGGTGTCGGAGAGCCGCATCAGCTGGGCACCGAGCGAGTACTGCCGCGAGTCCTCCTGCCGGACGTAGCCGAGGTTGACCAGGGTGCGCACCAGTCGGTGGATGGTGGCCAGCGGCAGGTCGGCCTTCTCGGCCAGCTGGGAGAGGCCGATGACGCCACCGGCATCGGCCATCGCCTCCAGGATCGCGAAGGCTCGGTCCAGCGACTGGACGCCTCCGGAGCTGCGCGCGACCGGCTCGCCGGTCAGCTCCGCGGTCATCGCGAGACCTCGGCATGAGCGAGGGACCGGGAGGACGACTGACCGGCGTCAATGACACGTTTGTTCCACATGACGGAAGTCTACCCCGGTGTCCTGATCACCGACTCCCCCGCCACGAAGACATCTGCGACGTCAGCGCTGGTGCCCAGCGCAAAGGCCCGCGCCAGCGCCTCGTCCGTGCCGGCAGCGTGTCGCAGGCCGACCTCCAGGGTCGTGCCCGGCGCCGGCCGCAGCCAGAGCGCGTCGAACTGCAGGCCCGGCGAGAACGACCCGACCTCGTCGCCGAGCCCGAGCGCGACGGCTCCGGCCGAGGTGGCCAGGTGCAGCAGGTGCGCCGCGGTGAGCGCGAGCCCGCGGTCACCGAGCAGCTGCTGCACGAAGTAGGCCTGGAGGCCCTCCTTCAGCAGCGAGAAGCCTGTTCCGGCACCGACGTCCGATCCGAGGGCGACCCGGACACCGTGCTCGACGTGCTCGCGCAGCGGGAACAGCCCGCTCCCGAGGGCGGAGTTGCTGGTCGGGCAGTGCGCGACGCCGGCGCCGCGGTCGGCCAGGATGTCGAGCTCACCGGGCGTTGCGTGCACGTTGTGCGCGTAGACGCTGCGCGGGTTGACGAGGTCGTGGCGCAGATAGCTGGACAGGTAGTCGTCGCAGGCCTCGAACAAGTTGCAGACCGCAGCCACCTCGGTCAGGTTCTCGTTGATGTGCGAGGTGAACCAGGCGCCGCTCACGTCGGCCTGCAAGGACGCGCACGATGCCAGCATCTCCTCGGTGCAGGAGAGCGAGAAGCGCGGGATCACGGCGTACCGGCTGCGGCCGCGATCGTGCCAGCGCTGCGCCAGCGCGCGTCCCTCGTCGTAGGCCCGCTGCGGGGAGGTGAGCAGGTCCGGCCGCAGGATCCGGTCGCTGACGACGAGACCGCTCGTGATGCGCAGTCCCCGACGTTCGGCCTCGGTGAACAGGACGTCGACGGCGGGCGCGAAATGGGCACCGAAGACCAGAGCGGTCGTGGTGCCCGCACAGGTGAGCCCGTCGAGGAAGTCGTGCGCCACACCGCGCGCGTAGTCGGCGTCGGCGAGCAGCGCCTCCTCGGGAAGCGCGCTGCGCTCGAGCCAGTCGAGCAACGGCATGCCGAGCGCGCCGATGATCCGCACCTGCGGAAAGTGGACGTGGGTGTCGACGAACCCCGGCAGCACCAGCCCGCCGGTCAGGTCCACCACCTCCTCTCCGGGATGGGTACGCCGGACGGCGGCGAAGCTGCCGCGTTCGAGGATGACCCCGTCGTGCACCAGCAGGGCTCCGTCGTCCTCGGAGCGGAGCACACCCCCGGTGAACGGGTCGTCCGGGGTGTCCAGGAACGTCCCACGGAAGAGCGTCACAGCTGCCGGCCGGACGTCCGACCGGACGCCTGGTCGTGCGAGGTGTCCGCCGCGACCGAGGACTCCGAGCGGGCCCCTCGCTCGAACTCACGCACGAGTGCGGCGGCGACGCTCACGGCGATCGTGGCCGGCTCCTTGCCGGTGAGGTCCGCGAGGCCGATGGGAGTGGTGACCCGGGCGATCGCCGCCTCGTCGAGGCCTTCGTGAGCGAGCTTGGCGCGGAACCGGTTCCACTTGGCACGGGACCCGATCAGCCCGATGGAGCCGAGGTGGGTGGTGCGCAGTGCGGCGTCGATGATCGCGGCGTCCTCCGCGTGGTCGTGCGTCATCACGAGCACGTGCGTGCCGCGCGGCAGCTCGGCGAGGACCAGCTCGGGCAGCACCGGCACGTGGTGGGCGTGGACGCGGGCCACCGCGTCGGCGAGCACGGCCAGGGCCCCGTCGCCGAGGTGCTCGGGGCGGGAGTCGACCAGGTGCAGGTCGAGGTCGTGACGGGCCAGGATCCGGGCGAGCTCCAGACCGACGTGGCCCATCCCGAAGACGGCCACCGCCGGCACCACCGGGACAGGCTCGAGCAGGAGCGTGACCTCCCCACCGCAGCACTGGACCCCGTGCTCGGTCCGCGCCCGGTCGGAGAGGTTGGCGGTGAACATCGTCGGACCGGCCGACGGCGCCGCGAGCAGCTCTCGCGCGCGCTCGACCGCCGTCGCCTCGAGGTTGCCGCCACCGACGGAACCCCAGGTGGCGTTCGCGCCGACGACCATCTTGGCCCCCGCCTCGCGAGGCGCGTGCCCACGCACCTCGGCAACGGTCACCAGCACCCCTGCCTCACCGCGGGTGCGCAGACCCTCGAGCGCCGTCAGCCAGTTCATCGAGAGCCCTAGACGTCCGTGAGCAGCTGCGGCGTCAGGGCGGCCACCTCGGACTCGGGTCGACGGACAGGGGCGCCCGGGTCGGGCTGCTCCGGACGCGCCCCCGGCTTGCCCTCGACCAGGTGCCCTTCGTCGTGCCCCCGACGCGCCTCGGACAACGCCCACCAGACGGCCTCGGGCGTGGCGGGAGAGGCCAGGTCGACGCTCGTCCCCTCGGGACCGAACGCGGCCGCGGCGTCGCGCAGCGCCTCGCGCACCGAGAAGGCGAGCATCAGCGGCGGCTCACCGACCGCCTTGGAGCCGTAGACCGCTCCCTCCTCGTGGGCACGCTCGAGCAGCGTGACCCGGAAGTCGGGGGGCATCTCGGAGAAGCTGGGGAGCTTGTAGGTGCTCGCAGCCTGCGTCGCGAGCCGACCGCGGGAGGGTCCGCCGCCCTCGTCCCAGCGGAGGTCCTCCAAGGTCAGCCAGCCGGCGCCCTGCACGAAGCCGCCCTCGATCTGGCCGAGGTCGATCAGCGGCGAGAGGCTGTCGCCGACGTCGTGCACGATGTCCACGCGACGGACGGTGTAGGCCCCGGTGAACCCGTCGACCTCGACCTCGCTGGCTGCCGCGCCGTAGGCGAAGTACTTGAACGGCGAGCCGTGCATCACCGAGGAGTCCCAGTGCAGGCCCTCGGTGCGGTAGTAGCCGGCCGCGAACAGTGGCACCCGCTGGAAGTACGCCGTGTGCACCACCTGCTCCCAGGAGATGGCGGTGCCGGGCCGCCCGAGCGCCACCGCCTGACCGTCGACGAACCGCACGTCCGCGGCCGCGACCCCCAGGCCGCCCGCGGCGACCTGCTCGAGCCGGCCCCTGATCTGCTCGCACGCGTTCTTCACCGCGCCACCGTTGAGGTCGGCACCCGACGACGCTGCGGTGGCCGAGGTGTTCGGGACCTTGTCGGTGCGTGTGGGGGCCAGCCGCACCGTGGCCAGGGGCACTCCCAGGGTGGTCGCCGCCACCTGCAGCATCTTGGTGTGCAGCCCTTGCCCCATCTCGGTGCCACCGTGGTTGATCAGCACCGAGCCGTCCTTGTAGACGTGCACCAGCGCTCCGGCCTGGTTGAACGCCGTGAGGTTGAACGAGATCCCGAACTTGACGGGCGTGAGCGACAGGGCACGCTTGACGTGCTCGCTCGCAGCGTTGAACCGGGCGATCTCCTGCTGGCGTCGGTCGATCTCCCCGGACTGGCGCACCTGTTCCCACACGGTCCAGATCCGTTCGGGATGGCGGACCGGCTGGCCGTACGGCGTGGTCTGCGGCTCGCCCTGCTCACGGTAGAAGTTGCGGCGACGCAGCTCGGCGGGGTCGAGGCCGAGCAGGGGGGCGCACCGACCGAGGATGTCCTCGGTGACCAGCATCCCCTGGGGTCCGCCGAAGCCACGGAAGGCGGTCTGCGAGGTCTTGTTGGTCCGCGCGATGCGGCCGTTGAGCCGCACGTTGGGCAGCCAGTAGGTGTTGTCGACGTGGCACAGCGCGCGAGCCAGCACCGGTTCGGAGAGGTCCAGGCTCCAGCCACCGTCAGCGGTCAGCGTGGTCTCGAGTGCGACCACGTGGCCCTCGTCGTCGAAGCCCGCCCGCCACCGGGCGTGGAACCCGTGGCGCTTGCCGGTCATGGTGAGGTCCTGTGTGCGGTTCAGCCGGAGCCGGACGGGGCGCCCGGTCAGGGTGCTGCCCAGCGCGGCGATCGCGGCGAAGCCGTGCGGCTGCATCTCCTTGCCGCCGAACGCGCCGCCCATCCGCAGGCATTGCACCGTCACCTCGTTGCTGCGCAGACCCAGGACGTGCGCCACGATCTCCTGGGTCTCCGAGGGGTGCTGGGTGCTGCTCTGCACGAAGACCTGGCCGCCCTCGTCGACCTGCGCCAGGGCGCAGTGGGTCTCCAGGTAGAAGTGCTCCTGGCCCGCGAACTCGATCTCGCCGCTGAACACGTGGGCGGCGGACTCGAGGCCCGCGGTGACGTCACCCCGCTCAACCGTCGGCTGCGCGCCCTGGAACTCGTGCGCCGCGATGGCCTCCTTGACGTTGACCAGGGCGGGCAGCGGCTCGTACCCGACGTCGACGGCCGCAGCGCCCAGCCGGGCCGCCTCGAGGGTGTCACCGAGGACCCAGCACACGGCGTGGCCGTAGAAGCACACCTGGTCCGGGAACAGCGGTTCGTCGTGCTTGACCCCCGCATCGTTCACGCCGGGGACGTCCTCGGCCGTGAGCACGCGGACGACGCCGGCGACCGTGTAGGCCGGTCCGACGTCGAGGTGCGTGATCCGCGCCCTCGCGTGCGGCGCCTGCACCGGCCAGGCGTGCAGGACGTCCTTCGTCCGAAGCACGAGGTCGTCGGTGTAGAGCGCGGTCCCGGTGACGTGCAGGGCCGCGGACTCGTGGGCGACCGGCTTGCCGACCTCGGCGGCGTCGGGACGCTGCGAAAGATGGCTCATGCGTGTGCTCCCCCGTTCGAAGGGATCTGCGGGTCCGGGTGCAGTGCGTACAGCTTCAGCAGCGCCTGCCCGAGCATGGCTGCGCGGTAGGACGCGCTCGCCCGATGGTCGTCGAGGGGGGTGCCCTCGGCGCTCATCACCGCGGCGGCGGCCCGGACGGTCTCTCGGGTCCAGGGCCGGTCGGCCAGCGCTGCCTCGGTCCCGAGAGCGCGGATCGGCGTGGCCGCGACCCCGCCGAGACCGATCCGGGCACGGCGTACGACGCCGTCGGAGACGTCGAGGGCGAAGCCCACCGCCACGCTGGAGATGTCGTCGAACCGGCGCTTGGCGATCTTGTGGAAGGCCGTCAACCCGGCCAGCGGTCGGGGGATGCGGATCTCGCTGATCACCTCGCCGGCCGCCCGGACACTCTCCCGGTATCCCGTGTAGTAGTCGGCCAGGGGCACCACCCGCTCTCCTGCGAGCGAGACGAGCACCAGCTCCGCCTCCAGGGCGAGCAGGGCCGGCGGCGCGTCCCCGATCGGCGACCCGGTGCCGAGGTTGCCGCCGAGGGTGGCGCCGTTGCGGATCAGCCTCGAGGCGAACTGCGGGAGCATCTGCCCCAGGAGCGGGACCCGGCCGCCGAGACGACGCTCGATCTCGGTCAGCGTCAGCGCCGCACCGAGACGGATCTCGTCGTCCCCGACGCTGAGCTCACGCAGCTCCGGCAGCTGGTCCACGGCCACGAGGAGCGAGGCCCGGACCCCACGCAGGTTGACCTCCACGCCCCAGTCGGTCGAGCCCGCCACCACCAGCGCCTCGGGCCGGTCTGCGAGCACCTGCAGCGCCTCGGTGAGACTCTCCGGCCGCACGAGCTCCCCCGGGCCGGAGGTGACCCGGGACGGGCGTGCCGGGGGCGGTGGCCGGTCCCTCCGCGCGGCCAGGGCGTCGCCGGCCTCGGGGAGACCCAGGGCGAAGGCCGCGTCCTTGATCGGTCGGTAGCCCGTGCAGCGGCACAGGTTGCCGCTGAGGGCGTGCAGGTCGAAGCCGTTCGCTCCGTGCTCCGCGTCCGCCCCGTCGTGGTGGGCGGTCCCGTCAGGGGCCGCGTCCCCGGATGCGCCTGCCGGCGCGCGCTGCGCCGAGCGGCCCGCGCGGTAGTACTCAGCCGCCATGCTGCACACGAAACCGGGGGTGCAGTAGCCGCACTGCGAGCCACCACGCACCGCCATCTCGTGCTGGACGGGGTGCAGCGACGACGTCGTGCCCAGCCCCTCGGCCGTCACGACCTCCTGGCCCGCCATGCCGGCCGCCGGGACCAGGCAGGCGTTGATGCTGACCCATTCCGTGGTGTCGTCCCCGGTCGTGGACGCACGGGCGACCATCACGGCGCAGGCCCCGCACTCCCCTTCGGCACAGCCCTCCTTGGCTCCGGTCAACCCGGTACCGCGCAGCCAGTCGAGCGCCGACTCGTGCAGCCCGGTGACCTCGAGGGCCACCGCCGCTCCGTTGACGACCACCTCAGGTGTGCTCATCGGCCGACCACCTCTCCCGTGGTGACCCACGTCACTGTGTGCCCCACTTCCTCGATCTTAGGCAGCGTCGTCATCGATGTGGAACCCCTTTTCGGAAACCAACTTCCACGATCCGGTAAAGCATGAGACCCGACTCGCTCAACCCAGCGCCCCCCGCAGCCGCATGTGCCGGTTGACGTCCTTGTAGAGCAGGTAGCGGAACCTGCTCGGCCCCCCGGCGTAGCAGGCCTGCGGACAGAACGCGCGCAGCCACAGGAAGTCCCCCGCCTCGACCTCGACCCAGTCCTCGTTGAGCAGGTAGACCGCCTTGCCCTCCAGGATGTAGATCCCGTGCTCCATCACGTGGGTCTCCGGGAACGGGATCGCCCCTCCCGGCTCGAAGTTCACGATGTTGACGTGCATGTCGTGGCGCAGGTCCGACTGCTCGACGAAGCGGGTGGTCGTCCACGCACCGTTCGTCCCGGGCATCTCCACCGGCTCGACGTCGCGCTCGTTGGTGACGAAGGCCTCCGGCACCTCGATCCCCTCGACCGCCTCGTAGGCCTTGCGGAGCCAGTGGAACCGCGCGGCGCCGGATCCGGTCTGGTGCGCGGTCCAGGTGCAGCCCGCAGGGAGGTAGGCGTAGCCGCCGGCCTCCAGGACGTGCTCCTCCCCCTCGACGGTGAGACGCAGCGCACCCTCGAGCACGAAGAGAACGGCCTCCGCTGCGGGATCGGTCTCCGGACGGTCGCTGCCGCCGCCGGGCGAGACCTCCATGAGGTACTGGCTGAAGGTCTCGGCGAAACCGGACAGCGGACGCGCCAGCACCCACAGCCTGGTCTGCTCCCAGAACGGCAGCCAGCTCGAGACGATGTCGGTCACCGAGCCCCGGGGCAGCACGACGTAGGCCTCGTTGAACCGCGACCGGTCGGTGGTGAGCCGGGTCTGGGGCGGCAAGCCCCCCTGCGGTGCGTAGTAGCTGGTCATCGTCGTCCTCTCTGAAGGAACCTGCCGTGCGGGGGACCGCCGCGCTCGACGAGCACGCCACGGAGCCAGGTCCGTCGTACCACGCCGAAGAGTCGCCTCCCCGCATACGCGGACACCGGGTTCTTGTGCGCGAGGTGGGCGACGTCGACGACGAACTCCTCGTCGGGCGCCAGCACCGTCAGGTCGGCGTCGGCGCCGACCGCGATCCGGCCCTTGTGGGCCAGCCCCACCCGGTCGGCGGGCGCGAGCGCCATCCACCTGACGACGTCGGTGAGCCCGAGACCACGAGCGCGCGCCGCCGTCCACACCGCAGGGAGCGAGACCTGGATGGAGGCGATCCCTCCCCACGCCAGGGCGAAGTCCCCGCCTGCTGCTCCGCCGGGCGCCCACTTGAGCTCGGTGGTGCTGGGCGAGTGGTCGGAGACCACCAGGTCGATGTCCCCGGCGTCGAGGGCCGCCCACAGCAGGTCGCGGTTGCCCGCCTCGCGGATCGGCGGGCAGCACTTGAACTCGGTGGCTCCGTCGCGCACGTCCTCGGCCGAGAGCACCAGGTAGTGCGGGCACGTCTCCACGGTCAGGTCGACGCCGTCAGCCCGGGCCGCTCGCAGGGCGGGGATGGCCTGAGCGCTGCTCAGGTGGAGCAGGTGCGTGGCCGTCCCGGTGCGGCGGGCCTGGACGATGACCTGGTCGATGGCCGCGGCCTCGGCCGCCGGCGGACGGGAGGCGAGGAACCCGGCGTACGTCGGCCCGGCCGCCAGGTCGTCCTCGATCAGGCGCGCGTCCTCGGCGTGCACGAGCATCAGCGCCCCCAGCCGGGCGACCTCGTCCATCGCCGCAGCGAACTCGTCCTCGTCGAGGTGGCCGAACTCCTCGACGCCGGAGTCGATCAGGAAGCACTTGAAGCCGAAGACGCCTGCCTCGTGCAGCGCCGCGAGGTCCTCCAGGTTGCCCGGCACGGCACCTCCCCAGAACCCGACGTCGACCGCGATCTGGTCGCGCGCCACGGACTGCTTGACCTCGAGCGCGGCCAGCGAGGTCGTCGGCGGGACGGAGTTCAGGGGCATGTCGACGATGGTCGTGACCCCGCCCGCGGCGGCGGCGCGGGTCGCGGACGCGAAGCCCTCCCATTCGGTGCGGCCGGGCTCGTTGACGTGCACGTGCGTGTCGACCAGGCCGGGCAGCAGGACCTCGTCGTCAGCCAGCTCGACCGTCCGGGTCGCCTCGACGCGAGCGTCGTACGGCGCCACGGCCACGATCCGGCCGCCGGCCACCGCCACCACGCAGGCCACCTCGGCGCCGTCGACGACCGCTCGCCTGGCCCGGACAGCGAGGTCCACCTCGGTCTCCATGCCCTCGATCATGTCGGACGCCGGCGCATCAGCGGACCAGCTCCTGCCGGGCGATCCTGGCTCCGATGCGCTCCAGGAGCGGACCTGGTGCATCGAGGGACTCCTGCAGGTCCTTCCCCTCGTCGACCAGCGCATAGGCCGCCCGGATCCCGGCGCCGTCCAGCTCGTGCGCGTCGAGGTGGCACTGCCCGGCGACCGCGACGACCGGCACACCGGCCTCGCGCGCCGCCCTCGCCACCCCGGCGGGGGCTTTCCCGTTCAGCGTCTGGGCGTCCAAGGAGCCCTCACCGGTGATCACCAGGTCGACCCCGACCAGCGCGTCCCGCAGTCCCGTGAGCCGCTGGACCATGGCCGCTCCCGGTCGCAGCCGCGCTCCCAGCACCGCCATGGCCCCGAGCCCGATGCCGCCGGCCGCCCCGGCACCCGGAGTCTCGCGGAGGTCGCGGCCGGTGCTGGCTGCGACGACGTCGGCCCACCTGCTCAGGGCCTGGTCGAGGGACGCGACGAGCTCCGGGTCGGCCCCCTTCTGCGGGCCGTAGACGGCCGCAGCACCCGAGGGCCCGGTGAGCGGGTTGTCCACGTCGCACGCGAGCTCGATCGTCGTCCGAGAGAGCCTCGGGTCCAGCCCCGTGAGGTCCAGCCGGGCAACCCTGCCGAGCGCCGTGCCGCCCTCCTCGACCTCGCTGCCGAACTCGTCGAGCACGCGTGCGCCCAGCGCCCGCACCATGCCGGCTCCACCGTCGGTGGAGGCACTTCCGCCGACGCCGACCACGATCCGCGAGCACGCAGAGCCGAGAGCGTCGGCGACGACCTCGCCGACCCCCCGGCTGGTGGCGGTGCCGGGCGCCGGCTCCCCTCCCGGGAGGCGGCCGAGCCCGCACACCTCGGCCATCTCGATCACGGCCTCGTCACCCCGTCTGGCGTACCACGTCTCGCGCTGGACGCCGGTCGGTCCCGACGCCAGGACCGGCACCCGCTCGAACCCGGCGCGCGCGGCCGCATCGAGCAGTCCGTCCCCGCCGTCGGAGACGGGCACCACGACGATCTCCACCTCGGGCCTCACCGAACGGATGCCGGCCGCGAGGTGCTCGGCCACCTCCGAGGCGGTGAGGGTCCCCTTGAACTTGTCGGGAGCGAGCAGGACGCGAGGCATCGGCACCTTCCGTTGTGCGAGCGGGTCAGTCGAGGTTGGCGTAGAGGGCTGTGGGAGCGTCCCTGCCGGACTCGGCGAGGAGCTCGAACTCGGTGATGCTGTCGATCTCCTGGCCCATCGAGACGTTGGTGACCCGCTCGAGGATCATCTCGACGACGACGGGGACACGGTGCTCGACGAGCAGCTTCTTCGCCTGCTCCAGCGCCGGCAGGATGTCGTCGGGCTCGAAGACCCTGATCGCCTTGCACCCCAGCCCCTCGACCACCTTGACGTGGTCCACGCCGTAGCCGTTCAGCTCGGGAGCATTGAGGTTCTCGAAGGACAGCTGCACGCAGTAGTCCATCTCGAAGCCGCGCTGGGACTGCCGGATCAGGCCGAGATAGGCGTTGTTCACGAGCACGTGGATGTAGGGGATGTTGAACTGCGCCCCGACCGCGAGCTCCTCGATCATGAACTGGAAGTCGTAGTCGCCCGAGAGCGCGACGACGGTCGCCTCCGGATCGGCCGTGGCCACACCGAGGGCCGCCGGGACCGTCCACCCGAGCGGCCCGGCCTGGCCTGCGTTGATCCAGTGGCGCGGCTCGAAGACGTGCAGCAGCTGCGCAGCCTGGATCTGGGAGAGCCCGATCGTGCTGACGTAGCGCACGTCCTTCCCGAAGGCACGGTTCATCTCCTGGTAGACGCGCTGGGGCTTGATCGGGACCTCGTCGAAGCTCGTCCTGCGCCACATCGTGCGCTTGCGCTCCTGGCACTCGTCCGCCCAGGTGCTGCGGTCGGGCAGGGAGCCCGCGGCCTCGCGCTCGCGAGCGATCGTCACGAAGAGCTCGAGCGCAGCCCCGGCGTCGGAGACGATCCCGAAGTCCGGGGGGAAGACCCGACCGATCTGCGTGGGCTCGATGTCCACGTGCACGAAGGTGCGCCCCCGGGTGTAGGTGTCCAGCCCACCTGTGTGCCGGTTGGCCCAGCGGTTGCCGATGCCGAGCACGAAGTCGGCGGCCAGCATCGAGGCGTTGCCGTAGCGGTGCGAGGTCTGCAGGCCCACCATCCCGGCGAACAGCGGGTGGTCGTCGGGGATGGTGCCCCACCCCATCAGCGTCGGGACGACGGGGGTCCCGGTGAGCTCGGCCAGCTCGACCAGGAGCTCGGCGGCGTCCGCGTTGACCACGCCCCCACCTGAGACGAGGAGGGGCCGCTCGGCGTCGACCAGCATGTCGAAGGCCTTCTCCACCTGGGCGCGCGTCGCCACGGGCCGGTACGCCGCGAGCGGCGAGTAGGTCTCGACGTCGAACTCGATCTCGGTCGTCTGCACGTCGATGGGCAGGTCGATGAGCACCGGCCCGGGTCGACCAGAACGCATCAGGTGGAAGGCTTGCTGGAAGGTGCCCGGCACCTGCGCCGCCTCCAGGACGGTGACCGCCATCTTGGTGAGCGATCCCGCGATCGCCGCGATGTCGACGGCTTGGAAGTCCTCCTTGTGGAGCTTGGCGACCGGCGCCTGACCGGTGATGCACAGGATCGGGATCGAGTCGGCACCGGCGGAGTACAGCCCGGTGACCATGTCGGTCCCGGCGGGTCCGCTGGTGCCGACGCAGACGCCGATGTTTCCTGCACGCGCCCGGGTGTAGCCCTCGGCCATGTGGGAGGCGGCCTCGACGTGGCGAGCCAGGGTGTGCTGCAGACCGCCGTTGGTCTGCATCGCCTTGTAGAACGGGTTGATCGCGGCGCCCGGCAGGCCGAAGACGTGGGTGACGCCTTCCTTCTTCAGTATCTCCACTGCCGCCTGCGCGGCTGTCATCCGTGCCATGGGGGTTCTCCTGCTCCGCTGGTCTGGTGGTGGCTCACGTGGGGGTGCGGCCCGAGAGCCGCTCGACACCGCGCAGCAGCGCGGAGTGGTCGAGCCCACCGTCGCCGTTCGCGCGGGCGGAGGCCATCAGCTGGGCGGCGAGCGCACCCAGGGGGATCACGACGCCGGCCTCCCTGGCCGCCGAGGTGACGATGCCCATGTCCTTGTGGTGCAGGTCGATCCGGAAGCCGGGCTCGAACGTCCGGTCGAGCATGTTGGGCTTCTTCTGCTCCAGCACCTTGGAGCCGGCCAGACCACCGCCGAGCACCTCGAGGGCGGCCTCGGTGTCGACCCCGTGGGCCTCGAGGAACACCAGCGCCTCCGCGACGACCTCGATGTTGACCGCGACGATGAGCTGGTTGGCGGCCTTCACGGTCTGCCCGGATCCGCTCGGCCCGACGTGCACGATGGTCCTGCCCACCGCGTCGAAGATCGGCTGGGCCTCGGCGACGTCGGCAGCCTCGCCGCCGACCATGATGGAGAGCACCGCACCTCGCGCACCCGCCTCGCCTCCCGAGACCGGGGCGTCGAGCATCCGGAACCCCTTCGCGCGAGCCTGCTCCGCCAGCGTCGCGGCGACGTCCGGCCGGATGCTGGAGAAGTCGATCACCAACGTGCCGGGAGCGGCGTTCTCGAAGACGCCACCCTCCCCGGCCAGGACCTCCTGGACGTCCGGCGAGTCCGGAACCATCACCGCCACGACGTCGGCGCCCTGCACCGCCTCGGCGATCGTGGTCTCGGCACGCCCGCCGGCCTCGACGAGCGGTCGGGTGCGCTCGGGCGAGCGGTTGACGCCACAGACGTCGAACCCGGCGTTCTGCAGGTGGACGGCCATCGGCGCTCCCATGATGCCGAGGCCGACGAAGGCAATGGTGGTCATCGGTGTGCTCCTAGCGTGTCGATCGGGGGTTCTGGTTCAGGCGGGGCGGGTGGTGGCTCGTCGCGGCCTGGGCAGCCACTCCAGCGCCGCCTCGGTGCCCGATGTCGGCTGGTACTCCAGACCGACCCAACCGTCGTAGCCGTGCGCGGCGAGGGCGCCGAGCAGGCGCTCCAGCTCCAGCTCCCCCGTGCCGGGCTCACCGCGACCAGGCCAGTCCGCGATCTGCACGTGGGCCGTGAGGTCGGCGTACGCCGCGATCGCGGCCGCCACGTCGTCGCCGTTGTTGGCGAGGTGGAACAGGTCGCACAGGAACCCGACGTTGTCGTGCCCGTCCGACCGCACCGCCTGCACCACCGCCACGGCGTCCGCGGCTGTGCGCAGCGGGTAGGGCTTCGGCCCGCTGACGGGCTCGACCAGGACGGTGGCCCCGATCGCCCCCGCAGCGACCGCAGCCCTGCCGAGCATCTCGCGGCCGAGCGAGTCCTGCTCCTCGGCCGCCACCCCGTCCACCCGGTTGCCGTAGAGCGCGTTGAACGCGGAGACCCCGAGCCGTCCGCCGATGCCGACGGCGACGTCGATGTTGTCGCGGAACTGCGCTGCGCGGTCCGGCACCGAGAGCACGCCGCAGTCGGGGCCGGCCAGGTCACCGGCGAAGAAGTTCAGGCCCACCAGCTGCACGCCGGCCCCGCTCACCGCGTCGACGAGCGCGTCGACCTCGTTCTCCGCGGGAACGGGCTGCTCGGGCCACGGCCACCAGAGCTCGATCGCGTCGAAGCCGGCGTCGCGGGCCGCCTGCGGTCGCCGCAGGAGCGGGAGCTCGGTGAACAGCATCGAGCAGTTCGCCAGGTAGCGGAGGTCATGACCGGACATCGAATCTACTTTCCATGATGCGGAAATATATTTTCACTAGATGAAATACTATGTTCGCGCAGGCCGGTCGGTCAAGCGGCGTCGTGCTATCCGGCAGCCAGCCCGGCACGGACCATCAGCCGCTCGTGCTGCCGCACGGAGCCTGCTCGCAAGGCGTCCTCGTCCGCGGTCACCAGGCGGTCGCGCTCGACCACGGCTCGTCCCGCGACCAGCAGCAGGTCCAGGGGTGCGGGCCCGCCGAGCACGAGGGCTGCGACGGGGTCCACCACGTCGGCGTGGGCAAGGGTGTCCAGCCGCCAGACGGCCAGGTCCGCCTGCTTGCCCACCTCGAGCGACCCGATCTGGTCGTGCCAGCCGAGCACCCGGGCCCCGCCCATGGTGGCTGCGTGCAGGGCGTCCCGCACCGTGAGTGACTCCGGACCGCCGCGGGCGCGGGCGAACAGCAGGGACCGACGGACCTCCTCGACCAGCGAGGACGACTCGTTGCTGGCGGCTCCGTCCACGCCCAGCCCGACCGGCACGCCCGCCCGCCTCAGGTCGCTGAGGCGGCACACGCCGGCTCCCAGGCGGGCGTTGGACGACGGGCAGTGCGCCACCCCGGTCCCGCTCGAGGCGAGCGCCGCGACGCCGGCGTCGTCGAAGTGGATGCCGTGGGCCAACCAGACGTCGTCCCCAAGCCAGCCCAGCGAGGACAGGTAGTCGACCGGAGCCATGGTGAACCGCTCCCGGCAGAAGTCGTCCTCGTCCCGGGTCTCGGCCAGATGGGTGTGCAGGCGGACGCCCAGGTCGCGGGCGAGGGCCGCCGACTCCACGAGCAGCTCCGGGGTGACCGAGAACGGCGAGCAGGGCGCGACGCCGATCCGCAGCATCGAGTCAGGTCCCGGGTCGTGGTGTCTGGCGACCGCAGCGGCGGTGTCCTCCAGGATGACGTCGAGATCCTGCACGACGTCGTCCGGCGGCAGCCCACCCCGGGACCGGCCGAGGTCCATCGACCCCCGGGTGGGCAGGAACCGCAGTCCGACCTCGTGGGCCGCCTCGATGCCGGCGCCGAGCAGGTCGCCGCCGTCGGCGGGAAAGACGTAGTGGTGGTCCATCGAGGTCGTGCAGCCGGTGCGGGCCAGCCACCCGAGGGCCGCCGCCGCGGCGGCGCGGGTGATGTCCTCGTCGATCCGGCTCCAGACCGGGTAGAGCGTCGTCAGCCAGTCGAACAGGCCGTGGTCGACCGCCAACCCGCGCGTCACCCACTGGTAGAGGTGGGCGTGGGTGTTGACCAGGCCGGGCGTGACCAGGCAGCCGGTCGCGTCGACGTGGCGCACGCTCGACGCGTCGACCCCCGTGAGCACCGGCCCGGCCCCGGGTCCGACGCTCTCGATCCGCCCTCGACGTACGAGGACGTGGCCATCGGCGTGCTCGGACCCGAGGCCGTCGCGACCGTCCATGGTGACCACGGTTGCGCCCTCGATGAGCAGCAGCTCGTCCGAGCTCACGTGGGTTCAGCTCCCTCGGTAGGTCGAGTAGGCGAACGGGCTCAGCAGCAGCGGCACGTGGTGGTGCGCGTCGGGGTCGGTGACCTCGAAGCACACCTCCACCGTGGGGTAGAACGTGGGAGTCCCTCGACGGGCGAACCACCCCCCGGTGTCGAAGCGCAGTCGATACCTTCCCGTCTCCAGCTCGAGGCCCTCGGTGAGCTCGGGGCAACGCCCGTCAGCGTTGGTGCGCCCCGCACCGACGAGCTCGCCGTCGCCTCGCTCCAGGCGCAGACCCAGGTCGCTCGCGGGGCCGCCCTCGACAGCGTCCAGGACGTGGGTGGAGATGGTCATCGGTCCTCCAACAGGTTGCGTAGCCGGATCCTGGAGATGCGGGCGAGCTCCTCCCGCACCACCTCGAGCTCGGTCACCGGGTCGTTGTCGAGCCGTTGTCGCAGCAGGCAGACCAGCTCGTCGGCGCTGCGGCCGGCCGCCGCAACCAGGTAGATCCGCCCGAACCTCTGCTCGTAGTCGGCGTTGCCGCGAGTCATCGCCTCCTGGAGCTCGGTGTCGGCGCGGGACATCGCCGCCTGCTCGCGCGCGGACCGTGCGGCGGACTCCTCGTCGAGGCCCTGTGCCCGCTCACCGATCCGAGGGTGTCCTGCCAGCGCGGCGTCGATCTCGGCCTCGTCCAGCCGGGCCACGACGGCGTCCGACACGGCCAGGACCGTCGCGACGTCGTCGTAGGGCCGTGCCGCCAGGAGGTCGTCGGCCCACGCCGGAACCGCGGTCAGCGACAGCAGGCGGGGTCGCAGGGTCGCGGCGGGCGCCTGGTTGAAGTCGTCGAGCTCTGACACGGTGGCCCTCCAATGCGGTGGTGGAAACGCCTACAGCATGAGGGGTCGGGGCCGCGTGCGCGCGCACCCGGCCCCGGCCACTAGTGCAGCCGTTGCATGCTGGCCGAGCGCATGGTGCCCATCGGGGTGGTGTCCTCGACGGCGTCCTCCAGCCGGTGGTTGGCGATCTTCGCGATCTCCAGCAGGGCGGCGACGTGCTCCTGCGTCGCGGAGTTGTCCAGCCGTTGCCACGCCTGCTCGAGCACCTGCTCGGAGCTGAGCTCGCGCGCGGCGATGATCAGCGGGAACCCGAACTTGTCGCTGTAGGCGCGGGTGACCTCGGTGAACGCCTCCTGCTCCTCCTCGCTCAGGAAGGTCAGGCCGGCCGAGGCCTGGTCGACGATGGAGTACTCGCCGAGGTCCCCGGACAGCAGCTCCTCGCCCGCCAGCGACGGGTAGCTCCGCATCAGCGAGGACTGCCGCTCCGCGGGGAGCGAGAACAGCTCGTCCTGCAGCGTCGAGCGCAGGGCGTTGCCGTCCACGAACGGACGACGCCCGGCGACTGCCTCGGCGATGCCCTCGTCCCCCTGGTAGGCGGGCGAGACCGTGGCCACGAACTTCTCGCGGCTCATGTCGTTGAGCTGCTGGACGGTCAGCCGCTCGCGCACCGTCGAGCCGTCGTGCAGCTCACCTCCGAAGTAGTTCAGCAGCATGTTCAGCAGGATCGCCGCGATGCTTCCCGTGGTGATGCCCGAGTTCAGGAACGCCTGGACGTTCTTGGGGAACTCGGTCAGGAAGGCCGAGGTCCCGTCGACCTGCGGCAGGCCGACGGGGATCATCGCGATCGCGATGCTCACGGCCACGACCACCACGTTGCGGTGGTTGTTGAAGTCCACCCGGCCCAGTGTCTGGATACCGACCGCGGCCACCGTCCCGAACATCACCAGCGCGGCCCCACCGAGCACCGAGCTCGGGATGCTCGCCACCACTGCCCCCGCCTTCGGCAGCAGTCCCAGCAGGATCATGATGCCGCCCGCGGTCGCGACCACCCATCGACTCTTCACCCGGGTGAGCCGGACCAGCCCCACGTTCTCCGCGAAGCACGTGTAGGGGAAGGAGTTCATGATGCCGCCCAGGAAGGTCGCGAGACCGTCCGCTCGGAGCGCCGCGGCGATGTCCTTCTTCGCGATCGGCTTCTCCACGATCTGACCGGTGGCGTAGACGTCACCGATCGTCTCGACCGCAGTGATCAGCATGACGACGATCATCAGCAGGATCGGGACGATCGCGAACTTCGGCGTACCGAAGTGGAAGGGGCCGGTGAAGCCGATCCAGTCCGCTCCCGACACCGAGCCGAACTTCGCCACCTTGCCGCCGGAGCCGTCGCTCACCAGCGTCGCGACCGCGGTGCCGACGACCAGGCCGGCGAGCACGGCGACGGTGGCGAGGAAGCCCCGGGCGAACCTCGTGAGTGCGAGGATCACCAGGATCGTGAACATGGCGAGCGAGAGGTTGGTGTAGCTGCCGAACCTCAGGTTGGCCGGCACCAGGTCGGGGTTGAAGAAGGCGAACTGGCCGCCACCTGCGTCGAAGGCGGCCACCGGGATCAGCGTCACGCCGATGATGGTGATCACCGTGCCGGTCACGACCGGGGGGAAGAACCGCACCAGCCGGGAGAAGTACGGCGCGATCAGCAGGGTGAAGATTCCGGCGACGATGACCGCGCCGTAGATGTAGACCAGGCCGTCGGTGCCCTTGCCGCGGTCCAGGCCGATGATGATCATCGGGGTGACCGCGGTGAACGTGACCCCTTGGAGCAGGGGCAGTCGGACCCCGATCTTCCAGACCCCCACGGACTGCAGGATCGAGGCGATGCCGCAGGTGAAGAGGTCGGCGTTGATCAGGTGGATCAGCTGGTCCTGGTCGAGACCGATGGCCCCGGCGAGCAGGATCGGGACGATGACCGCGCCTGCGTAGAACGCCATCACGTGCTGCAGGCCGTAGACCGCGAGCTGCTGCGGCGGCAGCACCTCGTCGACCGGGTGCTTGGCGCGCTTCTTCACCGTTCTCGTGGTCGTGCCCATGTCGCCTCTTCTCCTCGTGTGGCCCCGTGGATGTGTGTGTGGTCGACGCGCGACGCTCAGACGAACCCCGGCACTGCCCGCCAGGCATGCCCTGCCGCGCTGGAGTCGTCCCGGGACACGCTGGCCTCGATCAGGCCGTAGGGCCGGTCCGCGGCCACGAAGACCTCGCCGCGGTTCTCCAGCCCGAAGGGCGCGAGGTCGACCAGGAAGTGGTGCTTGTTGGGTGCGGAGAAGCGCACCTCCGCCACCTCGGGGTGCGCTCGGAGAACGGCTCCTCCCATCGCCTGCAGCGTCTCCTGGAGCGCCCGGCTGTAGGTGGTGGCGAAGGCCGACAGCATGATCTTCTTGATGTCCTCGTAGGACGCGTCCCAGTCGGTGTCGCGAGCGGCTGAGGTTCCCTCGTGGCGCCACCGGGCCGTCAGGGAGGTGGCCATCACCCGGTCGTCGGTCTCCTGCAGCGTCGTGTAGCGGTCGGTGAGGAAGCCCTTGAACTCCGAACCGGTCGACTTGAGCACCACGAGCTCCTTGAAGCCGGAGACCACCCAGACCTGCTGCTCCTCGCCACGGCCCTCCACGGTGACCACGCAGGTGCGCGTCTCGGTGCCGCGGCGCACGAACGAGTGGTCGTGACCGGCACCGTCCACCTCGATGCGGTCCCAGGCGTACTCCTCGACCTGGATCTGGGCGCCGGTCGCCGGCGGCGCCGCATCCAGGAAGTGCGTGCCGAGGGCGATGGCGTAGTCCTCCGGCGAGCTGACCCCGTGCTCCTTCGCGTAGGCGAAGGAGGTGTTCTTCTGGGTGTCGGTCGGCAGCACGTTGGCCTGGTCACCGCTGACGTGGGCCGCCTCGAAGTCGCCCCGCAGCGCGGTGGAGACGTTGAGGTCCCTGATCGCGTGCCGTTGGCTGTCGCGGTAGATCCGGACCACTCGGTTCTCGGCCTTGCCGTACTGGTTGGCTCCGAGCACGATGCCCATCGGCGTCCCTTCTCCGTGTCCCCGGCCGGGGCCGGCCACGGCAGCGGGTTCGACGATTCCGCAAAGTGGAAGTCAAGTACCGTGATGTGGAAACACTAGAGCGGACGACCAGGTGCGTCAACGGTCTGGAGTGATCTGGCTCACACGCGCCGGGGCCGCGCCGTCGCGGTGAGCGCGGCCACCGTCACTCCGGTGGCGGTCTCCACCTCCTCGGCGGAGAGCGCTCCGCAGTCGAGACCCCTGACGATGAAGTCGGAGAGTGCGCGCGCGGTCGCCGGCTCGTCCATCACGCTGGAGGTGGTCTGCTCCAGGTAGTCGCGCAGCCGGACGGCTGCCGGCGCGAAGCCGGCCCGGAAGAAGGCGTACGTCGCGGCGAACCTGGTGGGGAGCTGGGCGGGGTGCAGGTCCCAGCCCTGGTTGAACCCCCGCTCGAGCGAGCGACGGACCAGCCGTGCGTGCAGCTCCCAGCCCCGCTGCACGGCATCCGCGTCACCCACGGGCAGCACGTTGGTCGAACCGTCGGAGAGACGGACACCGGTGCCTGCGGCAGCCGCCTGCATCACCAGCTTGGCGTGGTCGGCCACGGGGTGCTCCATGCTCTGGTAGGCCGCGGGGATCCCACAGAACGCCGAGTAGTCGTAAGTGCCGTAGTGCAGTGCGGTGACCCGGTGGTCACCGGCGTGGATCATCCGCGCGACCAGGGCCGTGCCGTCAGGACCCAGGACCGACTGGGTCGTCTCGATCTGCAGCTCGAACCGCAGGGTGCGCTCGGTCAGGCCGAGCTCCTGCTCGAGGCGACCGGTCAGGTGCACCATCGCCTCGACCTGCTCGACGCTGGTGATCTTGGGCAGCGTCACCACGAAGTCGTCGAGGATGCCTGCCTCCTCGAGCATCGTCGAGACGAACACCGTCAGCGTGCGTACGCCGCGGTGTCGCGTGGGGGCCTCGAGGCTCTTGAACCGGATGCCGTGGAACGGTGGGGCCGACCCTTCCCGGGTCGCCCGCGCCAGCACCCTGGCCGTCCTCACGGTGTCGGCGTCCTCGGCCTCGTCGCCGCGCACGCCGTACCCGTCCTCGAAGTCGATGCGAAGGTCCTCGATCGGCTCCGACTCCAGCTTCTCGCGGACCCGGGCCACCTCCGTCTCGTCGGAGGCGAGCTCGGCGAACAGCTCGGAGTGCCCGTCGATCGCGGCCAGGGCAGCACTCCCCCAAGCTGGCGAGAGCCCCTCGACGAACCGGTCGGCGGGCACGTACACCGTGTGCACCGGCTGGCGGTCCGCAGCGTCTCCGGGGAACTGCTCCAGCAGGGCGTCGTCCGCGGCGGCGAGCCGGTCGTCCAGCTCGGCGCCCAGCTCGGCGCCCAGCTCGGCGCCCAGCGCTGCACCCAGCGCTGCACCGAGCTCCTCGGCGTGCCCGGAGGTTCCGCGTGCTGGTTCTGTCATGGCCGGCCTCCCCGGAGGATTCGCATCCCGGATGCTATCTGGGGCGGTCCGGCGTCACGAGCGGTACTCGGGGTTCTCCCAGTCGAAGTGGTCCCCGGCGCTCCACGCCGAGCGCTGGTTCCCGTAGCCCGGCACGCCGCCTGCGTCCTTCAGCATCTTCGCGAGGTGCATCAGGTTCCACGTCATGAAGGTCGTGTTGCGGTTGGTGAAGTCGTTCTCCGGCCCACCGCTGCCCGGGTCCAGGTAGGAGGGCCCGGGGCCTGCCTCCCCGATCCAGCCGGCGTCGGCGTTCGGGGGGATCGTGTAGCCGATGTGCTGCAGCGAGTAGAGGACGTTCTGGGCACAGTGCTTGATGCCGTCCTCGTTCCCGGTGATCAGGCAACCGGCGACACGGCCGTAGAACAGGTACTGGCCCTTGTCGTTCAGCATCCCGGACAGCGCGTAGAGACGCTCGATGACCAGCTTGGTCTGGCTGGAGTTGTCACCGAGCCAGATCGGCCCGGCCAGCACGAGGATGTCCGACTCCAGGAGCCGTGGGTAGATCTGCGGCCACTCGTCGCTGGCCCAGCCGTGCTCGGTCATGTCCGGGTACACCCCCGTGGCGAGGTCGTGGTCGATGGCGCGCAGCACCTCCACCTCGACACCGTGCTTGCGCATCACCTCGGCGCTGGCATCCACCAGCCCCTGGGTGTGGCTGATCTCCGGGGATCGTTTCAGGGTGCAGTTGATGAACATCGCACGGAGGCCGCTGAAGTCGTGGGGGTCGTCGCTCATCCCTAGACAATGCCACTCCCAGGTGCCGGGCGCGTTTCTCGTCTGGCAGGCTGGACGCCCGGCACGGGAGGAGACGAGCAATGCGCGCACGCGACCTGGCTGAAGATTTCCCGATCGTCAGCCTGACCACCGACGCACTGACGGCGGCCAGGACCATGGGTGAACAGCGCCGCCCCGGGCTGATCGTGTGTGACGGCGACGGCCGCCCGCACACGGTGCTGCCCGGCTCCCAGGTGCTGCGCTTCATGATCCCCTCCTACGTCCAGGACGACCCGACCCTGGCTCGCGTCTACGACGAGGCGAGGTCGGACGAGCTGTTGACCCACCTCTCGAACAAGACGGTGCAGGAGATGCTGCCGCGACGCCAGGACCGCGACGAGCTCCCGATCGTCGACCCGGACGCGACCTCGCTGGAGGTGGCCGCCGTGATGGCGCGGATGCACGCCCCGGTCGTGGCGGTCGTCGACGAGGACGAGCACGTGCTCGGAGCGATCACGGTCAGCCGCCTGTTCACGTTCCTCTTCCCGGTCGACCCGACGACCTGATGACGACCGTTCTCGTCATCGTCGTCTTCGTCTCGGCGTACGTCCTCATCGCGACCGAGCGGATCCACCGGGTCGCCGCTGCCCTGGGTGGCGCCGCCGGCATGGTGGTCCTCGGCGTGGTCGACGCCAAGGTCGCCTTCTTCAGCGAACGCACCGGCGTCGACTGGAACGTCATCTTCCTGCTCCTGGGGATGATGGTGATCGTCGGCGTGCTGCGCCAGACGGGCGTCTTCGAGTTCTTCGCGATCTGGGCGGCCAAGCGAGCGCGCGGTCGCCCGTTCCGGATCATGACGATGCTGATCGTGCTGACCGCCGTCGCCTCGGCCCTGCTCGACAACGTCACGACGGTGCTCCTCGTCGCACCGGTCACGCTGCTGGTCTGCGACCAGATCAAGGCGCCACCGGTGCCGTTCCTCCTCGCCGAGGTCTTCGCCTCCAACATCGGCGGCACCGCCACCTTGATCGGTGACCCGCCCAACATCATCATCGCGTCCAAGTCGGGCCTGACCTTCAACGACTTCTTGTTCAACCTCGGCCCGGTCGTGGTGGTGCTGGTGATCGTCCTGATCGGCCTGTGCCGGCTGCTCTTCCGCTCCGCGTTCACCTTCCACCCCGAGCAGGTCGAGGCGCTGATGTCTCTCGAGGAGCGCGAGGCCATCACCGACCCCCGCCTCCTGATCAAGTCCGGAGTCGTGCTGACCGCGGTGATGGTGGGCTTCATCACCCACTCGATCACGCACCTGGAGCCCTCGATGGTGGCCCTGCTGGGCGCGGGAGCGCTGGTCGCGATCTCCCGGCTCGACATCTACGACTGCCTCTCCGACGTCGAGTGGCCCACCCTGGCCTTCTTCATGGGCCTCTTCGTGATGGTCGGCGCGCTGATCGAGGTGGGCGTCGTGAGCTCGCTCGCCGAGGCCGCGACCGAGGCGGTCGACGGCAACTACCTGCTGGCCTCCTCGGTGCTGCTGTGGGCCTCCGGGATCCTCTCCGGGATCGTGGACAACATCCCGTACGTCGCGACCATGGCGCCGCTCGTGGGAGACCTCGTCCAGGCCGGGCAGGGCGCCGCCGGCGCGGACGCCAGCTGGTGGGCCCTCGCACTCGGGGCGGACCTCGGTGGCAACACCACCGCCGTCGGGGCGAGCGCCAACGTGGTCGTCCTCGGGATCGCGGCCCGCAACGGGCACCCGATCAGCTTCTGGATGTTCACCAAGTACGGCCTGATCGTCTCCGCCGTCACGATCGCGATCGCCTGGGTCTACGTCGTCCTGCGCTACTTCGCCTGGGCCTGAGCCGTCCGGCTCACGAGCTCAGTGACGTGAGCACGTCCCGATGACGCACCCACCCCACGACCCGTCCGTCGTCGACAGTCACGGCGACGGCCTCGGCACCGTTGTCCAGCAGGCGTACGGCGTCCTGCGCCGGCTGGTCGGCTGAGACCGACTCCCCGCCCACCACCTCCCCGGCGCACAGGTCCTCGCCGGCGGACAGCGCGTCGATGACGTCGCGCGAGGTCAGCACCCCGACAAGGAGATGGTCGTCGTCGAGCACCGGCAGGGCCGCCTCACCGGTCGCCACGAAGAGGGCAGCCGCCTCCTGGAGACCCGTGGAGGTGTGGACCGCGCGCGGGACCGGCCCCATCACTGATGCGACCACCCGATCACGGAACCCGGCATGACCCGGCTCGTGCAGGTCGACACCGCGCCGGAGGAGCTTGCGGGTGTAGACGGTGTCGTGCGAGGCGAGGTGGCTGACGCCGGTGGCCAGGACGATGGCGAGCATCAGCGGCAGGATGATCGTGTACTCGCCGGTCAGCTCGAACAGGATCACCACCGCGGTGATCGGCGCCCTGGCCGCACCGGCGAAGAGGGCCCCCATCCCCACCAGGGCATAGGCGCCCGGGGAGCCGGCGGTGCCCGGCGCCACCTGGTGGGCCACGGCCCCGAAGGCGGCCCCCAGCATCGCCCCGCTGAACAGGCTGGGCGCGAAGACCCCGCCGGAGCCACCGATGCCGATGGTGAGACCGCAGGCCACGACCTTGCCCACGAGGAGCAGACAGAGAAAGGCCACGGCGTACCTGCCGGCCACCGCGTCGCTGAGCACGGGGTAGCCGACGCCGTACATCTGCGGGAGCACGAGCAGCACGCCGCCGAGCAGGAGCCCGCCCACACCAGGGCGTAGCCACTCCGGTCCACGCCAGAGCCAGTCACAGGCATCCTCGACCAGGTAGAGAACGCGGGAGAAGGCCACCCCGAACAGACCCGCCAGGATGCCGAGGAGAGCGAACAGCGGGTACTGGACGAAGTGCTCGACCCGGAAGTCGGGCAGGCTCAGGAACGGGTCGTTGCCCAGGAAGGCGCGGCCCACCACGCTCGCGGTCACGGAGGCCACCACGACCATCCCGAAGGACTCGGCGGCCCACTGACCCAGGATCAGCTCCATCGCGAAGAACACCCCGGCCAGCGGGGCGTTGAACGTCGCAGCGATCCCACCGGCCGCGCCGCACGCGACCAGCAGACGGATGCGCCGCTCCCCCAGACCACTCACCTGGGCGACCCACGAGCCCAGAGCCGATCCGATCTGCACGATGGGGCCTTCGCGACCCACCGACCCCCCACCACCGATGCAGAGCGCGCTGGCGGCCGACTTCACCAGGGCGACCCGGGGCCGGATCCGGCCACCCTGGCGGGCGACGGCGTACATGACCTCGGGAACGCCGTGTCCCCGTGCCTCCGGAGCGAACCGGTGCACCAGCGGGCCGTAGGCGAGGCCGGCGACGGCTGGTGCCAGCACCACGAACCACGGGCCGAGCCACGGGACGAGCGGGTTCGCCGCGTGACCGACCGCGGAGTAGTCGGCATGTCCGCTGAACAGCTGGGTCAGCCACCCGATCATGCTGCGGAACAGCACCGCTCCGAACCCGGCCCCCAGCCCGACCAGAACGGCCAGGGCGAGGAGACCCACCTGACCGGGACCGGTGGTGCGGACATGGGTGAACCTGCTGACCCGCGGCGTTGGTGGCATCTTTGCAGTATGCAATCCTTGTACCATGGCAAGCAAACCCGACGCTGCGCAGCGACGCGCAGCCGTGGACGCCCTGCTGGCCGCCTCGCGTGCGCTGGTCGCCGTCTCCGCACGATCGATCGCCACCAACGCAGGGGTGACGCTGCCTCAGTTCCGGATGCTGGTGGTGCTGTCCCGCTCGCCTGGCAACTTGAGCTCCCTGGCCCGCGCGCTCGACGTCGCGCCGTCGACCGCCATGCGCATGGTCGACCGGCTGGTCGACTCGGGTCTGGTGAGCCGGCACGTGCCGCCCCGGAACCGTCGAGAGACCCACCTCTCGCTCACCAGCACGGGGGAACGCGTGGTGACCGACGTGACCGCACGCCGCCGACGTGACCTCGAGTCGGTCGTGGACCAGCTCCCCCAGGACGATCTCGACGACCTCGCCCGGGCCATGGCCCTGTTCGCCTCCGCGGCCGACGAGCTCTGGCCGATCACCCCGGCCTCCCTGGCCGACCGGACCGTCTGAGCCCCCACGTGCATCGGCGCACGCAGACCTCGCGCCGAGCCGGGGCCCGACCTCGTCGGCTCAGGCGAGCGCGGCCGCCAGGGCCACCAGGTCCGCGGCCTCGACCTCCGGCTCCATGAAGTACGACGGGTAACCGGTCGCCCCTCGTCGCAGCCAGCCCGTGCGCAGGCCGGCGCGGGCGGCGCCGTCGATGTCCCACGGGTGGACGGCCACCAGCATCGCCTCGTCACCGGGCACGCCACACACCTCGAGCGCCCTGGCATAGGCGCCGGCGGCCGGCTTCCAGGCGGGCCCGTCCGCCACGCTCATCAGTCCCTCGAACTCGTCCAGCAGGCCGGCTCGGCCCAGGATCCCCTCGGCAACCGACGCCGACCCGTTGCTCAACGTCACCAGGCGGATGCCCGCCGACCGCAGTGCCCGGACACCCGCCACCACGTCGGGGTGCACCTCCAGCCCGCCGAACGCTCCCATCACCGTCTCGACCGCAGCGGGCACCTCCGCCTCCGGGCGCCTCGAGGACAGGCGCAGGCGCAGGGCCTCGGAGGCGAGGGTCGCGAAGTCAGGGTTCTGACCCACGCTGGTGAGACTGAACCCGTCCCGCAGCAGGCCCGCGAACCAGGCCTGGCGCTCGTGCGACGGCAGGCCCACCTGCTCGAACGTGCCGTCCAGCGGACTCATGTCGGAGAGGGTCTCGTTGACGTCGAAGACGATCAACGAGGGCCTCGGCGCGTGCGACGAGCTCATCTGGGGTCGACCTCCTACCTAGGGTGTTCCTACTGACGTCCGTAGCACGACCACGCACTCGAAGGACGAGGACATCCAGACCATCCGAAGCAGCACACCGGTTCCGTCGCCCTGTCGCGTCGTCTCGTTCCGCTCCGACCCATCCTGCCCGCAGGCGCAAGTGGTGACCGGGAAGCAGGACGGCAGCCACCGGGTTCCCGTCTCATGAGCTCACCCACGGAACACGGCGACGCGGAGCGTCGGCACTCGTTCCGGGAGTTCGTGGAACCCGAGCTCGGGGTGCTGCTGCGCGTCGCCCGTGCCACTGCCTCGAACCACGCCGATGCCGAGGACCTCGTCCAGGAGACGCTGTTGCGCGCCTACCGCGGACTGCACCGCTTCGACGGCCAGCACCCCCGGGCGTGGCTGCTGACCATCCTGCGCAACACCAACGTCAACCTGCATCGACGCAGGCGACCGCTGATCGTCGAGGACGACGAGCTGCTCCGGGCCTCCCGTCCGGCCTTCGGATCAGCCAGTACGCCGAGCGCGGAGGACTCCGTGGTCGACCTGGAGCTCGACTCCGGGCTGGAGGCCGCCATCGCCTCGCTCGACCCCCGGTTCCGCAGTGCGCTGCTGCTCGTCGACGTCCACGACCTCAGCTATGCCGAGGCGGCCGCGGTCATGGGCGTCCCGGTCGGCACGGTCATGTCCCGGCTCAGCCGCGCCCGCGACCGCGTCCGTCGTCACCTCGGTCCCTCGATCCTGGCTCAAGGAAGGACGTCATGAGCGGAACCCTTCGCCAGATGCTGACGTGTCACTGGTCGGCCCGGCGCATCCATCGCTACCTCGACTCCGATCCCTCGGCCCCGCTCACCCCGGGCGAGGTGGCTCGGCTCGAGTCCCACGTCGCGACCTGCGAGAAGTGCGCGCAGGTGCTCACCGAGAACCGGGCGCTGCACCGCGCGCTGTCGAGGTGGTCCAGCCGGCAGAGCGTCGACGAGGCGGCTGTCGACCGGTTGCGCGCGTTCGTCGACGACCTCACCGAAGGAGACCACCCATGAGCCCAGCCCACGTTCCCGTTCCCGTTCCCGCAGGCGGACGGTGGGACCTCCTGGTCGTCGGTGGGGGTACGGCGGGAATCGTGGCCGCCAAGACGGCCTCCCGGTTCGGCGCCTCGGTCCTCCTGGTCGAGAGCGACCGGACAGGTGGCGACTGCCTCTGGACCGGGTGCGTGCCGTCGAAGTCACTGCTGGCCGCCGCCGGGGTGGCTGCCGTCGCGCGTGCCGGTGGAGCCATGGGTGTCTCCACCGGCGACGTCAAGGTGGACTTCACCGCGGTGATGGACCACGTGCGCGGCGCGATCGCGCACATCGCCCCCATCGACTCCGCGGACGCACTCCGGGACGAGGGTGTCACCGTGCTGCAGGGGCGTGCTCGGTTCTCGGGGCCGCAGGAGGCCACCCTCGACGGGAGGTCGATCTCGTTCACCCAGGCCCTCGTCGCCACCGGCGCCAGTCCCGCGTTGCCCCGCATCCCGGGCCTGGACACGGTCCCTCACCTCACCAGCGAGACCGTCTGGGACCTCGGCCAGCTGCCATCTCGGCTCGTGGTGCTGGGCGGTGGCAGCATCGGGTGCGAGCTCGGGCAGGCGTTCACCCGACTGGGGTCCGCGGTCACCGTCGTCGAGGGCGCACCCAGGCTCCTTCCCCGCGAGGACCGGGGAGCCGCCGAGGTCGTCACCGCGGCGCTGCGCGACGAAGGCACCGAGGTGATCACCGGGACCCAGGTGACCGAGGTGTCGGGCCACGAGCCCGGATCCGCCGAGCGGGAGCTGGGCCACGTCGGCAGCCTGCGGCTCTCGGACGGACGCCGGGTGCCGTTCAGCCACCTGCTGGTGGCGGTCGGTCGGAGCCCCCGGACGAGGGACCTCGGGCTGGACCTGGCCGGCGTCGAGGTCGACGAGCACGGATTCGTGAGGGTCGACGCGCACCTGCGGACCACCAACCGTCGCATCTGGGCGGCCGGTGACCTGACCGGCCACCCCCAGTTCACCCACACGGCCGGTGTCCACGGAAGCCTCGCCGCGAGCAACGCGGTCCTCGGTCTGCGTCGCAAGGTCGATCTCACCGCTGTCCCGCGCGTGACCTACACCTCGCCCGAGGTGGCCGCGGTCGGGGTGAGCACCGACGGCCCTCCGGACGGCCTCCGGGTGCTCGTCTGGCAGCACTCCCACGTCGACCGCGCGGTGGCCGAGGCCCAGACCTCCGGGTGCACCAAGCTGACGGTCGACCCACGGGGCCGCGTGCTGGGGGCCACCGTGGTCGGCCCGCGGGCAGGCGAGACGCTGGGAGAGCTGACCCTGGCCGTCACGCAGGGCCTGAGGACGCGTGACCTCGCCGGCGTGACGCACGCCTACCCCACCTGGAACGACGGCGCCTGGAACGCGGCCATCGCCGACGTGCGCGAGCAGCTCGAGGGGCCGGGTGCCACCCGCCGGGCCATCCGGACGCTGACCCGCACCCGGCGCTGGTGGCTCGACCGGCGCGATGCCTGACCTGCTGCTCGTCGGAGCCGGCCACACCCACCTCCACGTCATCGCACGCGCGGCCGACCTGGTGGCAGCCGGCTACCGGGTCTCCGTGCTCTCACCTCGCACGTTCCACTACAGCGGCGTCGCCTCCGCGACCGCGGCCGGCGAGCTGGCTGCCTCAGGAGGCCAGGTCGACGTCGCAGCGCTGGCCGGGCGGTCGGGGGTCGACTTCCACGAGGGGCTGATCACCGACATCGACCTGGACGCCAACGTGGCGGTCTCCGACGCAGGGACCAAGGTCCCCTACGACGTCATCTCCTTCAACATCGGCAGCGTCGTGGAGCCGCCCGGGATGACGGTCCGGGACGACGTGGTGCGGGTGAAGCCGTTGAGCAGCCTCGCGGGGCTGCACGCGCGCCTGGCGGATCCGGCGCTCGGGGGCGCGGCGCGCGTCACCGTCGTCGGCGGCGGCTCCAGTGGTCTCGAGCTCGCCGCGCACCTCTCGGCACGGCCGGACGTGGCACAGGTGCTCCTGCTCGAGGCCGGGCCCGACCTTGCTCCCGACCTGCCCGACGGCGCGGGCCGTCGCCTCGCTCGGCTGCTGGCCCGGCGCGGCGTCCACGTGCGCACCGGCTGCGCGATCTCCTTCCTCGGCGTGGAGCAGGCGCACTGTGCCGACGGCAGCACGGTGACCCACGACGTCGCGGTGCTCGCCACCGGGCTCGGCGCGCCGCGGATCGTCGAGCACCTGGGCCTGGGTGACGGCGCAGGCATCCCGGTCCGCGCCACGCTGCAGCACGCCGACCACGACCACGTCTACGCCGCGGGGGACTGCGCCCTGTTCCTCCCGTCCCCGCTGCCCAAGGTCGGCGTGCACGGGGTGCGGCAGGGACCGGTCCTGCTCTCGAGCCTCCTCGCTCGTGCGAGCGGCGAGCCGTTGCCGACGTACGTGCCGGCGCGCACGTACCTGTCCATCCTCGCCCTGGGTGCCGGGAGCGGGCTGGCCGTGCGGGGCCGACGCTGGTGGCTGGGACGCTCGGCGCTCTGGCTGAAGTGGTGGATCGACCGGCGCTGGCTGGCGACGTACCAGCTGAGAGGCTAGGGGTTCGCCGGTCCCAGCAGCCGGTATCCGGCCACGATGCGCTGGGCGGCGCTGAGCGCCACGACGACCGCCCACACCGACGCGATCTGCCCGGCGTACCAGGGAAGCAGCAACCACACCGTGTGCACCGCGATCGTCTCGGCCCCCTCGGCGAGGCTCGCGAGAAAGCTGAACGACCGGCCGTCGTCGATCTGCCGCCCGCTCCGCTCCGCAGCGGAGGAGAAGGCCAGGAACGCCGTGCCGTTGACGTAGTAGGCCAGCAGCACCGCGGCGAACGGCTGCCAGGCTGCGCCCTCTCCTGCCGTGGCCCCCACCGCGACCCCGAGGACGGTCGCGCCGTAGACGACGAAGTCTGCCGTGATGTCCAGGAAGCCACCGGCGACCTGGACCGGCTCGCCGGGTCCCGTCCCCCGGCGCCGCTGCCGAGCCAGCGCGCCGTCGAGGCCGTCCAGCACCCGGGAGAGCAGCCACAGGGCCAGTGACCACCACCACCACTGCGCCGCAGCGGTGGCAGCGCTCGCCAGACCCGTGACCAGCCCCAGCACCGTCAACCGGTCCGGAGTGATGCCCGGCCGGTCGAGAGAGGTGGCGGCGCGGTCCAGGACCGGCCCCACCACCCCACGGAGGACGGAGTCGAACATCAGCGATCCCGCGCGGGCCGGTCGGGCGTGCTCGTGTCCTCGGGATCCGGTGGGCGCTCCCCCGCAGGCGCCAGGAGCCGTCGACCGAGGACCCCGCCGACCATGACGAGCACCACCAGCCCGGCGAGCCCGGCGAAGAGGCCCCACGGTTCGGCGCCCCACGCTCCCAGTGCGGCGTAGGCGAGGCTGCCCGGGATCATCCCGATGGCGCTGCCGAGGACGTAGTCGCGCCGGCTGACGCCGGTGAGGCCTGCCGCGTAGTTGATCACGGTGTACGGCAGCACCGGCACCAGACGGAGCGCCACCACGGCCCCCAGGCCGTGCTCGCGCAGCAGCGTGTCCACCCGCTCGAGCCTGCCACCCGCCAGCCGGTCGACCGCGTCCCGACCGATCCGTCGTCCGACCTCCATGGCCAGCACCGCTCCCAGCAGGGCCCCCGCGAGGGACAGCGCTGCGCCCAGCCACCAGCCGAACAGCAGGCCGCCGAGCGCCGTCATCGCGCCCTTCGGCGTGGGCGTGAGTGCCAGGAGCGCGTACCCACCTGCGAAGACCAGCCAGCCGACCCGACCCGCCGACTCGACCTGTGCGCGGAGCTCTGCCGCGTCCGGGAGCCCGTAGGTCTCCCCCACCACGAACAGCCCGCCCACGACCGCCACCAGAGCACCGATCCGCAGCGCAGCCACCCAGGACGCGCCGGGGCGACGGGCGGGAGGAGCCGACCGAGAAGGGGGATGATCCACGTTGCGGGAAGTCATCGAGGTCCCCGCCGTGTTCCCGGTCCGTCAGGACATCTCGGTTCCCGCAGCTCCGGAGGCAACGTGCGACCCCTCTTCTCCCGGTTGGCGATGCTGGCCACGGTGGTCACGCTGGCCACAGCCTGCTCGTCCGGGGCCACCACCCCGCAGGGGGGCACGAACAAGCCCTGGAAGCAGATCGTCGCAGACGCACGGGGCCAGACGGTCGACCTGTGGATGTACGGCGGCGACGAACGTGGCAACGCCTACGTCGACGACGTCCTCACCCCGGCCGCCGAGAAGCTCGGGGTGCGCCTCCGGCGCGTCCCGGTCGCGGACACCAAGGACGCCTTGCGACGGATCCTGGCCGAGAAGGCCGCCGGCACGACGTCGGGGGACGTCGACCTGGTGTGGGTCAACGGCGACAACTTCGCCACCGGGCAGCAGGCCGGCGCCTGGTGGTGCGGATGGTCGCAACGGCTGCCGAGCATGAAGTACGTCGACCAGTCCGACCCGCTCCTCACCGAGGACTTCGGTGCGAAGGTGGACGGGTGTGAGTCTCCCTGGCACAAGGCCCAGTTCACCTTCGTCTACGACTCCGCGCGCGTCTCGGACCCGCCGACCTCGTTCGCCGGCCTGCTCGCGTGGGCCAAGGCCCATCCCGGCCGGTTCACCTATCCCGCGCCGCCCGACTTCACCGGATCGGTGTTCGTCCGTCAGGCTCTCTACGCGGTCTCGGGCGGCGCCGATGCGGTCCCGACGACCTACGCGCGCTCGGCGTACCAGGACCTGACCCCCACGCTGTGGAAAACCCTGTCCGGCCTCGAGCCGTCGTTGTGGCGTCAGGGGCGCACCTACCCGCGTGACTCGGCTGCCCTGGACAAGCTCTACGCCGACGGGGAGGTGGACATGACCATGACCTACGGGCCGGCCACGCTGACCGACCTGGTCGCCAAGGGCACCTTCCCGAGGACGACCCGCGTCCTGCACCTCGACGAGGGCACCGTCGGCAACGCCAGCTTCCTCGGCATTCCCGCGAGCTCCGGGGATCGCGAGGGGGCCATGGTCGTGGCCGATCTGGCCCTCTCCCCGGAGCAGCAGGCTGCGAAGGCCGACCCCGGTGTGTGGGGGCAGTTCACCGCGCTCGACGTCTCACGGCTCGACCCGGTGGACCAGTCGAGGTTCGCGGCACTGCCCACCTCCGAGGTGGTCCCGCCGTTCGAGGTCCTGTCCGAGTCCGCCGAGCCGGAGCTGTCCTCTGCCTGGGTCGGTCCGTTGGACGAGGGCTGGCGCAGGGAAGTCCTCGGCGCGGGCTCGTGACGGTGCGAGGTGCGAGGCGGGAGACCGGATGGCTGCAGGCCGCGCCGGCGATCGTGCTCGTGGTCGTGGTCACCGGCACCGGCCTGGGGGCCGTGCTCGCCACGAGTCTCGGCCTGATGCCGCTCTTCGGCGCCGCCGAGCTGACCAGCAGTGGGTACGCCGCGGCCGCACCGGACCTGCTGGTCGCCACCCGGGAGACGCTGGTCATCGCCACGACCGCCACCCTGCTCGCCGCGGTGGCCGGACTCGGGATCGCGACGTTCCTGCTGGGCTCAGGTCCCGGCAGGCGGGTCGGCCGGGCCGTGGCCGCAGGCGTGGTCACGGTCCCGCACCTCGTCGGTGCTGCATCGGTGGCCCTGCTGCTCTCCGACTCCGGTGTCGCCGCCCGCGTGCTGGGCATCGACGCCCGTACCTGGCCCGCGCTGGTCGGTGGCCCGTGGCCGGTGGCGACCGTGGTCGAGTTCGCGTGGAAGGAGTCGGCGTTCGTGGCCCTCGTCGTGGTGGCCGCGCTGAGCCGACGTCACCAGGAGCTCCAGGAGGTGGCGGCCGTCCTCGGCGCCGGCCCCTGGCACCGCTGGTCACGGGTGTTCGTGCCCGCTGCCCTGCCGTCCCTGGCTGCCGCGTCGCTGATCGCCTTCGCCTACACGATCGGCTCCTACGAGGTGCCCTGGCTCCTCGGCAGGGCCTATCCCGAGCCGCTCTCGGTGATGGCCTACCGCCTCTTCGGGGCCATCGACCTCGCCTCCCGGCCCCAGGCGGCCGCGACGGCGGCGGTCGGGGCGGGACTGGCCCTGCTGGTCGCAGTGGTGGCCCTCACCGCGGCCGCGACGGTGCGGCGCCGCACGCACGCCGGCCAGGTGGTGTGATGAGCACCGCTCTCCAGGTCGTGCCGCAGCGGAGGCGTGTGCCCGTCCCGACGCTGCTCGTCCTCGTGTGGCTGCTGCTGCCACTGCTTCCGGTGCTGCTGTGGGGCCTGGCCACGCGCTGGTCGGCCCCGGCCGTGCTCCCCCAGCAGTGGGGCCTCGGAGGCTGGCGGGAGGCACTCGACGCGGGGCTGCCCGGCGCGCTGGTGCGCTCGACCGGTCTCGGCCTGGTCGTCGCTGCGGTGGCCACACCGCTGGGCGCCATGGCAGGGCGCGTCCTGGGGTGGCGCGAGGTCAGCCGCCCGGTCCTGGTCTCGCTCGTCCTGCTCGCCCCGCTGGTGCTGCCGCCCTTCGCGGTGGCCATGGGTCTCGATGTCCTGATCCTGCGCCTGGGCGTCCCGCAGGGCCTGGCCGTCGTGCTGGTGCTGTCCGCGTTCGCACTGCCCTACACGGCGTACACGATGCGGGCGGCCTACCAGCAGGTCGATCCCGAGATCGAGGAGCAGGCCCGCGTGCTCGGGGCGAACCCGCGACAGGCGCGCTGGCGGGTGGCGCTGCCCTCGGTGCGGGCCGGGCTCGCTGCGGCCTTCGCGCTGGCCTTCCTCGTCGGCTGGAGCGACTACGTGGTCACCGTCCTGATCGGTGGGGGCCAGCTGGTCACCGTGCCCGTCCTCATCGGCGCCACCGCCTCCGGCACCGGTCGCGAGCCTGCCGTCGCCGCGCTCGCGCTCGCGGCGACCCTGCCTCCCGTGCTGGCACTGCTCCTGGTCGCGCGCCGCGCCCCCGCCCGTGATCGACGGGCCAGACACGAGCAGAAGGACGTGGCCCGATGAGCGCCCTCGACCTGACCGGTGTCAGCCACCGCTACCCAGGCGCACCGGCACCGACCCTCGACCGGGTCGACCTCGCCGTCGAGGAGGGGGAGATGCTCGCAGTGGTGGGGCCTTCCGGTTCGGGCAAGACCACCCTGCTCCGGATCGCCGCCGGCCTGACCCGGCCCGACTCCGGCCTGGTGCGGCTCGACGGGCGCGAGGTCACTGCTCTGCCTCCGGAGCAGCGGGACCTGACGGTGATGTTCCAGCAGCCACACCTGTTCAACCACATCGACGTGCTCGACAACGTGGCCTTCGGACCACGGCTCCAGGGCCAGTCTCGACGCCAGGCTCGCGCGACCGCGCAGCGCTACCTCGAGCTCGTGCACCTCGCCGGCCTCGGCGCACGCCGGGCACCGCAGCTCTCCGGAGGACAGCAGCAGCGGGTCGCGCTGGCCCGGGCGCTGGCCACCGAGCGGCCGGTGCTGCTTCTCGACGAACCGTTCAGCGCGCTCGACACCGAGCTGCGCGGGGCCATGCACGTCCTGCTCGGAGAGGTGCGGGCCGCCCTCTCGCCCACGGTGCTGATGGTCACCCACGACCTCGACGAGGCCGCCCTCGCCGACACCGTCGCCGTGCTCGTGGAGGGACGCTTCGCGCAGGTGGGTCCCGTCGCCGATCTCTACAGCCGACCCGCGTCGGTGACCGTGGCGAGGCTCGTCGGCGGGTTCAACGAGGTCCCCGGGGTCGTGGTGGGCGGGCGGCACGAGTCCGCGCTCGGGTCCGTGCGGCTCCCCCACGGGTGCGCCGACCTGGGCCCGGCGACGCTGCTGGTGCGTCGCGAACAGCTGGTCGTCGGCCCGGCAGGCGGCGCAGGGCTGGCCGGGCGGGTGGTCGGGATCCGCCAGTCCGGGCCGCGCCAGCTCCTCGAGGTGGAACCGTCCGCGCCGTCCCCGTCGGCCGGTGCCGGCGATCTCGCTGCCGTCGCACGGCTCGAGATCGAGCTGGTGCTGGGCGCCCGGTCACGGGTCGGCGAGAGCGTCAGCGTCAGCGTCGATCCGGGCCACCCCGTCTGGGCCGTCGCGGGCGGTGCGCCCACCGGCCGCTCGCTGGTCGGCGGACCGGTGGCCTGAGCACGCCACCAGCGCGGCACCAGGACAGCCTCGTCAGGCCGTACGCCGCGACGGGAACGGCAGCATCACGGCGAGGTCCTTGTTCTCGCCCGGGTCGAGCACGCTGTGCTGCACACAGGCCGGGACCAGCTCTCCGGTCTCGGGATGGGCCATGTGATAGCTGCACGCTGCCAGTCGCTCCTGGGCCTCGCGCACCCGCGGCTCGTCGGCGACCTCACCCGCGCCCATCAGCTCCCAGGCGGGGTTGACCACGTCGGCGTCCATGAAGGCGTGCACCACGAGGGTGAGGCCCCGGACGCGCCCCCGCACCGCGCTGTGGAGCAGGTGCCGGACTCCGCCAGCCCGGCGCGCAGCCCGTCGGGACCAGGCTGCCGCCACCACCAGGTGACCGGGCTGCCGGGCCGCGGCCCGGACCAGTCGGACGAGCACCGTGCCGGGCCGCGAAGCGTCCAGGCCGAGACCTCCGTAGTGGCGCAGGCAGAGGTCGCGGGCCGCGAGGTCGCTCGGCGAGGCGGGGTCCAGCACGGGAACCCACCGCTCGCCGACGACGAAGCCGAACGCGGTCCGGTTGCAGCGTGGGTCGCCGACGCTCAGAGCCTGCCAGGCCAACGGCTGTCCCATGCCGCGCTCGAGCTGCGCCCAGACGTCCTCGATGGTGACTCCCTGGCGCCCGGAGGGCCAACGCCGCTCGTCCCCGACGAGCGCAGCCGGCTGGAAGGACATCAGCTGGTACCCCATGCCGCGCACCGCGCGTACCACGTCCGCGACCTGGTCGAGGTTGTCGGCGGTCACGGTCATGTTGTGGGCCAGGTAGGAGCGCAGGCCCAGGCGGCGTCCGAGTTCGGCGAACATGGCGACGAACGCGCGGCGGTGCTCGTCCAGGTCGGCCTCGCACCGGGGACGCACCACACCCCGGCGGCCACGCATCAGCGAGTCGAAGTGCGCGGCGAAGGAGACCCTACGGAGCCGCAACGCGCCGTTCGCGTCGGTGACCAGCCGCTCGAGGTAGTCCTGGTCGAAGTCACCGTGGCTCATCGACATGGGCTCGCGCCCCGCTGCGCGCATGGCGATCAGCGCGGCTGCATGGTCGTCGGGGTCGAGCAGCGAGACCTCCCCGCCGATCAGCTGCGCGTGCGCCCGCGGTCCACGCAGCACCCGGAACAGCGACATCTGCGCCGTCACCTGGTCGAGGGTGTGGCTCCCGTCGACGCGCACCTTGTTCGCGTCGGCGGAGTGGTAGCACGGCGAGCACGTCAGGTTGCACCGGGGAAAGACCCCGTGGGTCCCCTCGCAGCCGACCGCCACCCGCCCCAGCACCTGCTCGGGTGTCCGCGCCGTGGCCGGGAGCCCGTCCCATCGCTGCTGCAGCGCAGCTCGGGTGTCAGGGTTGCTCGGCCGGGTCCCGCGCTCCCAGTCGCGCAGCCGACGACCCAGCCTCGCCATCGCGGGCTCGGGCTCCACCCCAGCGGTACCGGGCATGCGGGCTCCTTCGGTGGCAGGTGCGCTCACCTGTTGACGCTAGTTCACGACGGGGCCGCCTTGTGTGAGCACGGTCACCGAGCAGGCAACCCGTCCAGCCCTACGTTGGACGCATGCGTCTTCGCTCTGCCCTGGTGGCCGTCCTGCTCCTGGTTCTGAGCGCGTGCGGCAGCGCCACCGCCACCAAGACCGGGGCCTCCTCGTCGGAGAAGACGAACCCGGCGGCCAACGACCTGAGCTTCACCGCGCAGACGGTCTCGGGTGCGGAGTTCGACGGGACCACCCTCGCGGGCAAGCCCACCGTGTTCTGGTTCTGGGCGCCGTGGTGCCCCACCTGCCGCGGCCAGATCCCGGGCGTCGGTGACCTCGCCTCGAAGTACCAGGGCACCGTCAACGTGGTCGGCGTCGGCTCGCTGGACGACGAGTCGGCCATCGCGGACTTCGCCGCGAAGGTGTCGAAGGACGTCACCCTGCTCAGTGACGACGAGGGTGCCGTGTGGCGACACTTCGGAGTGACCGCGCAGAGCACCTACCTGGTCCTGGACAACGACGGCGAGCAGGTCGCCACGGGCTACCTCGACGATGCGGCACTCGCCCAGGTCGTGGCGAAGATGGTCGGCTGACCCGATGAGGTCGACCGTCGTCGATGACGGCCCAGTGAGCCCGGCCCAGTGAGCCCGGCCCAGTGAGCCCGGTCCAGTGAGCCCGGTCCAGTGAACGAGGGTCTGCTCGCCGTCGCTCTCGGAGCCGGGATGCTGGCCGCGGTGAACCCCTGCGGGTTCGCGCTCCTCCCGGCGTACGTCTCGCTGCTGCTGGCCTCGGACGACAGTCCGGGCCGCGGGGCGGCCGTGGTGCGCGCCCTGGTCCTGACCGCCGCCATGACGACCGGCTTCGCCGGGGTCTTCGCACTCTTCGGCCTCGTCATCGCGCCGGTGGCCTCGGGGGTGCAGCAGCACCTGCCCTGGTTCACCGTGGTGCTGGGGATCGGCCTGGCCCTGATGGGCGTGTGGATGCTGGCCGGCAGGTCGCTCGCGCTGCCCAGGCTCCCCCGTCGCCGCGGCGGCACCAGGCCCAAGCCCCTCTCCCGCAGCTTCGGGTCCATGGTGGGCTTCGGTGCCAGCTATGCCGTGGCCTCGCTCTCGTGCACCGTCGCGCCGTTCCTCGCGGTGGTCGTGGGCGGGTTCCGGTCGGGCTCGGCGATCGACGGACTGGGACTGTTCCTGAGCTACGCCGCAGGCATGGGCCTGGTGGTCGGAACTCTCGCGGTCGCCACGGCGCTGGCCTCACCCACGACGGTGGCCGGGCTTCGCCGAGCAGGTAGATGGACCCCCCGCGTGGCGGGTGGTCTCCTCGCCGGAGCCGGGGCCTACGTCGCCTACTACGGCGCGTGGGAGCTGCGCGTGCTCGCCGGGGGGGACCCCCGGGACCCGGTGATCGACGGCGCAGCCAACCTCCAGCAGGCGCTGGCCCGCTTCGTCGACGAGGTCGGTGCCCTCGGCTGGACCGCGGTTCTCGCCGTCCTCCTCACGGCGGCCGGCGCGGTCGCGCTGCGCCGGCACCGGCGACGCAGCGCAGCCCGGACCGGTCCGGCTCAGGAACCGGTCGGGCGCTGAGGTGGGAGAACCCACGGTGGCAGCCGAGGCCCCGGCCCGAGCCCCGAGGCCGGGCGTGGCGCGGTGCCTGCTCACCGCGGTGCTCGCCGGACCCGGGGGGCCGGGCACCCATCCCGCCGTACCGTGGGCACCAGGACGGCGAGAGGAGCTGGCTGACGTGGAGCGCCGAGGACGGGACGACGACGAGCTGTGGTGCCTCTCCGAGGTCGACATCTTCGCCGACCTCTCCTCGACGGAGATGCAGCGGATCGCGGCAGCGGCGCCGGAGCGCAGCTACGCGCCCGGCGAGCTCCTCTACGCTCCGCCGCAGCCGATGGAGACCCTGTTCATCCTCAAGGCCGGCCGGGTGCGCATCTTCCGGGTCTCCTCCGACGGCCGCGCCCTGACCACGGCGATCATCAATCCGGGGACGATCTTCGGCGAGATGATCCTGCTGGGCCAGCAGATGCACGACAACTTCGCGGAGGCGCTCGACCAGGTGATCGTGTGCGCGATGAGCCGGACCGACGTCGAGCGGTCGCTGCTCTCCGACGCCCGGATCGCGGCCCGCATCTCCGCCGTCCTCGGCGGACGCGTCGCCCAGCTCGAACGACGCCTCTCCGACACCGTCTTCAAGAGCGTGCCGCAGCGCGTCGCCGGCACGCTCGCGCTGCTGGCCGGCGAGGAGCGTCAGCGCGCCGCGTCCAGGGTCGGCCGGGGATCGAGAGGGGTCCAGGTGAACCTCACCCACGAGCAGGTCGCCGCCCTCGCCGGCACCTCGCGGGAGACCGCCACCAAGGTGCTCAACGAGTACGCCGAGGCCGGGCTGCTGCGTCTGGGCCGTGGCAGGATCGTGATCCTGGACCTTCCCCTCCTGCTCGCTGAATCCGGCGCGTAGCCGACTCCTCGAGGAACCTCGCCGATGACCTACCTCCCGTCCCTGCCCGAGGACGCCAAGCTCCTCGACGTCTTCCGCGCCTTCCCCGACACCTCGCGGCTGCTGCTCGAGTACCACGAGGTGCTGCTGAGGGGCCCGTCGTCGTTCACCGTGGCCCAGCGGGAGCTGATCGCGGCGTACGTCTCCGGCCTGAACGCGTGCGACTACTGCCTGGGCGTGCACGCGACGACCGCGGCGGAGCTCGGCGTCGACCCGTCCCTGCTCACGTCCCTGCTCGACGACCTCGACTCGGCCGATGTCGAGAGCTCGATGAAGCCGGTCCTGGCCTTCGTCCGCAAGCTCACCCTCACGCCCAGCAAGGTCACGCCGGCGGACGCCGAAGCCGTCCTGCGCGCAGGCTGGGACGAGCCGGCCCTGCACGACGCGACGTCGGTCTGCGCCCTGTTCAGCTTCATGAACCGGCTCGTCAACGGTCTCGGCGTGACGGCCGGCGACGGCTACTTCTCCGTCTCGGCCAAGCGCCTGCACGCCGGCGGCTACGCCGGACTCGCGGAGCTGCTGTAGGCGTTCAGGCGGGTCGCTGGAGGAGCACGGCGGTGAACTGCTGGGTGGTGCCCCACGGGGTCACGTGGTCCTCCCCGCTCGTGGAGACCAAGGTGTAGTCGGGGAACTCCGCGCACAGCTCCTCGTGGGTGTAGCGCACGATCGGCAGACCGCTGCACGTCAAGGGACCGTCGGGGCCGAAGGTGGCCACGACCACGAACCCGCCCGGCCGGACGCAACGGCCGAGGGAGAGCAGGTAGTCCTCGCGCTCGTCGGGCTCGGTCAGGAAGTGGAAGACGGCGCGGTCGTGCCAGAGGGCGAACTGACGGCCGGGGTCGAAGTCGAGGACGTCGGCCACCTCCAGCACCACGTGCTCCCCCGCGTCCCCGATCCGGTCGCGGACGGTCTGCAGGGCCGTGGCCGACAGGTCGATGGCCATCAGGTCGGTGTAGCCACGCTCGACGAGGTGGTCGATCAGGGTCGACCAGCCGGCGCCGACATCGATGATGGGCTCGTCGCGCGCCACCCCGGTCTCGTCCACGAGGCCGAGAGAGAGCTCCGGCACCGACTGCCACCAGGAGACGCCGTCGACGTCCTTGCTGTCGTGGACGCCTTCCCAGAAGGAGCTGCGAGACTCGGCGTCGTCGGGTCGGTCCGGGGTGGTGGCGTCCATGCTGCCGACATTACGACACCACGTGCTCGGTCGGTTCGGCCCATTTCGTCGCCCAGGCGTGGTGCGTTCTCGCGTATGGTCGATGAGGTGGAGATCCCCGCAGTGACGCAGTCCACGAACGACGGTCCGCTCGGCCCGTTGGCCACGCTCATCGACGGCGGTGACATGGACTGCGGGAGCGGTCTGCTCCTGCTGATCACCCGAGCCATGCGCCGGCTCGAGCCCGGAGACCTCCTCGGCATCCGCAGCGCGGAGGCCAGCGTGGTCACCGACCTCCCGGTGTGGGCCGAGCTCGTCGGCCACGACATCGCCGACGAGGTGGCGGAGACACCCGAGGGTCCGTGGTGGTTCGCGGTGCGCAAGGCCGGTGCGCTCGCAGGCCCGAGCACGGTGTTCAGCCTGGGCAGCAAGACGCCTGTGGGTCACCGGCTCTGGGCCTACACGAACTTCGACTGCAACCTGGCCTGCCTCTACTGCTGCGCCGAGTCCTCCCCCAAGGCCGACTCCCGTCGGCTGGACCCCGTGGTGGCGAAGGGCGTCTTCGACGACTTCGCTGCCTCCGGCGGTCGGGAGCTGTTCCTCACCGGCGGGGAGCCGTTCATGCACCCCGAGCTCGGCGCCCTGGTGGACGCCGGCGCCGGCCTCGAGCGCACGATCCTCACCAACGCGATGGTCTTCGGCCGGGGCCGCCGACGCGAGACGCTCGAGTCCCTGGACCGCGCGGTGGTGCTGCAGGTCAGTCTCGACTCCGCCACCCCGGAGCTGCACGACAAGCAGCGCGGCGCCGGCTCCTGGGCACGCGCGCTCGACGGGATCGGCCTGGCGAAGTCGCTCGGCTTCCGGGTCCGGGTCGCTGCCACCATGTTCGACGAGGACCCGGTGGGCGTCGCCGCGCTGCACGAACGTCTCGACGGCGAGGGCATCGCCGCGGAGGACCGGGTCATCCGCCCGGTCGCGCAGGAGGGTTTCGCCGACCACGGCATCCACGTCTCGATCGACACCCTCGAGCCCGAGCCGACGATCACCGCCGACGGCGCCTGGTGGCACCCGGTGGCCGTGACCAACCCCAACATGCGCATCGCCGACGCCCCGCTGTCCATCGAGGAGATCTTCGGCGTCGTCCGGGACACCCTCGACGTCCAGGGTGCAGCGGCTGCGTCCGGCCGGGAGGTGTTCCGCTGTGCCTGAGGCGACCGCCACCACCCTGAAGGCGCGCATCGACACGTCGGTGCGCTGGGTGCTGGCCCCCGCCACCGACGAGGTGCCACGCGGTCACGCCGTGGCTGCCGCCTCGCTGCGGATCCTGCTCGGCCTGCTGTGGCTCTACAACGTGTCGTGGAAGCGAGCCCCCGACTTCGGCCAGGACGCCGGCAACGGCCTCTACAAGTTCACCTCGTACGCCGTGAGCCATCCCGTCTTCCCGCCGTACAGCTGGGTCGTCGAGCACGTCGTGCTGAAGGTCTTCACTCCCTTCGGCTGGCTGGTGCTGCTGGCCGAGACGACGCTCGCGGTGCTGCTGCTGACCGGCGCCTGGGTGCGCCTGGCCGCGGCGATCGGCGTCGCGCAGTCGGTGGCGATCGCCCTGTCCGTGGCCTTCGCCCCGCATGAGTGGCCCTGGTCCTACTGGCTGATGATCGGCGCCCACGCCGTCCTGCTGTTCAGCTCGGCAGGTCGCGTCCTGGCGGTGGACGGAGTCCGGGCCGGGCTCCCGGTGATGAGGACCCTGGGCCAGGCGTGGGGTGTCCTCACCGCGCTGGTCGGCGCCTACAGCGTGCTCGGCTCGTTCGGTGACCCCCTGGCCTCACGCGGCCCCGGGCTCCGCTCGACCGATCTTTCGATCAGCCTGGGCGAGTACAACCTCGTCGGCGGCCTGGTGCTGCTGGTCGCAGGCATCCTCCTGGTCGTGGCAGCGCGCGGCGGGCCACGGATGGCCGCACAGGGAGCGGCAGGGCTCGCCGTCCTTGCCGCGCTCTCCCTGCACGCCCAGCTGGGGTTCAGCGATCCCGTCCTCGGAGGCACGGCGACCTCGGCGGCGTACTTCTTCGCCGTGGCCGTCGTCTCGGCGACGGTGGCTCTGCACGCTCGTCACCGCACTTCGCCTTCTGATGCCCGGCACGGCACGTCCCGGTCGTGATCGCCGCCTGGCTGGCCGGCGCCGCCGCCGGAGCCGCGCTGGGCTACGTGCTGCAACGCGGGCAGCTGTGCTTCCACTCCGCGATCAGCACGGCGCTCGAGCGCCGCTTCCTGCTCGCCCGCGGCTGGGCGCTCGGCGTCGCGCTCGGCTCGGTGGGCCTGGCACTGCTGTTCCTGCTGCCCGGGACCGACTCGCTCAACCGGGGCCTGGCCTTCCGTCCGGTGGCCAACGTCGTCGGCGGCCTGCTGATCGGCGCAGGCATGGTGGTGGCTCGGTCCTGCGTCTCCGGCCTGTTCTACAAGCTCGGCGCCGGGATGTTGGGAGCCCTGGTGGGCCTCGCGGGCTGGGTGGTCGGCGAGCTCGCCGTTCGCCAGGTCACCCTGCCGGGACCCACCGTGCTCGGCGGTGGCGCCGCCGGCACCCTCCCGGGAGTGCTCGGACTGCCTCGGCTGCTGGTCGCCGCCGTCACCCTGCTCGCCGTCGCGACGGCGCTGTGGCGCTATCCCGGTCATGCCCGACCCGCGATGTCGTGGCAGTGGGGCTGGCGGCACATCGGTCTCGGGCTCGGCCTCGCCATTCCCGCCGGGTGGGCCCTGGCAGCACTCGGCGGCTCCAGCTTCGGGCCGAGCTCCGTCGGCGCGGCGAACAGCATCGCGGCCGGCAGGCCCAACTACTGGCTGGTCGCCTTCCTCCTCGGCATCGTCGTCGGTGCCGCCGTGGCCGCCCGGACAGCGGGCGGCTTCTGGCTCCGGGGTGAGGAGCCCGTGCGCTACCTCCAGCTCGCCGGGGGTGGCCTCCTGCTCGGCGCGGGCGGCTGGATCGCCGGCGGGTGCAACATCGGTCACGGCCTCTCCGGCGTGGCCCAGCTGAACATCTCCTCGTTGGTCGTCGTGGGCGCGATGGTGGCGGGCGTCGCCGGCAGCCGCTGGCTGCTCAGGTCCGCGCGGGTCACCGCGAGCTGACTAGGGCCGGTCCTGCGTCGGCGAGGCACCGCGCCAGGACGCCGAGGGCCAGTTGCCGGCGACCACCGCGCGGTGCAGCTGCCGGATCAGGGCCTCCCTCACGGTCTCGACGACCGTCGGCGTACGACGGTCCCGGCGAACCGCCAGCACGACGTCGCGGAAGGCCTCGGGGTCGCTCAACGGAGCAGCCGACAGCACCCCCGCCTCCACGTCGTCGGCGGCACCGATGCCCGGAAGGATCGTCCACCCGTGCCCGGCCAGCACCAGCTGCTTCTGCACCCGCATCGAGTTCGTCTCGACGGGGATCGCCGGTGCGACGTGGGCCCGGGCTGCTGCCTCGTCGATCAGGGTCCGCAGCCCGTGCCCCGCACCGGGCAGCACGAGCGGGTGGTCGACCGCGGCCGCGAGCGTGATCGGGACCTCGAGGTGCAGCCCCGCCCCCGGGGGAGCCACCACCCAGAGCTGCTCCCGTGCCACCCTCACCACGTTCAGCGCCGGTGTGCTCCTGAGGTTGTAGAGCAGCGTCAGGTCGAGGATCCCCTCGTCGAGCCACTCCTGCAGGTGGCCGGAGTACGCCGTCATCAGCCGCAGCTCGATGCCCGGATGGTCGGCGGCCAGCTCCGAGACCAGCGGCGCGGCGATCAGGTCGGTCATGCTCTCCAGCAGCCCGACCGTGACGATGCCGTGCAGGATCCCCGGATCCGGCCGCAGCTCGACCCTGGCCCGGTCCAGCTCGGCCATCGCCCGCCGGGCCCGGCCGACCAGCTGCTCACCGGCCGTGGTGGGAACCATGCCGGACCTGGTGCGCTCGAAGAGCTCGACCCCGAGCTCGGCCTCCAGGGCCTTGAGCTGACGGGTCACGGCCGGCTGCACCAGACCCAGGAGGTGGGCTGCACGGGTCACGCTCCCGGTCTCAGCGACCGTGATCACCGCGGTGAGCTGCTTGAGATCCAACGCCGACTCCATCCCGGTTCCTGATTCCCCCATGCCTGGCTGGCATTTTACATGCGCCTGCATCACCTTCCATGATGCTCAAGGCACCGTCCCGCCGCGCCGTACAGGAGTGCAGAGATGACCACGGGAGCACCGACCGTCGACTGGCAGCAGGACGTCTTCGACGTCCTCAAGCAGGGCGACGTGCGCCAGATCGCCTACGTGCCCGACGCGGGGCACGCCGCCTCGATCCGGGCCGCGCAGGCCGACCCCGAGATCAGGGACGTGGTGCTGACCACCGAGGAGGAGGGCGTCGCTCTCGTCAGCGGGGCCTGGCTCGGCGGCCAGCGTGCCGTGCTGCTGATGCAGAGCAGCGGCGTGGGCAACTGCATCAACATGTTCTCGCTGCTCCAGAACTGCCGGTTCCCGTTCCTGACGCTGGTCACCATGCGCGGGGAGTACGCCGAGTTCAACCCCTGGCAGAACCCCATGGGCCTGGCCACCCAGCGGTGCCTGGAGCTGATGGGCATCACCGTGGTGCGGGCGAACAAGCCCGAGGAGGTGCGCGAGACCGTGGCCGCGGCCTTCGACAGCGTGTTCCTCGCCGGGGAGCGCACGGCCGTGCTGCTCGGCCAGGAGCTCATCGGCCGCAAGAAGTGGGCGGGCAACTGATGGGCGAGCAACGACCGGCCGCGACCGAGCAGTTCTCGGGCCTGGACCGACGCAGGTTCGTGGCCGACCTCCTGCAGGAGCTGCCCGAGGCGCTGGTCATCACCGGTCTCGGCTCCCCCACCTACGACGTCTTCGCCGCCGTCGGACCCGACCGACCGCACACGTTCTACCTCTGGGGCGCCATGGGAGGCTCCGTCCCGATGGGCCTCGGCCTCGCCCTCGCCCAGCCCGACCGCAGCGTCGTGGTGGTGACCGGCGACGGTGAGCAGCTGATGGGGATCGGGGCCCTGGGCACCGTCGCCGTCCAGGCTCCCGAGAACCTCACCGTCGTCGTGCTCGACAACGGGCACTTCGGCGAGACCGGCATGCAGCCCAGCCACTCGAGCCTGGGCACCGACCTCGCTGCGGTCGCCCGCGGGTTCGGCATCGCCCACACCATGCGGATCACCGAGCACGCCGAGGTCCTCACCCTGGCCAAGAGCGTCGCCGCCCGCGCGGGCACGACGTTCGCGCAGGTGCTGGTCGCCACCGACGAGGTCCCCCGGGTGCTGCCCCCGAGGGACGGCGTGGCCAACAAGAACGCCTTCCGCGCCGCCCTCGGCCAGCCCACCTTCTAGCCACCTGCCGACCACCACCAGCACACGGACGGAGCACCTCCCATGCAGCGCTACCCGATGCACATCGACGGCCAGGACCACGCCCCCAGCACCGGTGCGTGGTTCCCGACCGAGGATCCCTTCGCGGGGCAGGCATGGGCGGAGGTGGCGCAGGGCGCGGCGGAGGACGTCGACGTCGCCGTGCAGGCGGCCCACCGTGCGTTCACCGAGGGTCCGTGGGCCACGCTGACGCCGACCGCCCGCGGCAAGCTGATGCGCCAGGTCGCGATCGCCATCGGGGAGAACGCGGAGCGGCTCGCCACGCTCGAGGTCCGCGACAACGGCAAGCTCCTGGCCGAGATGCGTGGCCAGGTGGACTACCTGCCGGAGTGGTTCCACTACTACGGCGGCCTGGCCGACAAGATCGAGGGAACGGTCATCCCGCTCGACAAGCCGGGCTACTTCACCTTCACCCGACGTGAGCCGATCGGGGTCGTCGGGATCGTCACCCCGTGGAACTCCCCGCTGATGCTGCTCGGCTGGAAGCTCGCTCCCGCCCTCGCAGCCGGCTGCACCGTGGTGATCAAGCCCTCGGAGTTCACCTCGGTCTCCACCCTCGAGCTGGTCAAGGTGATGGAGGCTGCGGGCCTGCCGCCGGGCGTGGTCAACGTCGTGACCGGGTTCGGCGCCGACGTCGGGTCCCCCCTGGTCGAGCACCCCCTGGTGCGCAAGATCGGCTTCACCGGGTCCGACGCGACGGGACGGCACATCGGGCGGCAGGCGGCGGGGCACCTCAAGCGGTTCACCCTGGAGCTCGGCGGGAAGTCCCCCAACATCGTCTTCGACGACGCCGACCTCGACGCTGCGGTCAACGGGGTGGTCTCCGGGATCTTCGCGGCCACGGGCCAGACCTGTATCGCCGGCTCACGGCTGCTGGTGCAGCGCAGCGTCCACGACGACTTCGTGCGCCGCGTGGTCGAGCTGAGCCGCACCGCGAGGATGGGGAACCCGCTCGAGGCCACCACTCAGGTCGGTCCGATCACCACCCGCCCCCAGTTCCAGAAGGTGCTGGACTACATCGCGGTCGCGACCGAGGAGGGGGCGACCCTCGAGCTGGGGGGCCGGAAGGCGACCGCGCCGGAGTGTGGTGCGGGCTGGTTCATCGAGCCGACGATCTTCACCGGTGTGGAGAACCAGATGCGCATCGCCCAGGAGGAGGTCTTCGGACCGATCCTGGCGGTGATCCCGTTCGACGACGAGGCCGAGGCCGTTCGGATCGCCAACGACACCCGCTTCGGGCTGGGTGCAGGCATCTGGACCAGCGACATGGGACGCGCCTTCCGGATGAGTGCTGCGATCTCGTCGGGCACCGTCTGGGTGAACACCTACCGTGCCGTGAGCTTCATGGCCCCTTTCGGCGGGGTCAAGGACTCCGGCATCGGCCGGGAGAACGGCATCCACGCGGTCGAGGAGTATCTCGAGACCAAGACCGTCTGGATCAACACCGGCGCCCCCTCGGGCAACCCGTTCGTGCTCCGCTGACCCCCTGACCACTCCCCATCGGAGGCAGAAGATGCACGAGCTCGGCGAGGACGAGGCGGCGATCGTCGCCCTCGTGCGCGACTGGGTCGACCGCGAGGTGCGACCCGTCGTACGCGACCTCGAGCACGCTGACACCTACCCCGAGGCGTTGATCGAGGCGATGAAGCAGCTGGGCATCTTCGGCCTCGCGATCCCGGCGCCGTGGGGCGACGCCCACGTGTCGATGCCGTGCTACGCGGCGGTGACCGAGGAGCTGGCGCGCGGGTGGATGAGCCTCGCCGGTGCGATGGGCGGCCACACGGTCGTCGCCAAGCTGCTCCTCGCCCACGGCACCGAGGAGCAGAAGGACACTTACCTGCCCGGGATGGCGACGGGTGCGATCCGGGCGACGATGGCGCTGACCGAGCCCGGCGGCGGCAGCGACCTGCAGGCGATCCGCACGTCCGCGCGTCGCGTCGGGGACCAGTACGTCGTCAACGGGTCCAAGACCTGGATCACCAACGCCCGCCGCTCCGAGCTCGTCGCACTGCTGTGCAAGACCGATCCCGCGGCAGAGCCCGCCCATCGCGGTGTGAGCATCCTGCTGGTGGAGAAGGGTCCGGGCTTCACCCTGTCGCGTGACCTCCCCAAGCTCGGCTACAAGGGCGTCGAGAGCTGCGAGCTCTCCTTCGACGACTTCCACGTCCCGGTCACCGCCCTGCTCGGCGAGACGGAGGGGCACGGGTTCGCGCAGATGATGGGCGGGCTCGAGGTGGGCCGCATCCAGGTGGCCGCCCGGGCGGTCGGCGTGGGCGCGGCGGCGCTCGAGGACTCGATCGCCTACGCCCAGCAGCGGGAGTCGTTCGGTCAACCGATCTGGAAGCACCAGTCCATCGGGAACTACCTGGCCGACATGGTCACCAGCCTCACCGCGGCTCGGCAGCTGGTCCGGCACGCCGCCCGGTGCCACGACCAGGGTGGACGTGCCGACATGGAGGCCGGCATGGCGAAGCTCTTCGCCTCCGAGGCGGCCATGCAGATCACCCTCAACGCGATGCGCATCCACGGCGGCTACGGCTACTCGACCGAGTTCGACGTGGAGCGCTACTTCCGCGACGCCCCGCTGATGATCGTCGGTGAGGGGACCAACGAGATCCAGCGCGACGTCATCGCCCGACAGCTGGTCAAGCGCAACCCGGTGCGCTCGTGACCACGGCCTCCCGACCGCTCGAGGGCGTGACCGTCGTCGCCCTGGAGCACGCGGTGGCCGCGCCGTTCGCCACCCGGCAGCTCGCCGACCTCGGGGCGAGGGTGATCAAGGTCGAGCGCCCGGGGACGGGCGACTTCGCCCGCGGCTACGACCGGAGGGTCGAGGGCCAATCGAGCCACTTCGTGTGGCTCAACCGGGGCAAGGAGAGCCTCGAGCTGGACCTCAAGGACCCGCAGGACCGCCAGCTGCTCGACCGACTGCTCGAGGGAGCCGACGTCCTGGTCACCAACCTGGGTCCGGGCGTCGTCGACCGGCTCGGCCTGGGTGCCGCCGCACTGCGCGAGCGGCAACCGCGGCTGATCCACTGCTCGATCACCGGCTACGGACCGGGCGGCCCCTACGGGACCCGGAAGGCCTACGACCTGCTCGTCCAGTGCGAGACCGGGGTGCTGTCCATCACCGGCACCCCCGAGGAGCCGGTCAGGGCGGGGATGCCCGTGGCCGACATCGCCGCCGGCATGTATGCCCACAGCGGGATCCTCACCGCGCTCTACCGACGGCTCGTGACCGGTGAGGGCGCCACGCTGCACGTCTCGATGATCGACGCCCTCGGGGAGTGGATGACCCAGCCGGCCCTCTTCACCGCCGGCTCGGACGAACCGCCGCGGCGCACCGGCGCGCGGCACCCGTCGATCGCGCCGTACGGCCCGTTCCGCTGCGGCGACGGGTCGACGATCTTCCTCGCGGTGCAGAACGACCGGGAGTGGGCTGCCCTCTGCGCCCAGGTGCTGGCCCGGCCCGACCTGACGCTCGACGGGCGGTTCCACCACAACCCCGACCGCGTGGCCCACCTCGCCGAGCTGGACGCGGTGGTCCTCGACGGACTCGGTCGCTACACCGTCGAGGAGGCGCTCGCCGCCCTCGACGCGGCCGGGATCGCCAACGCACGGATGCGTTCCGCCGAGGACCTGCTCGATCACCCTCAGCTGGTGGCGCGCGACCGGTGGCGCGACGTCGAGATCCCGGGAGGCACGGCGAGGGCGCTGCTGCCACCGGTCACGGTCGAGGGCAGCGAGCCCGCGATGTACGCCGTGCCGCGACTGGGCCAGCACAACGGCGCGATCCGTGCCGAGCTGGGCCTCGGCCCGACGCCACCCGAGGCGACCACGTGACGGCCGTGCAGGAACGCACCGAGCTGCTGCTCCCCGAGCCGGCACTGTGCCTTCGCCGACCTTCTCGGCGTCGAGGCACCCGATCTCGAGGACGGAGCGCCGCTGCCTCTGCTCTGGCACTGGCTCTACCTGCTGGACCGGCCGGCCACTGCCGACCTCGGCGACGACGGGCACTCCGTGCGCAACGCGGTCCCGGCGCCACCCGGACCCGGGCGACGCCGGATGTTCGCCGGCGGACGCGTGCGCTGGTCCGGTCCGCTCCGGTGCGGCGAGGTCGCCACCCGGCGCAGCACGGTCGCCGCCGCGGTCGAGAAGCAAGGACGCTCCGGTGCGTTCACGCTCGTGACGGTGCAGCACCAGATCAGCCAGCGGGGCCAGGTGCTCATCGACGAGGAGCAGGACATCCTCTACCGCGACGCGGCACCTTGACCGGCTGCTGCCGACACGCACGAGCAACTCGAGACGCGGCCGGCCCCGGAGGCCGGTAGCACGAACGTCTGGCGGGTGGCGACCGACCCCGTCCTGCTGTTCCGCTACTCCGCCCTGACCTACAACGGGCACCGCATCCACTACGACCGCGACTTCGCGCGCGACGAGGGGTATCCGGGCCTGGTGGTGCACGGACCGCTCCAGGCGATGCTGATGACCGAGTCGTCCCGCCGCCTCGCGAGCAGTCGCGACCCGGCCACGTCCTTCGAGTTCCGTCTGCTCGCACCGGCCTTCGACGGAGACGACCTGCTCGTCGAAGTCGAGACCGTTCCCTCCGAGGACGCCGTTGTCACCGGTGTCCGCACGGCCACCGGCCACGCCACCGCGACGGGTCGGCTGTCATGGTCCGACTAGCGGGCCCCCCCTGCCGAGGGAGCCGAGCGTGGCCCCACCGACGTTCGTTCAAGGGGCACGCGTGTGAAAGCGTGTGCCCGACCATCAATCACCCTGGGAGTCTCTGCACATGAGCAAGAAGCTGGACGGAAAGATCGCGGTCGTCACCGGAGCCGGTCGCGGCATCGGGCTGGCCATCGCACGGCGCTTCGCCGACGAGGGCGCCCGCGTGGTGGTGGCCGACATCGACGGCGACAACGCGCGAGCCGGAGCGCAGTCGATCCTCGACGGGGGTGGCAGTGCCACCCACTTCGCAGGCGACGCCGGGCTCGCTGCGGACGTGGACCGCCTCTTCGACCACACCAGCCGCGAGTTCGGCTCCGTGCAGATCCTGGTGAACAACGCGGCCATCACGACCGACCAGCGACACTTCTTCGACGGTGACGAGGACTGGTGGGACCTGTTCCTCCGGGTGAACCTGAAGAGCCAGTACCTGTGCACCGATCGTGCGGCCCGGGTGATGGCCCGCAACGGCGGCGGGGCCATCGTCAACGTCTCGAGCGGCGGCGCGACCAAGGCCCACCGCGGCATGGCTGCCTACGACGCAGCCAAGGGCGGCACCGAGGCGTTCACCCGCACCACGGCGCTGGAGCTGGCCCCCTACGGCATCAGGGTGAACACCCTGGTGCCCGGGCTGATCGCCACCAACCCCGACGAGCCCGACTGGTCCCTCGAGCGTCGCGACGCGACCGTGCCGCTGGGCCGCGGCGGCACCGCCGAGGATCTCGCCGGTCCCGCACTGTTCCTGGTCAGTGACGACGCGGCATACGTGACCGGGTCGAAGGTCGTCGTGGACGGCGGCGTCCTCGCCCAGCAGCGCAGTCCACAGGTGGACACCCTGCGTCCCCAGGAGTACCCCGCCCCCGACAGCATCTGAGCCCGGCAGTGGAGCCACCCCTCTCGGTCCAGCCGTACGGCGACGCCAGCGTGCTCGTGGAGTGCGACGACGAGGACTACGAGCTCAGCTGGCGCCTCGCCCAGGCGATGGCCGTGTCGCTCAAGGAGCTGCCGGAGGCCGGGACGCTCGACGTCGTGGCGACGTACCGGCACGTGTTCGTGTCCTTCGACCCGGTCACGACCGACCACGACACGGTGATCTCGACCGTGCGGTCCGTCGCCCACGACTGCGCCGCCGCCCTGGGCGGCGATGCCTCGGCCCTGCCAGGACGCACGTTCACGGTGCCGGTGCTCTACGGCGGGGAGGCCGGCCCCGACCTGACCGCCGTCGCGGACGAGCTCGACCTCACGCCCGAGGAGCTCGTGGACCGGCACACCGCCGAGCCGTGGCGGGTCCGGTTCTGCGCCTCACCCATCGGCACCCCGTTCACCGACCGGTCGGACTGGCGGCACGCCATCGCCCGGGTCAAGGACCCCCGGACCGCGATCACCGCGGGCACGGTCGCCGTCAGCGGCAGCCAGTCGATCATCTACCCGGTGCGCTCCCCCGGTGGCTGGCGCCTGCTCGGTCGTACGCCGGTCACGCTCGTCGACCTGTACACCGAGCGGCTGGTCCCCTACCGTGCCGGCGACCTGCTGCGGTTCCGGGCCATCGACCAGGCCGAGTTCGACCGGCTCGCAGCCCATCCCCACGTGCTCGAGCCAGACCTCACCGACGGACCGGCATGACCACGCCCGGCTCGTCCCCCGACCACTGCGACCGCGACGTGACGCACGCGCTCACCGTCGACGCGGCGGGTCACGCCTTCGTCCAGGACCTCGGCCGACCTGCGCGAGGACACCTCGGAGTTCCCGTGAACGGTGCCGGCGACCAGTGGGCCGCGAAGGTGGCCAACACCCTGGTCGGCAACGCCGTGGACACGCCCCTGATCGAGGTGACCGGATCGTCGCTGTCCTTCCGTGCGGACGCCGCCACGCTGGTCGCGACGACGGGGGCGGCCGCCGGGCCGACTCGTCGACGGGACGTCGATGCCCACGTGGCAACCGCTGGTCCTCCCGGCGGGCGCGCGCGTCGAGCTCGCGGCGCCCGAGCACGGGTTGCGCTCCTACGTGGCCGTCTCGGGCGGCCTGCAGGCCGAGCAGGTGCTGGGCAGCGTCGCCCCTGACGCCATGCTCGGTGCCGGGACTACGTCTGGAGGCCGGTCTCACGCTGGCCACCTCCGTGTGCGTGTGCCGCCTCGAGCATCGCGTGCTGACGCACCCCTACTGGCGCTTCGCCCTCGCGACGCCCCGCTACTCCGGCACCCACGTGGTCGAGGTGACGCCGGGGCCGGAGGAGGGCGAGTTCGACGAGGCCGTCCTGCAGCATGCGTGGACGGTGTCTCCGCAGTCCGACCACATCGGGCTGCGGGTGAGTGGCGAGCCCCCGAAGCGACGTACCTCCTCGGAGATCCTGTCGCGGGGAGTCCCCCTGGGCGCGGTCGAGGTCCCGCCCCAGGGCGGCCTGCTCGTGCTGCTGCGCGGCCGGCTGGTGACGGCGGGCTATCCCGTGCCCGCCGTGGCCACCACCGTCGCGCTCGACGCGCTCGGCCAGGCGCGACCCGGCGACCGGCTCGTGTTCCGCTCCGTCAGCCTGCAGCACGCGCAGGAGCAGGTGCGCGCCCGCAGCCGTGACCTGCAGGAGCTCGCGGACCGCGTCGCGACGGCGTTCTCGTCGTCAGGGTTCGGCAGCGTGGTCGGGGTCGGACACCTCGGCCGACGAGACCGACCCCGGCTAGGACGTACGCCGCGCGCGCGCAGGCGCGACCTCCGCCGAGATCCGCACGCCGGCCTCCTCGAGCGCGGCCCGCACGGCATGCGCCGCCTCCACCGAGGCGGCGTTGTCGCCGTGCAGCAGGATCGAGTCGCAGTCGACCTTGATCGGGTTGCCGTTGCGCGAGTCCACGCCCTGGTGCAGGGCGAGGGACACCGCTCGCTGGGCGATCTGGTCCACGTCGTGCAGGACCGCGCCGGGCTCACGTCGCGAGACCAGGGCGCCGTCGTCCTCGTAGGCGCGGTCGGGGAAGCCCAGCCGCCGGGTGCCCATGCCTCGCTGCTCGGCGATCTCGTGGATCAGTCCTGCCTGCCCCACGACGAGCACCCGCGGGTCGAAGGCCTCGATCGCGTCCACGACCCCGCCGGCGTAGGTCTCGTCGGTGACGGTCAGGTTGCCGAGCCGGCCGTGTGGTGAGACGTGGCTGATCCTGCCCCCGGCAGCGCGGACGAAGGCGTCGAGGGCGCCGAGCTGGTAGAGCACGTCGGCACGGACCTCGTCACGGCTCATCTCGATGGCCCGCCGGCCGAAGCCGACGAGGTCGGGGAACCCGGGATGGGCGCCGATGGCGACCCCCCGGTCCAGGCACCGCGCCACGGTGCGCTCCATCGTGCGGGGATCGCCGGAGTGGAAGCCACACGCGATGTTGGCCGAGGTGAGTGCGTCGAGCAGGCGCTCGTCGTCACCCATCGAATGTGAGCCGAAGCTCTCCCCCACGTCTGCGTTCAGGTCGATCGACACCGTCATGAGTCCTCCTGCTTCGTCGAAGGCGGCCTACCCGGAGCCGCATTCCTACCGTAGATCACCGCACGCCGGGCAGTAGCCGGGCAGTAGCCGGTCATGACCCCATCGTGCCCGGGCCCAACGATCCTGCACCCACCTGGTAGCCGGTGCGCCCGGAGAACTCGGCGCTGACGGCGAACCTGTCTCCGCGCACGAGCGTGTGTCGCCACTCCAGCGGGTGGGTGCCGTCGAACCCGAGCCGTTCGATGGCCAGTGCTGCCACACCTCGCGGCATCGCGAGGATGGCCTGCTCCGCCGGGGTCGGGACCACGGCCCGGATGTGCTCGGTGCCTCCGGAGAGGCGGACGCCGCACCGGGCCCGGAGCTCGTCGTAGAGCGCGGTCTGGGTGAGGTCGGCGTCGAGCAGCGCTCCGGCGACGTCCGCCGGCAGCCACACCCGGTCCAGAGCCAGCGGACGGTCGTTGGCCATCCGCAGGCGCTCGAGGTAGAGCAGCGGGGTGGACTCCTCCAGGCCCAGTCGCCGCGCGACCACCCCGTCTGCCCGGATCTCGCGCGTCCGCACGGTGCTGCGCTGCACCTGGCCGGCTGCCTCGACCGCTGCGAACAGGCTGTAGAGCGTGCCCAGCGGCTGGTCGATCTCCGCCGGGCCGCTGAGGCGCGAGGTGCGTCCGCGCTCACCGGTCACCACCCCGGCCTGCCGGAGGCGGCGCAGCGCCTCGCGAACGGTGTGCCGGCTGACGCCGTACTCCTCGACGAGCACCAGCTCACCGGGGAACTGGTCGGCGAAGGCACCCGCCCTGACGCGGCGCAGGAGGTCTGCGTGGACCTGCTCCCACAGGGTGGCCGAGAGGTCCCGGTCGACAGCTCTGGCCGCTCGTGGACCACCCACCCGTCTGGTCACGACAACGGTGCGTCGCGCAGCTTCAGGACGTCGATCAGGAACCGTGCCGCCCCGCCCCCCTCGGTCAGCGCGAGCTCGACGGCCGCCGGTACGCCGAGATCGTCGGCCAGCAGCCGGAGGACCTGCTCGCGCGCGGAGTCCCCACCCGAGGAGCCCGCGGCACCGTGCAGCCGCTGGAGGAGGGCTGCTGATCGTTCGAACTCGGCGTCGGAACACTCCCAGGGCTGGTCCCAGGCCCGGTTGAGCAGGGCGAGCCGCACGGCGGGTCCGCTGTGACGCTGCAACAGGTCCCCGATCAGGACCAGGTTCTGGGTGGACTTGGCCATCTTCTCCCCCGAGAGCCGCACCTCGCCGACATGGACCACGGCACGGGCGAAGGGGGCCACGCCGGTCGCAGCCTCCACCATCGCCGACTGGTAGGCGTGGTGCGGGAAGGCCAGGTCGGCGCCGCCGACGAGCACGTCGATGGAGCTGCCCAGGCACGCCAGCGCCATGGCCGCGCACTCCGCGTGCCAGCCGGGACGACCCCATCCCCAGGGACTCGGCCACGCCGGGTGCTCCTCGGGTGAGGGCCGCCACACCGGCACGTCGAAGGGAGACTCCCGTTCGCCGACCTCACTCTGGTCCCCGAACTCGCGGGAGGCCTGCAGGGCAGCGTCCTCGCTCAGTCCCGCGGCGGCGGGGACGGCCGCACCCCGGAAGTAGACGAAGCCGCCGCGCTCGTAGGCCGCGCCGGTCTCGAGCAGGGCGGCGGCAAGGCGCTGCACCGCCCGGACGAAACCGCGCGCGTGCGGCGTCATCGACGGCGTCGCGGCGGAGAGCGCGCGCATGTCCCGCTCGAAGAGGAACTCCTGGGTCAACGCGAAGTCGTCGTAGTGCCTCCCCTTCCCCCGGGCGGCAGCGGTCAGCACGTCGTCGACGTCGGTGACGTTGCGACAGGTCACGGCGTCGACCCCACTGGCGTGGGCCAGGGAGGCGATCAGGTCGGCCCACACGAACGTTGAGGCGTGCCCGACGTGGGTCACGTCGTAGGGCGTGATGCCGCAGGTGTAGACCCGGAGCGGCCCCGGCGTGATGATCGTGCTGCCCGCCAGGGTGAGCGGGAGGACCGGTGGCAGCGTGACCGGGAACCGGCCAGCTGTTCCCACCACACTGGGCAGGCTCGAGCCTGCGAATCGCGACGTCGGCATGGACACGGTTCGAGTCTGCCACCGAGGCGTTGCGGTCGTCACCCGGACCCGGACCTCCCCCGCCCACCCCGGCAACACCTCGCCGGTGCGGACCAGGCCCTTGTCCACCTTCCGCGCACAGTCCTAGGCTGGCTGAAATGTCCGGTCATCTGGAGCTGAGGAGCGTGATCGCATGCTGAACGTGGAAGTCATCGACACCAGCGAGCTGGGGGACCGCAGCTATGTGGTCCACGACGGCAGCACGGCAGTCGTCATCGACCCCCAGCGCGACACCGATCGGGTCGAGTCGGTGCTCAGGGACGGCGACCTGACCGTGGCGGCGGTCGCCGAGACGCACATCCACAACGACTACGTGACCGGTGGCCTCACGCTCGCCCGGAAGAGCGGCGCCGACTACCTCGTCTGCGCCGACGACGAGGTCTCCTTCGACCGGCGACCCGTCTCCGACGGTGACGTGCTCACCTTCGGCTCGCTCGAGGTCCGGGTGATCGCCACCCCCGGCCACACCCACACCCACCTCTCCTACGCCGTCTCGGCCCAGGACGACCCCGACGCCCGGGTGGCGGTCTTCACCGGCGGGTCCCTGCTCTTCGGCAGCGTCGGGCGCACGGACCTCCTCGGCGACGAGCACACCGACGAGCTCACCCGGGCGCAGTTCCACTCCGCTCGCAAGCTGGCCGAGGAGCTGCCCGAGGAGGCGGACGTCTTCCCCACCCACGGGTTCGGGAGCTTCTGCTCGTCGGGTTCCGCGGCCGGCGGTGACTCCTCCACCATCGGGGAGGAGAAGAAGCGCAACGACGCCCTCACCGAGGACGACGAGGACGCCTTCGTGGCCCGACTGGTGGCCAACCTCAGCGCCTACCCGGCGTACTACGCCCACATGGGTGCCTTGAACCTGGCGGGACCAGGACCAGCCGACCTCAGTGCGCCGGAGAGCGTAAACGCCGAGGAGCTGCGTCGACGCATCGACGCCGGGGAGTGGGTCGTCGACCTCCGGGACAAGACGGTCTACCCCACGGGACACGTCCGCGGCAGCATCGGCATCGCTCTGGACGGACCGTTCGCCACCTACGTGGGCTGGCTGATGCCCTGGGGCACGGACCTGACCCTGATCGGGGAGTCGGAGGAGCAGGTGGCCGACGCGCAGCGCGAGCTGGTCCGCATCGGCATCGACCGCCCCGCCGGAGCTGCAGCCGGCGAGGTCAGCGCGCTGGTTCCCGACGGCGAGCTCGCCGAGTACCCCTCGGTGACCTTCGCGGACCTCAAGGAGAAGCTCTCCGAGGAGTCGACGGACGCGGTCACGGTGCTCGACGTACGGCGCGACGACGAGCGCGCCGACGCCGCGATCCCGGACTCGAGCCACATCCCGATCCACGAGCTCCTCGAGCGCCTCGACGAGGTCCCCGAGGGGCCGTTGTGGGTGCACTGCGCCAGCGGCTACCGCGCTTCGATCTGCGCGAGCCTGCTGGCCCGCGAGGGCCACGACGTGGCGGTCATCGACGACGACTTCGAGCAGGCCGTCGAGCTGGGCCTGACGACCTGAGCGGAGCCGGTCCGGTCAGCTCTTCTTGATCAGGTAGCGGTAGACGCCGTCCTCGACCGAGCTGTCCATCAGCTCGTTGCCGGTGTCCTTCGCCCAGGAGGGGATGTCGCTCTGCGAGCCACTGTCCGTGGCCTCGACGAGCATCGTCTGGCCCGGGCTGAGCCCCTTGATGCCGCGCGAGGTCAGCAGCACCGGCATCGGGCACTTCTGCCCCTTGGCGTCCACGGTTGCGTCTGCGTGTTGGTCCATCACATGTCCTTCGTTCGGGTTGGGTCGAGTGAGAAGAGTTCCTGCACAGCGCTCAGATGAACAGGTTGATCTGGGACCTGCTCATCTCCGAGAGCGCGGTCGCGGCACCCACGGGGTCGCCGAGGCCCTCGATGAGCTGGTCGCCGCGAAGCCCCATGAGCTCCATCGTCATCTCGCAGGGCCACAGGTTGACTCCGAGCTCCTGGCACATCTCGAGCAGCTCCTTGGGGCTGGCCACCTTGTTGTCCCGGGCAAGCTTCTTCATCATCCAGGCGCCCGCGCCGCCCATGTTGAGCTTGGACAGCTTCATGTTGCTCACGCCGGGACGGTTCATGCCCGCAAGGGCCTTGGTCATGGCATTGGTGCCGGTGATCCGGACGTCGTCACGGACCAGCGGGAACAGTCCCCAGAAGGTGAAGAAGATCGTGGTCTTCATGCCGTACGCCGCGCCCGTGGACCCGAGGATCAGGGTGGGCCAGATCTTGTCCAGGTCCCCGCTCCAGGCCACGATCGTCATGCTCTGGGGGACCTCGTCCTCGGGTGCCGCTCCGGTCATTGCTGTTCCTCCGGGTTCCGTACGCGATGTTGCTCTGTGGTGCCGGTCACACTACATTCGTGTTCACGCATACAACAAGTCCCTGACCCGGCGGGTTGTCCGGACAATGCCACGGCCGCGGCAGGCGCGGCCTCGCCACCGACGAGTGAAACGGAAGCACCCATGGAAAACTGGACCATCTCTCCCCGCGAGCTCCACGACGAGATCGCGCTCGGCCAGGTCCCCGAGATCCTGGACGTGCGCAACAGCGACGAGTTCGCCGCCCAGAAGCTCGAGGGACGCCGCGACGTCCCGACCCGGCACGCGTCGGTCTACGAGGTGCTCGAGGAGCCTGAGCGTCACGCCGCCCAGACCATGGACGGCGCCGTCGTGGTGTGTGGGCACGGAAACGGCTCTGCCATGGTCGTCCAGGAGTTCAGCGCCGCAGGCAAGGAGACCCGGTCGTTGGCCGGCGGGATGGACGCCTGGGCCCAGCTGCTGGTGCCGGTCGAGCTCGAGGACGTCCCGTCCCCGGCAAGGGCCTGGCAGCTGCAGCGTCCCGCCAAGGGGTGTCTCTCCTACGTCATCGGCGTACCGGGCGAGAGCTGCATCGTCGTGGATCCCGCACGGCACCACGCTCCCTACCTGGAGCTCGCGGCGACCCACCAGATGGACATCACCCACGTCATCGACACCCACGTGCACGCCGACCACATCAGTGGCGGCCCTGCGCTGGCCGAGGCGCTCGGGGTGGAGTACCACCTGCCTCCGGAGGACAGTGCGCAGCAGATCCCCTTCCCCAACCGGGCGCTCGTCGACGGGGAGGAGCTGCCGCTGGGGGGAGACACCGTCATGCGCGCGCTGACGATGCACCTGCCGGGGCACACGCCGGGCACGACCGCGCTGCTGGTCGGTGAGCGGCTGCTCCTCGTCGGCGACACGATCTTCGTCCGGGGCCTGGGCCGTCCCGACCTGACCGGGCAGGCGGAGGACCTGGCGCGTTCGCTGTTCCGCAGCGTCCACGACCGGCTGGAGCCCCTGCACCCGGACACGGTCATCGCCCCGGCCCACTGGTCGAGCCCTGAGGAGTTCAACGAGGCCGGTCAGGTGACCACGACCCTGCGTCAGGTGTTCGAGGCGACCTTGCTCAACGAGCAGGCCATCGACCGGTTCGTGGAGGAGATCGTCTCCACCCTGCCGGACGCACCTGCGGCCTATGACACGATTCGACTGGTCAACGCCGGGCAGCTGAGTCCCTGCGACGACGAGCTGAGCGTGCTCGACGTCGGTCGCAACCAGTGCGCTGCGTCGACCACGCTCACCTGATCCGGTCGGGAGGGAGACCAGAGCATGCCGCCTGAAGGCACTGGTTCATCGCCTCACGAGGAGGCCGGCGACGAGAAGACCGGCGACGTCGGCGAGAACCCGGACTACCGGTTCACCCTGGCCAACGAGCGGACGTTCCTGGCGTGGGTGCGGACAGCCCTCGCCCTGATGGCGGCCGGGGTGGCGGTGATCCGGTTCGTGCCCGGGCTGGTCGTCATCCGGCACGCCCTGGGCTTCCTGCTGATCGGGCTCGGGGGCGTGCTGGCAGCGGCGTCCTACCGGCACTGGCAGCGCAACGAGCAGGCGATGCGTCTGGGCAGGCAGCTCCCCCGGTCGGTGGTCCCGCGGATCATCGCCGCCGCTCTGGTGCTGGCCTCGGTCGTCGCGCTCGCCCTGGTGATCGCAGACCTGGTCGACGGATCATGATCCGATGGGTCCTCGGCGGCAGCGACAGCGAGGAGCCCTCCCACGACCCGGGGCTCCAGGCCGAGCGCACGGCGATGGCCTGGGAGCGCACCGCCCTGGGGGTCGCGGCTGTCTCCGCCCTCCTGCTCCACGACACCGGAGCCTCACTCCTGGCCAAGCTGCCCGGCACTCTCGGTCTGGGCGTCGCTCTCCTGCTGCTGGTCGCGACCGAGCTCCGTTACGCGCACACCGTGCGTCAGGTCGGGGTCGGCCGGTCCCCCGCCTCGCCGACCCTCGTGCTGGCGATGGCGAGCAGCGTCACCGTGTTGGCCGTGCTGGCCCTCGCAGTCATACTTGTCTAGGCACACCGACAGCCGGGGTGGGCCCGACAGCACGCCCTACGGCGAGGAGGCGAACGTGGACCCGAACCTCGAGGCCGAGCTCCGCCTGCTCCACGAGCGGGTCTGCAAATCCATCTCCGACCCGAAGCGCCTGCTGATCCTGAACGCCCTGCGTGACGTGGAGCTCAGCGTCGGCGACATCGCCGCGACGCTCGGAGTCAGCCAGTCGAACGCCAGCCAGCACCTCGCCGTGCTCCGGGACCGCGGCATCGTCACCACCCGTCGCTCGGGGACCACGGTCTACTACTCGCTCGGCAGTCCCAAGATCCTCGAGGCGATCGACCTGATGCGCGAGTTCGTCACCGAGGAGGCGGCCCTCACCGGCGAGCGGCGCGGCGCCAGGGTCACCAGCATCTTCCTCGGGTGAGTGAGCGCGCTCTCTGGACCCGAGAGCTGGCCGCTGCGGTCTAGACCCTCGTGCGCACCTCGGAGGAGATTGTTCCGGCGCTGCGGGCTCCCGTGCTCAGCCCACCCGCAGGTGCCGTGCCGCGGCCGTCGCCGCCGCTCCGAGGGCCGCGAAGCGCTCGGGAGTGACGCGCACCGGTGGACCCCACACGCTGAGCACCGCCAGCAGCCGCCCGCCGGCGTCCAGGACCGGGGCCGAGACACCCCAGGCCGAAGCGTCGAACTCTCCCCGGCACGTGGCGTAGCCACGCTCCCGGCAGTGCGCGAGCTCCTGCTGCAAGGTCGTCCGGTCGGTGAGCGTGGTGTCGGTGAACCGCTGCAGGCGACGCGGCAGGAGTGCGGCCCGCTCGGCGTCCGAAGACCAGGCGAGCAGCACCTTCCCGGTCGAGGTCGCGTGCAGGCTGACGCTGCGTCCTGACCAGTTCGCCGCCACGATCGAGGCGGGAGCGGCCTCGTCGACGTAGACGAGACGCCCTCGTCGCAGCATCGCCAGCGCCGCCGTCTCCCCCGTCTCGAGCGCGAGTCGCTCGAGTGCCGCGTGGGCGTCGCGGCAGGTGTCCTCGAGGCCGGACTAGCGCACGATCTCGACCAGCGCGCGTCCGATCCTCCACTGGTTGGTCGAGCGGTCGCACGTCACCAGGCCGTGGCTCTCCAGGGTCGACAGCATCCGCCAGGCGGTGGCCCGGTTGAGGCCGCAAGCGGCGCCCAGCGCCACCGTTCCCGCACCGGCCGCGCCCGCCCCGGCGACGGCCCGCAGCAGCTGGACGGCGCGGTCGACGGACTGCACCCGCCAGGCCGGCAGAGCCTCGCCGAGGCCGGTGGCCTGCTCCTCGGCAGCGACGGCGTCGGGAAGCACATGGGTCACGGAGGCCATGGTGCCCTTGACGACTGATTTGAGCCACCTTTAGGTTCGCATCACATACGGAGGTGTTCGCATGACGAACGATGCAGATAGCCAGCCGGAGACCCCCGGTCACTCCCGCCGACAGGTCTTCCGGTTCACCGGACTCGCCGCGCTCGCCCTCGGCGGTCCCGAGCTCCTCGCCGCCTGCGGTTCGGACAGCTCCAGCAGTGGCGGTGGTGGCGGCCAGCAGCAGAGCGGCGGCATCCTGGTCCACGGCGCCACCGGCGGCAGCAGCAAGGACACGCTGGACGCGCACCGTCCGGTGACCGACCCCGACATCGCCCGGGTGAGCAACCTCTACGAGCCGCTGCTGTTCTGGGACAACGACTACCAGATCGCCCGGCCCTGGCCGAGTCGGTGGAGTCCTCGGCCGACGCCAAGACCTGGACGGTCAAGCTGCGCCAGGGCGTCGACCTTCCACAACGGCAAGGACGTCACCCCCGAGGACGTGCTGTTCACGCTCAAGCGGGTGGCCGACCCGAAGGCGCCGACCTCCGCCGGGCGGCACGCTCGCGCCGATCATCGACTTCGACGCCACCAAGAAGGTCGACGCGAGCACGGTCGTGATCAAGCTCAAGACGCCGTACGCGCTGCTCGACTACCTCCTCGCGGAGTACACCCTCGGCATCGTCCCGGCCGACTACGACCCCAAGAACCCGGTCGGCACCGGCGCCTTCAAGTACAAGTCGTTCACGCCGGGCAAGAACAGCGTCTTCACGAGGTACGACGACTACTGGGGCGACAAGGCGTTCGTCGACGAGCTGCAGATCCAGGACTTCGCCGACCCCAACGCCCAGGTCAACGCGCTGCTGGCCGGCCAGATCCAGACGATCGACAACCTGCCCTACAACCTGATCGACTCGGTGAAGAAGCAGGGCGGCCAGATCCTCGAGGCCGAGTCCGGCGCCTGGGTGCCGTTCACCATGCGCGTCGACGCCAAGCCGTTCTCCGACGTCCGGGTGCGCCAGGCGATGCGCCTGATCTGCGACCGCCAGCAGATGATCGACCAGGCGCTGAGCGGCTACGGCCGGCTCGGCAACGACCTCTACGCCCCCTTCGACGCGGCCTACGCCAAGGACCTGCCCCAGCGCGACAGGACATCGAGCAGGCCAAGTCGCTGCTCAAGGCGGCCGGCCAGGAGGGCCTGCAGGTCCAGCTCTTCACCGGCGACGACATCGGCTCGGTGGCCCCGGCGACGGCAGCGCTGTTCGTCGAGCAGGCCAAGAAGGCCGGCGTCGACGTCAAGGTCGTCAAGAAGAACCCGTTCTACGGCGACGACTACCTCTCCTACCCCTTCGCCCAGGACTTCTGGAACACCCGCAACTACATCCCGCAGGCCGCGGTCTGCGCGCTCAAGGGCGGCACCTACAACGAGACCCACTTCGACAACGCGAAGTTCGCCGGCCTGATCGACGCGGCCCAGAGGAGACCGACGAGACCAAGCGCAACGCGCTGCTCCAGGACGCCCAGAAGATCGAGTACGACGAGGGCGGCTACATCATCTGGGGCTTCCGCCACCAGGTCGACGGCGTCTGCTCCGAAGGTGCAGGGCTCAAGCCGAGCAACTACCTGCCGCTGGGCTCCTACAAGTTCAAGACGCGTCTCCGTCTCGGCCTGACCCATGGCCGACGTCGCGACCCTCCCCGACCCGCTCGCCGAGGTCGCACCGCCGAGGGCCGGCACGGTGCCGCGGCCTGGGCGCTCGTGGCTGGCCCGGCGGCTCGGGCTGGCCGCGCTGACCCTGTGGCTGGTCTCGATCCTGGTCTTCGTCGCCACCACGGCGCTCGGCGACCCGGTCCGGGCCATCCTGGGCAAGGACTACGGCGCCGACAAGGCGCGGGTGGCCGCAGCTGACCGCCCAGCTCAACCTCGACGAGCCGCTGGTCACCCGCTACTTCCACTGGCTCGGCGGGCTGCTCACCGGTGACCCGGGCACCTCGCATCGCCAGCCGGCGGCCGGTGGGCGAGCTGATCAGCGACAACGTGGTCAACACGCTCGTGCTGGTGCTGCCTCGCCGCCGTCGTGATGATCCCGGTCGCCTTCGGCATCGCGATGGTCTCGGCCAACTACCGCCGTCGTCGCGCCGACACGGTCATCCAGACGGTGCTGCTCACGCTGGCGGGCCTGCCGGAGTTCGTGATCGGCATCCTGCTGGTGGCCCTGTTCTCCACCACCGTGTTCCACTTGCTGCCCGCGGTCACGCATCTCCTCGCCCGGCGTCCACCCGTGGGACACCCCGAAGACGATGGTCCTGCCGGTCCCGACGCTGGTGCTCGCGGTCGCGCCGTACGTCTCCCGGATCGTGCGCGCGCACGCTGCTGGAGGTGCTCGACAGCGACTACGTCGAGCTGGCCCGGCTCAAGGGCATCCCCGAGAGCGTGGTGATGCGCAAGCACGCGCTGCTCAACGCGATCGTCCCCGGCATCCAGGTGATCGCCCTCCAGCTGGCCTGGCTGGCCGGCGGCGTGGTCGTCGTCGAGATCGCTCTTCAACTACCCCGGCATCGGCTTCCAGCTCGTCGACTCGGTCCGCAACCACGACGTGCCGATGGTGCAGGCGCTCAGCATGATCATCGCCGGCGTCTACGTCGTGGTGAACCTGGTCGCCGACCTCCTCTCGATCCTGCTCACCCCCCGCGCGCGGACGGCGATCAGCTCATGAGCGGACCACGACCACCAGCCGCCCACGTCCGGCGACGCGCCTGCAGGCAGAAGCGGCTCGTCGTCGGGCTGGTCATCACCGTCGCTCGTGGTGCTGTTCGCGGTCCTCGGCCCCCTGCTGGCGCCGCACGGCGAGAACGAGGTCGTCGGGCCCGCCGTTCAGCTCCACGGCGCTCCTCGGCACCGACTACCTCGGCCAGGACGTCCTGTCCCGGCTGATGTACGGCGGCGCGCAGATCCTGCTGATCGCCGTGCTCGGCACCCTGCTCGGCATGGTCCTCGGCGTCCTGATCGGCGTGGTCGCGGCGTACTCCGGCGGCTGGTGGGACGAGGTCATCATGCGGCTCAACGACGTGACGCTGGCCTTCCCGCAGATCCTGCTGGCCCTGGTCGTGCTGACCGCGGTCAACCAGCCCAAGGCCTGGATGATCATCCTCCTGGTCGGGATCTCCCACGCCCCCGCGTCGCCCGGCTCGCCCGCGGCGTCGCGCTCGGCATCGTCTCGCGCGACTTCGTGTACGCCGCCGAGGCGCTCGGCGAGAAGCGCTCGCGGGTGATCCTCGCCGAGGTGCTGCCCAACATGAACGCCCCGCTGCTCGCCGAGGCCGGCCTGCGGCTGACCTACTCGATCGGCCTGGTCGCCGCCCTGGGCTTCCTCGGCTTCTCCACCGACCCGGGCGCCGCCAACTGGGGCCAGATGATCAACGAGAACCGGCTGGCGATGTCCACCCAGCCCTGGGCGGTGCTGGCGCCGGTGCTGATCATCGGACTGTTCACCGTCGGCACCAACCTGATGGCCGACGGCATCGCCCAGCTCAACCAGCGCGGAGGTGACGACTCATGAGCACCGTCCCGCACCAGAGCCCACCGCGACCCGCAGCGGCACCGGCATCGCCGTCGAGGACCTCCGCATCGTGCTGACCGGCGGCCCGGCGTCGACGTCGTCGACGACATCGACCTGGTCCTGCAGCCCGGCGAGGTCGTCGGCCTGGTCGGGGAGTCCGGCAGCGGCAAGACCACCGTCGGCACCTCGCTGCTGGGCTACACCCGCGCCGGGGCGCTCATCGAGCGCGGCAAGGTGCTCTTCGAGGACCAGCGACGTGCTCGGCCTGCCGTGGCAGCAGGTGCGCCAGCTGCGCGGCGAGGAGATCGCCTACGTCCCCCAGGACCCCGCCTCCGCGCTGAACCCCAGCATCCGCATCGGCCAGCAGATCGTCGAGCTGATGGAGCTGCGCGGCCTCGGCACCACCGAGAGCCGGCTGCAGGGAGCGCGCGACGGGCTGGCCGAGGTCGGCCTGCCCAACGACGACGAGTTCCTGCGCCGCTACGCCCACCAGCTCTCCGGCGGCCAGGTGCAGCGGGTCGCGCTGGCGATGGCGTTCCTGCCCAAGCCCAAGGTGCTCGTGCTCGACGAGCCGACGACCGGCCTCGACGTCACCACCCAGGGCATGGTGCTCGAGACGATGGGCGAGCTGTGCCGCACCCACGGCGTCGCCGCGCTCTACGTCACCCACGACCTCGCGGTGATCGCCAACATCGCCGACCGGGTCGCGGTGATGTACGCCGGCCAGATCGCCGAGCTCGGTCGGCGCGACGGATCTTCGCCCACCCCTCGCACCCCTACACCCGGGCGCTGCTCGACTCGATCCCCCACCTGAGCCAGGCCCGCGCGCTCAGCGGCATCCCGGGTCGCACGCCGGCCCCGGGCGCGCGCCCGGACGGCTGCCGCTTCCACGACCGCTGCGAGTTCGCCATCGACGACTGCGCGGCCGCCGTCCCGAGCTGCGTGAGGTCGCCCCCGGACCACGAGGTGCGCTGCATCCGCGTCGGCGAGATCGGCAGCTGGGACATCTCCCGCGGCACGTGCCCGACGCCGACCCCGACAAGGCGCGCGACATCATCCTGAGCATCGACGACCTCGAGGTCTTCTACGGCCGCAAGCAGGTCGTCTTCGACGTCACCTTCGACCTCGCCAAGGCCGAGGTCGTCGCCCTGGTCGGCGAGTCGGGCACCGGCAAGACCACGATCTCGCGCTGCGTCGGCGGCCTGCACAAGGAGTGGACCGGCGCATCGACTTCGAGGGCACCGAGCTCGGCCACGGCTCGCGTCGCCGCAGCGCCACCGACCGCAAGCGGATCCAGTACATCTTCCAGAACCCCTACCTCTCGCTGAACCCCCGGCTGACCATCGAGCAGATCGTCAAGCGGCCGATGGAGCTGTTCGGCATCGCCTCCGGCAAGGCGGCCACCGACCGGGTGGTCGAGCTGCTCGACCAGGTCGCCCTCGGCCCGGCGGTGCTGAACTACCAGGCCAGCCGGCTCTCCGGCGGCGAGCGCCAGCGCGTGGCCATCGCCCGGGCGCTGGCCGCCGAGCCCGACGTGCTGGTCTGCGACGAGATCACCTCCGCGCTCGACGTCTCGGTGCAGGGCTCGATCGTCGCGCTGCTGGAGTCGCTGCGGGTCTCGCGCGGCATCAGCATGCTCTTCGTGACCCACAACCTCGCGCTGGTGCGCTCGATCGCCGCCCGGGTGCAGATCCTCAACGCCGGGCGGGTGGTCGAGTCCGGCTCGGTCGTCGAGGTGATGGACTCCCCGCGGAGGAGTACACCCAGCGTCTGCTGGCGAACAGCCCGCGCATCGACTGATGGCCCCCGGCACCACGTCCCGGCTCGCGGGGCTCGAGTTCGTCAACCCGCAGCACGCGCGGGCTCCCTGCTGGGCCAGTTCCGCACGGTTGCCTCGGCCGGCGGCGCGGACGCTGCCCGGCGCCCCGGTCGACCTGGAGGTCGACATCGCCGGCGCCGGGCGGATGTTCGACCTGGAGGAGTGGAACGCAGCCACCCACGGCACCTCGCTGCTGGTGGTGCGCGGCGGCACGGTCGTGCACGAGTGGTACGCCGACGGGCTCGGCCCGACGACCTCTTCCTCGGGGCGTCGATGACCAAGTCGGCCCTGGCCCACCTGGTCGGCATGGCCGTCCGCGCCGGTGCGCTGCGGCTCGACGACCGGGTCGTCGACCACGTGCCCGAGCTGCGCGGCAGCGGCTACGCGCCTGCACGGTCCACGACCTGCTCACGATGACCACCGGCGTCGACTGGGTCGAGGACCACCGCGACCCGCCAGCCTGGCCAGCCGGCTGGTCGCCTGCTTCGGCGGCGGGGGCGGCGACTCGCGCGCCCTGCTGGCCGGGTGCGGCGCGCGCCGGCTCCCGGCACCCGCTACGAGTACTGCACCGCCGACTCCCAGGTCCTCGACTGGGTGCGCGAGCGCGCCACCGGGGCGGCGTACGACGTGGCGCTCGGCGAGCTGTGGCGCGACGCTCGGCTGCACCTCGGACGCCGTCGTCGGCACCGACGGCGCGGCGTCGCGATGGCCGGCGGCAGCCTGGCCGCCACCGCCCGCGACTGGGCCCGGATCGGGCTGCTCCAGCTCGACGGCACCGTGGCGGGCCGCCGGTGCTGGACGCGGACTGGGTCGAGGCCGAGCACGGTCGCGGCGTACCCCTTCCTGCCACCGGGCCGGCTGCCCGAGCACCATCACCACCCACGCCGGCTTCGGCCTGCACTGGTGGCCGACGACGACCGGGCGCCGGTGCACCGCCGACGGCAGCCGCGGCCAGTTCACCTACGTCGACCGCGACCTCGAGGTGGTCGTGGTGAAGACCTCGCAGTGGCCCTACGACGACGCCTGGCCGACCGGCAGTGCCGCGACCTGAGCTACCTCGGGCTCGCGGCGGTCGCCGGGCGGCCACCCGTCCATGACCACACCCACCACCGAGCAGGAGGCAGCACCATGAAGCACACCGTGAACCGCAAGGTGATGATCACCTGCGCCCTGACCGGCGCCGGCGACACCGTCGGCCGGTCCGAGCACGTGCCGGTCACCCCCGAGCAGATCGCCGAGTCCGGCATCGCGGCGGCCCGGGCCGGCGCGACGATCATCCACATCCACGTGCGCGACCCCGAGACCGGCAAGGGCTCCCGGGAGGTGGCGTTCTACCGCGAGGTGGTCGAGCGGGTCCGCGCCAGCGACGTCGACGTCATCATCAACACCACCGCCGGCATGGGCGGCGACCTCGTCCTCGACCCGCAGAACCCGACCAGTTCGTCGAGGGCACCGACCTGGTCAACGGCGTCGAGCGGCTCACGCACGTCGAGGAGCTGCTGCCCGACATCTGCACCCTCGACTGCGGCAGCCTCAACTTCGGCGAGGGCAGCCTGGTCTACGTCAGCACCCCCGACATGCTCCGCGACGGCGCCAAGCGGATCCAGGAGCTCGGCGTCCGCGTCGAGATGGAGATCTTCGACACCGGCCACCTCTGGTTCGCCAGCCAGCTGTCGAGGAGGGGCTGATCGACGCCCCGCCGATGTTCCAGCTCTGCATGGACATCCCGTACGGCGCCCCCGCCGACCCCCGGCTGCTCGCCACGATGGTCGACCAGCTGCCCGAGAGCGCGGTGTGGGCCTCGTTCGCGCTCGGCCGGATGCAGATGCCGTGGGTGGCGCAGTCGGTGCTGCTCGGCGGTCACGTGCGCGTCGGTCTCGAGGACAACCTCTACCTGAGCAGGGGGGTCAAGGCGACCAACGCCCAGCTGGTCGAGCGCGCCCGCACCATCATCGAGGCGATGGGCGTCCGAGGTCGCCACCCCGGACGAGGCTCGCGAGATCCTGGCCCTGAAGCCGAGGCGCTCGTGAGCACGCCACCGGTCGCCGTCGAGGACGTCCGCACGGTCTCCTGCGTCGGCGCCGGCGTCATCGGCGGCGGCTGGGCGGCGTACTTCCTCGCCCACGGCTACGACGTCGTCGCCTGGGACCCCGCGCCCGACGCCGAGGCCCGGCTGCGGCACCTCGTCGACGCCGGGCCTGGCCGGCGCTGACCGAGCTCGGCCTCGCCGAGGGCGCCGACCGGGCCCGCCTGAGCTTCGAGCCCGACCTGGCCACGGCCCTGGCCGGGGCGGACTTCGTGCAGGAGAGCGCACCGGAGGACCTCGACCTCAAGTCCGGCTGCTGGCCGACATCGACGCCGCGGCGCCGGAGGCGTCGTGATCTCCTCCTCGACCTCCGGCTACGGCATGAGCGAGATGCAGGTCGGCCTCGACCCCGGACCGGACTCGTCGTCGGCCACCCGTTCAACCCGCCGTACCTGATCCCGCTGGTGGAGGTCGTCGGCGGCACGGCCACCTCCCCCGAGGTGGTCGCCTGGACCTCCGACTTCTTCCGCCACGTCGGCAAGTCGGTGATCACCATGGACCGCGAGGTGCCCGGCTTCATCGCCAACCGGCTCCAGGAGGCGCTGTGGCGCGAGGCGCTGCACATGGTGGCCGAGGGCGAGGCGACGGTCGAGCAGATCGACCTGTCCATCACCGACGGGCCGGGGCTGCGCTGGCCGGTCCAGGGTCCGATGATGACCTTCCACCTCGCCGGCGGCCAGGGCGGGATGGCGCACATGCTCGACCACTTCGGGCCGTCGCTGCAGTCGCCGTGGACCCGGCTGGTCGCGGCCGAGCTCACCCCTGCGCTGCGCGACGCGGTCGTCGACGGGTGCGAGCGGGAGGCCGACGGACGCACGATCGACGAGCTCGTCGCCGAGCGTGACGCGGGCGTGATCGCGGTGCTGCGGGCCCTGGGGCGCACGTGAGCCCTGCCCGGGAGGGACCGACCCCCTCTGCACGTGGAGCGAGGAGGTCCGCGAGGAGTGGATCGACTACAACGGCCACCTCTCCGAGCCGTACTACGTGCTGGTGCTCGGGCACGCGACCGACGAGGTGATGGCCTCCGTCGGTCTCGGGCCCGACTACCGGAGAGCGACGGGCGCCTCGCTGTTCACCGTCGAGGCCCACGTCCGCTACCTCGACCAGGTCGGCCGGGGCGAGCAGCTCGAGTCCCGGTCATGGGTGATCGGCTCGACCTCGAAGCTGCTGTGGATCTGGCACGAGCTGTGGGCGGCCGGAACCCTGCGCGCCACCTAGGAGATCCTCGGCGTGCACGTCGCGCCCGAGGCGGACGGCGCCGGCGCGACGCCGTTCCCCACCGACGTCCGCGAACGCATCGCGAGTGCCTTGGTGGAGCCGGGTCCCGACACCTCCAGGGCGATCCGGCTCGGGCCACGCTGAGACCAGCGGGACGCTCGAGGCCCGATCCGCCTCAGTCCGTCGGGAGCCCGGCTGGCAGTGGAGGACTCGGGGGCGAGATCCGGTCGCCGCCGGACACCGCCCTGACGGTGGACCGTCGACGGGTCACGACCGGGTTCCGGACCGGCGCAAGCCGCAGTCCGAGCCGCGCACCCTGACCCAGGCAGTGGGCCGGTCGGTCACGCGGAGTCCTGGCTCGCGCACAAACCGCAGCAGTCGTCCCGGGCCGGCTCGCGGTGCGAGCGAGCACGGCCCCGTGGCTCCGCCTGCGCCGCACGCGTCCGGCGACCAGGGCCTGCGCCCCGAACCCGATCCAGGCCAGGTTCATCACGGCACTCGGCACGGCACCGTGGTGGAACGCCGCCAGGCCGAGCAGCACCGCGCCGACCATGTTGAGGACCTGGAAAGCAGTGGCCGTCGGAGCCAGACGACCGGTGCTGACCAGCACGTACGCCGCCGCGCCCAAGCCGCCGCCCACCCATCCGAGCAGGTCCAGTGCCGACAACGTCCCGGGTCCTTCCTCTGTCCAGAGCCCCCGAGCGGAGGCCTCACCCGAGTAGTGTGCGGCCGCCAGAACGTCCGTGTCCAGTTAACTAAAATGCATAAACAGTTTAGACTTTGTGCATGGAACTAGGACTGAGAAGACTGCGGATCCTCCGAGAGATCGCTGATCACGGTGGCGTCACCGCGGCGGCCGAGGCCATGCAGCACTCCCCCTCCGGAATCTCCCAGCAGATGGCCGCCCTCGAGCAGGAGATCGGCTCGGCGGTGCTCGAACGGAGGGGTCGTGGCGTCCAGCTCACCGACGTGGGTCGAGTGCTTCTCGAGCACGCCGAGATCCTGCTGGCAGCCGAGCGAGAGGCGCAGGCAGCGATCGAGCACGCGCGCGACACCGTGGCCGGCGAGCTCAGCGTCGGCGTGTTCAGCACGGTCGCCGCCGGCCTGATACCGGCGGTCGTGGCGGATCTCGCTTCGCACTATCCCGAGGTCCACCTGACCACCCGCGAGATCAACCCCGACGACGCGGTGCTCGAGCTGCGCCACGGCCACCTCGACGTCGCCTACCTGATCGACTACCCGGAGGCGCAGGAGCCGTGGCCGGCCAGCATCACGGTCGTGGGCTCCGGCCTCGACCGGCTCCACCTGGCCGCCCCCGCGGGGCAGTTCACCGCAGGCAAGGTCGACCTGTCCGACCTCGCCGAGGCCCAGTGGGTGATGTCCTCCTCGCGCAGCTACTACGGCCGCGCCGTGCGTACGGCGTGCCGCCTGGCCGGGTTCGAGATCCAGATCACCCACCAGGTCGACGAGCAGGCCACCGCTCTCGCCATGGTCGGGGCAGGCCTGGGCATCACCTTGATGTCGGACCTCGGCCGCACCTTCCTGCCGCCCGGTGTGGACGTCCTGGAGCTACGACGCCCCCTGCACCGCCAGCTGCTCATCGGTCACGACGCGGCTGCGGGAAGTCGTCCGGCCATTGCAGTCTTCCTCGACAGCGCCGTGCGCGCGGCAGCCACGGCGGCCGGCACGTTCGCCGCAGCTCACCCGGGCGCCCGGACCCACCCCTAGCCCACCGACCCGTCGCCGTGACGTCGCGTCGTGGCCAGACCCCGCCTGTACAGCGCCCAGCCACCGGCCAGGAGGGTGACCCCGAAGACCAGGAAGCCGATGTCCCAGGCCACCGGACCGCCGAGGTCGTCGCGGACGTGGTGGACTCCCAGCAGCTCGTGGTCGACCAGGCCCTCGACGAGGTTGAAGATGCCCCACCCGGCAAGGACCAGCCCGAGCTGGAAGCTCCAGCTCGGTGCCAGACGTCCCTGTCTCCAGGCGGCGACGCCCGCGACGGAGCCCGCCACCACCATCAGCCAGGTCGCCACGTGGAAGAACCCGTCGGCCAGGGTGTTGACCTCCAGTCCCGCGACCGTGGTCGTCGGGTAGCCCGGGACGTCACTGACCATGTGGTGCCACTGCAGGATCTGGTGCAGGAGGATGCCGTCGACGAAACCCCCGAGCCCCAGGCCGTAGAGCAGACCAGATGCCTTCGACGGGGGTCGGGGGTCGCCTGGCTCGGTTCGTGACTCGCTCGTGGTCATGGCTGCCGGGGTACCCCAGCCCGGGCAGGCCATGCCCCCCCCCTCCACTGATCACGCCCCAGCTCCACAACTGCTCACTTCTCCCCATGCCGGAGTGACGTAGTCGCGGACGTCCTGACTGATCCGCATCGAGCAGAACTTGGCCGCACATCGAGCAGAAGTGCGCGTCTTGCTGCCTCGCCGGCAGGGTCTCGTCGTGGAACGCCTGCGCCGTGTGCGGATCCAGCGACAGCGCGAACTGGTCGTGCCAGCGGAACTCGAACCGCGCCTTGCTCAGCGCGTCGTCCCAGTCCCGCGCACCCGGGTGTCCCTTGGCGATGTCCGCGGCGTGGCGGAGAGCTTGTAGGTGATCACCCGGTCTTGACGTCGTCGCGGTCGGAGTCCCAGGTGCTCCTTGGGCGTGACGTAGCAGAGCATCGCCGTCCGTGCATGCGATCGCGCGGCCCGATCGCTGAGGTGATGTGGTCGTAGCCCGGCGCGATGTCGGTGGCCAACGGACCCAGGGTGTAGAACGGCGCACCGTGGCACCAGTCCTGCTGGAGCACGACGTTCTCCTCGACCAGGTTCAGCGGCACGTGGCCGGGACCCTCGACCATCACCTGCACGTCGTGCTCCCAGGCCCGCGCGGTCAGCTCGGCCAGGGTGCGCAGCTCCGAGAGCTGGGCCTCGTCGTTGGCGTCCGCGGTGCAGCCGGGCCGCAGCCCGTCCCCGAGAGAGAAGGAGACGTCGTAGCGGGCGAAGATCTCGCACAGCTCGTCGAAGTGGGTGTAGAGGAAGTTCTCCTCGTGGTGGGCCAGGCACCAGCCCGCCATGATCGCCCCACCGCGCGAGACGATCCCGGTGATCCGCTTGGCGGTGAGCGGCACGTAGCGAAGCAGCACGCCCGCGTGCACGGTCATGTAGTCGACACCCTGCTCGCACTGCTCGATCACGGTGTCGCGGTAGATCTCCCACGTCATCCGCGAGCGTCCCCGTCGACCTTCTCCAGGGCCTGGTAGATCGGCACGGTGCCGATCGGGACCGGCGAGTTCCGCACGATCCACTCGCGGGTGGTGTGGATGTCGTCGCCCGTGGACAGGTCCATCACGGTGTCGGCGCCCCAGGTCACCGCCCAGGTCATCTTGTCGACCTCCTCGGCGATCGAGCTGGTCACCGCGGAGTTGCCGATGTTGGCGTTGACCTTCACCAGGAACCGCTTGCCGATGATCATCGGCTCGGCCTCGGGGTGGTTGACGTTGGCCGGGATGATCGCGCGCCCGGCTGCGACCTCGCTGCGGACCAGCTCGACGTCGCATCCCCTCACGGATCGCGACGTACTCCATCTCGGGAGTGATGATCCCGCGGCGCGCGTAGTGCATCTGGGTGACGGTGCGACCCGGCTTCGCACGGCGCGGCGGCCCGCTCCCCGCGCCACTGCTCGCGTGCCTCCCCGCGGCGCACGGCCGCCTTGCCGTTGTCGAGCAGCTGGGTCTCCCGGCCGTCGTACTCCTCGGTGTCGCCGCGCTCGCGCACCCAAGCGCTGCGCAGCGCGGGCAGGCCGACCTCGGGGTCGCTGCCCGGGCCGGCGGTGGCGTAGCGGTCGAAGGTCTCCCGTTGGTGAGTGCGACCCGGTGAACGGCACGGCGACGTCACGCGCGTCCGGTGCGGTGGACGGTGCTGTGCGCGGGGTGGATGTGCATCAGTCTCCTTCTGGTGGTGGGTGAAAACGTGGGCGACCGGCCCGCGACCGCGGCCCAGCACCCATGGCGCAGAGACGGCGAGTGCCTCGACCACGAAGGCCTGCGCCTATCGGGCCGCGGTCTCGAGGTCGAGACCGCGGGCGAGGTGGACGGCCAGGGCCGCGCTGTAGGTGCAACCCGTGCCGTGGTCGTTGGTCGTCTCGACCCCCGGGTGCTCCAGCACGGTGGTGACCCCGTCTCTGACGACCACGTCGCGACAGGTGCCGCTACCGCGTTCGCCGCCCGTCAGCACCACGTCCGGACCCAGAGCGTGCACCGCGAGCGCAGCTCCTCGGCAGGTGTCTCGTGCGCAGCCCGGTCAGCGCCGCTGCCTCGTCGCGGTTGGGCGTCACCACGTCCGCACGCGGCAGCAGGATCTCGCGGTATGCCCTCACCAGCGCCTCATCACCCAGCACGGCGCCGCTGGTCGCGACCAGCACCGGGTCGACCACGAGCGGGACCCGATCCGACGAGCAGGTCCGCCACGACGTAGGCGACCTCGGCGGAGCCGAGCATCCCGGTCTTCGCCGCCGCCACCGGCAGGTCGTCGAGCACGGAGCCGATCTGCGCGCGCACGTCGTCGGCGCCGAGGACACGACGCGGTGCACACCGGTGGTGTCCTGCGCCGTGACGGCCGTGACCGCACAGGTGCCGTGGACACCCAGCGCGGCGAAGGTGCCCAGGTCGGCGGCCAGCCCAGCCGCACCACCGGAGTCGGTGCCGGCAACGCTGAGCACCACCAGCGGTGTGCCCATCACTCCTCCCCCAGCTCGGCCAGCAGCCCGGAGACCACGGCGGCCGGGTCGTCGGCCCGCATCACCGCGCCCATCACCGCGACACCGTGCATCCCGGCCGAGCGCAGTGCCGCCACCTCGACCGAGTCACGCCACCGAGCGCCAGCACCGGCACGCCGACGGCGGCCGCGGCGGCACGGCGGACTCCCCCGAGTCCGAGCGCAGGACCGTAGCCCGGCTTGGAGCTCGTCGCCGCGATCGGCGAGACGCTCACGTAGGCCGCACCGTCCTCGCACGGCCCGCGCGACCTCGTCCTCGTCGTGGCAGGAGCGACCGTGCGACAACCGCCGCCTCGCCGAGCGGCTGGCGGGCGGCGAGATGCACACCTGCCACGCCGGGCAGATCGGTGCGCGCCGAGATGACCCGCACGTGCCCGCCAGCTCCTCCACCAGGGCGGCACGCTCCAGCTCGTACAGGTCCAGCTCCCGCAGCACGACCGTCGTCGCTCCGGCCGCAGCGCATGCAGCGATCGTCTCGACCAGCCCATGTCCCGGGGGCAGTTGCCGGCGGTCGGTGAGCAGCGAGCAGCCTCGGCACCCTCATCGCCCCACCCGCCCCCGCATCGGGCTCGATGACCTCGCGCATCTTCCGCCGCGGGATCCGCCCCGCCCCGCGGGCGAGCTGACCCGACTCGACGCCCAGGCTCATCGCGCGCGCCATCGCGACCGGGCTCCTCCGCGCGGGTGACCGCAGTCGCCACGAGCACGGCATCGCAACCGAGCTCCATCGCCCGCGCCGCCTCGCTGGCCGTGCCGATCCCTGCGTCCAGGACGACCGGGACGTCCACCGCCGCCCGCACCGCCTCGATCGTGTGCGGGTCCGCGATCCCACGCCCCGAACCGATCGGCGACCCCAGCGGCATCACCGCGACGCAGCCCACGTCGACCAGCCTGCTGGCGAGCACCGGGTCTCCGGTCGTGTACGGGCAGCACCGTGAAGCCACGAGCCACCAACGCCTCCGCCGCCTCCACCAGCTCGACGACGTCCGGCAGCAGGCTCAGCTCGTCACCGATCACCTCGAGCTTGACCCAGTCGGTCTCCAGCGCCTCCCGCGCGAGCTCGGCTGTCAACACGGCCTCGTGGGCGCTGAGACAGCCGGCGGTGTTCGGCAGCACCCGGACACCGAGCCGGCGCAGGAGGGCGAACAGGCTGCCCGTCCCGGTGTCGGACGTACGTCGGACCGAGACGGTCACCAGACCGGGATCGCCGGCCTCGACCACCCGCCGCACGCTCTCCAGGCTGGTCAGACCGCCGGTGCCGAGCCAGAGCGGGGCGAGCTGGACGCCCGCGACCTCGAGCATCTCCATCCGCCGCTCACCCGCCCTGGTGTGCGGTGACGACCTCGACCCGGTCGCCCTCGCGCAGGGTGATGTCCGGCCACTCGGCCACGCGGACGACACGGCCGTTCAGCGCGACCGCGATACCGCGGGGATCGGGTGCCACGCTGGTCACCAGGGCGGTCAGCTCGGAGCCCTCGGGAAGCTGGTGCGGTCGGCCGTTGATGCTCAGGCGCATGGTTCCTCGTCTCTGTCGGTGTCGGATCTCTCGGTGCCGGTTCTCCAGATGTCGGTGTCGAAGCGGCCGGGGCCGAAGGCTCGGGCCGCGACCGGCACCTCCAGGCCTTCCACGTGGGCGCGCAGCGTGGCGGCGGTGACCGGAGCGAGCAGCACTCCGCCTCGGTGGTGACCGCCCGCAAGCAGCAGCCGGGTCGGCCCCGGGGTGGCGACCGGTCCGAGCAGCGGGCCGTTGTCGGGGCTGCCGGGTCGATCCCTGGCGACGACCTCCAGGAGCTCGGCCGTGTCGAGACCGGGCACCAGCACGCGAGCGGTCTCCAGCAGCCGGACCACGGCGCCCACGGTCGGCACCGGTGGGCGCACGCCCGGGGGATGCTCCTCCTCGGTCGCGCCGATCACGAGCTCACCGTCCGCGCGCGGCACCACGTAGACCTGCTCACCGTGGACTCGCGCCCGCAGGACCCTGGCCGGGGCGTGCCGGGACCGCACGCGGAGCACCTCGCCCCTCACCGGCCGCACGTGCGGCATCCCGACGGCGCCGGTGGCCAGCACGACCACGTCCGCCGGCAGGTGGGAGCCGTCGGCAAGCACGACCCCGTCGGGCACCGGCTGCGCCTCGGACCGAACCACCCGCGCGCCCAGCAGCGCGAGCAGGGCGTCGGCGACCAGTCGCGGGTTGACGTGGCTGTCCCCTGGCAGCAGCACCCCACCGACCACGCGCCCCGACAGCGTCGGCTCCGCCGCTCGCAGGGTGCGTCGGTCGAGCTCCTCGGCGCGCACCCCGCTGGCTTCGAGCACGCGGCAGGCGCGGCGCAGCTCGGCGAGATCATCGCGGTCGCCGGCGACCAGCAGGGTGCCGGTCGTGCGCAGGTCCAGCTGGTGCCCCGACCGCTCCGCCAGCGAGGTGGCGAACCCCGGCCACCGGCCGAGCGAGTCGACCCCCAGGCGCAGGAGCGGCTCCTCGCCGAACCAGGCCTCTCCCCCGGGCGTGAGCATCCCGGCAGCGGCGTACGTCGCACCGCGCGCCGGAGCCGGGTCGCAGAGCCGCACGTCGTGTCCGGCCCGGACCAGCTCGTCGGCGCACGCCAGCCCGACGATGCCGCCACCGACGACGACCACCCGGAGTCCGGGCGTGCCCGGGCTCACGCCGCGTGGACGAGCTCGGCGATCTCCCGGGCGGCGCCGGGTGGGTCGGCGGTCTTCCAGACGGCGGCGACCACGGCGACGCCGTGGGCTCCCGCGGCCATCACCTCCCGCACCCGGGCGGCGGTGATCCCCCCGATCGCGATCGCAGGGATCTCCGCTGCCGTCGCTGCGAGCACCTCGAGCCCGAGCGGGTCCGGCAGCCCGGACTTGGTCGTCGTGGCGTGCACCGGCCCGACCCCGGCGTAGTCGGCACCCGCTGCCCGCGCACGGACGGCCTGCTCCGGACTGCGGCAGGTGGCGCCGACCAGAAAGCCCGCAGGAGCGAGCGAGCGGGCGTCGGCGACCGACAGGTCGTGCCGGCCGAGGTGGACCCCGTGCGCTCCGGCGGCGAGCGCCAGGTCGAGGCGGTCGTTGACGAGCACCCGGGTGGCGGAGGGTTGGATCCCGGCCACGAGCTCGCGGGTCCACGAGACGACATCGTGGTCGCAGGCCCGTTTCGCCCGGACCTGGACCGCGTCGACGGCAGGAGCGCCGTGCCGCTGCTCGGCGACGACGCCGAGCAGGCGCGACAACGCGTCCCGGTCGAGGGTGTCGAAATCGGTGATCAGGTGGAACCGTGGCAACACGTCGATCTCACTTCCTTCGCCGGCATGATCCGGAGCAGGTTCGACGGTCGGGGCGGCATCAGCCCCATCTCAGCCCGATGCGACGGGCTCCCGTGTGGATGCCAGGAACGCTAGCACCTGGTCTCAAGGTCCCGCGAGCGTCGCTCTCACGGGGCTCGGCCCTCAGGCGGGCGCGCCCAGGTGCTTCTCGATCGCACGGATGATCTCCGGGCGCAGCCTCGACGCTGGGATCACTGCGTCGACCGACCCCACCTCGACGGCGCGGTGGATGTCGTGGATCCCGTCGAACTCCGCGGCCACCTCGCTGATCTTCTCGGCCCGCGTCGCTGCGCGCAGCTCCGACTGTGCGACGACCAGCGCGATCCGCTCGGAGCCCTTCGCATCGGCGATGCGCTCGTCCAGCTCGCGCATCGCCGGGCTCGCTGCCGTGCGCTTGTCCACCTCGCCGGTGAACACCACGTTGGCCGCGGGCGCACCGCCGATGACCGAGGCGAACGAGCCCTCGAGGGCCAGCACGGTCATGTTCGGGTTCAGCGCCTTGGAGAAGACGACGAACGCGCCACCGTGGTAGCGAGAGATCACGCAGAACACGATCGGGCCGTCGAAGTTGACGATCGCCCGGCCGATCTCCGCGCCGTACTCCAGCTGCAGGTTGCGCATCGACTCCGGTGAGCCGTCGAATCCCGACAGGTTCGCCAGCACCACCAGCGGTCGGTTGCCGCTGGCGGCGTTGATCGCCCGCGCCGCCTTCTTCGACGACCGCGGGAACAGCGTGCCGGCCGTGTAGGTGTCCGGGCCGTCGGTCGGGGGATAGCCGCCACGGCGTACCGAGCGCGACTCGATGCCGAGCAGGCAGACGGGGTAGCCGCCGAGGTGGGCGTCCTGGACGACCGCGGTGTCGGCGTCGGCCATGCCGGCCCAGCGCTCGAGCGTCTCGTGGTCCTGGTCGGCGACCGCCCGCATCACCGTGCGGATGTCGAAGGCCTTCTTGCGGTCCGGGTTGGTGGTCGCGGAGAAGATCTCCCCGACGGTGGTGAAGTCGCTCCCCTCGGCGACGTGCGGGTACGACGAGATGTCGCGCTCCGGGTCGTCGCTGGTGAGCGCCCGGCGCGGGGCCGACTCTCCCGGCACCACGTAGGTGTGCTCGTAGTGCGCCATCAGCACGGCGAAGGCGCCGGCGAGGTTGGGTGCCCAGTACTGCGCCTGGCCGTTGGGCCCCATCACGCGGTCGTAGCCGCCGATGCCGTAGTTGTCCTCGGCGGAGACACCACCGGAGAAGTCGAGGGACTGCTTGCCGGTCAGCACCATGGCACTGTCCGGCGTCATCACCAGGACGCCCTTGCAGTGCATCAGCATGGTGGCCTCGGCGTTCCAGTAGGGCTGGGCGCCCACGTTGATGCCGGCCACCACGACGTTGATCTCGCCGCCGCCCTGGGTGAACTCCACGATCCGTCGCAGCGCCTTCGCCACCCAGTCCATGTTCTCGGTGCCGGAGTCCATCGAGATCCGGGCCCCCGCGGAGAGCGCGAACCACTCCAGGGGCACCTGCATCCGCTCCGCGAGGTCGAGCGCAGCGATGACGCGCAGGCACTCCTCCTCGGCGACCGAGCCCAGTGACTTCGTCGGGTCACCGGACAGCACCACCCGCGTGACCCCCTCCGGGTGCAGGGTGGTCGGGGTGGTCACCACCGCGGCGAGGATGCCGGCCTTGTTCAGGCCCCGAGGACGATCGACCGGGACCAGCATCCCGGTGTCGTCGAGGTCGAGCTCGACGAGCGAACCGCTGGGACCGGTGAGCACGGCGCTGAGCTCGTAGGGGTAGACCAGGCCACGACGCCGGGACCGGACCACCTTGGAGGCGTAGTCGTCGAGCGGCTGGAGCAGCTCGGTGGGAGGCGACTCCACGCTCGAGACCACACCGGCACCGGGCTGCGCGCCGAAGCGCACGGCCACCGGGAGCGGCTCGCCGTTCGGGACGACCACGCGGCCCTGGGCCACGACCTCCTCGATGCCGGCCCCGTCTGTGAGCGGGCTGATCTTGGTGCCCAGAGCGGTCAGCCCGGCCTCGTCGACGTCGACGACGGGCCAGACGTGCACCCAGACGTAGTTCATGTCCAGCTTCGCACCGGCGGCTCCCCGAGCCACGCGAGCACGGCGGATGGCCTCGAGGCAGTTCTCGACCGCACGCTCGGCGTGGGGCAAGGAGGTGACGGTGCCGTTCTCGTCACGGACGACGGCCATCTGACGCACCTGCGCGAGCGCCACCAGGCGCTTGTCGGCAGGGTTCTGCGGAGCGACGCACTCGTAGAGAAGGACGTCCTCCGGCGCCTCGATGCGGGTCACGTCGAAGTTGCGGAGACGCCACAGGTTCAGGCGCCGCCCCACCATCGGGTGCACGCCACGGACCAGGTCGTCCTCGACGACCTGACCGTCGTCGGTGGGTCGGAAGGCGAAGTAGCCGACCGGCCGGTCTCCGCCCTGGCAGACCGCGATGCAGACCCGGCGTACGTCCTGGGACACCGGCAGGTCCGCCAGCAGGGCCGCCAGCCGCTCGCTGGTGGCCTCGGCCTCCTCGGGCGCGTCGGGCCAGTGCAGGTAGAGGTCGACCACCGCGTCCTCGTCGTCGCGGCGCTCGGCGACGAGCTCGCTCACCGAGGAGACCAGGTCGCGCGCGGGGTCGGCGAGCTCAGCCACCGTGCCGATCAGGGAGACCAGCCGCGTCGGGCGGTCGTCCAGCACGTAGCTCGCGACCACCGCCGGCCGATTTCCCGGCTCGATCGACCGCAGGTCGGTCAGGTCGTACTCGCGGTAGTGACGGCGCGCCAGCACCTCCAGCATCGGCTCACGCGTCGGCACGCCCTGCTCGAGCCGTTCGGCCAGGAAGCGGACGATCTGCTCGGGAATGGCCGCCAGGGCCTCGATGCGCGAGGCGCGGTCGGCGTTCTCACCTTCCCCCGAGAGGGCCACGAGCTCGTCGCGGACACCGGCCAGGACGTCGGAGCGCTCGGCGTCCACGGCGGGCTGGTCGAACCAGCGGAAGCGCACGCTCCGGGCCAGGTCACCGATCACCGGGAACCGCAGCTGGGTCACGCGCCCCAGACGCTCGAGCAGCTCGCGGGCCGGGCCGATGAGCTCCCCTGACGGCGGGGTCTCGTCCATCCAGCGCCCCAGGACGGCAGAGGCGAGAGCGATCTCGGGGGTCGAGCGCTGCTGGGCCAGGAAGATGCGGAAGACCGCTGCCTCCATGGCCGGGCTGCGCTCCAGGTCCTCGACACCGTAGTGGTGCAGGACCCGCAGCAGGCGCGCGCGGAACTGGTCGGGCAGCCCCCCGCGATCGGCGTCGAGGCTCTGCAGGAACGTGTGGAAGTGCTCCCGGGAGCTGTGCACGCGCAGCTCGGTGTGGCGTTCCTCGTCAGCCGGACGGCTGCGGCTCAGCTCCACGAGGTCGGCGAAGATCGCCATCAGCGACAGCTCGCCGGCCACGACCGACTCACCGTCGGACCGCATCTGGTCGCGCACGGCCAGGTACTCCGACAGGGCCGCGTCCTGGTCCTCAGGAGGCACGTCGTAGCCGAGGACGACAGCCGTCAGGGCTGCCAGCGCCCGGGCACCGCGCGCCTCCGGGTCCATGCCCTCGTCGGAGGCGGGCAGGTCCAGCTCGGGACCGACGGACGTGTCGACCTCCTCCGCGCCGTCGCCGACCGGCTCGAGCTTGATCAGGGCGCTGCCGGTCTCGACCTGGCTGCCCGTGATGACGAGCAGCTCCTTGACCCGGGCGGCGAACGGCGCGTGCACCACCGTCTCCATCTTCATCGACTCGAGCACGACGACGGCAGCTCCCGCCTCGACCTCGTCCCCCACCCGGGCCGGTGTGGCCACGACGAGCGCAGGGGCGGGCGAGCGCAGGACGCCGCCCTCGTCACGGCTGACGCGGTGGGCGACCCCGTCGACCTCGACGAGCGTGGTCGGCCCGTGCGTCGCGGTGACGAGGTGGTACCTCCGGCCCCCCACGACCAGACGTCGGCGGACCTCGTCGATCCGGTCCATCACGACGTCGACGGTCTGCTCGGTGGCGCCGGAGGTGACACTGACCCGGAAACGGGCCGGACCGGTGTTCACCGTGCACACCTGGTAGGGCACCCCGCGGAGCTTGAGCTCGACCGGTCGTCCGACCTCGTGCGACGCGGTCGGACGACCGCCTCGGGCGGTCTCGAGCAACCGGGCCGTCTCGATCCCCAACCGGTCGACGTAGGCCTCGATCGCCGCGGCCACGACGGCGATGCCGGCGTGCGCGTGTGCCACGAGCCGGCCCTCGGCTCGGACGCGGTCGATCCAGCCGGTGTCGGCCCAGTTCTCGCTGCCGGTCCCGCCGCTCGCACCGGTGCCGTCCACCACCTCGGGCTGGGCGAGCAGGTCCAGCACGAAGCTCTTGTTGCAGGCTCCCCCCTCGATCACCACGGTGGTCGACGACAGTGCGCGGCGCAGCCTGGCCAGGGCCTCCTCGCGGGTGCGGCCGTAGGCGATGATCTTGGCGATCATCGAGTCGAAGTCGGGAGGAATCGTGTCGCCCTCGGCGACGCCGGTGTCCACCCGGATGCCCGGTCCGGAGGGCAGGTCCAGGTGGACGATGTGCCCGGGAGACGGAGCGAAGTCGCGATCGGGGTCCTCGGCGTTGAGCCGGGCCTCGACGGCGTGCCCCGTCTCGGACGGCTTCTCCCCTTCGAGGCGTCCGCCCTGGGCGACGTGGATCTGGGCCTTGACCAGGTCGATGTCGGTGGTCACCTCGGTGATCGAGTGCTCCACCTGGAGCCTGGTGTTGACCTCGAGGAACGCGAAGGTCTTCTCGCCGGGGTGGTAGAGGAACTCCACGGTCCCCGCTCCGACGTACCCCACCGCGAGCGCGAGCCGCTCGGCGGAGACCTTCAGCTCCTCGTTCTGCACCGGACTCAGCAGCGGTGAGGACGACTCCTCGATGACCTTCTGGTTGCGGCGCTGGATCGAGCAGTCGCGTACGCCGAGCGCCCACGCGGTGCCGTGGCTGTCGGCGATCAGCTGGACCTCGACGTGGCGAGCACCCGTGACCAGACGCTCCAGGAAGAGCGTCCCGTTGCCGAAGGCGCGCTCGGCCTCGTCGCTGGTGCGCTGGTAGGCGTCCTCGAGGTCCGCGGAGGAGGCGACCATCCGGATCCCCCGCCCGCCTCCGCCGGCGGTGGCCTTGAGCATCAGGGGGTAGCCGATGTCCTCGGCGGCAGCGAGCGCCCCCTCGAGGGTGTCGACGGCACCCCGGCTCCAGGGAGCCACCGGGACCCCGACCTCCTCGGCGATCAGCTTGGAGCCGATCTTGTCGCCCAGCCGGCGCATCGCCTCGGCGCTCGGCCCCACGAAGGTCACGCCGAGCTTCTCGCACAGGTCGACGAAGGCCGGGTCCTCGGCGACGAAGCCCCACCCGGGCCAGGCCGCGTCGGCGCGGGTCTCCACCAGTGCCTTCTCCAGCACCGCCAGGTCCAGGTAGGGACGGGCGGACGCCGGCCCCAGGTCGTAGGAGAGGTCGGCCTCGCGCACGAACATGGCGTTGGCCTCGCCCGAGGTGTGCAGAGCGATCGTCTGGATCGGTCCGTCCCCGGCCGCGTTGATCTCGCGGACAGCGTGGATCAACCGCATGGCGGCCTCGCCGCGGTTGACGATCGCGAGGCGGGCGAACGGCATCTTGTGGACCTCCGGTTGGGAAAACACGAGGTTAGTCTCGCACTTTGCGCCCAACCTCTCATGTTCCGGAGGTTACGAGCGAGTCACATGCGCACGGAGACGTCTGGCGCGCCGCCTGCATCGCTGCTCGACGGGGGCGCACGCGTAGGCTCCACCTCCCGAAGACAGCAGGGGTGCGAGATGACGGCGAGTCGAACCGCTCGGGAGAAGAAGGCCGCAGCAGAGGCCGGAGAGCTGGCGAGGGTCAAGATCGAGCTCGGCGCGGACGGGCAGTTCGTCTACAAGATCAGCTGCTCCACGTGCGTCGCGAGGGGCCGGCTCAGCTGGTCGGCCTATCGTCCCGGCGGCGACAACGGCTTTCTCGCGGCGATGGACCGCTGGGTCTTCCACCTGCACGAGAAGCATCCCGGAGCGGAGGCTCCGTGCCTGACCTTCCTCCCGGCCGCCCAGCAGCGTCTGCACGAGCGACGCGCGGCCGGAGGCGGGCAGCTCAGTCCCGGTTGAGCAGCTTCGCCGCCCCGACCAGGACGCGGAAGGCGGCGCGCTGGAGCGGGACCGGTGGGCCGGCGAGGTAGAGGTCGTGGACCAGTCCCAGTCGCGCCGCCACGAACGGTGACGGCATGCCCTTGGCGTTCACCCGTCCCTCGCGGCCGCACCGGAAGAACTCCTCGAAGAACTCCTCGATCCCTGCTCCGGGTGTGAAGACGATGCGGACCCGAGCGCCTTGGCCACCCGTGGGTGCCCAGGCGTGCGGCGCTCCCGGAGGGATCGTCACCACCTCACCCGGCCCGCGCAGCAGCGACTCGCCACGGCAGTTCAGCAGGATCTGGCCGCTGAGGACCTCGAAGCTCTCCTCCTGGCTCTGGTGGATGTGCTCCGCCGCCAGCTTGGCCGTGGCGCTCAGCTCGAGGTCGAGCTCGGCGAGCGCTCCTCCGGTCTCCGCGCTCGTCCTGACGAACGTGATCCGCTCTCCGGTCACAGGATTCTCGATGACGTCACCCGGTTGCACCATGGGCGAGAAAGTAGCAGCGACCCTGGCTCGCGGGTGTCCGAAACGCGGCGCCGATCAGCTGCTGTCTGCGCCGGTCAGCTCCAGGTCGAACCACACCGTGGTCGAGCTGATCCCGAGGTCGCATCCCCATCGGCTCGCCAGCGCCTCGACGACCTGCAGGCCCCGTCCGTGGACCCGCCACGGATCGTCGTGGGTGCCGACGGCCGCGTCGTGGTGACCCGCGTTGCGGACCGAGACCGTCAGGACGTCCCGGTCCAGCAGCACGCGTAGGGCGCAGCCGGCGCCCGCGTGGGTGACCGCGTTGGTGACGAGCTCGGAGAGACACAGCGCAGCGGTCTCGGTGGTGTCGTCGTCGATGTCCCACCCCTGCAGCGTCCGCCGGAGATAGCGACGGGCCTCGGGCACCGAGGCGGGGTCGTGCGCGAAGGCGCGGACCGCGGCGACCGCTCCGGACGGCAGCGCCTCGACGGCCCACGAGGCCCGGTCCTGCGTCGCGTCTCGCTGGACGCGACGCAGCTCGGCGCCCAGGTTCTCCCCGGTCCGGACGAGCTCCCGGCTCTGCTCACCGTCGAACACCTGCGGCGAGTCGAAGAACAGCACGAATCCGCCCAGGACGTGCCCCGCCGTGACCACCGGGACGGCAGCCAGCGCCACTGCCGCGGTCTCCTGCTGCCGCGCGACGAAACCCGGGTAGCGTGCCTCGAGCCCGTCCAGCGCACCCAGGACCGGTTGCCCGCTGCGTACGGCGCTGTTGAGCGGCACGTCGTCGTAGGCGTCGACGAGGCACCACTCGACTCCCCCACGGGGGTCGCGATCGCTCGCTGTGAACAGCAGCCGACGCCCACCGCCCTCGGTCAGGCCGAGTCCCACCCGGCACACGTCGGGCAGATGCATCATCTCCTCGAGCGCCGCATGCGCCCAGGAGGCGATGTTCTCGGCCTCGGCCAGCGACGGGCCCGCGCTCCCCTGCACGATCTCGACCCTAGACCCCGCTGCCTGCGAACGGCGTCCGTGTCCGGCCCGCGAGCCGAGACCCGTTCATTCGGCAGCGAGGGCCTTGGCGACCTCGAGATCGGTGATCAAGATGTTGACCCAGCCGCCCTGGACGGCGGCGCGAATGGCATCGACCTTGTCCGAACCACCTGCGACTCCGATCCGACGCTGCACCCGCATGATGTCCTCCCTCCCGATCCCGATGACCCGCTGGTCGAACGACGACTGGATGGCCTGCCCGTGGGCGTCGAAGTAGCGCAGGCAGACGTCCCCCACCGCGCCGGCACGACGCAGCTCCTCCTGCTCCACCGGGGCAAGACTGTTGCCGCTGCGGCGCAACAGGGGCGAGGGTTCGAGCGCCCCGATGCCGACGAGGGAGACCGTCAGCTGCGACCACTGCTCCTGCACTGCTCGGACGCTGGGGTCGGCCATCAGCGCGTCACGCAGGGCCGTGGACCCCACCAGTCCCGGTGAGGGGACGAAGACCGGCGAGGCCCCGGTCACCTCCGCAAGGCGTCCGGTCAGCCTGGACGCCTGCATCTGGACCTCGGGGCTACCGACTCCACCGACGACTTGCACGACACGGTCGACCACCTGTGTGCGTTTGGGTCGCATCACCTCGACGGCGGCCAGAAGCGTCGAGCTCCACGACGAGACGCCGATGACGTCGCCGCCGATCAGGGTCGAGTCGAGGTACGCCGCTGCTCCCGAACCAAGGGCGTTGAGGACGTCGGGGCCGGTCCCCTCGACATCGACCACCACGACGTCTCGGAGCGCGAACTTCTCCGCCAGGTGCTCCTCGATCTCGGTATGCACGCCCGCGGGTGACACGACCACGGTGCGGATGATGCCGCGCTCGGCAGCCTCCTTCAGCAGCCGCGAGACCCGCGCCTGGGACAGGTGCAGCTGCGCGGCGATCTCAGGCTGACGCACGCCCTTCTCGTGGTACAGGCGCGCGACCTTCGTCAGCAGGCGGAGACGGTCTCGGTCCGCGGTGATACGCGTGGTCATGGGAGGATCCTGCCTCGGATCGTCGGCAGCGGGCGCTCAACATGCAAGGACAAGACGGTGCGGGCGAGCCGGTGTCCCGTGCTCGCCCGCATCGCGGCACTACTTCTTGGCGAACACGCCGTACTGGTCGGCGTTGTCTGCGGTGACGAGCTCGCAGTCGATGGACTGCTTCTCATCGGCCCCGGTCTTGCCGTCCTTGATCATCTTGTCGGCCTGCTCGATCGCCGTCTCGGCGCCGAGGGCGGCCGGCTGCAGCACGGTTGCGTACATGTGGCCCGCCTTGATCGCCGAGATGGCGTCGGGGCTTCCGTCGAAGCCGACCACGACGACGTTCTTCAGGCCAGGGGTCGCCTTGATCGCTGCGACGGCACCGAGAGCCATCGTGTCGTTGCCGGCGATGACCCCCTGGATGTCGGGGTTGCGCTGCAGGATCGTCTCCATCTTGGTGAAGGCCTCCTGCTGGTCCCAGTTCGCGGTCTCCTTCTGCACGAGCTTCATGTTCGGGTACTGCGAGATCACGGCGTTGTAGCCGTCCGAGCGGACGCCGGCGTTGGTGTCGGACTCCTTGCCGGTGAGCTCGACGTAGTTGCCCTTCTCCTTCATCGCCTTGACGAACGCCTGCCCGCCGAGCTGGGCGCCCTGGGCGTTGTTGGACACGATCTGCGCCGCGGCCACGCCAGTCTTGTTGATCTCGCGGTCGATCAGGAAGACCGGGATGCCGGCGTCCTTCGCCTTCTGCACCGGGCCGATGGAGGCGTCGGCACCGGCGTTGTCGAGGATGATCGCCGCGGCCTTGCGAGAGATCGCGGCATCGATGAGCTCGCTCTGCTTGTTCGGGTCGTCGTCGTGCGAGGAGACAGTGGCGGTGTAGCCGAGCTCCTCGGCCTTGGCCTTCGCTGCGTCGCCCTCAGCCTTGAAGAACGGGTTGTCGGGTGAGGGCGTGATGATGGCGATGTAGTTGCTGCTCTTCTTGCTGGAGTCCCCCGACCCAGAGCTGGCCTTGGAGTCTGAGCTGCCACATCCACTCAGCACCAGGACTCCCGCGGCAGCCATTGCCGCGATGCGCATGCCGTTGCCACGCGTGAATTTGTCGAACATGGTTTGTAACCTCCTGGGAGTGGGTGAGACTCACCCGTGTGTGGTGGTAGTGCCTTCCGGACTGGTGGGAGCACCAGCCTGTGAAGCGTGAGGGGCCTGCTCGGCCTCGACCGTGGCCGCGACGGCAGCGCCCTTGCGCTGGAACCGCTGCTGTCCCTGGTCCAACATGACCGCGACGATGATCACGGCGCCCTTGATGAAGATCTGCCAGAACGTCGACACGCCGAGGATGACGAGGCCGTCCGCCAGGAAGCCGATCACGAACGCGCCGACGAGGGTGCCGCGCACGTTGCCGCGTCCGCCGGAGAGGGCAGCACCGCCGATGACGACCGCGGCAATCGCATTCAGCTCGAAGCTCTCCCCCGCCTGCGGCGCGGCCGAGGTGAGCTCGGAGGCGATGATGATGCCGGTCACCGCTGCACAGCCGCCGGAGACCATGTAGACCACGGTCTTCACCAGCCGCACCGGCACGCCGGAGAGCTCGGAGGCCCGTTCGTTGCCGCCGGTGGCGTAGAGCCAACGACCGAAGGGCGCGCGGGTCAGCAGGACCGTAGTCACCAACCCGAGCACGACCATCACCCAGATCGAGAACGGGAGCCCCAGGGGTCGGCCACCGCCGATGTAGGAGAACCCGGTGTTGCCCAGGCTGGCGTTGCCTCCGAGGTTGGGGTACGTCGATCCGCCCGAGATGAGCAGTGCGGTGCCTCGGGCGACGTACAGCATCCCGAGCGTCGCGATGAACGGAGCGACGCTGAACCGGGTGACCAGGATGCCGTTGATCAGACCCACGGCCGTGCCGACCAGGATCGCGATGATGACGACCACCCAGACGGGTGGAAAGGCGAGCGTGTCGGTGCCCGGGAGACGGATGCCGCCCAGGAGCTCGCCGCAGACGACGCCTGAGAGGCCCACGATCGAGCCCACGGACAGGTCGATGCCGCCCTTGAGGATCACCAGCAGCATGCCGAGCGCGAGCACGGCGTTGATCGCGACGTGCTTCGTCATCGTGATCAGGTTGGTGACCGTGAGGAACGAGTCCGAGAGCGAGGTGAACACGACGATCAGCACGGCCAGGGCGATGAATGCCCGGAGCTCGAAGATCATGTTCAGCGTCCTGAGCCGGCGGACGTCCTTGTCCGTAGGGCCGTCCTCGGTGCGCGACGTCGGATTGGGGGTCAGTGTCTGGGTCACGATGCTTCTCCGGTTCTGCTGCGGGATGTGCCGTCCGCGAGCTGCATGAGGCGGCCACGGTCGATCGTGTGCGGGTCGAGGTCGCCCACCAGACGGCCCCGCTCCAGGACCAGAAGGCGATCCGGGATGTGCAGGGCTTCTTCCGCCTCCGAGGTGGTGAAGACGACGGCGAGGCCGTTCTCGGCCTGCTGGGTCATCAGGGCGAAGATGTCAGCCTTGGCGCCGATGTCGACGCCGCGCGAGGGCTCGTCGAGCAGCAGCACCCTCGGCTTGGTCAGCAGAGCCTTGCCGATGACCACCTTCTGCTGGTTGCCACCACTCAGCGAGCCGATCGGAGCCGTCTGTCCGTCGGTCTTCACCGTGACGTCGGTGATCATCTCGTTCACGGCGTCACTCTCGCTGCCTTGTGAGATGAAGCCACGGCGGACGAAGCTCAACAACGAGCTCAGTGAGAGGTTCTGACCGACCGACATCGTCTGGACGAGCCCGTCGCGCTGGCGATCCTCCGGCACCAGCGCGATCCCACGCTGGATGCGGGTTCGCACCGAGTGGCCTTCGAGCTGCTCGCCGGCAAAGGCCACGCTGCCGGAGGTCACGGGCAGTCGGCCTGCGATCGCTTCCAGGAGCTCGGTACGCCCTGAGGCCATCAGGCCGTACACACCGACGATCTCACCGGCCCGGATCTCCAGGTCGATGCCGTCCACGGCCAGCCGGTGGGGGTTGGACGGGTCCGCCACCTGGAGCTGGTCGACGGAGAGCACGACCTCACCGAAGGTGGCGTGCCGCTTGGGGAACAACGAGTCCTGGTCGCGACCGACCATGTGCTGAACCACCCAGCCCAGGTCCACCTCGTCGGCGCTCCCCGTCGCCACGAGCTGTCCGTCGCGGAGCACCGCCACGTCGTCGGCGATGTCCAGGGACTCCTCGAGGTGGTGGGAGATGTAGATGACCGCGACCCCGTGGGAGGTCAGCTCGCGGATCACTCGGAAGAGGACATCGACCTCGGTCATGCTCAGGGCCGAGGTCGGCTCGTCCATGATCAGGACGCGGGCTTTCTGCAGCAGCGCCCGGGCGATCTCGACGAGCTGCTGCTGGCCGATGCGCAGGTCACCCACCAGGGTGTCGGGGTCGAGCTTCTCCTCGAGCCGCTCCAGCACCTCAACGGTGGCGCGACGCTGCGCCCGACGGTTGACTCCGCCCAAGGGGCCTCGCTGCTCACGGGCGAGGAAGAGGTTGTCCTGGATCGAGAGATTGGGGCACAGGCTCAGTTCCTGGTGGATGATCACCACACCTTGGTCCGCCGCTTGCCGAGGCGAGGCGAACTGGGCCGGCACCCCGTCGAGCTCGACCCGACCCGAGGTCGTGGTCTCGATGCCGGACAGGATCTTCATCAGGGTCGACTTGCCCGCGCCGTTCTCACCGAACAGGGCAGTCACCCGCCCGGGCGCAACGCCGAGGCTGACTCCACGCAGGGCGTGGGTGCCACCGTAGGTCTTCACCACGTCGCATGCCGCCATCACCGGCTGGGCTCGCTCGGCCCGGCTCGCGGTCGTCACTGCGCAGCCTTGATGCTGACAGGGGTCACGGTCACCAGATCCGGGCTCAACGGCGCGGTTGCGCCGATCACGGTCACCGTCTTCCCGACCAGGCTCTTGGGATCGAGTCCTGCGAGAAGGTCGTTCTTCATCTCCGTGTTGAGCGCGGTGGCGGCGTTGGAGTAGTCGACCTGGTTGACGAAGTCGTTGAACGAGATCTGTCCGGTGGCATCGCGTAGCGCTGTGCCGTTGACCGCGGGACCGACCTGGACCGAGACCCGTGTCGACTTCGCAAGACCGGCGACCTCGACCGGCATGAGTCCACTGACCGGCTTGCCGGCGGTCCCGGTGAGCGTCACCGAGTAGGTGTACGGCGAGGTGCCGTTGCGCTTGCCGTACTTCTGGCCGGCAGCCTCGGAGTCCTGTTTGAGCAGCGGAACGAGCGTGGCGAGGTCAACCGGCTCCTGCTCGATCGCGGGCTTGACCTTGGAGGTGTAGTTGTCCTTGCCGTACGCGGCCGGGTCGAACTTCTTCTGCTCGCCCGGGACCGGCGCCGAGGCCGAGACGTACTCGGTCGAAAGCGCCATGGCGACCAGCAGGACGAGGAGCAGGGCCCCGGCGATGACTCGGGACGGCACTCTGCGCCGGACGCGGGTGCTAGCGGAAGCGGTGGTCATCGGTCCGCCCTCTCGTTCTCTCGCGTGTGCCGCGCCGCGCCACGTGACCGCGCGACCTCCGTGGTCCAGGCCGTGCGTAGCGCGGCACGCTCGGTAGCGTCGATGCGCGGGCGAAAGTCCGGAGCTCCCTGCCTGCCACCGAGGTCACCCTCGAGGTCTGACCAGGTCCACCAGCCGAGCTGCAGCCCCGCGAGATGCGCCGCGCCCAGCGCTGAGAGGTTGGCGGTCGGGCTGACCCGCACGGGCACCCCGCTGACGTCCGCCTGGAGCTGCATCAGAGCCTCCGACCGGGTCATCCCGCCGTCACAGGCAAGCTCCACGAGGTGGCTGCCGATCGCGGCGAAGGCCGAGATCACGTCGTCGACCTGGAAGGCGATGGACTCCAGCGCCGCTCGGGCGAGGTTGGCGCGACTGGTGCCGAGGGAGAAGCCGGTGAGCACGGGGACGGCGTTCCGGTCCCACCACGGCGCACCGAGGCCACCGAACGCAGGGACCAGCGTGACGCCGTCGCTGCTGGCCGTGCTCGCCGACTCGAAGACGCTGTCGACGTGCAGGTCGAGGAGGTCGGCCAACCAGGTCAGCGTGCGACCGGTCGAGCGGATGTTGGCCTCCAGCGCGAGCGCGACATCGTCGATCTGCCACGCGACCGTCGCGCAGACACCGGACGCGGCGGAGGCACGCGGGCCCAGCGTCATCACTGAGGAGCCCGTGCCGAACGTGGCCTTGACCACGCCGGGGCGCCACCCACCGTGGGCGAACAGAGCGGCATGGGAGTCGGCCATCACCGCAAGGACCGGGAGGCCGTCGGGGAGTGGGGACAGCTGGCGCAGGGCCGGGAACGGACCGATCGAGGAGACGACCCGCGGCAGGCAGGCGAGCGGGACCCCGAAGATGCCGAGCAGCGACTCGTCCCAGGCGCCGGTGTCGATGTCGAGGAGCTGGGTACGCGAGGCGTTGCCGATCTCGGTGACCACCTCACCGAAGTGCGCCATCAGCCAGGAGTCGATGGTGCCCACGCACCATTCGCCGCTGCTCGTGCGGGTGCGCTCGGGGTCGTGCTGGTCGATCAGCCATCCGGCCTTGAGCGCCGAGAACATCGGGTCGAGCGGCAGACCGGTGCGCGCCAGCACCTGACCTGCATGACCAGCGTCCTCGAGGTCGGTGGCCCGAGCTGCGGTGCGCTGGTCCTGCCAGCTCAGGGCGGGGGCCACAGGCCTGCCGCTCCGCCGGTCCCACAGCACCACGGTCTCGCGCTGCACGCTGAGGGCGAGACCGACCACGCGGCCCGCCTGCTCGTCGCTGACGCAGTCACGCACGCTCTGCTGGACGGAGGCCCAGATCTCCTCCGCGTCCTGATCCACCCATCCGGGCTGGGGGTGGGTCTGTGAGACGGCTACGGACGAGCTGGACACGATGGCGCCGCTGGAGTCCACGAGCATGGCCTTGGTCGAGCTCGTCCCCTGGTCGACCGCGAGCACGAGGTCGTCAGCCACGGTGGCCACCGGAGACCTCGAGCGCGGCCCGGACGATGCTCTCGGTGTTCAGGCCGAAGTGGTCGAGCAGGTACGACGCGGTCCCGGTCGGCGCGAACTGTCCGTCGATGCCGAGGATCCGCATCCTGCACGGCTGCTGCTGGGACACGAGCGAGGCGACGGCCGCGCCGAGACCGCCGCTGGTGGTGGCCTCCTCGACGGTGACGATCCCGGCGGTCTGTGCGGCTGCGGCGAGCACCGCGATGCGGTCCAGCGGCTCGACGAACGCCATGTTCAGCACCCGGGCCTGGATCCCGTCGGCGGCCAGCTCCTCAGCAGCCCACAGCGCCCGCGAGACCATCGTGCCGACGGCCACGATCGTGACGTCGTCCCCGGAGCGCAGCTCGACAGCACGACCGGCCTCGAACGGGTCGGTCTCGCGCGAGACCTCGGGCACCTTGAAGCGCGGGATGCGCAGGTAGGAGCCGCGGCCGAGGCCGGCCGCCCAGCGCACCGCCGAGCGGGTCTGCAACGGACCGGCAGGGACGACGACGGGCAGGCCGGCCACGGCGCGCATCCAGGAGAGGTCCTCGATGGAGTGATGGGTCGGGCCGAGCTCGCCGTACGCCATGCCCGGGCTCTGCCCGCACAGGACGACGTGCCGCTCGCTGTAGGCGACGTCGGCCTTGATCTGCTCCGTCGCCCGGCCGGTGAGGAAGGGCGCGGCGGCGCAGACGAAGGGGATCAGGCCGGCGTTGGCGAGACCGGCCGCGACGCCGACCAGGTCCTGCTCGGCGATGCCGACGTTGACCAGACGGTCCGGGAACTCCTCGCGGAACCCGGTCAGGTTGCTGGAGCCGACCGAGTCGTTGCAGACCGCGACGATGCGGTCGTCCTCCCGAGCGAGCCGGGCCAGCTCGTCGGCGAAGTCCACCCGGCAGTCGAAGGTGGGTGCGTCCGTGGCGAGGGACGAGGTGTCGGCGGTCGATGTCATGCGGAGAGCTCCTCGAGTGCGGCACGGACTTGTTCGTCGGTCGGCACCTTGTGGTGCCACTCGACCCTGTCCTCCATGAAGGACACGCCCTTGCCTTTGATCGTGTCGGCGACGATGGCCACCGGCTTGCCGGTGGTCGAGGGACCCATGGCCTCGACGATGGCCAGGTGGTCGTGCCCGTCGATGCGCCGGGTCTCCCAGCCGAAGCTGGTCCACTTGTCGTGCAGCGGCTCGAGCGTCTTGGTGTCCTCGGTCCGGGCGCCCTGCTGGAGCCGGTTGCGGTCGACGATGGCCGTGATGTTGTCCAGCTCGTAGTGGGCCGCCGTCATCGCGGCCTCCCAGTTGCTGCCTTCCTGCAACTCACCGTCCCCCAGCACCACGATGGTCCGGTAGTCCTCCCCCCGCAGCCTCGCGCCGAGGGCGCAGCCGGTCGCGACCGGGAAGCCGTGGCCGAGCGGTCCTGTGTTGGTCTCCACCCCGGGCACCTTCACCCTGTTGGGGTGACCGTTGAGCGGTGAGAGCGGCTTGGCGAAGGTCGCGAGCTCGGCTCGCGGGAAGAAGCCGCACGACGCGAGCGTGGAGTAGAGCGCGGCTGCGCAGTGGCCCTTGCTCAGCACGAACCGGTCGCGCCCGGGAGCTGCGGGCTCGGTGGGGTCGACGTCGAGTGCGAACCAGTAGGCCGTGACGAGCAGGTCGGTCACCGACAGGTCCCCCCCGATGTGCCCGAGCTGGGAACCCTGGATCGTGGTGACGATGTCGCGGCGTACGCCGGTCGCGACCTGCGCAAGCGACTCGGCGAGCGCGCTGCCCGCAAGAGCGCGGTGTCGCTCGACCGCACTGGCGTAGGCCGCGGCCGCCGGCTCGTCGACCCGCAGGACGGAGGAGGCGATGGTCGTCGTCACGCGCCCTCACCAGCCACTTCGGCCATCGCGGAGTAGAGCGCCCGCTTCACGATTCTCTGGGCCAGCAGGGCGTCCTGCGCGTCCTGGGCCGCACGTAGCGCGTCGTGGTCGAGGCGCTGCAACGCCCGGTGGAACCCGCGCATCGTCTCGATGCCGTCCTTCGCAGCTTGGACCGAGTCCTCCCGGAACGGGAACTGGTCGAGCTGCCACACGCCTTCCCACTGTGCGGTGTGCAGGGCGTGGAAGAACTCGAAGGTCTCGAGCAGGTGGACCGATCCGACGACCATGTCGTCGTCCCACCCACGGAAGTTGTCATTGACGTCGATGGCGAAGAGGCGGTCGCGTGACAGCGCCAGCTTGGCCGCCTCCGCCGGTGACTCACCACCGTAGAGCGAGTGTCCGAAGTCGAGCAGGATGCCGACGTTGTCGCAGCCCATCTCCTCCACGGCCAGCAGGGTCCGGGCGCAGGAGGAGAAGACCATGCGGTTGCGCGGCTCGCGGGGCTTGTACTCGATGCAGAACCGCATGGCGGGGAAACTCGTGGCGAGCTCGCGGACGGCCTCGACGGAGTAGTTCCACAACTGGGAGTGGTCGGCCTGGAACGGGTAGTCGACCCCGTCCTGCCCGGGCCACAGCTTCACGTAGTCACACCCGAGGTCCGTGGCGAGCACCGCTGCCTGGGAGACGAGGTCGATGGCCTTGGCGCGCACCTTCGGGTCGGGGTTGGTGAAGCCCCCCTTGACGTAGTCGCGGTTGTAGATCTCGGGTGTCACTGCGACGGCGCTGACCCCGGCCTTCTCCAGCGCCGACTTGAGGTCGGCGGTGTCGACGTCCTTGGGCGCGAACGGCCAGTTGAGATCCACCACCGAGAGGGATCCCACCTCGCCCGCCAGCGCGATCGCCTCGAGCGTGGTCACCGGGTCGGCGTACCCCTCGGTCGCGTAGCGGTCCACGTAGCTGGCGAAGTGCCAGATTCCGGCTCCGTAGCGAGGTTCTTGAATATCTATGCGTTCTGGATCAGACATGCATCCATGGTGCGCGCGTCGATCTCCCGTGTCAACGGTCTCGGCCGACTTTTTGTGGCGCCGGTCACAACCGGCCTCGAACGAGCGTCACGATGCGGCGAGGTCGGGCTCGCACCGGGGACCCGCGCCGCAGCGACCGGGTGGCGGGATCAGCCGAGTCCGGCACCCACGGCGCGCCCGTCCTCGACGTGCGGGTTCGCGTCGATGGCCTCCACGGCCGGGGTGCGCTCGGGCGCGACGCCGGGAGGACGGCGGTCGAGGTGGACGCCGGCGATCATGCAGCGAACCGAACCACCGGCGAGCTCGATGGTCGGGATGTCGATGTCGAGGATCGTGCACGACTCCTCGATCACCGCGACCTGGTCGGGGCGCAGGCTCCGATGGGCCCGCGACGACATCGCCATGATGTAGTTCCGCCGCCCGTCCGGCGTACGCCCGCAGAGCTCGACGGCGTTGCCCGCGAACTCCCGGACCTGCTGCTCGGTGAGCTCGACGACCTTGCGTCCGTTCACCGTGAGCCGCTCACGGACCGCCGCACGGCGCGTCTCGTCCGGGATCATCTCCAGGGCGATCATCGCGACCTCGGTGCCGATGCAGGCGAGCACGTTGGTGTGGTAGACCGGCACTCCCGCGGCGTCCACCGCGTCGAAGGCCATCGGCTCGTAGCCGAAGTCGGTGCAGAACCGCTCCAGGACGTGCGTGTCGGCACGGTGGCTCACCGCCGCGTAGGCGACCCGTGACACGTGGTCGAGCACCATCGCTCCGGTCCCCTCGAGGAAGATGCCGTCGGGCTCGAGCCCCGAGTAGTCGACGATCGTCTGGACCCGGTAGGAGGACTTGAGCATCTCCAGGACGTCGGCGCGACGCTCGTGGCGACGGTTCGAGGCATACATCGGATAGACCGCGACGCTCCCGCCCGCGTGCGTGGAGAGCCAGTTGTTGGGAAAGACGCTGTCCGGTCGGGTGTGGTCCTCGTCGGTGAAGACATGGACCCGCACCCCGGCCGCCCGAAGGGCGTCGGCCACGGCGTCCATCTCGGCCAGGGCCATCGCCGACGTCACCTCGGGGGACTGTCCCAGCGGCACCTCGGCCTGGAAGGAGTTGTCGGCCGCCGTGTCCGGGTTCGGCACGAAGCGTTCGGCACGGATCAGGATGACAGCGGAGGGGGCTTGGGCACTCACCCTCGGAATCTAGACGATCAACGGTCGATCCACTGCTGCAGCCGCTCGGGATAGCGCTCTCCCAGGTCTTCGACCCGGGAGAAGGCAGCGTCGATCTGGCGCAGGTCCGCCTCCGTGAGCTCCAGGTCCGCAGCAGCGATGTTCTCCTCCACGCGGTGCAGCTTGGTCGTGCCGGGGATGGGCACGATCCATGGCTGCTGCGCAAGGATCCAGGCGAGCGCGACCTGGGCCCGGCTGGCGTTCTTGGACTCCGCGATCTCGCCGAGCAGACCGACCAGGCTCTGGTTGGCCTCGAGGGCCTCCGCTGAGAACCGGGGCAGACCGGCACGGATGTCGTCGTCAGCGAAGGTGGTGTGCTGGTCGATGGTGCCGGTCAGGAAGCCGCGACCGAGCGGGCTGAACGGGACGAATCCGATGCCGAGCTCCTCCAGGACCGGGTGCACCGACTCCTCGGGCTCGCGCCACCACAGCGAGTACTCGCTCTGCAGCGCGGTGACCGGCACGATCGCGTGCGCTCGACGGATCGTGTGCTCGCCCGCCTCGGAGAGGCCGAAGTGGCGCACCTTGCCGGCCTCGATGAGCTCCTTGACGGCTCCGGCGACCTCCTCGATCGGCACGTGCGGGTCGACGCGGTGCTGGTAGAGCAGATCGATGGTGTCGGTGCGCAGCCGGCGCAGCGAGGCCTCCGCCACCTCCCTGATGTGCTCGGGGCGGCTGTCCAGCCCACCGTCCGGTCCCTCGATGTCGAACCCGAACTTGGTGGCGATGACGACCTGGTCGCGGACCGGGGCCAGCGCCTCCCCGACGAGCTCCTCGTTGGCGTAGGGGCCGTAGACCTCGGCGGTGTCGAACAGGGTCACCCCGCGATCGACCGCCGCGCGGATGACCGAGATCATCTCGTCGTGGTCTCCCGCCGGTCCGAGCTCGTGGCTCATGCCCATGCAGCCGAGCCCGACGGCCGAGACCTCCAGTCCGCTGCGACCGAGCTGGCGCGTGCGCATCCTCGTCTCCGATCTCCGTGACCGATCGTGCCGGCCTCCGCCGTCACGTTGGAGGTGGAACGCTACCGCCGACACTGCGACGATCATCGGAGGCCGGAGAAGATCTCGTGCGGCCGACCGGAGGACGTCACGACAGGCGACGCCAGCAGATGTGGAGAGCTGATGCTCAGACTCGAGGACAGCTGGATCTGGGACTCCTGGTCGGTCGACGACCCGGACGGCCGGCACCACCTGTTCTTCCTCAAGGCACCACGGTCCCTCGGGGACCCCGAGCTGCGGCACTTCACCCCTTCGATCGGGCACGCCGTCTCCGCGGACTGGTGCTGCTGGACGCCACTTCCCGATGCGCTGCGACCCGCAGACACCCCGGCCTGGGACGACCTGACCACCTGGACGGGCAGCGTGGTGCGCGGACCGGCCGATCGGTACCACCTCTTCTACACCGGAGCGAGCAGGTCAGAGCAGGGACTGGTCCAGCGCATCGGCCGCGCCGACTCCGAGGACCTGGTCACCTGGACCCGCTTCGGTGACGCCGCCCTGGTCGAGGCCGACCCCCGGTGGTACGAGAAGCTGGCCACGGGCGCGTGGCACGACGAGGCGTGGCGGGACCCCTACGTGTTCGCCGACCCCGACGGGGACGGCTGGCACATGCTCGTGACCGCACGCGTCCCGGACGGCCCAGCCTGGTCGCGCGGTGTCGTGGGGCACGCACGCAGTCACGACCTCGACCGCTGGGAGGTGCAGCCACCGCTGTCCTCGCCCGGCGGATTCGGCCAGCTCGAGGTGCTCCAGGTGGTCACCGTCGAGGGCCGGCCGTTCCTCCTGTTCTCCTGCGGGGCACGCGAGCTCGACCCCGGCCGGCACGGCGAGGGCGCTGCCGGCGGCGTCTGGTCGGTGCCCGGCGCGTCGCTCCTCGGCCCCTGGGACATCTCAGCCAGCGAGCGCGTCGACCATCCCTCGCTGTACGCCGCCCGCGCCGTGCCACTTCGAGAGGGGTGGGGGCTGGTCGGCTTCTCCGACACGGTCGACGGCGAGTTCGTCGGGGAGATCCTCGACCCCGTGGCCGTCGTCCCCAGGGGGCGAGGCCTGCAGCCCCGCCCCCCGGCACGCGGGACCGGCAGCCCCGTCGACCAGGACCACCACGAACGCTGAGACCCGAGGGCCTCCGGTTGCCTGGGTGGGCGCACCCTGCAAACATGCACCTTCACGCATGCGCTGTGCTCGAGACGGTCCGGCGTCCAGCTGCATCGATCGCAGCGCACGGCAGACGAAGTCTGGGAGGCCCGTAGACCATGATCCGAGCCGAACGCGGAGTGGCCCGTGCCCTGCCGTTCCTGCGCTGGTGGCCCCAGGTGGACAGGAACAGCACCCGGTTCGACCTGACAGCCGGGCTGACCGGCGCCCTGATCGTGCTGCCCCAGGGAGTGGCCTTCGCGACGATCGCCGGACTGCCACCCGAGTACGGCCTCTACGCCGCCATGGTGCCCGCGGTCATCGCCGCGTTCTTCGGCTCGAGCTGGCACCTCGTGACCGGTCCCACCACGGCGATATCGATCGCCGTGTTCGCATCGATCGCACCGATGGCGGAGCCGGGCTCGGCGGAGTACATCCGGCTCGTCCTCACCCTGACCTTCCTGACCGGGCTCTTCCAGCTGGTGATGGGTCTGGTCCGCCTGGGCGCCCTGGTCAACTTCATCTCGCACACGGTCGTGATCGGCTTCACCACCGGTGCTGCGCTGCTGATCGCGGTCAGCCAGGTCAGCAACTTCCTCGGCCTGGATCTCGAGCGTGGGCTCGCGTTCCACGAGGTCGTCTACCAGGCCGTGGCACGCGTCGGCGACGTGAACCCCTACGTCGTGTCCGTCGGCGCGGCCACCCTGGTCTCGGGTCTCGCACTTCGTCGGCTGCTGCCCAGGCTGCACATGATCCTGGCTCTCGTCGTGGGCAGCCTCACCGCACTGGCCATCGACCGGGTCGCGGGAGGCGACGACGTCACGCACATCACCAGGGTGGCCGCGCTCTCGGCCAAGGTGCCCCCGATCTCGCTCCCGGACTTCTCCCCGACCGCCCTCGAGCAGGTGTTGTTCCCTGCGCTGGTCGTCACCATGCTCGGACTCACCGAGGCTGTCTCGATCTCCCGTGCCATCGCCGTCAAGACCGAACAGCGCATCGACGGGAACCAGGAGTTCATCGGGCAGGGCCTGGCCAACCTGGTCGGGAGCTTCTTCTCCAGCTATCCCGCGAGCGGCTCGTTCAACCGCTCCGGCGCCAACTACGCGGCAGGGGCACGCACCCCGCTCGCCGCGGTGTACGCCTCGATCTTCCTGCTCCTCATCCTGGCCGTCATCTCACCCCTGGTGACCTTCCTGCCCACCGCTGCCATGGCCGGGCTGCTCTTCCTTGTCGCCTACGGCCTGATCGACTTCCACCACATCGGCTCGATCCTGCGCACGAGCGTCGCGGAGACAGCCGTGCTCCTCGTGACCTTCGTCGGCACCTTGATCGACCTCGAGAAGGGGATCGTCTTCGGCATCATGCTCGCCCTGATGCTCTACCTCGCGCGCACCTCCAGGCCCGACATGTTGCCCGTGGTCCCGGACCCCGATCCCGACGCCTACTACTACGTCCCCGCCGAGGACCGTCCCGAGTGCCCGCAGTACAAGATGATGCGCATCCATGGCTCGCTCTTCTTCGGCGCGGTCAACCACGTCCAGGGTGAGCTGCACCGGATCGACGAGCAGGTGCCCGACCAGCGTCACGTCCTGCTGGCAGCGCGAGGGATGAACTTCGTCGACATCGCCGGGGCCGAGCTGCTGGTCCAGGAGGCGAAGCGGCGCCGCAAGATGGGCGGCGGACTGTACCTCTACCGGGTCCAGCCAGGGGTGCGAAAGCTGCTGGAGCAGGGTTCCTACCTGGAGTCGATCGGCGAGGAGAACATCTTCCCCACCAAGTCACATCCGATCGACGCCATCTACCCGAAGCTCGACCCCGAGATCTGCCGCACCTGCACGGCCAGGATCTTCCCCCAGTGCCACGTGGCGCTGCCCAACGGCGAGCCGGTGCCCGAGGCCCTTCGGGGAGAGGCGGAGCGCGCTCACCAGGGCGAGGCGACGTAGTCCTTGAGGAAGACCCCGTGCACGTCCTCGCCGGCCTCCCCGCGGACGATGGGGTCGTAGACCCGCGCAGCTCCGTCCACCAGGTCCAACGGGGCCTTGAAGCCCTCGTTCGCGAGCCGCAGCTTGGTCGGGTGCGGGCGTTCGTCGGTGATCCAGCCCGTGTCGACCGCGGTCATCAAGATGCCATTGGATGCCAGCATCTCCCCCGCGCTGGTGCGGGTGAGCATGTTGAGGGCAGCCTTCGACATGTTGGTGTGCGGGTGACCGGGGCCCTTGTACCGCCTCCCGAACTGGCCCTCCATCGCCGAGACGTTCACGACGTAGGTGCGTCTCGCGGACGACGCGGCGAGCGCAGGGCGAAGGCGGCTGATCAGGATGAACGGCGCCGTCTGGTTGCACAGCTGGACCTCGAGCAGCTCGAGCTCGCCGACCTCTCCGATCCCTTGGACCCAGGAGTTGGTGTCGACGACGTCCGGGACGAGGCCACCTGCGTCGATCCGGGTCAGGTCCGCGGATCCGGCGGTCAGGGCGACCGCCGCCAGGCGATCAGCTGACGCGCCCTCGGTCTCCAGGACCGGGTGGGCGTCGATCGACCCGACCAGCGCCGCGGGGTGCAGGTCGCTGGCGTGCCCGAAGGTGGCCAGCTCCGGACCCCCGTTCTCGTGCTGCAGCTCCGGGGGCAGCGGAGCCGACTCCGCCCTCGCCAGCGGCGCATAGGCGCCCGGCGTCCTGCGTACTGTCTGGGCCGCGTTGTTGACGAGGATGTCGAGTGGTCCTCGGGCGCGCACGTCGTCCGCGAGGGCGATCACCTGCGCCGGGTCGCGCAGGTCGATGCCCACCACTCGCAGTCGGTGCAGCCAGTCGCTGCTGTCGGAGAGCTGGGCAAACCGGCGTACGGCGTCGTGGGGGAACCGGGTGGTGATGGTGAGGTCTGCGCCGTCGCGCAGCAGGCGCAGCGCGATGTACATCCCGATCTTGGCCCGTCCGCCCGTCAGCAGCGCTCGCCGCCCGGTCAGGTCGGTGCGCGCGCTCCGCTTGGTGTGACCGACGACGGCGCAGGCGGGGCACAGCTGGTGGTAGAACGCGTCGACCTCGACGTACTTCTGCTTGCACACGTAACAGGCGCGCGCGACCAGGAGCCTGCCGGCCGTCGCCCCCCGGGCGGTCGAGACGAGCGGGAGCCCGGCGGTCTCGTCGTCGATCCGCGCCGCCGAACCGGTGCCCGTCAGCTCGACGACGGCGCGGTCCGTGGCCGCCGTGGCTTCTCTCAGGACACGACGACGCTCGACCTTGGCGGCCTTGAAGAAGCGCGCGGAGGCCCGGCGCAGCGCGACGAACGCGGGATCGGACGGGTCGAGGTCGCCTGCCTCGTCGAGGACTCGCAACGCCAGCTCGAGCTCGTCCTGGTTCACCGGCCAAGTATCGCCGCTGCCACGCAGCGCACCGACACCCGCCCACGGTGCCGCTCGGATCGCACCCGGTGCGTGCCCGTCTCAGGTCGTCTCGGCGCGGGCTCGCCGCGCCAGGTGCACGGTGCAGGCCGACTCACCACGGGTGAGCGGGTTCGCGAACGTGACCACCTGCCCGGACACGTCCACGAACACTCGCCGCAGAGCGTCCAGGAAGTCCTCGTCGGGCGGGTCGTCGGACCAGACCCCCAGCACCCCACCTGGCTGGATCAGCTCACGCATCCGCTCCAGGCCGGCCACGCTGTAGAACGGGCGGTGGCTCTCGTCGAGGACGTGACTCGGGGTGTGGTCGACGTCGAGGAGCACGGCATCGAACCGCTGCCCCGAGACCCCCGGCGCCTCGGCCCGACCCGCCACGACTGCGAAGAAGTCGGCGTGGGTGAGCACCGTCCGCGGGTCGGCGACCAGCGACTCCGAGACCGGCAGCAACCCGCGCCGGTGCCAGTCGATGACCGGACCGAGCGCCTCGACCACGTTGACCGAGTCGACCCGCGGATCCTCCAGCGCCGTCACCGCGGTGTAGCCGAGACCCAGACCACCCACCAGGACCCGCCAGCCGTGGCCATCGAGCATCGCCAGACCGGCCCGGCTGAGCTCGCTCTCCGAGGCGGTGAACGCGGTCGACATCAGGTACTCGTCGTCCAGCTTCGCCTCGAACACCTCCCCCAGCACGGTGTCCAGCCTGCGCCGCAGGCTGATCGCACCGATGGGGGTCTGCTGCCAGTCGAGCTCCTCGAGTCGCCGCGTCACCGACCCAGCGTAGGGGCCGCACGCGCAGCGAGCGCCCGTCGCGGCTAGCGGTGACCCACGGGAGTCACCCAGCGGAACGCGCTGAGGAGCGGCCGGCGACACCAGCACGAGGATGAGCAGTGGCATCGTGGAAACCCCGCCGCCTCCGCGGCGCGGGTCCCGATCGCCAGGCCGAGGTAGATCCCGATCACGATGGCTACGCGGCGCCTCATCTCACCGAAGGTACTCCCGTGCCGGGGGTCGACGTCACGCTCGCGCTAGTCGCCGGGCGCGATGATGTGACAGATCTGGACGTCGGTGCAGTCCGCAGGATCAAGACGCTCACTGCGACTGATGAGGCCCTCCAGCTCCGCCTCGAGCTCGGCGAGCTCACGCTGCCGCGCACGGATGTCACTCAGCTTGGTGAGGAGCAGGGAGTGCACGTGGGCACAGGGCACCGCGCCGTCGCGACGCAGGTCGAGGATGCTGCCCACCTCGACCAGGGTCAGCCCGGCCGCCTGTCCGCTGCGGATGAACGCGAGCCGGGGAAGGACCGAGGCGTCGTACTCGCGGTATCCGTTGAGGCCCCGGCGCGCCGGAGGCAGCAGACCCCGGCGCTCGTAGAAGCGAATGGTCTGCGTCGGCACCCCCGCAGCCTCGGCAACCTCTCCGATGCGCATCTCCTCACTCTACGACTTGACCTTGCACCACGGATCAAGGTCTAGCGTTCCAGGCATGGACATCACGCTGCTCTACTTCGAGGACTGCCCGAACTGGAAGATCGCGGAGGAGCGCCTGGGCGTGCTGGCCGCCGAGCGCGCCGATCTCCGCCTCACCCGCCACCTCGTCGAGACCCCCGAGGAGGCCGAGCGCACCCGGTTCCACGGCTCACCGAGCATCCTGGTCGACGGCGTGGACGTCTTTGCCGAGCCCGGGTCCGAGGTGGGGCTCTCCTGCCGCAGGTACCTCACGCCGGACGGGTACGACGGCGCACCCACGCTCGACCAGCTGCGGGCGGTGCTCGCGATGGGTGACCGACCCGCCACCGGAGTCAGCGCTGCCTGCGACTCGGTGCGAGACCAGCCGTGAGCCGACACTTCGACCTGATCGTCATCGGCGCTGGCATGGCCGGCGTGGCCGCCGCGGGCAAGTGCGCCGCCCAGGGATGGAGGGTGGCCGTCGTCGATGCGCTCCCCTACGGGGGCACCTGTGCCTTGCGGGGGTGTGACCCGAAGAAGATCCTGCGCCGTAGTGCCGAGATCGTCGACAGCGCCCGCCTCATGCGCGGGAAGGGCATCGAGGACGCGGACTTCTCGGTCAGCTGGCCCGACGTGATGAAGCACAAGCACGGCTTCACCGACCCGGTCCCCCAGAAGATGGAAGACGGCCTGGCCCGCAACGGCGTCACCACCCTGCACGGCCACGCCAGATTCACCGGTCCACGCCAGCTCGACATCGACGGCGCCCCCTACGAGGCCGACCGCTTCCTGGTCGCCACCGGCGCCCGACCCCGCCCACTGGACCTACCGGGCCACGAGCACCTGATCGACAGCACCGACTTCCTGGATCTCGAGGAGGTGCCTTCCCGGATCCTGTTCCTCGGAGGCGGATTCATCTCCTTCGAGTTCGCCCACATCGCTGCCCGGACCGGCAGCTCGCCGGTCATCGTCGACCGCGGCGAGCGTCCGCTGAAGGGCTTCGACCCCGACCTCGTCGAGCTCCTGGTCGTCCGCGGGCAGGACGCCGGCGTCCAGCTGCGCCGCTCCACCACCATCGTCGACGTCCGGCGCTCTGCAGCTGGCTACCAGGTCACCCTCGAGCACCTCGGCACTCAGGAGACCGTCGAGACCGACCTCGTGGTTCATGGCGCGGGACGCGTCGCGGCACTGTCCGATCTGGACCTCGACGCCGCCGGCGTCGGGTGGAGCGAGCACGGCATCCAGGTCGCCCCGCACCTGCAGAGCGAGACCAACCCGGCAATCTGGGCCGCCGGAGACTCCGCCGACACCGCAGGAATGCCCCTCACCCCGGTCGCAGTCTCCGAAGCCAAGGTCGCCGCCTCCAACATGATCAAGGGCACCACGACCACCCCGGACTACGCCGGCATCCCCACAGCGGTCTTCACCATTCCCGAGCTCGCCCGTGTCGGCATGTTGGAGTCCGAGGCCCGCACGACGGGCGTCGACCTCGAGGTCCGCTACTCCGACGCCGGCGACTGGTACTCCAACTACCGAATCGGGGAGACCACCGCGGCCGCGAAGATCCTCATCGACCGGTCGAACGATCAGATCGTCGGCGCACATCTCCTCGGTCCCGAGTACGCCGAGCTGATCAACACCCTCGGGCTGGCCATCAAGCTCGGCCTGACCACCCGTCAGCTCAAGTCCGCCACCGCGGCGTACCCCACCGTCGGCTCCGACCTGGGCTCGATGCTCTGAGGCTGCCCTCGAGGTCGTTCGGGCCACGGGGAGCGGGCGCTGGAGCTGAACCGTCGGCCGCGACGCTGAGGGCTACTTGAAGCGGACCGGCACGGGGTTGGCGCCGTTCGAGGTCGGGGCGTCGAAGAACGCACCTGAGACCCCCTTCTCCTGCGCCCTGATGAAGTAGTCGACGCCACTCACGAGCCCCTTGGGGACCTTGAGCACGCACAGGAAGCTCTGGCCCACGCTGTCCCAGCCGCAGGGCGTGGCCGCCCGGACGGACCCGGGGCTCCCCGGCCCGCTGAGGACGGCCTGCACCCGACCGGCCGAGGCGAGCGCTGCAGACGCGGTCGCACTGAGCGGCCCACCGGCGTCGCGGAGGGTGAACTTGACGGGGATGCTGGAGCCGGACTTCACCAACGTGGTCGGTGGCAACGGTGACTTGAAGGCACCGAGGAACGCCGCGACGAGATAGGAGACCTGCCCGGAGGTCACGCGGCCGGCGAGGTCAGTGACGGTGCAGGTGACCGTGGCGGTACCGATCTGTGACGTGGACGGTGTCCCGCAGCCGGTGAGGGCAGCATCCACGCCCGAGTCCGTGTCCCTGGGTGCGAAGCTCACGGTGGCGGCTCCGCCGAGGAGGACCGGGTTCGGCGCCACGCTGGGGTCGTTCAGGGACGGATTCCCGGTGTCCACCTTGAGCACCAGCGTCGCGGGAGTGAGCGTGGTGTTGGACGCGCCGTCGGTCGCGGTGCAGGACACCGTGGTCACACCCGAGAAGTCCACCATGAACCGGCCGGCGGCATCGGCCGTCGCGAGCCCACTGACGGCTCTGAAGGTCAGCGGGGAGGCTGACCCCTCGCCGCGGGATGCGGTGCAGTCGATGGAGGCCACCCCGCTGCCGGTGTCGGTAGCGGTCACCATGCCGGTCACCGGCGCGCTGACGAACCATCCGTGGGAGCCGTTCGGAATCCCATCGTTGGGCCCGGTCAGCGTGATCCCCACGGTGGGGGGCGTGGAGTCCCCAGCCAGGTCGCTCTCGCCTGCGGCTCCCGTTGGGCCGGTCGCGCCGGTGGCGCCGTAGACGAACGCCTGGGACGCCTGGTCGTACACATCGCCGCCGATCCCCCCCGTCCCTCCCGGACCACCGCTCCCACCCGTGTTCCCGGAGACCGTCGACCGCGGGCCACCGAGGGTGCCGTCCTGCCGCAGGACGACACCGCCAGCACCACCGTCGCCACCGGCACCGCCCGCCCCTCCGGGTTGCAGGCGAAGAACGTCGTCCATGTCACGGCCGCCGGCGCCTTTCCCACCGTTTCCGCCGCGCCCGCCCGCTCCGCCGTGGTTGCCCGTGATCACCGCCGCCGCAGAGAGATGAAGTGCGCCCACGTTGTCGACACCGCCCGCACCGCCTTCCCCGCCCACGACTCCGGGCGCTCCTCGCAGCGGACGGTTCTCGTAGTTCGAGTTGCCGGTGGAGCCCGCGCGCCCACCGGCGCCGCCGGTGTTCGCCTGGACCGTAGCGTCCTCGAGGGTCAGGGTGCCGGTGTTGCGGATGCCGCCCGCTCCCCCGACTCCTCCGACTCCCCCGGGCTCCCCGAAGCCCTGCACGCTGATGCTCCCTCCCTTGCCACCGTCGCCGCCGGCACCCCCGGCGTTCGAGGTCACGGCGACGTTGCGCAGGGTCAGGGTGCCGGCGTTCTCGATGCCGCCGGCGTGTCCAGGGGTCCCGGGTTCACCAGGAGTCGCTTCCGTCCCGTAGCCAGCCTGGTCGGATCCGTCAGGTCCGGTGGTGCCAGCGGCGCCGAGACCACCCGTCACCGTCAGGTTCTCCAGGGTGACGGTCGAACCGGCAGCAGCTGTGAGCACGGTGCCGGCACCGTTCGCATCCAGGGTCGCGCCGGATCCCTCGACCACGAGATGCCCTGCAGTGATGGTGAGAGGGCCGGGGTAGGTGACACCGGCCTCGAGCACGATGACGTCACTGCCCGAGCCTGCAGCGCACCCACCGGTCGGAGTGTTCGACGCAGCAGCCACGAGAGCGTCCTGCAGCGAGCACGCTCCGCCGACCTGGATGGTCGCGGCGGATGCGGAGCCGGCAACGGCCACCGACCCGCCCAGGACGACCGCCAGAACAGAACCTCGGACCAGCACCTGTCGCATCGTCATCGGAGCACACGCCCTCGGGCCGACCATCGCGGCCCGGGCGGCCGTCGCCCCACCCTACGGACGCACGGCTCTCAGGACACTGGCCGGACAGCCATGAATTCACCGCCACGTGGGCTATGCGGCCCCGGGCGAGATGGTCGGGTCCAACCTCCAGCCGGCTCGGTTCACTGCGCCTTGTCGAGGGCCGCGAAGGCTGCGTCCAGACGCTCTCTGGCGTCGTTCGCGATCTTCTTCAGCGCAGGGTTGTCGGCGAGGCCCATCATCGCGTGCGGGTCGAACGCCTCGACCAGGGTGGTGTCCTCATCGAGGGTGCGCACGACGACGTTGCAGGGAAGCACCGCCGCGATGGAGGGTTCCTCCTGGATCGCCTCGTAGGCAAGCGGGGGTCGACAGGCACCGAGGATCACCTGCGGCGCGATGTCGACGTCGAGCTTCTCCTTCAGGGTGGCCTTGAGGTCGACCTCGGTCAGCACCCCGAACCCCTGGTCACCCAGGGCCTCGCGGACCGCAGCGACGGTGTCGTCGTAGGGCTGGTTGATCGTGGTGGTCATGGTGTAGTTGCTCATCTGGCCTTCCTTCTCTGCTTCGCTCGTGCCTTGTCGGGGGCGGGGCTCGACGTCCACCAAGCCAGACCGCTGAGGACGAGCAGGACCCCGAACGCAACGATCCACGACTGGAAACCGGCGACCCCGGGGCCGAGGCCGTCGAGACCTCCGATGCCCAGTCTGACCAGCTCACTGGTGTGTGCAAACATGGCGGGCTTTCTCTCCTCTTCTCAGTGTCCGAGCCCGACCCCTTCCGGGGACGGTCAGGTCGGCGGTTCAGGTCCTCCGCGATCAGATTGCGCTGCCGCGAAGGACTGCTCTGCGCGCTTCGTACTCCTCGCGATCGACCTCACCCCGCGCGAAGCGCTCATCGAGGATCTCCAGCGCGCCACGCTCATTCGTACCACCGCCGTCGGCAGCACCTCTGCTGCGAGGACCACCGCTGCGGAATATCATGACGCCCGCGAGGACCACCAGACCCCAGAAGAAGATCATCACCGCGATCATGACGACCCAGCCCCCTGTGCCCATGCCGTGTCCGTACCAGTCCATCATCGAGGACACCTCCCTCACTCGTCTCGGTACCCCATCCTCGCTCTCGATCCCTGCTCGTCCGGTCGCAGTTGTGTGAAGGTTCGCTGAAGAAGTCCGGCCGAGGTCCTTGGCCGCGTCGACCCGGAGCTCCGGCTGGCACCATGAGGCTCATGTCTCCTGCGAGTCCCGGCCACCCACCCGGCGTGCAGGTCGCTGGGACGACGGCCGTCCCTGAGAAACCACGGTCGGGGATGCGGGCCCTGATCGTGGAGGACGAGGCAGCACTGGCGGCGCTGCTCGTCAGCTACTTCGAGCGCGACGGATTCGACGCCTCGTCAACCGGTGACGGACTACGTGCCCTCGAGCTCGCCCGCGAGATCGACCCCGACGTCGTCGTCTTGGACCTCGGGCTTCCGGGTCTCGACGGTGTCGAGGTGTGCAGACAGCTGCGCACGTTCTCCGACGCCTACCTGGTCATGGTCACCGCCCGGAGTGACGAGGTGGACACCCTGATCGGGCTGTCGGTGGGCGCCGACGACTACCTCGCCAAGCCCTTCAGCCCCCGCGAGCTGATGGCCCGGGTGCACGCGATGCTGCGCCGTCCGCGCCCACTGGCCCGCGATGGCGCCATGTCTGCGCAGGCTGATTCCTTCGGAGCACTCAGCATCGACCGAGCCGGCAGAGACGTGTGGCTCGAAGGGGAACCGGTGGCGCTGACCCGGACGGAGTTCGACCTGTTGGCCGCCCTCTCGGAGCGGCCGAGTCTCGTCTTCACCCGACGTCAGCTCATCGACAAGGTGTGGGGAAGCGCGTGGGTAGGTGACGAGCACCTCGTCGATGTCCACATCGGGCACCTGCGTCGCAAGCTGGACGACGACGCGACCGACAGTCGCTACGTCCGGACGGTGCGTGGGGTGGGCTACCGGATGGGGACCGGCGAATGAGCGGCCCCGAGCACACCCGGTCCAGCTTCGGGGCCCGGCTCCTCGGAGCTCAGGCACTGGTGCTCCTCGCCGGCGCCGTGACGACGTGGATCGTCGCCGCGATCGTCGGCCCGGGCATCTTCCGAGACCACCTGCACCGGGCGGGCGTCACGCACACCGCTCCCGAGTCGCGACACGTGGAAAGGGCCTTCACCTCCTCGCTCGCCTTCTCGATCTCGATCGCCCTGGTCGCTGCGACCATCACCGCCCTGGCCGTCACCTGGTACTTCTCGCGCCGGGTCCAGCGATCCATCGCCCAGGTGTCGACCGCGGCGGCGCACGTGGCCGCGGGGCAGTACGACGCCCGCGTCGTCGATCCGAGGCTCGGGTGGGAGTTCGCGGTCCTGGCCGCGACGAGCAACACGCTCGCGGAGAGGCTCGAGGCCACCGAGACCACCCGGCGCCGGATGCTGGCCGACCTGGCCCACGAGATGCGCACCCCGCTGGCCACCGTCGACGCCCACCTGGAGGCGATCGAGGACGGCGTACGCACTCTCGACGACGACACCCTCGGCGTGATCCGGCTGAGCACCCAGCGCCTGCGCCGGCTCGCCGAGGACATCTCGGCCGTCTCGCGCGCCGAGGAGGGCACCCTGCACATCGCCCCCCAGCCCATCGCCGCGTCGGACCTCGCGCTCGCTGCCGCGCGGACCGCCGACGACCGCTTCGCCGCCGCGGGCGTCGTCCTCGAGACCGACCTGCACACGGACGCCGAGATCCTGGTCGATCCCGACCGCATCGGCCAGGTGCTCACCAACCTGCTGGACAACGCACTGCGACACACACCGGAGGGCGGCACGGTCCGGATCACGTGTCGCCTGCGCAGACCGTGGGTCGAGTTCGTCGTGACCGACACCGGCGACGGCATCGCCCCCGAGCACCTGAGCCACGTCTTCGACCGGTTCTACCGCTCCGACGCCGCGCGCGCTCGCGCCCACGGGGGCTCCGGGATCGGCCTCAGCATCGCCAGGGCACTCGTCGAGGCGCACGGCGGCGAGATGGCAGCGTCCAGCCCCGGCCCGGGGCGGGGCGCGGCGTTCACCGTCCGACTGCGCGCGATCTGAGGCTCCCGACCAGGATCCGTGGTCGCACCCACGTGGATCGCGATGCGAGATCGCACCAGGCCCCTGTTGCGAACGATTTGCAATAGATGGCACTGTGGGAGTCATGCTGGCAACGAGAAGCGACCGGAGCGGCCTGCTCGCCGTCGGGTCCGTGGTCGTGCTGCTGAACGTGGTCGGCTGGGGTGTGCTCCTCGCCGTCGTGGCGCCACAGAACCTCCAGCTCGGCAGCGCCGGAGGGTTCGGGATCGGGATCGGGGTGACCGCCTTCCTGCTCGGCGCCCGGCACGCGTTCGACGCCGACCACATCGCGATCATCGACAACGCGACCCGCAAGCTGGTGGGCGAGGACAAGCCCACGATGGGCACGGGCCTGTGGTTCGCGCTCGGCCACTCCAGCGTCGTCTTCGGCCTGTCCTTAGTGCTCGCGCTCGGCGTGCGCGCAGTCGCGGGACCGGTGCAGGACGAGAACTCCGCACTGCAGCACTCGTTCAGCGTGGTCGGGATGCTCGCGGCCGGGATGTTCCTGATCGTCCTCGGACTGATGAACCTCAGCGCGCTGATCGGCATCGTGCACGCCTACAAGCACGTCCGAGCAGGCACCTTCGACCAGGACAGGCTCGACCACCACCTGCACAACCGCGGCTTCGTGGCCCGGATCTTCAAGCAAGCCACCCGGCGCGTGAGCAAGCCATGGCACCTCTACCCCCTGGGTCTGCTGATGGGTCTCGGCTTCGACACCGCTACCCAGGTCGCCCTGCTGGCCCTGGCCGGCGGCACCGCGGCATACCTGCTCCCGTGGTACGCGATCCTCGTCCTCCCCGTGCTGTTCACTGCCGGCATGACGCTCTTCGACACCGTCGACGGCCTGTTCATGGCACACGCCTACAGGTGGGCGTTCCTCAGGCCCGAGCGCAGGATCTTCTACAACTTCACCGTCACACTGCTGTCCGTGCTGGTCGCTTTCAGCATCGGCCTCATCGTGCTGCTCCAGCTCGTGGCCGACGAGTTCAGCATCGTGAGCGTGGACTGGATCGCCTCGCTCGACCTCGAGTACGTCGGCTTCGCGCTGGTCGCGACCTTCGTCGTGATGTGGGTCGGCAGCGTCGGAGCCTTCCGGTTGCTCGAGCGGCGTCGCAGCGACACGACGCACTGATCCGGTCCTCTCAGGCGATTGGCCTGCGTTCGCGAAGCCCGTCCGGACACTGCCTGGTGATCTTCGTCAAACCTTCATCGGACCTGCGCCAGAACTCTCCGCGGGCACGTCAGGATCGAGAGTGGCCGCTCCGCCGGTCCTGTGTCGTTCCCGACCGAATGAGGAAACATGCCCGAGCTCTCGCGCCGTACCCTGCTGCTCGGCGGCCTGGCCGTCGCCGGCACCAGCGCACTGACGGCCTGCGCGTCACCGAGCGCCACCCGGTCGAGCCCGACCTTCGGGCCTCCTACGCGACTGTCCCCGACTCCCGGCCAGCGCGTGGTCGAGCACAGCCTGACCGCGAAGCCGACGAGGATCGACCTGGGTGGCACGCAGGTAGACACCTGGGCGTTCGGCGACCGTGCGCCCGGCCCGCTGATCCGCGCCGACGCGGGCGACCTGCTCAGGATCCGCGTCGACAACCAGCTTCCCGCGGACACCACGGTCCACTGGCACGGCATCGCGCTGCGCAACGAGGCCGACGGCGTGCCCGGACTGACCCAGGCCCCGATCGCGACCGGCGACTCGTTCCTCTACGAGTTCACCGCTCCCGACCCTGGCACGTACTTCTACCACCCTCACGTCGGCGTGCAGCTCGACCGGGGCCTCTACGCGCCCCTGATCATCGACGACCCCCGTGAGTCCGGCGACTACGACCTGGAGTGGGTGGTCGTCCTCGACGACTGGGTCGACGGCACCGGACGCACCCCCGACGACGTGCTGGCCGACCTGGTCGGCGCCGAGGGCGGCGGGTCGAGCGGCATGGGGGGCGGCATGGGCGGGATGGACATGGGCGGCGGGAGCATGGGCGCCGCGCCGTTCGGAGACGCGGGCGACGTCACCTACCCCCACTACCTGGTCAACGGCCGCCTCCCGACCGCTCCCGACGTGCTTCGCGGCAAGCCCGGTCAACGTGTCCGGCTGCGCATCATCAACGCCGGCTCCGACACCTTGTTCAGCGTGGCTCTCGGCGGACACCAGCTCACGATCACCCACACCGACGGCCACGAGGTCGTGCCGCGCAGGACCGGCGCCGTCTACATCGGCATGGGCGAACGCTACGACGCCGTCGTGACTCTCGAGGACGGCGTCTTCCCCCTCGTCGCCGCCCCCTTCGGGAAGAAGGGCCAGGCCATGGGCCTGATCCGCACCGGGGCCGGCAGCGCACCGGGACCGACCGTCCGCCCGGCGGAGCTCGACGGCGCGATCCTCGAGGGAGCAGACCTGCAACCAGCTGAGGTCAGTCGGCTTCCGGCGCGCGATCCGAACACCACGAAGAGCGTGCACCTGAGCGGACAGATGACGCCCTACCGCTGGGCCATCAACGGTGCCGTCTACGGCAAGAACGACCCCATCGAGATCGACGAGGGCGACCGGGTCCGGCTCCAGCTCATGAACATGACCAAGATGACCCACCCCATGCACGTTCACGGCCACACCTTCGCCCTGCCCAGCGGACTGCGCAAGGACACCGTGCTGGTCAAGCCGATGGCATCGCTGGCGATCGACCTGGAGGCCGACAACCCCGGGTCCTGGATGACCCACTGCCACAACATCTACCACGGCGAGGCCGGGATGATGATCGCGCTGAACTACCGGAGCTGAGCCCGGCGGGGTCGGCGGTCCAGCCGGGTCAGCTCGTCCGGCTCAGACGAGCAGGAGCCAGAGCGGCCCGGCGGCCAGGCCCATCACGACGGTGGCCGACGCCGCGACGACGGCGGCCGCTCGGGCGCCGGACCCACCCGGGACGGCCGCGGCCACGTCGTCGGGCTGAGCGGCCGGGCGCAGGACTGCCCGGATCCAGCGCAGGTAGTAGAACAGGCTGACCACCGTGTTGAGGGCGACCGCGACCGCGAGCCAGGCCAGGCCCGCGTCCCAGGTGGCCCCCATCGTCGTGAGCTTGCCCACGAACACCACGGTCGGCGGCGTACCGACGAGCCCGAGCAGGGCCACCACCAGCGCCGCGGTGAGGCCGGGCCGGGTCGAGGCGTAGCCCACCCACTGCTCCAGCGTGCGTCGTTGCGGTTCGGAGGCGACGACGGCGAAGGCCGCCAGGTTCGTGAGGGCGTAGCCGGCCAGGAAGAGGAGCAGCGCCGGCTGTCCGAGATCGCTGAGCGTCGTCACGGCAGCCGCAGCGAGGAGGTATCCCACCTGGCTGACGGTCGACCAGCCCAGGAGCCGGCGTACGTCGCGCTGCGCCAGCGCCGCGAGGTTGCCGATCGTCATGCTCGCGACGGCGAGCACCCCGAGCACGCTCGCCCAGCGCACCTCCCCCGGCAGCACTGCGGCCAGCCGGGTGATCGCGACGAGCGCGCCGATCTTGGGCACCGTGGTGAGGAAGGCCGCCGCCGTCACGGACGCGCCCTCGGTGGCGTCGGGCACCCAGAAGTGGCCCGGGACGCCGCCGGCCTTGAACAGCAGGCCGACCAGCACCAGAAGACCACCGGCGCCGACAGCGGCGGCAGGAGCGGCGGGGAGCTCGGCCCCGAGCGCGCCGTACCCGGCGTGACCGGCGAGCCCGTAGAGCAGGACGGCGCCGAGCATCAGCACGATGCCGAACAGCGCGCCGAAGAGGTAGGTCTTCAGAGCAGCCTCCGGCGAGTCCGGCCTGGCCAGGATGCCGACGAGGCCGTAGAGCGGGATGCTGGAGAGCAGGAACGCCACGACCAGCACCGCGAGGTCGGTGCACCCAGCGAGCAGCAGGGCTCCGGCGCCACCGAGGAGCAGCAGGCTGTAGGTCTCGCTCTCCCGGGGATGGTCGCGCACCTCCCCCGCGATCAGCAGGATCAGCAGCAGGGACACGGTCACCGTCACCCGGGCGGCACCGGTCGAGGCGTCGACGGTGAAGGTGCCGGAGAAGGCTGTCCGGGTGGAACCGGCCCACGCCACGAGGGCCGCGACCAGGCTGGCGGCTGTCGCGGCCACAGCGACGACTCGCAGCCGCCACTGGCGGGTCCGCGGGGTGAACGATCCGCCGACGAGCGTCACCATCGCGCCCGCGAAGAGCAGTGCTTCGGGCATCAGGGTCACGAGGTCAGCACCCATCGCGGCCGCTCACCGCCCCACGAGGTGCGCGAGCCCAGCGGCAGCCGGCTCGATCACGTCCAGCAGCGTTCGAGGCAGCACGCCGATGAACACAGACACGACGAGCAGCAGGGCGACGGGGGTCCACTCCCGGGGCGTGACGTCGGCGAACCCCACCGAGAGGCCCGCGGTCGGCCCCGTGAACACGCGCTGGAGCGCCCGCAGGAACAGCCCGGCGGTGATCAGGATCCCGAGCACGGCCACGGCCGTGACCGGCACGGTAGCGATGCTGCCGGCGAAGATCTGGAACTCGGCGATGAAGCCCGACAACGCTGGGAGACCCAGCGACCCGAAGGCCGCCACGGTGAAGAGCGTCGCGTAACGGGGGGCGGTCCCTGCCAGCCCTCCGTAGCCGTCGAGGTCGTAGTCCCCGGTCCGCTCGAACATGGTGCCCGCGAGCAGGAACAGGGCGGCGGTGAGCAGCCCGTGGCTGACCATCTGGGTGACCGCACCCGTCACCGCCACACCACGGGCCTGGTCCGCGCCGTCGGCCAGCACCCCCGCCGCACCGACGGCAAGGACCACGTAGCCCATGTGGTTGACCGAGGTGTAGGCGATCATCCGCTTCAGGTCGGTCTGCGCGAACGCCACGAGCGCTCCCCAGAGGACCGAGACGACACCCACCGCGATCACGAGCCACGCCCAGGAACGCCACGCATCGGGCAGCATCGGCATCGCGATCCGGACGAGGCCGTAGGTGCCCATCTTCAGCAGCACGCCTGCCAGCACGGCGGACCCGATCGCGGGGGCGTCGCTGTGCGCGGGAGGAAGCCAGGTGTGGAAGGGGAACGTCGGGATCTTGACCGCCAGCCCGAGGAGCACCGCCGCCAGCACCAGACCGCCCCCGACCCCGCTCCCCTGGAGCGGTGGGTTGCGTGCGAGCTCGACCATGTCGAAGGTGTGCGGGTCCGAGGCGACGTAGAGGCCGACGAAGCCGAGCAGCAGGGCCAGCGAGCCGAGAAAGGTGTAGAGGAAGAACTTCAGGGCCGACCGGGCGGCGTTGCCGTGGCCCCATCCGCTGATCGAGAAGTACATCGCGACGATCGAGAGGTCGAAGAAGACGAAGAACAGGATCAGGTCGGCCGAGACGAACAGGCCGAGGCACACCGCTTCGAGGAACAGGAACAGCGCCGCCTGCAACCGGGGCCGGCGCTGCTCCTTCAGTGCGAAGACAGCACAGGCCACGAACACGAGCGTGGTCATTCCCACCAGCGGCAGGGACAGCCCGTCGACGCCGACGTGATAGCTCACCCCAGCCCCCGGGATCCAGCGGGCCTGCTCCTCCAGGGCCAGGCCACCGCCGGTCGGGGTCTCGTACTGCGCCCAGGCCACAGCAGCGAGCACGACCTCGACCGTCGTGACAGCGACGAACGCTGCGCGCGCGAGCCGGTCACCGACCCGTGGGACCAGCAGCACGGCAGCTGCCACGAGCGGGAAGAAGACCAGGACAGAGAGCACGTTCACCTCACGAGGACGAGGACGAGGATGGCGAGGGCCAGCACGGCCAACGCCTGGAGGTAGTACTGGTGGAGCTGGCCGGTCTGGGGTCTGCGGGCGAGCCCGCCCAGGCGACGTACGCCGGAGGCCACGGCGCCGACGCCGCCGTCGATCGCGCGGTCCTCGACAACTGCCGTGACGCGCGTCACCCGCACCGCTGCGCCCGCAGCAGCCTCGACGCCACGGTCCAGGACAGCATCGTCGAGACGAGCGCACCACGTCGCCAGGCGATCGACAGGGCCGACCACGAACCGGTGGGCGACTCCTTCGAGGAAGAGCCAGTCCGTGAGCACGCGGGGCCAGGCGAACGCGGAGCCCGCGGTGCGGCGCCACACCGTCGCCCACGTCAGGGCGAGCACGACCACGGCGACGAGTGCGGAGGTCAGCAGCCCGACGGCGCCCGGCTCGGCGAAGGCTCCCCCCACCAGGTGGTGCACCGTGGTGGCCGGCGGCGGGAGCGCGAGGACACCGAGCAGGACCGCACCGGCAGCGAGCGGCAGGAGCGGCAGCCACCCGACCGCTGGCACCGCGCGGGTGCCCTCGTGGTCGTCGTCCCATCCCGACTCCGCGTCCTCGGGCAGGCGCCGGGTGAGCACGACCAGGGCCTTTCCCGCGTACGCCGCGGACAGCGCTGCACCGAGGAGCCCGGCCGCGTACAGCGCCGGCGAGTGCTCGGCGGCGGCTGCCAGCACGGCGTCCTTGGTCGCCCACAGGGCCAGCGGAGGCAGGCCGGCCAGCGAGAGCAGGCCCGCGGCGGCGCAGGCGCCCACGATCGGCCAGATCCGGATCGCCCCGGTGAGGGAGGCGAGCCGCTTGGTGCCGAGCGCCTGCAGCCAGAGACCGGCCGCGAGGAACAGGCCGGCCTTGACCGCCGCGTGCGCGACCAGATGAGTGGCGCCACCAGTCGTGGCACCCACACCGGCGGCCAGCACGACGAAGCCGAGCTGGGCCGCGGTCGAGGCGGCGAGGAGCTGCTTGAGGTCGCTCTGGGCGAGCGCGACCAGGCCGAGCAGCACGGCCGTGGTGACGCCCACCCAGGCCGCCGCGGTGTCGGCCCAGCCGGTCGCGGCGAGGGTGGGTGCCACCCGCAGGAGCAGGTAGCCGCCCATCGCGACCATCGCCGCCGAGTGCAGCAGAGCGCTCACCGGGCTGGGTCCGTGCATGGCCCGGGACAGCCAGAACGAGAACGGAAGCTGAGCCGCCTTCCCGAGCGCGGCCACCACCAGCCCCGCCGCCACCACGTCGCGCCAGCCGCCCGAGGCCTGCGGCAGCGCGGAGAGACCGAGCCCTGATCCTCCGGCCAGGGCTGCACCGGCCGCGACGTAGAGACCGAGGTCCGCGGCGCGAGTGGTCAGGAACGCCGTCGTGCCTGAGTCCACCGCCTCCCGGTCGCGCCAGTGGTAGCCGATCAGCGCGTACGACGTCGCCCCCATCACCTCCCACGACATCAACAGCGTGGCCAGGGTGGTGGCCACCACCGTCATCAGCGCCGCCGCCACGAACAGCAGCATCAGCCCGTGGAAGCGCGCGGTGCGGAGCGTGGGGGCGCCCACCGAGGCCAGCAGCACCAGCGCCGAAACGACAGCGACCGTCGGCAGCACCAGTGCGGCCAGGCCGTCCACCCGGAGGCCGAGCTCGGCACCGGCCAGGAACGGGGTGGCTGCCGCCGGCCTCGCCCCCACGGGGAAGGAGACCACGAACGCCGCGCCCGCCAGCAGGACCGCCGTCGCTACGCCCACCGGGGCGGCCATCCGGTCGGCCGCGGTGCCGGCCAGCACGAGCAGCGCGCCGACGGGCGCCGGCACCGCCACCAGCGCCACGAGAGTGAGGTCCAGCATCAGTCGTGCAGCTCTGCGGCCATGTCGGTCATGTCGTGCCCGGCCTCGCGGTGCAGCAGGGTCGCGACGGCGAAGCCCATCGCCATCTCCACCGTCATCGCTGCGATGACCACCAGCACCAGCACCTGCCCGGACGGGTCGGGAGCAAGGAACCACCACAGCCCGCCGCCGGCGAGGATGACGCCGTTGATCATCAGCTCCAGGCCCATCATCACCATCACGACGACCTGCTGCGACAGGGCGCCGTAGACCCCCACCGCGATCAGCGCAGCGGCCACGAGCAGCACGGTCTCCAGCGTCATCGGCCCACACCCCCTGGCTGCGGGTCGTCGGCCGGACGTCGGTCGAGGTCGTCGCCGAGCCGGTCGTAGCGGGTGCGGTGCGAGGACAGGACCACGCCGGCCACGATCGTGGCCACCATGACCGGACCCATCGCGATCATCACGAGCATGTGCGACTCCATGATCGCCTCCCCCAGCGCAGCGGTGACGTCGCCGGAGGGAGCCCCTCTTCTGGTGGGCCACGGGACGAGCAGCGCACCCGCGCCCAGGAGCAGGAACGTGCCGACGCCGGCCGCGATCGACGAGCGGTGCGAGTGCACCATGCTCATCGGCATCAGCGCCGGGTTCATCCCCATGAACATGACCATGTAGACCGCCATCACGGCCATCTCCATCACCATCATCAAGATCACGATCACCCCCATGTACACCTGCCCCAACAGCAGGATCGCCACCCCCACCGCCACGAAGGACACCGCCAAGGCGTAGGTCGCTCGCGCCATCGAGTCGACGTAGAACACCAGGCCCCCCGCCACCACCGAGACGACTGCGCAGATCCAGAACAGCACGTCGACCACCATCAGCTGCTCCCTCCTTGGACGACGCTGACCACCGAGACCACGAGGGTCTGGATGACCGCGAGCGGCAGCAGCACCACCCAGCCTGCTTCCAGGAACCGGTCCGGTCGCAGCAGCGGGAGCCAGTGTCGCGACGCCACCAGGGCGGCCAGCAGCAGCGCTGTCTTGACCAGGACCCAGGCCCACCCGGGGAGCAGCGGGCCAGCTCCTCCGCCGAGGAACATGGGCACGGCGAAGGCGGCACCTGCCACCAGCAACGCGTAGCGCCCGGCCAGGAACAGCAGCCGGTCGGCACCCGAGAGCTCACTGAGCACACCTCCGGCGAGGTCGCCGGCGGCGGGCGCCGACAAGGGTCCCCAGACGGCGAAACCGACGACACCGATGCAGTAGATGACGAAGGCGAGCGGCATCCAGACCACGAACCACAGCCCGTCCTGGGCGGCCGCGATGTCGGAGACGCGCAGGCTGCCGGCAGCGATCGGGGGTGCCACCAGCGCGAACATCAACGGCAGCTCGTATCCCAGCGCCTGAGCCAGGAAGCGATAGGCGCCCACCAGGGAGAAGGCGGAGTTGGGCCCCCAGCCAGCCAGCCACACCAGGGCCCAGACGGTCACGTCCATCGCGTTGAACCAGACCACCCCGACCGGGCTCTCGAACAGCACCCAGGAACCGAGAGGCACCACGGCGATCTTGAGCAACGACAGGGGCAACAGACCCCATGCTCCGGCGCGGGCCAGCATGCGGTCCGCGGAGAGGGTGACCCGTCGGCGCTGGCGCAGCAGCCTCGCGGTCTCGCGCACCGGGGTCATCGCCCCTCGAAGCGGACCACGGCCCGCGGCTGCCCCGGCGATGCTCCCGTTGCACGCGGCCGCGAGCCCGGCCAGGACGAGGACCAGCGCTGCGGCGACGGGTGCCCAGTACGCCGAGACCGTGACCGCTGGGTCAGACACCGGCAGCCTCGTTCTCCGCGAGGAGGGACGGCACGTCCAGGCTGGCCACCACCAGCCGGGCGGACGCGAGCTCCAGCCCCTCGACGAGACGAGGGACCAGCTCCTCGAGCCCGGCAGCATCCGTCGGCGCGGCCACCGGCTCGACCTGCCCGCCCGCGAGGTCCAGCAGCGTGAGGAGCCGGTCGTGGACGTCTCCGAGCAGCGCTGCATGGGGAGCCTCGCCGGAGGCCTCGGGCAGATCGCCGGTCTGCAGGGTCCCCAGGCCCCGGAGCATCCAGGTCAGCGGCCAGTTCCGGCGTACCCGCCGGCGCAGGACCCGGAGGTGCGCCCGCGCACTCGCGGTCTCCGCGTCGAGGAAGGCATCCCGCGCAGCGCACGCGGTCGCGTGTCCGGCCGGCCAGCCGGCCAGGGCCAGCAGATCGGCCACCGCGTCACAGCGCAGTGCAGCGACCTCCGCTGCGTCGGTCTCGGTCGGGGCCGCCCCGGGTCCCCTCGGGATCACCTCGACTCGGGCCCGGGCGACCAGATCGCCGTGCAGCGTGCAGTGCAGAACCACTCCGGCCGGCCAGTGGCGCAGCACCGGCCCGAGCGGGACGTGGAGGACATCCATCTCCAGACCGTCGCGGTCGTCCTCGGTGCCCTCCGCCAGCGGGACGCCGCCCGGCGCCATGTCGCCGTGGTCCATGTCGCCGTGGTCCATGTCGCCGTGGTCCGTGTCGCCGTGGTCCATATCGCCGTGGTCCATATCGCCGTCGCGGCTCTCGGCGTCCGCAGCGTGGGCCCGCGTGTCGAGCAGGGCCTCGGCGGCCCGTTCGAGGGCGGGTCCGATGCCTGCCTCGTCGGTCACGTCGACGCGCATCCGTGGGCCTGGCATCCCTGCCCAGACCGACGACAGCGCCTCGGCCAGGATCTCGTCGGTCTCACCTTCCGGACGCCCGCAGACAGCGAGCACGTCGGCGTCCGCCGGGGCGTCCGCCAGCGCCCACCCGCGCGCCACCACCGCACGCTCGAGCCGTGCCCTGGTCCGGAAGGCGTCTCGTGGCGCGGCCACGAGCACGTGGGCCCGCCCGGCCGCCACGGTGCCCAACCACTCGGTCAGGCCCACCGGAACGCCCCCTCCCGTCGCGCCCAGAACACCGCCAGGAGCAGGGCGCCGAGGAACGCGAACATCTCCACGACCGCGCCGGTCCCGAGCCTGCCCACGACGACGGCCCAGGGATACATGAAGAGCATCTCGACGTCGAAGGCGAGGAAGACCATGGTCGAGACGTACCAGCGGGCGTGGTACCTCGAGAGCGCGTGCTCTGCGGGATCGTGGCCGGACAGGAACGGCAGACCGTCCCAGGGCCGTCGCGACACGACGCTCAGCCAGTGCAGCACCAGAACGGCCAGCACCAGACCCACGCCGACCAGAGCCATGGCGAGCAACCCGTCGTACATCGCCACCCCTTCGTCGCACGCTTCCGTCAGGCCGTTGAAGCGAGCCTATCGATGCCTGCCCGTGTCCCGCAGCACAGCCCGCCCGACGAGCGTCGGCTCAGTCGAGCGCGCGCTGCTGGTGATCGTGGGCGAACGCCGCCAGAGTCTCGCTCGAGCCACCGACGTCGCCCAGGAACTCACGCCGCAGCAGTGCCGAGAGCTCGGCGAGGCCGTCACCGAGCATGGCCGCGGCGTTGCGCACCTCGGGGGCGGACGAGCGCTCCCCTGCAGCGGCCAGGCCGGCCACGCACGGCAGCGCGGCGGCCAACGACACGTCCGGACGGATCTCCCGGAAGTAGTAGGACTCGCCGTACTGGACGAGGTCCATCTCCACGGCTGCGAGGTCGGCGCGCACGCCTTCCAGGTGCTGGACGGCGATGCTGGCCTCCCCGGTCTCGATCACGTCCGCCGCCCCGTGCCGCGCCATCGTGGTCAGTCGTCGGGCCAGGGCCCGGCGCCGGATCAGCGCTGGGTAGAGCTGCAGGATCCACGAGATCCCGGCCGTCAGCAGCAGGAACCCGAAGAGCGCCTCGGTCGGCACGAGGAGCCGCAGCAGTGGTGTGGCCGGCTGGATGTCGCCGAGCCCGAGCGTGGCGAGTGCCACGACCGACAAGTACAGCGAGGCGATCACGTCCGAGGACACCTCCGGCTTCAGCGACGAGCCGAAGTAGAACCCGTCCGGCATGTGCGGCAGATAGACCAACCCGAACCCCACGGCCACCAGCAGGGTCCACGCTCCGAGCGTCGCCAGGAGCCCCAGCGGCCCTGCCAGCTCCGTCGAACGCGTTCCCCTGTGACTCAGCTTCGTGGCCCGCCAGATGGTCGCGAAGACGACGTGCGAAAGCGTCCCGAAGCCGCCCGGGTGCCACAGGGTGTGGAAGATGTCGCGCAGCGCGACGAGGATCATCGCGACACCGGCGATCGTCACGATCCAGCTCATCGAAGGACCCTACTGGCACCCGCTGCGTGGGGATCGGTAGGGCGCGAGGTGCGCGCAGAGATACTCGAGGACGGCCTCCACCTCAGCCGGTCGACTTGCCGACCGTCAGCAGGACCGCGGAGTCCTCCACGGCCTCGAGCGAGTGGCGCGAGTCGGGGATGGTGATCAGGTCCCCCGGTGACCCGTTCCACTGGTTGTCCCCCGCCACCAGGGTCACCCGGCCGTGCAGCACCTGGAGAGTGGCCTCGCCCGGGTTCTCGTGCTCGTTGAGCACGCTGCCCGCCTGCAGGGCGATCAGGGTCTGGCGCAGCACGTGCTCGTGCCCGCCGTACAGCGTGTGTGCGCTGCGGCCGCTCGACGACGCCACCGCCTTCGCCACGTGGTGTCGGACCAACGCGGTCAGTGATTCCTTCTGCATCTGTGCTCCTGCTCGTCGGGGGTCTGTGCGTGCGTCTCGGACTCCGCAGCTCTGACCCAGCTCAGCCGACCCTGTCCCAGCCGCGACGCGGCCGGTGGCTTCCGAGCTGGGTGTCGTCACGGCTTCGGTAGACGATGTAGGGCCGGGTGAGGTAGCCCACCGGCGCGCTGAAGACGTGGACCAGCCGGGTGAAGGGCCACAGCGCGAAGAGAGCGAAGGCGACCAGCGCGTGCAGCTGGAATCCGAGCGGCGCGTCCCCCATCAGAGCGGCATCGGGCTGGAAGACCAGGAACGAGCGGTACCAGACCGACACCCCCTCGCGGTAGTTGTACTCCCCGCCGATGGTGAGGATCGAGCCGGCGATCGTGTTCCACATGCCCAGCACGATCGCGGCGCCGAGGAAGGCGTACATCACCTTGTCCATGTTCGTCGTGGCGGAGAAGACCGGCCCGACCGTACGGCGGCGGTAGACCAGGATCGCCATTCCCACCACCGCTGCGACCCCCGCCAGGAGACCGCCGGTCACCGCCACCACGTGGTAGGCGCGCTCGCTGATGCCGCCCGCGTCGGTCCACGACTGTGGCACCAGCAGCCCGACCACGTGGCCACCCACCACGCCCAGCATCCCGAAGTGGAACAGCGGGCTGCCGATGCGCAGCAGCCGGTTCTCGTAGAGCTGGCTCGACCGGGTGGTCCACCCGAACTTGTCGTAGCGGTAGCGCCACAGGTGCCCGACGACGAAGATCGTCAGGCAGACGTAGGGCACGACGACGAAGAGGAAGACGTCCATCAGCGGGCTCCTGGGAAGGACGGCATCGGCAGGAGGGTCGTCTCCGCGGCTCCGGGACTGAACTGCGGCGCAGCGAACGGCGCCAGCCCCACCTCCTCCTCGGGAGGGCCTTCGGCTGCCAGACGTCGTACGGCGTCCCGCTCGTCGCCACGCAGGGGTGGCAGGGTCGCCGTCACCGCCTCGACCAGCGCGGCCCACGGCGAGGAGAGGTCCGCGAGCGAGACACGGAGCAGCTCGAGCCCGGCTCGGTGGTCGAGCATCAGGCCGCGACCGCGCTCCTGGTCCACCGTCGCTGCGAACTCCAGCACCACGCACAGGTGGTCCGGGAGCTCCGCGTCGGTCAGCTCGCAGCCCGCGGCGAGGTAGACCTGCTTGAAGCGCAGCAGCGCCATCCCCCGCTTGCGGGTGTCGCCGTGGGCGAAGTAGGTCAGGAACAGGTTGCAGCGGCGCCGGCTGTCGAAGGTCTCGACGTACTCGGCCTGCAGCGACGGAAGGTCCGCGAGCTCCACGTGGTCGGCGAAGCCGCGGATCAGGTCCCCGACGGCCACCGGCAGCTCGTGCGACGCACTGCGGACCACCTCGAGCCCCGACAGCATCTCGACGTCGGGGTAGTCGAGCAGGAGCGAGACCGACTGCCAGGTGATCGCCTGCTGGCGCTGAGTCAGCCCCGTCCTCGTCCGGCGGCTCATGCGTCCTCCCCCTTGGTCGGGAAGAGCCCTCGTGGTGAGCCCTTGCCGTCCCAGCTCAGGAGGTTGACCCGGGCGCTCTTGTCGGCGGGAGAGGCCAGCGTGTCGGCCGACTGACGGTCCTGGAGCACCTGGAAGTTCTCGACGGCGATCGGCGTCGGCACGCCGGAGCCCTCGCCGAAGAGGTCCTGCTGCCCGCCGCCGTACTCCGAGACCGAGCACTCGGTCGCCAGCTCCTCCAGGGAGTGCGCCTGCTCGGCGTGAGCCGGCGGGATGACGTAGCGCTCGTCGTACTTCGCGATCGCCAGCAGGCGATACATGTCGTACATCTCCTCCTCGGTCATCCCGACAGCGGCAGGGATCGAGCCGTCGGGGTCGCGGCCCATGTTGATGTCGCGCATGTAGCAGCGCATGGCGGCCAGCTTCTTGAGCACGGCGTCGACCGGCGCCACGTCGCCCGCGGTGAACAGCTCGGCGAGGTACTCGACCGGGATCCGCAGCGCGTCGATGGCGGCGAACAGGTTGCCCTTGTCCTCGGCGTCCTCGCCGGTCTCCTGCACGACCTCGACCACGGGCGAGAGCGGCGGGATGTACCAGACCATCGGCATCGTGCGGTACTCCGGATGCAACGGCAGCGCGACCTTGTAGGTGTTGATCAGCGCACGGATCGGGGAGCGTTGCGCAGCGTCGATCCAGTCGCGAGCGATCCCGGCCTTCTCGGCCTCACGGACCACGTCGGGATCGGAGGGGTCGAGGAAGACCTCGCGCTGCGCCTCGTAGAGCCCCTGGTCGTCGGTCGTGGAGGCGGCCTCGAGCACCTTGTCGGCGTCGTACAGCACCAGGCCGATGTACCGCAGCCGGCCTACGCACGTCTCGGAGCACACGGTGGGCAGGCCGACCTCGATGCGCGGGAAGCAGAACGTGCACTTCTCGGCCTTGCCGGTCTTGTGGTTGAAGTAGACCTTCTTGTAGGGGCAGCCCGAGACGCACATCCGCCAGCCGCGGCACTTGTCCTGGTCGACCAGGACGATGCCGTCCTCCTCGCGCTTGTAGATCGCGCCGCTGGGGCACGACGCGGCGCACGACGGGTTGAGACAGTGCTCGCAGATGCGCGGCAGGTAGAACATGAAAGTCTGCTCGAACTCGAACTTCACCTTGTCGCCGATCCTCTTCAGCATCGGGTCGAGGTGCGCGGTGGCTGTCGACCCACCGAGGTCGTCGTCCCAGTTGGCCGACCACTCGATCTTCATGTCCTTCCCCGAGATCAGCGACTTCGGCCGAGCGACAGGGATGTGCTCCTGGGCGGGTGCGTCCGTGAGCGTGGCGTAGTCGTAGGTCCAGGGCTCGTAGTACTCACCGATCGAGGGCAGCTTGGGGTTGGAGAAGATCGTCAGCAGCTTCTTGAAGCGTCCGCCGGCCCTGAGCTTCAGCCGGCCGCGCTTGTTGAGCTCCCACCCGCCCTGCCACCGCTCCTGGTCCTCGTAGGTGCGCGGGTAGCCGAGTCCGGGACGGGTCTCGACGTTGTTGAACCAGATGTACTCGGTGCCGGTGCGGTTGGTCCACGCCTGCTTGCAGGTGACCGAGCAGGTGTGGCAACCGATGCACTTGTCGAGGTTCATCACCATCGCCATCTGCGCCATGACCTTCATCAGTACGTCACCTCCTGGCTGCGCTTGCGGATGATGGTGACCTCGTCGCGCTGGTTGCCCGTGGGGCCGAGGTAGTTGAACGCGAAGCACAGCTGGCCGTAGCCGCCGATCAGGTGTGAGGGCTTGACCAGCAGCCGGGTGAGCGAGTTGTGGATGCCGCCGCGCTTGCCCGACGTCTCGGCGAGCGGCACGTCGATCAGGCGGTCCTGCGCGTGGTACATGTACACCGTGCCCTCAGGCATCCGGTGCGAGACGATCGCCCGGGCCACCACGACGCCGTTGCGGTTGACCGCCTCGATCCAGTCGTTGTCGACGATCCCGACCTTGGCCGCGTCCCGGTCGCTCATCCAGATGTTCTGCCCGCCGCGGGAGAGCGAGAGCATGAAGAGGTTGTCCTGGTACTCCGAGTGGATCGACCACTTGTTGTGCGGGGTCAGGTATCTCACCGTGAGTCCTTCGACCTGCTCGGCCCCGTCGACGCTCGAGCCGTCGGAGACGTGGCCCAGGGCGGGCTCGGCGAACAGCGCCGCCATGTTCAACGGTGGTCGGTAGACCGGGAGCCCCTCCCCGAGCTCGGTCATCCAGTCGTGGTCGAGGTAGAAGTGCATCCGCCCGGTCAGGGTGTGCCACGGCTTCTTGCGCTCGACGTTGATGGTGAACGGCGAGTAGCGCCGGCCGCCGGTCTCGGAGCCGGACCACTCCGGCGAGGTGATCACCGGGACAGGGGGGCCCTGGGTGTCCGCGAAGGTGATCAGCTTGCCCTCGTGCTCCTCGGCCAGGTCGGCGAGGTGCACGCCCGTCCGCTTCTCCAGGGTCTTGAAGCCCTGCGTGGCGAGGTGCCCGTTGGTGGTCCCGGACAGGGTCAGGATCGCCTCGCAGACGTCGACGTCGCGCTTCAACGAAGGTCGACCTTCGGCGACCCCGCTGCGGACTGCGCCGTTCTTGTGCCGCAGCTGTTCGATCTGCTCGCCCAGCTCGAAGGTCACCCCCTTGGTGGTCGCGCCCAGCGTGTCCAGGAGCGGCCCGAGCGCGTTCATCTTCTCGAAGACGGAGCCGTAGTCGCGGGTGACCTCCACGAGCTTGGGCATCGTGACGCCCGGGACCGGCTCGCACTCCCCCTTCTTCCAGTCGCGCACCACACCGTGCGGGTTGGCCATGGCGTCGGGGGTGTCGTGGGTCAGCGCCACGGCGACGACGTCCTTGCGCACGCCCAGGTGGGTCTCGGCCAGCTCGCTGAAGCGCTTGGCGATGGTCTGCCAGGCGTCCCAGTCGGTGCGCGTCTGCCACGGCGGAGCGATCGCCGGGTTGAACGAGTGCACGAACGGGTGCATGTCGGTGGTGCTGAGGTCGTGCTTCTCGTACCAGGTCGCCGCCGGCAGGACCACGTCTGAGAAGATCGTCGTGCTGGTCTGGCGGAAGTCGATCGTCATCAGCAGGTCGAGCTTCCCCTCGGGCGCCTGCTCGCGCCAGGTCACGTCCACCGGGCGCCGCTCCTCGGGCGTCTCACTGGCCCGCAGCGAGGAGTCGGCGCCGAGCAGGTGCTTGAGGAAGTACTCGTTGCCCTTGCCCGAGGAGCCGAGCAGGTTGGCCCGCCAGATCGACAGGATCCGGGGGTAGTTCCCGGGGGCGTCGGGATCCTCTCCGGCGAAGGCGAGCCGACCGGCCCCGAGCTGGTCGACGACGTACTCCCCCACCGGCTTGCCGGCGGCTGCCGCGTCGTCGCTGAGGTCGAGCGGGTTGCGGTCGAAGGTGGGGTACGACGGCATCCAGCCCATCCGTGCGCTCTGGGCGATGACGTCAGCGGTCGACCTTCCCGCGAGCTGCCCCTTGCCAGTGGTGGCGGAGAGGGTGTCGGCGCCGAACTGGTCGTAGCGGAACTGGTCGGAGTGGAGGTACCAGAACGCGGTCTGGATCATGTTGCGCGGCGGACGGTTCCAGTCCAGCGCGTTGGCGATCGCGGTGTAGCCCGTGATCGGACGGACCTTCTCCTGGCCGACGTAGTGCGCCCAGCCGCCGCCGTTGACACCCTGGCAACCGGTGAGGTTGGTCAGGGTCAGGAACGCGCGGTAGATGGTGTCGGAGTGGAACCAGTGGTTGGTGCCGGCTCCCATCACGATCATCGAGCGACCGCGCGACTCCTCGGCGTTGGCCGCGAACTCACGACCGATCCGGGCGGCGGTCGAGGCCGGGACGCCGGTGATGGCCTCCTGCCAGGCCGGGGTGTACGGCGACTGCGCGTCGTCGTACCCACTGGCCCAGGCGCCCGGCAGACCGGGACGGGCCACGCCGTACTGCGCCATCAAGAGATCGAAGACGGTGGTGACCAGGTGTCCGCCGACGCGACGCACCGGCACCCCGCGGGGCAGGTCCGCGGCTGCACCGTCGGGGGTGTCGAACCGCGGCATCCGGACGACGACCGACTCGTCCGCGGACTCGAGCAGGGACAGAGCCGGGTCGACGTCGCCGAGCTCGAGGTTCCACCTGCCGACGCCGGCCTCGCCGTAGCGGTGACCCAGCGACCCGTTCGGCACCACGGCCTCGCCGGTGACCGAGTCCAGGAGCACCGTCTTGAAGGCGGCGTTCTCCTCCCCCGCGTGCTCGGCGAGGTCCGCGGCGGTCAGGAACTTGCCTGCGGTGTACTCCCCGTCGCCCACCTCCTCGAGGCGGACGAGGTGGGGCAGGTCGGTGAACTGCTTGACGTAGTCGGTGAAGTACGGCGTCTTCCGGTCGACGAAGAACTCCTTGAGCACCACGTGGCCCATCGCCATCGCCAGTGCCGCGTCGGTGCCTGGCTCGGCGGCCAGCCACTCGTCGGCGAACTTCACGTTGTCGGCGTAGTCGGGTGACACCGCGACGACCTTCTGGCCGCGGTAGCGCGCCTCGGTCATCCAGTGCGCGTCCGGGGTGCGCGTGACCGGCAGGTTGGACCCCCACATGATCAGGTAGCCGGCGTTCCACCAGTCACCGGACTCCGGGACGTCGGTCTGGTCGCCGAAGACCTGGGGGGAGGCCACCGGCAGGTCGGCGTACCAGTCGTAGAAGCTCAGCATCGAGCCGCCGATCAGGTTCACGAACCGGGCACCGGACGCGTGCGAGACCATCGACATCGCCGGGATCGGCGAGAACCCGGCGACCCGGTCCGGGCCGTACTTCTTGATGGTGTGCACGTGGGCCGCGGCGACGATCTCGGCGGCCTCGTCCCAGGTCGCGCGAACCAGGCCGCCCTTGCCGCGCGCGGACTTGTAGGCCCTCGCCCGCGCCGGGTGCTCCACGATGTGCGCCCACGCCCTCACCGGGTCGCCGTCGTGCTGGGACTTCGCCTCGCGGAACATCTGGAGCAGCACACCGCGCACGTAGGGGTAGCGGACCCGGGTCGGCGAGTAGGTGTACCAGGAGAACGCCGCACCCCGAGGGCAGCCGCGGGGCTCGTACTCCGGGGAGTCCGGGCCGACCGAGGGGTAGTCGGTCTGCTGGGTCTCCCAGGTGATGATCCCGTCCTTGACGTAGACCTTCCACGAGCAGGACCCGGTGCAGTTCACGCCGTGGGTCGAACGCACCACCTTGTCGTGGCTCCAACGGTCCCGGTAGAAGTCGTCGGCCTCGCGGCCACCTCGCTTCGTCACGGTCCGGAGGTCGTCGGAGACCGCTGACCTGGTGAAGTAGCGGCGGGTGCGCAGCAGTGCGTCGCTCACGGGACCGTCCATGCCGACCGCGCGGTCGCCCTCCGAGCCGCTGGAACGAGTATCAGTGGTCACGAGCGTGCCTCCCGAGGCTGGGATTCGTGGTGTCCGCGCATGCGGTGAGCTGGGCCGGCGCCGTGCGGAACTACTCTGCGACGGTGGCCGGTTCGGCGATCGAGCGAGCGGACAGCGCAGTCGCAGGACTGGCGCCGGGCTACTTCGCGCTGGTGATGGCCAGCGGGATCATCTCGGTGGGCATGAAGCTGGAGGGGTTCGAAGCCATCTCGATCGGCCTGCTGGGCGCCTGCATCGCCGGCTTCGTCGCCGGCACCAACGTGCTCGGCGTCCGGCTCGGGATGGATGGCCACTACTCCGCCACGGCGCTGCTGCTGGGACTCTCCGGCACCGCGTGGCTGCTGCTCGGCTACGTGGTGCCCTGGACCGCGGTCCTCGGCAAGGTCGAGCGGCCCGTCGTCGCGAGCGCGAACGGCACCTGGTTCATCTGGGTCGTCGCCAGCCAGTCCGTCGCGATCGCCGCCGCGACGCTGGAGCCGGTCTTCGTGACCGGACGCCGCGAGCTCGCCGTGCTCGCCGTGATGTCGTGGTCGGTCGGCGTGTTCCTGTACGCCGCCACCGCGATGATCGTCTCGCTGCGCCTGATGCTCTACCCGTTCGGTCCCGAGGAGCTGACCCCGCCGTACTGGGTGACCATGGGCGCCCTGGCCATCACCGTGCTCGCCGGTGCCCGCATCGTGGAGATGGCCGACGCGCCCATGGTGGCCGTGACACGCGACCTGGTCGCCGGCATGTCGGTGGTGTTCTGGGCCTTCGCCACCTGGCTGATCCCGGTGCTCCTCGCCGCCGGCTGGTGGAGGCACTGGGTCCGCGGCGTTCCGTTGCGCTACGAAGCGACGTTCTGGAGCATGGTGTTCCCGTTGGGGATGTACGCCGTCGCCGGCATCTACCTCGGCGAGGCCGACCGACTGCCCCTGGTGGCTGCCATCGGCGGAGCCGAGCTGTGGGTGGCCTGCACGGCCTGGCTGGTGGTCATGATCGCGATGCTCGACAACCTGCTCCGCACCGTCGTGCTGTCGCCCGGAGGCCGCGCGGATCATTGAGCGCTCGGTCATGACGCCACCGCGGCTGCAGTCTCGACGGCGTGCGCCCGCTCGGTGCGACGGGTGACGGTCATGGTCAGGAGCAATGTCAGGGCGGCAGTCACCGAGAGCATCAGCAGGCCGATGGCGTAGGACTCGGTCTGGCCGTAGACGTAGCCCATGATCAGTGGCGGCACGAAGCCGCCGAGGCCGCCCGCGGCACCCACCAGGCCGGTCACGCCTCCGACGCGGGACGGGTCGGTGACCTTGGCGATCAGCGCGAACGTGGCGCCGGTGCCTGAACCGAGCGCCATCGCCATGGCCAGGAAGGCCACCGTGCCGACCGATCCGAGGACCGGCGTCGTGGACGCGATCGCGGCGCCCACCACGACCACGGTGTAGCCGCCGGCCAGGACCGGGATCGGACCGAGCCGGTCGGCCAGCCACCCTCCGACCGGACGCATGATCACCGCGAGCACCACGAAGCCGGCCATCCTGTTCGCGGCATCCGCGGGGGTGAGGTCGTAGGCGGTCTTGAGGTAGGCGGGCAGGTAGACGGAGAACGCGACGTAGCCGCCGAACGCGACGGCGTACAGGACGCACGCCTGCCAGGTGATCGGCAGGCGTGCATTCGCCTTCAACCTCGCCACCATCGACGTCGTCGGGGCCTGGCGACCCGGTGCGTCCTCGAGCAGCAGCCACGCCACGACCGCGAAGACCGCCAGAGCGGCGGCCGCGAACAGGAACGGCGCCTTGTCCCCCACGTTCGTGTAGAGCTTGACCGTCGTGAGCGCACTGATGGCGGTGCCGCCCATCCCGGCCCCGAAGATCCCCACGGCGAGGCCGCGCCGTTCGGGCGGGAACCAGGCGTTGACGAACGGGACTCCCACGGCGAACGACGTCCCCGAGATGCCGAGGAAGAATCCACCGACCAGCAGCGCCGGATAGCTGGTCTGCCCGTAGAAGCCGATGAACAGGATCGGCACGATGGTCGCGAGCGAGACGATCACGAACATCTCTCGACCCCCGAACCTGTCGGTCAGCGCCCCGACGGGGATCCGACCCAAGGAGCCCACGAGGACCGGCACGGCCACGATCAGGGAGACCTGCCACTCGTTGAGCGCACCCAGGGTGCCGTTGTCGCGGAACACCGGACCGAGCGGGCTGAGCAGCGCCCAGGCCCAGAAGTTGATCGCGAAGCCGATCGTGGCCAGCGCCAGCATGGACCCCGGGGACCTGCCCTGCGTCTCGCCCGTGAGGGGAGCGCTCCTGCTCATGGCAGACCGCCTAGATCATCGATCCGGACGCTGCCGAGGTCTGGGGCAACCTGACGCTCACACTGTGCCACAGCCCGAGCGGCCCGATCACTGTCCGAGCCCTCCAGTCGCACGACCCTCACGTTCCCCGCCTCTCAGCCCGCCGTTGCGGTGGTCCCAGCGTGGTGCGTGGTTCACACTGCGCGCAGGGTCATTGGGCACCTGAGCTCGGGACCGTGGACCTGTGTCGGCGCTCCGGGCGGACACGGCGAGCTGGGTGCTTCAGGGGTCCTGCAGCGGGCGGTCGACCCGCCAGTCCCGGATCTCGGGCAGGTCCTCCATGTGCTCGCGCACGTAGGTCGTATGCCGCTCGAGCTGGGACAGGCACCAGGTCCTCAGCTCGTCTGCGCCCGGCAGCGCGGTGCGAGAGTTGTTGAGCGCGTCGATCACCAGGTGGAACCGGGAGATCCTGTTCAGCACGGTCATGTCGAACGGTGTGGTGGTGGTGCCCTGCTCGATGAAACCGCGGACGTGGAAGCGGTCTGCGTCGGGCCTGCCGTGCACCAGCTGGTGCACGGCTCCGGGGAAGCCGTGGAAGGCGAAGACCACGTCCACGGAGCTGGTGAAGAGCTCCTCGAACATCTCGACGGACATCCCGTGCGGGTGGTCGGACGGCCGGGGCAGCGTCATCAGGTCGACGACGTTGACCACGCGCGTGCACAGGCCCGGAAGCCGGTCGCGCAGGATCTGCGCCGCGGCGACCGTCTCCAAGGTCGGGGTGTCACCCGCGCAGGCGAGCACGATGTCGGGCGTCCTGCTGCCGTCGTCGTGGCCGGCCCACTGCCAGACGCCGGCCCCCGCAGCGCAGTGAGCGGCTGCGGCCTCGATGTCGAGGTACTGCAGCTGAGGCTGCTTGTCGACCACGATCAGGTTGACGTAGTCGCGCGACCGGAGGCAGTGGTCAGCCACCGAGAGCAGGCAGTTGGCATCCGGCGGGAGGTAGACGCGCGTGACCTCTCCCCGATGGGTGAGCATGACCTGGATCAGGCCCGGACCCTGGTGGGAGAAGCCGTTGTGGTCGTTGCGCCAGGCCGTGGACGTCAGCAGGACGTTCAGGCTCGGCACGGCCGCGCGCCACGGCAGGACGAGCGACTCCTCGAGCCACTTGCTGTGCTGCACCGTCTGCGAGGCACTCACCATGGCGAAGGCCTCGTAGGTCGCGAACAGCCCGTGCCGCCCCGTCAGCGTGTAGCCCTCCAGCCAGCCGTGACACGTGTGCTCCGAGAGGACCTCCATCACCCGTCCGTCACGCGAGAGCCGCTCGTCGCTCGGTGTCGTCCTCTCCATGAATGCCCGGTCCGACACCGAGAGGACGTCACCCAGCCGGTTGCTGTTGGTCTCGTCAGGGCAGAAGAGCCGGAAGGTGTCGGGGTTGTCGAGATAGACGTCGCGCAGCAGCCGGCCCAACCTGCGCGTCGACTCCGTCTGCTCCCTCCCGGGGTGGGTGACCTCGACGGCGTACTCCCGGTAGTCACGTAGTGCCAGGTCCGGAGAGTCGGCGCCACCGCCGGCGTGCGGTGAGGCGCTCATGCGCAGGTCGCCGGCCGGGTTGACGCCGTCGGTCGTGGGACGTCCCGCGTCGTCGAAGAGCTCGTCCGGGCGGTAGGAGCGCATCCACTGCTCGAGCAGGGCCAGGTGCGCCGGGTTCTCGCGTACGCCGGAGAGCGGCACCTGGTGCGAACGGAAGGTTCCCTCGATCGGGATGCCGTCGACCTCGTGCGGACCGGTCCAGCCCTTGGGCGTGCGCAGCACGATCATCGGCCAGCGGGGTCGTTCCCCGTTCCAGCCATCCGAACGCGCGCTCCGTTGGATCTCGGTGATCCGCAGCCAGCACTCGGCCACGGCAGCAGCGAAGCGGTGGTGCATTCCTGGCAGGTCGGAGCCTTCGACCTCGATCACGTCGTAGCCGTGGCCCGTGAAGAGCGCGCGCACCTCGTCGGGGTTCTTGCGCCCGAGCACCGTGGGGCCACTGATCTTGGCGTCGTTGAGGTGCAGGACCGGGAGCACGGCGCCGTCCCGTGCCGGGTTGAGGAACGAGATGCCCTTCCACGAGCCCTCGAGCGGGGCCGTCTCGGCCTCGCCGTCCCCGACGACGGCGACGGCGAGGAGGTCGGGGTTGTCCATCACCGCCCCGAAGGCGTGGACGAGCACGTAGCCGAGCTCGCCTCCCTCGTGGATCGAGCCGGGGGTGGTGACCGACACGTGGCTCGGGATGCCCCCCGGGGTGGAGAACTGGCGGAACAGCCGATGCATCCCCTCCAGGTCACGGGTGACTTCGGGATAGATCTCGGAGTAGGTGCCTTCGAGCCACGACGCCGCGACGAGCGCCGGTCCTCCGTGACCTGGACCCGCGAGATAGATGGCCGACCGACCTGTCTCTCTGATCAGCCGCGAGACGTGGGCGTAGACGAAGGCCAGTCCGGGACTGGTCCCCCAGTGCCCGAGCAGGCGAGGCTTGATGTGCTCGGGACGGAGCGGCTCACGGAGCAGCACGTTCTCCCGCAGGTAGATCTGTCCCACGGTGAGGTACATGCTCGCCCGCCACCAGGCGTCCAGGTCGGCCACCTCCTGAGCGGTGGGTGCCGACAATGCGGCTGCCGTGTCGATGGTCGAGGTCATGGGTGGTCCTCACGTGTGGGGGGCTGTACGTCGGACGTGCTGCGCCACGGACGCGTCGTCCACAGCACATCTGGTCGTCGTCACCACCCTCGCCGCTGCATGTGACGGCAGGACAGGGAACGAGGTCGGCACCCGCAGGGACCTTCGGCCCGCCGGGGACCGCCGGGCGCCCGCTGGGAGACACACGAGGGACCAGCTCCTCCAGCTCCTCCAGATGCTCCCGGCGGTCCTACGTCCCGCGACGAAGGGTCATCCGCCACTCCTGCGGAGGCTCGTGATCACCGAGGGTGGTGGCATGGATGTCATTGCGTGTCTCGATCAGGTGCCCCATGCCTGACCCGACAGCACTGGCCACCCCGCGTGCGGCCGATCACCACGCGATCGCGGTCAGCGATGTCGTCTCCGCGTTGGGCACCGATGAGCACCGGGGACTGGACGAGTCGGTCGCCGCCGTGCGGCTGGGCCGCGACGGACCGAACATGCTTCCCCGCGTGCAGGGGGACTCGCTCGTGCGCAGGGTGCTTCTCCAGTTCCACAACCCCTTGATCTACGTCCTGCTGGCGTCCGCCGCAACGACGCTCCTGCTCGGCGAGTACGTCGACTCCTCGGTCATCCTGGGTGTGGTCCTCCTCAACGCGCTGGTCGGCTTCATCCAGGAGTCGAAGGCCCTCGCCGCCCTCGACAGCTTGCGCTCGATGGCCCGCGGACAGGCCCGCGTCGTACGCAGCGGGCTCGGTCGCACGATCTCCTCCGAAGATCTCGTGTGCGGCGATCTGGTCGCGCTCGAGCCGGGTGAGAAGGTGCCGGCCGACCTTCGTCTGGTGGAGGCCACCGAGCTGCTGGTCGACGAGTCGAGCCTCACCGGCGAGTCCGCATCCGTGCTGAAGCAGGAGGACGTGCTGACGGTGGGGACGCGGGTCGCTGATCGTCGCAACATGCTGTTCGCCGGCACGCTGGTGCGATCGGGAACGGGGCACGGCATCGTCGTCGCCACGGCGGATCACACGGAGCTGGGCGGCATCCACCGCCTGGTCAGCGGCGCAGCTGTCCTCGCCACTCCGCTCACGAGCAAGCTGGCTCGCTTCAGCTCCCGCCTCTCGGTCGTGATCCTCGGCCTGGCGGCAGCGGCGTTCGCGGTGGGTCTCCTGCGCGGCGAGAGCGCTCCCGACATGTTCACCGCGGTCGTGGCGCTGGCAGTCGGTGCGATCCCGGAAGGTCTGCCGGCGGCGGTCACCATCACGTTGGCCATCGGCGTGAAGCGCATGGTGCGCCGCCGCGCGGTCGTACGCCACCTGCCGGCTGTCGAGACCCTGGGCAGCACCACCGTGATCTGCACCGACAAGACGGGCACGCTCACCACGAACGAGATGACCGTGCGGGACATCTGGACACCGGACGGCCGCTACGAGGTCACGGGCCGAGGCTATGACCCGGCGGGCCAGGTGCGTCAGGACGGGGTCGAGGCCGACGTCGCCGACGACGAGGCCCTCCGATGGTGTCTGGCCACCGGGTCCTTGTGCAACGACGCGAGTGTCAACTACGACGGCGAACGCTGGGCGATCTCCGGCGACCCGACCGAGGCGGCGATGAAGGTCGTCGCGCTCAAGACCGGTGGCCGGGCGGTCGACGAGGACTATGGGCGGGTCGACACCATCCCGTTCGACTCGGGGCGGCAGTACATGGCCACGCTGCACCGGCGTACGCGCGACGGACACCAGGTCGTCCTGGTCAAGGGAGCCGCGGAGCGCGTGACCTCGCTGTGCACCGGCTGGATGCGGGCCGATGGCACGGTCGAGACGCTGGACCATGCCGTCGCCGCAGAGGCCGTCGTCGCTCTGGCGGCGCGCGGGCTCCGCGTGCTCGCGACGGCCGTGGCGCTGCCGGCCACGTCCGCCGGGTTCACGACGGAAGGCCTCGACGGCCACCTCGTTCTCTGCGGCCTGCAGGCGATGCTCGACCCGGCGCGACCGGCCGCGACCTCGGCCATCGCTGCGTGTCACGCCGCCGGGATCGAGGTCAAGATGATCACCGGCGATCATGCCTCCACGGCAGTGGCCATCGCCGAGGAGCTCGGACTCGACCACCGACCCGCGGCCGACCACCGCGTGATCACGGGCGCAGAGCTGACCGCCATGGACGAGTCTGCCTATGCCGACGCTGTCGCCTCCACGAGCGTGTTCGCCCGGGTCTCGCCCGAGGAGAAGCTGCGACTGGTCGAGTCGCTCCAGGCCCGTGGTGAGGTCGTGGCCATGACCGGCGACGGGGTCAATGACGCCCCCGCACTCAGACGAGCGGACATCGGCATCGCCATGGGTCGAGGTGGCACCGACGTCGCGAAGGATGCTGCCGACATGGTCCTCGTCGACGATGACTTCGCGACCATCGAGGCGGCTGTGGAGGAAGGGCGCGGGGTCTTCGACAACCTCACCAAGTTCATCGTCTGGACCCTTCCCACGAACATGGGCGAGGGGCTCGTCATCCTCGTCGCGATCGTGCTCGGCACCTCGCTGCCGATCCTCCCCACCCAGATCCTGTGGATCAACATGACCACTGCGGTCGTCCTGGGGCTCATGCTCGCCTTCGAGCCACGCGAGGCAGGAGTCATGACCCGTCCCCCACGTGAACCGGACCGCCCACTCCTCACCGCGACCCTGGTCTGGCGCACGGTCCTCGTCTCAAGCCTCCTCGTGGCCGGGGCATGGTGGATCTTCGTCACCGAACGGGAACGTGGTGCGGATCTCGACCAGGCCCGGACTGCCGCGGTCAACCTGTTCGTCGCCGTGGAGATCTTCTACCTCTACAGCTGCCGCTCGTTGACCGGCGCGTCATGGCGCCTCGGCCTGTTCACCAACCGGTGGATCATCGGCGGCGTCCTGGTCCAGCTGTGTGCCCAAGCGGCGTTCACCTACCTGCCCGTCATGAACCAGATCTTCGCCACGGCGCCTGTCGGGCCTGACGCGTGGTACCGGATCCTCGGTGTTGCGACCGTGATCTCCGTCGTCATCGCGGTGGACAAGTCCCTGTCACTCCGGCGGGGCGACCGACGACGGGGACGCAGCACCGAGCCGCTCGGCCGCACGGTGACCCCGCCGCGGACGTGACGAGGTCTACCCGATCACCTGCGGTCGCCCGCGCTGAGCTGGGTGCCCGCCCGTGCGCCGATCACGTCGTCGGCAGCAGTCAAGGAGCCGATGGCAGCAGGCTTCCCGGTCTCGCGCACGAAGCGGCAGGCCGCCGAGACCTTCGGTCCCATGGAACCGGCCGGGAAGCTGAGCGCTGCGAGCTCGTCGACGCTCACCTCCCGCATCAACCGCTGTCTCGGCGTGCCGTAGTCGCTCATCACGCCGTCCACGTCGGTCAGCAGCACCAGCAGGTCGGCCTGCAGCTCCGCGGCGACCAGTGCCGCGACGTAGTCCTTGTCGACGACTGCGTCGACGCCCGTGAGGCCGTGCGGTCCCCGGACCACGGGCACGCCGCCTCCACCCGCCAGAACGACAGTGGTCCCGTCGCCGAGCAGGCCGCGGGCCGTCTCGAGCTCGACGATGCCTAGCGGTAGCGGGGAGGCAACCACCCGACGCCAGCCTGGACCGTCCGCACGCACGGTCCAGCCGTGCTTGTCGGCGAGCTCATGCGCATGCCCCTCGTCGTAGAGGGTGCCGACGAACTTGGTCGGGTCACCGAACGCAGGGTCGTCCTGGTCCACGAGCGTCTGCGTGACGAGGGTGACGACGGGCGTCGTCAGCCCGGCATTGGCCAGGCCCTGCTGCAGCCAGTAGCCGATCACCCCTTGGGTCTCGGCCACCAGCTCGCTGAACGGGTACGGGTGCGCGAGCGAGGGATCCGCGGCGCTCTCGAGGGCCAACATGCCCACCTGGGGACCGTTGCCGTGCACCAGCACGAGCTCGTGCTCCGTCGCAGCCTTCGCCAGCGCAGGTGCAGCCTCGGCCACGTGCTCGAGCTGGATCGCGGACTCGGGGCTCTCACCGCGACGCAACAAGGCGTTGCCGCCGAGGGCGACCACGATCCTCATCGGCGCTCGCCCGGGTGGCTGACTGAGCAATCGCGCGTGTTCGTCATGGCGACCCGTTCCTCCGGCGAAGGCGAGCGCTCCATCCAGGGCTTCAAGCAACCACGGGGCCCGACACGCGGATCAGGGCCGAAGGTCCCGGTCGAGGCCCGTGAAGGTCATCTGGGTACGTCGGGGGTGGCCAGCACATGAAGACTTCTTCATGTGCTGTATCCTTCATGCCAAGAGCGTCGACAAGGAGGTCACCGTGGGCAACGTGCCCCTGTACGAGGCCAAGGCCGAGCTCTTCCGGACCCTGGGCCACCCCGTACGCATCCGGGTGCTCGAGCTGCTCCAGAACGGCCCTCGACCGGTCCACGAGCTCCTGGGCGAGATCGAGGTGGAGGCCTCGAACCTGTCGCAGCAGCTGGCAGTGCTCCGGCGCGCCGGGCTCGTTCGGTCCTCGCGTGAGGGTGCCACCGTGCTCTACGCGCTGGCCACCCCGGACGTCGCAGAGCTCCTGCTCGCAGGCCGCCGGATCCTGGCCGCCCTCTGGGCTGAGCAGCAGGACCTCCTGATGGACCTCCGAGACTCAGCCGCGTCGGGGTGAGGACCGACAGCACGTCCCACATCACCGACGAGATCCGGACCACCGCCCGCACCGGCACCCGGCGCCTCCGTGCGCTGCTCCCCACCCGAGAAGACCTGGCCGCCGCCCGTCGCCAGCCGCGCCAGGACCTGCTCGCCGGGCTGACGGTGGCGGTCGTCGCGCTCCCGCTGGCCCTGGCGTTCGGGGTCGCGTCGGGCCTGGGAGCACAGGCCGGGCTCGCCACTGCTGTCGTGGCCGGAGTCATGGCCGCGGTCTTCGGCGGGTCGAACATCCAGGTCTCGGGTCCCACCGGTGCGATGACCGTCGTGCTGGTCCCGGTGGTCCACGAGCACGGCACGACGGGCGTCCTCATGGTGGGTCTCCTCGCGGGAGTCGTGCTGGTCGCCATGGCGCTCGCCCGGCTCGGCCGGTTCGTCCGATACCTGCCGGTGCCGGTGATCGAGGGATTCACAGCCGGGATCGCGGTCGTGATCTCTCTCCAGCAGATCCCGGCCGCACTCGGTGTGGCCGACGCGACCGGCGAGAAGGTCTGGGCGGTCGCCGCGGACGCCGTACGCCGCTTCGCAATCCATCCCCACCCGGCCCCGCTCGTGGTCTCGCTCGCAGTCGCAGCCCTGATGCTGGCGGGCGCACGCTGGCACCCACGGGTGCCGTACTCGCTCATCGGCATCGCTGCGGCCACCGCGGTGGTGCACGCGAGCGGGTTGCACCTGGTGACGCTCGGTCATCTTCCACCGACCCTCCCGGCCCCGTCCCTCGGCTTCGTCGATCTCGGCGCCGTGAGCACCCTGGCCACGGCGGCACTGGCGATCGCGGCGCTGGCCGCGCTCGAAAGCCTGCTGTGCGCCACCGTGGCCGACGCCATGACCGTCCATGAGCGCCACGACCCCGATCGGGAGCTCTTCGGCCAGGGCCTGGCCAACATCGTCGCGCCGATGTTCGGGGGCATCCCTGCCACCGCAGCCATCGCCCGGACAGCGGTCAACGTGCGCGCGGGAGCCGGATCCCGGTTGGCCGCGGTGAGCCACGCGCTGATCCTGCTGGCGCTGGTCTTCGTGGCCGCTCCCCTCGTCTCCACCATCCCGCTGGCCGCGCTGGCCGGCGTCCTCTTCGCCACCTGCGTGCGGATGGTCGAGGCAAGCTCGCTGCTGGCCCTCGTGCGCTCGACCCGCTCCGACGCCGTCATCGTGTGCCTGACCTTCGCGGTGACCGTCGCCCTCGACCTGGTCACGGCCGTCGGGGTCGGCGTCGCGGTGGCGATCGTCCTCGCGCTGCGCAACGTCGCCGGAAGCGCTCGGATCGACGAGGTCACGCTCGACGAGCACGACCACAGCGACGAGGAGCGCGCGCTGCTGGCCGAGCACGTCGTCGCCTACCGGATCGACGGTCCCCTGTTCTTCGCAGCTGCCCACCGGCTCCTGCTCGAGCTGCCCGACCTCGTCGAGGTCGATGTCGTCATCCTGCGGATGTCACGCGTGACGACCCTGGACGCCACCGGCGCCCACGTCCTCGGCGACACCATCACCAGGCTCGAGCGACGCGGTATCGCCGTGCTGCTCTCGGGGCTCGCGACCGAGCACGAAGAGGTCCTCGACCAGCTCGGGGTCGGTGGTCCGCTCCGCGCGGCCGGACGCATCCTGGCCGACACTCCGAGTGCCATCACGGCCGCCCGGCACCTGCTGGCGGATCTCCACGCCCAGAAGAGAGGGACGCAGAGCCATGACCCCGCCTGACCGGAAGAGCACCCCCAGCGAACCGGGCCGGACCGGCCGACAACGCGCCGCACCCCGCGACCAGGACGATCGCCTGCACCTGACGACCGGACCGGTCGCCGGCGACCAGGCGCGCCGGATCCACGTCCGCGTGCAGCAGACCTCCGAGCGTCGTCGCAGGCGAGGCCGATGAGCCACGCCTGCTGCACCGGCGCTGCGGCTGCCGACGAACGAGCGGCCGGGACGCCTGGGTCCGGTCGGCCGCTCGGGGTTCAGGCGCTGCCGCGTCCGTCTCGGTCCGCACGTGCGGCCTCGGCGGCCCGGTCCGCCAGCTCGGACCCCGCCCCCTCGTAGAGCTGGATCCCGGTGTGGGCTCCGTGCCGGAGTCCCTGCGCGAGATCGTCGTCGTACTGGGCCACCACCGCCACGGTCCCGGAGAACCCCCCTGCCCGCAGCTTGTCCAGGGCGTCGAGGTTGTTGCCGTGGAAGGGCATCGCCAGCACCGCGATCTCGACCTCAGCGGCACCGAGGCGCGCCCAGAACTCGGGGTCGGTGGCATCCGCCTCGATCACGTCGTAGCCCGCCGCGCGGAGGTGCTCGACGCGCGAGCGCAGGGACTCGATCCCCACGACGACGAGTCCGTACTGCTCGGTCAGCCGTGCGTAGGCGGCGGTTCCGATGCGCCCCATCCCGAGCACGACGGCATCGGCATGCGTCACGTCGATCGGCCGGTCCAAGGGATGGAGCCTGTCGGAGCCACGCTCGGGCAGGAGCCGCTGCCCCACCCGCTCGAGCGGCTCCAAGTGACGTGCCGCGATCGCAGACAGCGTGACGCTCGCCGCGATCGCCGTGGCCAGGACGACCAGCCAGTCGTCGCTGAGCACGTCGGTGGACAGTGACACGGTCACGATCAGCCCGAACTCGGAGAAGTTCGCCAGAGCGATACCGGTGCGGACCGACGTACGGCGACGCAGCCCGCTCGCCCACATCAGCAGCACGAAGCCGAGTGCCTTGAGGGGCAGCAGCAGCAGGAGCAGCAGCGCGACAAGGAGGTGCTGTGCCGAGGGGAGCCCGATGAACCCGATCGAGAGGTAGAACCCCACCAGGAGCAGCTCCTTGGGGACGAACAGGCTCTTGGCCAGCTCACCGGCTCCCGGCTGGAACGCCAGCAGCGTGCCCACCACCAGCGCCCCCAGCTCGCCCTTCAGGCCGACGGCGTCGAACAGCGCGTAGCCGGGCACCAGCGCCATCGTGAGTCCGAACAGCGGCCTGAGCTCGTCGTGCCCCAAGGTCCGCAGCACCCATCTGAACAGCCAGGCGGCCGGAAGCAGCAGCACCAGCAACGCCGCCCACGGACTCGGGTGCCGGTCGTTGGTGGCGCTGAGGAACACGACTGCTGCCACGTCCTGGACGACGAGGATGCCGATGGCGGTGCGACCGCCCACCGACTGGCTCGAACCGCGTTCCTCCAGGAGCTTGACCACGAAGACCGTGCTGGAGAACGACAACGCGAACGCGAGGACCACGCACACGTAGAGACTCTCGCCGGCCAGCAGGCCCGCCCCCAGGGCGCCGAACCCGAACAGCAGGCCTGCGCCCACGACCGTGGAAGTGGCGAGGTGGGCCGTGGCCGTGACCCACACCTCGCGCTCGACCAGAGTGCGGATGTCGAGCTTGAGCCCGATCCCGAAGAGCAGCAGCGCCACCCCCAGCTCGGAGACGAGACCCAGCTGCTCGGGAGGGGTGACCCCGAAGGCGTTCAGCACGAACCCAGCGGCGAGGAACCCGATCAGCGGGGGCAGGCGCACCAGGTGCGCGACCGCTCCGCAGGCCAGCGCAGTGACCAGGATCGCTGCGAGCTCACCCATCCGCACCTCCGTGACACTGGTCCCCGAGGCTAGCCGCATCCGCCCCGGACACCCCGACCGCCATGCGCCGCACCTCCTCGGGGCGGTCGGACGGGCGCACCGCGACGTGGTGCAGGGTCGTGCGCCCGCACTGCACCCCACTGCTCTCGCGGGTGTCCCTCAGGACGAGAGCGAGGTCAGGTCAGTCGATCCAGGGCCAGGTGGCCGTCCTGGATCACCGCGCGCACGGTCCTCTCCGGACTCGCCAGCACGTCGGCGTTCTCGAGCGGATTGCCGTCGACCACGAGCAGGTCCGCGATCGCACCCTCCGCGACCACTCCCGCCTCGCCGCCGAGGCCGAGAAGCTCCGCGGCCACGACGGTGGCCGAGCGGAGGACCTCTGCAGCCGGCTGGACCTGTCCTCGGATGCGGAACTCCTCGCTCTGGTGCACCTGCATGCTGCCGAGGAGATCGGTGCCGAAGACGACCTTCACCCCACCCCGCCACGCCCGTTCCAGAGCGTCCAGCCCGGCCTCGAGGACGACGCCGACCTTCTCCTGGCTCTCCGGGGGAAGACCGGCCGCGGCGCCCTCGGTGCGCAGGTACTCGTAGGTCACCAGGGTGGGCACCAGGTAGGCCTTCTTCTCCACGAAGAGGCGCACGCTGTCGTCGTCGATCAGGTTGCCGTGCTCGATGCAGCGCACCCCGAGCGACAGGCCGCGGTTCACCGCGGCCGCGGTGTACGCGTGCCCGGTGACGTACCGGTTGGCATTGGCCGCTTCCTCCACGACCGCTGAGACCTCGTCTGCAGAGAACTGAAGGGAGTCGATCCGGTCGGTCGGTGAAGCCACCCCCCCGGAGAGCATGATCTTGACGTGGTCGGCGCCTGTCCGCAGCTGGTCTCGAGCCGCCCGTCGGACCGCGTCGACGCCGTCACAGATCACCCCGATGCCGGCGCAGCAGACGTGGTCGTCGAGCACCTGGCGACCGGGACCACGGAGGTCGGCGTGCCCACCGGTGGGCGAGAGCGCCTTTCCGCCGAAGAAGACCTTCGGGCCCTCCCACAGCCTGTCTCGTACGGCGCGGGCGATCCCGAAGTCGGCGCCGCCCACGTCGCGGACGGTGGTGAACCCACGGTGCAGCATGGCGCGCAGGTGCTGCGAGGTCTGCGCGGCGACGTAGTACGGCGAGTCCTCCGCCTGCAGACTCAGATCGGCGCTGCCCGCGGTCACGTGGACATGGGCATCGATGAGACCCGGGACGACGTGATGACCGTCCAGGTCGAGCTCGACGGCGCCGGAGGGCGCCGTCAGATGTGGTCCGACCTGCTGGATCCTGCCGTCGGCGACCACGATGTCGTGCCCGGGCAGGACCTCTGTCGACTCCACGTCACAGACCCGTCCGTTGCGTAGCACCAGGACGTCCGTCGCCATGTCACACACCTTCCCGCTAGGTTGCTTGCGCGGCGATCGTCGCAGCAAGCCACCAAGCGTGCAACATCCGTTGCAGAATGGCGGTGTGATGACCCCAGGCGACCACGGTCTGCACAGCTGGCTGCGTGACCGGCTCGGCGACCGTGAACCGAGCCAGGGGGCGCTCAAGGTGCTCAGGACGTTGACGTCGCACGCCCAGACGATGTCCTACGCCAGCACGGCCGAGGCAGCCTCCCTGGCCGAGGTGAACGTCGCGACCGTGGTGCGTGCCGCGCAGCTCGTCGGGTTCACCGGATGGCCGGCCCTCCGCGCCGAGGCGAGGTCTCGCTACCTGTCCGGCCTCTCGGCCTCCGAGGTGCTCAGCGAGCACGCTGCCAGCGCCGAGTCGCCGGCATGGGCTGCGGTCCGCGGCGACCTGCGCAACCTCAAGGAGCTCTCCCAGATGCTCGATCAGGACCAGATCGAGCGCGTCGCCTGGCTGATCCACGACGCGAGAACCACGGTGGTGCTTGGTTCCGGCAGCTTCGCTGCGCCGGGCCTGCAGCTCTCGCACATCGCCCAGACGATCGGTTACGACGTCCGGCTGCAGCGTGAGGGGGGCACCTCGCTGCTCAACGCGGTGTCGCGACTGAGGGACGGCGACTGCGTGGTCGTCTTCCGACTGTGGCGGTCCCCCACCGAGATCATGAACGCCGCACGCGTCGCCGCCGACGGCGGCGCACATGTCGCCGTCATCACCGACCACGGCACGAAAGACGTGCTCGAGCTGGCCGACGAGCTGGTACTGGTCCCGAGCGAGGGCACCAGCATGTTTCCCTCACTGACCGCACCCGTGAGCGTCGTGCACGCGGTCCTGGCCAGTCTGGTCGCACTGGATGAGAACCGCGCGCGCCGCTCGAGCGACCGAGCAGAGGAACTGTGGACGCAGTACGGCCTGTTCCCCGGTGCACCCTGACAGCGAGGGAGGTCGCGACGTGCAACAGTCGTTGCACAATCGGTGTGACTCGGGTTTCATGACGACCCAAGGCCGGGTGAAGTGCCCGGTGGTGCCGAGCCAGTAGGGAAAAGCCCCGTGCAGACAACACACGTGACCATCCTCGTCCTCTACCTCGCCGTGATGGTCGGCATCGGGCTCTGGTTCAGCCGGTCCAGGCAGGTCGCGACCGGGGACGACTTCGTCTTCGCCAGCCGCAACCTGCCCCGCCCGGTCATGATCGGCACCCTGCTCGCCACCTGGGTCGGTTCCGGCACCATCATCGGTGGCGCCAGCTTCGCCTACACCTACGGTCCGCTCGCCTCTATCTTCTTCCTGGCGGGCACCCCGGTCGGCATCATCGTGCTCTACTTCGTCGCCAAGCGCGTCCGCCGCCAGGCCACCTACACCGTGCCCGAGCTGCTCGAGCAGCGCTACGGCGTCACCGTCCGTCTCATCGCCGCGGTCATCACGATCCTCGCCTACACCGGCATCGTCGCCTACCAGTTCACCGGTGGCGGCCGGATCATCAGCGTCATCACGCCGTTGTCCCCCGCTCAGGGCACCGTCGTCGTCGCGCTCCTGGTGACCTTCCTCGCCTTCGGCGGCGGCCTGAAGTCCGTCGCTTGGACCGATTTCCTGTCCGCTCTGGTGATCGTCGTCGGTCTCGCCATCGCCCTGCCCCTCGTGCTGGGTGGCGACATCGGCGGCATGGGCGAGTACTGGTCGAAGCTGCCGGAGTCCTCCACCACCCTCAGCGGTGGGCTGACCGCACTGCAGCTGCTCGGATTCTTCCTGCCCCTGTTCATGCTGATCCTCGCTGACCAGAACATGTACCAGCGGCTCGGCGCCTCCCGCGACGAGAACGAGGCGCGCAAGTCCACCGCCGGATTCTTCTTGACCAGCTTCCTGGTGACCGTTCCCGTGGCTCTGCTGGGCTCCGCGGCGGTCATCTTGATGCCGAAGATCTCCCCGGACACCGCCATCTTGTCGCTGGCCTCCGAGGGGTACCTGCCGACGGTCATCGGTGGGCTGCTGCTCGCCGGCGCGCTGGCGTTCATCATCACCACCGGATCGTCGTTCCTGCTCTCGGGGGCGGGCAACGTCGTCTACGACGCCGTCCAGCGGCTCCTCGGCGTGCGGTTAGGTGACTCGCAGCGGCTGAAGGTCCATCGACTCGCGATCCTCGGCATCGCAGCGATCGCCTACGTCCTCGGACGGTTCTTCCCCACCGTGCTCGAGCTGCAGATGTACTCCTACACGATCTACGGCGTCGCGATCGCGCCGCCTGTGCTGGCCATCTTCTTCTGGCAGCGGGCCAGCAAGTGGGGGGCCATCTCGTCCATGGTCGTCGCCACGGTCGTGACCGTCACCTGGGAGCAGGCTGGACGGCCGTTCGACATCAACGCCATCATCGTGTCGTTGCCCGCCACCTTGATCACCCTGGTCGCGGTCAGCCTCCTGGTCCCCGGTCGCCGCAGCCGCGACCCGGAGCCGCAGACCGCGGTCATATCCTGAGCGTCGAACGAGGGAAGGCAGCAGCGCCATGGATCTCACCCGCTTCAGGGTGCTGAGCTTCGACTGCTACGGCACGCTCATCGACTGGGAGACAGGCATCCTCTCGGTGCTTCGTCCATGGGCCGACGAGGTAGACGTGGATGGCACCGACGAGGAGCTCCTGACGGCCTACGCCCACCAGGAGGCCGATGTGACTCGCGAGCTTCCCCAGACGGTGTACCCGGACGTGCTGGCGACCTCGTTCCGGCGGCTCTGCGCCGCGCTCGACCGGCCGGCGCACCAGGCATGGGCAGCGCGGCTCGCCGGGTCGGTGCCGGACTGGCCCGCGTTCGCGGACTCGGCGGACGCACTGGCTGTCCTGGCTGAGCACTACCAGCTCGTCATCGTGTCCAACGTGCACCGAGACGGATTCGCCGCCAGCAACCTGCAGCTCGGTGCTCAGTTCGCCGCGGTGATCACGGCCGAGGACGCCGGCTCGTACAAGCCGGCGGCCAACCACTTCCGCGAGCTCGAGCGACTGCTTCCGGACCTGGGTGCCGACCGTTCCGAGCTGCTGCACGTCGCGCAGAGCCTCTTTCACGACCACGTGCCGGCGAAGCGACGGCAGCTGCGGTCAGTGTGGATCAACCGGCGACACGACCGTCAGGGGTGGGGCGCCACCCCGCAACCGGCTGAGGAATGGAGTTTCGACGCGGAGTTCCGCTCCATGGCCTCGTTCGCCCGTGCCGTCGAGGCGGAGTGGCACTGAAGGTCGCTCGACAGCGCGGAGGTCGCGGCACCATCTCGCCATCTCACTGGCTGGACTCTGTGCGGCACGGGCAATCCGCGCGGCTCACGCCTCCGAAGTCCGGGTGTGACCCAGCGCACACCGCGCGTGTCGTCCCCCAGGAGGATCGAATGCATCTCACTCGAACGTTCACCGCATCCGCAGGCGTGCTCGTGCTCGCCTCAGCGGCTCTGGCCGGCGCGATGGGCACCGGCACCGCGAACGCCAGTGCGCGCACCAGCCACGGCCACCACGGGAATCACGGGAACCACGTCAAGGCCAAGCTCAACTCCCTGAACAACTCGGGAGCCTCGGGCCACGCTCGTGTCCGCGTGAACCACCGTCAGATCAAGGTCGCGATCAACGCTCACGGCCTGACCAAGGGCATGCCGCACGCGCAGCACATCCACTACGGTGCCCAGGCTCGTCAGGAGTGCCCCACCGCGGCAGACAACACCAACCGGGACTTCCACCTGACGACGACCGAGGGGGCGCCGGCGTACGGGCCCATCGTCGTGTCGCTGACCACGCGAGGCGACACCAGTCCGTCCAGCGCTCTCGACGTGTCGCGCTTCCCGACCACTCCCAAGGGCGTGGAGCACTACAAGCGCACCACCCACACCTCGAAGGCTGTGGCTCGCGCCATCAAGCGCGGCGAAGCCGTCGTCGTGATCCACGGAGTGGACTACAACGGCAACGGCAAGTACGACTTCGACGGTGCCGGGAAGAGCGAGCTCGACCCGAACCTGCCGGCCGAGGCCACCGACCCCGCCGTCTGCGGAGTCCTGCACCGCTGATCCAGATCCACCTGATCGAGCGGTCCCCGGAGCCGGCTTCTCCGGGGACCGCTCCTTCGAGCTGTGACCTTCCGACGGCCGGCTACCCCCGATGCCTCTGTGGCATGGTGAGCGGGTGCTGGATCCGGACGACGCCTCCGCGTGGCTGCTGACTCCTGCCGACCGTGGGAACGGCTGGACAAGGCTGGATGACGCCCACCACGGGCGGGCGTGGTCGGAGGGCAACCTGGTGCGGCCGCTGGTCCACGGCGCGACCTACTTCGCCGAGCTGCACAGACGGATCGAAGCCACCGGGGCCGGTGACGCCATCGTCTTCGCCGACTGGCAGGGCGACGCCGACGAGCGACTCACCGGAGAGCCGGGCAGCGAGGTCTTGGCCGTGCTGGGCCGGGCCGCCGCGCGTGGGGTCGACGTGCGGGGTCTCGTGTGGCACTCCCGCGCCGCAGCAGTGGCCGACGCCGAGGGCGACAACGCGGAGTTCGGTGAGCGGTTGCGAGCGCGCGGCGTGGAGGCGTGGCTCGACATGCGCGTGCGGAACCGCGGATCGCACCACCAGAAGTTCGTGGTGCTGCGTCATCGCGACGACCCGACGCGCGACGTGGCGTTCGTGGGCGGTATCGACCTGTGCCACTCCCGCCGGGACGACGCCGACCACGGTGGCGACCCGCAGCCGTTCGAGATGGCCGAGGAGTACGGCGCCACCCCGCCGTGGCACGACGTACAGGTGGAGATCTCCGGACCGGCCGTGCACGACGTCGAGACGGTCTTCCGCGAACGCTGGGAGGACCCGGCTCCGCTGGATGGCAGTCCCCGTCGCTGGTGGGGTCTGCGGCGACGCAGCGCGCCCGCACCACCGAGCTCGCTGCCGGCACAGCGACCCCCGCCGCCCCCGGTCGCCGGTGGAACCCACGTGGTGCAGCTGCTGCGGACCTACCCCGCTCTTTCGTCCAGCAGGGACTACCCCTTCGCCCGAGGTGGGGAGAGGAGTGTGGCGCGCGGCTACACCAAGGCGATCGAGCGCGCGCGCCGGTTGATCTACGTGGAGGACCAGTACCTGTGGGGGCACCACGTCGCCCGGATGCTCGGGGCGGCGCTGGAGCAGCAGCCTGACCTGTTCCTCGTCGTGGTGGTGCCGATGTACTCCGACCTCGAAGGCATCCTCGGTCGGCTGCCTCAGCGGGAAGGTCAGCGACGGGCGATGCAGGAGCTGGTGCGGATGGCTCCCGACCGGGTCGCGATCTATGGCTTGGAGAACCATGCGGGCACCCCGGTCTACGTGCACGCCAAGGTCTGCATCATCGACGACACCTGGACCACGATCGGCTCCGACAACTTCAACCGGCGCTCGTGGACCCACGACTCCGAGCTCTCCGCGGTGGTCATCGACAGGGACGGCGAGTACGCCAGGAACCTGCGACTCACCTTGGCCGCCGAGCACCTGGACCGAGATGGCGACGATCTGACGTCGGGGATGACTGACTGCACGGATCCCGCGGACATGTTCGCGACCTACGCCGCCAGTGCGGAGCAGCTGGATGCCTGGCACGAGGGCGGCCAGGTCGGTTCCCGACCGGCGGGCCGCCTTCGCAGGCTCGAGCCGCCCGAGCTCGGGCCTGTGGCACGCACGTTCGCCTCGGTGCCGTACGCCCTCGTGCACGACCCCGACGGACGGCCGCGTCGTCTCCGACGCACGGACGACTTCTGAGACGCGCTCGGGCCGGTCTGTCCTTCGTCCGAGTCTGGAAAGCGCAGACGCCGCAGTACGCTCTGACCTTCTGCGGAACGGACACGACCCCCTGGTTGCCACAGCTGGGCCGGGCCCTGATCCCCTTGGAGAGCTGAGGACACGTTGAAGATCCTGGTGACGGGTGCCACCGGCTACGTCGGCGGTCGACTGGTGCCGTTGTTGCTCGAACGCGGCCACGACGTGCGCACCACCACGACCGACCCTGACCGCGAGCAGCCGTGGTGGGGCGACCGGGTGGAGACCGTCGTGATGGATGCGCTCGACCCTGACGAGGTCACGTCCGCCTGCGAGGGGGTGGAGGCGGTCTACTACCTGATCCACGGCATGGGCGGCGACGACTTCGCCGAGACCGACCGCACGGCGGCCACCAACTTCGCCGGCGCTGTGCGCACCCACGGCATCGAACGGGTCGTCTACCTCTCCGGGGTCGTCCCCGACGTCGAGGAGTCCGAGCTCTCCGAGCACATCACGTCCCGCCTGGATGTCGAGCGGATCCTCGTCGACCTGCCTGCGACAGTGGTCGTCCTCCGCGCGGCCGTGCTCCTGGGCAGCGGCTCCACCTCGTTCGAGATCATCCGGCAGGTCAGCGAACGGATGCCCGTGCACACCGTGCCGTCGTGGATGGACTCCCTGGTGCAGCCGATCGCAGTCGTGGACGTGCTCGAGGCGCTGGTCGGTGCGCTCGGGTACGACGGCCCCTCGCGCCACTTCGACGTGGGCGGACCGGACCAGCTGCGCTATGGCGCACTTCTCGAGGCCTACACGGTCCACGCAGGGCTCGAGCGGCCGCAGGTCAACGTGCCGCTGCTGCCGACAGCGCTCGTCGGCACCCTGGTGGGCAGCCTCACCGACGTGCCGCGACCGACGGTCGAGGCCCTGGTCGAGAGCCTCCACCATGACATGGTCGTCGCGGACGACGACTTCGAGGCGATGCTGCTGCCGGAGGGACACCGCCTCGTCGGCCTGGACGACGCCTTGCGCCGCTCACTCGCTCCGGGCGCGACCCAGCCCGAGGAGTCGGACCCGATGGGGCCACTGCCGCAGGACCCCGCCTGGGCCAGCGGCGGTGACGGCCGGCCACCACTTGCCAAGGCGATCGACGCGGTCAAGGACGTGCTGCCGGGGTCCTGAGCGTTCCCCGACGTTGGATGTGTTGCATTTTCTCGAGGGCCCGGTCGTGGCACCGGTCGCACCCGCCAGAATGGGTGCCGTGCAGACGTTCCTACCCTGGGCTGACTTCGAGCAGTCGGCGCGTGCTCTGGACCGCAAGCGGCTCGGCAAGCAGCGCGTGGAGACGATCCAGGTCGTGCGCGCGCTGACCTGGCCGGGCTACGGCTGGGCCAACCACCCGGCCGCGCTCATGTGGAAGGGGTTCGAGGAGGCGCTCGGTCGCTACGGGTTCACCTGCTGCGAGGTGTGGGTCGAGCTCGGATTCGGAGACACCTGCGCCCGCACCATCGCGACGGACCTGCGCGCAGCAGGTGTCGAGTCGGTGCGCACCCAGGCTGAGCTCGCCGCAGCGGACGCGCTGCCCCCGTGGCTCGGCGACGCGCCGCTGCACCGGAGCCACCGGTCCGCCCTGGTGCGCAAGGACCCCGAGCACTACCGACCACTCTTTCCCGACGTCCCCGACGACCTGCCCTACGTGTGGCCGGTGCGGTCCGAGGCGGTGCTGGCAGCGGAACGGCGCAAGGCCGACAACGAGGAGCGACGGCAGCAGCAAGCCGTCGAGAAGTCACGGGCCGACGCCGAACGGCTGCACCGCAAGCGCAGCCGAGCCGCCAAGCTGGCTTGGCAGACTCGTCGGCAGAACTCCGGAGGGTGAAAATACGTGACACGTCGAAGGCGCGGGGGCCCTCGTCACGACCACCGCCAGCACCCCAAAAAAGTCTGCCAGCACGTCCGTCGCGCTCAACCAGCCGATGCGAGCCGGCACAACCGGACCGGGACCGGCAAGGAGAGTCGTCCGCGTCGTCAGCCGCCTGCTTCGGCGCAGGACGACGGTTCGGTCCCTGACAAGCAGATCGCCCGCTGGAAAGGCGAAGGGGGCGCCGGCGCACAGCCCAGCCCCTTCGTCTCCGGCATCACCCGCTGGCGAAGCGCATGCCGGGCGGTCACCACCGAGCAACGGAGAGTCTCCTCGAGGCAGACGGGGCCGTCTAGTGTGTGAGACACATCAAGCACCGAGGTGCATCGGGGCCGGTTCATCGGTCTTGGGGCACGCTGGGCGGTGCCCGAGTTCCTGACTCCGGAGGTCCACCATGAGCACAGACCGAGGAACCATACTCGTGGGCTACGACGGTTCGCCCGAGGCCGATCTGGCACTCGAGTGGGCCGCCGAGACCGCCGCCCTGGATGGACGCACCGTCCGCGCGATAGCCGTGGACCAGGACGAGAGCTCCTCGGACGCCCCTCGAGGAGCGCAGCACCGAGACCAGGTCAGCGCACGGGTGGAGGAGGCTCTGGCCGCAGCGGGGGCGACCGGCGCCGCTGAGCTGCTCTCGGGCCACCCGGTCTTCCTCCTTCTCCAGGAGGCCAGCGAGGCGGACATGCTCGTCGTCGGCAGCCGCGGGCTGGGGTGGGCAGCACAGACCTTCTTGGGCTCGGTGAGTCAGCACCTTGCCCGGCACGCGCCGTGCCCGGTGGTCGTCATGCGTCGGCCCGCACGCCCCGACGCGACCCGCATAGTCGTCGGTGTCGACGGCTCCCGGGAGAGCCTGGCGGCACTCGACTTCGCCTGCCGTCGGGCCGAGCTCACCAAGGAGGCAGTGGTGGCGCTGCACGCCTGGAAGACCGGTCCCGTGCAGCTGGACCGACACGGGCAGCTCCCCAGGAACCTCGGCAAGCTCGCTCAGGACGCCGAGTCGTCGTTGGCGCAGAACGTCACGGGCGTGCAGCAGGACCATCCCACCGTGCCCGTGGAGCAAGAGACCATCGCCCTGGCTCCCGGACAGGCCCTGACCGAAGCCTCCGCCAACGCCTCGCTCGTCGTGACGGGATCACGCGGACGAGGCATGTTTGCCGGGCTGCTGCTGGGATCGGTCAGCCACCACGTGCTGCAAGAGGCGCGCTGTCCCGTCGCAGTCGTCCGCTGACGTCACGCCGTGCCCCGTCCACGCACCGGGGCCGGTGGACCTCCGGAAGCTCCTCGCCGAGAAGCATGACCGCGAGAACGACAGCAACGGGTCACCAAGCGCGAACAGTCCGTCGGCAGGACGCCGCCGCCCTAGGACCGGGAGCGGAGGATCACCATGGGACAGCCGGCGAAGTGCAACAGCTTGTGGGTCACCGACCCTACGGCGAGGCCGTGGAATCCGCCCCGCCCCCGCGAGCCCACGACCAGGAGGTCGGCCTTGTGCGTGGCATCGGTCAGCACGGGTACGGGGTCCAGCCGATGGACGTGCACCTCGACCATCACGTCGGGGTGCTGCACGCGCAGCCGCGCAAGCTGGTCCTCCACCTGCCGGCGTCGTTCGGCGACCTCCTCGTTGTCTTCCGGCAGCGGGCGCAGCAGGTGCCGAGGCCAGCCCTGGGGCAGGCCGAGGGCATTGACCACGCGCAGCCGCGCCTGCCGCAGGGACGCCTCCTCGAACGCGTACTCCAGGGCCTTGTCGGAGCCGGCTGACCCGTCAGTGCCCACCACGATGCGGTGGTGTCCGGCCGAGGCGTGCCCGACCACCACCACCGGACAGGCCGCGTGCCCGACCAGCTGCAGTGCCGTGGAGCCCATCAGGAGGTTGCCGACGTCCTCGCCCTTGGCGCCCAGCACCACGCTGTGCGCGTCCTCCGCCTCGGCCAGAAGCACCTGGGTGGGCGTGCCCATCGGCAGGTGGGTGGTGACCACCAGGTCTGGGTAGGCCTCGCGGACCAGCGAGGCTGCCTCCTCGACGGCGGCACGACCGTGCCGCTCGGCCTCCTCGAACCGCCCGGGCGGGAAGATCGGGAAGTCGCCCTCCCAGCGCGGCAGGGTGTGGAGCAGCCGAAGCGAACAGCCACGCAGTGCAGCGTCGTGCGCGGCCCACATCACCGCGCGCAGGCTCCGGCCCGAGCCGTCCAAGCCGACCACGATGGGCTTCGTCATCCCTGTCCCTGTCCGTCGCTCTCGCCGCGGTCGCAGTGTGCGACCACCTCATGCCCAGTACAGACAGCCGCGACGGCGCCGAGTAGGGCCGAAAGGCCCTGGACGACCGGCGCTCAGTCCTGGTCGTCCAGGGTGTCGGCGTACAGCTTCTCGACGAGCGCGACCTTCTCGTCGAGGTTGGCGGCGATCCAGTCGGCGGTGGAGACCGGCGAGAGCACCCGGACGCGCACGGTGCCGGGAGTCAGGATCATCGACTGGGCGGGCATGATCTCGCCGGCGTTGCGGATGACCACGGGCACCATCGGCACCTGTGCCTGCATCGCCAGGTGGAAGGCCCCCTTCTTGAACGGCAGCAACCTCGGCGTGGGCGAGCGGGTGCCCTCGGGGGCGATCACCAAGGACGTGCCCTCGCGCAGGCTCTCGAGTGCCGGCGCGAGAGCCTCGCGGGCAGCGACCTTGTCGGTGCGGTCGACGTAGGCGACGTCGGCGAGCCAGCCCATCGCGGCGAAGGTGGGGTCCTTGGCGAGCTCCTTCTTGGCGACAGCCGTGAAGTCACGGCGCAGCAGCGCGGCGAGGATGACGACGTCGAGCTGGCTCTGGTGGTTGAAGACGAACACCGCCGGGCGTGCGAGCCAGAGATTCTCCTGGCCCTCGACCTCCAGCGAGACACCGGCGCCGGCCAGGGCGAGCTCGGAGCTGATCGCGGCGGCCACCGTGAGCGCCGTACGTCGGTCCCGGTTCAGCAGTCCCATCCCCAGCCCGGCAGCGACCCCCGTGGCCAGGCCCGCGAAGGACGCGGCCGAGCGGACCACGTTGACCGGGGTGAGGCGCCGTCGACGGTGCAGCCGGTGCACCGGCCAGCCACGCTCGCCCGCCGCCTGGGTCAGGGTGCTGTCGGCGTTGAGCGGCCGGGGTCGACCCACGGTCTCGAGGTAGTAGACGTCCTCTCCCCCGTTGCCGTAGGCGTAGGACTCACCGAGGTCCAGGCCGTGCTCCTCGGCGAAGGCCACCACGGCCGCGGCCTTTCCGGGACCCCAGAGGATCGGTCCGTCGACCTGACCGGTGACGATGCCGTCGAGGGTCTCGACCTCGGTGACGAGCAGGTGCTCGATGTCGAGGTCCTCGGCAGCGGCCTGGGCCTGGAACCTCGTCGCCGAGGAGGCGAGAGCGACGGTGTGGCCGGCGCGCAGGTGGGCCCGCACGAGTCGGCGGGCGTCGGGATAGAGCTGGCCCGAGATCCGGGACCGGAAGAGCTGCTGGCCCATCTCCTCCAGGTCGGTCAGCGCGGTGCCTCGCAGGGCGCCGAGGCCGACACCGACGAGGCGCGTGACGTCGTGACCGCGCTGCTGCATGTTGAAGACCTCGACGAGGGTGCCGATGAGCTCCTGCGGGCTCACCGCCCTGCTCGCCAACCGCTGGCGGAAGTAGAGCGCTGCGGAGTAGCCATGGATCAGCGTGCCGTCGAAGTCGAAGAACGCGCCGACCTCGGGGCCCTGGGGCCCCGCCGCTACGGCCGCGAGGAGGTCGTCGATGTCGGCCACGGGTCAGTCCTTCAGGGCGAGGGAGCGGACGACGGCGATGGCGTCGACTGCTGCGGCCAGCTCGTCGGCGAAGCCTTGGCGCGACTGACGGAGCTCTTCGCCCCCGGGACCCTGGAGCTCACGGTTGCCGGCGAGCTTGAGCGCACCGCCCATGAGGTCCTTGGAGATCGACTCCGGCGAGTGGAGGTCCTGCTGCAACCACCGCTGGTGAGCGACTCCGAGGCTCTCGGCGATCAGCCCGTCGCGGTCCAGGGGGGCGGCGGGCTCGCGGGTGACCAACCGGTCGGCCACCACGGAGTAGGCCTCCAGGAACGGGCCGATCACCCGGTGAGCGAGCAGCAGGTGGGAGCCCGCGAGACGTCCGGTGAGCTCGCCCGTGGAGGCGCTCTCCTCGACCCAGCCGGGATGCAACAGGTCGGTCTCGTAGCGCAGCTGGGTGTCGAACTCACGCTTGGTCGCGAAGAAGAACTCGTACTTGAGCAGGTCCCGCAGCGCCAGGGCGCGCTTCCAGGTGGCTGCGACCACGTCGACGTCGGCGTCCGGGTCCTCGCCGGCGGCCTGGACGAGCGCCACCTCGAGGATCGCGCGGTCGATGAAGTAGTGCGTGACGGTGTTGCGGTAGAACGCCGCCTCGTGCTGCCGGTCGGGTGCGATCGCGTAGACGGGCTCGAGCCCGCCGGCGTACTCGACCACGACGCCCTCGCGCACCAGCGTCGCCAGCGCCTTGCGCAGTCCCTCGGGACGACCGAGGTCGACGTCGGCGGTGAGCGGCAGCCGACGACGACGCACGTAGGCGACGAGCGGTTCGAGGACGCCGAGCGTCTCGGCCAGGGTCATCGCCCGACCGTCGTTGTCGAGCAGCCCGAAGGCCACCAGGGCGGACGGGGTGATCGGAGTGGCGGCGTTGATGCGGTGGGCGACCTCGAACGCGACGCGGGGCACCACCGCGGTGAGGTCGTCGGTGTGGGCGCGGGAGCCGGCGTCTGCCAGGGACTCGCGCAGGGACAGCGGCGGACCGAACCGCACGTGGACGCGCCCACGCCGCCGCCCCTGGGCCCGGGCGAAGCGGTAGAGCCAGGTGAGGCTCTCGGGAGTCTTGGTCCCGCCGCTCTCCTCCCGGGACAGGGCCGAGACCTCGTGCTGCTGGTCGTAGACGATGGAGACCGGCACGAGGTAGGCGTCGTCGGAGTCCTCGCCGTTGGCGCGGAAGGCGTCGACGAGGTAGCGCAGCACCCCCATCCGCGGTGGGCGGAGCTTGCCGGTGCGGGTGCGACCCCCCTCGAAGTACCACTCGAGGTTGGCACGCTGGCGAAGCAGGAACCCGAGGTAGAGGCGCAGCATGGCCGGGTAGACCGGGTCGTCCCGGCTGGATCGGCGGATGAAGATCAGCCCGCTGCGCTTGCCGAGCTCCGAGAGGGGCCACATGGCGAGGTTGATCCCACCGAGGGTGTAGTTGAGCGGAAAGCCGTGCCCTGTCATGGCCGCCCGCAGGACCAGCGGGTCGAGGTAGGAGCGGTGGTTGGGCAGGAACACCAGCGAGTGCCGGCGTCCCAGCTCGGCCAGCTCCGCCAGCCGGTCGGTGTCGACGTCGACCTCGTAGGAGCGCGTCAACCACCGACCCATCCGGTCCCACACCCGCGAGGCCGACTCGTCCACGTGGGCAGACATCTCCGCGAGCGCGGTCCTCGAGTCGTCCCTCAGGTCGGAGTCGGTGCGCCCGGTGCGGGCCACGAGTGCGTCCAGCGTCTCGGCGTACTGCTTCGAGCCCGTCACCAGCTCGACGGCGCGGCGTTCGTGATCGACGTCACTCATCCGTGCAGCCTAGTGGCGCACCTGCTGGGGGCCTTGAGACCTCAGTGACCGTCGTCGCGCTGTGAGCCGCCTCGGCCTCCTAGCGGCACTGTTCTCGGCTCTCGCGGCGCGTGGGCACTCGGATGTGCGGTTCAGCCCACCGGGACCGCTTGCACCTTCGGGCGACCGGGCGTCTGCCCCCTCCAGCCGGGTCCGCACGTGCGGCTCGGGCGAGTGCCGGGCGAACCACCACACCACCCATCCGGCACCGATGATCAGCCCGAGGGAGATCACCCGGAAGAGAATGGTTGCGGCAATGGCATCGGCCGGCGACGTGCCTCCAGCCACCAGGCCCAGCACCAGGGCCGCATCGACGACGCCCAGCCCTCCCGGGACCAGCGGGACGCTCAAGGCCGCCATCCCGGCCGTGTAGGCCAGGAGGACGACCCCGGGAGACGCCTGAACGCCTCCCACGGCCACGAGAGACAGGTAGAAGGCGAGCGCGTCCAGCAGCCAGTTGACGAGGGCCAGCAGAGCTGTCACTGCGAGGTCGCGAGGTCCGATCCGTACGGCGGTGAGGTCGTCGATGACTGCGTGGACGCGGCTCACGCCACGATGCGGATCTGCTCGCAGGATCCGGTTGCCCGCTCTGACGACTGGCGCGACGGTCCCCCTCAGCAGGCCGGGCCGTCGGTTGAGCGCCCGCACGGAGACCGCGACAACCACCGCGAGCGTCAGGTAGCCCATGACCGCGGCGGCGTCCGTGCGGCCGGTCACCATGAGTCCGGCGACGAGGCCGATGACCACGAGGGCGGCTGCTGAGATGGCGCCGCTGAAGGCGATCACCCACGAGGCGACACCGGCGGACGCTCCCATGCGGCGCATCCTCCGGAAGGAGAACACGGCTGAGAAGGCAGGCCCTCCGGGCAGGGTGTCGCTGAGCGAGTGGGAGGCGTAAGCGAGCACGGAGGCGCTCGGCAGGGACACGGCAGTCCCCCCGACGCAGAGAAGACGTCGCTGCATCCGCGCATAGGCCCCCATGGACGCCACGTCGGCGGCCAGTGCAAGCACGAACCACCACCAGACCGGTGTCTGGTAGCTCTCGAAGGTCGCGACGAGCCACGGCCAACCGACCACCAGCTCCACCAGGAGCAGCCCGGACACCGCGATCACGACGAGGCGCCTCGAGCGTCGGTGCAGGGGGGAACTCGCACGACGGGTGGCACGCATACCCCTGAGGGTATCGGATCAGAGCCGGTGCCGGGCAGGCATCCCCCGAGCGAGCCGGCCCGCGAGTCCATCACCCTGTGCCGGCGGGTTCAGTGGTTCGGCACGCTCGCACTTTCGATGCTGTGCGTACGCCGCGACCTCCACGGTGATCGAGGAACAGGCGTCATGTGGCCGGCGTCGGAGGTCAGCGCCAGCGCGCTGGCGGCCTACCTCGTGCCGTCGGCGGTGGTGCGCCGCGGGGGCCCCGTGCCCGTGTCCGGCACCCCTCGGTCGGACGCCTGCCGCGTCGGCTGGGACATCGCTACGGCGTGGGGATCAGACGGGCCGCAGCACTCGGACGAGCAGTCTTCTTCCGGGGTCGCGGTGGTGCGAGCGGTGTCGATCGCGGCGGGAGCGCAGGCGCAGCCGTCACCGCGCCAGGCCTCGAGACCTTCGCGAGCCGCGACGGCGGCGATCACCAGGCCGGCGATCGGGTCCGCCCAGGACCACCCCAGGGTGGCATTGAGGACCAGGCCGGCCAGGAGAACGGCGGACAGGTACGTGCACAGCAGCGTCTGGGTGGAGTCGGCGACCACTGCGTCGGAGCCGAGGCTCCTGCCGGTGCGCCGCTGGGCCCAGGACAGGAACGGCATGATCAGCAGTGAGGCCGCCGCCAGCCCGATACCCACCGGCGAGGGCTCGGCATCGCGGCCGGTGGCCAAGGCACTCAGCGATTCGAAGGCGACGTAGGCAGCGAGGGCGAAGAAGGACAGTGCCATCAGTCGCAGCGCGCGACGCTCGCGGGACTCGGGCCGTGGGTGACGGAACTGCCACAAGATGACCAGTCCACTGCTGACCTCGACGACGGAGTCCATACCGAAGCCGACCAAGGCGATCGATCCCGCGGCCAGCCCGGCGGCGATCGAGATGACGGCCTCGATCACGTTGTAGGACACCGATGCGGCCGCGAGCAGCTGGGCGCGGTGGCCGAGCTGACGACGCCGGACGGGGTCCTCCACGTAGGTGCCGGTGTCGAGGTGCGAGGCCATCTCAGCCTGCTGCTTCGCCGTAGTTGGGGCACAGCACCACGGCGTCGCCGGTGGCTGCGAGCAGTGCCTCGGCCGCAGCGAACACCTTCAGCACCGCGTCGGGGTGAGTCAGCGAGAAGACCGACGCTCGACCCGCCGGCCGGGAGTCCACGAGCCCGCAGTCGCGCAGGCAGGCCAGGTGCTTGGACACCGTCGACTGGGCCAGCCCCACGTGCGCTGTCAGCTCCGCGACGTTGTGCTCGCCGAGCAGCAGATGGCGCAGGATCGTCACCCGCGACGGGTCGCTCATGCCGCGGAACAGGCAGGCCGCTGCACGGCCGGCTGCAGCCTCGTCGAGGCCATCGGCGTACGTCTCCGCCGCCTCGGGGTTCAGCATCGCCATTAGGCGATGTTAACGCCGTCCGTCCGGAGACTGGCAACTCACTCGACGAGACCGGCTCGACGCCTGGACCCGGAATCACGTGCATGAAGCCCGGGTGGAGGGGTACCTGGCTTGTTCGACGAGCGAGGGAGCTTCCTTCTGCAGGCTCCGGAGCGGAGCACAGTCGTCTGCTGGACCAGGCTGAGAACGCCCGGTGCCGATGGGTACGTGGGCGCCCGACGAAAGGAAGAATGATGACGCTGACGACACGCGGACGCAGCATCGGCACGGCGGCCGGTCGCGGCGTTGTGGCCGGCCTGGCCGGCGCCGCATTCATGACCCTCGGTGAGAAGCTGGAGCAGCGGCTCACCGGTCGACCGAACTCCTACGTCCCGGCAAGAGCCGTTCGGGCCGCCGCAGGAACACAGACCTCGGACGCGGCGAAGCCGATGGTGGCCAACCATGCCATGCATTGGGCAACAGCCGGCCTGCTCGGCGCCCTTCGCGGCGTGTGGGCGGCAACCGGGATCCGCGGGCCTGAGGCGACCGCCACCCACACCGTCGTTCGTCTCGCTTTCGACCAGACCCTGGAGAATCTGACCGGCGTCGGAGCCCCGCCAGCCACCTGGCCCGCGACCGAGCGCGTCGTGGACGTCCTGCACAAGGGCGTCTACGCGCTCGCGACCGGACTGGTGGCGGATGCCTGGATCGATCCGGTAGCCGAGTCCAGGCGCGGACGAACCAGTCACTGACCCGGCTCGACGTCGGTGGTCATCGCCGCCGGGACCACCTGGCGCGACGCTGCCGTCGCCACGCCCGTCGCAAGACGCCCGGTCCGGCTGCAGTGCTCTGGCCAGGGTCAGTCGACCTGCGCGAGGCGGTCGCGATCGATCACTCGGATGTTGCGGTAGGACACCTCGACCAGACCCGCCGCGGCCAACTCGCCCAGCACCTTGTTCACACTGGGGCGTTGAGCGCCGAGCATGGCAGCGAGGGTTGCCTGCGAGAGGGAGATGCTCCCGGTCGCGTCCGCCTCGTCCACCAGCAACCGTGCGGTCTGCGCTGTCAGTGACCCGCCGAGGAGCCCGACCAGCCTGTTCTGGCTGTTGGCGAGCCGGCTGGCCACGCTGGTCAGCCAGCGCCGCGCCAGCTGCCCTTGGCCGGCGAGCAGGCGCTCGAAAGACTCTGGTGACAGATACAGGCAGCTGACCTGGTCCAGCGCTCGCGCGGTGTAGGGCGGAGGCATCTTCAACAACATGGCGATGTCGCCGTCCACGTCGCCCTCACGAAGCACAGTCAGGACCGCGCGCTTGCGGCCCGATCCCACCGACAGCTCGACGTGTCCTGATCGGATCAACCACACGCCCAGAGGTCCGACGCCCGCGCCGAAGAGCACCCCACCGGGAGCGACCGCCCGCTCCTCCAGCGTGGTGGCCAGGGCTCGAAGGTCCTCGGGGCCCAACGGGACGCTCGTACCGCGGCCCACACATCTTGCGACCCAGGCTGCGCTCTGCACGGCGGCCGGGTCGGGCCCGCGCCTGGGGAGCAACTGTGTCACCACGCTGACACTCTACGGATCACTCTGCCTCCGCCCCGGGTTGCTCCACGTAGATCGCGTCGCGAATGACTGCGCTGCAGACGAGCGGACTGAGGAGCAGGACCATGAGCGAGCAGGTCGACGTCGTAGTCATCGGACTGGGTGTGGCCGGCGAGGAGGTCGCGGGCCGCCTCGCCGCCGCCGGACTCTCGGTGGTCGGAGTGGAGGCCGGTCTGGTCGGTGGGGAATGCCCCTACTGGGGTTGCGTACCGACCAAGATGATGATCCGCGCCTCAGGGATCATCGGCGAGGTGGGTCGCGCCGGTGCTGTTGCCGGCCGGGCCACGATCGAACCCGACTGGAGCCTGGTGGCTCACCGCATCCGGGCCGAGGCCACCGACACCTGGGACGACCAGGTGGCGGTCGCGAGGTTCGAGGACAAGGGCGGCCGCTTCGTGCGGGGTCGCGCGCGCATCACAGGACCGGGCGAGGTCACGGTCGGAGACCTGGTCCTCACGGCTCGGCGCGGCGTCGTGCTTGCCACCGGCACGACCCCGGTGGTGCCCCCGGTCGGCGGGCTTGCCGGGTTGCCGTTCTGGACGAACCGCGACGCCGTGCAGACGGAGCGTCCGCCGTCGTCGCTGCTGGTGATCGGCGGTGGCGCGATCGGTGTCGAGTTCGCCCAGGTCTTCTCGCGTTTCGGAAGTCAGGTCACTCTCGTCGAGGCAGCAGCTCACCTGCTGCCGGCCGAGGAGCCCGAGGCCGGCGAGGCGCTGCAGGCCGTTCTCGAGGCTGAAGGCATCACGGTCCACGTCGGAGGGGCTGTCGCAGACGCGAGCCAGACTGAGGCCGGGTTCGAGGTCGAGCTCGGTGACGGTAGCCGGGTGGCCACCGAGAAGTTGCTGGTCGCGACCGGACGGCGCCCCGACCTCACGGGTCTGGGACTGGAGCAGTACGGCATCGACCCGGACGCCCGGACCCTGGCGGTCGACGAACGGCTCCGGGTCGCCGGCGGGCTCTGGGCCGTCGGCGACGTCACCGGTCACGGGGCGTTCACCCACGTCGCGATGTACCAGGCGAACGTCGCCGTGCGCGATCTGCTCGACCAGGGCGGTCCGGCAGCGTCGTACCACGCGGTGCCGCGGGTGACCTTCAGCGACCCCGAGGTCGGTGCGGTCGGCCTCACGGAGGCGCAGGCACGCGCAGCGGGTATCAGCGTCCGGATCGGGCGGAGCCAGACTCCGAGCTCGGCCCGGGGTTGGATCCACAAGGTCGGCAACGAGGGCCTGGTGAAGCTGGTCGAGGACGTCGACCGCGGTGTGCTGATCGGCGCCACCTCCGTCGGACCTCACGGTGGGGAAGTCCTGGGGGCGTTGGCGGTCGCAGTGCACGCCGAGGTGCCGACCCGCACTCTGCGCCAGATGATCTACGCCTACCCGACATTCCATCGGGGCATCGAGGACGCTCTGGGCGACCTGCACGGTCACGGGAGCTGAGATGAGCACGGCGCTGGTGTTGTCGGGAGGCGCCAACCTGGGCGCCGCCCAGGTCGGCATGATGACGGCGCTCCAGGAAAGCGGTGTGCGCCCCGACCTCGTGATCGGAACCTCGGTCGGGGCGCTGAACGGGGCCTGGGTCGCGGCCGACGCCCCGCTCGACGAGCTGGGCGACCTGTGGCGCTCGCTGCGGCGCGGTCAGGTGTTCCCCGCAGACCCGCTGCGCGGGCTCCTCGGTTTCGCTGGGCGCAGCGACCACCTCGTCAGCGACCGGGGGCTACGGCTGCTGCTGCGCAAGCATCTGCGCTTCGAACGACTGGAGGACGCATCGGTCGCGTTCCACGTACTGGCCACCGATGTCCTGACCGGGCTCGGGGTCCTGTTCTCAGACGGCCCTGCGGTCGAGACCATCCTCGCCAGCACCGCCATCCCTGGTGTCCTTCCTCCGGTCCTGATCGACGGCCGGCACTACATGGACGGCGGTGTCGTCAACAACACCCCGATCTCGCACGCGGTGGAGCTGGGTGCCGACACCGTCTGGGTGCTGGCCACCGGCTACTCGTGTGCGCTGCACCAACCGCCGCGCTCCGCCTTGGGCATGACGCTGCACGCAGTCACGCTGATGATCCACCAGCGACTGAGCCTCGATGTCGAGCGGTACTCCGACGCGGTCGACCTGCGCGTCGTGCCGCCGCTGTGCCCGATCTCGGTGGCGCCTACCGACTTCAGCCAGGCCGACGACCTGATCCGGCGGGCGTACCAGCACACGTCCGACTGGCTGGCCTCCCCCATGTCCGGATCGCACCGGTCCGCCTTCCCGCTGTTCGGACCACATACGCACGGGCAACCTCCGGAGGCGTCCTGACCAACTGTGTCAGCAGCCGGACAGTCCTCGTGGAAGGGCCGCCAGCAACGGGTTCCCCCAGCAGACCCCATTCCTTGGGGCTCGCACCGTGACCGTCCCGGCGGTCCTGGTCCAACACCACTCAACAGGAGCACACCATGACGACCTTGCACTCGACCACGGCCCACCAGGGGTCGCTCGACCTTCCCCGCACGATCACCGTCGGAGCCATCGGCGGGGGCGTCGCCGGCATGATGATGGCGATGATCGAGATGGCCTACGGCGCCTTCGCTGACGGCCACACGCTGTGGGACGCCCCGATGGCGATCTGGGCCTTCGTGGCCGGCAGCGACCAGTTCGGCGCACCGGCCGACCACGTCGGCGCCATCGTCCTGGGCATGGGCGGCCACCTGGCCAACTCGATGATGCTCGGCGTCGCGTTCGCCCTCCTGATGGCGGTCGTGGTCAAGAAGCAGGGCGTCCTGGCTTCGGTCGCGCTGGGCACCGTGTTCGGCATCGCCACCTGGGTCGTCATGCGCTACCTCGTGCTCCCCCTGAACGCCGGCACGGCGGACCTGTTCACCGGGGCAGCGGTGTCGCCGCAGTGGCTCTGGTACCTCGCCCATGCCGCCTTCGGCATGACCTTGGGACTCATCTACGCCCGGCACCACGCATCGGACTCGGCCCGAACGACCGTCTGACCCACCCGGCCACCACCCACCATCGGCCCGGCGTAGCCGGGCCACGACAGGAGATTGTCATGACACAGGCCATCTGGAACGGCACCATCATCGCCGACAGCGAGACCACCTCGGTCGTCGAGGGCAACCACTACTTCCCCGCCGACTCGATCCGCTGGGAGCTGCTCGAGGAGAACGACCGGCAGACGGTCTGCCACTGGAAGGGCACCGCCAGCTACTACGACATCGTCGTGGGTGACAGGGCGAACCGGGCCGCTGCCTGGCAGTACCGTGATCCGAGTGCGGCGGCAGCGGAGATCGCGGGGCACGTCGCCTTCGGACGCGGCGTCACTGTGAGGCGCACGCCGACAGAGCGCGACGACCCGGCGACAAGCGCGCCGAGCCGGCTCCAGCGAACTGTTCTCCGGCGGGCGGTCGCGATGAGCTCCGCCACGTCCACCCGCATCGAGTTCCCCGGCTCGAGGGGTGCCCAGCTGGCCGGCCGCCTGGACCTGCCCGAGACCGGCCCCCGGGCATATGCGCTCTTCGCGCACTGCTTCACCTGCACCAAGGACGTCCTCGCTGCGTCGAGGGTCGCGCAGGCGCTCACCGGTTTCGGCATCGCAGTCCTGCGCTTCGACTTCACCGGGCTCGGCGGCTCGGGAGGGGATTTCGCCAACACCGACTTCACCTCCAACGTCGGTGACCTGGTCCGTGCCGCTGACTACCTGCGTCAACACCACCAGGCACCCACGATCCTGGTCGGGCACTCCCTCGGCGGCGCCGCCGTGCTGGCCGCGGCCGAGCACGTGCCGGAGACCCGCGCGGTCGCCACCATCGGTGCCCCGGCAGACACCGAACACCTGCTGCACCTGCTCGCCGAGAGCCGCGCGGAGATCGAGCAGAAGGGCGAGGCCGAGGTCTGCCTGGCCTCGCGCCATTTCCGGATCCGCAAGCAGCTCCTCGATGACGTGACCAGCCAGCCCCAGGCCGAGCGGATCCAGCGGCTGGGAGTCCCCTTGCTGGTGATGCACTCGCCGAACGACGAGACGGTCGGAGTCGAGAACGCACGCACGATCTTCGACGCAGCCCGCCACCCGAAGTCGTTCGTCTCCCTCGACGGCGCCGACCACCTGCTCACCCGACCCGACGACGCCCGCTTCGCTGCCTCCGTGCTGGCGGCCTGGGCGAGCCGATACCTCGACGACGACGTGTCGTCCGCCGGGCCCGCGAGCTCGACGCTGCAGGCGGAGGAGGGCCTCGTCGTGGTGTCCGAGAACGGCCGCGGCCCCTACGGCCAGCGGATCACCGCCGGGCGGCACGTCCTCAGCGCCGACGAGCCTGCGCCGGTCGGGCAGGACACCGGCCCCTCGCCGTACGACCTGCTGCTCGCCGGTCTCGGCGCCTGCACCTCGATGACGCTGCGCATGTACGCCGCACGCAAGGGGTGGCCGCTGGCGAACGTGAGGGTCTCCTTGAAGCACTCCCGGATCCACGCCAAGGACTGTGCGGACTGCGCGACCGGGTCCGGCCAGCTCGACCGCGTCGAGCGGGTGATCGAGCTGACCGGTGAGCTCGACACCGACCAACGCCTGCGACTCCTCGAGATCGCCGACCGGTGCCCCGTGCACCGCACGCTGCACTCCGAGGTCGATGTGCGCACCACCATGGCACCCGACGACACCCTGCCCCTGGTCGGCCACCCGACCGCCACCAACGTCGGGGCCTCGGCATGAGCTCGCTGCCCATCGGCGACTACGCCCTGCTCTCGGACCGGCACTCGGCAGCCCTTGTCTCCTCAGGCGGCTCGGTCGACTGGCTGTGCCTGCCCCGGTTCGACAGTCCCTCGATCTTCGCCGCCATCCTCGACGCCGACGCCGGGCACTGGTCCATCCGACCGGACGCCGGCTTCCGGCTGGAACGCGAGTACGTCTCCGGCAGCATGGTGCTTCTCACGAGGTTCCACACCTCGACGGGGACCCTCGAGCTGCGAGACGCCCTGACTCTCGGCGACAACCACGACCCACATTCGCTCGGCGAGCACGCTCCCCACCTGCTTGCGCGGACCGCGACCTGCACCCGAGGGAACGTCAGCGTCGTCATGTCGTTCCGCGCACGCCCGGAGTACGGGCTGGTGCTGCCTGTCGTCACTCCCGTGGACGGCGGGCTGATGGTCACCGGCGGCGCGAACCGGCTGGCCCTGTCGAGCACTGTCCCTCTCGACGTTGAGCGGGAGGAGACCTCCGCGCGCTTCGACCTTCATTCGGGCGAAGGCGCCTGCTTCGGTCTCGAGTACGCGGCACTCGGCACACCCGACCCGGCGACGCGCACCGGACAGGAGCTCTCCGCGTCGATCGACGAGACGGTGACCGGCTGGCAGGAGTGGTCGGAGCTCCACCAGAGCTACCAGGGCCCCTGGTGCGACCAGGTGCACCATTCAGGACGAGTGCTGCAGGCGCTCAGCTACCAGCCCACCGGCGCGATCGTCGCCGCACCGACCACCTCCCTGCCCGAGCAGGTCGGCGGCGAACGCAACTGGGACTACCGCTTCTCCTGGGTCCGCGACGCCAGCATGACCATGCAGGCACTGTGGGTCGCTGCCTGCCCCGACGAGGCCCATGAGTTCTTCGACTTCATGTCCAGTGCCGCCGCAGGCTCGTTCACCGACCGCCCACTTCAGATCATGTTCGGGATCGGCGGCGAGCACGACCTCTCCGAGCGGACGCTGCCCCACCTGTCGGGTTGGCGCGACAGCGCACCGGTCCGCGTGGGCAACGGCGCCTGGAACCAGCCACAGCTCGACGTGTACGGCGAGCTGCTGGACGCGGCCTCCCAGCTCCGCGACCAGCTGGGTGTGCTCAGCGGACCCACCCGCGACTTCCTCGTCGGCCTCGCCGACTCAGCAGCCGCACGCTGGAACCAGCCCGACAACGGCATCTGGGAGGTGCGTGGAGACCCGCGGCACTTCGTGCACTCGAAGGTGATGTGCTGGGTGGCGCTGGACCGCGCGATCGGACTCGCGGACCTGCTCGCCGCCGAGGACCGTGTCGCCGGCTGGAGGGCTGCCGCGGAGGAGATCCGGACCGCCGTCGAGACCCAGGGCTGGGACGAGGACCAGGGTGCGTTCACCCAGTCCTTCGGCAGCCCCGACCTCGACGCCACCGTCCTGCTGCTGCCCATCGTCGGTTTCCTGCCCCCCGACGACCCGAGGGTGTTGTCCTCGATCGACGCCGTCCGTGAGCAGCTCACCGATGCCCGGGGACTGGTCCACCGCTACCACACCGGCTCCGGAGTGGACGGGCTCGAGGGACAGGAGGGCACGTTCCTGCTGTGCACCTTCTGGCTGGCCCACGCCCTCGCCCTGGCTGGACGGCCCGAGGATGGCACCGCAGTCTTCGAACGTGCGGCGAGCTACGCCAACGACGTCGGGCTGCTCGCCGAAGAGGTCGACTCCGACACCGGCGATCTCCTCGGCAACTTCCCCCAGGCCTTCAGCCACATCGGCCTGGTCAACGCCGCCTGGGCACTCGACCAGGCACTTCGGCGTGACTCGACCAACGAGTAGTGAGCCATGCACTGGAGCGTCGCCTGTTCGATGTCGCGGGCGACGCGCAGGCACCTGCCCGAGTGCGGTGCGACCGCTCAGACGGTCGCGGCCGCTCCGTGCCAGGCGAACTTCTCGAACGGCGCATCGACCGGCGTCTGCGCCAGGTGGTTGGTGTAGTTCGACATCACCTTCTGCGAGACGCCGAGGATGACCTCGAGCACCTGGCGCTTGGTGAAGCCGGCGTCCAGGAAGGCCTGCACCGCGTCATCGTCGACGTTGCCGCGCTCGCGGACCATCGCCAGGGTGAAGGTGCGCAGCGCCTCGAGGCGCTCGGTCGGCAGCGGTGTGCCGTCGCGCAGCGCGTCGGTGATCGCGTCGTCGACCTTCATGGCCTTCGCGATTCCGGTGTGCGCTGGGACGCAGTAGTGGCAGGCGTGCTCGACGTTGACCGTCTGCCAGACCACGGTCAGCTCGTCCTTGTCGAAGCTCGAGTCGAGGAACAGCTGGTGCACGAGCAGGCAGCCCTCGAGCAGCCCCGGCCCCTCGGCCATGGGCGCGTGCAGGCCCGGGATCCATCCCGTTCTGCTTCTTCGACCGGGCGAGCAGGTCCTTGCTCGCCTCGGGGGCGGTGGTCTCATCGTGCAGCGGGAAGTCAGTCATCGGTGCTCCGTTTCGGTGGTGGGCCGGCAGTGCCGGCCTCGGGATCATGTTCTGTACCGAACGGTACCTTATAGCTGCGCGACTTTGATACCGCGAGGTTACAAATTCGGGCGTCGGGGTCGTAGGATCGCCTCATGAGCACGACTCGCGAAGGCCACCGTCGGCCGCCCGAGACTCTTCGACGAGGAAGCGGTACTCGCCGAGCTGACCGCTCTGTTCTGGCGACAGGGGTACGGCCAGACCTCGATGACCGACATCGTGGAGACCAGCGGAGTCCACAAGCCGAGCCTCTACCGCACCTTCGGCACCAAGGAGGAGCTCTTCGCGACCGTGCTGCGCCGCTACCTCGCCGAGCGGATCGCGATGTTCGCTGCCCTGATCGACCAGGCCGGGCCCGGGATCGACGGGCGTCCACCGGTTCCTGGAGATGTTCGAAGCGACGCGATCTCCGAGCGCGGTCGCGACGGCTGCCTGATGGTGATGGCCTCCAACGAGCTGCGCGGCACCCTGCCCGGCTACGACTTCTCGACCGACTACCGACGACAGATGCGCGAGCAGATCCGCACCCTCGTCGACGCAGGCCCTACCCGATGGAGGAGGCCGATTCCGAGATCGCCCAAGCGCGGACCGACCTTCTCACCACCTACCTGCTGGGGCTCCAGGTCATCATGCGCTCCGGCGCCGGCGCCGATGAGATCCACCAGTACCTCAACGCGATGCACGTCACCGTCGACGCCTGGTGACTCTGGTGGCTCGACCCTGCTGGCCCGCACCGGCCCAGCAGCGTGGCCGGATCCAGGAGATGCACTGGAGCTCCGGGATGCTCACAGGGGTGCAGCCGGGTTCCCATGCCAGATCGTCCAACCGACCCGACATCCCGCGGAGGACACCATGAGCACCGACACCCACGCCCCCACCACCCGGACCCGCATCACTCGCGCCGCGTCGCTGGGCGCGGTCGCAGGCATCATCGGCTCGTTGATGATGGCCGCCTATGCGATGCTCGCGGCCGCGACCTACCAGGGATCGGGGTTCTTCACCCCGCTCTACCACATCGCCTCCGTGTTCATCTCTCCCGCCGACATGATGTCCTCGATGAAGAGCGCCACTGGGTGGCTCGAACTTCGAGTTCTTCGCCGGAGCGGCCCTCGTGGGCGCACTGGTCCACATGATGGTGGGCGCGATGTACGGCGTGGGCTTCGGAGTCCTCGCCAGCCTCGCCAAGATCCGCGGGATGGCGCTCGTCGCCGCCGCCGTCGTCTGGGGCGCCCTGGTCTTCGTGATCAGCTCGTTCGTCGGACTCCCCCTGGCCGCAGCCATCTTCAACAGTGGGGACCAGATCACCAACATGGCCGAGCTCGTCGGCTACGGCACCTTCCTCGTCGAGCACCTGATCTTCGGGCTCTTCCTCGGCCTCGTCCTGTTCATGGGCGCCAAGCGCGCGCGCTGAACAGCACCGCTCCCACGTCAGAGGACCAGAGATGACTCAGCCAGCACCTACCCCGCCCACCGATCGAGGTGATGTGGCGACCCGGCTGCCCGTTCTGCACCTCCCTGAGGCGCGGGTTGAGTCGCGCGGGCGTGGCGACCACTGAGCACGACATCTGGTCCTCGACGGACGCCGCCGCCCGCGTGCGGGCGGCCACCGGCGGAGACGAGACGGTCCCCACCGTCTTCGTCGGCGACCGGGCACTCGTGAACCCGTCCGTCCGGCAGGTGGTCGCCGCGATCAGGGTCGATGACCCCGCCTCATCAGCCCGATCCGACCCGGCAGCGACTGCTACGGGGCGGCGGCAGCGCGGAGGATCCCCAGCCCGGGACTCCTCTGGACCCTCGTGGTTGCGCTGGTCTGGTCCGTGCTCGTCGCGTGGCGCCCCACGACCACCTGGCACCTCGCCCCACTGATCCTGGCAGCAGCCTGGCCCTGGGTCGTTGGGCAGGACGCCTCACCGGGTGACCCTTCGGCTCGACGACGCATCCTGTTCGCCGGCAGCAGCGGCCTCGGTGCTGCACTGTCGCTCACGGGACTCCTGGCCGCGGCCGGTCGCCTCGCCGGGCCCACGTGGACCGGATCGGGAACCCCTGTGGTCGAGGCGTTCCTCCTCTCGGCCGGTGGTGCCGCCGTCGCCACGACCCTGGGACTGCTGCGCACCGTGCGCCGGACGACCCGTGCCACGGCTCGACTGGGGACCAGCCTGGTCGCGACGTCGGACGACACCGTCATAGTCGAGGGGAATGGCTACTTCCCCCTGACGTGCGTCCCCGAGGGCGTGCTGCAACCCAGCAGCACCACCAGCATCTGCCCCTGGAAGGGAGTCGCGAGCTACTACGACGTCCACGTCGACGGCGTGGTCGTCCCGGACGGAGCATTCTGCTACCGCCACCCCTCACCCCTGGCTCGCCGCATCAAGGGTCGGGTCGCGTTCTGGAAGGGGATCGAGATCGATGCATCCGGGCGTTGATCGGAACGGCAACACCTCACCGCGCAACGATCCTGCGGCCGAGCTGACTCCGCGCTACGTGCCTGCCACCGCGGAGCCCCGTGGGTCGTGGCCAGGGTGATCGACCGATGAACGAGCACCCGCTGACCGACCTGCCGCCCAGCCAGTTCGTCGCGCCGGAGCACGTTCTCGTCGAGATGGCCGAAGCCGGTGCGAAACGAGCCTGCGGGCTACGCGTGCACCAGGTCCTGGTGCTCAGCGTGATGGCCGGTGGCTTCATCTCGGTCGGCGCCCTGTTCAGCACCCTGATCGCGACCGGCACCGACAACGAAGGGGTCCAACGGCTTCTGGAGGGCTTCGGGTTCTCGGTCGGGTTCTTCCTCGTCGTGCTCAGCGGGGCGCTGCTGTTCACCGAGGTGAACGTGGAGCTCCCCGCGACGCTGCTCGGCAAGCGACGCGATCGTCTCGGCCTCCCCCCGCTGCGTACGGCGATCTTGAAGCTCTGGCTGCTTGCCGCGATCGGCAACATGGTCGGAGCCTTCGTGCTGGGCCAGGTCATCGTCTATGTCTCGGACTACGGCGCCGGCTTCGAAACACTGCTGGGCGAGGTCATGTCGGCGAAGATGCGCTTCCAGGACGTGGGTGGCGCGGAGGGATTCTTCAAGGCGGTGTTGTCGGGCATCGTCGCCAACTGGCTCGTAGGGATGGCGGCGTTCCTGGCCACGATGGGTCGCACGATCATCGGGAAGTACATCCCGGTCCTGGTGACCGTCATGGCCTTCGTGGCCGGCGGTTTCCTCCACGCCCCGGCCAACATGGCCTACCTGTCGCTGAGCCAGCCGCTCGGTCACGGACCCGGGTGGGGCGACGGCCTGCTGTGGTCGGTGCTGCCGGCGGCGATCGGCAACATCATCGGTGCCTTCTTCCTCGTCGCCCTGCCTTTCTACGTCGCCAGCAATCGTGCGGCGCCCAAGAAATCCGGTGTCGGCCAGGTGCCCGCCTGACGGCGAAGCGATAGCGTCAACTCCATCGAGCTGCGACAGGACGCGATCCTCATGAGCGACAGCCAAGGACCATCGACCGACCCCGTCACCGTGCCCGAGGGCGCGCACGAATGGCACAAGGTGCTCGACCCCGATGAGCTCCCCGAGGGCCGCGTGACCACCGTGAGCGTGGGTCGCCGCACGCTCGCGGTCACCCACGTCGACGGCAGGTTCGGGGTGATGAGCAACCGGTGTCCGCACCAGGGTGGCCCGCTCGGCGAGGGATCGATCGAGAAGGGCTGGTTGCGGTGCCCGTGGCACGGCTACGACTACAGCCCCTGCAACGGCGAACCCCCGGAGGGCTTTGCCGACGCCCCCGAGGCGTACGCGAGCGAGGTGCGCGGCGACGGCGTGTACGTGGCGCTCCCCGCGGAGGTCGAACACCCGCGCACCGTCTCTGACGTCATGGTCGAGACGATGGTCAACTGGGGAGTCGACACCGTGTTCGGGATGGTCGGTCACTCCAACCTCGGGTTCGCCGACGCGATGCATCGCGCCGAGCAACGCGGTGACCTGCGCTACTTCGGGATCCGCCACGAGGGCGCAGCGTCGTTCGCCGCCACGGCGTACGGCAAGCTCACCGGCCGGCTCGCCGCCTGCTTCGGCATCGCCGGTCCCGGCTCGACCAATCTGCTGACCGGCCTCTACGACGCCAAGGTCGACCGGGCACCGGTGCTTGCTCTCTCGGGACAGGTGCCGTCGAAGACCAAGGGGCGGGGCGCGTTCCAGGACATGGACCTGGCCAACGCGTTCAAGGATGTGGCCCGCTTCGGCGAGGTGGTGCTGTCGGCGGCCGACCACGCCGAGCTGATGACGCTCGCGTGCAAGACCGCGATCGTCGACAAGGACGTCGCCCACCTGATCTTCCCCGACGAGGTGCAGGTCGAGCCCTCGAACCAGGAGTCCTCCGGACCCGACGGCCGGACCGGGTCCCGCGAGATCGCCCCGCCTGCTGCGGTCCTCGCGGAGGCGATCGAGAGCATCCGTCGATCACAGCGCCCCGTCATCGTGGTCGGCCAGGGCGCGCGCGCCGACATCGATGGCGTCATCGAGCTCGCCGAGCTGATCGGTGCGCCGGTGATCACCACGTTCAAGGCCAAGGGGGCGATCTCGGACCACCACCCGCTCGGCTGCGGCGTCCTCGGACGAAGCGGCACCCCCGTCGCGAGCTGGCTGATGAACGAGTCCGATCTCGTCGTGGCGTTCGGCGCCTCCTTCTCGAACCACACCGGGATCGCGCCGTACAAGCCGATCATCCAGATCGATCACGACCCGATGGCCATCGGCCGACACCACCCCGTCGACATCGGCCTCCAGGGGGCTGTAGCCACGACCGCCAGGCTGCTCGCCGAAGGTCTCGACGGCGGGCACGCCTGCATCGACCAGCGCTCCGTCATCGCGGAGCGTTGGCAGATCTGGCGCGAGGAGAAGGCCAGCCGCCGCACCGACGACCATGGCGCGGGCATGAACGCCGCCTCGATCTTCGCCGAGCTGTCCGAGCACGTCCCGCACGATGCTGTGATCTGCGTCGACGTCGGCAACAACACCTACTCCTTCGGCCGCTACTTCGAAGTGGCCGACCAGGACGTCCTCATGTCCGGCTACCTCGGCTCGATCGGATTCGCGTTCCCCGCCGCCATGGGCGCGTGGGCCGCCGTCGGCGACACCCGCAAGGTCGTGTCAGTGTCGGGCGACGGAGGCTTCGGCCAGTACGCGATGGAGCTCACGACGGCCGTCAAGTACGGCATGAACATCACCCACGTGCTGCTCAACAACAGTGAGCTGGGCAAGATCAGCAAGGAGCAGCGAGCCGGCGAGTTCGACGTGTGGGCGACCAGCCTGCACAACCCCGACTTCGCCGCCTTCGCGCAGCTCTGCGGCGCACACGGCGCCCGCGTCACGCAGCTCGACCAGCTCCACGACGCGATCGCAGCCGCCCTCGCCCACGACGGCCCGTCCCTCGTCGAGGTCGTCACCGATCCGCTCCTGATGTGAAGCCGGGAGCCGAGCCCACCACGACCCCTCCCCTACCTCCGAACGAAGGTCGCCTGCCATGAACGCTCCACTCGTCCCACTCTCGGACTCGTTCCCCGCAACCCGGCTCGCGATGCACCGCGTCGCCGCGTACGTCGTCAGCCCCGCGCGCCGGCATGCCATGGGCCGGATGGGGCTGCGCGCCGCTCCCGGCGGGCTCGCCACGCCGACCTTCGCCGGTCCCGAGGGGATGACCACGGTCGGAGTCGCGGGTGTCGACCTCGTCGTCCACTCCGATGCCGGCCACCGACACCAACGCCTCTCGACCCTCGCGGCCGCCGGGTCCTTCGTCGGCATCGAGCCCGACGTGGCGTGGGCTGCCGAGCTCGACATCCCCGAGCCCGGGCCGCTCGACGCAGACCTCGGCATCGACCCCGACGACGCCGCAGCGCTCGCCGCGTGGTTCAGGTTCGGCTGGGAGATCCTCGACGCGCTCTCGATGGACGGCGACTCCCGCACGCCAGCGAACCCCAGCTCTGGCCCGAGCACTTCGACCCCGCCATCGAGATCGGTGATCCTGCCGGAACTACCCGGGCGAGCTACGGGTTCTCTCCGGGGGACGTGTCCGCGGACGCAACCGCGGGCCCCGAGCCGTTGCCCTACCTCTACGTGGCTCCGTGGTACCCCGACGAGAAGCCCTCCAGCGCCTACTGGTCGGCCGGTCGGACTCGCCGTCCTCCGGTACGCCGACCTCGCCGCCGAGCCCGATCCCGCGGCCGCAGCCCACGCCTTCCTCGTCG
>CAWFII010000021.1:0-29759 GCA_963815825.1 uncultured Actinomycetota bacterium | reverse complement strand
CAAGCGCGCCTACCGCGTGGTCGACTTCCGTCGCTACGACAAGGACGGCGTTCCCGCCAAGGTCGCCCACATCGAGTACGACCCCAACCGCACCGCCCGGATCGCGCTGCTGCACTACGCCGACGGCGAGAAGCGCTACATCATCGCGCCGCTCGGGGTGACCCAGGGCACGGCGATCGAGGCCGGACCGACTGCCGACATCAAGCCCGGCAACAACCTGCCGCTGCGCAACATCCCCGTCGGTACGACGATCCACTGCATCGAGCTCCGCCCCGGCGGAGGTGCCAAGATCGCTCGCTCCGCCGGCAACAGTGCCCAGCTCGTCGCCAAGGAAGGCTCCCGCGCCCAGCTGCGGATGCCGTCCGGCGAGATGCGCTACGTCGACGTCCGCTGCCGCGCCACCATCGGCGCGGTCGGCAACGCCGAGCAGTCCAACATCAACTGGGGCAAGGCCGGCCGGATGCGCTGGAAGGGCCGCCGCCCGACCGTTCGCGGTGTCGTCATGAACCCGGTCGACCACCCGCACGGTGGTGGCGAGGGCAAGACCTCCGGTGGTCGCCACCCCGTGTCACCGTGGGGCAAGCCCGAGGGCCGCACGCGCAAGCGCAAGGCCAGCGATGCCCTGATCGTCCGTCGCCGCAAGTCCGGCAAGAAGCGCTGAGTAGGGAAGTAACGAGATGCCTCGCAGCCTGAAGAAGGGCCCGTTCGTCGACGACCACCTGATCAAGAAGGTGGACGCGCAGAACGAGGTCGGGACCCACAACGTGATCAAGACGTGGTCACGACGCTCGATGATCGTGCCGGCCATGATCGGCCACACGCTCGCCGTGCACGACGGACACAAGCACGTACCGGTGTTCGTGACCGACTCCATGGTCGGCCACAAGCTGGGCGAGTTCGCCCCGACCCGCACGTACCGCGGCCATGTCAAGGACGACCGGAAGAGCCGTCGTCGCTGACCGCGACGACGACCACAGGTTCACGAAAGAGATGACAGCAATGACAGTTGGAGAGCGTAGGCGCACCAGCGCCCGCCGTGACTCGCTGCTCGGCGACCAGCCGGGCGCGTTCGCCAGCGCGCGCTTCGTCAGGATCACCCCGATGAAGGCGCGACGCGTCGTGGACATGGTCCGCGGCCTGCCGGTCGACGATGCCCTCGCGCTGCTGCAGTTCGCACCGCAGGCAGCCAGCGAGACGGTCTACAAGGTGCTCGAGAGCGCCGTGGCCAACGCGGAGACGACCGAGGACCTCGACCGAGGCACCCTCGTGGTCAGCAAGGCGACCGTCGACGAGGGCCCCACGATGAAGCGTTGGCGTCCGCGTGCGCAGGGCCGGGCCACCCGGATCAACAAGCGCACCAGCCACATCACCCTGGTCGTCCAGCCCGCCGCCGAGCCGAGCGCGACCGCCACTGGCACCAAGACGAAGGGACGGAAGGCCTGATGGGTCAAAAAATCAACCCGAACGGCTTCCGCCTCGGGATCTCCACCGACCACAAGAGCCGGTGGTACGCCGACAAGCTCTACAAGGCCTACGTCGGCGAGGACGTCGCGATCCGCAAGCTGCTCTCCAAGGGCATGGAGCGGGCCGGGATCTCCAAGGTCGAGATCGAGCGCACCCGTGACCGTGTGCGGGTGGACATCCACACCGCCCGTCCGGGCATCGTGATCGGTCGCCGTGGAGCCGAGGCCGACCGCCTGCGGGGAGAGCTCGAGAAGCTCACCGGCAAGCAGGTCCAGCTGAACATCCTCGAGGTGAAGCAGCCCGAGATCGATGCGCAGCTGGTCGCCCAGGGTGTCGCTGAGCAGCTCTCGGGCCGCGTCCAGTTCCGTCGCGCCATGAAGAAGGCCATGCAGACCTCGATGCGCTCGGGTGCCAAGGGCATCCGGATCCAGTGCTCGGGCCGTCTCAACGGTGCGGAGATGTCGCGCTCGGAGTTCTACCGCGAGGGTCGCGTCCCGTTGCACACGTTGCGCGCAGACATCGACTACGGCTTCTACGAGGCCCGCACGACCTTCGGTCGCATCGGCGTCAAGGTGTGGATCTACAAGGGCGAGGTCGCCGGCACCCGTGCCGAGCGTGAGGCCCAGGCCGCTGCGCGTGCCGGTGCTCCCGGTCGTGGCCGAGGCGCCGCCGCCGGTGGTGCTCGTGGCGCCGACCGTCCCACCCGTGGCACCCGCGGTGCCGCAGGCGACCGGCCGACCCGCGCGGACCGCACCGACGCGCCTGCGCAGGAGACGGCGGCCGCTCCGGCCACCGAGGCACCTGCCGCCGCTGCCGCGACGACGTCCGGAACGGAGGGCTGAGCACCATGTTGATGCCCCGCAGGGTCAAGCACCGCAAGCAGCACCACCCCAAGAGGACCGGTGCGGCCAAGGGCGGCACGAAGCTCTCCTTCGGAGACTTCGGCATCCAGGCGACCGAGCCCGCGTACGTCACCAACCGCCAGATCGAGTCAGCGCGTATCGCGATGACCCGGCACATCAAGCGAGGCGGCAAGGTGTGGATCAACATCTACCCCGACCGTCCGCTGACCAAGAAGCCTGCCGAGACCCGCATGGGTTCCGGAAAGGGCTCCCCCGAGTGGTGGGTGGCCAACGTGAAGCCCGGCCGCGTCATGTTCGAACTGTCCGGCGTCACTGAGGAAGTTGCTCGCGAGGCCATGCGCCGCGCGATCCACAAGCTCCCCATGAAGTGCCGGTTCATCAGCCGTGAAGCAGGTGAGTTCTGATGGCAAGTGCACATGAGCTCGACGACGTGACCAACGTCGACCTCGAGGGCAAGCTGCGTGAGGCCAAGGAGGAGCTGTTCAACCTCCGGTTCCAGGCCGCCACCGGCCAGCTCGAGAGCCACGGCCGCCTGAACGCGGTCAAGAAGGACATCGCCCGGATCTACACCGTGGTGCGTGAGCGCGAGCTCGGCATCCGGACCGCCCCGGGCACCGAGACCCAGTCTGAGGAGGTTGGCGCATGAGCGAGAACCCCGTTGAGGGATCTGTCGCAGAGCGTTCGGCGCGCAAGGTCCGTGAGGGCTTGGTCGTCAGCGACAAGATGGACAAGACCGTGGTCGTGTCCGTGGAGGACCGTGTCAAGCACGCGCTCTACGGCAAGGTGCTGCGTCGCACGAGCAAGCTGAAGGCCCACGACGAGCAGAACGACTGTGGCGTCGGCGACCGCGTCCGGATCATGGAGACCCGCCCGCTGAGCGCTACCAAGCGCTGGCGCGTCGTGGAGATCCTCGAGAAGGCGAAGTAGGAGAACTAAGACATGATCCAGCAGGAGTCGCGACTCAAGGTCGCCGACAACACGGGTGCGAAGCAGATTCTGTGCATCCGCGTGCTCGGCGGCTCTGGTCGGCGCTACGCCGGCATCGGCGACGTCATCGTCGCCACCGTCAAGGACGCGATCCCGGGCGGCAACGTCAAGAAGGGCGACGTCGTCAAGGCCGTCATCGTGCGCACCGTCAAGGAGCGCCGCCGTCCAGACGGTTCCTACATCCGCTTCGACGAGAACGCCGCAGTGATCCTCAAGAACGACGGGGAACCCCGTGGCACGCGCATCTTCGGCCCGGTGGGCCGTGAGCTGCGCGACAAGAAGTTCATGAAGATCATTTCGCTGGCACCGGAGGTGCTCTGAGATGAGCGTCAAGATCAAGAAGGGCGACACCGTCAAGGTGATCGCCGGCAAGGACAAGGGTGCCGAGGGCAAGGTCATCCAGGTGCTCCGTGAGGAGCAGCGGGTGATCGTCGAGGGCGTCAACCGGGTCAAGAAGCACACCAAGGTGGTCAACCAGGGTGGGCGAGCCGGCAACACCGGCGGCATCGTGACCGCTGAGGCCCCCATCCACATCTCCAACGTGATGGTGGTCGACGGCAAGGGCATCACCCGCCTCGGCTCCAAGCGCGTGGAGACGACCAAGCGCCGTCCGGACGGGTCGACGTACCCGGCACACCGGAGCGTGCGTGTCTCGCGCAAGACCGGAGACGAGATCTGATGACTGATGCCATGACCGAGATCAACAGCGACCGGGCGGCCGAGCAGGGCGCCGGTCCGCGGATGAAGACCCGCTACCGCGAGGAGATCCTCCCCGCGATGCGCGAGCAGTTCGGCTACTCCAACGTGATGCAGGTGCCCGGCCTGACCAAGATCGTGGTCAACATGGGGGTGGGCGAGGCTGCCCGCGACTCCAAGCTGATCGAGGGTGCGGTCAAGGACCTCACCGCGATCACCGGCCAGAAGCCGCAGGTCACCAAGGCCCGCAAGTCGATCGCGCAGTTCAAGCTGCGCGAGGGCATGCCGATCGGTGCCCACGTGACGCTGCGCGGCGACCGCATGTGGGAGTTCCTGGACCGGCTGCTGGCCCTGGCGCTGCCCCGCATCCGCGACTTCCGCGGCCTCTCGGACCGACAGTTCGACGGACGTGGCAACTACACGTTCGGGCTGACCGAGCAGGTCATGTTCCACGAGATCAACCAGGACAAGATCGACCGCTCTCGCGGCATGGACATCACCGTGGTGACCACGGCGACCAACGACGACGAGGGTCGGGCGCTTCTGAAGAAGCTCGGCTTCCCCTTCAAGGAAGGCAACTGACATGGCGAAGACTGGACTGAAGGTCAAGGCCGCACGCAAGCCGAAGTTCGCGGTGCGCGGCTACACCCGCTGCCAGCGCTGCGGGCGCCCCAAGGCCGTCTACCGCAAGTTCGGCCTGTGCCGGATCTGCCTCCGCGAGATGGCCCACGCGGGCGAGCTGCCCGGCGTGACCAAGAGCTCCTGGTAACAACCACCACAAACATCGCTACAGGTCGTCCTGAGATGCAGGGCGAAACCGGAGTGGAGAAAGGGCCGACACGGCCATGACCATGACTGACCCGATCGCAGACATGCTGACTCGTCTGCGCAACGCCAACCAGGCGTACCACGACGCGGTGTCGATGCCGTACAGCAAGCTGAAGCAGGGCGTTGCCGAGATCCTCAAGCAGGAGGGGTACATCACCTCCTTCGAGGTCGCCGACCACGAGGACGTGGTGGGCAAGACGCTCGAGATCCAGCTCAAGTACGGCCGCAACCGCGAGCGCTCCATTGCCGGCGTACGTCGGATCAGCAAGCCTGGTCTGCGCGTCTACGCCAAGGCCACGGCGCTCCCCAAGGTGCTCGGCGGCCTCGGCGTCGCGATCATCTCGACCAGCCAGGGTCTGCTCACGGACCGTCAGGCCAACCGCAAGGGCGTAGGTGGGGAAGTCCTCGCCTACGTCTGGTGACCAGGAACCAGGAGGAATAGCAATGTCGCGAATTGGCAAGCTGCCCGTCCCGGTTCCCACCGGGGTCGACGTACAGGTCGAGGCACAGATGGTCACGGTCAAGGGGCCCAAGGGCACCTTGAGCCACACGGTCGCTGCTCCGCTCACCGTGGAGAACGGCGAGGGCAACCTCGAGGTGAAGCGCCCCAACGACGAGCGCGAGAGTCGGTCGCTGCACGGGCTGACCCGCACGCTGATCAACAACATGGTCATCGGTGTGACCGACGGCTACGAGAAGAAGCTCGAGATCGTGGGCGTGGGTTACCGCGTGCTGTCCAAGGGTCCGACCCAGCTGGAGTTCCAGCTCGGCTACTCCCACTCGATCACGTTCAACGCTCCCGACGGGATCACCTTCACCGTCGAGAGCCCCACCAAGCTCGGTGTCCAGGGCATCGACAAGCAGCTGGTCGGCGAGGTCGCTGCCAAGATCCGCAAGCTGCGCAAGCCGGAGCCCTACAAGGGCAAGGGCGTTCGCTACTCCGGAGAGCACATTCGCCGCAAGGTCGGAAAGGCTGGTAAGTGACGATGGCTATCGCACTCAAGACTGGCAAGCACACCTCGGCTCGTGTGGCCTCGCGCATGCGTCGCCAGGTCCGGGGCCGCAAGAAGGTCAGTGGCACCACCGAGCGTCCGCGCCTGGTGGTCACCCGCTCCTCGAAGCACATCACCGTGCAGGTCGTCGACGACCTGGTCGGCAAGACGCTCGCGTCCGCCTCGACCATGGAGACCGACATCCGCTCGATCGAGGGCGACAAGACGGCCAAGGCCCGCAAGGTCGGCGAGCTCGTGGCCGAGCGCGCGAAGTCCGCTGGTGTCGAAGGCGTGGTCTTCGACCGCGCCGGCAACAAGTACCACGGTCGCGTCGCGGCCCTGGCGGACGGCGCCCGCGAGGGTGGCCTGACCTTCTGATGGCGATCGGTACAGACATGACATTCAAGGGAGTTAACTCATGAGCGGATCCCAGCAGCGCGGACAGCGCGCCGGTGGCGGCCGCGGCGGCCGTGACGGTGGTCGCGGTGGCCAGCAGGAGAAGAGCCAGTACATCGAGCGCGTCGTCGCGATCAACCGCGTCGCCAAGGTCGTCAAGGGTGGACGTCGCTTCAGCTTCACCGCCCTGGTGATCGTCGGTGACGGCGACGGCATGGTCGGCGTCGGCTACGGCAAGGCCAAAGAGGTCCCGGCTGCCATCGCCAAGGGCGTCGAGGAGGCGAAGAAGTCCTTCTTCCGCGTCCCACGCGTTCAGGGCACCATCCCGCACCCCGTCCAGGGTGAGAAGGCGGCTGGCGTCGTGCTCCTGCGTCCGGCGGCCCCCGGTACCGGTGTGATCGCCGGTGGCCCGGTGCGTGCCGTGCTCGAGTGCGCCGGCATCCACGACGTGCTGAGCAAGTCTCTCGGCTCCTCGAACCAGATCAACATCGTGCACGCCACGATGGAGGCGTTGCGTTCCCTCGAGGAGCCCGAGGCGGTCGCCGCCAGGCGCGGTCTGCCCGTCGAGGACGTGGCACCCCGCGCGCTGCTCAAGGCCAAGGCCGAGGGCATCGAGGCGGCCAAGGCACTCCCGGCAGGGGTCCAGTGATGGCGCGCCTGAAGGTAGAGCAGATGAGGTCCACCATCGGCTGCAAGAAGAACCAGCGCGACACCTTGCGCTCGCTGGGTCTCAAGCGGATCGGTGACGTGGTCGTCAAGGAGGACCGTCCCGAGTTCCGGGGCATGGTCCACACCGTGCGTCACCTCGTGACGGTCACGGAAGTCGACGGAGAGGTTGACTCCAAATGAGCTTGAAGCTGCACCACCTGCGCCCCGCCCCGGGCGCCAAGACAGCCAAGACCCGGGTGGGTCGCGGTGAGGCCTCCAAGGGCAAGACCGCCGGTCGCGGCACCAAGGGCACCAAGGCCCGCTACCAGGTGCCGTCCGCGTTCGAGGGTGGGCAGATGCCCATCCACATGCGGCTGCCCAAGCTGCGCGGCTTCCGGAACCCGTTCAAGGTCGAGTTCCAGGTCGTGAACCTGGACCGGATCAACGACCTGTTCCCCGAGGGTGGCTCCGTCACCGTCGAGGACCTCGTGGCCAAGGGCGCCGTCCGCAAGGACCAGCCGGTCAAGGTCCTCGGTCAGGGTGACATCTCGGTGGCCGTCCAGGTCACGGCCAACCGGTTCTCCGGCTCGGCCAAGGAGAAGATCGCGGCTGCCGGTGGCACCGCGACCGAGCTCTGAGCCAGATGCTCATCGCCGACAGGGCAGGATGATCACCGAGAGGGCGATCGTCCTGCCCTGTTAGGCTTCCACGGATTTGGTCTCGGCGCTCCCAGGGGCGTGACCAGTTCATCCCGGCCCGACCAGTGGCTATTCGAAAGAGGGGCACGTGCTAGGCGCATTCGTCAACGCTTTCCGTACACCGGACCTGCGCAAGAAGCTGCTCTTCGTTCTGTTCATCGTGGCTCTGTTCCGGTTGGGCTCACACGTGCCGACGCCGGGTGTCAACGTCGCCAACGTCCAGTCCTGCTTCGAGCAGACCAAGGACAGCGGCATCTACGGCCTGATCAACCTGTTCTCCGGCGGCGCGCTGCTCCAGCTGACCGTCTTCGCGCTCGGGATCATGCCCTACATCACCGCGAGCATCATCCTGCAGCTGCTCGTGGTGGTGATCCCGCGGCTGGAGGCCCTCAAGAAGGAGGGCCAGTCCGGCCAGACCAAGATCACCCAGTACACGCGCTACCTCACCCTCGCACTGGCCATCCTGCAGGCCACCGGCATCGTCGCCCTCGCACGCACGGGCAACCTGCTCCAGGGCTGCACCAAGCCGCTCCTCTACGAGGACAGCACCCAGATCGCGCTGCAGATGGTGCTCGTGATGTCGGCCGGCACCGCGATCATCATGTGGCTCGGTGAGCTGATCACCGAGCGGGGCATCGGCAACGGGATGTCGATCCTGATCTTCACCCAGGTGATCGCCACGTTCCCCGCGGCCCTGTGGGGCGTCCAGAAGGCCAAGGGCCCGTGGATCTTCGGCGGCGTGATCATCATCGGCATCGTGGTGATGGCGGCCGTGGTCTTCATCGAGCAGGCGCAACGGCGGATCCCGGTCCAGTACGCCCGCCGGATGGTCGGCCGCAAGATGTTCGGCGGATCCTCGACCTACATCCCCCTGAAGGTGAACCAGGCCGGCATCATCCCGGTCATCTTCGCCTCCAGCCTGCTCTACCTGCCGTCGATGGCCGTGCAGTTCAACCAGAACTCCACCTCACCGTGGGTGCGCTTCATCGCCACGTACTTCGTGCGGGGCGACCACCCGCTCTACATGCTGGCCTACTTCCTGCTGATCATCTTCTTCACCTACTTCTACGTCGCGATCACCTTCAACCCCCAAGAGGTCGCGGACAACATGAAGCAGTACGGCGGTTTCATCCCCGGGATCCGGGCGGGAAAGCCGACCGAGGAGTACCTCAACTACGTCCTTTCCCGCATCACGCTGCCGGGCGCGCTCTACCTGGGTCTGATCTCGCTGATCCCGCTGGTCGCGCTCGTGCTGGTCGGCGCCAACCAGAACTTCCCGTTCGGTGGCACCTCCCTGCTGATCATGGTCGGCGTCGCGCTCGACACCGTGAAGCAGATCGAGAGCCAGCTCCAGCAGCGCAACTACGAAGGATTCCTGCGCTAAATGAGAATCATCCTGATGGGCCCCCCGGGGGCCGGCAAAGGCACCCAGGCCGCGGTCGTCGCCGAGCACTTCGGCATTCCCGCGATCTCCACCGGTGACATCTTCCGCTCCAACGTCTCCGAGGGCACCGAGCTCGGCCGCAAGGCCAAGCAGTTCATGGACGCCGGCGAGTACGTCCCCGACGAGGTCACCAACCTGATGGTGCGCAACCGCATCGACGAGCCCGACGCCGAGCCCGGATTCCTGCTCGACGGCTACCCCCGCACGCTTGCGCAGGTGGAGGAGCTCGACGGGATGATCAAGCACACCGGCCACTCCCTCGACGGGGTCGTGGTGCTCACCGTCAACGGGGAGGAGCTGGTGCAGCGCCTGCTCCAGCGCGCCGAGACCGACGGACGCTCCGACGACACCGAGGACGTCATCCGGCGCCGCCAGGAGCTCTACGCCGAGCAGACCGAGCCGCTCATCGAGGGCTACCGCAAGCGCGGTCAGCTCATCGAGGTCGACGGCATGGGCGACGTCGACGAGGTGACCGAGCGGATCTTCAAGGCGCTGCAGGACATCAACGAGAGCTGACGCATGGGCTTCCGTGACCGTGGCGTGGAGATCAAGACGCCAGAACAGATCGCCAAGATGCGAGTGGCCGGTTTGCTCGTGGGCGAGACCCTCGAGCTGCTGCGATCCTCGGTGAAGGCCGGGATCAGCACCGGCGAGCTCGATGCCATCGCCGAGGAGAACATCCGCTCCGGTGGCGGCGTACCCTCCTTCCTCGGCTACGGGCACCCGCCCTTCCCCGGCACGATCTGCGCCTCGGTCAACGAGCAGGTGGTGCACGGCATCCCCGGCAGCCGCGTGCTCGAGGACGGGGACGTGATCTCCATCGACTGCGGGGCGATCATCGAGGGCTGGCACGGCGACGCGGCCATCACGGTCGCCGTGGGGGAGGTGCGCCCCGACGTGCTCGAGCTGATGCGGGTGACCGAGGGCTCGATGTGGGCGGGGTTCGCCGCAGCCCGGCTCGGAGGACGGGTCACCGACATCTCGCACGCCGTCGAGACCTACGTCCGCTCACAGCCCCACCCCACGGGCGGGGAGTACGGCATCCTCGAGGACTTCACCGGCCACGGGATCGGGACCGCGATGCACCAGCCGCCGAACGTGCCCAACTACGGCCGGGCCGGACGCGGGCCCAAGCTCGAGCGTGGTCTGGCGCTGGCGGTGGAGCCGATGGTGACGCTGGGCAGCAAGTACACCGACCTCGACGAGGACCAGTGGACCGTGATCACCGACGACGGCAGCTGGGCGGCCCACTTCGAGCACAGCTTCACCCTGACCCCCGCGGGCGCGTGGATCCTCACGGCCATCGACGGGGGCAAGGCCAAGCTGGCTGAGCTCGGAGTGCCCTACGGCGGCAGCGACTGAGACCTCCCTCCGGGAGGTCGATGCTGATGAGGCCGTTCCTGCTGCTCTCCATCCGAGCCGAGCGCGCCGCAGCCGACAACGAGTACGCGTCGTTCCTGCGCTTCACCGGGCTCGCCGGCGAGCAGCTGTCGCTGGTCAACCTGGCCGGGAGCTCCCTGCCGGACCTGGACCTCGGCGCGTGGTCGGGGATCCTGCTCGGAGGGGGGCCCTGGAACGCCAGCGACGCGCCTGGGACCAAGGCGGCGGTCCAGCGTCGTGCCGAGGAAGCGATCTCTGCCCTGCTCGACGACGTCGTCGCGCGCGACTTCCCCTTCCTCGGGGTCTGCTACGGGATCGGCGCCGTCGGGCTGCACCAGGGGGGTGTGGTCGACCGTCAGTGGCCCGAGCCGGTGGGACCGCTGGCCGTCACCCTCACCACCGAGGGTCGGGCCGACCCGCTGTTCGCGGGTGTGCCGGCCGACTTCGCGGCGTACGGCGGGCACAAGGAGGCGATGGTGCAGCTGCCTCCCGGAGCCGTGCAGCTGGCCACCTCCTCCGCCTGCCCCGTGCAGGCCTTCCGGGTCGGCCGCAACGTCTACGCGACCCAGTTCCACCCCGAGCTGGACCTCGAGGGGATCGAGACCCGCATCGAGGTCTACAAGGACGCCGGCTACTTCGACCCGAGCCAGGCCGAGTCGCTCAAGGCTGTCTCGCGCGCCGTCGAGGTGGCCCACCCGATGAGGCTGCTGACCAACTTCGTGCGCCGCTACCAGCGCTGAACCGATGGCCGTGCCCCCGGGCCGGCTGCGCCTACGATGGCGCACATGCCCCTTGCCTCCGACCGCACCACCTGGTTCCAGGAGACCTTCGAGGCGCTGACCCAGAACATGGAGCGCGCGCTCCTCGGCAAGCGCAACGTCATCCGGCTCACCCTGACCTGTCTGGTCTCCGAAGGTCACATCCTGATCGAGGACTTCCCCGGCACGGGCAAGACGATGCTGGCGCGCGCGCTGGCCGGGACGCTCGAGGGGTCGCACGCCCGCATCCAGTTCACTCCCGACCTGCTGCCCAGCGACGTCACCGGGGTCACCGTCTACGACCAGAAGGCCGGGGTCTTCAGCTTCCACCCGGGCCCGATCTTCCACTCGATCGTGCTGGCCGACGAGATCAACCGGGCCTCGCCGAAGACCCAGTCGGCGCTGCTCGAGGTCATGGAGGAGGGGCACGTGACCGTCGACGGTGTCAGTCACGACGTGCCGCAGCCGTTCATGGTCATCGCGACGCAGAACCCGATCGAGCAGGCCGGCACCTACCGGCTCCCCGAGGCCCAGCTGGACCGCTTCCTGATGAAGACCTCGGTGGGCTACCCCGACGCCGCGGCCACGGAGGAGATGCTGCTCAACTCGCAGGTGCGGGACCGCGCGGCACTGGTGGAGCCGATCATGAAGATCGAGCTGGTCGAGGAGATGAGTCGTGTCGCGGACGACGTGCACGTCGACCGTGCGGTGATCACCTACGTCCGGCAGCTGGCCGAAGCCTCGCGCGACACCGAGCACGTGCGGCTGGGCCTCTCCCCACGCGGCTGCCTGGCCCTGATCCGGGTGATCAAGACGTGGGCCGTCGCGGACGGTCGGGACTACGTCGTGCCCGAGGACGTGGCCGAGCTCGCGCACCCGGTCCTGGGCCACCGGCTGATCCTCGACGGCGAGGCGCAGTTCCGCGGCGTCGAGGTCGACCAGGTGATCGACGGACTCCTCGACCGCGTGCGCGTCCCCTCGCTGCGAGCGTGAGTGGAGACCCGGGCTTGAGCACCCGGCGTCCAGACGTCTTCGACGTGGTCACGCCGGCCGGTCGGTCGCTGGTCCTGCTCGGCCTCGCCTGCTACGTGCTCGACACGGTGGGCGGTTGGCCGGTCTTCCAGCTGATGTGGGTCGTCTGCCTGCTCCTTCTCGCGGTCGCGATCGCCTTCGCGTTGCTCCCGGCGCCCGCCCGGGCAGAGATCCGGCTCTCCCCTCCGCGCGCGATGGCCGGTGACGACGCCCAGGTCAGTGTCTCGGCCCGCAGCGCGGGCCTGCTCCCGGTCCCGAGCCCGTTGATCGCGGTCCCCACCGGGTCCACGAACCATCTCGTCCGCTTGCGCACCCTGCGGCGTACCCCGACCGAGGAGCACATCGACCTCACCGGGCTGAGGCGAGGAGTCGTGCGCGTCGGCCCGGTCACCGCACGTCGTACCGACCCGCTGAGCCTGCTGCGCTGGCAGGAGCGCTGGTCACCCGCCGCCGAGATGCTGGTGCTGCCGCGGATGGTCGACGTGGCGTCGCTCGGTCTCGGGGCCATCCGCGACCAGGACGGGACGCCCAGCGACGAGATCTCGATGAGCGACCTGGCCTTCCACGCGCTGCGGGAGTACGTGCCCGGCGACGACCTGCGACACGTGCACTGGAGGTCCTCGGCGAAAGCCGACGCGCTGCAGATCAGGCAGTACCAGGACACCCGGCGCAGTCACCTCACCGTGGTGATCGATGACAACGGCGAGTCATATCCCGACCCGGAGGACTTCGAGACGGCCGTGTCCGTGGCTGCGTCCATCGCTGCTCGGGCGCACCGCGACGGCATCGACCTCTCGCTGCTGTGCGGCGAGCACGCCGTGACCGGTCGTGGGCTGGACGGAGTGCTCGATGCCTGTTGCCGCATCGAGATGGGGGTCTCCGACCGGGTGCAGGCGGCGCGGGAGGCGATGCGGCTCGCGCCGCAGACCAGCTGGCTGGTGATGGCGACCGGTGGGGCGGCTCCCGAGGAGCTGGCCGGAGACCTCCGGTCATGGCTGCCCACGGAGGCGACCCTGCTGCTGGTCCGGACCGACGGGACGCGCGAGACCGCGATCTCCCGGCAGCACGGCGCCAGGCTGCTCGGTCTGCGCGCCCTGGACGACCTGCCCCGGGCCCTGGAAGCCGCGGTGGCGGGGGTCGTGTCGTGAACCGACGTCCGGGGCGTCCGGTCGTCGACGTGCTCGCGGTGGTCGCGCTCGTGGGTCTTGCCGTGGTCGGGCTGGCCAGCACCTTCGCGGGCTGGGGCTTCCTGGTCGTCGCGGAGATCGCGGCGAGCCTCGGGGTCGTCGTGGCCCTGGCCACGAGTCGGCTCCCCGGCGCAGTGCTGGTCGCGGTCACGCCACTCGGCGCGATCCTGCTCGGGGGGCCGGTGGCACTGCGGTCGAGTGGCCTCGTCGCGGGGGTGCCGGACGGGCAGACCCTGGCCGACGTGATGCAGGGCAGCGCGACCGGCTGGGGCGAGCTGCTCACCACTCTGCCGATGGTCGACCTCGCCGGACCACCCGCTCTCGTGCCCTTCCTGCTCGGCTACCTCGGTGGCGTGCTCGGGACGGCCGTCGCCCTCAGGTCCCGCAGCGCGGGTGCGCCGGTGTGGCCGCTGCTGGGCGTGCTGGTCGGGGTGCTGCTGCTGCGGCGACCGGGAGAAGGTGTGCTCGCCTGGCACCCTGTCGGCTTTGCCGTCGTGGCGGTCGCCTGGGTGGCCTTCCGAGGTCTGGAGTTCACCACCGAGCGGGGCCACGAGATCCGGGGGAGCGCGCACGGGCGGCTGGTGCGCGGGCTGGTGGCCGCGCTGGTGGTGGGCGGTGCGCTGCTCGTCGCGATCCCGCTGACCTCCGGGAACGCATCGTCGGGGGAGTCGTTGCGCGGCCGGATCGGCGACCTCCCGGACCTGACCGAGCTGGACTCCCCGCTGCGCAACTTCCGCGCCTACACCGAGCAGGAGCAGGCCACCCAGGACAACCTGAACAGCAAGCTGCTGCTGACCGTCACCGGCGCCGCTCGCGGAGACCGGGTCCGGCTGCTGACGCTCGACCGCTACGACGGCCAGGCCTGGGTCGCCGACAGCAACACGGTGCGGGGGACCTCCGAGGACCGGTTCCTGCGCATGGACACGACCGTGGAGAACCAGACCCGCGGGAGGCGGATCCGGGTGCAGGTCGGGGTGGAAAAGGCCTACCAGAGCGCCTGGGTGCCCACCATCGGTTCGTTGACCTCACTGAGGTTCCTCCTCGCCGACGCCGACGCCGACGCCCGCCGCAACGAGCTGCGCTACGACGTCGCCACGTCGACAGCCGTCGTCCCGCTGGGCCTGAAGTCCGGCAACGACTACGAGTTCACCGCCGTCGTGCCCGATGACCGGCTCGACCGGACCATGCGTCCCTGGCCGACGCCGATCCTCGACGTCGCGGACGCCACGCTGGTCGATCCGTTGATCCGGCGGGTGCTCGCCAGCCGAGCCCAGCCGATGCGCAAGGTGTTCGTGCTCGCGAAGTACCTGCACGACTACGGCCGCTACAGCAACGGCTCCGGCCCCGCGGAGGCGCAGTACCTCCCCGGTCACGGCGTCGATCGTCTCTTCGCCGGCTTCCTGCTGGCCGAGCACATCGTCGGCGACGACGAGCAGTACGCCGCCGCCATGGCCGTGCTCGCCAACCGGGTCGGCGTACCAGCTCGGGTGGTGGTGGGGGCGGTGCTGCCCCGCAACGGCAAGGTCCGCGGGTCCGACGTGCAGGCATGGGTGGAGGTGCGGGTGGCCGACGGCTCCTGGCGCACCCTTCCCACCGAGCAGTTCATGAGTCACCGGCCCCCGCGCGAGGGAATGGCGCCCGCGCCCCGTCCGACCATGCCGCAGGGGGCCGCGGTCGTCGAGCCGGTCGCACCGGTCACCGCCCCGGAGATCGCCCTCGAGAAGAAGGAGCGGAGCTCGGCCGCCGCGACGAGGCGCAGTGAGCTGGTCAGGTTCCTGCCGTGGCTGATCCCGACGCTTCTGGCGCTGCTGGTGCCGACGGCCAAGCTGGTCCGTCGTCGGCTGCGGCGGACACGAGGGCGCGCCTCGGACCAGGTCGCCGGGGCTTGGGCGGAGCTCGTGGACCACGCACGCGACCTCGGGGTGCCGGTCCGTCCGCACGCGTCGAGGCCGGCGCAGGCGCGGACCCTGGTGCGGGCGGAAGCGCTGTCGAGGCAGGGCGACGGCGGCGTGTTCGCCCGCGAGGAGCCGGCGCCGGAGGTGGTCCGGGCCTACTGGGAACAGACGACCAGGGAGGGTCGCCTGCTGGGGCGCGACCAACCCGTCAGACGCCGGCTGTGGGCTCCCTTCAACCCGGTCACCCTCGTACGCCGGCCCGGCACGGATTAACGGTCGACACAGGAATTCGCCTAGGATGAGCAGTCGGCCCAACGTGGGCCCGTTTTGTGGCGCCTCGCGGCTGCCCGGACTAATGCTGACCCGCTCGTAGGAGTGGGTCGTGCGCGCCCGGGGTTGAGGCTCCTCGGCGGCTCACGAGGTCCACTGTGATGACCGGTTCGTCTGGTTCGCAGGAGGTTCCCGGGCCAACGGCAGATGACCAGCACCAGCGAGCAGATTGCGGAGGACATGCCGAAGAAGGAAGGCGTGATCGAGATGGAGGGCTCCGTCGTGGAGGCCCTTCCCAATGCCATGTTCCGGGTCGAGCTGACCAACGGACACAAGGTGCTCGCCCACATCAGCGGCAAGATGCGTCAGCACTACATCCGGATCCTCCCCGAGGACCGCGTGGTGGTGGAGCTGTCTCCCTACGACCTGACCCGTGGCCGGATCGTCTACCGGTACAAGTGACCGCGCGTGCGGTCACCATTCAGGGCAACAACAGCCGATCTAGCGAGAAAGGGCTGACGAAGTGAAGGTCAACCCGAGCGTCAAGCCGATCTGTGACAAGTGCAAGGTGATTCGTCGCCACGGCCGCGTCATGGTGATCTGCGAGAACCCGCGTCACAAGCAACGCCAGGGCTGAGCCCCGGCGGGGTCTCTCGACCCGACTGATCCACAACTGAATACATCCACTACGTGATCGCTGAGGGCGTCAGCCCGAACCACCTCCGGAACGGATGGCCGGAGCTCCCGCTGCGAGGCAGGAGACGCGACACGACCAGACCACCGTGAACCACCGAAGAGCTCGGCTCTTCCTGAAAGGAACAGGCCATTCATGGCACGCCTCGTTGGTGTTGACCTCCCGCGCGACAAGCGCATCGAGATCGCACTCACCTACATCTACGGCATTGGCCGTACCCGCTCCCAGCAGATTCTCGCCGCCACCGGGGTCGACCCGAACGCGCGGGTGCACACGCTGGGTGATGAGGAGCTGGTCAAGCTCCGCGACGCGATCGACGCCGACTACAAGATCGAGGGTGACCTCCGTCGCGAGGTCCAGGCCGACATCCGCCGCAAGATCGAGATCGGTAGCTACCAGGGCCGCCGGCACCGTCAGGGCCTGCCCGTTCGCGGGCAGCGCACCAAGACCAACGCGCGCACCCGCAAGGGTCCCAAGCGCACCGTCGCGGGCAAGAAGAAGACCAAGTGACCGCGCCCGTGCACTCCGAACTCGTTCTCAGCTTCCAGTCCGCCACATCAGGAGACTCTGTCTAATGCCCCCCAAGAGCCGCACCGCGGCCGGCACCAAGAAGGTGCGCCGCAAGGAGAAGAAGAACATCGCTCAGGGCGAAGCCCACATCAAGAGCACGTTCAACAACACCATCGTCACCATCACCGACCCCACCGGGGCAGTGATCTCGTGGGCCTCTGCCGGCACCGTCGGCTTCAAGGGCTCGCGCAAGTCCACCCCGTTCGCCGCCCAGATGGCCGCCGAGGCTGCTGGTCGACGCGCGATGGACCACGGGATGAAGAAGATCGACGTCTTCGTCAAGGGTCCCGGGTCGGGACGCGAGACCGCGATCCGGTCGCTGGGTGCCATCGGCCTCGAGGTCGGCACCATCCAGGACGTCACGCCCACCCCCCACAACGGATGCCGCCCGCCCAAGCGCCGGCGCGTCTGACCCGAGACTGAAGAACAGGAGACTCTGACCCATGGCTCGTTACATCGGCCCCATGACCAAGAAGTCGCGCCGTCTCGGTGTCGACCTCGTCGGTGAGGACAAGGCGTTCGAGAAGCGCCCCTACGCCCCCGGCCAGCACGGCCGTACTCGCGTCAAGGAGAGCGAGTACCGCAACCAGCTGCAGGAGAAGCAGAAGGCACGCTTCACCTACGGCGTGATGGAGAAGCAGTTCCACAACTACTACGACGAGGCCAGCCGCCGCGCCGGCAAGACCGGTGACAACCTGCTGCAGCTCCTCGAGTGCCGCTTGGACAACGTCGTCTACCGCTCCGGCTTCGCGCGGACCCGTCGCCACGCCCGTCAGCTGGTCGTGCACGGTCACTTCCGGGTGAACGGCAAGAAGGTCGACATCCCGTCGTACCAGGTCGCGGCGCACGACATCATCGACGTGCGCGAGAAGAGCCTGGAGATGACCCCGTTCATCGTGGCTCGTGAGACCCACGGCGACCGGATCGTCCCGGCGTGGCTCGAGGCCATCCCGACGCGGATGCGGGTGCTCGTGCACTCGCTGCCGCTGCGCGCGCAGATCGAGCTGCCGGTCCAGGAACAGCTGATCGTCGAGTACTACTCGAAGAAGTAACCACCTCCTCCACCCAACCTCGCTTGAAGTTCGAGCCCGTCATATATCGGGTGGGCTCGGAAAGGAAGAAATAGTGCTCATCGCTCAGCGCCCGACACTGTCGGAAGATGTCGTCGACGAGTTCCGCTCGCGGTTCGTGATCGAACCGCTGGAACCCGGCTTCGGCTACACACTCGGCAACTCGCTGCGCCGCACGCTGCTCTCCTCGATCCCTGGTGCCTCTGTCACCAGCATCAAGGTGGACACGGCCCTGCACGAGTTCTCCACCATCGAGGGCGTCAAGGAAGACGTCACCGAGATCATCCTCAACCTCAAGGGTCTCGTCGTCTCCAGCGAGCACGACGAGCCGGTCGCCATGGTGCTCCGCAAGTCGGGTGCCGGTGTGGTGACCGCCGCTGACATCGAGGCGTCCGCGGGCGTCGAGGTGCACAACCCGGACCTGAAGATCGCCACCCTGAACGCCAAGGGCAAGATCGAGATGGAGCTCATCGTCGAGCGCGGTCGCGGTTACGTCAGCTCGGTGCAGAACAAGGGCGCGGACAACGAGATCGGCCGGCTCCCGGTCGACTCGATCTACAGCCCCGTGCTCAAGGTGACCTACAAGGTCGAGGCGACCCGTGTCGAGCAGCGCACGGACTTCGACAAGCTGGTCATCGACGTCGAGACCAAGCCGTCGATCACCCCGCGTGACGCCATCGCGTCGGCCGGCAAGACGCTGGTCGAGCTGTTCGGGCTCGCCCGGGAGCTCAACGTCGAGGCGGAGGGCATCGACATCGGCCCGTCGCCCGTCGACGAGCAGCTGGCGCAGGACCTCGCCCTTCCGGTGGAGGACCTGAACCTGACGGTGCGCTCCTACAACTGCCTCAAGCGTGAGGGCATCCACACCGTGGGTGAGCTCATCTCCCGCTCCGAGCAAGACCTGCTCGACATCCGCAACTTCGGCGCCAAGTCGATCGACGAGGTCAAGGCCAAGCTGGTCGAGATGGGTCTGGCCCTCAAGGACAGCGCGCCCGGCTTCGACCCGGCGACCGCCCTTGCGGCGTACGACGACGACGACGACTCCTTCGTCGAGGACGAGCAGTACTGATCCGACCCCATCCGAGTCGGTGAGCGGACGACCACACCTCGCTCACCGGCTCATCTATCCCGGTACCTGACACGGCCGGGGAGAAACGAGAGAACCAATGCCTACACCGAAGAAGGGTGCCCGCCTCGGCGGTAGCCCGGCCCACCAGCGGCTGATCCTGTCGAACCTCGCCACGGCGCTGTTCGAGCACGGCCGGATCACCACCACTGAGGCCAAGGCGCGCGTGCTGCGCCCGGTCGCGGAGAAGCTGATCACCAAGGCCAGGAAGGGCGACCTGCACAACCGGCGCGAGGTCCTCAAGACCATCCATGACAAGTCGGTCGTGCACACGCTGTTCACGGAGATCGGTCCGAGCTTCGCCGAGCGTCCCGGTGGCTACACCCGGATCACGAAGATCGGTCCGCGCAAGGGCGACAACGCCCCGATGGCGGTCATCGAGCTGGTGACCGGGACCTACACCCCGGCGGAGCCCAAGGCGAAGGCCCGCAGGTCCGAGCCCGCCGCAGCCCCGGCCGCCGAGGTCGAGCAGCCTGCGGACGACGCGCCCGCGGAGGTCGTGGCGACCGACGAGTCCGGTGAGACCCAGGTGGTCGAGACCGAGGCCGCCGACGTCGAGACCGCCGAGGCCCAGTCGGAGGCCCAGTCGGAGGCCCAGTCAGATGGCGAGCCGGAGGCCGACGAGAAGGCCTGATCCAGCTCCCCGAGAACGCCGAGACGTCGCATCTGAAATTTCAGATGCGACGTCTCGGCGTTGGTGGTGGTTGGGGGGCGGGTCGCTGGCTCAGGTCGAGCCGCAGCAGCCGGCCGACGAGGTCGACCGTGGGGCCCAGCAGGAGGATCACCGCCAGGGTCCCTGGGCCGATGGTGGCCCCGAGCAGCCAGCCCACGAGCGCGCCGAGCCCCTGGACCGCGCTGTAGCTCCACCGGAACGGCAGCGGCGGGTCCCACGCCAGCGCCGCGGCCTCCGCCGGGCCGGCCCCGAGGTGCATGCCGAGGTAGACCGCGATCCCGACCGCGAGCACCGGGAAGGCGGCCGCGAGCAGCAGTGCCTGGCCGAAGACGGTGTCCGGGGTGTGCAGCACGTCGAGCAGCCACGAGACCGTGAACCCGACGACCACGACCTGAACGACCGTGCCGAGGCCCGGCCACAGCCGGCGGGACGCGGCCAGCAGGAGGAAGCCGAGGCTGACAGCGACGTTGGCCATGAGGAACGGGATCCCGGCACCGATCGAGATGCCGTTGACCAGCGTGGAGTAGCCGTCGGAGCCGAGGTCAGCGGTGAGCAGCATCGCCACCCCGACGCCGAGCACGACGCAGCCACCGAGCAGCAGGACGAGGCGTAGCGGCGAGGCACGATGCACGTGCGGCAGCATCCCAGACCGTCGCGCAGGACTGACGATAGGTTGTCGCGGTGCGGCTGCGAATCGATCTCTCCTACGACGGGTCCGGCTTCCACGGATGGGCCCGGCAGCCCGGCCTGCGGACCGTGCAGGCGACGGTCGAGACTGCCCTGGACACCGTGCTCCGCAGCAGCGGCGCGGCGCTGACCGTGGCGGGCCGCACCGACACGGGCGTGCACGCCCGGGGACAGGTCGCCCACGTGGATGTCGACCGCGACCTGCTGGTCGGCTCGGCCGAGCGCAGCCGAGACTCCACGTTGGCTGCTCTCGCACGGCGGCTCAACGGGCTGCTCGCGGACGACGTGCGCATCCGGCGCGTCCAGGAGGCGCCGCCCGGGTTCGACGCGAGGTTCTCGGCCGTCTGGCGTCGCTACGCCTACCGGATCGCCGACCGGCCCGAGGTCGGGGACCCCCTGACGCGCAGCCACGTGCTGGTGCGCCCGCACCCCCTCGACCTGGAGGCGATGAACACCGCGTCGCAGTCCCTGCTCGGCATGCACGACTTCGCCGCGTTCTGCCGCAAGCGCCAGGGTGCGACCACGATCCGCTCCCTTCTCGAGCTGAGGTGGGAGAGGGGCCCGTCGGGGGTCGCGGAGGCCACGGTGGTCGCCGACGCGTTCTGCCACACCATGGTCCGCTCCCTGGTCGGGTGCCTCGTGGTCGTGGGGGAGCACCGCCGGGAACCCGGATGGGCCGGGGAGGTCCTCGTCGGGCGACGCCGGGATCCCGCGGTGACGGTCGCTCGTCCGCACGGCCTGACGCTCGAGGAGGTGGGCTACCCGCCCGCCCACGAGCTCGCCCGGAGGGCCGGCGAGTCGCGGGCGATGCGCACGCTGGAGGTCGCTAACGCCGTGGTGGCCGACGACTGACCCGCAGGATCCGGCCGGCCTCGACCTCGTAGCGGCTGGTCCGGCCCCCAGCCGCTCCGAAGAACCGACGTCGCAACGTGCCCTCCACGCGGACAGCGTCGTCGGCCTCGAGCGTCGCTGCCGTGCGTTGGGTGCGTCTGGTCCAGCAGGCGACGTCGATCACGTCGACCATCCGTCTCGTGGTGCCCTTCACCGGGGGCCGGTCCACCACCACCCTCAGGGTCACCAGCCGGTCTCCGCTGGGCAGATCACGGGCCTCGGGCAGGGCACTGACCCGCCCGACCAGGACGACCTCGTTGCAGCTCTCGACCTGCACGGGCGCCGTGCTCGTCCGGGTGCGTTCTCGGCTGGGGGACTCCGTCATGGGTCAAGCAGAGTCCGGCGGCGTGCCCCGGGCCAGAGCCCTGCCCGAACCTGTGGATAGGTTGGCGACGGCACGCAGGTGCGCGCGCGTAACGGCGGAGGGGAGCAGTCGTGGAGGAGCACTACTTCACCGCCGACCCCGCGACCCCCTTCAAACGGGTGCCGGTGCGGACCAACGTGTGGGGCCACTGGCTCGAGCTCACGTCGGGATCCGGTGTCTTCGCCCAGGGACGCCTCGACATCGGCACGGGGGTGCTGCTGCGTGAGGAACCCCCGCCGGTGCAGGCCCGCGAGGTCCTGGACCTCGGGTGCGGCTACGGCGTGATCGGCCTGGCCATCGCCGTCGCGGTGCCCGAGGCCCACGTCACCGCAGTGGACGTCAACGAGCGGGCGCTGCTCCTGGCGCGGGAGAACGCCGAGCGGCTCGGGGTCACCGACAGGTTCACCGTGGCGCTCCCGGACGAGGTCGATCCTCACGCGTCGTACGACGAGATCTGGTCCAACCCGCCGATCAGGGTGGGCAAGGACGCCCTGCACGAGCTGCTGCTCCAGTGGCTGCCTCGGCTGCGGCCCGGAGGTCGGGCCGTGATGGTCGTGGGCAAGAACCTCGGCTCGGACTCGCTGGCCAAGTGGTTGGGGGAGCAGGGCTACCCGACCGAGAAGCAGGCCAGCGCCAAGGGGTTCCGGGTCCTGGAGTCACGTCGGGGCTGAGCCGGTCCGGGCAGCGCAGATCGGGGTCAGTCGACCAGCCGGAGCGCCTGCAGCGGGCAGGCGTTCACGGCACGGTGGGCGTGCTTCGCCAGCGTGGCGGGTACGACGGGGTCCCGCTGGTCGCCGCGCACCAGCGGGAAGCCCCACTCGTCGGTGTCGAGGAGCTCGGGCAGGAGCTCGGCGCACGACCCGTGGCCGTCGCACCGCGTCCAGTCAACGTGCAGGCGCACGGCAGGCTCCTTCCAGGTGATCCTCCACGTGGTCGGCGAAGACGCGCATCGTGCTGGCCACGAACCGGGCCGTGCCGTCGGGGTGGGCGCAGGCGCCACGCCCGTGCACCAGCCGGCGCAGCCGGTCGACCTCCGCGACCAGACCTGCCGCGGCGCCGGGAACGGCGAGCCGGTGGAGGGTGCCGGCCATCCGGGGCAGACCGTTGACGCACGGGCCGCACTGGCCCGCGCCCTGGTCGGCGAGGAACCCCGCGATCGCGGCTGCCTCCTTCAGTGGACAGGAGTCGCGGTCCAGCACGTGGATGACGCCTGCCCCCGGGCTCGCGTCGAGACGGGCGAGGTCGGTCCGCGTGAGCAGCACGTCGAGCTCGGACGGGGGCACCCAGGCCCCGTGGAAGCCGCCGACGAGGACGCCGGCGACCCTGGGGAAGTCGACGCCTGCGGCGACGAGCACAGCCCGCAACGGTGTTCCACGCGGCACCTCGATGACGCCGGGACGGCCCACGACGCCCGGCCGGGACGCACTGACCGAGGCCAGGAACGTGCCCGGGTCGTCGGGCGTGCCCTGGCTGCGGAACCAGGCAGCGCCGTGGCGGACGAGCAGGGCCAGCTGGGCCAGGGTCTCCGCGTTCAGCACGAGCGTGGGACGGCCACCCACCCCGCGCCGGAACACCGGGACCAGGCCGTCACCGGGCAGGGCCGGACGCCCGTTGATCTGGTTGACGAGCGCCGACTCCTGGCCCGCGACGAATCCTCCCTCGAGCTGTCGGACCTCGACCATCGAACCTGCCGCGGCCGCCCGAACCGGCCCGTCGGGCACCTCGGGGCCGAGCGCGAGGACGACCCTCCGCGCGCCGAGCACCGAACCCAGCAGCGCCAGGCCTGCGACGACCAGGCCGGGGGCGCGACTCAGCAGCACGGCGTCCTTGAGGCTCAGTGGCTCCCCCTCCATCGCGTTTCCCACGATGACCGGGGAGTGTCCGGAGACGGATGTCAGCTTGCGTGCGGTGGGGAAGCCGGCGCCCCCACGACCGGTGAGACCGGCCGCCTCGACGAGGGCGATCAGCGCCTCGACGTCGAGCACGGGCAGAGCGGGGAGCGCGAGGTCGGGTTCGGCCCCGAGCAGACGCTGGGCGCCCGAAGGTGCCTGCACGATCGTCTCGGTCATCGGGTCACCACCCTGGCGAGACGGACCCGCCCTCGTTCGGCGTACGACGGGACCAGTCGCCACGCGACCGCAGCGACGACCGCCGCGGAGCTGAGGGCCGCCACCGCGTCCATCCACACCGAGCCGGCGTCGGTGCCCGTGCCGAGACCGTGCACGAGGGCCACCGGCCAGAGCGCGTAGGTGAGCCAGTGCACGGCCCTGAACGCCCGGGGGCCCACCACGTTGCGCAGCAGGCTCACGGCGGTGATCACCAGCAGCAGGTCGAGGGCCACGGTGCCGAGACCGAGGAACAGCGGCCGGTAGCTGCCCAGGAAGGGCGCCACCACGTCGACCAGGCGCAGCTGCGCGTAGGGGTCGAAGAACAGTGCGGTCAGGTGGACGACCACGAGCCCGACCGCGGTGAGGGCAGCGGTGCGGTGCAGCTCGGCGAGACCGAAGCGGCCGAGGCCACCGACCGAGCGCCCCGAGCGCGACACGATGCCGAGCACCACGGTGGCGGTGAACATCAGCAGGGCGACGACGCCGGTGCCGCGCCCCAGGGCCCACAGCGCCTCACTCATGCCGCCGCCACCTCCCGCGGCCAGCCGCCGAGGGTGACCGCGGCGCCCTCGTGCGGGAGGAGCCGAGCCGGTAGCCCGGTGCTGCGCAGCCAGGCCAGTGCCCCCTCACCCTTGACCATCGCGGCGGTGGTGGCGGTGTTCGCGTGCAGGCACGTGGGTGCGACCACCGTGACGCTGCGCCAGGGGCCTGCCGCGGGCAACCGGGTCGCAGGGTCCACGAGGTGGTGCCGGGCCCGGCCCCCCTGGGTCCACGTACGGCGGGCGCTGCTCGAGGTGGCGACCGCCGCGTTCTGGCGCAGCGTGATCTGGTGAGGTACGTCGGAGGGCAGGTCCTGGATGCGTACCTGCCAGCCCGGGTCGGGCGCCGGTCCGGCCGTCGCCACGTCGCCGCCGAGGCTGACCAGGACCCCGGTGCCGAGCTCCTCGTGGACCAGGTGCGCGCAGCGGTCCGCGGCCAGCGCCTTCGCCGTCGCCCCGAGGTCGAGCTGGGTGCCGGGCGGCATCCGCAGCCGGCGACCCTCGAGCCGGAGGGCGCGCCAGCCGGGGTGCGTCCGGACCACGATCCGCGGGGTCCGCGGCGGGTGGGCGCGGAGCTCGGACAGGTCGCGGTCGTAACCGAGCCCGGCCAGCACCTTGCCCAGCGTGGGGTCGACAGCTCCGTCGCTCTCGCGCGCCGCGGTGAGGGCTGCGCGCAGCAGAGTGGCGAGCAGCGGGCTCAGGTCGGCGGCTCCGGTTTCGTCGCGGACCAGGGTCATCAGCTCGCTGTCGGTCCGGAACCTGCTGCATGCCTGCTCGATCCGAGCCAGCTCGTCGTCGACGAGGGCTGTGGCGGCTGCCAGGGCGGCCGGCTCCGTCACCACCAGCCGGCACGTCGTGCTCCACAGCTCCCAGTCGCGGCCGGCAACCATCACGACCCGCCCGAGGTGGCGTGGGGGCTGCCCCCGCCGGACGAGGAGGCGAGTGCGGACTGGGTGCCTGGCGCCGTGCCCGACGTCGTCGTGGTGGACGAGGCGCCAGCCGTGGTGCTGCTGGTGCTCGTGGTGCTCGGGGTGCTCCCGGCTGTGGCGGCGATGGCGCCGGTCGCGACGAGGGAGGTCGCGACGGCGCCGCCGACCAGCAGCACGCGGGTGCGACCCACCCTGCGGGTGCGCCGGTCACGGGCGTTCATGGCGGTCGGTGTCGGTTCGTTCATGGCACCAACCTGCGCTGCGGGCCTGTGTGGTTGCTGTGCGTGCCCTGACTGGTCGGTGTGCGTCTGGAGCACGCACAATGTCCACCGTGGGACATGTGGAGGTCGCCGGGGTGCGCTACGAGCTGCCCGACGGACGGGTGCTGCTCGACGACGTGTCCTTCCGGGTGGGCGACGGCGCCAAGGTCGCTCTCGTCGGCGCCAACGGCGCGGGCAAGACCACCCTGCTGCGCATCATCACCGGCGACCTGGCGCCGCACGCCGGCGCCGTGACCCGCTCCGGTGGTCTCGGCGTGATGCGGCAGATGGTGGCTCTGGGGATCCAGGGCGACTCGCCGACCTCGGCACCCACGGTCGCGGACCTGCTGATGTCGGTCGCGCCCGAGCGGGTCCGGGCCGCAGCCGCCGAGGTGGACCGGCTCGAGCTCGAGCTGATGGACGTCGACGACGAGGCCACCCAGATGGCCTACGCGACGGCGCTCGCGGAGTTCGCGGACGCCGGCGGTTACGAGATCGAGGTCGCCTGGGACACCTGCTGCACGGCCGCGCTCGGTGTCTCCTTCGACCGGGCCAAGTATCGCGACCTCGACACGCTCAGCGGCGGGGAGCAGAAGCGGCTGGTGCTCGAGTACCTGCTCGCCGGCCCCGACCAGGTGCTGCTGCTCGATGAGCCCGACAACTTCCTGGACGTCCCCGGCAAGGTCTGGCTGGAGGGCCGCATCCGTGAGTCGCCGAAGACGATCCTGTTCATCAGCCACGACCGCGAGCTCCTGGACCACACGGCGACCCGGATCGTCACGGTCGAGCTCGGGGTCGCCGGGAACACCGTGTGGACGCATCCGGGTGGCTTCTCGTCGTACCACGAGGCGCGGCGCGACCGGTTCGCCCGCTTCGAGGAGCTGCGACGTCGCTGGGACGAGGAGCACGCGAAGCTCAAGGCGCTGGTGCTGCGCTACAAGATCAAGGCCGAGTTCAACGACGGCCTGGCCTCGCAGTACAAGGCGGCCCAGACCCGCCTCCGCAAGTTCGAGGACGCCGGTCCGCCCGTGGCCCAGCCGCGCGAGCAGCAGGTGACGATGCGGCTCCGGGGCGGGCGGACCGGGAAGCGCGCCGTGGTGTGCGAGCAGCTCGAGCTGACCGGTCTGATGCAGCCGTTCGACCTCGAGGTCTGGTACGGCGAGCGGGTGGCGGTGCTGGGCTCCAACGGTTCCGGCAAGTCGCACTTCCTGAGGCTGCTCGCCGCCGGCGGGAGCGATCCCGACGTGGAGCACCGGCCGGTCGACGAGACCCCGGTCGCCGAGGTGCCTCACACGGGCCGCGCCAAGCTGGGTGCCCGCGTGCGTCCGGGCTGGTTCGTCCAGACCCATGCGCACCCGGAGCTGGTCGGCCGCACGCTGCTCGAGATCCTGCACCGCGGGGACGACCACCGCGACGGGATGCCCCGCGAGCCCGCGTCGCGGGCCCTCGACCGCTACGAGCTCGCGCACGCCTCCGACCAGCGCTTCGAGTCGCTCTCGGGGGGACAGCAGGCCCGTTTCCAGATCCTGCTGCTCGAGCTCTCCGGCGCCACCCTGCTGCTGCTCGACGAACCGACCGACAACCTGGACGTCGAGTCGGCGGAGGCGCTCGAGGAGGGCCTCGAGCGGTTCGAGGGCACGGTTCTCGCGGTGACGCACGACCGCTGGTTCGCGCGCGACTTCGACCGCTACCTGGTCTACGGCGCGGACGGGCTCGTCTACGAGTCCGACGGTCCGGTGTGGGACGAGGGCCGCGTCCGACGCTCGCGCTGACGCCCCTAGGGTGAGTGGCGTGCTGCGCCTCTCCCCGTCCGTCGCGGCCGTGCCGGCGCCGGTGCTGGTGCTCGGCGGGGTGGTCTCCGTCCAGTTCGGGGCGGCTCTGGCGGCCACCCTGGTGCCCGAGATCGGCGCCGGCAGCTCCGTGCTGCTGCGCAGCGCCATCGCCGCGCTCATCCTGGTCGCGGTGACCCGGCCACGTCTGCGCGGGCACGACCGCAGGGCCTGGGCCACCGTCGGCGCCTTCGGACTGGCACTCGGGCTGATGAACCTGAGCTTCTACGCCTCGCTGGCGCACCTCCCGCTCAGCATCGCCGTCACCGTGGAGTTCCTCGGGCCACTCGTGCTGGCCACGGTGCTCTCGCGTCGCGTGCTCGACCTCGTCGCCGTGCTCGCTGCCGCCGTGGGGGTGCTGCTCATCTCCGAGGCCCTGACCGTGCCGCTGCGCGACCTCAGCTGGCTCGGCCTGGGCCTGGCGGCGGCCGCTGGTGTGTGCTGGGCGGCGTACATCCTGCTGAGCTCGCGGACGGGTCTCGCCTTCGCCAGGCTGGACGGGTTGGCGATCGCGCTCGTCGTGTCGGTGGTCGTGGTGCTGCCCGCCGGTCTGCGCGGCAGCGACCTGTGGACCACCGAGCACGTGGTCAAGGGGGCCGGGCTCGCGGTGCTGTCCTCGTTGCTGCCCTACTCCTTGGAGCTGCTCGCCCTGCGGCGGCTGAGCGCGTCGGTGTTCGGCATCCTGCTCTCGACGGAGCCGGCCGTCGCTGCCCTGGCCGGGCTGCTCGTGCTGAGCCAGCGCCTCGACCCGTGGCAGCTCGTCGGGCTGGCGCTGGTGGTGCTGGCCAGCGCGATCGTCCTGGGTCTGGGCAAGGACCCCGGCACTGCGGACGTAGGCGACGGCCCCGGACGCATCGAGGCGGGCTGACGCCGCGGGCTCCAGCCCGGTGCCCTTCCCGCAGGGTCCCGATCCGTGGCACGCTCACGGCAACGAGAGCCTGAGGAGCACCATGACCGAGCACTCCGCGGAGCCGCCCGAGCCGCAGTTCCTGGACGACCGTCTGACCTACTGGGCCACGACCACCCCGGACGCTGAGGCGTTCACCTACCTGGGTCGCACGTGGACGTGGGCGCAGTGGGACGAACGGGTACGCCGCCTGACGGGGGCGCTCCGGTCGATGGGGATCGCTCGCGGTGACGTGGTGTCGTTCCTGGACAAGAACCATCCTGCGTGCGTGGAGCTCACCATGGCCGCAGCCCGTCTGGGAGCGGCCAACGCGATCATCAACTTCCGCCTCGCGGGCGATGAGATCGACTATGCCGTCAACGACGCCGGCGCCACGGTGCTGCTGGTGGGCTCCGAGCTGATGCCGCTGGTCGCGAAGATCGAGGACCGCCTCACCACGGTGGAGCACGTCATCGAGCTCACCCCCGACGGTGGCGACGGCGACGCCTACGAGGCCCTGCTGGCGTCGGCCGAGCCCGTGGACCGTGACCCGGCGGTGGAGCCCGGCGACGTGTGCCTGGTGATGTACTCCTCCGGCACGACCGGACGCCCCAAGGGAGTGGCGCTGACCCAGGCCAACATGGTGGCCCACACGCTGAACGCCCACGAGGGTTGGGGATTCGACGACGGCGACAAGAACATGGTGGCGATGCCGCTGTTCCACGTCGGCGGCTCGTCGTACGTCCTGTTCGGGATCCACGACGGCGTCCCGAGCGTGATGACCCGCGATCCCGACGGCGCCTCGCTGGCCGGCGCGATCATGCAGGGGGCCAACCGCACCTTCCTCGTGCCGGCGGTGCTGGCGCAGGTGCTCGCCTCAGGACCGGAGGCCGTCGAGGTCTTCGGCCGGCTCAAGACCTACTGCTACGGCGCCTCCCCGATGCCCCTGCCGTTGCTGCGGGCGGCGCTGGAGGCCTGGCCGGACACGGAGTTCGTCCAGGTCTACGGGTTGACCGAGGTCGCGGGCGTGATCACCCACCTGATGCCGCAGGCCCACCGCGACCAGGACCACCCGGAGCGGCTGGTCAGCGCCGGGCAGTGCATCCCCGGCGCGGAGGTCCGGGTGGTCGATCCGGGAACGCTGGAGGACGTCGCGGCCGGAGCGCACGGCGAGCTGTGGTTCCGAAGCCCCCAGCTGATGCAGGGCTACCTGAACAAGCCCGATGCCACCGCCGAGGTGCTCACCGAGGACGGGTGGTTCCGCACCGGCGACCTGGGCAAGGTCGACGCGGACGGCTTCGTCTACGTCGAGGACCGGCTCAAGGACATGATCATCTCGGGCGGGGAGAACATCTACTCGCCCGAGATCGAGCGGGTCCTCGCCGAGCACCCCTCGGTGATGGAGGTCGCCGTCATCGGCGTACCCGACGACCGGTGGGGTGAGTCGGTCAAGGCGGTGGTGGCCCTGAAGCCGGACTCCGAGGCCACCCAGGAGGACTTGATCGCCTGGTGCCAGGAGCAGCTGGCGCACTTCAAGTGTCCGAAGTCGGTGGACATCCTCGGATCACTGCCGCGCAACCCCACAGGCAAGATCC
>CAWFII010000020.1:0-53996 GCA_963815825.1 uncultured Actinomycetota bacterium | reverse complement strand
GCGATCCGATCAGACCGATGTTGGGACCTTCAGGGGTCTCGATCGGGCACATGCGGCCGTAGTGCGAGGGGTGCACGTCGCGCACGTCCATCTGTGCACGGTCACGGGAGATACCACCCGGGCCGAGCGCGGAGAGACGACGCTTGTGCGTCAGGCCGGCGATCGGGTTCGTCTGGTCCATGAACTGAGAGAGCTGGGAGGTTCCGAAGAACTCCTTCAGCGCCGCCACCACGGGCCGGATGTTGATCAGCGACTGCGGCGTGATCGCCTCGACGTCCTGGGTCGTCATCCGCTCGCGAACCACGCGCTCCATCCGGGCCAGGCCGGTGCGGAGCTGGTTCTGGATCAGCTCGCCGACGGTGCGCATCCGGCGGTTGCCGAAGTGGTCGATGTCGTCCTTGCGGACCTCGATCGCCTCACCGTTGGCGTTCTTCACCTCGTTGCCCTGCGCGTCGACCAGGTTCTGCTTGTCGGCGTGCAGCTGCACGATGTAGCGGATCGTCGCCACGATGTCGTCGATGGTCAGCGTCTGCTGGTCGAAGGCCTCGTGCGTGCCGAGCTTCTTGTTGATCTTGTAGCGACCGACCTTCGCGAGGTCGTAGCGCTTGGGGTTGAAGTAGTAGTTCTGCAGCAGCGTCTGCGCGGCCTCGCGCGTGGGGGGCTCGCCCGGGCGCAGCTTGCGGTAGATGTCGAGCAGCGCGTCGTCCTGGGCCTCGGTGTGGTCCTTCTCGAGGGTCAGCATCATCGACTCGTACTCACCGAACTCTTCGCGGATCTGCTCGTTGGTCCACCCGAGGGCCTTGAGCAGCACCGTGACGTTCTGCTTGCGCTTGCGGTCGAGGCGTACGCCGACCATGTCGCGCTTGTCGATCTCGAACTCCAGCCACGCACCGCGGGACGGGATCACCTTGGCGGTGAAGATGTCCTTGTCGGAGGTCTTGTCGGCCGTGCGCTCGAAGTAGACACCGGGCGAGCGCACCAGCTGCGAGACGACGACGCGCTCGGTGCCGTTGATGATGAAGGTCCCCTTGCGGGTCATCATCGGGAAGTCACCCATGAAGACCGTCTGGCCCTTGATCTCGCCGGTCTCACCGTTGGTGAACTCAGCCGAGACGTAGAGGGGCCTGGAGTAGGTGAAGTCCTTCTCCTTGCACTCCTCCTCGGTGTACTTGGGGTCGACGAAGACCGGGTTCTCGAAGGAGAGCGACATCGTCTCGGAGAAGTCCTCGATCGGCGAGATCTCCTCGAAGATCTCGTGCAAGCCGGACTTCTGCGAGAGCTCCTCGCCGGCGCTGCGGCGCTCGACGACCTTCTGCTCCCACTTCTCGCTGCCGATCAGCCAGTCGAAGCTGTCGGTCTGCAGAGCCAGCAGCTGCGGAACCTCGAGCGGTTCAGCGATCTTGGCGAAGGAGATGCGGCGGGGATTGTCGGCGTTGCTGTTCTTGCGGCGCGAGGCGGCCAAGAGTGGTCCTTCCGAGGCTCACATGTGTGACGGCGCCGTCCCACCACAAACCGGGCCACCGGGCAGGCAGGAAGTATTTGAGGGAGGGCGCAAAGATTTAGATTACAACACAGCCCATGCCAGATACAACCCGGGTCAAGTCCACGGGCGGTGCCTGGCGCCTCTTGGGCGACACGCTACATCCTCAGTAGCTTTTCAGGTTGTCTACGAGCCAACGACTTCCGACCTTCTTCATGGTCATCGCGACCCGGTTCTGGAAGATCTGCGGGTCCACGTCCGGCTTCTTCGAGACCTGGTTGACGTAGACCAGCACGCGCACGAGGTCGGGCTCCGCGTCCATCACCCCGGACCCGAGCACGGAGGAGGTGACCACCGTCTTGGTCTGCACGGCAGCGCCGGGGGTGCCGTCCTTCTGCTTCTCGAGCAGGCTGAAGTTCTTCAGGTACTCGGTCCTGAACGAGTCGGTGAGGTAGGCCGACGCACGCGCGCGGTCGGCGGGGAGGTGCTGGTAGTCGTAGGAGAGCATCGCCTTGGCCGCCCGCTCGGCTGCGGCCGGCGCCTCGGTGCGCGCGTCCGCCACCTGGGCGGCTGAACGGACCTTGAGCCCGAAGTAGCCTGCGGCGACCATGGCGGTCACGGTGAGCACGGCCAGGACCAGGGTCAGCAGGCCGGCCCGTCGCGAGGCAGGTCCGCTCGAGCGCGCCCGCCGAGGGGTGCTGTCCGTGCCTGCCTCCACGGGCACGGGCTCGGACTCGGGCACGGACTCGGGCACGGATTCGGGCTCGGACCCGGACTCAGGTGGCGGCGCGGGCGCGGTCTGCGGATCGGCGCCCCTGGTCGGGCTCAGCGACGCGGCGCCGGGCAGGGTCTGGTCGTAGGCGGCGCGACGCTGCGGGTCGAGCAGCACGTCCGCGGCGTCGTTGAACATCCGGAACTGGCCCGAGCCGGACCCGGGCTCGAACTTGTCGGTCGCCTCGCGCCAGGCCGCCTTGATCTCCCCAGGTGTCGCGTCGGGCGCGACCCCGAGGACGTCGTACCAGGTGGGGTCGGGTGTCTGGGTCATCTCAGTTCACCGGGCTGAAGTCGTCGACGAGCCAGGATCCCTTGACCTTCACCATGGCTATCGACCAACGGTAGTGGTGCTCGATGTTGCCCTGGGTCGTGCTCACATCCGCGTCGTGGACCACGAGCACGGTGGCGGAGTCCGGGTCGGAGTCTCCGACCGCTGTGAGCAGCACCTTGCCGGACCCCTTGACCTTGGCAGCCTCGTAGCTCTGCTTCATCACGTCGAAGACCTGGGTGTTCTTGGCCTTGGCCTTCGTCGTCAGCAGCTCGTTCACGCCCTTGATGTAGCTCTCGAAGTTGGTGCCGTCGACGTTGTCCATGCGCAGCGCGAACTGGGAGGCGACGGTGGAGGCGGAGGCGCGGTCCTTCTGGGCGGCCGTGTCCTCACGCACCTTGACCGCGAACCACACCGCGGCGACGACGGAGAGGACCAGGAGGACGGCCAGCACCGTGGCGACGATCCGCAGGGTCCTGGCGCGCACGGGCAGGACACGGCGCTCGTGTCCGCCGGGATCGGGGATCCCGGCGTCGGTGGGTTCGGACACGGTCTACTCCTGGTTGCTTGCCTGCGACGGCCCGAGCAACATCCATTTCCAGGAGTCTGCGCCGTACAGCTGGGCGGCACCGCCGTCGTAGGCGACCTTCGGGCTGGTGTCCTGGTCTTCCCAGGTCACCTGGCCGGTCTCGGAATCGTACGTCGCGACCGGTGAGCGGTAGGCCGTCCCGGTTCGGTTGCTGGGTGCCTTCTCGGAGCTGCGGAACGTCGTGCCCGGATCGGTGCACCCCACGTTGGTGCGCATGGGCCGGTTGTCCCTGTCACGGGGACTCCGCCGGTCCGTGGAGCCGTAGCCCTTCTCGCACACCTTGCCGTCCTGCTGGAGGATCAGGCCGAACTGGCTGTCGTAGCGTCCCTGGTCGTTCTTCTTCAGGACCGTGAAGCCGCCGCCGACCACGTAGGGGAAGAGCACGAGGATCTGCCGGATCCCCTTCAGGTGCTTGACGGTGACCTCGTTGGTGGTGACCAGGTTGTTGATCAGCTGTCCGAGGTCGACCTTGTTGTCCTCGAGGAACGTGCGCAGCTCGTTGGCCGTGGCGGAGCCGTTGTCGATCAGAGAGCGGAGGTACTTGTCGTTGTCGGCGACGGTGCCGCTGAACAGCGCGAGGTCCTTGCTGAAGCTGCGGATCGCCGAGCCCTTGTCGACCTGGGTCTGCAGCACCACCCTGGAGTCGCGGATCAGCGCCGTCGTGGTGTCGAAGTTGGCATTGGCCGTCTCGATGAACGAGTTGGAGGTGTCGATGATCTGGGCGATGCTCGGCCCCGAGTCCTTGAACGCGGCCCCCATCTCTGAGACCACCGTGCGCAGGTCGGACTGCGGCACGGACTCGACGAGGGCACTGAGGTTGGTCAGGATCTCCGTGGTCGAGACCGGGACCTCGGTCTTGGACGTGGCGATCTCGGAGCCGTCCGCGAGGTAGGGGCCCTTGTCGGTCTGCGGCTGCAGCTCGACGTACTGCTCACCGACCGCCGACTTGTTGCCGACGAGCGCGACGCTGTCCTCGGGGATCTTCTCGCTGCTCTTGTCGATGGACAGCAGGACGTCGACGCCCTTGCTCGAGAGCTTCATCTTCTCGACCTGGCCGATGTGCACGCCGCGATAGGTGACCTCGGCCCCGGCGAAGATCCCGCCCGACTCGTCGAAGTGCGCGTTGACGGTGTAGGCGGAGTCGTAGAACAGCCGGTCGAGCCGCGCGTAGCGGGCGCCGACGAAGGTGACACCGACCAACGTGAGGATCACGAAGGCGATCAGCTGCTTCTTGGTGCGTGAGGTGATCATCGGACCTCAGCCACCCCCTGGAGGAGCATCGTGCCGATGCCGGGGTCGAGTCCGCGGGCCGCGAGGCCGAACGGGTCGAGCGGCTGCGGCGTGGAGGTCGGGAGCCCGGGCGCGGGGCGAGGCAGGCCGAGGCCCGACGTCACGCCACCGGCGCCGGTGGCCCCACTCAGTGCGCCTCCGACCGGACCGAGGTCACCGGCGAGGAGGCTCTTGACCTGGGCGGGAGTGAGGATCCCGAGGGTCTTGAGCAGCCCTGGAACCAGCTTGTTCGCCTCCTCGAGCAGGCTTCCCGCGTCGACGGCCCGGCACTGCTTCTTGGCCTGGGCGAGCGCGCGCGCCAGCATCCCCTTGACCAAGGCGTCACGTAGGGCTTGACGCTCCTTGGGAGTGATCAATGGGTTGTCGGGTAGAGCGTCCACGGCGTCCTGCGATGCCTTGTTCACGTTGTCCTCGGTGACCTTGAGGACCTGGTCGAGAGCGTCGCACACGGGACCGGGCAGGCCGGGCAGCGCCGGCAGGTCGGCGATGTTCAGGTCGAGGTTGACCGAGAGGTTGGTGTAGTCACCCATGTGCAGGTTGCGCGCAACCTGGGGGTCGCGGCCGATGGCTGCGTCCACGAACGGGTAGGTGAGGAAGACCTGGAAGGACTTGGGGAAGTTGTCCCCCGCCTTGGCGAACCCTTCGAGGACGGGCGCCAGGTCTCGCAGGCTGTTGATCGTGGACTCCTTGGAAGCCTTGATCACCCGTACGCCGACCCCGCTGAGGCGTTGCAGGGCCTCGAGCAGCTTGACCAGGTCGTCGCGCTGACGGTTCACCGACCTCAGCGTCTCCGGCACGTTGTCCAGCGCGCTCTTGATCGTCCCGTCCTGCTTGCGCAGCTGCACCGCGAGCCGGTTGGTGTTCTCCAGGGCCGTGATGATCGCGGCCTTGTTCTGGTCGAGCTGCCCCATGAAGGTGCGGATCTGGTCCAGCACCGAGCGGACGTCGGACTCACGGCCGTCGAAGGTGTTGTTCAGCTCGGAGAAGATCGTCTTCAGCTGACCCACGCCGCCGCCGTTGAGCAGCAGGGAGAGTGCGCCGAGCACCTCCTCGACCTCCGGGTTGCGCCCGGTGCGGTCGAGGCCGATCGTGTCCCCGGAGCTCAGCTTGCCGGTCCCCGGCTCGGTCGGCGGCTCGAGCTGCACGAACTTCTCGCCGAGCAGGCTGGTCTGCCGGATCTGCGCGCGAGCGTTGTCCGGCAGGTCGACGTCCTTGCGCACCTCGATCGAGACCTGCGCGACGTAGCCCTTGAGCTTGATCGCCTTGACCTTGCCCACGGTGACGTCGTTGACCTTGACCGTGGTCTGGGGCACGAGGTCGAGGACGTCGCGGAACATCACGGTGATCTTCAGCGGGTTGTCGCCGGTGTCGGCACCGCCCGGGAGCGGCACCTCGTAGACCGACTTGGCGCAGCCGGTGAGGACGAGGGCGGAGGAGACCAGCGCCACCAGCACCGTGGTCGCGCGACGCAGCGGGCGGCGGTCGCGCCGCTTCGACGTGCTCATCGACCCACCTCCACGAGGCCGCCGAGGGACCGGTCGATCGGCTCGGGAACGCGCGGCTTCGCCGACGGGTCGCCCTCGAACGGCGTGGGGCGCGGGAGCGCCTTCCCCTTGAGGGCCTGGGTGATGACGTCACAGCCCTGGCCCTGCACGAAGTTGCAGAGCGCTGCTGCGGGGTCCTTCTCCAGCAGGCTGAAGAACTCCCCCGCGTTGTCGCGGGTGTCCAGCGTGCCTTGGGGCGAGTTGCCGGCGAGGTAGAGGTTGTTGAGCGCGCTCGGCGCGTACTGCAGGATCTCGTCCAGGGCGTCGCGTCGCTTGACGAGCGTCTTGGAGATCCGGTTCAAACCCGAGATGTTGCTGGTCAGGGACTTGCGGTTCTCGGCGACGAACCCGCGGACCTCCTGCATGGCGACGCTGAGGTTGCGCAGCACGGCGGCGAGCTCCTGGCGCTCCCCGGCGAGCAGGTCCGCGCCGCCGGCCAACGAGTCGTTGAAACGGCGTACGGTCCCGTCGTTCTTGGCCAGGGTGCTGGTGAACTTCTCCACCTCGGTCAGGCTGCCGAAGAGCTCGTCCTTGTTGTCGGCCAGCGTCTTGGTGAAGGCACCGAGGTTCTTCAGGGTCTTGTTGAACTGCACGCCCTGGCCGCCGAAGTTGCGAGCGGTGGAGTCGAGCAACCTCGTCAGCGGTCCGACGCCGCCCGGGGCGGCCTTGTTGGCACCGTCCGGTCCCAGGGCGATGTTGAGGTCGTTGAGGCTGCCGAAGATCTCGTCCAGCTCGAGCGGGGTCGCCGTCCGGTCCACACCCAGGTGTGCGTTGTCGGCCAGGGTGGCGCCCTTGGTGTAGGCCGGAGTCAGCTGCACGAACCTGTCCCCCACGATGGAGGGCGAGATCACGGCGGCCTTGGCGTCGGCAGGAATCTTGTACTTGCCGTCGTAGTAGAGCTTGACGCGGACCTTCGTGCCCGCCGGGGTGACCTGCTCGACCTTGCCGACCGCCACCCCGAGGATCTTCACCTCGGACCCCTCGTAGAGGGAGACCGTGCGCGGGAAGTCGGCCGTGACGTACTTCTTGTCCGATCCGGGCCAGAAGACGACCAGCAGGGCCAGGACGAGGGCGAGGAGAACGAGTCCCGCGACCAGTGGGCTGACCTTTCCGAGTCGCTTCATGCTCAACCCACCTTCGCCGGGGGAAGGTTGGAGATGAAGGTGTCGAACCACGGACCGGTGCCGAGCGTGTTGCCGAAGACCCGGTAGAACGGAGCCATCAGGCGCAGGCTCTCGTCGAGGTTGGACTGGTTCTTCAGCAGCACGTTGACAACACCTTGGAGGTTGCTCAGGGCCGGCTTGAGGTCGGCGCGGGACTGCTTGACGAGCGCGGTGAGCTCGACGGAGAGCTTGCTGGTGGAGACGAGCAGCTGGTGCACCGCTTCGCGACGGGCCACCAGGGCCCGCAGCAGTACGTCGCTGTTCTTCATCAGGGCGACGAGGTCCTGGTCGCGATCGGCCAGCGTGCCGGAGACCGTGTGCAGGTTCTGCAGCAGCGAGCCGATCTGCTCGTTCCGGCTGGCGACGGTCTCCGAGAGCCGTGACAGGCCGCGCAGGGTCCCCTGGAAGGCAGCCGGGGTGTCCTTGGTCAGCGCCGCCAGGGTGTTGAGGGACTCCGCCAGCCGGTCGGTGTCGATGCCCTCGGCGCGCTCGGCGAGCCCGGAGAAGGCCTGGACGACGTTGTAGGGGGACCTCGTCCGGGACACCGGGATCGTGGAGTCCTTCTTGAGCTGCCCTGGACCGGCCGGCTCGAGCTGGATGAACATCGCGCCCAGCAGCGTCTTCACCTTGATGGCGGCGACAGTCTGGGTGCCGAACTTCGACGGCGTCTTCACCTTGAAGGTGGCCTTCACGTGGCCGCCCTCCAGCTCCACGCTGGTGACCTTGCCGACGCGGACGCCGGCGATGCGGACCTCGTCGTTCGCCTTGAGCCCTCCGGACTCCGCAAAGGCTGCGTGGTAGGTGTCGCCCCCGCCGATCAGCGGGAGGTCGTTGGCCTTGAACGCCACCACGAGCAGGCCGAGGATCACCGCGATGCTGATCGCGCCGATGGGGACGGGGTTGCGTTGACGGAAGGGGGTGCTCATCCGAGGTTGCACCTCGCGTCCTTGCCCAGCGTGCTGGTGTCGTACTTGATCGGGATCTTCTGCCCGCCGGCGATCACGTTGCCCTGGAACTGGCACAGGTAGAAGTTGAAGAAAGAGCCGTAGATCGCGGTCCTGCCGATCTTGGTGAGCTTGATCGGCAGCACCTGGAGAGCCCGGTCGATCTCGGCGCGGTCCTTGTTCAGGTTGGTGGCGGTGCCCCGCAGGCCCTTGATGTCACGGACCAGCGACGGCCGGATCCCGACGGTGAGGTCGGCCGTCTCGTTCGCCAGCGAGGAGATCGACTCGAGCGACCCGAGGATCGCGTCCTTGTCCTTGACCAGGCCGGCCATGAAGTTCTTGAACTCCACGATCAGGTCACCGAGCTCCTTGTCGCGTCCGGCGAGCGTCTTGAGCACCTGGTTCAGGTTGTCGATCAGGTCGCCGATCACCTGGTCGCGGTCGGCGAGGGTGTTCGTCAGGGAGGCGGTGCTCTGCAGCAGCGCGTTGAAGTTGCCCCCCTCGCCCTGGAAGACCGAGATGACCTCTCCGGACAGCTTGTTGATGTCGGCCGGCGAGAGCGCGGCGAACAGCGGCTTGAAGCCGTTGAACAGCACGGTCAGGTCGAGCGCAGGCTGGGTGCGGTCGAGCGGGATCGTGGAGTCCTTGGGCAACCGGGAGAGGTCACCGACCCCCTGGGTGAGCGAGATGTAGCGCTGGCCCACCAGGTTGCGGTAGCGGATCGTCGCGGTGGAGCTCTTCGTCACCACGGCCTTGTCGGCGACGGTGAACGAGACGAGAGCGCGGGTGCGGTCGACGACCTTGATGTCCTTGACGCTGCCGACCTTGACGCCCGCGATCCGCACGTCGTCACCCTTGACCACCCCGGTGGCGTCGGAGAACACGGCCTTGTAGGGACTGGTCGACTCGAAGCTGAGGTTGCCGATCAGCACCACGAGCACGCCTGTCGAGAGGGTGGTCACGACGATGAAGATGACCAGCTTGACCAGGTCCGCGCCGGTCTTCTTGTCCAGGATGCTCATCCGACGCTCACCTCCGTTCCGGCCATCGCCGGGGCGTACAGCAGGGACGCGAGGTCGGACATGTGGTCGATGGGGACGCCGAGCAGCGGAGCGGTGAGCGAGTTGATCAGCGCCTTCTGCGGCGCCGTGCCCGAGGTCCCCGTGGTCAGACCCTTGGAGGCGTTCCGGGTCCCGAAGCTGGGTGCGACCCGCTGTCCGTCACCCTTGCCGAGGCCGTTGGCGCCGTCGTTGAGGTTGGGCAGGTTCTTGCCGTAGGACAACGGGGGATTGGGCAGGCCGGCACAGTTCGGCGCGTTGTTGGCGCCGTAGACCGGGCGGTCGCTCGCCGTGTAGGCACGCGGTTGCTTGGGCAGGACCTTGAGGTCGATGTGGAAGATGAAGCCGCGGAAGGTGTCCGCCAACCGCGGAGCCTGCCTGACGACGCCCTCGATCAGGCACGGGAAGGTGCTGGAGTACCTCGCGAGCAGCGCCAGGATCGGCTCGCTGAGCTGGCCGAGCCGGATGATGTTGTTGCCGTTCTCGTCCAGGAACGCCTTGGTGGTGTCGGAGAAGGAGGCGAAGTCGTCGAGGAACGCCTTCAGCTTCTGCTCCTTGGTGACGAGGGTGTTTCCGGTCTTCACCGTGTTCCTCAGGGTCGCCGCGAGGTCGGGGACGACGTCGGCGTAGGTGTCGGTGACGGTGGCCAGGAGCTTGAGGTCCCTGATCAGGTCGGGGATCTGGGGGTTGGTCCGCTTGAGGTAGTCGTCGAGGACGACCAGGTTCTCGCCGATCTTCTCGCCGCGTCCCTCGAGGGCGTCGGCCAGCGCGTTCAGCGTGTAGTTCAGCTCCGCCGGCTGCACCGTCCGCAACAACGGGTAGAGGTCGTTGAGCACGCGCTCGACCTCGATCGGCTGCTTGGTCTGGCTGATGGTCGCGCCGGCCGCGAGCGGCTTCGAGGAGGCATCCTTCGGGATGTTCAACGCCACGAACTTCTCGCCGAAGAGCGTCTTCGGCACCAGCGCCGCAGTCACGTTCTCGGGGATCGACTTGAGCATCTCGGGCTTGATCCCCAGAGTCAGCGTGGCCCCGTCCCCTGCGGAGGACATCTTGTTGACCTGCCCGACGATGACGCCGCGGACCTTCACGTCGGCCTTCGCGGGAAGGTTCAGACCGGCCGTGCCGGTCTTGACCGTGACGGGCTCGAAGGAGGTGAACTTCTGGGTGAAGACGCCGTTGACCAGCCACACACCGAGCACCAGCAGGCCGACGAAGAACACGCCGAGCAGACGGTGGTTCATCAGGATCTTGTGCATGTCCTCAACCCGCCAACCTGACCGTGGTCGTCGAGCCCCAGATGGCCATGCTCAGGAACAGGTCGATGACGTTGATGGCCACGATCGAGGTCCGCACCGCACGGCCCACGGCAACGCCGACGCCGGCGGGGCCGCCGCTGGCGGTGTAGCCGTGGTAGCAGTGGATCAGGATCACCACGACCGAGAAGACCAGCACCTTGCCGAAGGACCAGAGCACGTCACCAGGTGGCAGGAACTGGTTGAAGTAGTGGTCGTAGGTGCCCGGACTCTGGCCGTAGTACTGGATCACGGTGAGTCTCGTGGCGAAGTAGGACGAGAGCAGCCCCACGACGTACAGCGGGACGATCGCCACCAGTCCGGCGATGATGCGGGTGGTCACCAGGAACGGCATCGAGGGGATCGCCATCACCTCGAGTGCGTCCACCTCCTCGGAGATCCGCATGGCGCCCAGCTGAGCGGTGAAGCCGCACCCGACGGTGGCGGCGAGGGCGATGCCCGCGACGAGCGGCGCGATCTCTCGGGTGTTGAAGTACGCCGAGACGAAGCCCGCGAAGGCAGCCGTTCCGATCTGGTTCAGGGCGGCGTAGCCGGAGAGCCCGACCTGGGCGCCGGTGAAGAAGGTCAGCGCGGTGATGACGCCGACCGTTCCGCCGATGACCGCCAGCGCACCGGAGCCGAGCGTGACCTCGGCCAGCAGCCGGAGGATCTCCTTGGGGTAGCGCTTGACCGAGCGCGGCGTGACCCTGAGGGCACCGAGGTAGAACGCCAGCTGCTCGCCCATGGTGTCCAGGGTCGAGAGCGGCTTCTCGTAGACCTGCTTCAGGTTGGCCATCGGCTCAACCCGTCTTCGGTGGAATGATCTGGAGGTAGATCGCACTCACGACCAGGTTGACGACGAACAACAGCAGGAACGTGATCACGACCGACTCGTTGACCGCGTCGCCGACCCCCTTGGGGCCACCCCCGGCGTTGGAGCCCTTGTAGGCGGCGACGATGGCGGCGAGCATCCCGAAGATCACTGCCTTGATCAGACCGACCCAGAGGTCGGGGAGCTGCGCCAGTGCCGTGAAGCTGGCTATGTAGGCGCCGGGCGTCCCGTCCTGCAGCACCACGTTGAACACGTAGCCACCCGCGACACCGACGACGGTGACCAGCCCGTTGAGGAAGAACGCCACGAGCATGCAGGCCAGCACGCGAGGTACGACGAGCCGCTGGATCGGATCGATGCCGAGCACCATCATCGCGTCCAGCTCTTCGCGGATCTTGCGCGCGCCGAGGTCCGCGGCGATCGCCGAGCCACCCGCGCCGGCGATCAGCAGAGCCGTGGCGATCGGAGCGGCCTGCTGGACCACGGCCAGCACGGAGGCGGAGCCGGTGAAGGACTGCGCTCCGAACTGCTTGATCAGGCTCCCGACCTGGAGCGCGATCACCGCACCGAACGGGATCGCCACCAACGCCGTGGGGATGATCGTCACGGACGCGATGAACCAGGCCTGCTGGATGAACTCACGGGTCTGGAACGGACGCTTGAACAGGTTGCGCGCCACGTCGATGGCGAAGGCGAAGAGTTTCCCGGCTGTCCCGATGGGTGCGAGAACCCGGGTGGCCACGGCGGATGCCATCAGTCGATCAGCCCCCGACGGTCATGGACATGTTCTCCTCGAACGACCCCGGAGGCGGCTTGACGCCGTTCTCCTTGCACCACGCGCCCGGCTCACGCTGGCTGCGACGGGGTTGTCCGTTGGAGGGCTCGATCTGGAGCGGGATGGGCGGCAGTGGGGGGAGCTCCATGTCCTTCTCGGCCTCGAGGTCGTCGGCGTCCTTCTCCTCGGACATCCCGATGGGGCCGACGACCTGGGCGTTGAGGAACTGGCGCACGACCGGCTCCTCGGAGGAGAGCAGCATCTCGCGCGGACCGAACATGGCCAGGTGCTTGTGGTAGAGCAGACCGATGTTGTCCGGCACCGTGCGGGCGGTGTTGATGTCGTGGGTGACGATCAGGAACGTCGCGTCGATCTGGGCGTTCAGGTCCACGATGAGCTGGTTCAGGAAGGACGTGCGCACCGGGTCGAGGCCGGAGTCGGGCTCGTCGAAGAGCACGATCTCGGGGTCGAGGACCAGGGCCCTGGCCAGACCGGCACGCTTGCGCATCCCACCGGAGATCTCACCGGGCAGCTTGTCCTCGGTGCCGAGCAGACCCACCAGGTCCAGCTTCTCCATCACGACCTCGCGGACCTGCGCCTCCGTCTTCTTGGTGTGCTCGCGCAGAGGGAAGGCCACATTGTCGTAGAGGTTCATCGACCCGAACATCGCGCCGTCCTGGAAGAGCACCCCGAAGAGCTTGCGGATCTCGTAGAGCTCCTTCTCCGGGCAGGACGCGATGTCGGTCCCCTGGATGACGACGCTGCCGCGGTCGGGCTTGAGGAGACCGATGATCGTCTTCAGGAGCACGGACTTGCCGGTTCCGGACGGGCCGAGCATCACGCAGATCTCGCCGGCGGGAACGGTGAGGGACACGTCGCCCCAGATCAGCTGCTTGCCGAAGCTCTTGGTCAGATCCTTGATCTCGATCTCGACACCCATTCAGTGCCTCCCTCTGGCTTCAGGACTCTCGTCGGCGGACCTGGACACGGCCTCCGGGTACAGGTCTCCCCCACCTACCGCGTACCAACGAGTAGCCAGCGGCTAAGTTACGCGCCTTTGCCCCCTGCGTCACCCGGTTGGCGCGGTGTCTCACCAAATCCGCCCATCGCTGATGGTATGGGAGGTGGGCGCCTGCCTGAGACCGGTTGCGGCAGACAACGGCCGCTCCGGACCCGAGGGTCCGGAGCGGCCGGGTGGTCTCACCCCGCGGGGGCGGGGTGCGACCGAGTCGTTCAGCTTCAGGCGGGATGCGTCACTTGAGCGAGACGGAGGCGCCGGCGCCCTCGAGGGACTCCTTGGCCTTCTCTGCGGCCTCCTTGCTGACCTTCTCGAGCACAGCCTTGGGGGCCGCCTCGACGAGGTCCTTGGCCTCCTTCAGGCCGAGGCTCGTGAGGGCGCGGACCTCCTTGATGACGTTGATCTTCTTCTCGCCCGCGGCCTCGAGGACCACGTCGAACTCGTCCTGCTCGGCTGCTTCCTCGGCTGCGCCGCCGCCGGCGGCGGGGGCTGCGGCAGCGGCCACCGGAGCGGCTGCGGTCACGCCGAAGGTGTCCTCGAACTGCTTCACGAACTCGCTGAGCTCCAGGAGGGTCATCTCCTTGAAAGCGTCGAGCAGCTCGTCGGTGCTGAGCTTCGCCATGGTGGCGTTCCTTTCAGTGGTGCTCTGGCGTTCGCCAGGAGCAGGTGGTCAGGCCTCGGTGCTTTCGGGGGCCTGGTTGTCTGACGAGCCGGCGGCCTCGGTGGCTCCGTCACCCGCCTCGGTGGTGGTCTCCTCGGTCGCGGGTGCGTCCTCGGAGGCAGCGTCCTCGGCGGGTGCCTCGGTCGACTCGGGTGCCCCTGCGGGCTCCTCGTCGGCTGCTGAGTCCTCACTGGCGTCGGGGGCAGCGGCTGCTGACTCACCGGCACCACCCTTGAGGATCGATGGATCCTGCTCCGCCTTCGCCTCGAGCGCGCCGACGAGTCGGGCGGCCTGGGCGAGCGGTGCGTTGAGCAGGTAGACGGCCTGGCTGAGCGAAGCGAGCATCGCGCCCGCAAGCTTGCCCAGAAGAACCTCACGGGACTCCAGATCCGCCATCTTGGCGATCTCTGCAGCTCCCATCGGGGCACCGTCGACGTAACCGCCCTTGATGACGAGGGCGGGGTTGGCCTTGGCAAAGTCACGCAGACCCTTGGCCGCTTCGACCAGGTCGCCGTTGATGAAGGCGATGGCGGTCGGGCCGTTGAGGAGGTCGTCGACGCCGTCGACTCCAGCCTGCTTGGCAGCGATCTTGGTGAGCGTGTTCTTGACCACGGCGTAGTTGGCGTTCTCGCCGAGGATTCGCCGCAGTTCCTGCAGCTGCTTCACGGTGAGACCGCGGTACTCGGTCAGCACAGCGCCGGTGGAGTCGTTGAACGAGTCGACGATCTCCGCGACGGCTGCTGCCTTGTCTGGCCGCGCCATGGGTCTCCTTCCAGCTGGTGCACAGTGGTGTGCCCGAGCGCCGTACGGATTGCACGGGGCTCGACAACCAAGGACCGGAGGAACGAAAAACGCCCCGGCGCAAGGCACACGGGGCGGACCGCGACGTCGAACGACGCGTCACTCTGTGTCTCCTGCGCGGGCCGCTCGCTCTCGCGAACCTTTCGCATCCCCCGGAGGGGATGGACCGGCGGTCTTCGGTTACGGGGGCGACTCTAGCGGCCCTGCGGGCGTCGCGCCAAATCCGGCCGCACCCTCCCGGTCGCACCTTCTCGTGCGAAATCCTCCCGCCCGTACCCGGTCCCCACTAGGCTGCCGCGCATCCACGCCACGCCGTGACCAGGAGACGCCGTGACCACCACCGCCAGCGACTTCGCCCGCGCCGACGACATCGAGGGCGTCCTGGAGCGGATGAGCCAGATCGACGCGACCCTTCCCGCGAACGACGGGGTCGCCTACTTCAACCGGATGTACCGCGAGGTCACGCGCTTGGTCGCCGAGGCGGTGCAGGGCCAGGAGTTCCTGGCCGCGGAGTTCCTGGCCCGTCTGGACGTCAACTTCGCCAACCTCTTCTTCGGCGCGTACGCCGAGGCAGAGGCCGGCCGTCCGGTGACCCGCGCGTGGTCTCCGCTGTTCGAGGCGAGGAGCCGGCCGGAGACCCACCCGATCCAGTTCGCCCTGGCCGGGATGAACGCCCACATCTCCCACGACCTGGCCTTTGCAGTGGTGGACACCTGCCGCGAGCTCGGCATCGCGCCGGTGGACCGCAGTGCCGAGCACGAGGACTTCACCCGGACCAACGACATCCTGGCGGCCGCGTCGGACCAGGTGAAGGGCTGGTTCCTGACCGGCCTCGTGGCCCGGCTCGACGAGCTCGGCGGCAAGGTCGACGACGGCATCGCCATGTTCGCCATCCACGTCGCCCGAGCCGCAGCCTGGGAGACTTCCGAGCTCCTGTGGCATCTCGGCGACAACCCTGGCCTGGACCGACGCTTCCGCCACGGGCTCGCGCGCACCGTGGAGCTCACCAGCCGGGGCATCCTGCTCTGATCCCTGCTCCGATCCGCAGTCGCGCGGAACACCCGCAGCGAGCACGCACACCGACAGCCACACCGACGCACCGACACATGGACGGGCCCGCACCCCGGTGCTGGGATGCGGGCCCGTCGGCGTGTGACTGGGGAGGAGCTGGTCAGGCCTCGTCCTGCCCCGCGACGTTCTTGGTGCGGTTCGGGTCGACCTGGACGCCGGGACCCATCGTCGTGGAGACGGTGATCTTGCGGATGTAGCGACCCTTGGAGCTGGCCGGCTTGAGCCGCAGCACCTCCTCGAGGGCAGCGGCGTAGTTCTCGGCGAGCTGGAGCTCGCCGAAGGACGCCTTGCCGATGATGAAGTGCAGGTTGGCGTGGCGGTCGACGCGGAACTCGATCTTGCCGCCCTTGATGTCCGCGACCGCCTTGGCGACGTCGGGGGTGACCGTTCCGGTCTTCGGGTTGGGCATCAGTCCACGGGGACCGAGGACGCGGCCGAGACGACCGACCTTGCCCATCATGTCGGGGGTGGCGACCACGGCGTCGAAGTCCAGCCAGCCGCCGTTGACCTTCTCGATCAGCTCGTCGCCACCGACGACGTCGGCGCCGGCCTCGCGGGCGGCGTCGGCCTTGTCACCGTTGGCGAAGACGAGGACCTTGGCGGTCTTGCCGGTGCCGTGCGGAAGGTTGACCGTGCCACGGACCATCTGGTCGGCCTTGCGCGGGTCGACCCCGAGGCGCATGGCCACGTCGACGGTCTCGTCGAACTTCTTCTTCGCGCCGTTCTTGGCGATCTTGATGGCGGCCAGCGGGGCGTGGATCTCGTCCTGGTCGAACGACTCCGCGACCGCGCGGTAGTTCTTGCTGCGCTGCATGAGCTTTCCTCTGTTTCTCGAAAGGGTGTGGTCTGCATGGGCCAGCGCGGCCCTGCCACGTGGTGGTGTCTGCGAGGTCGATGTGAGCTCGACCTGCTCGACCACCGGGGTTGTCAGTCGGTGGTGATGCCCATCGAACGGGCGGTGCCCTCGACGATCTTCATCGCCGCGTCGATGTCGTTGGCGTTCAGGTCCGGGAGCTTCGTGGTGGCGATCTCGCGGATCTGGTCCTTGCTGAGCTTGCCGACCTTGTCCTTCTGCGGGACGCCGGAGCCCTTCTGGACGCCGGCGGCCTTCTTGATCAGCTCGGCTGCGGGCGGGGTCTTCGTGATGAAGGTGAACGACCGGTCCTCGTAGATGGTGATCTCGACGGGGATGACGTTGCCGCGCATGGCTTCGGTCTGGGCGTTGTAGGCCTTGCAGAAGTCCATGATGTTGACGCCGTGCGGACCGAGCGCGGTACCGACCGGGGGCGCGGGCGTGGCCGCACCGGCCTGGAGCTGCACCTTGACCAGCGCAGCGATCTTCTTCTTCTTGGGAGGCATATCTGTTCGGATCCTTCGTGTTGTGCGTTTCGTGGTCTCGACGAACCCTGCCGACCTCGGGCCGGATCGGGTTCTGCCACCTGTGTGTTGCTCCTGGGCTGCGCCCAGATCCTGGGTCAGACCTTCTGGATCTGGGTGAAGCTCAGCTCGACCGGGGTCTCCCGGCCGAAGATCTCGACGAGGGCCTTGACCCTCTGGCTCTCCGCGTTGATCTCGGTGATCGTCGCGTGGAGCGTGGCGAACGGACCGTCGACGACCATGACCGAGTCGGACACGTCGAAGTCGGCGACCGCCACCTGCGAACGGCTAGCCGCCTTGACCGGGGCACGGCCGCCGGCTTCGGCTGCAGCCGCCTCGGCCACCGCCTCGGCCTCGGCCTGTACGGCGGGGGCGAGCATGTTCTCGACCTCTTCGAGGCTCAGCGGCACCGGCTGGTGGCTGTGGCCGACGAACCCGGTCACCGAGGGCGTGTGCCGCACGGCCGACCACGACTCGTCGGTCAGGTCCATCCGCACCAGCACGTAGCCGGGGAGGACGGTGCGCTTGACCAGCTTTCGCTGGCCGTTCTTGATCTCGGCGACCTCTTCGGTCGGCACGACCACCTCGTGGATGTAGTGCTCCATGTTCAGCGAGGTGATGCGGTTCTCGAGGTTGGCCTTCACCCGGTTCTCCATGCCGGAGTAGGTGTGCACGACGAACCAGTCGCCCTCCTTCTCGCGCAGGGCGGTCCTGAACTCCTCGAGGGGGTCCGCAGCGGGGGCGTCGAGGTCGGGCAGCTCGGCCTCAGCCGCTTCCCCGTCCCCGTCCTGGTCCTCGGCCGCTTCCACGTCCTCGGCCCTCTCGGCCTCGTCGGTGGTCTCGTCCGACTCCGCGGTGGTCTCCACCGACTGCTGAACGGTCACGGTCTCACCGGTGACGGGGTCGGTGAGGACCTCGGGGGTCTCCTCGACCGACTCCTCGACCGACTCGTCGGCCGACTTCTCGTCGTACTGCTCAGACACGATTACTCCGTCATCTCATTTTCAAGCGCTGACATACATCTGGCACCCGCGGTGCGGGCGCCGGGTGGGGGGCTAGTTGCCCTTGCTCGACCCACCGAACACCGCGAACACGCCCTTGCCGAAGGCGAGGTCGAGCAGCGACACGTAGGCGATCATCACGAGCACGAACGTCAGCACCACGATCAGGTAGGTGACCAGCTGCTGCTGCGTCGGCCACACCACCTTGCGCAGCTCGGCGACCACCTGGCGGTAGAACGTGATCGGGCTGGTGCGCTCGCTGGACTTCTCCGAGCGGACCGGGGACCTCTCCGACACGATTCCTTCTTCCCGTTGCTGACTGCCTGACTAGCTGCTGCTCGTCGACTTCTCGCAGGGCACGAGGGACTTGAACCCCCAACCTTCGGTTTTGGAGACCGATGCTCTGCCAGTTGAGCTAGTGCCCTACGGTGCATTCCGGGCATGGCGAGACAATGGCCGGAGACACCAACAACGGAGTTTACGGGGCCGGTCCTCGCAAAGTCGAACCGGGACCTCGCCCCGCGTCGGGGGACCTCGCAAAGCGCCCACCCGTCTCTGGGAGCATGGGACCGTGACCGAGCAGAGCCAGCACCCACAGCCCCTCGCCGACCGGACGCGTGCGGAGGTCGAGGCCTTCCTGCAGCAGCAGCGCGAGGCCTACGAGGCCTTGAAGGCGCGCGAGCTGCGGCTCGACCTCACCCGAGGCAAGCCCTCCTCCGCCCAGCTCGACCTGTCCGAAGGGCTGCTCCACCTGCCCGACGGCGTCAAGGACAAGGCTGGCGTGGACACCCGCAACTACGGCGGCCTGGAGGGCATCCGTGAGCTGCGGGAGATGTTCGCGGAGCTGCTCTCGCTCGAGCCCGACCAGCTGGTGGCGGGGGGCAACTCGAGCCTGGTGATGATGCGCGAGGTGCTCGTCGACCTCTGGCTCAAGGGCGGCGTGGACAGCGAGCGACCGTGGGGACAGGAGGAGAAGGTCACCTTCATCTGCCCCGTTCCGGGCTACGACCGGCACTTCACGCTGCTCGACTGGTTCGGCATCGAGATGGTGACCGTGCCGATGAACGACGACGGACCCGACGTCGACGCCGTCGCCGAGCTGGCCGCGAAGGACCCCAGCATCAAGGGGATCTGGGTCGTCCCGACGTACGCCAACCCGAGCGGGTCGATCGTCTCCCAGGAGATCGCCGAGCGCCTGGCCTCCATGGAGACGGCCGCACCGGACTTCAAGATCTTCTGGGACAACGCCTACGCGCTCCACCACCTGACCGAGGACGAGACGAAGAGCGCCCACATCCTCTCCCTGTCGACGGCCGCAGGGCACCCGCACCGGCCGATCCTGTTCGCCTCCACCTCCAAGATCACCTTCGCCGGCGCAGGCGTCGCGTTCCTCGGGGGCTCGGTCGAGACCGTGCGCTGGTACGTCGGCCACCTCGGCAAGGGCGCCATCGGTCCGGACAAGCTCAACCAGCTGCGGCACGCACAGTTCTTCGGCGACCCGCAGGGTGTGCGCGAGCACATGGTCAAGCACCGCGAGATCATCGCTCCCAAGTTCGCCGAGGTGGAGCGTGTCCTCCACGAGCGCCTCAGCGGTCTGGGGGTGGCCACGTGGACCCGTCCGACCGGCGGCTACTTCGTCAGCCTCGACGTGCTCGACGGCACGGCATCGAGGGTGATCGAGCTCGCCAAGGAGGCCGGCATCGCCCTGACCCCCGCAGGCTCGGCGTTCCCGGCGAGCAACGACCCACGCAACCGCAACATCCGGTTGGCGCCGACCTTCCCCGTCCTGGACGAGGTGACCGGAGCCATGGAGGGCGTGGCCACCTGCGTGCTGCTCGCCGCCGCCGAGCAGATCAACGGCTGAGGCCCTGACCACCGACAGCCGCCACCGGCCGCTGGAGACCCTTCCCAAGGCGCACCTCCACCTCCACTTCACCGGCTCCATGCGGCACGCCACGCTGCTCGAGCTCGCTGAGCGGGACGGTCACCACCTTCCGGACGCGCTGGTCGAGGACTGGCCTCCTGAGCTCTCCGCGGCGGACGAGAAGGGGTGGTTCCGGTTCCAGCGGCTCTACGACGTGGCGCGGTCGGTGCTGCGGACCGAGGACGACGTACGCCGGCTGGTCCGTGAGGCCGCCGAGGACGACAAGCGCGACGGGTCCAGGTGGCTGGAGATCCAGGTCGACCCCAGTGGGTATGCCGCCAAGTTCGGCGGGGTGACCGCCTTCACCGAGCTCGTCCTCGACGCCGTGGCGCAGAGCAGCCGCGACGTCGGCATCGGGATGGCCGTCGTGATCGCCGCCAACCGCACCAGGCACCCCCTCGACGCCCGCACGCTGGCTCGCCTCGCCGCACAGTACGCCGGACGGGGCGTGGTGGGGTTCGGGCTCTCCAACGACGAACGACGCGGCAGCACCCGGGACTTCGCGCCGGCGTTCCGGATCGCCGGGAAGGCGGGCCTGCTGCTCACCCCCCACGGCGGCGAGCTCCTCGGCCCGGACTCCGCCCGGCTCTGCGTGGAGGAGCTGCACGCCGGACGGCTCGGCCACGGGATCCGGTCAGCGGAGGACCCCGACCTGCTCGACCTGATCGTCACGCGCGGCATCGCACTCGAGGTGTGCCCGGTCTCCAACGTGGCGCTCGGGGTCTACAGCGACCTCTCCTCGGTGCCGCTGCCCGAGCTGATGGCGGCCGGGGCCACCATCGCGCTCGGCGCCGACGACCCGCTGCTGTTCGGCTCGCGGCTGGCAGGCCAGTACGCCACGATGCGGGCCGCCCACGACCTGACCGACGCACAGCTGGCCCAGCTGGCACGTGGCTCCATCGAGGCCTCCCGAGCGTCCGAGGAAGACAAGTCGGCCTGGCTGCGCCAGATCGACGGCTGGTTGGGGACAATGGGCCGATGAACACCTACCCGGGCGAGAACCCGCAGGCTCCGGACGGCGAACCGTCGGGCGAAGAGACGACGCCCGACAGCACCGAGCCGACCCAGCCGGTGAGCTACTGGGAGCAGCACGCCGCCGAGCAGCGCCGCCAGGCCTCCAGCGCTCCCTACCCACAGGGCCAGGGCCCAGTGTTCAACCCGACCTCCGGGCAGCCGTCTCCGGGCGGCGGTGACCAGCTCTACGGTGAGCAGCCCTACGGTGGCCCTTCCTACGGGAGCCAGCCCTACGGGCAGCCGGGACTCCCGCCGCCGGGTCAGCCCCCCTACTACCCGCCTCCCGGTGTGCCCGGCCAGCCGTCCTACGGCGCCTTCGCTCCAGCGCACCCACAGTCGACGCTCGCGATGGTGCTCGGGCTCGTCGGCCTGGTCGGAGCGGTGTTCGCCTGCGGGCTGACGTTGGTGGTCTCGCCCTTCGCGTGGGCCATCGGACGGCGGTCCCTGCGAGAGATCGAGGCCTCGCAGGGCCGACTCGGGGGCGAGAGCTCGGCTCGCACGGGGATGGTCCTGGGGATCGTGGGCACCGTCCTGCTGGTCATCGCCATCTTGGCGCTGGTCGCGTTCGTGGTCCTGCTCGTCGCGAGGACGACCACGAGCGGAAGCTCGATCTAGGCAGGCGTCAGACCTCTCAGAGCCGGCAGCCGACCAGCACCGGCTCGTTGACCAGTCGGATCCCGAACCGTTGCTCCACCCCCGCCCGGAGCTCCCGCGCGAGCTCGAGCAGGTCGGCCGTGGTGGCGCCCCCACGGTTGGTGAGGGCCAGGGTGTGGCGCGAGGAGAGCCGGACCCGGTCGTTGCCGTAGCCCTTGGTGAAACCGGCACGCTCGATCAGCCAGGCGGCGCTCGTCTTGACCAGCCCGTCGGCCTGGGGCCAGCTCGGTGCTCCGTCGGGGACCGTGCCGACCGGCACCACCGGGTTGGTGAAGAACGACCCGGTGCTCCAGGTGTCGTGGTCCTCGGGGTCGAGCACCATCGCCTTGCGACCGCGCAGGTGGAGCACTGCCTCGCGTACGTCGGCGGCGGGTGCGCGCTCGCCCGTGCTGATCCCGAGGTGGTCGGCCAGCTCGGCGTACCGCACCGGCGCACCCAGGTCACCGAGCGGGAGCTGGAACGTGGTGCTCAGCACGACGAACCGGCCGGGGTCCACCTTGAACCGGCTGGTGCGGTAGCCGAAGTCGCACTCGGAGGCCGCGAAGCTCCGGAGGGCGCCGTGCAGGCGGTCCCAGGTGCGGACCCGGGCGATCGTCTGGGCGACCTCCTGGCCGTAGGCCCCGACGTTCTGGATCGGGGTCGCCCCCGTCGTCCCCGGAATGCCCGAGAGCGCCTCGATCCCGATCCAGCCCTGGGCCACTGCTGCAGCGGCCACGTCGTCCCAGGTCTCCCCCGCGCCCACCTCCACGGAGGCGCCCCCGCACTGGTCGCCCTGCACCCGGATCCCGCCGTTGCGCACGACGACGACCCGGCCACGGAAACCCTCGTCGGAGACGACCAGGTTGCTGCCACCGCCGACGAGCAGCACCGGCGTACCGGCCTCGTCCGCGCTCCGGACGGCCTCGACCAGAGTGGTCTCGTCGCGCGCCTCGACCAGCTCGTCGGCGGGACCTCCGAGGCGCAGCGTGGTCAGGTCCGCCAGCTGAGGCACACGATCGCCCGTCGGCTGGGTAGGGGGCACGGTCATGACGCTAGCGGCTCCGACGTCGCAGGAACGGGGCACAGGACGCAGAAACGGCCCCGGCAGTGCCGGGGCCGCGCCGTGCGATCGATCGGGTCAGCGGGTCTCGCGGTGATCCGTGTGCTTGACGGCAGCGCGGGCAGAACTTCTTCAGCTCCATGCGGTCCGGGTCGTTGCGACGGTTCTTCTTGGTGATGTAGTTGCGTTCCTTGCAGTCCACACACGCCAAGGTGATCTTGGGGCGGACGTCGGAGCTCTTGCTGGCCACTTCCGTGCCTACTTCCTAGCTGAAGGGTGCTGCCTTGCGAAGATTTCGTAGCGGGGGCGGGACTCGAACCCGCGACACCACGATTATGAGCCGTGTGCTCTAACCACCTGAGCTACCCCGCCACTGAGAACACTCCCGAGCACCCGCACATTCCATGACGCTGTCCGGTGGCTTGGGGGAGACTTCCCAGAGCCCCTTTACGGAATCGAACCGTAGACCTTCTCCTTACCATGGAGACGCTCTGCCGTCTGAGCTAAAGGGGCAAGGCCCGGTGCTGCTCCGAGGGCCAGCGAGCAGAATACACAGCCGCGACGGGATACCTGAAATCGGTCCGACCCGGGCTCCGCCCCGGGTTGACCAGACGTGGCACGGGACCGGGATGATCGGCGGGTGAACGCACCCGGAGAGTCCTACTACGAGCCCCTCGGAGGCGGCCGGTTCCGGTCCTCGACCAGCACCTCGGGCCCGTGGAGCACCCACGCCCAGCACGGCGGGCCACCGGCAGCGCTGCTCGGCCGGGCCCTGGAGTCCGTGGACGAGGGTGCGCCCCGGGTGATCGCACGGTTCACCATGGACCTGCTCGGTCCCGTGCCCGTGGCGGAACTCACGGTCACGACCTCGGTGCTCCGGCCCGGCCGGACCGTCTCGCTGCGTCAGGCAGAGCTGGCCGACCGGACCGGCCGGGTCGTGGCGCGCGCCCAGGGATGGGCGCTGCCGGACGAAGCGGAGGTGGGTGGACCGGGCGGTCTCGGCGTACCTCTCGAGCACGGCCCGCAGGACGGGCACCACGAGGAGCCACCGCCCTCGTGGTCACGCGGCTACCTCGACTCGGTGCAGTGGCGGTGGGTCGAGGGGGCGGTCACCCGTCCCGGGCCGGCGGTCGTGTGGATGCGGCCCCTGGTGAGGCTCGTCCCCGACGAGGAGATGACTCCGCTGCAGCGCCTGCTCACCTGCGCCGACTCCGCCTCGGGCGCGTCGGCGGCGCTGGACCCCGTCGAGTGGAGCTTCATGAACACCGAGCTGACGGTGCACGTACTGCGCCCCCCGGTGGGCGAGTGGGTGTGCCTGCGCGCCGAGACGTCGCTCAGCACGGGCGCGGTGGGGCTGGCCGCTGCCGAGGTGTACGACGAGCACGGGCCCGTCGGTCGGTCGTCCCAGACGTTGCTGGTGACCCGGCGTCCTAGTCCTGGATCCGCGCGAACGGTTGGGCCTGCTCGAGCTCGTAGGCCACCTCCAGCAGGGTGCGGTCGTTGCCCTGGGCCGCAGCGAGCTGGACGCCGATCGGCAGGCCCTTGGTGCTCCGGCCCATCGGCAACGAGATCGCAGGGTCGCCGCTGGCGTTCTGGAAGGGCGTGAAGGCCACCCACTGCAGCAGGTGCTCGAGCACGGTCTCGTAGCTCTGCGACGGGTCGAGCCAGCCCAGCTCCGGGGTGACCAGCGACAGCGTGGGCGTGAGCACGACGTCGTGGTCGGCGAAGAAGCGCGCGCTGCGTCGGTGGGTGAGGTTGAGCCGGGTGATCGCGAGCGGCAGGCGCCATGCCTGCCTCGCCGCGTGCCGGGCGAGGCCCTTGGTCAGGTTGTCGTTGCGGTCGCGATCGTAGGTGCCGTTGAACGTGCGCTTGCCCGTCCGGCTCAGGACGAGAGCGAGAGAGGCCCAGTAGAGGAGGAAGTCGTCCTCGAAACCGGCCGGCACGGGAGCCTCCGCGACCTCCACGCTGTGGCCCAGTCCCTCGAGCAGCCCGGCGGTGTGCAGAACCGCCCGGGTGGTCTCGTCGTCGGTCGTTCTGTCGCCGATGGAGTCGGTGACGAGCGCGACCCGGAGCCGCTTCCTGCCGGGACCCGTCACGTCTCCGATCGGCGGCAGCTTGAGGTTGCGGTAGACGCGCTCGGACTCGCGCAGGAATGCAGCGGTGTCGCGGACCGACCTGGTGACGACACCGTCGTGCACGATCTTCACCGGCATCTCGCGGCTCATCTTGTCGCTGGGCGTGCGTCCCCGGCTCGGCTTGAGACCCACCAGCCCGCAGCAGGCGGCGGGGATCCGGATGGATCCGCCGCCGTCGTTGGCGTGGGCCATGGGCACCGCTCCCGCGGCGACGAACGCCGCCGAGCCGGCCGAGGATGCCCCCGATGAGTGACCGGTGTGCCACGGGTTGCGGACCGGGACGTCGTCGACGAACTCCGCGCTGGCGCTGAAGCCGTACTCGGAGAGCCTCGTCTTCCCGAGTGGCGTCATCCCGACCAGGCCGAACATGCGGGCGAAGTCACCGTCGCGGGGCGCCTCGTGGGCGACGAAGGCACGGGTGCCGTGCTGCGTCGGCAGCCCCGCGACGTCACTGTTGTCCTTGACGAAGCTCGGCTGTCCGGCGAAGAAGCCGTCGTGACGGCGCGGCTCTCCAGGGACGCCAGGGCGAACCGTTCGGCTGCGAGGCCGTCGAGGTCCGCCTGCAGCACGCGCGCCCGCTCGATCGCCGCGTCCACCGCCTCCAGACGGGAGACCCGGCCCTCCCGGATCTCCGCGGCGAGCCCCACCGCGTCGTGGCTTCCGAGAGCATCGTCGCCGAAGGCGTGGACACGGGTCTTCGCTGCGCCGGGGGCTCGGGGACCATGGCCCGAACCGTAACGGTCTCAGCGCGCGATGCCCCGCCGGTGGCAGCCGACCAGGTGCGTGTCGACCAGGCCGGTGGCCTCCATCAACGCGTGCATGGTCGTGGGGCCGACGAAACCGAAGCCTCGCTTGCGCAGCGCCTTCGAGAGCGCAGTCGACTCCGCCGAGACCGTCGGGACCTCGGCCGGCGTCGTGGCTCCGGGTCGTGTGCGGGACGGAACCCTGACCCAGCCCCTCCAGCCCGCCGTCGGCACGGAGGTCGATGGTGGCCCGCGCGTTGCGACGGGTCACCTGGATCTTGGCCCGGTTGCGGACGATCCCGGGGTCCCCCATCAGCCCGTCCAGGGCCTCGTCGGTCATCGCGGCCACCCGGTCGACGTCGAACCCGTGGAACACCTCCCGGAACCGGTCGCGCTTGTTCAGGATCGTGGACCACGAGAGCCCCGCCTGGAACGCCTCGAGACTCAGCCTCTCGAAGAGGCCACTCTCACCTCGGACAGGGACTCCCCACTCGCTGTCGTGGTAGTCGCGCATGGTCCCGGGCCGGCTCGCCCAGGGACAGCGGGCGACGCCGTCCTCGCCCACGGCGGGCCCCGGTCATCCCAGGGCTCTGCGCATCGCCTCGACGTGGGCCGGGGTCGAGCCGCAGCAGGCCCCGATCAGGTCGATGCCCACGTCGCGCAGGGCGACCGCGTGGGCGGCCATGTCGGCCGGCGTCGCGTCGTACTCGAAGTGATCACCGACGACCTGCGGAAGTCCGGCGTTGGACTGGGCGACGAGCAGCAGGCCCTGGGGCGGGCGTGGACCATCTCGGCCGCGATCGCCGCCATCTCCTCCGGACCGCGCCCACAGTTGGCGCCGACGGCATCGACGCCCGCCGAGGCGAGCGCCGTGACCGCGTCGGCGGGCCGTACGCCCATCATGGTGCGCAGGTTGGTGTCGAAGCTGAGCGTGGCCAGGACGGGGAGGTCAGGCACCACCTCGCGGGCGGCGGCGACGGCCGCCTCGACCTCGGCAGGTCGCTCATCGTCTCGATCAGCACCAGGTCGATCCCCCCTCCCGCAGCCCGAGGAGCTGCTCGGCGAAGATCGCCTGCGCCTGGGCGGGGTCCATGGTGCCCAGCGGCGCCATCAGCTCGCCCGTGGGGCCCACGTCACCTGCGACCAGGGCGCCGTGGTCGTCGGCCACCGCACGGGCGATCCGGGCGCCGGCCTCGTTGAGCTCGTGCACCCGGTCGCCGAGGCCGTGCATGTCCAGCCGGGGACGGGTGCCACCGAAGGTGTTGGTGGTCAGGAGCCGGGCTCCGGCCTCGGCGTAGGCCTGGTGCGCGGCGCGGATCTCCTCGGGACGCTCGACGTTCCACAGCTCCCCGGACCCACCGTCGGTGAGTCCCTGGTCCTGCAGCAGCGTGCCCATCCCCCCGTCGACCAGCACCGGCCCGGCAGCCGCGAGCGCGGCAAGGCGGTGGTGTCCTCGGTTCGTTTGTTCAGTCACTCACGAGCCTAGTCGGCGCCTGAGCATCGGCTGGGCCGGTGGTGGGCGGATGAGGCATCGCCCTGAGGCATGCGAATGTCGCGCGAGCGACGCAAGTGGCGTTCAAGCGCCCACCAGGCACATTCGCATGCCCATGCCGGCGCCCAGACCCGCCTAACGCCCCAGAGGCATGCCAATGTCGCACAAGTGACGCAAGGAGCGCTCACCCGCCCCACCAGCGACATTCGCATGTCTGGCGCCCGTTGCGTCGGGCCGCGCGGGCGACGCTGGTCAGGGACCGCGCTCGACCACCGCGCGTTGGGCAGGGGCGGGGAATGCAGGGCGGCCAGCGGGTCACCCTGGGGAGCTGGAAACGTCCGGCCCGGCCGTCGGTGATCAGGGCCTCCCACTCGGCTCGGTAGGCCGACGACCTCCTCGTGCCGGCGCCCGATGAAGTTCCACCACATGACGATCTTCTCGCCGAACGGCGGGCCCCCGAGGAGCAGCAACCGCGCGTCCTGGGCAGCCCGGACCGGAGGGACGACGAGCCGGGCGGCACGAAGCCGAGCTCGTGGGAGTCCAGCGGCTTGCCGTCACCGTGACCGCCGCCGGAGTCGACCAGCACGCCGAGCTCGAACGACGGCTCGACCGGCACGGTGAGCGACGCACCTGCCTGCAGCGTCAGCTCGGCGCCGAGCAACGGGCTGTAGGTCCTCACCGGCGAGGTGGAGCCGAGGAGCGAGCCGAGGAACACCCGCGCCTGCCATCCGCCCCCGGACACCGGCTCGGGCGTGTGGTGCTCGAAGGTCGGGTCGACCTGCCGGTCGCCGTCGGGGAGGGCCACCCAGAGCTGGGCGCCGTGCAGGGTGGTGGTGCCGGGAGTCGAGTACTCGCTGTGGCTGATGCCGCGACCGCCGTCATCAGGTTGAGCTCGCCGGGCGCACGACGGCGTGGTGCCCCGCGGAGTCGCGGTGCTCGATCTCGCCGGTGAACAGCCAGCTCACGGTCTGCAGCCCGGTGTGCGGGTGCGGCGGCACGACCATGGCGCCGGCGCCGTCCACGTCGTCGGGTCCGTAGTGGTCCACGAAGCACCAGGCGCCGATCAGGGAGCGCTGCCGCTGCGGGAGCGTACGACGCACGGTCATCGAGCGGAGCCCGCCGAGCGGCACCTCACGCGGCGTCAGGACCTCCATGACTCCAGCGTGCCACGCACACAGACGCCGAGGCGGCTCGGTGTCGGATGCTGGCGAGAGCACCGACCACCGGGGCCGCCTCGGCGAGATCTGAGGGTCAGCGAGTGCGGCGACGACTGAAGTCGGCCGCGCTGTGGTTTCCGCCCGAGGAGGTGGCGCTGGCTGCACCGGAGCCGCCGCGGCGACCACCGGGGCGTCACCGGCCGGACGGGACTGGCCCTCGGACGACCCTCGGCGACCACCCTGGCCGCCACCCTGCGGGCGTCCGCCTCCGCCGCGACGGCGGCCTCCGCCACCACCGCCACCGTGCGACGGGGCGGGTCGGTCGTCGGGGAGTCCCCCGGCGACCAGGACCCGGTCACCCGGGGCGAGCGTGCGCAGCAGCGCGTGCTCCGGGCCGGAGACCTTGGTCGTGGTGGGGCTGATGCCTGCTGCCCGGGTCAGGGCGCGGACGTCCTTGACCTGCTGGTCGGTCATCAACGTGATGACGGTCCCGGCAGCCCCGGCGCGGGCGGTCCGACCCGAGCGGTGCAGGTAGGCCTTGTGCTCGGCGGGCGGGTCGGCGTGCACCACGAGGGCGACGTCGTCGACGTGGATTCCGCGGGCGGCGATGTCGGTGGCGACCAACGTGGTCGCCTTGCCGGACTGGAACGCCTCCATGTTGCGGGTGCGAGCGTTCTGCGCCAGGTTGCCGTGCAGCTCGACGGTCGGGACGCCACGCGCGTTCAGCTGGCGGGCCAGCGCCTTGGCGCCGTGCTTGGTGCGGGTGAAGACCATCGTGCGCCCGGGGGCGCTGGTCAGGTCGACGAGCACGGCGACGCGCTGGTCACGGTGGACGTGCAGCACGTGGTGGTCCATCTTCGCGACCGGCGACTGGGCCGAGTCGGCCTCGTGGGTGGCCGGGTCGACCAGGAAGCGCTTCACCAGGACGTTGACGCCCGCGTCGAGCGTCGCGGAGAACAGCATCCGCTGGCCGTTGCGGGGAGTCTGCTCGAGCAGGCGACGTACGGCCGGCAGGAAGCCGAGGTCGGCCATGTGGTCGGCCTCGTCGAGGATGGTGACCTCGACCGCGCCGAGGTCACAGACGCCCTGCTGGATCAGGTCCTCCAGACGCCCCGGGCAGGCGACCAGGATGTCGACGCCCGAACGCAGCGCCTGGACCTGCGGGCCCTGGCCGACGCCGCCGAAGACGGTGCGGGTCTTGAAGCCGTGCACCCGCGCGAGCGGCTCGAGCGCCGCAGCGATCTGGCTGACCAGCTCGCGGGTGGGCGCGAGGATCAGCGCACGGGGGCGCTTCGGCGTCCGCCGTGGCTTGGACTTGTCCAGGCGGGCGACCAGCGGGAGCAGGAACGCGAGCGTCTTGCCCGAGCCGGTGCGGCCGCGGCCCAGGACGTCCCGGCCGGCGATCGAGTCAGGCAGCGTCGCGGCCTGGATGGGAGTGGGTTCGGTGATGCCGGACTCGGCCATCACGTCGGAGAGGTCGGCGGGCACGCCGAGCTCGAGAAAGAAGTAGACAAGGGAAAGGTTTCGCTCACTGTGTGGATGTCTCGCCACAGCCATGACGATGTTGTCGTCGAAGCAACTCAGGCGTCGTGGAGCACTGGTGCCCGAGAATCGGGTCCGAGATGCTGCAACACGCATCAGGACCGAGGCAAGACTGGACGATCCTTGTGCTTCCACTCTAGGGCAACGCGACCGTTTGGACCGCATTTTCGGCCGCGTCGGCCCTGTGATCTCGGACTCCCCGGCGCTAGCGGAAGGCGTCCTGCCCGGTGAGTGCCTTGCCGATCACCAGCTGGTGCACCTCGGAGGTGCCCTCGTAGGTCAGCACCGACTCGAGGTTGTTCGCGTGCCGCATCATCGGCCACTCCAGCGTGATGCCTGCGGCGCCGAGGATGGTGCGGCACTCGCGGGCGATCTTGAGCGCCTCGCGGATGTTGTTCAGCTTGCCGAAGCTCACCTGCTCCGCGGTGATCCTGCCCTGGTCCTTGAGCCGGCCCAGGTGCAGCGCGAGCAGCATCGACTTGCCCAGCCCGACGGTGATGTCGGCGAGCTTGGCCTGGGTCAGCTGGAACCCGCCCAGCGGCCGGTCGAAGATCTCTCGCTCCGAGGCGTAGCGCAACGTCGCCTCGAGGCAGTCCCGCGCCGCGCCGATCGAGCCGAAGATGATCCCGAACCTCGCCTCGGTCAGACAGCTCAGCGGGCCCCGTAGTCCCGTGACCCCGGGAGTACGGCGTCGCCGGGGAGCCGGACCCCGTCGAGCACCAGCTCGCTGGTGACGGAGGCCCGCATCGACATCTTCCGCTTGATGTCCGGTGCGGAGAACCCCTCGGTCTCAGTGGGTACGACGAACCCACGGATGCCGTCGTCGGTCTGGGCCCAGACCACCGCGACGTCGGCGACCGACCCGTTGGTGATCCACATCTTGGAGCCGTCGAGGATCCAGTCGCTCCCGTCCTGCTTGGCGCGGGTGCGCATCCCCCCGGGGTTGGACCCGAAGTCCGGCTCGGTGAGGCCGAAGCAGCCGATCTTCGTCGCCCGTGGCCATCGCCGGCAGCCACTGCTCCTTGTGTTCCTCCGACCCGTGGGCATGGATGGCGAACATGGCGAGGCTGCCCTGCACCGACACCAGCGACCGGATCCCGGAGTCACCGGCCTCGACCTCGAGGCAGGCCAGCCCGTAGGCGGTCGTGCTCGTTCCCGCGCAGCCGTAGCCCTCGAGGTGCATGCCCAGCGCTCCGATCGAGCCGAGCTCGGGGGCGAGCTCACGCACCGGCGCGCCCCCCTGCTCGTAACACTGGCCATGTCGGGGCGGACCCGCTCGTCGACGAAGCGTCGGACGGTCTGCTGGATTGCCCGGTCCTCCTCGTCGACCAGCGAGTCGGTGTCGAGCAGTCCCAGGGGTGATCGATCGGCCATGTCGCCAATCTAGTGGCGGTCCGCACGATCGCCGACGGGCAGCTCCACCTCGTCCAAGGGTCCTTCAGCGGGCCAGCCGCACGAGCTCCTGGGCCACGGTCGCGGCCACCGCGGTCGCCAGCGACTCGGCATCGTCCTCGGCCGGCTCGGGGACGACGCGGTGCACGATCCCTGCCTCGACGAGCCTCGCACTGCCGATGCCCTGCGACTCGGCCATCTCGGGGGCGTGCTCCAGGTCGCCGTACCGGATGACGCTCGCCCCCTCCGGAGGCAACGGTGCGAGCCAGGCGTTCTCGGTCGCGATCACGACCTCCGCCGGCAGCAGCGCGAGCGCCCCCCCGCCGCAGCCCTGGCCGAGGATCACCGAGACCGTCGGCACGGTCATGGTCGTGAGGGTGGCGATGCACCGCGCGATCTCCCCCGCGATCGCCCCCTCCTCGGCCTCCGGCGAGAGCTCTGCGCCGGGGGTGTCGATGACGGTGACGCCGGCAGCAGCTCCTCGGCGAGCCGATCCCTGGCGTGCCTCCCGCAGCGCCGCCGCGCCGAGGGGCTTCGCCGGCGTCTGCCTGGTCCGGTCCTGGCCGACGAGCACGCAGGGCTGGCCGTCGAGACGAGTCAGCGTCACCAGGACGGCCGCGTCCTGCTCGCCCTCCTCCGTGCCGTTCAGCGCGAGAGTCCCGTGAGCGCCACACCTGAGCACGTCGCGCACGCCGAGCCGGTCGTCGCGCCTGGTCCGCTCGACGGCCTCCCACACCGGGAGCCCCGCACCCACCTCCCCCTCGCGCAGGCGCAGGCTCGGCGCGACCGGCGGGTCGACGAGCACGGCGAGGATCTTGTCGATCAGCGCGGGCAGGTCCTCGGTGGCCACGACCGCGTCGATCACCCCTTTCTCAGCGAGGTTCTCGGCGCGCTGCACGCCGGCGGGGAAGGGGTGGCCCTCGAGCGCCTCGAACACCTTCGGTCCGAGGAACCCGACCAGTGCGCCCGGTTCGGCCACCGTCACGTGTCCCAGCGAGCCCCAGGAGGCGTACACCCCTCCCGTGGTCGGGTGTCGAAGGTGCACCAGGTAGGGCAGTCCTGCCGCGCGGTGGGTCATCACCGCGCGTGCGATCGACACCATCTCGAAGAAGGCGGGCGTGCCCTCCTGCATGCGGGTGCCGCCGGACGCCGTGGTTGCGAGGAGCGGCAGCTGCTCGGCCGTGGCACGTCGTACGGCGGACACGATCCTGGCTGCGGCCGCGGCCCCGATCGACCCTCCCAGGAAGGCGAACTCGTTGACCACCACAGCGACCGGACGCCCTCGCACCAGGCCCCGCCCGGTCAGCACCGACTCGTCGGCGCCGGACCGTTCGGCCGCCCGGCGCAGCTCCTCCTGGTAGCCCTCGGAGTGACCACTGATGTCGACAGGGTGGTCCCACGACTCGAAGGAGCCGGCGTCCAGGACCAGGTCGACCAGACCCGCGGCGGACCAGCGCTGGGTCATCCCAGCCGCCCGGGGCCGAGGGCGACTGTCCGGTCGGGTGCGTCGCTCTTGGTGGCCGGCATCGACACTCCAGGTGCAGAGAGGTGGGTCGACCGTGGCCGACGAGGGTGCCCAGGCTGCCACGAAGCAGGCCGTCGCCGGCACCCTGCCTACGCTCCGGAGATGCGGTTCATCCGTGCTCTGAGAGTGCTGGTGGGGATGGCAGGGTCACCGCAAGACCCCCGGAGTCACCGCCTGAGCGCCCGCGTCAGGGCTTGATGCCGACGTACTTCACCGAGAGGTACTCCTCGATGCCCTCCGGGCCACCTTCGCGACCGAACCCGGAGTGCTTGACGCCACCGAACGGGGCCGCAGGGTTGGACACGATGCCCTGGTTGATGCCGACCATCCCGAACTCGAGGCCCTCGCTCACGCGGATCATCCGACCGAGGTCGGTCGGTGAACGCGTAGGCGACGAGGCCGTACTCCGTGTCGTTGGCCATCTGCACGGCCTTCTCCTCGTCGGCGAAGGTGGTGATCGGCGCGACCGGCCCGAAGATCTCCTCGCGGAACAGGTCGCGCGTCGGGTGAGACGTCGGTGAGCACCGTCGGCTCGAAGAAGTAGCCGGCGTCCCCGGTGGCCGCGCCGCCGGTCACCACTGACGCACCGCGGCTGGTCGCGTCGTCCACGAGCTCGGCGACCTTGTCCCGCTGCTTGGCGTCGATGAGCGGGCCCACCGTGACGCCGTCCTCGGTGCCGCGGCCGAGCTTCTCCGCCGCCATCTGCTCGGCGAAGCGGGTCGGCGAACTCCTCGGCCACCGACTCGTGCACGATGAACCGGTTCGCGGCGGTGCACGCCTCTCCCATGTTGCGCATCTTGGCCAACATGGCGCCATGGACGGCGGCGTCCAGGTCGGCGTCGCCGAAGACCAGGAAGGGCGCGAGACTCCCACCGAGCTCCATCGAGACCCGGGGCGCTCGTCGACCGAGCTACCTGAACAGCTTCTTTTCCAGGCCGGGGTGGAGCCCGTGAAGGTCAGCTTGCGCAACCGCGAGTCGCCGATCAGTGGCTCCGTCACCTCGCTGGTCTGCGAGGTCGACGTGACGTACAGCACGCCGTCGGGCGGTACGACCTCGCGGAACAGGTCGGCCAGCGCGAGCATCGTAGACGGCGTCTGTGACGCGCAGGCTTGACCACCATCGTGCAGCCCGCGGCGATGGCGGGCCCGATCTTGCGGGACCCTGGCGAGTGGGAAGTTCCAGGGCGTGATCATCAGCACCGGCCCCACCGGCTGCTTCATCGTCATCGGCCGGGTGTTGCCGGTCGAGGACAGCTCGACCCGCGTCAGGCGATCCGGACGACCTCCTCGGAGAACCAGCGCAGGAACTCGGAGCCGTAGGTGACCTCGCCCCTCGCCTGAGCCACGGGCTTGCCCATCTCCAGGGTGATCGAACAGCGCGAACTCGTCGGCGCGCTCGGTGATTCGCTGGAACCGCCGAAGCGCGACAGGCTCGGCCCGCTCCGCGCGGCGCAGTGGCGGCCCACTCGCCCTGAGCGGCGACTGCCGCGTCGAGGGCGGCCTTGCCGTCGGCAGGCGTCGCGGAGGCCGCGCTTGGTGAGCGTCTTGCCCGTCGCCGGGTCCTCCACGTCGATCGTGGAACCGTCGGAGGAGTCGCGCCACTGGCCGCCGATGAAGAGGCCGGAGTAGGACGCCTTTGTCGAGGAGTTCGTTCTCGGTCATGTGCACAACCTCAGACAGACCTGGTGGTGACGACGAGGGCGCAGTGGGTCAGACCCGGTGACTCCCGGCCCACGTCAGAGTATCGTGGAGCGGGGGTCACGGATCGGAGGACCACGTGGCCGGGATCAACGTCCCCGCAGGCATCGACGTACCAGCCGTGCCACCCAGCGGCGCGGGGTGCGCCAGAGCTGCAGACGCTTACCAGTACCCCCGGGGTGGTCGGCATCCACCTTCGCCGGTGCGCGGCGTGTGGTCAGGTCGGTTACTGGGGCACCCTCACCGGGACAGCCCACCACCGCCCATGCCGTCGCGACGGGCCAGCTACCGTAATGCCGAGCCCCGAGCCGGGCGAGAGACCAGCCCTGGGACTGCGCAGGAACCGGGCAGCAACTCGACGGGCCCGACCTGGCCGGCCCCGACTCGCGGCCCAAGATCCCGCCCATCACCCGGGCCGCTGGATCGAGTCTCCCCCAACTGGCTGGAGCACGTCCACGGCTCGAGGGCAGCACGGTACGGTGGCCGAGGGCACCTCGCGCAGCGCCATACCGGCCCGGTGGAGACCCGCCTCCGAGCTCGTCGAGGAGGACGCCGAGGTCCGCGCTCTCGCCGGCATCAGCGTTCTCGATTCCTCTGGCCAAGCTTCAGCCACCTCGACCGCGCCGCTTGCGCGGCCGCACCGGTGAACCAGTCGGCGGACACCGCGACCCGCATAGAACGTGGACGGCGGCCCGAGGAGCAAGGCGCAGTACGCCGCGAGCGTCTCCCAGCCCTCCTCGAGGAACGCGCAGCCCACTCCCGGCAGCGAAGCCCCACCCGTCGGCCGGCCCGACGCCGCGCAGGGCACTGGACGTCGCCGGTCCAGGATCGCCTCGCCCATGACGAGGCTCGGCCCAGCCCCCGGCAGGTCCCGGCGTCGACTGCGGCTGGGCTTCAGGAGGTCACGCCTGGGTCCCGCCCGGATCCGGGACATATCCCAGGTGTGGGAGTGCGTCGGCCACCGCCTGGAACTCAACGGGCTTGGATACGAAGGCGTCCATCCTACGGCCAGACATTCCGCGGTCCTCGGACATGGCTCCAGCGGTCATCGCGATGATCGGGAGCCGGTCATCGCCGCTCCCGACGGCGGATCTCCTGGTCGCGGTGAAGCCGTCCATCACCGGCATGTGGCAGTCCATCAGGACCGCCGAGTACCTGTCCGCGCGACGGCTTCGAGGGCCTCGACGCCGTTGGCGACGATGTCCACCCCGTAGCCGAGCGGCACTCCTTCCGCGACCAGCTGGTTCAGGGCGTTGTCCTCGACCACCAGGACCCGTCCCGGCTGTTCTGGCCGGGACCAGAGCGGCCGTCCGGGGGAGCTTCGGCCCCGGTCAGGTGCCACAGCCGCATCAATCGTCGAAGAAATCCGAGCTGCGCACCGGCTTGCTCAGCCAAGCCCGCACGCCGGCGCGTCCAGCTCCCTGTCGACCCGGAGGGTCGACGACAGCATGATCAGCCGTGCCTGCAGCCCGGGTCGGCGGATATCTGGCCGGCGAGCTCGAGGCCGTCCATGTCGGGCATGCACATGTCCAGCACCGCGATCGCGTACGGCTCCCCGGAGGCGGCGCTCCTCGCATCAGCGGACCACGGACCGCGGTCACCGACGACGTCCGGACGCATCCCCCACGCCCAGAGCTGGGACTCCAGCACCAGCCGATTGGTGGCGTTGTCGTCGACGACCAGCACCCGCAGACCGCGAGCGGGTCGGGCTGGGCCGGGCGTCACCGCGCCTGAGTCTGGCACCGGCAGCGGCACCTCGAACCAGAACGTGCTGCCCTCGCCCACCTGGCTGTCCATCCCGATCTAACCGCCCATCGCCTCGGCCAGCCGCCGAGAGATCGCCAGTCCGAGGCCGGTCCCGCCGAACCGCCGGGTTGTCGAGGCGTCCGCCTGCGTGAACGAGTCGAACAGCCGGGCCGGCGGCGGCCGGGATGCCGATGCCGGTGTCCTGCACCTGGAACCGCAGCATCGCCAGCTCGGCCGCCGCCGACCAGGCGCTGATCACCACCTCGCCCCTGTCGGTGAACTTCACCGCGTTCGAGGCGAGGTTGAGGAGGATCTGACGCAGCCGGCCCTCGTCGCCCACCAGCCGCGGGGCACATCGGGCCGGCAGTAGGCGATCAGCTCCAGGTGCTTGGCCGCGGCGGTCAGCGCCAGCAGGGAGGCGACCCCTTCGACCAGCCGGCGCGGGTCGAAGTCGACCAGGTCGAGGTCGACCTTCCCCGCCTCGAGCTTGGAGAAGTCCAGGATGTCGTTGATCACGGTGAGCAGGGCCTCACCCGCCTGGTGAACGCCCTCGGCGTACTGGCGTTGCACGGGTCCAGGGAGCTTTCCAGCAGCAGGTCGGTCAGGCCGATGACCCCGTTCATCGGCGTCCGGATCTCGTGGCTCATGGTCGCCAGGAACTCCGACTTGAGCCGCGACGCCTCGAGGGCCTGAGCCGGGCGATCTCCAGCTCGACGGTGCGGAGCGGACGCGCTGCTCCAGCTCGGACCGGTGCGCACCGAGCTCCTCGGCGAGCATGTTGATGCCGACCATCACCGCGTCGAGGTCCTCGTCGGTTTCGTACCGCGCACCACGGGCGTCGAGGTCACCCGAGGCCAGGCTGGTGAGCAAATCGATGACCGGGTCGATCCCGACTGGGTGTCGTCGTCCGCCCGCCTCCTGGTCTGACCTCATGGCTGGGCTCATTCGTGGGTTGAGCCAGCCGACCGCGTCCGCTCGTCGGTGAACATCTTGACGGGGATCTCGCCCCGCTTGAGGCCGAGGAAGAAGTTGGCCATCATCCGGGTGGCGGGCGAGCCTGCCAGCAGAGCCACCGCCCGGTACCCCGGGTTGCGGTCCATGAAGAACTCACGGGCCGGACGGTCGATCGACTGCACCTCGCGCAGGTCCACCAGCGAGAGCACCCTCCCCGGCCGAGCCCCTTGATCTCCGCATCGACGGCGCGGGCCTCCTCGATCCCGCACACGGCGCCGGCCAGCCAGTCGGTGCGGACCACGCCGGCCTCGGCGTCGTACCAGACCCGGTAGCAGCGCTGGTCTTGCTCCATCACGGCTCCTCATAGAACCCTGTCCGGCCGCAGGGTGCCTGACCAAGATAGGGCAGCGGCGGGCGCTTGGCGCATTGCGGCGCATCTCGGCGCATCTCGGCGCACCGCCGGGATCGGTGCCCTGCCCACCGCGCTGCACGCGTCGTGCGTCCGGGGCACGATCAGGCGTGGGTCAACCCAGGGCGCTCGGATCCTCCGGGACGTCCACGGCGTGCTGCCGTAGCGCGTCCAGGGGCACGATCCGCAGCACTGCCTCGTTGGTCGAGGCGAGCACCACCGGCGCCGCGACACCGTCGTCGTGCGCGCCGTTAGTTGGTGGCGGTGATGCACCACCGGTCGCCCGGGACGAGGCCGGGGAAGCCGAAGTGCGGCATCGGGGAGGTCAGGTCGTTGCCGATGCTGCGCTGGTGCTCGAGGAATTCCGCGGTGACGACGGCACAGATCGTGTGACTTCCATGGTCCTCGGGACCGGTGGCGCAGCACCCGTCGCGGTAGAACCCGGTGAGCGGGTCCGTGCCGCACGGTTGGAGCTCGTCACCCAGGACGTTGCGCTCTGTCATCGACCCAGCATGGCAGCAGCCCGGTCCCCCGATGTCGCCCGCCGCTCCGGGGCGCCCGGGGGCGCTGCCTAGATGATGAAGGTCTTGGTCCGGGACAGGCCGTGGACGAAGCGCTCGACGCCGAGGCCGGACAGGTCGAGGGTCGTGGGCCGACCCAGGATCGTCTCCGCGAGGTGTTCGCCCACCGCGGGGGACTGCATGAAGCCGTGGCCGGAGAACCCTGTTGCGTAGTGGAGACCGGGGATCGGTCCCTTGCCGATCATCGCGTTGTGCTCGGGTCTCACCTCCTAGTACCCCCACCACGACGACTCGATCGAGGCGTCGGCGATCCCCGGCAGCCGGTGGACGGCGGGGGTTGGCTGAGCTCCTCGAGGGTGGCCTCGCGGCCACCGAACACCAGCCCTGAGCCTTCGCTGTGGAAGTAGAAGCTGGTCGAGAAGTCCACCACCAGCGGCGAGGGCTGGGGGATGCCGAGCCCCGCGCTGCTGTAGTACACGGTGAGCCTCGCCGTGCACCGGGAGATCGAAGTCGACCATCGCGGCCAGCTCCGTCGAGCCGACGCCCGCAGCGATGACCACGGTGCGCGTGCTGATGGTGCCGCTCGCGGTCCGCACTCCACCGATCCCGTCGGCGTCGGTGAGGATGTCCACCACCCGGGTGCCGACCTGGATTTTGCGCCCATTCTCCTGGCGGCGCGGGCATATCCCTGTACGACGGCTTCGGGTGCGGCGTACCCCTCGAGGGCTAGAATGTCGCCCCGAGCACGTCGTCGGTGTTCAGCTGCGGCACCATCTCGCGGACGGCCGCGACGTCGAGCACCTCGGTGGGGATGCCGAGCCCGCGCTGGGTGGCGGCGGCGCGGGAGAAGCTGGGCGAGGTCGCGTTCGTTGTCCAGCACGAACAGGTAGCCCACCTGCTTGAAGTCGATCGGCACACCGGTGAGCTCCTCGAAACGCTCGAACTCCGGGAAAGACCTGAGCGAGAGCTGGGTGTTGACGACGTCGTCGTGCTGCAGCCTGATGCCGCCCGCAGCCTTGCTGGTCGAGCCGGCGCCCAAGGTGTCCGCCTCCAGCAGGATCACGTCTCTCGAACCGAGGTGGGCGAGGTGGTAGAGCGCGCTCGTGCCCACACATCCGCCGCCGATGACCACCACGTCTGCTGTCAGCACAACGCCATCCTCCACACCCGTTCCCGTTCGCGGTCCGAGCGGTCGACATCCCGGCTCCCTGAGGTGCAACAGTTGCACATTGTACGTACTTTTTGAATAATGGCCGTATCAATGAGCGCCGCACACCCGAGATCCCCGAGGTGGGTCGATGACCGAGGCCGCGCAGCCCGCGTCGCAGGTCTCACCCTCCTGGAGGGCGTGCGGGTCGTCGACTTCACCCAGGCCCTCTCGGGGCCGTACTGCACGATGATGCTGGCTGACCTCGGTGCCGACGTCACCAAGATCGAGAGCCCTCAGCGAGGCGACGACGCCCGCCACTGGGTCCGCCGTACGTCGGGGACGACGCGGCGTACTTCATGTCGGTCAACCGCAACAAGCGCAGCGCGACGTTCGACCTCAAGGACGCGGACGACCTGGCCGCAGTGCTCGGGATCGTGTCCACCGCCGACGTGGTCGTCGAGAACTGGCGCCCCGGCACCGCCGCGCGTCTGGGACTCGGCGCCGAGAGGCTACGAGGCCTCCACCCCGGTCTGGTGTTCTGCTCGATCAGCGGCTTCGGGCAGGACCAGGGGCCGCGCTCGGGGTACGACCAGATCGTGCAGGGCACCAGTGGCGTGATGGCGTTGACGGGGCCGGTCGGTGAGCCCACGAAGTGGGGCGTGCCGGTCGGCGACATCGCCGCCGGCATGTTCGCGGCGAACGCCATCACCGCCGCGCTCTACGAACGACGAAGCACCGGTGTCGGCCGGACCATCGACATCTCCATGCAGGACAGCCTCGTCTCGATGCTGACCCAGCACGCGGCGCGCTACCTGAGCACCGGAGTGCCGCCTCGGTCCGATCACAACGGGCACGCGACGATCGCCCCCTACGGCCTGTTCGCGACCGCCGACGGGTTCGTGAACATCTGTGTCGGCAACGACCTGCAGTTCCAGCGGATGTGTCAGGCCCTCGGATGCGAGGAGCTCGGCGCGGATGCGAGGTTCATGACCAACCCCCTCCGGTTGGCGAACAAGCAGGCGCTGCTGGCGGAGATCGACCGGATGCTGGCGACGATGAGCGTGGACGAGGTGGTCGTCGCCCTCGACGAGGCGGGAGTGCCCGCAGGGCGGGTCCGCGACATCGGAGAGGTCCTCGACGACGAGTCGACGGTGGCACGACAGATGCTGCTGACCTTCGAACGTGAGGACTCCGGCCCGGCGCGGGTCGTGAACACCCCGTGGAAGTTCGACGGCACGGCACCGACGGTCCGCCGACCGCCGCCGCGCCTGGGTGAGCACACCACCGAGGTTCTCGAGGAGCGCCGCCCCTGATGGACGCCGAGGAGATTCGACGCGCACGGACGTTCCTGTTCGTGCCGGGTGACCGACCGGACCGCTTCGAGAGCGCGCTGACGAGCGCAGCCGACTGCGTCGTGGTCGACCTCGAGGACGCCGTTGCCCCGGAAGCCAAGGCAGCAGCCCGCGAGAACGTGGCAGGGCTGCTGCGAGGCGGTGACTGGGGCAAGCCCGTGCTGGTCCGGATCAGCGATCCGCAGACCTCCGACGGCGAGACGGACGTCGCTGTGCTCGCTGGCATCGGGATCGGTGCCGACGCCCCCGTCGACCTCGCGGTCATGGTGGCCAAGACCGAGTCCGTGGAGACCCTCGACCTGCTTCACCACAGGCTTCCGGAGGGGACCGCGTTGCTCCCACTGGTCGAGACTGCGGCCGGGGTGCTGCAGGCGCCCGAGCTGGCGGCGGCCGCAGGCGTCGTACGCCTCGCGCTCGGGCACCTCGACCTCGCCGCGGACCTCGGCCTGGACCCCGATGACAGCGCGCGGCTCGCCCCCGCCCGGTTCGCGCTGGTCGCATCGTCGGCTGCTGCCGGGTTGCCCGCGCCGGTCGACGGAGTCAGCGACCACCTGCACGACCTGCTGAGCATCGAGGCCGACGCCCGTGAGTCGCTGGCCGCGGGCTTCACGGCCAAGCTGTGCATCCACCCGGACCAGGTCCTGACGATCCATCGCGCCTTCGCGCCGAGCCAGGCCGACCTGGAGTGGGCCGGCCGGTGATCGCCTCGGCGCAAGGGGGCGGGGTGGGATCGGTTGCCGGTCGGATGGTGGACCGTCCCGTCCTGGTGCGGGCCCGCTCGATCCTGGCGCGCGCGGGAGCGGCGCACCCTGCACGGGAAGAGGGGTCCCAGTGAGCTCGATCGAGCTCTCCGCGATCGCTGGCCGCTGCCCTGGCCAGGGCAGGCGCCGACACCGTCTTCGGGATGCCCGGTGGGGGCAACAACCTCGACTTCATCGGCGCCGCCGAAGCGGCGGGGATGCGGTTCGTGCTGGCCCACGCCGAGACTCCGGCGGCGATGATGGCCGCGGTGTACGCGGACCTGACCGGGACCCCCGCGGTGTGTCTGGTGACGCGCGGGCCTGGGGCTGCCAGTGCGGTGAACGGGGTCGCCAACGCCATGCTCGACCGTCAGCAGCTCGTCCTGGTCACGGACGCCGTCGGCTCCGCGGACAAGGCGAGGATCGCGCACCAGCGCCTCGACCAGGGTGCCCTCCTCACCCCGGTGACCAAGTGGAGCGCCGTCGCCGGGGGCGGGGACGCGGTCGCCACCGTGGAGCACGCCCTGACCACGGCGATGTCACACCCTCGCGGGCCGGTGCACCTCGACTTCGACCCGACCGCAGAGTCCACCCAGGTCCCGCCGCCGGTCGACACCCAGCCCCCGCTCCACGCGGACGACCTCGACCGGGTTGCGCGGCTGCTCCAGTCGGCCCACCGGCCCGTCGTACTGGTCGGTGGCGGAGCCCGCTCCCTCGCCGGACCGGTGCGTGCGCTGCTCCAGGACACCGCCGTGCCTGCGTTGATGACCTATCGCGGCAAGGGGGTCGTCCCGGACTCCTGGCCCAACGCTGCCGGGATGCTGACGGGTGCCACCACCGAGGCGCCGTTGCTCGAGGCCGCCGACCTCATCGTGCTGATCGGGGTCGACTCGGTCGAGCTCATCCCCAGCCAGTGGCCCTACCCGGCGCCCGTGGTCAGCATCGCCTCCTGGCCCGAGACCAGTCCCTACCTGCAGGTCGAGGTCGAGCTGGTCGGTGACGTGGGCAAGCTGGTCGCCCACCTCGCCGAGCACTGGCCGACCACGACGTGGCCGCCCACCGCCGGCAACGACCATCGCGACGCCGAGCTGGCGCTGCTGCTCGATGCCGGCCCTGACCGGACCGAGGGCGTCTCGCCCCAGGACGTCGTACGCCGGACGCGGCACGCTGCGCCCCCAGGCACGATCGCCACGGTCGACGCCGGTGCGCACATGCTCCCTGCGATGTCGTTGTGGGCGGCCGAGGACGTCGAGGAGACCCTCGTCTCGAGCGGCCTGGCGACGATGGGGTTCGCGGTCCCAGCCGCCATCGGTGCCGCACTGGCCCGACCCGGCAGGCGCGTCGTGTGCTTCACCGGTGACGGCGGCCTCGGAATGAGCCTCGGTGAGCTGGAGACGATCCGTCGCCTCGACCTGCCGGTGACCCTGGTGGTCTTCAACGACTCTCGACTGAGCCTGATCGCCATCAAGGCCAAGCCGCAGGGCAACGGGGGCGACAACGCCATCGGTTACGAACGCACCGACTTCGCAGCGGTGGCGCGCGGCTACGGCTTGGCCGGTGACCGGGTCTCCTCGGTCGCGCAGCTCGACGCCGTCCTGGGCGCAGCCTTCGAACGGACCGGCCCCTCCCTCGTGGACGTGCAGGTCGATCCGCGCGGCTACCCGCAGATCCTCGCGGCCATCCGGGGCCCTCGCTCACACGTCGTGGGAACGGCGGAGGCCGGCGAGTGACCGAGGAGCCGAGCTACCAGGTGGTCGCCCGCGACCTGCGGGTCCGCCTCCTCGAGGGGGAGTTCGGCAACGGCAAGCAGCTGCCCACCGAGGCCGAGCTCGCCGAGGTCTTCGAGGTGAGCCGACAGACGGTCCGGCGCGCGTTCCAGGACCTGGTCTCGGAGGGGCTGGTGGAGCGCTCACGCGGACGCGGGACCTTCGCGAAACCGGACTCGGGAGGCTACGTCCGGCAGTTCGGCTCGATCGACGACCTGATGAATCTCTCCGCGGACACCACCATGCACGTGGTCGCACCGCTGACCTGGCGGGTGGACGTGATCGCCGCCGGGCGGCTCCAGCTCCCGAGCGACGTCGTTCACGAGGTGGGCTTCGTGCGCAGCCACGACGACGTCCGGTTCTGCTTCACCCGGGTGTTCCTGCCGCCCGAGGTGGCGTCGCTGCTCGGGCCGGTCCGTGAGCTGCACACGGCCGGCATCACCAGCACCGTCACCATCATCGGTCTGCTGGACGAGGTGCTGCCCCACCGGATCGGGCAGGCGCAGCAGAGCATCTCGGTAGGCGAGCTGGGAGAGGCCGAGGCCGAGCACCTGCTCGCCGAGCCGGGGCGCCCGAGCCTGCGGATCGACCGTTTGTACCGCGACACCGAGGACCGCGCGGTCGAGCTCGCGATCAGTCACTTCCTTCCCGAGCACTACTCCTACCGGGTGCTGCTGCGACGCAGCGGATGATCGATCCCCGCCAGCTGTGACGTTTTCGGCCTCGAGTCGTTGACCCGGTCATCGCCCCACAGCCTTTGGAGTCGGACATGCATCGTCGCGCCCTCGCGTCCGTGCTCGCTACGGTCGCCGCCGTCGCGAGCTCCCTGATCGTCACGGCGCCTGCCTCGCAGGCCACCTCGCCGTTGCGGTACGTCGCCCTCGGCGACTCCTACAGCGCGGCCTCCGGCGTGCAGCCTCCCGACCTGACGGCCCCGGTGGACTGCCAGCGCTCCGCACGCAACTACCCGCACGTCATCGCCCAGCGAACGGGGGCCCGGCTCGTGGACGTGACCTGCGGAGCCGCCGAGACCAAGGACTACTTCCGGTCGCAGTACCAGGACGTCCCGCCCCAGCTCCGCGCGCTCGGGCGGAACACGCAGCTCGTCACCATGACGATCGGCGGCAACGACAGCGGCGTCTTCATCGACAGCATCGTCAAGTGCGGCACGGCGGGGATCTCGACCGCCGGTCAGGGCAGTCCCTGCAAGGACAAGTACGGCGACTCCTTCCAGGACACGCTTCGCACCACGACCTACCCGTCGCTGGTGCGGGCGCTGCGAGCCGTCCACACGCGCGCGCCGCACGCGAGGGTCGCGATCCTGAGCTACCCGTGGATCATGCCGAAGCGTGTCGGCTGCTTCGACAAGATGCCCATCGCGCGGGGCGACGTGCCTTACCTGCGCGGCATCCAGGCCACCCTCAACAACGCCGTCCGGCGCGCTGCAGCCAGGACCGGGACGACGTACGTGAACCTCAACCGGGCATCCAACGGCCATGACGCCTGCAAGCCCCTCGGGGTGCGCTGGATCGAGCCGGTGACGCAGGGCACCAACCCGGTCATCGTCCACCCCAACGGGCTGGGCGAAGCACGGATGGCCGCAAGGACGATGAGGGTGCTGCACCTGGCTTGACGGGCTGGTTGTCCCGCGGAACCCCTCATCTGTCGCAAAACTCCGCGACGAAGTAGGATGGCGGAGCCTACGTGGGTTGTCAGAGACAGCGACGAGCCCTCATCGTTCAGTGCCGCCCAGACCCCGCGGACAGAGATACTCGTCTTGGGGAACCTGTGTCGACAGAGCAACGTCTTTCCTCCGTACTGAGCGACTTCGCCAGGACGATGGCGACCGAGTTCCCGATCCAGGGGATCCTCGACGAGCTCGTGGAGCGGATCGTGGAGATGCTTCCGATCGATGCCGCGGGCGTCACCTTGATCTCCCCGCCGAGTCATCCACACCTCATCGCCGCCTCCGACGAGTCGGCGATGCGCTTCGAGCAGCTGCAGAGCGACCTCGGCGCGGGCCCCTGCGTCGAGGCGTACGAGACCAAGGCGCCAGTCGCGGTTGCCGACCTCGCCCACGACGACCGGTTCCCCGCGTTCGCCGAGCACGCCCTCGAGGAGGGGCTCGTCGCGGTGTTCACCTTCCCGCTCCGCGACGGTGAGCTCGGCCTGGGCGCCCTCGATCTCTACCGCGCGTCCGCGGGGCTGCTGGACGAGGACGAGATGGCAGCCGCGCAGACGATGGCGGACGTCGCGGCCGCCTACCTGCTCAACGCGAAGGCCCGCGCCGACCTGGTGGTCGCGTCCGCCAAGGAGCGCGACGCGTTGCAGAAGCTGCGGGAGCTCGACCGGGCCAAGACCGAGTACATGGCCACCTGCATCCACGAGCTCAGGACGCCGGTGACGAGCATCGCCGGTTACGCCGAGCTCCTCGAGGACGAGGCGACCGGAGACCTGAACCCCCAGCAGCGCGAGTTCATCGCCTCGATCAGCCGCAACAGCGACCGGCTGACTGCCCTCGCCAACGACCTGCTGACCCTGTCCAGCCTCGAACCGGGAACGATGATCCAGCACCACTCCGACATCGACCTGGGTGAGGTGGTGCGGTCGGCGCAGTCCGCTCTCAGTGCCCTGATCGATGTCCGGGACCTCGACGTGTCCTTCGTGGTGCCGGCACAGCCGGTGCTGGCGAACGGCGACGCCCGGCAGCTCGAACGGCTGGTGTCCAACCTGGTCAGCAACGCGGTGAAGTTCACCGAGAGCGGCGGACACGTCCGCTGCAGGCTGCAGACGGTCGACCACGTCGCCCGGATCGAGGTCAGCGATGACGGCATCGGCATCCCCGAGGCCGAGCAGGGCGAGCTGTTCACCCGGTTCTTCCGCTCCTCGACCGCCCAGGACCACTCCATCCCCGGCTCGGGCCTGGGCCTGACCATCGCCGACTCCATCGCCCGGCGGCACGGCGGCTCGATCTCCGTGGTCTCGGCGCACATGGCCGGCTCCACCTTCACCGTGGAGCTGCCGTTGCAGGGGCGACGCGAGTGGTCCGAGAGCTTCCTGGGCGACCCGGTCGAGCCTGACGAGGGTGAGATCGAGGACTGAGCACCGGCGGCCGCCGCTCGGGCATGCCGGCGAGCCGGGCTGCGGGGCCCTTCTCACGCTGGCTGGTGGCAGGTGCAGGATTCGAACCTGCGTAGGCATACGCCGACGGATTTACAGTCCGTTTCCATTGGCCACTCGGACAACCTGCCGTGCTCGCCGACCTACTAGGGTGGGTCAGCAGCGCAGCCGAGGATAGCGCAGCACCTACCCAAGTCTTAAATCGCATGGAGGTTCCCCCACGATGGCTGATTCGTCGTTCGACATCGTCAGCAAGATCGACCGGCAAGAGGTCGACAACGCGCTGTCCCAGGCGGCCCGCGAGATCTCGCAGCGCTTCGACTTCAAGGGCACCGGCGCGGAGATCAAGTGGTCCGGGGACGAGGCCATCGAGATCTCTGCCAACGCCGAGGATCGGGCCACCGCAGTGCTCGACGTCTTCAAGGAGAAGCTGATCAAGCGGCAGCAGTCGCTGAAGATCCTCGACGCCGGCGATCCCCGTGCCTCGGGTCGCGAGAGCAAGATCAGCATCGCCCTCAAGGAGGGAATCAGCACCGAGGACGCGAAGAAGGTCGGCAAGCTGATCCGCGACGAGGGCCCCAAGGGCGTGAAGGTGCAGGTGCAGGGCGACGAGCTCAGGGTCAGCAGCAAGAAGCGCGACGACCTGCAGGCCGTGCAGGCGCTGGTGAAGTCACAGGACTACGACTTTGCGGTGCAATTCACCAACTACCGGTGACCTGCCCCTGGCCGCTGCGCCGGCACCAGGCGGAGGCGCTCGCCGCGTTCGAGGCCAGCCGGCAGGCAGGAGCCAGACGCTTCTGGATCACGATGCCGCCCGGCGCCGGGAAGACCCTCGTCGGCACCGAGGTCGTCCGGGCCCTGGGCCGGCCCGCGGTGGTGTTCTCGCCGAACACCGCGATCCAGGGCCAGTGGACCCGCACCTGGGACAGCTACGACGCCGGCAGTGCCGGCACCGACCGCTCACTCCAGTCTCCCTTCACCTCGCTGACCTACCAGTCGCTGGCCGTCTTCGAGCGCGAGGACGGCGATGACGAGGGCGGCGATGACGAGGGCGGCGATGACGACGCGCGGGCCGACCCGCGGACGGGTCGCGAGCTCGAGCGGCTGCACCCCAACGGACGGGCGCTGATCGAGTCGCTGCGTGACCTGGGCCCGGTGACCCTGGTGCTCGACGAGTGCCACCACCTGCTCGAGGTCTGGGGGCGGCTGCTCGCCGAGGTCCTCGCCGAGCTGCCCGCGGCGATGGTGCTCGGCCTGACGGCCACCCCGCCTGACGCGATGACCCGCAGCCAGGTCGAGCTGACCGACACCCTCTTCGGCCCGATCCTCTACGAGGCGAGGATCCCGGCGCTGGTCAAGGAGCGCACGCTGGCGCCGTACGCCGAGCTGGCCCTGCTGGTCACCCCGACCGCCGAGGAGGCGCAGTGGCTGGCCGACCAGTCCATCCGGTTCCGTGAGCTGACCAGTGACCTGTTCGCACCGGACTTCGGGTCGACGACGCTTCCGGTGTGGCTGCACCAGCGCTTCGTGGCCCCACCCGAGGCCGGCGACCAGACCTGGGACGAGCTGGCCGCACGCGAGCCGGAGCTCACCGACTCCGCGCTGCGGATGGTTCACGCGGGGCTGCTGCCCCGCCCCCTCGGCTCCGTGCTGCGCGAGCGGCACCAGCAGGATCCCGGCTCCGACGACTGGGTGCGGCTGCTGGAAGACTGGCTGCTGCGCTGCGTCGTACCTCGCGCAGAGGTCGACCCGCGTGACCGCACCGTGCTGGAGACCGTTCGCCGCACCCTGCCGGCCATCGGCTACGTGTGGTCCCGCCGCGGGATCCGGGCCGGCACCGGGACCGTCGACCGGGTGACCGCCCGCTCCAGCGCCAAGCAGCGGGCGGCCGGCACGATTCTCGCGGCCGAGCGTGCGGCTCTCGGCGACCAGGCGCGGGCCCTGGTGCTCTGCGACCACGAGCGCGCGACCGCCACGCTCGAGCGTCGTCTCGTCGACGGCGACCGACCCCCGCCACAGGCCGCGGGGTCCGCCCTGGGGGTCCTCGCCGAGCTCCTGGGCGATCCGGGCACAGCCCCGCTCGAACCCGTGCTGGTCACCGGCACGACCGTGGCCGCTTCGCCTGAGACTCTCGAGCGGCTGCGGGACTTCGTGGCGACCCGCGACCCCGGGCTCGCGAGCACCCTGGTGGTCACGCACGAGCAGGTGGCCAGGCTGTGCGGGCCCTGGAGGAGCAGCCAGTGGGTCGCCCACGTGACCGACTTCTTCAGCTCCGGTGGCTGTCGGGCACTCGTCGGCACCCGCGGCCTGCTCGGCGAGGGCTGGGACGCGCCCGCCGTCACCGCGCTCGTCGACCTGACCACCGTCACCACCGCGACCGCGGTCGTGCAGACCCGAGGCAGGGCACTGCGGATCGATCCGGCGCGGCCGGAGAAGGTGGCGCTCATCTGGACCCCGGTGTGCGTCTTCGAGGGCCACGTCACGGGCGCCAACGACTGGCACAGGTTCGTCCGCAAGCACGTCGGCTACTTCACCGCCGACGAGCACGGCACCGTCACCGACGGGGTCGCGGGAGTCGACTCCGAGTTCAGCCCCTTCCACCCACCGCCGGCCACGCGCTTCGACGAGATCGGCGCGCGGATGCTGGTCCGCGCAGAGGACCGGGACGCCGTACGCGACACCTGGCTCGCCGGCGGCTACCGGGACACCGTGCGGCACGTCGTGCGGGTCCGGTCGGATCCCACGGCACGCACGCTCGCGCCGCTCAGCGGCCCGGCGATGGACCCGGCACTGGACCCAGCACTGGGAACCCGCGCCCTGACGCCGTACGCCGAGCGCGTGTCCGGTCACCCGGGCGGCTGGACCGCCGCGCTGGCCGTCGTCCTCGCCGCGGCGGGCGGGCTCCTCCTCAGCCCCGCGTGGCTGGCACTCCTGCTCGTCCTCGCGTTCCCGCTGGCGCTGGCGCTGTGGGGTCGCAGCCGGGTGCTGGCCGCCAGCCGGCAACGGCTCAGCCTTGGACTGGTGGCCGCGGCGGTGGCGGACGGGCTGCGCAACGCGGGCAGGTCAGCTGCCGGCGCGGAGGCGGTGCGCATCGAGGTCGCTCCGGGCGGGGAGACTCGCGTGAGCCTCGAGGCGGACGAGCAGTCCTCGGCAACCTTCGCCCTGGCACTGGAGGAGGTGACCTCCCCGATGTCGGACCCGCGCTACGTGATCAGCCGTCGGGTCACCAGCGCGCCCCGAGGACCGGACCTCCTGCGCGGGCTGGCCTCGGCTCGCCAGCTGCGACCCGACGCCGAGGCCTGGCACACGGTGCCGTCGGCAGTGGCCCGCAGCCGGGCCGACGCCGACGCCTTCGCGCGCGCCTGGCAGCACTGGGTGGGTGGAGGCCCAGCCGTCTACGCCCACGGCGCCGAGGGCTCCGGGGTGATCGCTGCGACGCGCGGGGCCGACCCGTTCTCAGTGACCAGCGTGATCCGGCGCGAGTGGAGCTGACCTCCACCGACGAGCACGCCCCCCGTCATCGGCTCCAGCGCGGGGCTGTGGACGGGCGAGGCGCGGCACAGCCCTTGTTGAGCGTCCACAACCCCGATTTACATGCGGGTCTGCACGGATCAGTTCAGCGGACGGACGTTGTCCGGGAGGCCGCCGCCGCGGTGGATCTCCTCGACGAGCTCCTGCAGGGCGGTGAGGGCCACCCGCTGGGACATCGGGCCGTAGGAGACGCGCGCGACGCCGAGCTCCTCGAGTCGCGCGAGGGGGAGGGTGCCGGCGCCGATCAGGGTGAGGCGCTGGGGGCCGAAGGCCTCGACCAGCGTGGTGATCTGCTCCTCGCTGCGCGCTCCCGGCACGAACACGATCGGCGCCCCTGCGTCGAGATAGGCCAGGCCGCGCTCGACCGCCTCCGTGAGGACCTCGGCCGGGTCCCGGTCGCGGCCCTTGACGAAGGCGTCGGTGCGGGCGTTCAGCACGAAGTCCGGGACTCCCTCCCCGGACGCGGCGTCCATCATCGCCACCACGTTGGCGGCGGCCTCGTCGAGCGGACGCATCTGGTCCTCGATGTTGGCACCGACCACGCCGACGCCGATGGCCCGGCGGATGGTCTCGGCCGGGTCGCCGTACCCAGCCTCGAGGTCGGCGGTCACCGGCAGTGACGTCGCCTCCACGATCCGGCCCACCGCCCCGATCATCGTCTCGAGCGGGATGTTCTCGCCGTCCTCGTAGCCCCATGCAGCGGCGATCGAGTGACTGGCCGCGGCGAGGGCCTCGGTGCCGGAGACCTCGGAGACCACCTTCGCAGTGATCGAGTCCCAGACGTTGACGACCGTCAACAGCTCAGGGGCGCGGTGCAGGGCAAGGAGGTCAGATGCGCGTGCAGCAACCGTCATCGGTGGAGCCTTTCGCTGGGGGCGGACCACCGGAGAACACCGGCTCGACCTCCGCTATTTCGGCGTGCGCTCGCACCCCCGCCGCCGACCGCGCCGGACCGCTGCGCACGCTCGCGCGGATCGGGCGTCCACCCCCGGAACCCGGGTCCCCGCCTCCCAGGCGTCCGCGGGCAGAGATCGGTGCGAGGCCGTTGGCACGGCGGACTATCGTTGGCGCTTGGTGGCGAGAGCCCACGACGGGTCTCGATGTCGCTCGCAATCGCGCTGGACGGCTCGCGCTTCTGGCACAGCGACAGGTCCCGTACTGTCGGTATGGACGGGTTCGACCGCCGACGACGAGAGAAGGACAGGCACGGTGGCCAAAGAGGTCAAGCAGCTCGATCGCGTGATCATCCGCTTCGCGGGCGACTCCGGCGACGGGATGCAGCTGACGGGTGACCGGTTCACCCAGGAGTCGGCAGCCTTCGGCAACGACCTCCAGACGCTGCCCAACTTCCCGGCCGAGATCCGCGCGCCCCAGGGCACGCTGCCCGGTGTCTCGTCGTTCCAGGTTCACTTCGCCGACCACGACATCCTCACCCCCGGGGACTCCCCCGACGTGCTCGTGGCGATGAACCCGGCAGCCCTGAAGGCCAACCTGCCCGACATGTCGCCCGGCACCTCGATCATCGTCGACAGCCACGACTTCAGCGCCCGCAACCTCGCCAAGGCGGGCTACGCCGGCAACCCGCTCGAGGACGACTCGCTCAGCGACTACGCGCTCACCGTGGTCGACCTCACCGGCTTGACGGTGGCCGCCGTCAAGGAGTTCGGCCTCTCCCGCAAGGACGCGTCCCGGGCGAAGAACATGTTCGCCCTCGGGCTGCTCTCCTGGATGTACGGCCGGCCGACCGAGACCACCACGGCGTTCCTGGAGAAGCGGTTCGCCAAGGCGCCCGACATCCGTGACGCCAACGTCACCGCCTTCAAGGCGGGCTGGAACTTCGGCGAGACCACCGAGGCGTTCGCGGTCCAGTACGAGATCAAGCCGGCGCCGATGTCGACCGGCCTCTACCGCAACATCACCGGCAACCTGGCGCTCGCCTACGGGCTGGTGGCGGGATCGGTGCAGTCGGGGCTGCCGATCTTCCTGGGCACCTACCCGATCACCCCGGCTTCCGACGTCCTCCACGAGCTCAGCAAGCACAAGCGGTTCGGTATCACCACGTTCCAGGCGGAGGACGAGATCGCCGGCATCGGCGCCGCCCTCGGGGCCTCGTTCGCGGGATCGCTGGGCGTGACCAGCACCTCCGGCCCCGGCATCGCGCTGAAGTCGGAGACCATCGGGCTCGCGGTGATGACCGAGCTGCCGCTGGTCGTCATCGACGTGCAGCGCGGTGGCCCCTCGACCGGGTTGCCGACCAAGACCGAGCAGGCCGACCTGTTGCAGGCGATGTTCGGCCGCAACGGCGAGTCGCCGGTCCCGATCGTCGCACCGCAGTCCCCCGGTGACTGCTTCAGCGCGGCGGTCGAGGCCATCCGGATCGCGGTGACCTACCGCACGCCGGTGATGCTGCTCTCCGACGGCATGCTGGCCAACGGCTCCGAGCCCTGGCGGATCCCCGACATCGACGACCTGCCGGTCATCGACCCTGAGTTCGCCTCCATCCCCAACCACGAGGTGATCGGCAACGACGGCACCGTGACCGGCGCGGACTTCTGGCCCTACCTGCGCGACGCCGACACGCTGGCCCGACCGTGGGCCGTCCCGGGCACGCCCGGGCTCGAGCACCGAATCGGCGGCCTGGAGAAGGCCGATGGCCACGGCAACATCTCCTACGACCCGGGCAACCACGACTTCATGGTCCGGATGCGCCAGGCGAAGGTCGACCGCATCGCCGAGTCCCTGCCTCCCCTCGAGGTGGACGACCCCAGCGGCCCCGCCGGTGAGGGACGTGCCAAGGTCCTCGTGCTCGGCTGGGGTTCGACGTACGGGCCCATCGGCGCAGCGTGCCGACGGGTGCGCAAGGCCGGGCTCGACGTGGCCCAGACCCACCTGCGCCACCTCAACCCGTTCCCGAGTGACCTCGGCGAGGTCCTCAGGCGGTACGACGCCGTGATGATCCCCGAGATGAACCTCGGCCAGCTGTCCATGCTGGTCCGCGCGAAGTACCTCGTCGACGTCGTCGGCTACAACCACGTGCGCGGGCTGCCGCTGAAGGCAGCCGAGCTCGCGGAGGCGATCACCGACCTGATCAGCACCACCACCGGCGACGTCGACGCGGGAGCCTCCTGGGCGAGTGCCGAGGTGCCGTCCAGCACTGACAAGGAGCCCGTGACGTGACCACCACCGAGCCGCTTCCCTTCCCCGGGCTCGCGGGTGTGCCCACCTCCGAGGAGCAGCAGACCGGCAAGGAGTACACCTCCGACCAGGAGGTGCGCTGGTGCCCCGGGTGCGGCGACTACGCCGTGCTCAAGGCGGTGCAGTCTTTCCTGCCCGGCCTGGGCCTGCGCCGCGAGAACATCGTGTTCGTCTCGGGCATCGGCTGCTCCTCGCGGTTCCCCTACTACCTCGACACCTACGGCATGCACTCGATCCACGGCCGCGCTCCCGCGATCGCCACCGGCATCGCGACCGCGCGGGCCGACCTCTCGGTGTGGGTGGTGACCGGCGACGGCGACGCCCTCTCGATCGGAGGGAACCACCTGATCCACGCCATGCGCCGCAACGTGAACATGACGATCCTGTTGTTCAACAACCGGATCTACGGCCTGACCAAGGGTCAGTACTCCCCCACCTCGGAGCCCGGCAAGGTCACCAAGTCCACGCCCGCAGGTTCGGTCGACCACCCATTCAACCCGGTGTCCCTGGCCCTCGGTGCAGAGGCGACGTTCGTCGCGCGCACCATCGACTCTGACCGCAAGCACCTCACCGCGGTGCTCTCCGCGGCGGCAGCCCACCGCGGCACCTCCCTGGTGGAGATCTACCAGAACTGCCCGATCTTCAACGACGGCGCGTTCGACGCGATCAAGAACCCCGACACCAAGGCTGACGCGATCATCCCGCTGGAGCAGGGCCGGCCGATCCGTTTCGGAGCTCCTGGCGAGGACGGTCTGGGCACCAAGGGGATCGTGCGCTCGGCGAGCGGTGGCGTCGAGGTGGTCGCCACCGCCGACGTCGACCCCTCGGGCCTGCTCGTGCACGACGCGCACGCCGACGACCCGACCACGGCGTTCGCACTGTCCCGCCTCACCGACGCGGGGATCCTGCACCAGTCACCGATCGGCATCTTCCGCCAGGTCGACCGTCCGACCTACGACGACCAGGCGCGCGACCAGATCGCGACCGCCTCGGCCGGGCAGGGCGACCAGCGTGAGGCGCTGACCAACCTGATCAGCGGCGGCGACACCTGGACCGTGGTCTGAGAGTTGTCAACTGATGGTTGACGCGAGCCGGACGTCAACCTATCGTTGACGCATGGCTCCTTCTCAACCGTTCCACCCCCTGGCCCTGGTGCTCTCCGCCGCCTCGACTGCTGTCCTGTTCGAGGCCAGCTCCCACCTCGACTCCTTCCTGCGTGGCCTGTGCTTCGGCGCGGGACTAGCCATGCTCGTGACGAC